>CAVYNY010000013.1:0-649821 GCA_963769935.1 uncultured delta proteobacterium | reverse complement strand
CCAAGGCCCGCACTCGTTTGGGGTGAGAAAAAATTATCCAGGGTGATTAAAACGACAATAAAGAAAATAAATGGGGTGGTTCGGCGAACCACCCCATTTTGGAGGAGGAAGGCGGCAGCGAAGCGGTTTCAAACCGGATTACTGCCAGCAGGATCCCGGATATTGGCCGCCGTAGCCCATCATGGGACCCGTTGCGGCAAATCCGCGGCCGGCGTCGGGATCTATCTTTCTGATTTTGATCATGTGATCGATGCGTATTTGATCCAGCTGACCCTCCAGTTTGGAGATTTCGTTCTGCAGGGCGGTCGCCTTGGCGGTGTCCGGATCGTTTTGGGCAAGTTCACTCTCAAGGGCGAGTTGTTTTGAATAAAGATCCTGTCGAATTGTTTCCGTTGCTTTCAAGAAAGCGTCCTGTTCATTTTCCAGTGCTTTGATTTGGTCCTCATTTAAATTACCCTGATAGCCATACCCCTGATCGCCATAATATCCTTGATGCATCCCATAATATCCCTGATTCATTCCTAGCCGCCGTGCATCCATCCCTGATATCCGTATCCCCCGTTCCAATGGGCAAATGCGAAGGTTCCAAATCCAACCAAAGCGATTGCTGTAATAACGGTGATTAACTTCTTACTCATGGTAGTTTCTCCTTTTTTGGGCTTCAAACCGTTCCCTTTTTATCTCACCCGATCTGAATTTCGGATTTAGTCATTCTTGCTCTGATGCTTGAGCAAATGCTGTGCCAAAGCTCTCTCAACTTTCAAAAGTAAATTTATTGGCCTGATATTAAAGGGAATATTTCAGGATTTGCCTGGTCGTCGGAGTAGATAATCACCATACTTCTCCGTTTCGTTGAAAAAAGTGCGCAATTTTTAAGCACCCAGGCTGGATACCTGGGTAGCAATTACCCGAATTCCGGTTGTAATGAGAATATGAATTTAAGGAAGTAAAGCAGCGGTAATATAAAGCTGAATGCTTTCAATGGATAGCCTCAATAGGTAATTATTGGCACAAAAATGGCAATTTCAATCAGTAGTGATTATTTTAAAATTACTATTTTAAATTTAACTAAGGAAAAGCAAAATGTCACAAAAAAAGGGTCAGGTCACCAGTATCAGCAAAGACGGCTGGGCCATGGTGGTCACCGAAAAAGGGGATGCCTGCAGCAATTGCGAATCAGCGCAGTTTTGCCATTCCCTGGCGGACTGCTCCAGGGTGGAGACCCGGGTTTTAAACCAGGCCGGCGCCGGCGTGGGTGATACGGTAGAGATCAGCCTAAGTTCGAAGACAGTCCTCAAAAGCGCCGCACTCCTTTACATTCTGCCCACAGTATGTTTTCTGCTCGGGGCTGTCGGCGGTGCCGGATTGCACAAACAGCTGGGGATCGGCGATAGCGGTGCGGCAATTATATTCGGTTTTGCCGGACTGATTTTGGGGTTTATCATCGCAAGGTTGATTTCAGGGCGAAAGACAGCCATCCGTAAACTCACACCGGTTATCACCCGTATTGTAAATCCGAGGGAAGGGATTCATCCATCGCGGATTTCGGCAGGGCGCAAATACGGATAAAGATGGCAGCCGGTGCGAAAACCATGCGCTGAATCCCCAAATAGTATCATCACCAATGGTTCGTTCTCGGATTTTCGCTATCTGTTTCTCGCGGCTGCGTTTCTTGCTTTCGGTTTAACGGTATCCTTCTGGCTGAAAAAATCATTTCTCTTAGAATAGCTGCTCGACAGGGATAAAATCCAATGAGGGGCAAAAAATCCCTGCTCATTGTCGATTTAGCTGAAAAAAGTGCGAAAATTTTTTGCACCTGACCGCTGAATTTTATGATTGGAGAGATTGAAAAAATCAAATAAATATGAAATTTCCAATAAAATTGGCTGTATATCTTATATAGTCACAATGTGGCATAGTATTTGCTTTTAATAAAGACTGCCGTACGAAAAAACGATAGGAGGAATAAAATGAACTTATTCGCAAAAAATACTGTTAAAGCCGTCACCGATCCGGTTTGCGGGATGGATGTGGTACCGAGCACAACCGACATCACTGCGGAAATTGACGGGGACACCTACTATTTTTGTGCTGAAGGCTGCCGGAATTCCTTTGTGAAAAATCCGCAAAAATATCTCTGCTCGGCGCCGGCAAAAAAGAAGGGAATATGGGGGCGCTATTTGGCCAGACTGGATAGGGCTTCCGGCGGAAAATCGATGAAATGCCACTAGACAATTAAAGCGGATAATTCCGAATCGATCACACTGGTTGTCCGGGCCATCGATAATGTGTCTTAAAGAATTTTTAATGGGAGAATCGCGAAATGAAAGGAAAAAATCTAATTGTCATACTATCAATGACAATTCTTACAGCGATCGCTGGAATCGGCTTTGCCGGCGGCGGTATGGGCGGCGGCATGGGTGGTTCCATGGGAGGCGGTTATGGGACTATGGGTGGACAGGGGCAGGGCATGATGGGATATGGCTCAAATTTCTCAAACCCTTGGGGAGCCCAACCCACGAACCCAAACTATCAGAACCAACAAAACCCAAACTATCAAGACCAGCAAAAAGAAACGGAAGGACTTAGAGCAGAGATCCGGGCCAAAAGACAGGAGCTGTCGGATTTATATCGCGCCGGGAAGCCGGACAAGGAAATGATCAATCAGAAAATTGAAGAGCTTTCCAAACTCGAAGCCGAATTGGATCAGAGAATTTCCGGTAGATATTAATATCCTTTAGAAAACATCGGTTTCGGATTCAATCTGCTGTTGAAAACAACTTTCTACGGAGGCTTTAACGATGTGTCACCTGATATTTTTTCTCCCGGTTTTCGGGTTGCCGGTTTTTTGGTTCTTCCCTTTTAAGACTGCCTTGGTGGTATATCTAATCATCTGTACCGTCTCCTTGTTGCTATATTACAAAATCTTCCAGGCGCTGCACGGCAGGGTTTGCACCGGTAGGGAGGCAATGTTGGGTAAAACCGCAGTGGTGATACGGAATATTGATCCAGAGGGCAAAATCCAATATGCTACTGAGATCTGGTGTGCGACTGCCCGGGGGAAAACCTTCACAGAAGGCGAAAAAGTGCTGATTAAAGGGGTTTATGGATTGAACCTTCTGGTGGCGGAAGCCCCGGCTGAAAATCATTGAGTAAGATTATTATGTTTCCATCCGTATGGAGTTAAAAACCCGTACGGAATTAAAAAACCGCCGAAACGCTCCATGGCTTCCGAAAAAATATTTACATCAAGGCGCTCGCGATGGTCGTTTGTCCACAATGCGAATTAACTTCTGCTCACTTCAAACGGCGTTCATCATCTTTTACAGGAAGAAAAACAAATTGAAAAGGTCAAAATTGCTGCCTTTTCTACCTCGCCACAGCATGCAAAATTTCCTTATACCTGAAAAATTCATTAAAAGATAACCGCTCGCCTGAAAAGGAGAATTAATATGGCAAAAAAGAAGAAAATCCATATGCCGAAAAAAAGTACCACCAAACCAAAACAAACGGCAGGGGAGTCAAAAAAGATGTCTAAGTACCCCTTGCTCGCCCTGATAGCCGGTGGTGTCCTGGTTCTTGCCGGGGCTTATTTTCTATATCAGGGAGAAAAACCACCCACCCAATCCTCTGAGGTTACAGTACTGAAGACGAAAAACATCAACCTGCGGGAGGACAGGCCGACGCTGTCACCGCAAATGTTTACCGGCAAGGTCAGGAATGCCTACGAGATCGCTCGCGCGATACCGGAGGTGCTTGATCGTCTCTATTGTTATTGCCGATGCCGGGAAAACTTCGGCCATAAAAACCTGCTGACCTGTTATGTCGATACGCATGCCTCCACATGAGATATCTGTATGGATGAGGCGCAGTTAGCGTCTCGAATGCATGCTCAGGGAGCAACCGCAGCGGAAATTCAAAATGAGATCGACCGAAAATTCGGCGCGTAATCTTGGATAAAATGAAACGCCACTTATTGACATTGCTAATTTTATTCGGGCTGATGCCTGCGTCCGCAGGCTTTGCCCAAGACCCGGCGCCCGTCATTGCCTCGCTTACTATTGAAATATGGCCGGACTATGACCAGGCGTCCGTCCTGGTTTTGCTGACAGGCATGCTGCCGGGAGATACCCGGCTTCCGGCCTCCGTCAGCCTTCCTTTACCCAAAGGCGCCCGGCTCAATGCGGTTGCCCGTATTGAAAGCCGGGACGGCAACATGAGGGATGATATTTCCTGGAGTACCGATACTCCCGATACGCTCACGTTCACCACACCGGATTTGCGTTTTAGGGTGGAATACTATTTCCCATACACGGTCGATAAAAACCGACACTCTTTTGACTATACCTGGTTGGCTGCTGTAACCGTTAATAATTTTCAATTAATGGTACAGCGGCCGACATCAGCCGGCACCTTTACCGCCGGACCCGGCCCGGCATCTGTCGTAAGGAGGGATGATGGATTTGAATATTACACATTCCCGGCGCGAGCCGTTCCGTCCGGGCAGCCATTCTCGGCGCACGTGGATTACGAAACGGCAACCGCTCAAATGTCGGTGACAAGCTTGCCGCCGTCAAATACCGGTGTGCAACCCTCCGCATTACCTGCCGTCCCAGGCACCGGCTTCGGCTTTAACTGGGCTTTGGCGGCGATTGTTGTCGGTGGTTTCATCATCATTGGGGCCTTAATCTGGCAGATTGCCGCGCGCCGTCGTTCGCCCGACATCCACAAGGCCATCGAGTCACGGGTTGAACAGCGATCGGGATCGAGATTTTGCAGCAATTGCGGTGAGCCGATCGATAAAGGCGACAGATTCTGCAGGGAATGTGGTTCGGAAGTGTAATCGGTTACTCTTTCCTGGGCTCAAAACGCAGCTTGACGATAGTCGCCACCTGATGCTGATCTCCGGTGGCCCCGTCCCAAACGGCCAGTCCGAAGGTATATGTCTTTTCAGGTTGATCAAGCCGTGCATCCCGTTCGTAAGGAGTACGCAACGCTCTACCCAGCTCGAGGGTCCAGTATCCGTCAGACCAGGATGCCCTGCCTTTGATGTCCGCTGAATCTCCTCCCTCGGGAACGCCGGAAACATACAACGGAACATCTTTTTCCGCCGGTGTGCCGCTGTCGGTTGCCTGCAGGGGCACCTGTCGGCCGTCCGCTATGTAAAATTCGGGAATAGGCGGCCTTCCTTCAATCTCTTTTGCGTTGAGCATGAGCGGAATTCCGCCTACAGTTTCCGGCATTCGCCGGCCTGAGGCATCGCTGGCATGGGCGGCAGAAATAGCAGGCGGCGCCCATAAAAAGGCGGGCCTGGAAGTTCCTTGCGGCACGAATATTACCTTGTTGTCCAGAAACCCGTCGCCGGGACGTCCCGCCCTTTCGGCCGCAAAGGCATTCCAATACCATTCGTCCACGAGGGCGCCCTCCTGCCGGGTGGCCATCCGCGGGAATTCTCTGAAACGGCCGGTGCTGTGGCATAAGACAGCACAGCCGCCCTGGCGGAAGTCTTCCACCTGTTCGGTGATCTGCCAATCAAGCGCAAGGGCGTCGGGCCACTCCACGACGACCTGCCATCGCCTATCCTTAAAAAGCCAATGGCCCATCTGATCCTGGCGGGTTTTATCAGGCCAGCGGAAAGCAAAATAAATGTTATTATCGTCGTAAACAGCGCGAATAAGGACCTCTGCTCCCGGCTTTGGAGGACCGTCGTTTAATTTCCAGGTAGATACCTTCGCTTCCAGGGCGAGGTTCCAGGCATCCTCTACGGCCTTGCCGTCTAAGGCAGGCGCCGGTTTTCCGTCCAGGTAGACGGCGATTACCGAGGACGGCAGATCTTCCCCTTCGAAATCGTTGTGACGGTCGGGTGTATGGCAGTTCAGGCATACCCTGTCGGCGCGGGTTTTTAGGATATTGGCCCTGGCCAACTCGGCGCCCTCCTGTGCCCTGCCGCCGGCCATAAGTTCGGCGTAAAACCCGCCCGGACCATGACAGCTTTCACAGGTAACCCGGTCCTCCAGGTAGCGTCCGGTTGATTCATTGAAACCTGTCGTGTGACAGCCTAGACAGCGCGACTCAGCTAAATTTATCCCGCGCCCTTGAACCTCCTTCAATTTGTTTCTCACCTCGTCCAGGGGTTTAAATTTAAGCCTGCGCCAGCGTGCCACATGTCTTGGATCGGAACCCAGATGGCAGCGAAGGCAGAGGCGTGAGCCGGTGAAAGGGATCGGCTCTCCCGAGGCGCTGTAATTGAACAGATCAAGGCTCGAAGTTCCGGCCGCCCGGACTTTCAGATATTCATACAGCGGCCGGCGGGGAATCCGCAAAGTGGAATGCGCCCTGGACAATTCGGTTGCCCTCCCGACACCACCGTGGCAGACCGTGCAACCGTACTCCGCGAACGGGAACCGTTCTATTTGCGGATGCTTCTCTTCAAGTTGTTTTAAATCCAGGTGGCAGGTTATGCACCGATCGACGCGATCGCCGTTTGCCAAAACGATCTGCTTGATCGCGTAATGGGGCTGGTCGAGGTAGTGCAAACGCTCCTGCAGCATTTTGCGCTGCGTTTCGTCGGCGTCCGCCAAAGCCTTTGTTACGCGTTGCCTCTCTTTGCGGAAAAACGCCTTCTGATAGCGCTTCCACTCAGGATTCGCCTCCCGGAGAAGAATTAACCCCAAGGTCAGCAGCAGAGATATAACGAGCAGGGCAAATATGATATACAGATGGCGGCTTAAACCCGGATTTTTATTTTGCAAAGGCTCTTGCATCATGGTTTACCGAGACAGGAAGGCTTAGGGCTCACTCAAAAATGACTTCACATTTTATACGCCGATGCATCTCTTGCGGCTGCGTTGCGAAAGCTCGGAATATCCAGATATTCCTGCGTTTTCGCGCCTTGCCGCAAGAGCGCCTCAGCGCCTAAAACTGTGAATTAATTTATTTGTGAACCCTTAGCGGTAAATTCATGTAATGTAATCGGCGTCCTATGATTCATATATTAAACCATGGTGTTTGGACGATATATCTTACATTCAGAAGCAGGCGCAGCAACACCTTGATGACAACCGCCCCCATGGTCAAAACCAGAAAAAAGTAGACCGCGCAGCGAATCCGCCCCCATTTCTCGAACCGGCTGCGCCACAAGGCAAAGGGTAAAAGCATTCCCATGAGGTAATAGATGCCGATCGACGACCAGCCTAGCCAATTCGGCAGGCTGCGAAAGTTCGCTCGCGCCGGTCTGGCCATACTCCAGTCCTGCCAGGGCCAGTACCAGTCCCAGTTGCTTCCACGGAACCAGGCCGCCATTGCCGTTAGTGCAGCCAAAAAAAACAGACCGGCGGTAAACGGCAGAGCAGCCCAGATTCGACGCCGGAAGGAATAATACCCCTCATTTCGTGGATCGGTATCGAGCAGGGGAACCAAAATCAGACCCGCTATAATAATAACCGGAATTACCACGCCGGCCAGCCAGGGATCAAAGTAACCAAGCATCTCCTGAAAACCGAGAAAATACCAGGGCGCCTTGGCGGGATTCGGCGTAAAGTCCGGGTCTGCCGGCACATCTAATGGAGCATTAATCACCAGCCCCAGCCAGGCCAATACCAGCAGACACGCAAGCGCCGCCAAAAATTCTTTGAATACAAAACCCGGGTAGACCGGCAACTTGAGGGGAGAATCTTGCGTGCTCACCCCTTCGGTCCTGTTTTTGAGTAGTTCCTGTGACAATCGTTCTCCTTGAGAATCATCGATAGCCTCAGCAATATCGGCAAGCCTTATTCCATGCTGCGCGGGTGATGGGCAAGGCTCCGGCCTTAAAGCCGAGCTGCCAGTTGACCGTCCTTGCGAACGCGCCAGAAATGTACCATTAAAAAGATGCCTGTTAGGAGCGGTAAAATAAAAACATGCAGCGTGTAAAATCGGATCAGGGCCCGGGGGCCGAGATCTGAATCTCCCAACAGCAAGACGCTTATATCATGATGATAGCTGAGTCCCAGCTCCCCGCCGAAGGGGCCGTCAGCCCCAAGGAAGGGGATCGAATGCAGCAGTTGGGTGCCTACCCGGGTCCCCCAGTATGAGATCTGATCCCAAGGCAGCAGATAGCCCGTAAAAGCAAAGGCGAGTACAGCCAGGAGCAGGCAAACGCCCACAATCCAGTTGAATTCCCGCGGCGGCTTATAGGAGCCTGTGTAAAAAACGCGCAGCATATGCAGCACTACGGTGATCACGATGCCATGCCCGGCCCAACGATGAACGTTGCGCAGAAATTCCCCTAGAAAAACGGTATAACGCAGATCCAATATATCGGCATAGGCATTTTCCAGCGTCGGCCGGTAATAGATCATCAAAAGCGCTCCGGTGAAGACCGTCACCAGAAACAGCAGTAAGCTTATTCCTCCGAGGCACCAGGTAAAGCTGATCTTCATCCTGTCGGCAGATATCCGGGTCGGATGCAGGTGCAGGAAAACCGTCCGGCGCACCGCTTGCAACTCCTCTGCCGGAGTGCGGGGCAGGCCGGATCTGAATATTTTACGCTTAAATTTCGGGGGCAGCTTTCCGGTCATCTTCGGCAAACCTTTATTCGTATCAACAGCTCAAGCAGTATCACTGAGGTTTAAGTCGCTAAAGGTTGAAAACGGGGCACAGGACCTTTTCCCCGTTTGATAACCGTATCCTCATCCACCACGAGAAATCCATTTTCATCAAGTCTGAGGCCAAATAGATCCAGCGGACGGGGTGGAGGGCCTTCCACATTGCGCCCTTCGGCGTCGTATTTCCCCCCATGGCAGGGGCATAAGAACATGTGGTGATCCCTGTTCCAGACCACCAAACAACCCAGGTGGGTACAGCGGGCTGAAAGGCAAAAAAAACCCTTTTCATCGCGAGCGATAAAGAGTTTTCGGCCGGGAAGATAGACCACTTGGCCGGGCCGATAATCGTCGGGGAAACCCACTTGAAATGACCTGGCGGGCCGACTGGAAACCCGCGGCCAAAAAAATTTCACTACCGCGGCCAAAAAAGTTGCCAGGAAAAGGCTTAACCCGGTCCAGGAAAGTCTCAGCAGGAATCTGCGTCGGTCCCCCTCGGGTTCAGAGGCTGAAGCGTTGGAGTTAAGCGGCATTCCGGCGACTCGTCGATTGTTCTATCAGTATCATATCCGCCCGTTGCTGATTCATAGGATTGCAAAACGACGAAAAAACAATACCAGGAAAAAGTGCCATGGTAAAGGCTTTAAAGAAAACGGCCAGGGGGCCGAAAAGACCGTCTTGATCATGGCATAAATTTTGTACTGTGAAGGAGCAGGCCAAGCGGATCAATTACAATCATGACGGAAAGTGATACAAATGAATTTTAAAGCATCTATCCTGTTTGCTTTTCCAACGGCGTGGTGATATCAAATCGGATAGACCTGCCGGTGTAGACGCCTTTACCTGGTGTCGTGTCCGACTTATAACGTGCATATGCGAATCTTGCCGATTAAAAAGTTGTATTTGCCTGCGCTTTCCATTGTGGCGGTAGTGTTTCTCCTGCTTGTCCTGATCAGTATATCCACATATCGCAATCTGGATCGTGAAAAGTCCCTGGCCTTGCATTTTCTTTACCGCGAAGGGGACGCACTGATTCGTTCGATCGAGGCCAGTGCCCGAACGGGGATGAAATCACTGATGTGGCAGGAAATCTCCCTGGGAAGCCTGTTGCAGGAGACCGCCAAAGACAGTGACATTGCCTACGTTTATCTGGTAGACGGGAGCGGCAAAATCATCCATGACTCGGATCCGTCAAAACAGGGTTTAACAGCCGATTGGAACCCGAAAATAAAGGATGCGGATCAGATTCTCACCCGCATCGTGCGGCGCGGAGATAATCATCAGATTTATGAGCTCGCCAAACTTTTTACTCCCATGTATGAACCGTCCATGACGCGGCAGCAAAACCGCAGATGTTATTCGAACCACGTCTGCCGCCGCATTCCCATAGCGGTGATACCATTGTCCTGGGTATGAAAATGGAACCTCTGGCCCAGGCCCGGCGGGCCGATATCCTGCATGCCTTCATTATGGCCGCCATTATTCTGGTGCTGGGGTCGGGGGCCCTTTTTTTTATTTTCGTTATCCAGAATTACTACCTGGTCGACAAGACTCTCAAGCAGACGAAGGACTACACCCGGCAGGTCATCGCCAGCATGGCCAACGGCCTGTTGAGCATCGATACCGAGGGCAGAATAGCCTCCTACAACCAGCCGGCACTCGATCTGCTCGATCTCCCGGAATCCGAGGCCAAAGGCCAAGACTTAAGCTCTGTTATTGATTTCACCGCTTCCGGTATTCGCCGCACCATTACGGATTATGTGGCCGTGCTGGATCAGGAAATTCAGCACCGGAAAAAAACCGGTGAAGTAATTCCCCTGGCGTTGAGTGCTACCCCGATCCGGGATGATGCGGGCACATGCCAGGGGGCGGTGATCGTGCTGCGCGACTTAAGTGAAATAAAAAAGTTGCAGGAAAAAGTCAGACGCTCGGAAAAACTGGCCGCCATCGGGGAATTGGCGGCCGGCATCGCCCATGAGATCCGCAATCCATTAAGTTCGATTCGCGGTTTCGCCCAGTTTCTGAGACATGCCCTGAAGGATAAACCTCAGGAACAACTGTATGCCGCCACCATGGTTTCCGAAGTCGATCGAATCAACCGGGTGGTTACCGATCTGCTGACTTTTGCCCGACCCATGGAGGCTGAGCTGGCGCCAACGGATATGACGGAGCTGATCGAACATTCGGTGCGTCTGGTGAAGGCCGAGGCGGATTCACGCAATGTTCAAATCGAAACCCAAGTTGCCGATGTCAGCCTACTTCCGCTGGATGCCAACCAGATGACCCAGGCGCTGCTCAATCTTCTTTTAAATGCGCTGCAAGCTGTGGATCAGGGAGGCCGCATCGAAATAGGTACCGACTTTAACGCCGATAAATCGTGTCTCCATATATGGGTCGCCGACAACGGCTGCGGCATTGCACCGAACCAGAAAGAAAAAATTTTCGAGCCTTTTTTTACCACGCGGGAAAAGGGCACCGGTCTGGGACTGGCGATTGTCCATAAAATCGTGGAAAACCACCAGGGAGAGATAAAAGTTGAAAGCCCGCCTGCCGGAACCATTAAAGGTTGTCGCTTTACCATGATCATACCGACCAATATCGACCGTCAACCTCGCAAAGCGACCTGAGAAACGAAGAGTTATACATGACGACTTAAATCATTGTGCATACATACACAGCGTTCTTTCTATTTGGCCCGGTACGGTAGGCTATAAACCAACCACAAAAAGGCGAATACTGCATTAATTATGACGCTGTGTATAAACAGACCTATTCAAAGCTTGGAATAATTGAGCCATGAAACCAAAAATTCTCGTGGTGGATGATGAATCCGCCCATCGCCAAATGATAACGGCGGTTTTGTCCACCGAAGGCTATGAAATCAGGGAAGCAGCCGACGGCAATCAGGCGGTGCAGGCTGTTGAAGAGAAATTTTATGACCTGATTTTAATGGACATCCGCATGCCGGGCCTCAGCGGAATCGAGGCGCTGCAGAAAATCAAGGACATCAGCCCGGGGATTCCGATTATCATCATGACGGCCTATGCCTCCGTGAATACGGCCATCGACGCTCTCAAATCAGGCGCCTACGATTATCTGACCAAACCGCTTGACATTGAAGAGCTCAAAATTCTGGTGGCCAAGGCCTTGCGGTTTCAAAAGCTTGAACAGGAGAACCTTTACCTCAAGGAGCAGCTGAACGATCGCTTTGATTTTTCCAACATTATCGGCCGCAGCCCCGCCATGAAACAATTATTTGAAACCATGGCTCTGGTGGCCCCAACGGAGGCAAGCGTACTGATTATCGGCGAAAGCGGCACCGGCAAAGAGTTGATAGCCAATGCGATTCACCAGAACAGCGCCCGGGCGCAGCGGCCTTTCATCAAAGTCAATTGTGCCGCCCTGCCCGAGACGCTGCTGGAAAGCGAATTGTTCGGCCATGAGAAAGGCGCCTTCACCGGCGCCGCGGCGCGCAGACAGGGGCGCTTTCAGCTGGCCCATAACAGTTCGATCCTGTTGGATGAAATCGGAGAGATGTCGCCTACCACCCAGGCGAAGATTCTCAGAGTACTTCAGGAACGTGAGTTTGAACCCATCGGCAGCACCCAGACAATCAAAGTCGACACCCGCGTGATCGCCGCCACCAATAAAAACCTGGAGGAAGAGATCCGGCAAGGCCGGTTCCGGGAGGATCTCTATTATCGCATTAACGTGGTTACCATCGCGGTTCCGCCTTTAAGGGAACGCCGCGAGGACATCCCGCTGCTGGCGGATTTTTTTCTAAAACATTTTGCGGAAAAGAATAGACGGGTAATCAAAGGCTTTACACCGCGCGCCATGGATTTATTGATGCGCTATGACTGGTCGGGTAATGTCCGCGAGCTCGAAAACGTCGTCGAGCGGGCGGTTATCATGGCGCGGGGCGAAATGATCACCCCCCTGGAATTTCCCGAAAATTTGAAAGAACTCGATGTGGAACTCAAAGAGCCGAGTCTGAATCTTTCAGCCGGCCGATCCTTGAAGGAAGTGGAAAAAGAAATGATCTTGAGGACATTGGACGAAACGGGCGGCAATCGCACCCATGCCGCGGACATTCTGGGCATCAGCCGCCGCACCCTGCAGCTCAAATTAAAAGAGTATGGAATAAATCCCGCCTGACAACCTCTCCTAATTATTTTATTGACAACGTATAAAGTTTGATATACCTAACATTATTGGTTGAAACACACAATACGTCGCAACCCGGATACCTATCGAAATATATGGGGTGCAATAATGCAAGGAGGCAGATTCTGCAATGCGGATAAACCTGCGCAATATGAGCGATGATCAAGCCGGCACGATTGCTGCGGTAAAAGTGGGCGGCGACCTGGGCCGGCGTCTCCGGGACATGGGGCTGGTTCCGGGAACGGAAATCAGGATCCGGGGCCGGGCTCCGCTCTACGACCCGGTGGCATTGAGAGTTCGGGGGGCCACCCTGACTTTGAGAAATAATGAAGCCGATTTTATTGAAGTGGAGGTCGACGAATGATGCAGGCAACGGTTGCTCTGGCCGGTAATCCGAACTCCGGCAAAACCACCCTTTTCAATGAATTGACCGGTGCCCGGCAGCATGTCGGCAACTATCCGGGGGTGACGGTCGAGAAAAAAGAAGGCCTGTACACGAATAAGGATTTTCAGCTGCACATTGTTGATCTGCCCGGTACCTACTCGCTTACGGCTTATTCCCTGGAGGAAGTGGTTGCCAGGGATTTTCTGGTCAACCGGAAACCGGAAGTCGTCATCAACATCGTGGATGCGTCCAATCTGGAGCGCAATCTTTACCTGGCCGTGCAGTTCCTTGAAATGGGCGTTGCGGTGTGCATCGCCCTGAACATGATCGATGTGGCCCACAAGCGGGGTATCGAAATCAATGCCCGCAAATTATCCACTCTTTTAGGCGTGCCGGTAGTGCCTACCATCGCGCGCTCCGGCCAGGGGAAAAAGGAATTGATGGAGAGCGCCGCCCGGATCGTGCAGGAAAATAAGGAATTTGTTCCTCTCAAGATTTCCTATGGCGACGACGTGGACCGCGCTCTGATCGAAATGGAAAAGGAGATCGAAGCCGAAAACTTTCTTACCGCCACCTATCCGGTACGCTGGATCGCGTTAAAATACATGGAAAATGATGAGCAGATCCTGGAGAAGGGCCGGTCGGCAAATCCGGAATTGGCTGCCAGACTGCAGGCAACGGTAAAAAAAGTGTCTCATCACCTGCTGGAGACGCTGGATACTTACCCGGAGGCCATGATTGCCGACCAGCGCTACGGCTACATCAAGTCCATCCTGAAGCAGGGCGTCATCTATCAAAAATATGATCCGAACCGCTTATACAGCTCGGATCGGATCGACAAAGTTTTAACCAACCGGTTTCTCGGCCCCCTTATTATGCTGGCTATTATTGCCGGCCTCTATCAGGTGGTTTTCACTTACAGCGCAGTGCCGGTGGGATGGCTGGAGACCATTTTCGGCTGGATCGGGGCCGGGGTCGGCGCAATTTTACCGGACGGCCTTCTCAAGTCTCTGATTGTGTCGGGCATTATCGACGGCGTGGGCGGGGTTCTGGGTTTTGTTCCGCTGATTATGTTTATGTTCTTCGGCATTGCCTTTTTGGAGGATTCCGGCTACCTGGCCCGGGTGGCGTTTATGTTGGACAGAGTGTTTCGAATATTTGGACTGCACGGCAGCTCGGTGATGGCCTTTATCGTGTCCGGGGGCATTGCCGGGGGATGTGCCGTACCCGGTGTTATGGCCACCCGGACCTTAAAATCACCGCGGGAGCGGCTGGCGACCCTGCTCACCGTACCGTTTATGAATTGCGGGGCCAAATTGCCGGTATTTGCCCTTTTGATCGCCGCATTTTTTGCCAGGCATGAGGCGCTGATCATGTTTGTGATTACCCTGGGCGCATGGGCCGGCGCCCTGCTGGTGGCCAAACTGCTGCGGGTTACGGTGATAAAAGGTGCGGCCACCCCTTTTGTGATGGAACTGCCGCCCTACCGAATGCCGACATTCAAGGGGTTGGCGATCCATACCTGGGAGCGGACCCGGCAATATGTCAGAAAAGCCGGCACGGTCATATTGGGATTTTCGATCATTTTGTGGGCCATGATGACCTTTCCCGGACTGCCGGATTCCAAAGTACAGCAGTTCGAGACCCAGCGTCAGGCCCTGCTGAATACCGCACCGGCTGCAACCGTCCGTGAGCTGGAAAACAACGGGGCCGCAACCGAGCTATCCGGGGCAGCGGTAACTTTAAAAAGGCAGCTGAACGGTATTAAATACCGGGAAGCCGAAACCGCTTTGAGATATTCGATAGCCGGCCGCATTGGAAGAGCGCTGGAATACGTTTCCCGCTGGGCCGGATTCGACTGGCGCACCAATATCGCCCTGGTGGGCGGATTCGCCGCCAAGGAAGTGGTGGTCTCCACCCTGGGCACGGCCTATTCCATGGGGGAAGTTGATCCACAGGAAAGCGGGGTCCTGTCCGCGGCGCTGGCTAAAGATCCAGCCTGGTCGCCGCTGGTGGCTTTGAGTTTAATTGTATTTACCATGTTCTATTCCCCTTGTTTCGTGTCGGTGGTTTGTATTTCAAGGGAGTCCGGGTCCTGGAAATGGGGGGCTTTTGCAATTGTTTTTAACACGCTGCTGGCTTTTGTTCTGGCAGTTTCGATTTATCAGGTTGGTTCGGTTCTGGGCGTCGGTGTTAATTGAGTTTATAGCGTTTGTTGAGTTATCGTGCTGGATTGGTTTAGGAATTGTGTTTTTGTCAGGATTAGAAATTCAATTTCAGGCTGATTTAAAAACTCCAAGGATGTTGAAATAATGATGGAAACTATAGTTGTGGTAATCATTGTCGGTATGGCGGCTGCTTTTTTAGGGCGCAGCTACTATAAAAAATACAAAAAAGGCAATCAGTGCGGTTGCGGCTGCACTTCTTGTCCGGTAGATGCTTCCGCTTGTGAATTTCCGCAAGAGAGACAAAAGCATATTAAACATTTCGAAAAGCCTGCATCTTAATGTGAGCATTGGGTCGTTTTTGAGACATGCGTTTCTGCCTCATTCCACAATTGGGGCGAAGCGGCTAATTTGTACAATGATCAATCAATTAAAGGGTTAATCGTATGGCAGCCAGGGAAGCACTCAGTTCGAACATGGAAGACTATCTGGAGGCAATATTTCACATCTCCGCTGAAAAGAAGGCCGCCCGGGCCAAGGACATTGCCGAACGGCTGAATGTCAACAAGTCGTCGGTAACAGGTGCGCTGCGCACCCTTTCGGAAAAGGGTTATGTGAACTATGCCCCCTACGACATCATTAGCCTTACCGCCGAGGGACAGGCGGTGGCGGTTGACGTTGTCCGGCGGCACGAGACGCTCAAGGACTTCTTCGTCAAAATCCTCCTGCTGGATGACGCGGAGGCCGAAGAGGCTTCTTGTAAAATTGAACATGCCATATCTGAAAAGATACTCAACCGGCTTATAAACTTCGTGGAGTTCATGGAAATCTGTCCTCGGGGCGGCCAAGAATGGTTGAAAGGGTTTCGGCGCCATTGCGAAAATGGCGATACCGCGCTTAAATGTACAAACTACATTTCTACCTGCCTGGCAGATTTGAAAAAGAGAGAACAACATATGCGCAATGGATCGCAAGCGGCGGTGTCCTTAAACGACATGGATCCCGGGCAAAGGGGAAAGATCATCAAGATCACCGGCCGCAGCGCAATCGGTAAGCAATTAAACGATATGGGCGTTTCATCCGGGAGTATTATCGAAGTCGAGTCCCTGGCGCCTTGCAATGACAAGGTTGACGTGAAAGTGCGGGGGTATCATCTGTCACTGACCAGGGAGGAGGCGGGGAAAATTTCGGTTGAGCTGCACGGGTGAGTTTGAAACGGCGCCGGTGATGACACCTGAGATGAAACTCTAGAAAAACCAAGCGGATGTCATGTCAAATCTCAGGAGGCAGAAAATATAAAACAGATCTCTCCCTGGTGCTGGCGCAAATCAAAATCACAAATTCCAAATCACAAATAAATTCCAATGACCAAAATACAAAATTCCAAACCGGACTCAATCTGTTTTGGTGATCGAATTCGATAAATGGGCGATCTACTATCACGAAAGCGCGAAAGTTGTAAAATACGAAAAAACCAGAGCTAAATTTTCTTGGTTTGGCGGGTTTTGGTCATTGATTATTGTAATTTGGGATTTATTTGTTATTTGGTGCTTGTAATTTGGAATTTATATCTTGCTGGCTGTGACTCATGCAAACGGAAGGCTCGTTTAAAACTCCATAAAGGCCATTGGTATCTTCGCATCGCTTCCAACCCGACCAAACTTGGCGCTCTGCGGTCGGCGACTGGGGTTACGTTACACCTCAAGTCGTATTATACAACCTGTTGTTAGATGGGAGCTTCTAAGCGCCTACAACGTGGTAGCCTTCGGCATACGCTGGATTATTGCTTGCAGCTTTCTGGATAGTTCCAGCGGGATCGGTTTTTCAGCGACATTTTTGCACAGGGCTACGGTTCTTTTCAGAGTTTCAAGGCAGGAAAAGCAGGCGACACATTCCTCAGCGTGTTTTTTAATTTTTTCACAGGTGGCATGATCCAGTTCGCCGTCGATGTATTCAGAGAGTTTTTCAAACATCGCCAGGCAATGTTTACGATCATGGTCGTCATTGCTCATTTTCGAAATATCCTTTCAGTTTATCCCTTAAATAAAGCCGTGCCCGGTGGAGCCTCACTTTTACATTCGCCGGTGACAGATTAAGAATTTGAGCGGTTTCGGCCGTGCTGAAGCCTTCAATATCCCGCAAAACGATCACCATACGATATTTTTTAGGAACGGATAAAATTGACCGGTGGACGACACTGGAAAGCTCTTCATTGAGCAGCTTATCCAGAGGCATTAACGCCCACTCCGGCACCTTTTCGACAGCTTCGACTTTTTCACCCGGCCGGAATTCATCTAAAGACAGTTCCTTTTCCGGTGCGAATTTAGATCTGCGCCTTTTTTTAATGCAGGTGCTGGCCGCGACTTTGTAGAGCCAGTTTTTAAATTTAGTTTCATAGCGGAAATCTTTTAAGTATTTGAAGACATTTAGAAATGTATCCTGGACCATGTCCTCGGCATCGCTGTGATCGCCGCACATCCGCAAGCTGAAGTTGTAAAGCCTCTGTTCATACCGCTTAACGAGTTCATTAAACTTATCAACCTGGCCGGAGTTTATGGCCTGGATCAGACCAAAATCATTATCTTTAACTATCCCGTGATTCGGATTCTTTGCGGTGGTCATTTTTGCTTGTCACCTGACAAGATTCTTTCAGTCAGGTGGATACTCCGAGTTTCGGCAATATGTAAGCCTGGAGCAAAAACCAGATGCCCGCTATTGCCATCATGATAATAATTTCTTTCATTGGCTTTTTCCTTTATTTACGCATTAATCGAGCCGTTGTCCACTTTTTTTTAGAGGCCGGACAACACAGATTGACAAACAAAAATGCCATGACAAATCCAATATGGCACAGATTTAAAAAGATTATGAATTGAGGCGAAAAATATTGATCGTATGAAAATCGATTGCCTCATTTAACTTACTGATAAGTTAGAAATTTTCGCAATATTTAAAAAGACGCGCCGAGAATTGCCTGTAGAGAGCCGATAGGTATTTAAAGGTTACACAAAAGGTGCATTAATATTCATCCCCTTCCGGATACTTTTCCGGCGGCTCATCAATCTAAAATTGATTCGTTCTTTATTTAGGTTCCTTTCCAGCAATTTGTCCCTGTCGGATTCATATTCTCTTAAGGCGTATTTGAGGGGCAGGTGTTTTGATTTTCCCTGTTGGTTCAATCGGGTGGAATAGGTGGCCAGAAACGCAAAGGGATAGTTTTCATCTTTAATTTCAGCCAGATGAAAAAATACCCGGGCCACCAGATGTACTTCCGGACTATAGGTCCGGATAAATTCTGCAACGGTACCGTTATAGGTTTTTATTGCTTGGGAAAATGCCGCATTTAATTTTGACCAAACCGCTTTTAACAGTTCTGTGCTGATATATTCAGATCCCGGCATTAACGGGGCACAGTTTGCAAAATGGGCGAGCTGATGTTTGTCAACGGCGATGTGCGCTTTATGTCGCAAGAGCTCAAGTTCAGGCGTCCGGCTTAATGCCCGGGTAAACAGTTCTGCGAAATCCCGCCAGTATTCCAGGGAGGGCGCGAGCGTGACATTTTTATCACAAAAACCCAAAAAGAGAAGTCCGGCAGGTTCTTGGAGCTGGCAATACTTTATTTCAACATTGAGTGCCTGGCCGTCTGGGCCAGGATTCTCTACTTGATCTTGGTTCTGTACAGTCGCAGGCTGTTGCTCACAACGGAAATACTGCTGAAGGCCATGGCCAGGGCGGCCAGGATGGGATGAAGCTGCCGCAGCATAATCGGCAGGGATTCAAAGGGGTAAAGGATTCCGGCGGCAATCGGAATCAGAATGACATTGTAGCCAAAGGCCCAGAAAAGATTCTGTTTGATCGTCCGCATGGTAGCGCGGCTGAGCTGGATGGCGCGGGGCACCCCGATCAAGCTGCCGCTGGCAAGAATGACGCCGGCGGTTTCGATAGCCACATCGGTGCCGGTACCTATGGCCAGCCCTACATCGGCCTGGGCCAGAGCCGGGGCATCATTGATGCCGTCGCCGACCATGCCGACCAACTCTCCATTTTGCTGCAGCTCTTTGACTTTGGATGATTTTTCTTCCGGGCGCACTTCAGCCAGAACTTCATCAATATTGACCTGGGAGGCGATGCTCTGAGCGGTTTGCTGATTGTCGCCGGTCAGCATGACAACTTTAAGATGCTGTTTGTGGAGCTGCCGGATGGCGTCCCTGGATTCCGGTTTCAGCGTGTCGGACACGGATATCAGGCCGTACAGCGCATCTTCTTTTACTACCACCATCACGGTTTTGCCCTCCGATTGGAGGGTTTCGATCTGTTCTGCGGCGGTGCTGAGATCGGTGCCCAATTCCTGAAACCATTTCGGCTTTCCGACCATCACCGTCTTGCCCGCCACGCCGGCCTGGACACCGGAGCCGCCGGCCGCCGTGAAATCCCGTATTTCCAGAAGATCGAGCTTGCGGGTTTTGGCCTCGTTTACAATGGCCTTGCCCAGCGGATGCTCGGAGCCTTTTTCAACCGAAGCCGCCAATCTCAAAAGCGCCTCTGCGGTTTCGCACTGGGGTTTGACAGGTATGACGTCCACCACCATTGGTTTGCCCATGGTGATGGTGCCGGTTTTATCCAGCACAATCGTATTGAGTTTGGTCGCAGTTTCCAGGGCTTGGCTGCTTTTAAACAGGATGCCTTTTTCAGCTCCCTTGCCGGTGCCGGCCATAATGGCCGTCGGGGTGGCCAGCCCCAGGGCACAGGGACAGGCGATGACCAGAACCGCCACCAGCCGGATCATGGCGGGAACAAAATCACCGGTGAGGGTCCACCATAGAATAAAGACCGCAAATGCAATGGCGATGATGCCCGGCACAAATACGGCCGCAACTTTATCGGCCAGCGCCTGGATGGGCGCTTTGCTGCCCTGCGCTTCCTGAACCAGTTTGATAATCTGGGCCAGGGCGGTTTCCTTGCCGACCCGGGTCGCACTGAATCGCAAAAGACCCTGGCCGTTGATCGTACCGCCGACCACCATATCCCCGGTCTGTTTATCCACCGGCAGCGGCTCCCCGCTGAGCATGGATTCATCGACGGCCGACCGGCCGTCGAGCACGATGCCGTCCACCGGTATCCGTTCACCCGGGCGTACGATCACCGTGTCACCGACCTTGACCCGGGTAAGCGGAATTTCTATTTCGCTGTTGTCTTGCAGGATAGTAGCCGTTTTGGGTCGCAAACCGATCAGCTTGCGGATGGCGCCGCCCGTGCGGCCTTTGGTGCGGGATTCGAGCATCTTGCCCAGTTTGATCAGGGTGATGATGACCGCCGAAGTTTCAAAATAAACGTGGTCGCCCAAGACTTGTTGGTCGCCCAGGAAAGGCAAGAGCAAAACAGCCACAGAATAAAAATAGGCCACCGACGACCCCATGGCCACCAGCACATCCATATTGGCACTTTTGCTTTTAAGACTTTTCAGACCACCCTCATAGTAGTCCCAACCGGTGTAAAATTGGACCGGTGTGGCCAAGGCCCAGAAAAACCAGTTGACCCAGGCGGCATGGCTCCAGGGCCCGATGAGACCGAAATCACGGCCCATGCTGAAAACAAAAAGCGGCAGGGCAAACAAAACCCCCACCGCGAACTTGCGGGTTTGGTTTTTGATTTCGGCCGCACGCGCCTTTTGTTCGACGTCTTCTGCGTCCTGGCCTTCCTCGGGGGGAATGGCACCGTAACCGGCTTTTTCAATGGCGCCGACGATGTCTTCGACATCGACGATACCGGGGATATACTCCACCAACACCCGCTCCGAGGCAAAGTTCACCGCGGCGTTCAGCACCCCGGAGACTTTCTTGTTCAAGGTCCGTTCGATATTGGCGGCGCAATTGGCGCAGGTCATACCGGTGACCGGCATTTCGATTTTGGCGGTCGTGACCCCGTAACCGGATTTAGTGATTTTTTCCACCACGTCCTGCAGCTGCACCTCGTGCGGGTCAAGGGAGACCGCTGCATTTTCGGCGGCGAAATTGACGCTGGCATCCGCCACGCCATCAAGTTTCTTGACCGCCCGTTCTATGTTGGCGGCGCAATTGGCGCAGGTCATGCCGGTTATCGGCAATGTAAATTTTTGCTCTGCCATCGTTAAAATCAGCTGAAATCGTACGATTTCTCAAAGTTCGGAACTAGGCCGGCTAGGCCGGCGGGTAATTGATTTCTTTCAGCGTTGATTTGATCTTTTCCAGGGTGGCCGGCGCATCCCATTCGATGTCAACGGTCTTGGACTCGCTGCTGCCTTCCACCGATTTAACACCTTTCATTTCCTTCAATTCATTTTTGATGGCCATGACACAATGGCCGCAGGAAATATTTGGAATTGACAAGGTTTCTTTTGCCATAGTTACCTTCCTTTCTGGTTGTGAAATACCGTTTTCTGTTTCAGTCCAGCCGCCGGCCTGAAAAGCGGCCGATCCGATCGAAAAGGAAACACAGTAGTTCACCGCTGAACTCGCAGCCTCCGGCCCATAGGGCCTACGCCCCGGTGGGAGAACGCCGGGAAAGAAAAGTTTAATTAATCTCCGCACTCTCTACGCGCTCAGCGGTAAGACCCTTCGTAAAAATAGTATCGGATCTTATAAGTTTCATATAAGCGCCGCCTCTGGCCGCGAGCGTCCAGTCTGATCGTGGAAGAAACTAAATGTAGTTTCACACGAGATACACCTAATAATTAGTATCGAAAATCAATCTGTCAAATTCAAGGAAATTCCGTATCAACTGCGGAATCGTTCGGCGAGTTCGGCAAAATCGGCAGAGGTCAGAATTTGACCGAAACGTTCTCCGAGCCGGCTGCGTTGTTTGTAGAGTCGAATGCAGTCTCTCACGATTTCGACTACCGTTTGCTCGCTGTAAATACCCGGCAGTTCCCGCGCCAGCTGGGGATGGCGGCCCAGCTTGCCCCCCAGCTGCACCCTGAAACCTTTGGTGCCTTCAGCAATCGTTCCGGTGGGACAAACCTGCATGCATTTGCCGCAGTTCAGACATCGGGTGTAATCGATTTGTGGACATTCGGCTTCACTGTCCAGGCTGATCGCATCTTCCCGGCAGGCCTCAACGCAGGTTTCACACCGGGAGCAGGGTTCGGCGGTTAATTCCGGCGAGCAGGCACCGATGATGCCGATATCTCTAATCTGGGGCTGGGAGCAGGCGTTGGGGCAGTCGGCCAGCGTCAGCCGGAATTCGTGATGAAACTTCAGCTCTCCTTTTACACGGTCTTTGAGAAACCCGCGGATATCTTCTTTGGCGATAAGACTTTCAATTTGCTCCAGCAGATGATCACTGGGGACCGCCCGGTTGGGACATCCGCCGGGTCCAAAACAAGTCTCAACCTGATAGCCTTTAACTTCCGAACCCATACCCTTCAGATAACGCGCCTGGGTGGCCTTGACATCGGCCAGTGAGACCACCGCTTTACCGGCCTCACGGGCCTCCTTTTCAACCCGTTCCCTGACGCGCTTGCGCACAAAAAAAGGCACTTTTTTTACGGCATCATCTGCTTCCGGCGTCCATTCCATTTTTCTCTCCGATCCGTAGGCTCTCCGAGCCGGAGGCCAGTATTCCATTATTCCATGGATTATCTGACGGTGACGAGCACCCCTCCCTCCGGGCTGTTGGCCTACGGGCAGGAAGCTGGGCCAGGATTCTTTACTGCCTTAATCACAGGTCATTTACAGAGTTAAGCCTGCGCTGTTCGGCAGCCGTTAATGCCGTGGCGGCCAGTCGTCCCACCGAATAACGAGCCGTATCTCCATTGCAGTATAGGCTGAGTTCGCCGCGGTCATGGATAAGCTGCTTGAGTCCTGGAATCAATTCCCGGCCGGCGATGGGAGCTGCGGCCCAGACCGCCAGGCCCCTGAGAATGGGGTCCGCGGAGGCCATATAGGGCCGAAGGAACGCCGCCGCCCACCGGACGTACTCGGGACGGCTGTGGGCCAATCGGCCGATTGCCCAGATGACGCCCCGCTGCAGGATTTCATGTTCCAGGAAATTACCGGCGGGCTGGATATAGGATATCAGCAAGGACCCGTATTCCTCGGCCAGTCTTTCATTTTGGGCCATCGCCTCAGCCATCGACTCCGGGCAGCCCCATCCGATCCCGCCGGATTCGTCGTTCAATTGCCAGATAAAGCGTCGCATGATGACCCTGGCTGATTCAAAATCGATTGCGGCCAGATCGGAGACAACCCTGCCCATTGCCGTTACCGCGCGCCATTTCAACCGTTCGTCCGGGCTGCACAAAAAGGAAAAGAGCGGATTGACAGCCTGCCTGGGAGGCAATTGGCAAATCGCATCAATCCCCTCTTTAAAATCTTCGGCCAGCAGCAACTGCTGAATCATTTTCTTGATCTTGCGACCGCCTAATTTCTGGTTTTGCATTCCCTTATGATTTTAGCTTGGTATCTTCTGCCTTTAATTCATCAAGCCAGGAGATGCAATCGGCCGGGCAGTGTTTAATGGCTTCATTGACATCTTTTTCCGGATAGCCTGCCAAATCGATGACTTCGATGTAGCCGGCTTCATTTAATCGGAATACCTCCGGACAGGCTTCCACACAGACACCGCATACTTTGCAGTCACTTAATTCAACAACCGGTATTTTCATTTTTGACGGCCTTACCTATCTTACGGCCCAGTTCAAAGCAGTTTGCCAGGGCTTCTTTGTCCGGTACATATTGAACTCTCAGCCCGGGATCGATGATTTCAAACTTCATGGCCTCGAGCTCGTTGTTGATCATTTTAACGGCCTCACCGCTCCAGCCATAGGAACCAAAGGCCGCCCCAATTTTGTTCAACGGCTTTAACCCTTTCATGTAGGTGAGAAAGTCCGCCAGGGAGGGGAACAGCTGGTTGTTCAATGTCGGCGACCCGACCACGACCGCGCGGGCGTCAAAAACTTTCGTCATTACCTCACTGCGGTGCCATTTTCTCAAATGCAGCGGCATCGCCGGTATCCCTTCCCGGTTGATGCCTGCTACAATGTTTTCGGCCATTTTCTCCGTACTGTGCCACATGGTATCGTATACCACCACGGCCCTCGGCCGGGGTTCCTGGCGGACCCACTGCACGTAAGCATCAACGATTTTGGCCGGATCTTTGCGCCAAATAATGCCGTGATCCGGACATATCATCTTGAATTCCAGGCCCAGACTCAATACATTGTCCAGCAGCTTTTGGATGTGGGTCGAATACAGCAGCAGAATATTGGCAAAGTACTTTTTGGCATGCTGCATGATCTTGTCGCCGACCTCATCATCATATTTTTCCGGCCCCGCGTAATGCTGGCCAAAGCCGTCGCTCGAAAATAAGATCTTGTCATCCTTCAAATAGGTAAACATACTGTCCGGCCAGTGGATCATGCGGGTTTCCAGAAACATCAGCGTGCGGCGGCCCAGGCTCAGTTCTTCCCCGTTGGCGACGGGCCTGTAATTCCACTTTTGCCGGAAATGCTGCGCCAAGTTTTTGTGGCCCATTTTCGAGCAATAGATAGGCTTGTCTTCGCCGATGCGATGCATCACCCGGGCCAGACTCCCGGAGTGGTCCATTTCGGTGTGATTGCTGATCACATAATCGATTTTTTTGGGATCGATCACCCTGGAGATATTGTCGAGCAACTGGTCGGAAAAGCCCTGCCTTACGGTATCCACCAGAGCCGTCTTCCGATCTACAATTAGAAACGCGTTATAGGTCGTGCCAAGCTCGGTGGAATATCCATGGAAATCCCTAATATTCCAGTCTGTAACACCGACATTGAAAATACCTTCCGAAATTTGTTGCGGATCCATTTTACTCCTCAGTCTAAATTTTCAGGTTAACGATTTCCCTTATATTTCTGCGTTTTCGCGCCTTGTCAGTCGGGCGCCCCAACGCCTAAGATTATGAACTTATTTTTTCGTGAACCCTAGCGTCCGAAGGATTTAAGATAAACATGATTCATTTTTAGGCAACCTGCATGCCGTTTGAGGTTTTTTGGTTGGGAAACAAATTTCGATCCCAAAAAATGGATGCCCTTTTTAGACGAAATGTCGGATTTCTGCCTAAAAAGGGCATCGAATTCTTGTAAATTTTTCAAAACTTGAGCCTGCTTTTATTCCTTTTCGAAATCATCCTTGGGCGCGCCGCACACCGGGCATTCCCAGTCATCAGGCACATCTTCCCATTTGGTTCCGGGAGCCACTCCATTGTCCGGGTCACCCTGCTCCGGATCGTACACATAACCGCAAATCGTGCATACATACCTGTCCATGCGTTTCCTCCTTTTTTTTAATTTTTCTTCTTATTGGGCGTATCTGTTATCGTTGCGTGCTAAATCCGGATTTTCGCTTCGTTTCAACCGTCCGGTCCGGGTGAGGCGATGTCGTCAATGAAGGTTTTTACTCTTTTTTCAATTTCATCGCGAACGTCCCGCATAAATTCTATCGGCTTGCCCGCCGGATCCGGCAGATCCCAGTCCAGTCTCCGTGCACCCGGGACATGCGGGCACTCCTCTTTACACCCCATGGTGACGATATAGTCAGGCTTAGCGTGTGAAATTACCGCCGCAATTGATTGCGGAACCCGATATCCCATATCGATGCCCTTTTCATGCATAACCGCAACCATATCCGGATTTACCTGTTCGGCGGGCTCACTGCCCGCATTCAGGACCTCGAATTTATCACCGGCTGTAAATTGAGCAAAGGCACCGGCCATCTGGCTGCGGCAGGCATTTTCGCGGCAGGCAAAAAGCACTTTTTTCCTTCCCAGGAAGGGGGCCAAGGTGTTGTCCACTGCCTTGGCAACATCTTCCAGAACCGTCGGATAGCCGGCCATGTCGTTGGGTCCCTCGATCCCGCGATAGGTCAGGCTGCCTTCAAATTTTGCCCAGATGGCGTCAAAGAAATACTGGGTGGTCAGTTGAAGGCCCTCGAACAGGTTCTTGCCTTTGGTGGCCCCGACTGAAAGTAAAAACCCGCGTCGCATATCGGCGCCGGGATCCTTCAGCTTGAGTTTATATTTTCTGGCCCAGAACATCTGACAACGATCGATCACGGCCTTAAGCTGGGAGCTCATGTTGTAAAAAAAGATCGGTGTTGCCAAAACCACCACATCCGCCTGGCGCAACAACGGATATATTTCATCTCGGACATCGTCATCAATCGGGCAAAAGCCCTTTTTTTCGCAGACGGTGTACTCCTTGCAGGGAAAAATATTTTTTTTCGTTACATCAACCGTATGGGTTCGAGCGCCTTTTTTTTCGGCCGCCTCCATAAACGCTGAGAGCAGAAAATTGGTATTGCCTTTTTTCCTGGGACTACCCTGTAAACCGACAACCAGCATTGATGTTCTTCTCACAAATTTTATAAGTTACAAGTTAGGGATTTTACCCCAATTGACCATTGTCCACCACCACTCGCCCAACTCAATTCGCGCCTAGCGTGGAGAAATACTTTTGCCTTCCCCTTCGATCGAACAGGCGCTAAAATCGATGGGTTCATTGCATCCGCTGCACGTGTGGGCCTTATTGAATTCATCTGAAAAGATTTCTTTCTCCTTGCCGCATTTGCTGCATTTGCAGACAACCACCTTTAAATTTTTAAAATCGGCATAACCGGGGCAATGCTGGGGGGTTGAAACTTTATCAGCCATGACGTCCTCCACAATGTATTGGTATTTGATTTATGATAGTTAGTATCTTCAACCTAGTTTTTTGGCGATCTGCCTTCCGTATTCCTGGGCCATCTGCAGGCCGCCACCGAGGGAGCTTGACTTTAATCGCAGCGTATCGCCGACCATATCCATTTTAAAGATGTGCTTCATGGTATCAAAAATACGGTCGTTGGCTTCACCGCTCCATCCGAAGGAGCCAAAGGCGCCGCCGACTTTGCCGGCAAGATTTGCATTCTCGGCCAGAAACAGCAAGGTCTTCATGCCCTGAAGCATCTCGCCATGGTAGGTAGACGATCCAAAAACATAGCCGTCATAGCCTGCCAGATCGGCTTCATTTTTAATTTCTTTGACGCTGGCGACTTTTGCTTGATGGCCGGAAAACCGAATTCCTTCGGCAATCAGATCCGCGATATTTTGAGTTTCACCGGTCCTGGTGGCATAGACGATAAGGATTTTTGCCATATTATTCTCTCCCACACGCTAAATTACCGTGCCTAAATTTTACGCCTAGTGTCATCGATCAACCTGAGGAGACGGTCTACTCGGCCCTCCGTCTGTTTAAGCAGAATCAGGCTTTCGGTTTACCGATTCTGTCATCGGTACCCTCGTAGGCGCAATCCGGCGTATAGCAGGTATTATCGAGAAATTCGCATTTCTCCTTGCATGACGGACACGCATTGGGATGCGCGTCCGCTTCAAAGGTGTAGCCGCAATTCGAGCATTTCCAGCTTGGCATACAATTACCTCCTTCATATTTGGGCGTTGTTTGTTGTCCGTTGTTACGGGTGTTAGATTACCGGCAGACGGAAGCCGCCTGGTGATCTCCGGCTACATTGGGACCAATCTGCCGGTTACCGGCCGCTTGCCGCCTGCCCGTCGTTTGTCAACGACCGAAAGGCCGCCGGCGGCAAACAACAAACAACGCGCCACCGACAACCTACCAATATTATTGAGCCGCGGCAGGTGCTCCGCCGGCACTGCGTTTGGCGAGTTCGCGGTCAATCATAAAAAGACCGCCTTTGGCCTCTCCCATCAGCTTTAACTGTTCCAGAACACCGTTGACGCTCTCTTCTTCCTCAACTTGCTCCGATACAAACCACTGAAGGAAAATATTGGTGGCATGATCATGTTCTGTCAGAGCAAGATCCACCAGCGCATTAATCAGGCCGGTAACCTTCTGTTCGTGTTCCAGGGTCGCTTCAAAAACCGCCAGGGGAGAATCCCATTGCCATGGCGGGGCTTCGACCTGTTGCAGCCTCACCTTACCGCCGCGCTGGTTGATGAAGTCATAAAATTTCATGGCATGCGTCAACTCTTCCTGAGCCTGAATAGACATCCAATTGGCGAAACCATCAAGGTTGATACTTCTGAAATAAGCGTTCATTGACAGGTACAGGTATGAGGAGTAAAGCTCCGCATTCAGCTGGCCGTTGAGCGCCCCCTGCATTTTCTCTGATAACATATCAACTATCCTTTCCATAGACCATGTAGATTGCAATATTCACGCGCCGTGACCTTTTGGGCGTCCGTTTTAAACATTGCCTCCGGTGCCTCGCCGGGATTTAAAAACTGGCGGTCTGCTTTCCCGTCGACGATGATCTCAATCCATTCGATGTAGTGTTTTTCTTCCATGGGATGCGCCACGGAGCCGACCTTCACCTTTACGCCGCCTTGAACTTTTTCGATGACCGGTACGTGCTTTTCTTTGGCCGCATCCACCGTATTTTCGACCATCAGTTTCATCGGCGCTCCGCAGCAAACCAGTTCGCCCTCGCCGCCATGGATAACTTCAACGATGTTGCCGCAGGCCTCACATTTGTAGACTTGCAATTTTTCAGCCATTCTTTTGCCTCCTTTCAGTACAGTCGAATAGTTGATCGGTTGATTGGTGGAATAGATCGAGATGATGAATTCCCGCCAACGATTTAAATATTTAGCGAAACTACCAATTTTCTCCTAATAATTCAAAGTGAGCCTGGGGGTGGGCGCATGCCGGGCATAATTTCGGCGCCGAGTTTCCCCGATGCAGGTAGCCGCATTTGCGGCAGCGCCAGACTGCCGCTGACTCTCGCTGGAAAACACGTCCGGCTTCAATGTTGGCCGCCAAGTCCAGGTACATTTTTTCATGTTGCTTTTCGGCCACGGCCACGGCCCGCAAGACGGCGGCGATTTCCCCAAAGCCCTCCTCCTCGGCGACTTTGGCAAAACCGGGATAAATTTCGGTGTATTCATGGTTTTCCTCGGCGGCAGCTGCTTTTAAATTATCGGCCGTCGTGCCGATGATGCCGGCCGCGAAAGCGCCGGATATCATAGCTTCGCCGCCTGCGAGGAATTTAAAAAAGCGCTTGGCATGTGCTCGTTCGTGATCGGCCGTTTGGGAGAATATATCAGATATTTGAACATACCCTTCTTTTTTGGCCTGACTCGCATAATAGGAGTAGCGGTTGCGGGCCTGCGATTCACCGATAAATGCGGTCAAAAGATTTTTCTCGGTTTGAGTGCCTTTCAATCCTGCCATCTTTTTCCCTCCAACCTCTAGAGTTTTAGCCGGCATTTTTTTCACATATAGGATTCGTCATCCTGCCACCAGCCTTTGCGGATGTGATTCAGTTTTTCTTCTTCAGCCAGTTTTCTCAGTTTGAAAGCAGAATCGCGCAGGACGCCGTAAAGAATGCCGCATCCGTTGTCTTCCCGGTCGGTGTCTCCCAGGTCCGCAAGATTAATCATTTCGTCGACGAGCTTTAATGTTTTGACGATGTGCCGGTTGCAGGGTTTCACGCTTTTACACTCCCCGGTAAAATTTGAAGTTCAACATACGAGTTTCGCGACCCGTTGCTGCCAACAGCCCAACTGTTGTATGAACTTCAATTTTTATGCCATACGTGATGAACCCGACGGCACATTAACGGCGGTGCGCTAATTCCAAGCGTCTACAAGCCTCTGCCCCTGCATCGAACTGTGTTTAAAAAAAGATGCTGTCACAGCGATATGCGATACATGATAATGTTATGATTTAAAAGAATTTTTAAGACGGCGAAAGGTAATCGCTGAATATCACAATAAAAAGAGTTTTGCAATACGGTCTCAGATTAATTTTTGAAACACATGTGTCTCGCAAGACTGATTATTTGGAAGGCAGAATGCGGCCGGGCAGGGCAATGCGCAGAGGGCATAGCGCAGAGAGCATAGCGTAAAGGCGACGGATGACAGAAGACAGATGGCAGCCGACGAAAAATAATTTCCAAAATCCAAGCACCAAATAACAAACAAACTCCAAATCACAATAATCAATGACCGAAACCTGCCCAACCTAGAAAATTCAAGAAAACTGATGCATATACCCGGAGGGCTCGCAGAAGACTGCTTTAACGCCATCGGCATTTTTACGCAGTCTCCAACCTGATCAGAATGGCCGACCGCGACCGTCAGAGGTGGCGCTTGAGCCCAGAGCCCTTAGCCTTGCGCCTTGAGCCGTGCGCCTGTTTTTAGGTCGCCTGTACCTGCCGGCGTTCCAGGATTTTTCCCCTCGTGCTGATAACCACCTCTTCCAGCGGGATTTTGGCGCCGGAAAGCGCCATGCCTTTTTTCACGATCATGGGGAGGGCCGAACAGCAGGGCACTTCCATGACCACCGCGGTGATACTTTTAATGCCGGAAACTTTGCAGATCTGGGCAAATTTTTCGACATAATGCTGGGCGTCATCAAATTTCGGACAGCCCATCATGACCGCCTTGCCCTGCAGAAAATCTCTGTGAAGGCTCGGGAAGGCGACCGGCACACAGTCAGCCAATACCAGCAGATCGGCACCTTTCAGAAACGGTGCCGTCGGGGGGACCAGCATAATCTGGACCGGCCAGTGAGAAAGAGCGGAATCGGCTTCAGGTTCGGCAGATGGGCCGACCGACCGGGCCACAGGGGCAGCGGCCCTTGCCGAATCAAATGTCTGCAGTCTGGCCGACGGGCAGCCGCCGGCAACCATCGGCAGGACCTTTCGCTGCCCGGCTTCTTCATTCTTTTTGTCGGCCAGATATTCTTCGACCGCTTCTTCATCAAATTCAGGGGCTTCTCTTTCAACAATGTTGAGAGCACCCGTCGGGCATTCACCCAAGCAGGCGCCCAGGCCGTCACAATAAATATCGGCTACCACCCGGGCTTTGCCGTCTATGATTTCAAGGGCACCCTCTGCGCAGGACGGCACGCAATTGCCGCAACCATCACAGAGGTCTTCGTCGATTTCTATAATTTTACGTATAACTTTCATGATCTCTCCCTTTACAATAATTCGTGGTCATTCGTGTCAATTCGTGACCAACTTATTTTTCGAAAACTTTAGCCATGCGCGCCTTTATGATACCGGATGACCGTTCAGGTCAACAGAACTTCTTTTGCGATTTCGCGACCGCTTGCGGTTAAAAAAATTCTTTCTATTTTATTCGCCAGTCTGTCCCTGCCGGCCGGGTTTTCCTTCACCTTTTCGTCAAGGTTTTCAATAAGGTCGGCATCATAGACCACTTTGAAATTGATGGTGTCGTCGGATCCGGGGTGATGATGATGCCCGACGATATCGCAGACCTCCTCAATCAGTTCCTCCTGGGCGCCCAACTTGATTAAAATTGATCTGGCGATGGGAGGCCCTTCTTTTTCCTGATATTCTGCGGCCGTGCTGCCGTGGTTTTGTTCGGCGGCCAAAATTCCGATGTCGTGCAGATAAGCCGCCGATAAGATTACGGCCAGATTACCGCCTTCACTTTTGCCGATGCGTTCGGCATACCGCGCCACCCGGGTGGCATGGCCGATTCTTTTAAAATCGCTTTTAAAGTAGCGTTTCATTTCGATAGCCACCCGATCTTTGAGCAAAGCTTCTTTTTGGGCCAAAAGCTCGGGCGGCAAATTCCCGATGCACTGTTCGGCATACTGGCAGTAGGAAGCGCAGCCAAAATCCATCTGCGGATTGACAAACCGATGACCGCAATTGCCGCATTTGCGAGACGTGTCATCCTTGAAAAACTCCACTGTATGTTCACACTTCGGGCATTTAACTTCAAAGATTGCCCCCGCCTGCCAGTATTGGGTGTCTTGTCCGGGACATTTCATGGGTGATATCCTCTCGATTTTCAATCAATCGCCGTCATCAGCAGCGTTTGATTTTTTATTTTAAGCCTAATTTATCCCAACAATTCTTATAATGCCTTGACTTAGATCAAAACGAAGAGAAAAATATTGATCAAATCCGATTTATTTGGTTATCTGCCCTATTATGAAAAAAACACCTGATGTTATTTCCGCCATTCCGATATTCAACGGCCTTCCCGGCGATCAGATTGCTGCCATCAAACAGATCGCCGTGGAGAAAAAGGTCAACAAGGGTGAAATTCTCTTTTCGGAGGGCGATGAGGGCAAGGGCTTCTTTATTGTGGGCGAAGGCCGCCTCAAGGTTTTTAAAGTTTCGCCCGAAGGCAAAGAACAGATTTTGCACATTTTAGGTCCCGGTCAGCCCTTCGGGGAAGTTTCCGTTTTCGCCGGCCAGAGATTTCCGGCCAATGCCCAGGCTCTCGAGAACTCAAGGGTTTTCTTTTTGCCCAGAGCCGCCATCGTGAATTTGATTGCAGCCAATCCCTCGTTGGCCCTGAACATGCTGGCGGTAATGTCAAAAAAACTTCGCCAGTTTGCCGTTCAGATCGAAAACCTGTCGCTAAAAGAAATGCCGGCCCGGCTGGCATCCTATCTTATCTACCTGGCCGAAGAACAGGGGGTTGACGATGTCATCACATTGAAGATTTCCAAGGGGCAGTTGGCCAGCATTCTAGGCACGATTCCGGAAACATTATCCCGCATCTTTGCCAAGCTGTCGGGCCAAAATTTGATTCGTGTCGAGGGCAAAAAGATCACCGTACTTGATCGCGCCGGGTTGGAAGATCTGGCCGCCTTCGGCAAGGAGATGGAATGATACAGGTTCAGAGTTCAGGGGTCATGGTTATAATTGAAGATTGAAAATTGAATATTGAAAATTGGTGGAATACTATCGATTTTAGCCTTTCTTCAACTATTGGCCGGCAATGTTAGTCTCGGTCTAAAATAGCAGCTCGACTAATTAAAAAAGACGGAACGCCTTAAATATTCAATCTACAATTTTCAATATTCAATCCGCTTTGAACCTTTGAATGCTCAACCTCTAAACCCTGAAACCTTCATTTCTCTTCCACCAGTTTCCTGCTCAGCAGCCTGATGTGTCCCATTTCCTCTTTGATAATATTGTCCAACCTTCCTTTGCCATATTTTTCGGGCACCGCCTCCTTCATCCCCAGATAAAAAACGATGGAGTCTTTTTCAGCCTCGATGGCGGATTTGAGAATTTCTTTCAGGGAAGTTACGTCAATTTTTTTTTCAAAAAAGACGCGGGTGTCGGCAAGGGCGCGCAAGTATAGAGCCGCTTCGTCTTCGGGATCAAAAACGGTTGATTCTTTTTCTTTGGCGGACAATTCGGCGCGCATCGCCTTGAACGTTTTTTCGTGCTGGTCTTCCATGGAGGCCAGTTCCAGCAAAAACTTCTTGTTACCGATATCTTGCGTGCTTTCAGCGGCAGTGCGATAGAATTTTGCGCCGTTGCGTTCCATCTGTTCAGCCATTTCAAGTACATCGTCCGCATTGAAATCGTAGCTCATCTTGAATCCTTTCTTTCCGAATATATTCTTTTGCTTTTGATATGATCATTTTGATTGCCGACACCCTGAGATAATTGGCTTCCCTTCCGGAAGCCGATTTTCCGTAATTATAAATACGATAGGCGATCTTGTAAAGAGAATTGATGCATGCCGTCTTGCCGTCTTCTTCGATCGGCTTTTAGCGGAAAATTTTCAATAATTATTATTGACAACACAATGTGGTAGTCTGTATATTGGCCGCCCATGAATGGAATTCGTAAAATATCGAGTTCGATCATTTTGAAGGGCATGTGCTTTGCCCTGGCTCTTATTATCAGCAACAGTCTGTTTGCTGCCGGCACTATGGCCGCTGCGGACTGCGGTATGAAATGCTGCTGTCAGACCGGCCCGACGGGCATGCCGCATCACACGCAAAAACAGGTGCAATCTTCGATAGCCTTCTGCAACGAAGTTCCGCTGAGTCCCTGCGGCCTGCAATCCACACGGCCCTATAAATTACCGGAGGTTATTCCGGTCTCGTACTGCAGTCTCCGTCATGTTGTATTCGGTCCATCAGCTATTTCAAGCGATTCTTTCAGTGGCAGCCGGTATTTCAGCGGCAATATTATTTTTCAACCTGCGGACCAGAGATACAACTTGCCGCCCCTATATCTGCAGAACCACGCCTATCTCATTTGATACTTCACCCGGCGCGGACGAATGTCTGCCGCAAATACGCAATTCGTAGTTTACTGTAAAACATTTCACGCGCTGCCCTTTTTTTCCTTCCGTTTTGGTCGCGGAAGCTGCAGCCGGCTCCAATCAGCTCAAATCCAATATAAGGAGGAGTTACCATGTCGAAAAAATCAGATAAAAAGAATCAGGATAAAATGGCAGCTAAAAAGGCGGCTGTTCTCGGAACTGAAAAAACCAACAAAATGCCGATTATTATCGCCCTTATCGGGGTGGTTGTCATCGCGGGTGCGGCTGTTTTTTACATGACAGCCCGCAGGGGCAGCGGTCCGGCGGTTGCATCTGCTCCGGTCACGGCCACCAGCACCTTCGTCTCTTTTCCCGCCCGTCTGTTTGAGGACGGCAAGGCCCGTCATTTCGAGTATGCGGACGGTAATTTGACCATTCGCTATTTCATTCTTAAAAGTTCGGACGGCATCATTCGGGCGGCATTCGATGCCTGTGATGTTTGCTGGCCGGCCGGCAAAGGCTATTACCAGGACGGCGATTATATGGTCTGCCGCAACTGCGGCCGCCGCTTTGCCTCAGTACTGGTCAATGAAATCCAGGGCGGCTGCAATCCGGCGCCCTTGAACAGAAGCATGCAGAACGACAAGGTCGTCATCCAGATCAAAGATATCCAGGAAGGTGGGCAGTACTTTAAATTAGACGGAAAGGCCTGATCAGAATTGAATATTGAAGATTGAGTATTGAAGACTGAATATTTTCGGTGTGCCATCTGTTTTAATTCGTTTTTTAAAATAAGGAATCGATAATGAACCTTAATTCCATAGCAATGAAAAACCTTCTGCGGCGCAAAGGCAAAGCCGCTTTTGTGCTGGCCGGTCTAGTCATCGGCGTGTCGACGGTGGTGGGAATTATCAGCTATCTTGAAGCCATGAGCAACGATATCAATCACAAGCTCGAAAAGTACGGGGCCAACATTCTGATCCTTCCCAGAACCGAGAATCTGGCACTCTCCTATGGCGGGCTGTCGCTGGGCGGCGTGTCTTTTGAGATGAAGGAAATTCACCAGGCGGATCTGGCGCGGGTGGACACTATCAAGAATTCAAGAAATATCGCGGCCTTGGGGCCGCTGGTCCTGGGAGTCGCCAACGTGGGCCAACATAAAGTTCTCATGGCTGGTGTCGATTTTAAGGCCGCCGCAATCTTAAAGCCCTGGTGGAAGCTGCAGGGCGATCTGCCGGAGGCCGACGGCATCATACTGGGAGCTGAAGCCGCCCGGGTGCTTAATTTGGAGATCGGCAGCAGGCTTGAAATAAACAATCATAATTTAGCCGTTGCCGGCATACTGCAACCCACCGGATCCCAGGATGACCAGCTGATATTTACCAGGCTTGCGACGGCGCAAACGGTTTTCGACAAACAGGGGCAGGTTTCAATGGCGGAAGTCGCCGCTCTCTGCAAAGATTGCCCGATTGATGCCATGGTGCAACAGATTTCCGCAGTGCTTCCCGACGCCAAGGTAATGGCCATCCAGCAGGTTGTCAAAAGCCGGATGGAGACGCTGGCGCAGTTTAAAAAATTTTCCTACGGCATTTCGATGGTCATTCTGCTGATCGGCAGTCTGGTGGTTCTGGTGACGATGATGGGCAGTGTCAGGGAGCGGACCGATGAGATCGGCATCTTTCGCGCGATCGGATTTCGCAAGCGCCATGTCATGCGCATCGTCTTCATGGAGGCGGCCGTAGTTTCGGGTTTGGCCGGCATCATCGGCTATTTTGCAGGATTTGGCGCCACGCGGGCCGCTCTGGCGGTGTTTAGCGAAAGCCACTCCGAAATTGTTCCGTTTAGCTGGGAGCTGGCCGGGGCCGCTTTTGTCATTGCACTGGCCGTCGGTTTGCTTTCGAGCGCCTATCCGGCGTTTATGGCATCCCGGCTGGATCCGAATGAAGCCCTGCGGGCGCTGTAGTAAGCGGTATGACAAAATATTAGAGTTTGTTTCGTATTTCGACCTGCCCGCCAATGCCACTTCACGGCCAATATTTCTGCTCGAAGAGGGAGTAGAATTTCTATCATAATTCAAAGTCAGCGATATGGCTTTGGCAGGCAGGCATTCGTGCTTCGGATTTATTTGACCACTTAAAGAATAATCAAGTAAGGAATTAATATATGAGCTATATAGCGGCTGAAAACCTGACTAAAACATTACGGCCGTGGAGATGCGGTTGTTACGGCCGTTGATGACATCAGCTTTCAAATCAAGGAAGGTGAATTCATCGGCATAATGGGAGAATCCGGGGCCGGCAAATCGACACTGCTTGGGATGATGGGCGCCATGAACGCCCCCACCTCAGGCAGGCTGATAGTCGACGATATTGACGTCTACGGCCTGCGGCAGGAACAAAGGGCGGATTTTCGCCGGGAGTTTCTGGGATTTATTTTCCAGAGCTTTCATCTCGTACCCTATCTGACGGTTGTCGAAAATGTCATGCTGCCGCTGACGGTTGTTAAAGCCGGCAACAGGAAGAAGCGAACCATGGCGCAGGAAGCCTTGCGTCAGGTGGGGTTGGGTGAAAAAGCCCATCGCCTTCCAAATCAAATTTCCGGTGGAGAAAGTGAAAGAGTTGCGATTGCACGGGCCATCGTCAATGAACCGCCGGTTTTGCTGGCCGATGAACCTACCGGCAATTTGGATACCCAGACCACCCGGGAAATTATGAGATTATTGCTTCAGCTTAACCGGGACGGCATGACCATCCTCATGGTGACGCACAGTCCGGACTGTGCCGGCTTTGCCCAGCGCATTATGCGAGTTTCCGACGGCAAGCTGCGGGAAGATCGTCCCAATTTAAGAAGAATCGAAACAGGGCCCAAAGGTGAAAGAAAAATAGAGCCGCCCCCCGTCCGGATTCAAGCACTGGCCGGCGGCAGCCTTTATACCGGATGATGGTGGCGGCCATATTTTTTTTGTGATGAATCTGCTGGGCCCGGAATACGGGCATAAATTTCCTGATGAAAAAAAACATAAAGATAGCCTTGATTTGTGTTCTATTGATCGGCTCCGGATTGGCAGTATTTTTTGTCCTTGATGCCAATCCCCTGGCCGAGGCCAAACCGGGCCGTCATGATGTGGATCGGCTGTTGGAAAAAATGGAGGTTGTCAGGGTCCGGCACAGCCCAAATGCCGTTGACATCCGCCTGCCGGATTTAAACGGCATCAGTGTCGGGCTTTCCGATTTCAGAGGCAAAATTGTGTTTCTTAATTTCTGGGCGACCTGGTGCCCAACGTGTGTGGCAGAAATGCCCGCGATGGAAAAATTGCAACGGAAGCTAAGAAATAAGGATTTCGCAATGGTGACGATCAGCATACAGGACAGCGCGCCACGGGTTAAAGATTTTTTTAGGAAAAATAACCTGACTTTCACGGCTCTGCTGGATTCAAGCGGGGCGAGCGGTGCCGGCTTTGGCCTGCGGGTAATTCCAACCACCATCATTCTTGATAAGACCGGCCAGGTGATCGGCATCGCCTTGGGACCCCGCGAGTGGGACAGCCGGGATTCCATCACCTTATTTGAATACCTGGCTGCCGAAGCAGCCCTTCCGATCGAAGCGCAAACTCTAAAAAAGTGAATACCCGCCTGCCTGCATCGGACATCGTGTGAGTTATAAACCAAATTTTTACATTGACCGCGACTCTTTTTAAAGGCATTGCAGGCAGGTCGCATAGGAAGGGATGTATTCTGTCCCGACTCAACCAGCGCTGATCTTGACGCAGCCTGCCGATCCCATTTACCTGCTTGACACTCCTGATGCATTCCCTTATATACTCATGGTTATTTAATGACTTGCCGTTTACCCATTTTCATCCAGGATATTTTTAATGACCCGATCAGATAATACCGACTCCGATGCTCTGCTTCTGCTGGTGGCCGGCGCCAAGGGAGCTGTGGCCTCCACTCTGGCTGCGGCGGTCACTGTCATGCGGCACGATCCCGCGCCTGTTGTGCCCAGTTTGACAACCGGACATTTGTTCTCTTTTTTGGGCCCTCTGCAGGCCACCCGGCTGGCCGGATGGGACAACACCGACGAAAGTCTCACGGCTGCCATACAAAGACACGGCGTAATTGCCGAATCCATCTGGAAACCGCATGCCCGGGATCTCGACCGTATACCTGTGCTGCAAGCCCCGGCCTCCACGGCCGGCCTCCAGGACCAGGTTGAGCAGCTTGCCCGGGATATCATCAATTTTAAATCGCAGAATTCCCGTGCCAGAGCGGTCTTTGTCAATCTGTTGCCGGCGGCGGCGTCCCATCAGCTCGCGGGATGCAATAGCCTTTCGCAGTTATATGCCGAAGCGCAAACGGGTATTATGCCGGATCTGGCTTACAGCCTGGCAGCCATATCGGCCGGTGTGCCGGTTGTTAATTTTACGCCGAACATTGTTGAAATCCCGGTGCTGCTGGATGAAGCCGTTAAGCAGGGTGTGCCGGTTGCCGGGCGTGACGGCAAGACCGGCCAGACTTATTTGAAAGTGGTCCTGGCATCCGCCCTGAAAGCCCGCAACCTGCTGATCGATGGATGGTACAGTCTAAACATCCTCGGTAATGCCGACGGCGCCAACCTGATGGATCCTGACCGGGCGGCCGGCAAATTGAGCAACAAAACCCAATTGCTGGATGACCTTCTAGGCTACAGGGTCGGCGAAAATTACGGGGCACCGGCTCACAAGGTCCATATCGACTATTACCCGCCGCGCGGCGATGCGAAGGAAGCCTGGGATGCCATTGATTTTAAGGGAATGTTCGGGTTGCCCATGAGCATCCGGGTCAATCTGCTGGGCCGGGACTCCATTCTGGCAGCGCCCCTCGTTTTAGACCTGGCGCGGTGGGCGGCGGCCCTGCAAATGGCAGGCCGCCGCGGTCCGGTCCCGGAGCTGGGCTTCTATTTTAAAAAGACCGTGGGAGAGTCGCCGCCGCTGACGTTTCAGGATCAGGTAACCAGCCTGGCGCGGCTGGAACGCGAGTGTCGTGAGAAGATTTCCGGCGGAGGAAGCTTGGAATAAATTGAAATGCCTAAAATTGAGGTATCCTGTCGATTTTTAAAGGACGAAGCGCAGCGACCCCATAACTTTAGGCAATTTAGGCATTTTAGTGCATTTTAGGCATTTTACGATTAATCCAGGTTAAGTATTGAAAACAAAAATGTTCAAACTGAAATTACAGAGATGAGGAACTGATTATGGTATTCGGATACAGCACCAACGCCTTTAAAAAATTTTCCCTGACGGAAGCAATTGAAAAAATAGCACGCCTCGGCTTTAAAGGCGTCGAGATCATGGGCGATCGCCCGCATCTGTATCCGCCTGATTTCGACCGGCGTCAAATAGACCATCTCAATGAAGTTATCGCTAAAAATAATATAAAGGTGACCAACCTTAACAGTTTCACGCTTTTCGCCGTGGGCGATACCTATTTGCCCTCCTGGATCGAACCGGATAAAGCCCGCCGAGAGATCCGTATCCGCCACACCCTTGATTCATTGAAAATTGCCAAACAAATCGGCTGCCCCAACATTTCGATTCCGCCGGGCGGCCCGCTGAACGGCCTGGCCCGGCGGGAGGCCCTGCATCTCTTTCACCAGGGACTGGCGCAGGTGGTTTCACTGGCAGAAGAGCTGGGCGTTATGATTCTGGTGGAACCCGAACCGGATCTCATGATTGAAACCAAGGCTCAGTTTAAGGACTTTATCAAGGACGTGCAGTCCAAAGTCATCGGTCTTAATTTTGACATCGGTCATTTTTTCTGTGTGGGAGAAGATCCCCGGCAGGCTTTTGAGGAGTTATTCCAGTGGGTGGGGCACGTGCACCTGGAAGATATTGCGCCCGGCCGGGAACACAATCACCTGATTGCCGGCCGGGGTGCTGTTGAGTTCAAAGAGGTTTTCACCTCCATGGTGCAGCTTGGCTACACGGGGGATATCAGTCTGGAGCTATATACCTACCAGGACACACCGGATGAAGCCGGCCGCGAAAGCCTGGATTTTCTGCGTCCGATTTTTGAGGAGACCGGGTTGGCGATCGAATAACTGGCCGGCGCCGTCTTAGTTTTAACATTGAAAACCCGGTTCTGTGGGCCAGGACCCTTTACTCCAGGTGCATGACCACCATCTTCGTTTCCGTCATTTCCTCCACCGCATAGCGCGGGCCCTCTTTGCCCATGCCGCTTTCTTTCAGTCCGCCGTAAGGCATCAGATCGGTGCGCCATTGCGGGCCCCAGTTGACGTGGATGTTGCCGGATTCAACTCCCTGGATGAACTTCATCGCCCAGTCGAGGTTCCGGGTAAAAATGGCCGCGCTCAATCCATATCTGGTATTGTTGGCATATTCGATCGCCTGGTGGATATCGTTAAAGCGCGTGGTGCCGACAACGGGGCCGAAAACCTCATCGCGGGAGATGCGCATGTCGGGTTTGACATCTGCTACTAAGGTCGGTGCCAACATCGTCCCCTGTCTTTCGCCCCCGACCAATAAGCTGGCACCATGTTTGACGCTGTCCTGCACCCATTCCTGAACGCGCACGGCATCCTGCTCGCGGACCATGGGTCCCATTTTTACATTCTCTTCCAATGGATTGCCGGTAGCGATGGCGGCGACTTTCTGCCTGAGAGCAGCCAGAAAATCGTCGTATATTTTATCGTTGACCATGACCCGTTGGGCCGAGATGCAAACCTGGCCGGCGTTGGAATATCCGGTCGCGGCCGTTATGGCGGCGACCTTGTCCAGATCGGCATCGGGCATGACGATCAGGGGAGAATTGGAGCCCAACTCCATGGTCACTTTCTTGAGTCCCGCCGTCTTGCAGATATGTTCGCCGACATCCCGGCTTCCGGTAAACGATATCTTGCGGATTCGGGGATCAGCGCACAAGGCATCTCCGATTTCTCCGCCGGACCCGGTTAAACACTGAACAGCCTCTGCCGGAAATCCGACTTCCAAAAGAAGTTCTACCAGCTTGAGGGCGGACAGGGGGGTGTCCGTGGCGGGTTTGACAATCACTGAATTTCCGGCGGCCAGCGCCGGGCCGACCTTGTGACACACCAGATGGAGCGGGAAATTAAAAGGGGAAATGGCCAATACGACCCCGCACGGCACCCGAACGGTGAATCCAAATTTTCCCCGAACCCCGGGACCTCCGTCCAATGGAATCGTTTCACCGTAAAGGCGTTTGGCTTCCTCCGCCGACAGGTTCAATATTTCGGCTGTGCGCCCGGCTTCAAATCTGGCTTCGGCCAGAACTTTTCCCTCTTCCAGCGTAATTGTACGGGCAAACTCCTCGGCCCGTTCCTCCAAAAGCTCCGCTGCTCGATGGAGAAGACGGTAGCGCTCATATCCGGTCAGCTGCGCCATTATCCGGGCGCCCCTCACGGCAGTAGCGATGGCCGTTTCCACGTCTTTCAGGTCTGATTTCGGGACGGTATCAACCACGCTGCCGTCGTAAGGATTGAAAACTTTTATAACTTCCGGCTTGTCGATCCAGCCGGTGCCAACATGCATTTTCATGTTATTTTCTCCTTCGTGTGGAAATTTTATTATTGGAATAAAAAGGCATTTGAGGCAATTCAGAGTATTGCAATTAGAATATAAGTAGTTTTAGCTGACAGTAAATTGGAAATCTTCCTTTTCGCCGGCCGGGCTTCTTCCCGTTGGCCTGCTTTTCCAAATAGGCGTTGACATCAAAAAATGTCTGTGGTTACTATCCTATCTGATAGGTTCAGGGTTCAAAGTTCAGCACCGCCGCCGGCCGCCGAAGTTTATATGGTCGGGGGACCAGTTTGACCGAAAAAGAAATTTTTGGTAAAAAGGAGTCTTTTTGTTCATGTCAAGTCTACTCTTTTCCCCTGTAGAACTTCGCAGTCTTACCTTGAAGAACCGCATCGCGGTTTCTTCCATGTGTCAATACGCCGCTCAAAACGGCTCGGCAATCGACTGGCACCTGATGCACCTGGGCCAATTTTCCATGGGAGCGGCCGGATTGGTGATGACCGAAGCCACGGCCGTATCGGCGGCCGGCCGCATCACGCACCAATGCCTGGGCCTTTACAGTGATGAGAACGAAGCGGCGTTAAAACGGGTGATCGACTTCTGCCGCAGGTACGGCGTGACCCCCATGGGGATCCAACTGGCGCATGCCGGACGCAAGGGGTCGGCGCAGCTGCCGTCAGAGGGCGGCAAATCACTGGCGGCCGGTGAACGCCCCTGGGCAACCTGCGCGCCCTCGGCGATTCCATTCGGATCGGACTGGCACGTACCGCAGGCTTTGAGTCGCGAGGGTCTGGCGGCGGTCAAAGCCGAATTTGTCGCTGCCGCCGAACGGGCGGCCCGCATCGGTTTTGATCTCATCGAACTGCACGGCGCTCACGGCTATCTGCTGCATCAGTTTCTGTCGCCCCTCAGCAACCGGCGCCATGACGAGTACGGCGGCAAACTCGAGAATCGCATGCGCTTTCCGCTGGAAGTATTCGAGGCCGTGCGCGCGGTCTGGCCGGACGACAAGCCGCTGGGTATTCGAATATCGGCCACTGACTGGATGGAAGGGGGATGGAACGTGGAAGAATCCGTGGTTTTCGCCGAGGCGCTGAAATCGCTGGGCTGCGATTTTATCGACGTCAGCTCGGGCGGCCTGGATCTGCGCCAGAAGATAGCTTTCGGGCCCGGCTACCAGGTGCCGTTTTCGGCGCTGATCCGGGCGGAAACCGGGATAAAGACCTGGACGGTGGGGATGATCACCAAAGCGCGTCAGGCGGAAGAAATCATCGCCGGCGGTAAAGCCGACATCGTCGCCCTGGCGCGCGGTATGATGTTCGACCCGCGCTGGGCCTGGCATGCAGCCGAAGAACTCGGAGTCGACACCGAATATTCAAGAATGTATACCCGCTGCCTGCCTGAAAAATGGCCGCAAGTGTTTCCGTGGCGTGATTAATAAGCCGGAATTCAATCTCGTTTCCAGCTGTCGCATCCCGGCGGGATATGCCCCTGTCCTTTAAACCTTCCGGGCGGTGACCTGAGATTTGAGCCTGAAACCATGAAACCGGCATCCGCAACCGCGGCCTACAACTCCAGTCGTTTCCGGTGCGCTTCCTTTAATTTTTTGTAAACCGTATTTCGGGAAATGTCGAGTTCGCGTGCTATCGCGAAAATATTGCCGCCGGCCGCAAATTCTTTCTAGAATAGGTAGCTGGTATGAGAACGGGTATTGTTAGGTGTTTAGCGATCTTCATCTTCCCTCGGCGGCTATTTGGTGTTTCTGAATTGACTCAGCAGGACCCTTAAGTACCGAACGCTCGAAAGCACAAGTGCCAGGCCGATTGCTGTATACAGCACCGATAAATACGGTTTTGGTATCGGGGAATGCCGCAGCAATACGCCCAGTGCAATCATTATGGCGACCAGGAGGTAACTCTTCCATGATAAGAAAGAAAAAATGCATCTTTTTCCCTCCATCGGCAGAATGCGTCCCAGGTTCTTGTCTACAATTTTCAAAAATCCGAAGTGATGGATTACCAATGCCGCGGCAACGCCGCTCGCTTCGAATACGAACGAGCCGGGTACATGAAAAGCGTTCAGCCAGGCATATGATAAATACAGCAGCATTGCTCCGACACCGACCCACATAAAACCGGCCAGAAACAGCAACACCCGTTTGTCCACCGCCGGTTTGAGTTTAGCTATATTTCGTTGCATAGATTTAAACGTTGAAAACTTCGTTTCCAATCTATTTTGTCTGTCCGACGCCCACCCCGGCAGCTGCGCCGCTGGGAGTGTCTTACTTGACGTTTAATGATTAAGCAGGATCAAAGGCAGGCAGCCAATGCATGTTGCCGGCTTATGCCCGGTGCAGCTCCCTGTTAGCCGTCGACGCGTGTCAGAAACTTGAGCACTTCAGCCATCAAGCGGTTGATTTCGCGGTATTTCTCAGAGGAGGCGGCGAGAATGGCCGTCTCAGGCTGCACAAACCTCGTCGGCACCAATTCTGCGCGTCCGTGCGAGACCATCTCTCGCGCCGACGCAGGTGTGGTCTCCAGATGAAACTGTAAACCGATAACCAACCGGCCGAGCTGAAACGCCTGGTTTTCACAGCCTTCACTTCTCGCCAGGCGGACGGCCCCGGACGGAAGGTCAAAAGTCTCGCCGTGCCAGTGGAAAACCTCCACCGACGGCGGGAAGCTGAAAGTCCATCCGCCCTCCGCTGCAACGCCTTGGATTGGATACCAGCCGATCTCCTTGACGGGATTCGGATATACCTGCGCCCCCATCGCGTGGCTATGAGTTGGGCACCGAGGCAGATTCCCAAAACCGGTTTGCCGAGGTCTATGGCGCTGCGAATAAAGCGCTTTTCCTGTGCCAGCCACGGAAACTCGCGCTCATCGTTGACGCTCATTGGACCTCCCATCACGACCAACAAATCTATTTCCTGGGGACGCGGCAGTTCGGTTGTGTGGAAGAACCTGGTATTCGTTATCCTGTATCCGGCCGATATAAGCCATGGCTCGATGCTGCCGAGACCTTCAAATGGAACGTGCTGCAGGCCGTGGGCATGCATACCTAATCCTCCTCAAGCTCGTAGATGTATTTGGCACAAGGGCTTTCGTAACGTGACATTTTCTTGGTGGTCATTCTTTACCTCTTTTCGATCTCGTCGACATGCATTTTGCGATGTAAGGACCTGTAAAGCCTGGAATTTTCACCAAGGCGTTCAATTTTGGTGATCAGATCAGAAGGGGCGTCTTCAAGTTCACGATCTATTTGCTCAGCAGATGACACCGCGAGATCGGCCGCCGCCCGCGGTGGCAGTGCCAACCATAGAGAAAGGAGTGAATCATTTGTGAGATCAACGTCTATCGGTGACGGTTCGACAACCCCGCTCTTCCGCCATTTTCGCATTAGAAACAGGGCGCGCTGATCCCAAAATGACAGATGCGCCAAGGCGACCGCGATCGTCCAATCATTGCCTAAAGGGAGTCTAAGCTCCTGGTCTGTTAACCGTCCGACGAGCGAAATCAGTCTATTACGCTCTTTTGTATTCTCTGCTGCAAAGGGTCGATCCATAGATCCTCCTTAAACGCGAAGTGGTTTCAAAAGGAGCCCCGCCACTCATCCCGCATCAACTTCGGGCTGGTTTGTGGGCTCGTGTTTCCTTAACGCTCCGGTCTATTGTTATTAAAATATGCATAAACCCGGCGCGGGCAAGCCCTTAGTGCCGGCGTGCGCCGGTCAGGGCCGCCGTTACCCCCAGTCCGATATACACACCGCCGATCAAATAGCGTCCTGCGCGTACGGCCGCAAGAGAGCTTTTGAGCCACTGTCCGACCGTTCCGGCCAGCAGCGCATACAGGCTGTCGCTTACCAGCGCCATCGTGACAAAGAGGCATCCCAGAACCAACATTTGCAGAGCGACTGCGCCCTGGGACGGGTCGACAAACTGCGGCAGGAAAGCGACAAAGAACAGCGCTGTTTTCGGATTCAAGGCCGCAACCATCACGCCTTGTGAAAAGATCCGGTGCAGGCTTTGTTGCTGGCTGCTGCCGTTTGCCTGGACGGACCGGCGCGAAAATATCTTGCGCAGGCCAAGGTAGACCAGGTAGGCGGCGCCCAGATACTTCACAATGGTAAAGGCCAGGGCCGATGAGAGGAGCAGGGCGGACAGCCCGAGGGTTGCCGCGATGACGTGCACGAAATTGCCCGTTTCGATGGCGCACACGGAAACCAGACCCGCGCGGCGGCCTTGATCCACGCTGCGGGCAAGAATATAGAGGACTGCAGGACCGGGAGTGACGAGCAGCACCGCCGAGGCCAGAATGAACAGGGGCAGATGAGTAAAATGCGGCATAAAGCATCTCCTTAGCTGATGACAAAATACCTTTAACGGCAAGGACGACCGGGCAGCACGCAATTGGGCGGATGTCCGCAGCCTGCCTGCGGGTACACGGCGGCGAGTATACCAGACCGCGGCGGCTGTCGCAAGAAATAAGCCATTAAATATGCGAGCCGCCCGGTTTGCTTTTGGCCGGCCTTCCTACTCTAAAATCTTTGCCCCTCAGCGCCGATAACATCGCACCGAAAGCGGCTACGGCGGCGCCCCACAGCATGACGTGGTGAAAGGCGGTCATAAAAGCCCCTTCCAGGCCGGGGTGGTAGTTTTGCAGGCTTTGTCCGCCCGAGGCTTTTTGGAAAGAGGCGTTGAAGATGACCGCCGCTGTCGCGACACCGAAGACCATGCCCAGGTTGCGGGCCGTGGCGACGAGGGCCGCGGCGATTCCCCGGCGTTGCTGGGCCACGGCACTCATGGCGGCCGCGCTGTTGGGCGAGGTAAAAGTAGCGGTGCCGATTCCGGCCAGGGCCAGCCGCCAGGCAACCGGCCAGATGTCCGTGCCGGCCGGCATCCGCGCAAAGGAAAGCAGGGAAAGGGCCATGCAGGACAGTCCCAGTGTGCATAAAAGACGTGAGCCGATTTTGTCGCTCAAGCTGCCGGCAATCGGGGCGCAGATAAAGAGGAAGAAAAACGGGATGACGAGAATGCCGCCGGTTTTGGCCATTGGAAATCCGGCCGGATTGACGAGGTAAAAGGGCATGATAAAAGATATCGTGAACAGGCTGATATAAAGGGTCACGGCGGCCGCGATGCTCACCGAGAAAAGCCGGACCGAAAACAGCGCCGGCTCCACGATGGGAAAACGGCTGCGGGTTTCCACCACGACTAAAAGAATCAGACAAACGAGAAACACGCAGACGAGACCCAGCGTCTGGGGCGAGGTGTAGCCCCACTCGCCCCCCCGGGAAAGGGCCGTCAAAAGGGCCGGAAAGCAAACCATCAGCAGAATTGTGCCCGGCCAGTCAATCGGCTCCGGTGATATCGTTTCCGGGCCTCCTCTGAGGAGCACAAGGACGGCGGCCGCAGCGGCCGCACCGACGGGTACGTTGATATAAAAGATTACCCGCCAGTGGAAGAACTGCAGCAGTATTCCGCCCAAGGCGGGTCCCATGGTGAGGCCGCCCGCCACGACCATCCCCACCATGCCCAGGGCCCGGCCCCGTTCCTGCGCCGGAAAGACATCTACCACCAGAGCCGGGGTGCAGGCCATGATCATGGCGGCTCCCACTCCCTGCAGGGCACGCCAGACGATCAACCAGGCGGCATTCGGAGCCAGGCCGCACAAAAGGGAGCCCAGGGAAAAAACCGCCAGTCCCTGGCTGTAGACCCAGCGCCTGCCACGAATGTCCGAGAGGCGGCCAAAGAACAGAAGCAGAGACGATACCGTCAGCAGGTATATTACCACCACCCATTTAACCGTGGTAAGCGGCACACCGAGTTCGGCCATGATGGTGGGCAGGGCCACGTTGACGATCGAACCGTCCAGGGTGGACATGAAAATGCCCACGGCCACCAGGGACAGTACCAGCCATTTGTTGAGAGGTACGGAATCGTTCATATGCCCTCGGCACCAGGAATGCTCCCATCGCTGACTGATCACAAAACGGATTCGCCCCTTGCGGTGAACGCACGCTGCCCTCGTGAGGCAATATGCCGCAGACAATTCAGACCAGAGTTGCGGGTGGGTTTTCGGATGATAAGAATTTTTGAAAGATAATTAATTTAGACAGGTGTGTCAACGGCTCAAAAGGGAGCCTGCGTTCGGGGGCGGACCTGATTTTTCAGCCATAACTCAGGCGGGCGATAAAAAACGGGCGCTTAAAAAGCGCCCGATGATTAATCGTCTCTAAATTCCACGGCTATATGAAAATACAGGTTATTCTTTGACGGTCGGGCTCTTGTCTCCATCATGGAATAATGGAATTCTGGAATGATGGAATACTTGAAAAACCCTCAGCTATCGACTTATTTTTACGGTTGCCTGATCGGTGGCTGTGGCATTCAGGTTGTCGGTCACTGCCAATTCAAACACCAGCGTTATGGTTGCACCGCGCCGAGGTCTGGGCGCGGTAAAATTCGCCACCGCGGAATTGGCGTTTTTTATTGATACGGCAGCCCCGGCTGCCTGGGTCCAGTGATACTGGACGATTTGACCGTCGGCGTCATTTGATCCCCTGCCGTCCAGATACACGCGCTGCCGCGAACCGACGGTTTGATCGCTGCCGGCGTCGGCCACCGGTGCCTCATTGGGGGGAGGCGTGCCACCCCCGCCGCCGGAACCATCGCCTGCGGCGTCAAACAGACTGACAAAAGCATCCGACGTGCCGCCGTTATAGGTCCTATCCAAGGCGCCGGCTGTTGCCGGAAAGTCTGGCGACCGGGTATAGCCGGCGGCATAGACCCCCTCTGCATCATTTACGGCAATAACGTTCGGGCGATCTTCGTCCGATCCGCCGATAAAGCTGCCATACAGCATCTGCGACAAGTCGGCGGACAGTTTAACCACAAAGCCGTCGGCCGTGGGAGTGCTATAGGTACCGGAAGGATTGCATTGTCCGTCGGTGCCGCAGCCGGTGTCGGCGCCATCGGCGGAGGTGGGGAAATCCGGGGAGAAGGTTTCACCGGCAACATAGACGTCATCGTTCGCATCCAATGCGATGGAACGGCACGATTCGCCGTCAGATCCGCCCAGGTAAGTCAAGGCCAGCGTGGTTTGCAGATCAAGGCTGTATTTGGCGACGAAACCGTCGGGCTTGGGCACCAGCAATGACCCCACACCGTCACAAACGCCATCCGAACCGCAGTTGGTATCAAAGGCACCGTCGGTAGCGGGCAAATCATTCATGTAAGTCTGGCCGGCCGCCACGACAAAGCCGTCACCAACGGCCACATCATTAAAATAGGTGCGGCTGCTGCCGCTGGTGCTGCCCGGATAGTAGCTCAGGTAAGCCAGACGACTGGTGAGAACGTCATCGAAGCGGGCCAGGTAGCCGGTAATTGCATTATCGGTGCCGTCGGAAATAAACACCGTGCCGTCGGACGCCACCGCAATTCCCGAGACGCTGTCTCCCCCGAGATAAGTCAAGGCTTCCAGGCTGGTTAAATCCGAAGACATCTTGCCGGCAAAACCATCATACTCGCGGATGCCGAATCCTCCCGCCGGGCAGCAGGTGGAACGGTAGGCACCCGGTGTAATCGGGAAACCGGGATTATTGGTGCGGCCGCCAAAATAGATGCCATCATTGCCCAGGGCAACCTGCAGTGGATAATCGGAAGGCGTCACCACAGCGGAAGCCACCAGGTTCGCCAAATCGGCGCTGAACTTGGCAATGAATCCCCCGCCGACGGGCGTGGTGCCGCTCCAGGTATAAGCCCCGTTCGTTACCGGAAACCCGTAACCCGCCTGGCCGACCGCGACGATCAGGCCGCTGTCATCCACGGCAATGTCCTGCACCCGGTCGAAATATTGGGTCCCGATATAAGTAGACGCAACCAGGGTCGATAGATCGCTGGTCAGTTGGGTGATGAAGCCGTCGGGGTAAGCGCTGTCAAGATTTTCATCATATCCCATCTCGACTGGAAAATCAGGCGACTGGGTGGCGCCGGCGATATAGACCGAGTCAGCAGTTGCGACCATGCCATAGATGATATCGTCGTCATAATTTCCCGGCGGGCTCGGATTGTGGCCGCCGATATAAGTGGAGGCCAGCAGCGGATCAATTACCAGTTCATAATTTTTATCATAATCACCCACTTTGAATCCGTAGCGGCCGTCGGCAAGCGTATATGCCACATCAACTGCCTGCCGTTTGCCGTCCATCACCTGGTAGGCGATGGGAGCCGTAAAAACAATATCGCCCAGCGCCGTATCCAGGACTAATTGCCGCTGTGCATTAATGGACATAGACCGAACGCCGTCGACATCGATTTTAATCGCATCCGGTATGGCGCCCGGCGACACATAGAACAATTTTTCCACATTGTTGCCCGCGGCCTTGAGCGACACGCGGACTCCCGGAAACAACTCGCCCAAAGCAATGCCGTCGAATGCCGGCACCTGCTTTTGCCAGGCGTGTGGATCATTGCCTTTGTAGTAGCTCACCCGGACAGGGCTTTCACGCTCACCCCGGGGGCGTGTTTGCCGCCGGCCGACAAACGATTCACGAAACACCCAAACTGCCCCGGCATTTTTGTGATTTTTTTGCGGCAATGAATACACTAAATGGTTTTCCTTGGTAACAAATAATGTTCCGGCGAACGTCTGGGCATAGAACTGAACATCATCATTGGCGATTTGCCCTTTATTTTCAATAAAAGGGACTCTGACCGCCGCCATTTTTTTTGCCAAGGCTTGCGGGGACGGGACCGACGTTGAAGCTGAATTTTTATCGGCCTGGGCGACTCCGGCGGCACCGACCAAAAGGCCGGCCAGACAAAGCTGCAGTATTTTTCGGCGTATCATAAGACCTCCTCTCTTTTAGGGTCCCGGGCTCCAAATGGAAACCGGGCTTGGGTTGATGGTCGAAAAGTTGAGTTGATATAAACTTGTTTTTTTTGAAAGCGAGCTATAAAAATTATTCGATCAGGCAGGGGAACTCTTGACGACACTTTCCTATTAATAAGAGGCCTTAATCACTTAGTCCTCACGAAAGTATCACTTTTTGGTAAAAATTTTGTGTCGGGAGGAGGGGTCACATCTTTGCGGGAGGAGGGGTCGCATCTTAATTATGTACGAGGTCGCGAGACCATTATCTAGTAACCTGAAAGGAGGTTATCATATCAGTTGCCCTTATGGATATGAAGGCAGAGGGCGGGTTCGCGTGGTAACACGCGGGCTGAACTTGCCCCGACACGGTACCGAGACGGCTCGCAGGACATGCGGGTTTTACCCAGTCAGGGGTGCCGGCCAAAACCGCAGGCCGTAGCATGACGCGAATGGTGCAGCCTCGTAAGATGTGATCGGACGGCTATAGCTGGGAGAGTCCGATTGAGGGATAAACCCTGCATCGCAGGGATACCCGCCGATCCTCTATAATTTGGGAGAAGGCCAGAGCTACCAGGGAAGCAAAGGGTATGAGCACCTGGTAGGGACCCGGGGTAAGGCCAACGGCATGCGGTGACAGATAATGGAGGAAAGACCTGAGATCCCAGCGTCTCCGCAGGTCTCCGCCTGCGGTAAGCCTGTATCAAGTCGGGTGAAACCGGCAAGATGGAGGTGATGGGCGTAGGGAAGTCGGAGTGGCCTGGAAGTGACGACGGGCAGGACAACATAACCTGTCCTGAGCGTGGGGCCATACTTCGACCGCGTTTAGGGTGTGAGTTGAAATGCGGAACAGTGGATAGATTTGAGGGTGAGGATAAGGTGCGGGTTTACGGGGACCCCGCTTTAACAAAACCCAACCGGCAGTCGTTGGGGAACGGTGCGACCACCGGGCCAAGAACTCGAACTGTCCCGAATCATCACCGGTTTAAACACCAGTTGCATTTCTATCTGGTAACAGTAAGAAGGCATGAGTGCTCAAGGAGCTATGAACGTGCGGAATAAAGTTTCTGACTTGCAGTCTAAACTGTCCCATGCAGCGAAGCAGTCGCTGGATAGGAGATTCGGGGCTCTTTACGATAAGATCTATCGTGAAGATGTTGTTTTGGAGGCCTGGAAGCGCGTCAAGGCCAACAAGGGTGCACCTGGAGTCGATCGGCAGGATTTTGAATACATCGAGGATGTAATTGGTGTGGATCAATTTCTGGCGGAAGTCCGCGAGCAATTAAAAAGCAAGCGGTACCGGCCGCAGCCAGTGCTGCGGTGCTATATCGACAAACCGGGCAAACCTGAGAAAAGGCCGCTTGGGGTTCCGGTTATTTTTGACCGCGTTTGCCAGATGGCGACCAAACTGGTAATCGAGCCGATATTTGAGGCCAATTTTTTGGATTGTTCTCACGGATTTCGTCCGGGGCGAAGCGCCCATGACGCGATCCGTATAATAGAACGCAGGATTACCTTCAAAGGTCAGCGCATCGTTTTTGACGCCGATATAACGGGATTTTTCGACAATATTCGCCAGGATATTCTACTGGAACTGGTTGAACGCCGCATCGCTGATGCTCGTGTTTTAAAGTTAATTCGCATGTGGTTGGAAGCCGGGGTCATGGAAGAGGGCAAATATATCGAAACGAACGGGCTGGGAACTCCGCAAGGTGGTGTAATTTCACCGTTGCTGAGCAATATCTATCTACACTCGTTTGACAAAATGTTCCAGATGTCGGGAATTCCAGGAACACTGGTAAGATATGCGGATGATTTTGTTATCTTGCTGTGGCGTAACGGAAAGCAGGTTAAAAAGCAGGTGGAGCAGATGCTGGGACGTCTTGGCTTGAAGCTGCACCCGGATAAAACGCGTATGGTTAAAGCGAAAGACGGGTTTGATTTTCTCGGCGTGCATTTCCGTGTGTGCCCGGTGCGCAAGAAGAACTCGAAATTAAAGCAGTTCTGCGCATTATGGCCTTCAGAGCGTTCGATGGGGCGCATCAGGCAGCGAGTAAGGCAAGTCATCGGGCGCCGCTATAGTCTGTCGCTGGAGGAGTTGATAAAAGAGCTGACACCGGTAATACGGGGTTGGAACAATTATCACAAAGCGACAAGACCGGTGCTCAAAGGGCTTCGCAAACTCAATGCCTTTGTCCGCGAACGGCTGCGAATATTCCTGAGGCGGAAGTACAGTGATCGATCGAGGGGCACTTGGAGAGTCCACAACAATTTAGTTGTTCGACTGGGATTATACCAGTTCGGTTAGTCACTGTAATTCAACGACAACGGTTACTGATAAACACATGGGGAAGGTCGTCGGTGAGCCGTACCGGGGAAAACCCGACGTCCGGTTCGACGAGGGGACTAAGGGAAGGAAGGTATGGTAGTCGGACTGAGGTCTGCCGGGAAATCGGCAGAGATGCCGCCGACGCCTGCAGCCACTGCACCGATGTTCTACTCTACTAAGAATTCATTCCAATTATTAAATATTTAAGATGTGATCCCTTTTGATTTCCTGATTGGTTTAGGCTGGTCCGGGTTAGGAGCTTTCCTTGAACATTTCGGATGTCATTACGCCGTCACAGATTTTTGTCGCCGGGCCGGTCATGGTGGCGAAAAAGCCGTTGTTGAACCGGATGTTAAGGCGGCCGCCCGGCATATGGACCATGATGTCCGGTTCGCAGAGACCAAGCTTGTGAGCGACGGCAGCCGCAGCCGTACTGCTGCTGCCTGAAGCCAGCGTGTAGCCGGCGCCGCGTTCCCATATTTCAATCCGGATGTTATTACGATCGATGACCTGCATGAACTGAACATTCGTACGGTTCGGAAAGCGGGGTTCGGTTTCAATCAGCGGACCATAGCGGCGGGCCTCTTCGGGTGTCGGATGTTTCGAACGAACCACACAGTGAGGATTGCCGACCGTCGCCGCGCAAAATATAAAAACACGGCCTTCAGTTTCAATTTCTTCATTCAGCACTTCGCGCGGGTCGCCCGCAACCGGGATAACCGTGCTGTCGAAGCTGACTTCGCCCATCTCCACCTTCACCGTCTTGCCGTCGGGATCGACTTGACATGTAACTGCACCACCGAGCGTCTCAACCGTGAAAGACTTTTCGGCGACGATACCTTCATCCCAAAGGTATCTTGCAAAGATGCGCAGACCGTTTCCGCTCTTTTCAGCTTCGCTGCCGTCAGGATTAAAAATCTGCAGCCTGAAATTGCAGACGCTGCTGTCAAGGGGGCCAAGCAAAATACCATCAGATCCAATCCCGTAGTTTCGGTGACAGATCCGGCGGATCATGTTTTCAGAAAGTTGGTCCCGAATTTTGGCCGGGTCGATGACAATGTAATCGTTGCCCAGGGCATGATATTTGGCGTATTTCATTCGCCTGCTTTCTACTCTTAATTTGTTGTTTGTGCGATTCGGGGGCTGGGGCAACATGATTGCGGCTGCCCCGGCCGGTCCGGTAAAGCATCAGCGCCGCGACCGGCTTGGGAATCTCCGCTATTCCTCTTGCATTCAATCCTTTAACTGCCTGAGCGCTTCGGTATTCTGGTTCAATAGGACGCGCTCGATCCGCCGATCCGGCACCAGCCAAATGAGTGCCACTAGAACATATAGGCCAATGGAGACCCATTGCGACCAAAAGGCCATGCCAATCGCAACGGCGTACAAAACCGGCGAGAGTTTACCCTTCCAATCGCCGCCGATCGCCTTCTTTAAGAGCGAGTCCTGCCCCTGCGATGCAATGATCAATTGCTGCAATATCCAGTACGCGATGGCAGCCATGAGCAGAATCGCACCATAAATCGCTGAAGGTGCCGCGGCAAACTGATTTTCGCCCATCCAGCCGGTTGCGAACGGTACCAGCGACAACCAGAACAGGAGGTGAAGGTTGGCCCACAGTATCGAGCCGGTCACTTTGCGGCTGGCGTGCAGCATGTGGTGGTGATTGTTCCAGTAGATGCCAAGGTAGACGAAACTCAATACATAACTCAAGAACACGGGGAACAATTGCGCCAGCGCCTCGATGCCGGCGCTGTGAGGCACCTTCAATTCCAATACCATGATTGTAATAATGATTGCGAGTACGCCGTCGCTGAACGCTTCAAGCCTGGTTTTATTCATTATCAGCTCCTCAAGCTTAGAAACCCCTCCTCCCCCAATTTCCGCCTGCCAAAAACTGCCGCAATTAGCTGGTATTCCAAATACGCTAAACCGAAAAGGGATGCACCCCGGCGCATCCCCTTTTTGACGGTTACAGCAGGCGGTAGGGTGAAGCCCGCCGGGTCCATTCGCTGGATGGAAAGCCCGACTGGAGCTGCTCGCAGGCATCCTTCAGAGTTTTGCGATTCATATTTCAATTTTGTTCCGGTGAAAACTTTTTCTCGGTACAAAAGATTTCACACCTACGAATATAAACATGAACTCGAAGATACCAAAGAGAAAATAGGGGTCGGTACTTTATAGGGAGTTCCACGGAGAGCCATCAACTTACCGCCATTATCGAAATCACTGGCAAGCGGAAGCCAAATAATCTCAGGTTGCTTCCGATAGTCGCTTAAAGATTACAGCTCATCCAAGCCCAGGAGAGGCGTCCGAGCGGCCAGGCTGTCCCGCCGCTGATACCCGGCTTCTTTTTATAGGTATACAAAAATTTTTTGGTTTCGAATTCCGCACCGGGCCGGTAGTCTCTGACCTCTATATTCACCTGGTAGTTCGCGACTGCGCTGTAGGCCGTCTCAATTCGGTTCAAAAGAGATTCAACATCAGATTGCGTCGCTTCCTGAGCGAAGCCGAACAGGGGAGCAAGCAGCCCAAGCAGCGCAACGCATATTATATCAGCTGCCTTCATATCCTAAAATCGCCGCTCCGTGCATTTTTAATCTAACATCAAAAACCCGGTCTTCCCTCCGGGCTGTAGGCCTACGGGCAGGAAGCTGGGCCGGGATTCTTTACTTTTTGCTGCCTTTACCCCCTTCCGTTGGGATGCAGCCGCCCTGGCGCGTTGAACCGAGGTTCGAGCCTCCGAACTTCAAACAGCAGCTTAATTAAGGGCTCGTATAGCGCACTACGGCGTCGCATTTATGTGCCTTGCAGAGGAAAGCCTCAGATCAGTGCAATATTCAGGTAATATCCAGAAAATTTTACTAAAGTAATCCCGTAATTCAACGATAAATACAGTGATAGCCTATGGAATCTTAATGTCCATGCTGGCCTGTGATTGACTTTAGCCAAGGGACCCGTACGAATGAGAAATTACCATTCTCAGCAAATTTTATCATAAAAACATTCCGACGTTATGAACAACAAATACAAGAAGGGAAAACCGCCTATGAAAAAAGCAGTGTTTGTTCTTATTTGTTCTCTAATGGTTTTGGCAGGTTGCGAGTCCGCCATTAATTCGGTCACCAGCTCCGTGACCGACTTTATGGTTGATCATGTGCCCATGTCCAAAGAGTCCAAGGATTTGGCCCAGGCAAGATCCGACCTTGCCAAAGTCCAGCTAAAGATTTCCAAGACCGAACAGGACTTGGCGGATGCGCGCCAGCTCAACATTGACTCCCATAATGGAATTATGGAAGCAATGGGACATCCCAGCGGGCCAAGCATGGCCAAGGATATGGTTGAATCTAGTCCGACCCCTTATGTGGCCGAACAGGTTCAGATGCACCGGCTGAATCAGGAAGTGGCCCAAAAAGAGATAAATCGGTGTCAGCATGATTTGGGACGTCTAAGAGGCCAGGAGAAAGCGCTTCAGCAAAAGGTCCAGGAACTCGAGAAGGTTGCCGGACCCAAGCCACCGGAGCCGGATGGCGGCGGCGGTGGCGGTGGCGGCGGCGGGGGCGGGGGGTCTTGTTGATTCACTGCCGGAAATAACACTTTACTCAAATTCATCTGCAGTGTTCATTTTTTTTACGGTTCAATGGTGACGGTTATCGGCAGTGGTATCTGCAAACCCCTGGCGGGGCCGATAACTGTTGCTGTTGAACCGTCACCCGCGACATGGTTGCTGATGTCTGTGATGATCTCATGTACTAAGGGCTCACTTAACAGACTGCAAGGCACGAGCGGTCCCCAAGGCACCCGAATGTTAGCTGCGTTTCTTCAATTGGCCGGCAACGGATTGATTCAGTAACTTCTGCGCTTCGATGAGTTTTTTAAACTTTGATTCTATTTTCTCGATATTTCGAGACAGAATCGCTTTCAATAAATCACCCTCCATTTCGGCAACATCGATTCTTTCATAATAGTCCATCGTCTCTTTAAGATGGGCGATAACGATCTTGCCTGTCAGGATTGGGTGGTTGTTCGTTACATTTGCATCCCCAAATCTTGTTCCATGTTCAAGCTCAACTTCTAAACCTTTTCGAAACGCCTCAAGGGGTATATTCATTCCCTGGGTGTTCACAATATTAAGTATCGTGGATGCTTCTTCTGCTGAAACAGTTGGATCCGTGATTCTGGACCAGTCACGCAAGCCAATTTCGTTGCAGACTCGTTTTACTTCATCAACAGTTACATACTCAGGCAATTTCATGATTTTCTCCTATATTGATTGATCAAGCATTGCGCTAACCGGCGCCCGGCTTTGTGAGCGCCCGGTTCATTTTGTGCTTCGGTCTTGTTGGTTGAGCAGGCCTGCTTCAGTGCCATATTAATCGACGATAAATAGTTTTGCCCCTGTGCTTGTAGAGGAGCGATGAGGCTCGGCATTGTCAGCCACCTGATAGCTGACCCCTGGAGTCAGAGTGAATTTCCTGCCATCAGAAAGCTCGGTGTGCAACTCACCTTCAATACACAGCAAAATGTGTCCTTTTAAACACCAATGATCGGCCTGATATCCTGGCGAGTAATCGACCATACGTACCCGGATGCCGCCAAACTCTCTTGTCCGCCAGTAGGCAATGCCCCTTTCACCCTTATGTTCTGTCTTTTCGATCTCCGACCAGTCTGTAACTCCGAACGCAATATTTGCCATTTTCATAAAGCTTTTCCTTTACGGCTGAACCTTTTTGCAGACCGGCCAAAGCTGTTCGCACTTCTGCTTAAGGCCTCTTCCAGATCCGCAACTGCGGTATTCAGATGATTTTTGCGCGGCAGGGGGCAGATCGACCTTCAGGATCAGGTGCATGCCCCCTGCAAATCCAAGCCCGGACGCATTCCATTGTCTAATTCGGATAGGCGCTCGCCATCTCCGCAATCCCGCGGGACGGGGATGGCGCTCGCTGGTGCGCTTCAAATTAATGCCCGCCGGGGAAGAAAGTATAGCTTATCCAAATCAGAATTCCCAGGAGTATAGCGCCGAGAATCAGGCTCGATGAAATCAGTTTTTTTTCAATCGGCAGCAGCGGTTCGTACTCCATCTTCTTTAGCTCTTCTGCGACTTTGGGTTTCTCTGTCGTCATAATAGTCCTCCTCTATAGATTCAGCCAACTACCGGCGGTCTGACGCCGTGGAAAAAGATCCATGAAATGAGCAACCCTATCCAGATAATAAACCCGAAAAGAGAAATTATGTACACAAGGGCCAGCCTGCCGATACCCTCTTCCCAGAGTTTGCGGAAATTGGACACCAACCCGATGGAAAAGAAGGTAAGGGCAAAGAAGAGCGTTCTGAAGTTGTCAGCTTCACCGGTTGCCAGTTTCGCCTTTGCGACAATGCCCGGAAAGAGTAGGCATGCGGCCAGCATGAGCAGAAACGTGAGCGCATATCCGATGATAAACTTCGGAAATCTCTCCCAAATCTCACCGGCGCCGACCTTTTCCCCCGGGACCGGTTCAATTTTGGTGGTCCAGATTACAGCCAGAATAAACGCCCATACACCGATGAAGATATCGATAAAAATCTTCACCGTCGTGGCGGTTGAAAGCAGCCAGCCCGGTTCATATTTAATGCCCTGAGCGGTTAGGGCCTTTGCAAGAATAAGGGAATCCACAATCTGCCCGCTGGCCACCGCGGCCCCGTCGGTTTTAACGGCAAGTCCCATCCAGGCCCCTGCCACCAGCGGTTCTTTATAAAGGAACACCTGGGCCAGAAAGGGCAGACCCAGAAGCTCAACCACTGCGAAAACCACTACCAGCGACGAAACCATGATCGGGACAATCGGCCTTGCGCGGATCGCTCCGCCGGTAGCGATTGCCGCGGAAACCCCGCAAATAGAAATGCCGGAGGCCAGCGGCGCCGCCCACTCCCGGCTGAAACCGAAATATTTTCTCGAGATCCAGTAAACCAGCGCCCAGTAAATGAGATAGGCTTCAACGATGGCGCACAGACCCCGAAACATCACGGCAGATGCAAGTCCGAGCGCTCCGGCGGCCTTGACACCGATTCCGGCGCCTAGAATCACGATGGCGGTTTTAATATACCACTCGGCCCGGGTTGCTTCTTTCAGCGTTTCCGCGAAATCCGGCAAAAAATTGCTGATGAAAAGACCGGCCAGCAACGCCACAATCAAACCGGCTTCACCGGTCAGCTTTAATGACCAGCCGATGCCGAATTTTTGCAGATCCGCAGGGGCATTCACGGCAATATAGGCATAATTTCCTATTAAAACACAGGCATACGTCAGCCAGAATATCACGGTAAATCCATACAGGAATTTACCCATTTTCGCACCCAGCGACTTTGCCCCGATACCCAGGACCACAATTAATGCCAGATAAGTTAAGACCAGAGAAAAAAACCCCGACATGCCCTCATAACCCTTAGAAAAGGGTGTCACCCCCTTCGAGAGCGCTGTCCACGTATTCGGCTTTGCGGCCCACCCCAGGGTATCCCACCCGATCATGGGTCCCAATCCGATAATAAAGATGAACATCCCGATCCATACCGCCCACCAATCTTCCGTTTTGAATAGCTTGCTTTCCATTACACACCTCCATGCCTTTTGTTAAGAGCCATCCTAGAAAGGTTTAGCCTGCTGACATGAGTGAATCCGGATTAAATAAATGAAGCCTGTCTTGTGCTTGATCAGATCCGGCGATAGCGCGCTCTAAAGATTTTGCATATATGCATAGGCTTGACGCCAAAACCATAAAAATCGAAAACGTGCGGATAAGCTTTGACCCATTGTCTTTCTACCGTACCGACAACGGCAACTTCATGTTCAATGAAATTCAGCTGCCGGGCGCTGGTCTAAATATCCGTCACTATATATTTTGCTTCATTAAAAGCGGCGATCGACACGGCCACCACATTATTTTGAGCAAATACCATGCCACAATGCAACTAACTGTTTTTTATAATAAATCTATTTTTTGGCTTTCAGCCCCGGAACTGCCGGGGAATGGCCCTGTCATCCCATTTACTTTTTTGGTAGACGTATGAAAGCCGACAAGAGGGGTAGCTGGCCGAATATAGATTATATACGGACAGGTGGAATTCCATGTTCCGGTTTTTGGAGATTGCAGAACCTAGGGTTCCTGTTTAGGGGAGGAAACAGCGGGCGATTTGAATGACTCTTTTTGAAGGAGAAATATAACTTTAAACATATTTAAGGCCGCCAAAATACCATAGCGAAAACAAGAATATAAAAGTTGTTGCGCCCGTAAGTAATCCCAGAAAAATAAATTCAACGGTTCTTAAGACCGTTTTCCGTCTTTTTCTTAATGTAAATTCAAAGGCGGCAGCAAGAATCAAATATATTGAGACAAAACCGGGAAACATCAATAACCAAAATGAAGCGAATGCAAATTCGCTAAAATATTTGGCAAATACAAAAATATTGAGCAGGTGAACAATAATGACAAAAGCTAATGCAAAATACAGCTTTCGTCGATGGCGGGTGAGAAAGTGAGTGTTCAAAATAATAAATATATCTCCATGTCCAACACCAGGCGTAAATGACGGGCGAGTATCAGACCGAAAAATTAAGCTGGTGCGCCACTTAATACAGACTGTCGTCTGTAGAAACCGCACGGAATAACACGTCCATTTTTATGCCATTGTTAGGGCTTCCTTTTTACCTGTTGCGTCATTGCCTTGGTCCGGCGCTGTTTTTGGTACGACTCCAATTCCCGAAAAGCAATGATCTTTCGACCTCTATACAGCGAATACTCGTTTATGAAGTCTCGCGCATCACCGTAAGGGCCGGCAATATATCCTGGGCGCTTCGAGTCAGCGAAAAAGAAACGTTTGCCGTCACGTTTAAAGCTCGCCAGCCAATGAAATCGAAGTGTATTTCCCGCAATTTGTATTGGTTCGAATTCAATCATCAGGTAGTGCGGTTCACTCTGCGGATCTATGCGTCTGAGCGTCTCGACCCCAAAGCGTGACAGGTCAACACACACACCGGTCTTAATAGTGAAGAGTTCATCAGGGGTATATACCGAGAGCTGCACATTCTTTGTTCTTTGCGTTTCAGAAAGCCGTGCCGCTCGATCCATGTCGTATGAGAAATTGCCGGCGATCCACGCGTTGATATCTTCCGGTGTCTGCCAGATATGCAATGCGGTCTCAAATGAGTCTGCAGACCTGAACAGTGCGGTTGAATCACGTTCATATTCCGCCATACCCGAGGAAGGCTCCGCAGGAAAAAGACCATTGGCAGAGCCAACCAGCGAGAGAAGTACAAAAAATAGGAGCTTCTTATTCATTCCTTGCTCTTTCATGTTCCCGGGACTCCTGATTCATGAAAATATTGAATGCCTGCCGCCGGTGAGCAGCGGCAAAAAATCAGGCCAATCCTGCACGGCATTTAGGTAAAACCGATATCTTTACGCCGCTGTGCCGTGGCGAAGCTCAGCGGTGGGAAGACTGATCCGTTCCAGTGGCTGTGTTAGGCAAATTCTACCGCCTCATTATCATTTTGTTTTTTTCTAAAGACATACGGGAATATTTCAAAATTTGCTTTATTTTCCCAAAGGGCAATTGCCCGTTATAGGTTCAGGGCAAATTGTACGGCCGCTCTCACTTTTTCTAATTTATCTATAGAAAGTGTTGTTATCAGCGATCCAATCTTTCCCTTCGACACCGTTTGAAGGTGATCGAAGTTTATTGCGCAGTCCTTTATCATCCCGTCTTGTTTTGAGAGGAATACTTCGCTAGGTATATCCCGAACGGTCGTGGTGATCGGGGCCACGGTGACTTCCCCAAGATACTCCAGTATGGAATTGCGGGTTAAAATTAAAACCGGCCGTTTCTTATCAGCAGCTTTGAATTTGTACCATCTGATCTCACCCCTCTTCATTCATCCCCCCAATTTTGTTCTTTTTCCCGGACACTGAACTCCTCTTCATTGACTGGGCGAACCGCGTAGCCTTGGCGGTGCTTCAATTCAAGACGGCGAATGTTGTATTGTTGAACCGCTTCCCGCAATGCATCTCGCGTAAACGCAGAGCGTGTTGTTTGAAGCTCATTTGCTATAGCATCGACCTTTTTTACGAGATCATCATCAAGTGTCATTTGAATAGTGCGCATAGGACACTCCATTTATATTGATAGTTATAGCTATAATATGCCAACATTATTATGTGTGTCAATATAGAAATATTTCTGGATGATAATGGAGGAGTGGAGAGACCGGTTAGAGCATGAGCCGCTATCTCCCTGCGGCGCCAAAAAGATACACTGATTCCAGTCTTATTATACAGGATTGAACCCATTCAAACCCAAGTTTATTTTCCGTATATTTAAAAAATCGTTAGCGTTCGAAACGTTCGGTATGGATTTGTTATTTCTTTTATCCAAATCTTTTTCAGGGCCCGTCATCAGTCGGGGGGAAGAGGAAAAACCAAGTGTGCTCGGTTCTATGCGGGTGGGATAAGTGCGCATAGCACATCTCGAAGGAGATAGACATGCAAACCGGCCGAAATCAATGGATCATCATCGATACGGTATTGCTGGGCGTAGTGGGGGCCCTCAGCGCCCAAGTTTTCACGCTCATGTTGAAGGGAGCCGAAGCCCTCTTCCTGGGCGGGTTGGCGGGATATTCCCCGCCGGGACTGCCGGACGAGGGAGGCGTGCTCAAACAGGTGATTGGCTCGCATGGCTTGTGGTGGATTCCCCTGAGCACCACCCTGGGGGGCCTCATCTCGGGTATTCTGGTTTACAGCCTGGCACCCGAAGCGGAGGGACACGGCACTGACACTGCGGTGAAAGCCTTTCACCGTGCCGCAGGCTTTATCCGCGCGCGGGTGGCTCCGCTGAAAGCAGTGGCTTCGGCCATAACCATAGGGTCAGGCGGGGCCGCCGGAAGGGAGGGACCGACGGCCCTGATGAGTGCGGGGATCGGAGCGATATACGCCAGTCTGACCAAACGTTCGGACGAGGACCGGCGCCTTCTGGTACTCGTTGGCATGGCCGCCGGGCTCGCAGCGATTTTCCGCTCGCCCATTGGGACCGCCATCTTTGCCATCGAGGTGTTGTACGCCGATATGGAATTCGAAGCAGCCGCCCTGCTCTACACCATGCTGGGGTCCCTGGTGGCCTATGTCATTAACGGCGTGTTTGTGGGATGGCAACCCCTTTTCCAGGTGCCCCCGGACTTGAGCGTCCCTATGTTCACCGATTATATCTGGTATGCGGTGCTCGGTGTCGGCAGCGGGATAGTGGCAACACTTTTACCGATGGTCTTTTACGGTATGCGGGACTTCTTTCACAAAATACCTCTTCCGCCGCACATCAAACCGGCCATCGGCGGTCTTTGTGTCGGCCTGTTGGCACTTGTTCTCCCCCAGGTGCTGGGGGGCGGTTACGGTTGGATTCAGGAAGCAATCAATGGGCGTTTGTCGCTGATGTTGCTGCTCGCCCTGATTTTTGCCAAAATGCTGGCCTTTGCCCTGAGCGTTTCATCCGGCGGCTCCGGCGGCGTTTTCGCACCCAGTCTGGTCGTTGGGGGAATGGCCGGCGGATTCATGGCCGGACTCTTTCATCAGCCGCCGGCGGCTTTCGTGATCGTTGGTATGGCAGCCGTTTTTGGCGGTGCCGCACGGGTGCCGATTGCCACCTTGTTGATGGTGACAGAGATGACCGGAGGCTATCAGTTGCTTGTCCCTGCAGCTCTGGCCGTGATGCTGAGCTACCTCGTGCAGACAATCCTTTCCACCCCCCTCAAGTATCGGAGTCTTTACGAGGCGCAGATGCCTTCCAGAGCCGAGTCGCCCGCCCATGATATGGAAAACACTTGCATTGCTCTGGACCTTGTGTGCAAACCATGGGTTTGTGAGCCCAACAAGGTTTGTCATCTGGACCTTATGACACTCTTGAAATCGGGGGTAGCTGTAAACCTGTCGGAGGGAAAGCAGTTGGCTATCGGCATCCTTCGGCCGGAAAGCGCCTGGGTTGGCAAACCGGCCCGCTTCGGCCCTTCTGAAGAGCTGGGAGGCGAGTTTGAACTTATCGCTATTTTGCGCGAGGGTCAGATTCGTTTGCCCCATCCGGACACCCTCCTTCAAGCGGGGGACCGGCTGCTGGTGATTACCTCATCCCAGGGCAAAGAGTACCTTGAACGCAACCACCTTGCACCGCTGGCGTCTCAGTGATCCTCCAAGCTTGAGCAGCGTCGGGATAGTTGCTTTTGTTTTGCCATATTTCTTGGCATCTCTCCTGCAAGCCAATGTGGAAGTGAGCTGCGAGCCAGATAACTCACAAGGTGGCACAGATCTTAGCGAATAATCGCCAGCTTTTTCCCGTCAGCTCAACTGATTGGCTGGCCTATGTATTCAGTACGAAGACCCGTACTCATGGCGGCCGTAAGTTGCCTTCGGTCTGAGGTTACAAAGAGATCAGCCTGCCACTCAAGAGCACACGCAACATGAAGGGCGTCCAATGCGCGCAAAACATTGCTCTTCAATAGCTTTACCGAAGCGGATCATAAGCTTGTGCGGTGACTACCCCACAGAACGACGCGTGCATCATTATTCACCATCGTCCTCCCCGTCACCCCACGACCAAGTTGGAAGTTCATCCATCGATTTAGCAGGGCGTGCGCGCTGACGCTCTCCGGCGCCCATGCCAACCCGTTCGATTGGTCTCACCTTTGGATCCGGCAACAGGGCTTCAAGATTTTGCTGTATGCTAAGCGCCATCATAATCCGGATGAAAGTATCCATGGAAACACCTTGGCCCTTTTCAAGCCGTCCGATGGTTCTAGGCGAGACGCCGGCTTCTTCAGCGAGTTGTGCTTGGGTTATGTTACGGGAAAGCCGTATGCTTTCCAAGCGCTTGCAGAGGGCAGCTTCGATCTGACCACTCGTTGCTACCGAGAAATCGATTTTATAAAACATTTTTTGCTGATTAACCTCCATCTAATGTTCTAATCAGCAATATATTACCAATTAAATTGAAAATCAAGTATAATTCTATAGATGGTAATTTGTTGCTATTTAATAAGGAAATATCCAGTTTATCGGCAACATATTACCGGTTATCCGGTATCAGAATGGCCACCTGTTGAATAAGCTGCCTTGGAAGCCGTCTCGACTCTTTATGGCTAACGTCGGCGGCCAGGGGCAGCCAGGGCTTCCACTGACCATATTTAAATGTGACCATTTCCAGTATGCAGTCTGCAGTCAACCACGGGCCGCCCGACCGCGATCTACGTCTTCGATGGTGCCTATGCCCATTTGACCGAAGAGGCGAGTATATCGTTCCCTGACCAGATTGCGACCGATTGCCTCGGCCTCTTTCACATGGGCACAATACAGCTCAATGGTGTGTTCCGAGTAGGTACCCAACTCGCTGCGGGCATAATGACAGAAGCTCGCCTGGGCCCGAGTGAAGATCCGTGGATATTTTCCAATGAGCTCGTTGAGCCATCCGCTTTCCACTTCCACGATATCTTCGATGAGCGGGTTGTCCTGCCGCGGGGGCAGCAATCCCTGCATTCGGGCGTATTTTTCCGTCATCAGGTTGCGCCCGGCCTCCTGGGCCGCCTTCAAATCATCCCGGTAGGACTGCAAGACAGCCGATGGCAGCACACAGTGGCTCATCCAGCGCATCCTGCGAAAGGTTCCCGGCTGTCGCTGGCAGACTGCCTCGCTCTGAGATTTAACCTGACTGAACATATCCCATTCCAGGTCGATGATTTGCCGGATCAGTGCCTCACAGGCCGTGGCAATTTTATCCATGGCGGTCTCCTTCGCATGACTTGGTGCGCGGGAATTCACTCACGGTTTCGGGAATGGCGGCATTATATCTGAACAACGGAGACGGATTCAAAAGGGGGTCTCCCAGCCCACAAAACAGTACAGCCCTTCATCCTCGATTATCTTCTTCAGGTGATTCATCTGTTCCGCCGCAGGCGACGCCTGATCGGCCAGCTGATAACACTGACCCAGTTGGCGGTATTTGGATTCGCCGAGCCGGTGAAACGGCAGGATATTGATCAGTTCCAGGCCGCAGCTTCGGACGAATTGCGCCGTGGCCCGGATATTCTCATCCGTATCGTTGATGGCGGGTACCACGGGAATCCGCGGCACGATAAAGCCGCCCCAGTCAGCCTCAACTAGGCGTCGGATGTTATGCAGAATCAGCTTGTTGTCCACGCCGGTGATCTTCCGGTGGACCTGCGGGTCCATATGCTTGATGTCGGTGAACGCCCACTCGACATATTGCATGATGCCGAGGAAGTAATCGGTATCCAGGCAGGAGGTGGTTTCGATGCAGGTGTGGATATAGCCTTCCTTGCAACGCTTCAGCATTGCGGTCATGAATTCCCGCTGCATAAGCGGCTCGCCGCCGCTGAAGGTCACCCCACCCCGCGAACCCCAGAAATGGCGGTCCCTTTGAAAGACGCGCATCAGGTCATCAACCGAATAGTACTTGGCACTGAGTCCGATGGCTTCATGGTAACAGGCCCCGATGCATTCGTAGGTCCGGCAGATGTTACACAGGCTTCGAACCCGTTCGAGTTTGCCCTCCCTGGAGACACTGACGGCTCCGTAAAGGCAGGCTTCGATACATTTGCCGCAGCACACGCATTTGCTCTCTTTGTACATAACCACCGGCTGGCGATGCAGCCCCTCAGGGTTGCAGCACCAGATGCAGCTCAACGGGCAGCCGGACATGAAGACGGTGGTGCGGGTGCCCGGACCGTCGTGGATGGAGTGACCTTGGATATCAAAAATCAGCCCCTGGACCGCCGACCCCAAAGGGCACCGCGCTTTGGGCTCACCTGAAGTGATATCCACGCTTTGCCTGTCCGTCACCGAGGGCTTGTCAGTTTTCATCGATCACTCCTCCTTCTGTTTGTGGCTGCCTCGCAAGAGGCCTTTGGTTGAGGGGCCGCGGGTTGGTGCGCATCCCCGGATCGCCGATAGAAGCGACGGTTGCCCGCCGCGAATGAACATTAAGTGCAGCTCCCGATTCCGGACGCCTTGGTTTACGCTGCCGTCCCGCTTCGCCGGACTCGATGACGGCGGCCAAAACCGGGAGCCTTTAACTTGCCGTTCCGAAATGTTACTTCACTGCCGGAGCCACCTCACCGGAGGGCAAACCCAGCGAAACCCGAGCGAACCTCTTCTGCCGGGCATGTATGGGCAAGGCCAGAGCCAGAAGCATTGACACACCGAAAGAGCCCAGAGCATAAAAGATCGAATAGGTATAGCTGCCGGAGACATCCTTGAGCCAGCCGCCGATGAACGAACCGGTAAAAGGCCCGATGCCCATGACAATTAATGTGGACAGCCCCCAGATTTTGCCCAGCGTCTTGCGGCCGTAAACCGCCCCGCAGTACCCTACGACCCCGCCGGGAACGATGGCCCAGTAGATGGCGAAAATCACGCAGGCCACATAGGCCCAGATGATGGTTTTGCCCGACATCAGCAGGAAGACGCAGGCGAAGATCCCGGTTAACGGTCCCACGAACAGCATGATCTTCCGCCCCTTGACTTCGTTGCCCACCGCCTGCACCACCTTGTCGGCCACGATGCCCAAAAGGGGCATGCTGAAAATGCCCACTAGCCCGATGACGGCGTAGCTTTGCACCGCCGTATCCCGGGTCCAGCCCAGATCGGCCACCCAGAAACTGACCACCTGGGTCCAGATGAGAAATTCGGCCATCATGCTGGTCAAGAACATAAGAATGGCCCCCCAGACGGCAAAGGTCGAAAAAGCCTCCTTGACCCCCCACTCGTATTCCGCGGCCGGGGCCGCACCCCCGCGGGTGGGGATTTCCCCGAAGGGTTTCATGTTGTATATTTCCGGGCTGCGCTTCGCCAGGATCACCGCCAGTACCAGCAGAACGAACATGATCGCCGATAGAAGGACCATTGCCCCCCGCCAGGTGTCCGCCGCATCGCCCCGCAGGGCCGCCTTTGTGACATACGCCAGGACAAACTGGGCCATGGGCGCTCCGGCAAAGGCGATGCCCCACATGGTGCCGTAGGATCTGCCGACATACCATTTGCGCACCGAAACCGTGGACGTCACCCACAGCATGCCCGTTGCAATCTCTGCCAAAAGCCCGAAAGTAAACAAATAGGCCAGATGGCTGCTGATCAGGCTGGTGGTGTAGAAGCCCAGCCCGCCAAAAATGGCGGCAACCGTGTAAACCGGCTTCGTGCCCCATTTGTCCAGAATCATCCCGCTGAAAAAGGCCGTCACGGCATAGAACATCATCATCAGAGAATACCCCAGGGTGACCTGGGTCTGACTCCAGCCTAAATCGGCGCTCATGGGGCCTTTGAGAATGGCAAACGTCGCCCGGTAGCCGAAGAGGCAGAACACAGCCAGCCAGGAGGCCGCCACAACCGACCACCCGTATCTTTTTGCTCTCGTGTCATCCATAATAACATCTCCCTTTCTTGCAGGGCCGTCCGCCGTGTGGCTTTTGGCCTTGGCCGATGCCCCGCGTTATCCCGATGGCGGGGCGGCACCCCGCCGCGTCCGCCATCGGCGGTCAGCAACGCTATCTGGCCTCGAATGTTTCGCAAGTCGTCGCATACATGTCGCCGTAAGACATGAACTTCGGATCATTCCTGGACGATTCGCAGATTCCCAGGTAGTCCTCGGTCTCCGTGAAGTTTTTGCAGAACTTGCACTTGGGCATCATCTCGGCCCCCTCGGGTGCCTCCGCATCCCCCATAACGAATTTTTTGGTTTGCAGGTCGATGCCCTTGATCACATCAATGGGCGCATAGTTGCGCGTGTCGCGGTATGATAGTTTCTTCATTTTAGACTCCTTCGTATTCGGTTCTGGCGATGAGTTCATCCTGTACGCTCTTGCCGATTTCGACCCAGTATTGGGTAAAGCCCGCCACCCGGACCATGAGGTCGCGATAGTTCTGGGGGTTCTCCTGGGCGTTTTTGAGCACCTTGGAATCCACGATATTGAACTGGACATGGAAGCCGCCCTTGCGCATGTAAGCCCGGATCATGTCCAGGAGTTTCCTGGCGCCCTCCAACCCCTTGATGGCGGTGGGGTGGATCTTGATGTTGAGCTGAGAATTCTGGGACATGGAATGATCCCAGACCGACGCCGAGTTCATCAGGGCAAAAGGCCCGTTGCGATCCGTGCCGGGGTAAGCCGACATGGAGGCATCCGCAAAGGTGGTTCCGGCCAGACGCCCGTCCGGTGTTGCCAGGGTGGCCGACCCCATTGCGCCGTGGGTGGAGACGGAGATCTGACAGGCATAGAGGGGATGACCGTAGAGGGATTCATAGTTGGCGCAGTCCGGGCAGAAGAAATTCTCCCATTCCCGCAGAATGTTGTCGGCATACGGATCGTCGTTGCCGTATTTGGGCGCCTGCAGGCACAGGTGGTGGACCTTGTCCCATTCATCGCCTGCATTTTCGGCCTTTTCCTGATCGGCCAGGGAGAAGGAGTTGATCTCATGGGCGGTCTTGAACCCGAAGTTGGCCTTCATGGCGGCCTTCATCTCTTCCAGAGTCACGACCTTGTCGTCGTAGACCAGCTTGTTCAGAGCCGCCAGGGAGTTGACCAGGTTGATGGTGCCGGCGCTCTCCACATTGAAGGAAGCGTTGAAACGGTAGCCGAGTTCGTTGATCAGATGCCCTTTGTCCAGGCAGTCGGGCTTAAGCATGGAGTTGAAAATCGCCATGTTGTTCTTGCGCCAGACATCGTGCTGGATGTTGTTGCACAGATCCAGGGCCAGGACGGTTTCCTGCCAGTAGAGCTTGTATTGTTCCCAGAGCTCATCATAGGTGGCCAGGGCCTTGTTGTGAGGGGCGTAGACCTGCTCGCCGGTCCTGGGATCCTTGCCGTTGTTCAGGGTCAGCTCCAGGACCTTGGGCATGGAGATGAAGTGAACCCCAACGCTGGTGGGCTGTCCGGCGCCGCCGGGAATCCAGTATTCCTTGCCGTTGAGATGCAGCGGTTTCCAGATGCAGGCCGAGGTTTCCAGGCAGCCGCCGATGGCCCAGGCCCGGGCATCTTTATAATCAAGCCCTTCGGGGCCATACTGGTGCTTGAGGAAGACTTGGGCTACATCGTCGTTCATGAAGGCCGGATACCCTGCACCGGTTTTGATGACCTCCATGGCCAGCATGAGAAAATCGTCCGGGAGCTTTTCGTTGTATAGCAGGGCCAGGGTGGACTGGGGCATGGCATTGTTGGCTCCTGCTTCCAAGATCAGGTATTCGAGGCGGTTGGCCACGGCTTTGCCGTTGCGGTCCAAGCCGCCGATGGACAGGGTATTGAAGGTGTTGCCCGAGAGGACGCCGCCGACCACGCCCATGGAAGCAAAACAGTCGATGGAGGTCTTAATGACCCGGTCCTGCTCCAGAAGCTCGATGACTTCGTCTTCGGTGATGCGGCCGGCTTCAATATCCTGCTCGAAATACGGGTAGAGGACCTGCCCGACGCGGCCCGGGGACATCCCGGAAATGGCGTCTTCGTTGAGCACTGCCATGTGGATGGTGATGATCATCTGAAAGGCCTCGATGAAGGTCCGCGGCGGATTGTGACCAATCCACGCAAGACGTTCGGCCATCTCTTCGTACTCTTTTTTCTGCCGGGCGTCGGTTTCAATGCCAGCCAGGCGCCGGGCCTCCTTGGCGTAGTTCAGCACCCAGGCCTGGACTCCTTCCACGGCCAGGATGACCGCTTCGTAGTTGTACAGCCGGTTTATACCGACCATGCCGTCGCCGTCAGCCCTTCCGGCCACCTCGGCCTTCCCTTCCCGGGCGATCTCGATGATACCGTCGAAGCCGTACTCTAGAGGATAGTAGTAATTGATGACCTCGCGGCCCTGGGGCAGAGTGAAGCCGGAATCGAACATGCAAACGATGTTGCGCATGATCTTTTCCTTGGTGCCGTAGCTGGGCACCATCTTCTCATACTTGTTGCCCAGGTCGTCGACGGATTTGCCGTACCACATCCGGGCCAGCTTCAGCAGAGCCGGGATCTCCTCTTGGCGCATGCCGAATTTGCCGGCGATGGAAACCACCTTGCCGAAGCTTTTCGGCACGTTGCCTCCACCCTGGCCGAATTTGGAATGTTCATCCACGGACGTTGATCCGCGCTTGAGGGCCTCCTGGTAGAACTCATCCTCCTTGGCCATATAGAAACCCTCGGAAAGCCAGGGCATGGGGAAAGACCCACGGAAATACGGGGCCTTGCGCATGGTCAGCAACTCCCCCGGGAAGATGACCGGAGTGGAGTGTGCAAAGGCACTCTTGAGGGCCATGGCCCGGCGTACCACCGGGATTTCATTGTCGTGCAGCATGTACTCCCGCGTATACCAATAGGTGAATTCGTTGGTGGCGGATGAAAGCGTATCCATGAAGATATCTTTCAGCTTCTGTACGCGGGGATGGGGTTGGCGCTTTACTTCGCGGTCCACCAGTATGTCGGGAGCGACCCCACCGGACTGGAAATCCATGGGGATCCCGGCATCCGCCAAAACATCTCTTAGTTTTTTAGGGTTTTTAGTCATTTGGAATACCTCCGCTAAGGGTGAAAGCCATTTTTAGTGCCACAAAATCTTTTCTCTCGAGGAGACGTCTCGAGAACTGCTTACGCAAGGAGTGTGCCGGGGTTTAATAAAAACTTTAAGCCATTGATTTTATATATATTTATGCAAGGGAAGTTCTTCGGCAGGGGGTGCTCGCGGGCAATTGTCTACAGATGTGACATGCAGGGTACGGACGGCTCGCTGATCCCGTGTCGGACGGGGAGTCAACGATAGTCGGGTCGCGTAGCGTGGCGGGGAACGCCATCGCCTCTCGGCAGGAGATTTCGGCCCGGCTCGTTTATCCCTATCCTGACAGTTACCGCCTTTTACACGCGCGCATACCTGGAAGTGTCTTTATTTGTGACAAGGGTTCCGTTCGTGGACACTGGTCGGCAGTCACTGACAACCGGCCGGAAAACGAACCGGCTGTCACAGGGCGACGAAGATGGATGGACAGTCTTTGCTGGAGAGGGCCACGGCGACCAAGCCCCGAAGAACGTCCGCCTGATCGGCATTTTCCCATGTATAGGGATCCTTTTCTCTCCCGTAGTGACCGTAAACGGAGGAGTGGCGGTATATCGGCCGCAGCAGTTGCAGGCGATTGATAGTGCCCGACTGACTCAGATCGAAAACTCGGTTCACCACCGCCATGGTCTCTATTTCAGGAACACGGCCCGTGCCGTGAAAATCGATGTTCATGGTCACCGGCCGGGCCTTTCCCAACGCGTAGCCCAACTGGACCGTGCAACGCCGGGCAATCCCGGCGGCGACCAGGTTCTTGGCGACTTGGCGGACCGCATAGGCCGCGAAGCGTTCCAGACGGGTCGGGTCCTTGCCGGAAAGCCCGCCGCCCCCATTGGGGCAACTGCCTCCGTAAGTGTCTGAAGCAACCCTTCGGCCGCTCACGCCGATATGGATCCCCGTCCGTCCGTTCCCCCGGCTGCCTACCGGGCTTACCAGGCAGCCCATATCCCCGGCACGCCATGGCTCCCGGACCACGGGGTTGATAATGGCTTCGACTAGCGCCTCCCGCAGGGAGGCTCCGTTCCCCGTGGCGTTGCAACGGGTGGCAAGGGTCACCTGCTCGACTTTTGACGGCACACCATTTTTATAGCTAACGGTTACCTGGACCTTGGCACTCGGCCCGAGCCAGGGCAGCTCGCCTGTTCGGCGCACTTCGGCATGGCGATTCATGAGACGGTGAGCCAGCTGGATGGGCAGCGGCATTTTTTCGCGAGTTTCATCGGTGGCGTACCCGAACACGATTCCCTGCCTCCCGGCATCGGCCTCGTTGTCTTCTTGCTGCTCGCCGTTATATCCATCACCACAGCGGTTATTCAGATCATTTTGCAAAACAAAGGCATCCGCACCGAACCCCCAAACCGGATCTCCGTAGCCGACATCTCGGACCACCTCCCGGATCGCCGCCTCAATTTTTTCTTCCGGCACCGGTACGATGGAAGAGACTTCTCCGGCCACGATAACCTTGCCCTCGGTGATCACGGTTTCACAGAACACCCTGGCATGGGGGTCGGCTGCCAGATAGAGATCCAGAATAGCATCGGCAATTTGATCCGCTACCTTGTCCGGATGGCCTTCCGATATCGACTCGCTGGTCAGAACGTATCTGTTTCCCATCTGATGCTCCTTTGTTTCAGCTCGAGAATAGAGGCCGGTGGTCCATCGGCGCCAGCAGGCAAAAAGACCGCATAGATAAAGAAAGCTCCACACGCTTGCGTATGGTCGTTCCTCGGTGCTGGGTTCATCAGGATCCCTCCTAAGTTTAAACCGGTCGGTGATGATACCCGGCCATCGCGGGCAAATCGCCGATCCACAGAGCGATGCCTGCACTTTCTTACTAGGGCGGGGTTTTCAGTGCATGGGCTCCAGTTGTTTATTCGATATGAGCCGTTCCTTTGTTTGAGACGCTGCGTTGGGGCTGCCTTCCCGAAGGGGTTGCTACAAAAACTGTGCCAGGACGGGGCATTGTCAGCCTTTTTTGCATAGTGTTTCAATTTCTGACACCTATCACGGCCGCCGGGATGGATTATCGACCGGCGGCGGCCGACAGGCTGTGGACCAACAAGCATTCAGCCTGAGAAATAGTCTGTCCTCCGCCAGCCGAACAGCAACCTGGGCTGCAAAACCATGTTGCAGTTCGGCCGTAATATGTTGCAACCAATTGAGTTAATGAGATTTACACAGCAGTCCATATGGCATTGGCGGTGTTTAGCTGCCTGGTTTCAGCGTCGCCTATAGAGGACCTGTTCGCAGGTCCTTTTGCGAGCCGGTAGGAACTTCGATCGCCCTTATCCCGGTCGGTGCGAAAAATTGGCTCAAGATTTGCAGAAAAACCGAACCAGCGTAAGCTTTGCTGATCGGAGTGGCCCCCGGTGCCCGGTTGCGGACCAGATCCTCCTTCTCTGCATTTGGCTCCTCCCGGATCGGTGAGCGGAAACCAACACCCGGGCGGTAGCAGATTATTGCGCCATCAAAACAGCATATACTTGCAAGAGACGCAGGAACCCTTTGCGGAGCGGGAGGTGAAATGGCGGAGGTCAGCGAATTTGGCATCGACAATATTTTCGAAAATCCCAATATTACTCGGAAGGTTTTGGACCTGTGCGCCGATGGCATGATGATCGTCAACCGCGAGGGGATTATCACCTATGTCAACAAAAGCTTTGAAGAAATACACAATATCCCCAAAGAGAAGGCTGTCGGACAGCATGTGACCAAAATCATTGAAAACACGCGCATGCATATCGTGGCCCAGACCGCCACGCCGGAACTGGACCGCATCCAGACTATCAAGAACCAGGAAGTCATTGTCTCCCGCATTCCCATTATTGAGAACGGCCAATGCGTCGGAGTGGTGGGAAAGATCAAGTACCTGACCCTGGAAGAGGTCAAGGCCCTCACCAAAAGCATCCTGAAGCTCGAAGAAAAATTACGACGCGGCGACACACGGATTCCGGATACCCGCTTTACCTTCAATGATATTCTCGCTGTCTCGCCTTCCAGCCAGAATCTAAAAAAAACCGCCATGATGGCCGCTTCATCTAACGCCACGATTTTGCTTCTCGGTGAAAGCGGGGTCGGAAAAGAGGTTTTTGCCCATAGCATCCATGCCTTGAGTTCCCGCTGCAGCGGACCCTTTATTCGACTCAACTGTTCGGCCATCCAGGAAGAGCTTTTCGAAGCGGAACTCTTCGGCTATGAGGAGGGGGCCTTTACCGGCGCAAAAAAAGGGGGAAAAAAGGGCAAATTCGAACTATCCGACACCGGAACGATTTTTCTTGATGAAATCGGGGATATGCCGCTAAAGACCCAGTCCAAACTGCTGCGGGTGATTCAGGAAAGGGAAATCGACAAGGTCGGCAGCGAAAAACTTAACAATGTAGATGTGCGCATCATCGCCGCCACCAATAAAAACCTGGACCGGCTGGTGGAGGAAGGTAAATTCAGAAAAGATCTGTTTTACCGTATCAACGTGATTCCCATCTATATCCCGCCCTTGCGCGAGCGCCGCGCCGACATCCTCGAACTGATCCGAATAAGCTGGGAAAAGCTCAGAAAGGAACACGGGATCTACCATAAGTCCCTGGACCAGGGGGCCTTGTCGGCGCTTTGCGACTACAGTTGGCCCGGAAACATCCGGGAACTCCGCAACGTGCTGGAGCGGGCCTTGATCCTGGTGCTCCAGGAAACCATCACCGCTGATCATATTAACACCATTATTTTCGGTGAAACCTATCTTTGTCCCGCAGCCTGTGCGTTAAATCCGGACTGCAAACTCAAGATCCTGCTGGAGAGCACGGAAAAAGCTGCCATCAGTCAGGCCCTGGTGACCACCAACAACAACCGCCGACAAGCGGCAAAGAAACTGGGGATATCTCGGGCGCTTTTGTACAAGAGGCTTCATTATTACGGGCTGGTAGACAGGTAGATCGCCGGACCGAACCATTGTACAAAGAGGGGGTACTTAACGGACGTTCCTCGAATTCTCGGAAGAAAATAATTATGGCAACCTTGATTTTGATTGTTTAAAACTATCCCTATTAAGGTGTTTTGTGGAAATATTCGCCGGATATATCCCTGAATTTAATACGCCAAAATGTGAGTATCAGCTCTTATTTTTTTCAGAGGAACAAAAAACCCGCTTTATTTTTGAAAAGCGGGTTTTTTATTTGCGCTGCATCATTTATTCTCCTTTGCCGGGATAGAGAATGAAAGCAGATCTTACAGTTCAAAATGTAAGGTATTTCGTTGATTCGCTATATTGTACTGAAAATCAAATTACGTTTGAGTATGCAAGCACAGAAACCGGACAAGGCGCCCCGGATGAGATGAGGTCATCGTATCGAAAAAGATGAAAAATAATCAACATTGACAATAAAGTCCGGGGTTGTTAGCGGGAGGGTCGGTGTCTAAAGATAACTTGAATGCGCTACACAGGTCCCATATACCGGCCTCCCGGCGAGGCGGACTTTTTGTTGATCCAGGCAATGGTCGGCTGCTCCCACAATCGCTGTACCTTCTGCATGGTATATAAAAAAGGCCCCGGTATTGCGTCCGCTCCGTGGCTGTCTGTCACATTTAAAAATTGCGACAACAGCAGCTCGGTATTGAGCCATTTTACTCTTTGGTCATCATAGGCATAGGCACGATAGCTGCTCCGTCTGTAGCTTGATAACCTTTTCACCATCCCGGCCCGGACAAGATTTCGATGAATATAATAGGACAGCTCCAGCAAATAGGCATCATTTTGCACCAGCATGTTATTAAAGCGCCCCTGAAAAAGATGCCCGCTTCGAAAATGCCGTGTGTTGAATCGTTTGGTGTAAGTTGCGCCCAGCCATTGCATGCTTTTGGACAGGTTAGCCCTTCGGGTTCGCATTAATAGGTGGTAGTGATTGCGGAGGCAGGGTTCAATATCTCGGGGGGAAAGCAGCGCGCATAACAAAAATAACAAATATCAGATCAGAAAGACCAGGGCGCCGACTAGACAATCAGCGTTCTTATGTCTGCAACAGGCGCCGCTGCAAGAGCTTTTGCATGCCACGACGCCCATCGGCAATCAGGAGCACATAGACTTTGTCTTCCATGACCCGGTAAATGATGCGGTAGGGCTTAAAGAATATTTCGCGGAACTCCCGCAATCCAAAGGTAAGCAATTCCTTCGGGCAGGCTCCGCGCTCAGGATTCTCGGACAGGCTGTTGAACGCTTTTTCGATTCGATTGAGAACGTGATCAGCCTTACCTCGACCATCGTGCAGATCAATGTAATCGTAAATATCTTCCAGGTCACGCGACGCGTCATCGGTCAACAGCACAGAAAAATGCATCAGCGGGACTCCCGCCTGTTTCGCAGGCGTTTGACGACATCGGCAGCAGGTTGAACCTTACCCTCTTCGATCTGACGCCCGCCGAGCGCCAGAATTTTCAACAGGGCCATCGCCTCCTGCGTTTGCTCGTAACTTTCGATATCCTGCACAACCGCCTTGGCCTCGCCGTTCTGGGTGATGATCAAAGGCTCCTGCTGCTTTCCGATATTGCGCACGATCTCGGAGGCATGCGCCTTCAGATAGCTGATCGGCTTGATTTGACTTGATAGGGACATCGGCCACCTCCTTTAAATGATGACCAAATATAGTCCTTAAAAAGGTCATGTGTCAAGTTTTTTCCAGTAGCCATGCAAACGGCTTCGTCGCGCGAAAACACGGTTATCTCTCGGGCGTCCCTTTTTTAGCAACATGATAGAATTTCGTCTGTAGAAATTGGGAGTCAAATCTTGATTAGTGATTGACTGGCATTTTTAATAACAAATCAAGACACGACCCCTTTCTTCTCCATACGTGATATAAAGCACCCTCATACTGTTTTATTCAGAAATAGTTTAAAATCCCACCACATTTATTGTTTTGGCTTGGAAGACAGGATTTCTGATTCATTTCTATCAGTCACAGTATCATTATAGAAAATCAGCTCGTAATCAGAGCACAGTAGTCTGTAACGAAACCTTGGATCCCTTTTAATAACGATGTCATCATTATTGTAGATAATAGTCTTTGTACTCATAACGACGATGGTGAGCAGGGTCGGATTAATTGCCTATCAGTTCAAATAAAAAATACGATTCCAAAGATTGCAACAGATTTAATACAATCTGATTTTTGGCATCTGCTCAATCATTTTGGTTGGCTGATTTGTTGCTAATTAATCAATATATCAATACCCGTTCCCAATATTCCATCGTCCGCAATATTCCATAAAATTATAAAACTACCCGGCCCTGGCTGTCACCCGGGCTGCATGGTTAGGGGATAGCATCACCTTCAGCCCGATCTTTTAGAGACTGATTCATTGCCACGAAACCGGCCTTGGTTCCACTATCGAGACTCGACTTGAAAAGCGCGATCAAGATTCCCCTGAACTTTTCTCCTTGGATAAAGCGCACTCGATCAGATGAAATGGGTGCAATTTGGAAGTAATGTTCACCATCAAATAGACCTGGCAAAAGGAACCGCCCAAGCCATCGCAACTCCTGATTGGGTATCGCAACAAGCACGGTGGGACGAAATGTCATTCCCTTACCACCTACCGGTTGAATGAAAACCTTTAGTTTCTCACGCTTCTTTGCCACTCCCTCGATTGAACGTAAAAATGGATTCCACTGGGTATGGGCGGCAAAGTCAACGAGAATTGACCAGACCCTTTCCGGCGTTGATTCTATTTCAATTTCAGTTCTTATTTCGTGCATGTGATATAAGCCTAAACGTTGCGGATCCCGTGCAGGCAGTTGAGCTTTCGAGGGTCCAAGACCCTTTCCTAGCCGAGTATCTGTTTCGTTTTAAACAGGCCGCCCTGAGCTGGCCCCTGCCGGTTGATATCGACGATAACCAGCTGGAGCAACGGTTGTATCCCCAGCTGCCCGCTGCGCCGGCGGACCAGCGCGCTGTTGCCGACTGGTCCTATATTCAGCAACAGCTGCGCCACAAAAGTGTTACTCTGATGCGGCTGTGGCAGGAATATAAAGAGCAATTTCCCCAGGGCTATCAATACAGCCAGTTTTGTCATTTGTACCGTCAGTGGGCCCATCAGATCGATCCGGTCATGCGCCAGAAACATCGCGCCGGCGAGAAACGCTCCCAGAGGGTCAACGCTCCCAGAGGGTCGGGCCACAGTAACTTATTGGAAAATCTATAATAGACGCCTAAAAGCGCCGGTTTTTCAATCTTAATCGGCCGATTTTTGTGCAAAAACTGCCCGATTAACGGTTGTGGTTTTAAATGTTATAGGAATGTGTTTCCGGAATCCAAATAGTAAATTTCTCCAAACAACTTGATCACTTCCTGAAGTCCAAAGGTATCATCATCAGAAATTATCTTTCTGCATTTTGCCCTAAAACCAAAGCCTTTTTTCGTCGAATCTTTTAAATGGCCAGTATTTGATCAAAATCGGTCGATTAAGACTGATTCTGGGCCTTTTTTAGGCCTTTTTTTATGCAATGTCAATTACTTGCCGTGGCCCCCGACCCCCCCCCTGACCCCCCAAAGTTGGCAACTACTCTTCCTATTGCCGCTGCGTTGAAAGTAAAAAAATTTCCAATGGCAAGAAAAAAGGCGAAAACAATAAGAAAAACGGAAACCGTTATCTGGCCTGGGCCTATGTTGAAGCGGCAAACCATGCCATTCGATGCTGCCCGAAAGCCCAGAAATTTTTTCAACGTAAATTGGCCAAAAGCGAACGGGTCCTTGCTACCAAAGCCTTAGCCAACAAACTGACAAAAGCAACTTATTACATCATGCGCGATCAGGTAGCCTTTGATAAGGACAAGTTGTTCCAATAATGCTTTTGGGTGCAGCATAGAACCGCTCTGGGGTTTGGTATTAATCCAACTGGTCTGATTGGAACTTGCTGCACCCATAACCTGTTTATTATTTTGATTCGCCTATGCCGGCAGCCGCAAAGGGGTTGGTTCATAACCACATGATCTGCAATGATACAATTGGAACCGGCATGGCACCGATGATTTTCTGGTCCGCCAATGCGGAAGGGGCCTGTGTTATTTGAGCTAATAACACAATCGCCTTGAACCAGATGGGTGACTGATGCGGGTCAAAGACCACGCGGACCATAAACGGAAATAACGGGCGCGAAACAAAATAATCAGCAGCTTAAGACCGAGTCGACAACCGATTAAGTGTAAAGAAAAAACAGCATGTTTTTTCTGTGGGGAGGTATTTTTTTTCTTGACACGCCCTTTAATGGGCGACCCCATGACGGATCTCGTCGCCGCGAAGGTTTGAGCAAGGCTTGCGAATTGGCGAAAATCGCCCATGCCAAGCACACGCAGAATCTCGCAGACAGGTTTTAAAATTTTAAAATTGTCCGACCGTTTGGGCAACAAGTAATACCTGGTGCACCAGGCAGGCCAAGGAAACAAAAAGAGTATCAGGAATAGGGGAATTCGTGGTCTGCCCCTTATTTTTACTCGAACTTCCAATCCCCTAAAATGGGGATGTCCCCATCATTCTTTGTCCTCGGTTATCGGCTGGCGTTATAAGATGCGATCCGATCGATGACGTTCTGTTCAAGGTTGAAAAAGAAGAAACTATAATCGTAGCTGTGATACCAACCCGGTATATCATCGTAGGGGAAGTTTAGGTTCCCGTAGTCTCCGGGTACTGGCAACGCGAATGGGTCAATCACTAAAGCGCCATCATTGTTTTGCGCGCCGGTGTAGTCGACGATCACTACGGCGGAGACATCGACGCCACCAATGAAATAATTTTCCCAATTGGGTGGAACTTTGGTGTCTGGGGGAGGTCCCAGTTGGGGCTTTACGGGCGGCTGAAACTCCTAACTCATGAAGAGAGCCCCGAGATTTGCGGTGGCGGCAGCGGCGGTGGGCTCCATTTCGTTCGGATTGCTTGCAACCCAGGTCAACGGGTTGACACTGTATGCGTTCGCTTGCACAATCCCGGTCGGGAAAGGGAGAGTTTGTGAAAAATCCCCTGGATTTTGCTGCGTATTGTACGTGACGATGCATCCGGTTTGCGTCTTGCTGCTGCAGATGCCGAGTTGCGCGAGAGCGGGGTAGTTTGCCATGTCATCCTCGGTGACTGACCAGCCAATCACATAGGCGGCAACCAGTTGCGCGCGGAGGGCTGCATCCGAGAACCTCCTCTCTAAAAGCATGAGCAGCAGGTTGGAGCCCTGACTGTGGCCTGCGAGAATAAACGGGCGCGGCTTATGATTGGAGTCTTTGTTGTAGTGAGCCATATAGTAATCGAATGCGTTCTCAACATCCTTGTACGCGATTTCCAACGCCGTGGTTGCGGCATCCTTGTTTGTTGGTTTTGTTTTCCAAAGTAGCGCCTCAAGAATATCGATGCCCGCAGCCTGCTGGTAATACGGTACGTACAGGTTGGTGCCCGCTTCGTAGAAGACGCTTGATTTAGAATCGACCTGAGCTTGAATTGCTGGATCTGCCTGGGCTTGCTCAATGGTCTGGTTCCAACCCGCAGAGTATTCAGGGCCGTTGTTGTCCGGATCTGGGAAGTAGGTTGTGGGATAGAAGAAGAATACATCTACGGGTTGTGACGCACTCTCCGGGAGAGTTTGCCAGTTGGACGCAATAGAATACTTATTTGCGTCTGTTGAGGTGGAGGAGCCATTCGAGCCACTGCAGGCAACAAACTGGGTTAGCACGGCAAGCATAATTATCATTGTCAGCCAATTTTTCATTTTTGATACCTTCTTGTTGTTGATCTCATCACTCTAGTATGATTCTATAATCTAAAACTCGTGTTTTCAATTTGTTGCTCTTTGCCCGCCATTAATCTTGGCGTGTTATGCGGATCGACATAACGAGCTCCTTCTCAAAGCCCGACCACCAGCCCTCAGGGACGGGCCAAGCTACGTCGTTGCATTTTCAAAGTTTTGATCCCAAACATAGGTGTTTTGGTCGCCTATTTCGCTCTTTTTCGCCCCAAAATGGGCTATATAGGGATATTGCACTTCTTTAAGTTGAAACGATTCTCCCGTTTCAAGGACCTTTCGTCCCAATGCCATGGCACCCATCAGCACTTTTACATTTTGAATAAAAGATTCACTCCCAACAGCGATGCTCTCTGTCCATTTACCGTCACGGAAATTATCACCATCAGAAAGGCAGCTTTCCACCCATTGCTTGTGAGCCGTTTTCACATGCTCGTAAGAATCAAATCCAAGGAGTTCTTTTAACTTTTCGTAGTTGATCAGAATCTTTTTTCGTTTTGGTTGCTGAATTTCATTGTAGCCTGAATATGACCACTCGCTTGGATGTTTTACGACTCCCGCCCTCACCATATTAAGGTCGATTATGTAATGCCTTTTCGCTCTTGCCATTTCTATATCGCTGTTTTTTGCTCCAAAAAGCTCAATATAGCCCTGTTTTCAGGGGTATAAGTAAGCTCATTCTCAATATTTATAGCCTGTAAACTTGGCTCGTCCCCAAATTTGCTGCAAATTCCCGGCTAGCGGATCAGACCTTTCAGGTTTTCGGGGGTCGCCAAGTCTGCCCTTCGAATCAGTTCGCGAGCCACTTCTACCTTCTTCCAGACATTGCACAACATCACTCCTCTGATTCTCTGATCTTTCAGGTAGTATATGACGCCTGCCTCATTTTCTCTCTTCCAGTCCGCAAACGTATCCAGCCTCGAATCAACCTGTCCAACCGCCTCGTAGCCAAATTCAAATAGATCCGAAAAGAAATATGGCATATAGGTATAAGGCTGCTGACTGCCTGCCATGTTTTCTCCGGCCGATCTTCCCTGGTTTATAGCATTGTCCCAATGTTCCACGCGCATTGTCAGTCCAAGGGCCGGGTACGGGAAAACGGCACTGTCTCCCGCCGCGTAGATATCGGGGTTCGATGTCCTAAGGTATTGGTCCACGACAATACCGTTCGATAATTCCAGGTTGGCTTCTTCAGCCAATTTCGTTTCCGGCACGATCCCTATGCCGGCTATGATGATATCCGATTCAATCTGCCGGCCCTTTGTCGTTTGAACCACAAACACGTCTTTCCTTCTGCTTATTGAGGCGGGCGTATCCTCTGCTGAAATCTCTATGCCTGCACTCAGGTATCTCTGTGTCACAGCACGCGCAAGTGACTCAGGAAATACGCGGCTACAAAGGCGATCGGCAGGGAACACCATCGTTACCTTCAATTTATTGATGCGGAGTGCCGCAGCCATTTCCGATCCAATAAATCCCCCTCCCAAGATGATAACCGACCGCCCGTCCTTTGCTTCTTGCTTTATGCGCTGATAATCATCGAGATAGCGGTAGTAGCAGATACTGTCGAGTTCCCCGCCGGGAATAGGCAAGGCCTTCGGTCTTCCGCCCGTAGCCAACAATAATTTGTCGTAGTGATAACTTTTTCCTCCCTTGGCGAGGATATTTTTTTGATCGATTTCAAGCCTCACCGCCTTAGTTCCGAGAGCCAACTTCACTCCCATTTGATCGTAGAAATCCTGCCGGTGCACGAAAATGTCATCGATTTTCTTCTTCCCGAACCATAATTCCTTGGACAGGGGCGGACGGTTGTATGGTAGATGCTGCTCTTCACCGATCAGCAGTATAGATCCAGATTTGTCATGTTTCCGGATCCCTTCCACCGCCGACGCACCTGCTAAGCCAGCGCCGACTACAATATACTTGTAAGTCTGTTTCGACATCATGTCACCTCGCTCTCTGTTCGGATTTTTCGTATCGTCTTTCATTTAGTCTGAAATACGGGCAGTTCGCTTCGCCCCTCGATCAATTGTCTTTGTAGGTCACAAGGCCTTCCCCGAGGCCTGAAGGTACCGGATGCCGAGCCTTCATCTGCCACAGGAAAGAGAGCCCGTGAGATACTCTGTCCGGATTGCATCCAAAGCATATTACAAAATTGTTACCAGTGTCAGCGTCTTAAAAGATCGCTTTGCGTTCCATTCTTTGGATAACAAAATGATGCTGAGCACCTTGAGCATCCATCCAAGCTTTCCTAGATATGGCGTTTATCTATCAGATCTCATAATTTTTGTCTATTTAGCTCAAATATAGGAATAGAACGGACGTCCCCATTTCTCCAACAAGGTTTGTCATCTGGACCTTATGACACTCTTGAAATCGGGGGTAGCTGTAAACCTGTCGGAGGGAAAGCAGTTGGCTATCGGCATCCTTAGGCCGGAAAGTACCTGGGTTGGCAAACCAGCCCAATTCGGTTCTTCGGAAGAACTGGGAGGCGAATTTGAACTTATCGCTATTTTGCGCGATGGGCAGATTCGTTTGCCCCATCGGGACACCCTCCTTCAAGCGGGGGACCGGTTGCTGGTGATTACATCATCCGACGGGAAAAAGCACCTTGAACGCTACCACCTTGCACCGCTGCCGTCTTAGCGATCCCCCAAACCTGTCCAAACCTGGGTCGGACCACGTTAGATCGGCGCCAAATAAGACATGAGCTTAAATGCGGGGGCGATTTTAGGCCTTAGAACCTACATTTCGCGCCTGTAAAATTAAATTTCAGAATTTATGCAGTTATCGCCAATAATCACCCTAACTTGCTTATATTACAACAAATAAAAAAATCTAGACATTGCCCTTTAATTGTTTTATAACGCCTTATATCAGCCAAATAGGAGGCGTTTATGAAGCAATTTGAGACGCGGTTCAAACAGGTCGATGTTTTACCAATGGTCAAGCATTATATGAGCTCGCTTGATCTGTATAACTTATTTAAAAAATATGTTCCAGCCTCTAACAGTTGCCTGGCCGAGCATGCGGAAAGTCTGTGCATTATTACCGCTAATATTATCTGTGACAACAAGCCACTATACAAAGTTCAAGAGTGGCTGGCAAGATATGCCGACGGACTGACAAATGAATCCGTAAATGCCGACAAGTTTAACGATGATCGCTTAGGAAGGTCTCTTTGCGCACTTTTCCAGGCAGATCGGCACTCGTTAATGACCGAGGTATCATGCAATGCCATTAAACTGCACAAACTGCTGACAGATGAGATCCATAATGACAGCACCACGGTTACATTCAAAGGCCAATACGCAACCGCTGACCCGGATGCAGTTCAACTCAAGCATGGGCATAATAAGGATTTTCGTCCGGACTGCAAGCAGATTGTTTTTGGTCTGAACATCACTGCTGACGGTCATGTCCCGCTCAGCTACAAGGCTTATAATGGCAACCAAGATGATGACACAACTCATATTCCAAACTGGAATCAACTGCGTGCCTTGATACGCAAAGAAGACTTTATTTACATCGCCGACTGTAAATTATGCAGCAACAAAAATCTGGCATACATTGATGAAAATAACGGCTACTTCATTACCATCATCCCAAAATTTCATAAAGAATCAACAAGCTTTATGCAATATATTAAAACCAATGAGGTTGAATGGGAAGATGCTTTTGAAATCCAACATTCTCGCAAAAAACAACAAGCCAATAAGTATAGAACATATGAGGCTGGCAAAAACAAAAAAGGCTATCGAGTTATATGGGTGCATTCCAGTTCTAAGGATCAGGATGAAAAAAATAGAAGGCGCAAGCAGATAGAAAAAGCCCAACAGGCGATGGAAGAACTGATACCAAAGCTTAACGCGTATCACTTCAAAACACAAAAACAGATTAGCAAAGCGGTTAATACAATCTGTAAGCCAGTACAAGGGTTAATCGATGTAAAAATCACAAAAGGTCGCAAGCAGATTTGCAAGAGAATCCCATCAACCAAGCGGCAATCAGGCGATCCAATTTATGAAAATAAATGGTCATTTAATTATGGACTTGAATGGAAGATAAATGAACAAGCCGTTATAGACGAATCAAAAACAGACGGGCTGTTCCCTCTTATCACCAATAATCACTTGTTGGATGCCGGCGAAGTGCTCAGAATGTACAAACGTCAAGCCTATCTTGAAAAAAGGATGTATACCAAAAAGTCAATATTAGATGTTGCCCCGGTCTTTCTTAAAAAGGAAAGGCGGATTGAAGCCGTATTGCTGCTTTATTTTTTTGCACTGATGATCGTATCTCTTATTGAAAGAAATATACGATTGAATATGACAAAGCAGCAGATAGAAAAACTTCCGATACTGCCCCAGAAAATGAATACCAAAAAGCCGACCTGGAATAATATTCGCTATTTTTGTCGAGATATTCACCTGTCAGTAATCCTCAGAAATAAAGTTGCAATCCAGGTAGATGTGCAAGGGCTTAGCGATATGCATATAAAAGTCTGCGAGCTAGTTGAGGTACCGAGTTCGGCTTATAAAAATTTACATGATCAATGGTGGTTGTTTGAAGGTACGTAACTGAATTTTTGATAAATATAGCTTGAATTAAAATTAAAATATTTTCGATATACGAAATATAAGTTAGAATGCTCTTTATACCGGCGAAAAGATACATTTAGGGGTATAGGCAGCTATGGGGCCGTCCAGTAATTGGTATTTTTCCTAAACCGAGCTTTTTGGTGTCAAAAATATCAGTTAAGCCCGAAAAACGGGACTATTTTCAGCATACATCCATAATTGTCGGGCTTTCACTGAAGTCCGACTCCAGTTCGAGTGCCCAGACCCTTCAGGATCTCACGCATATGGTCAATATGAAATTGGATATGATAGGATCCCAAGCCCCCGATCAGCCCCTCCAGCGTCGGGTACTCCCCCAGCGGCGAGTCTTTGAGCAGGGGAATATGCGCTTTTCGGTCGAGCTGTTCCCCGGATAGGCCGGCGGCAAACTCAGAGATACGATCGTATTCCTTCTCGACCTCTGAAAAGAGCTCTGCAAAGGTCATTCGGGCGCGTTTTTCAGAAAAAAAAGGGTCCTCGGCCTGAAGATCGATCCTGGGCGTGTCCTGGTCCAGGAATGATTTCAGAATCGGAAGATGGCCCGAGCCTTCGGGTCCCGATAGGTGAGAAAGGATTTCCTTGGGAGACCATCGTCCTTCGGGCGCACGCGAGGCTGTGTTCTCATCAACCCCTTCACAGACTTTCTTCAGGTCTTCAATCTTCTGCCGAACGTTTTGAGCCAATTGTTTCCCGGTTGAAGTCGCCATGTCTCACTTTCCTCCTTAACTCTTTTTGACTGTATTCTGTGCTATTAAGCAGAACATAATCAGATCTCGATCTTTTTCAAAGGCACGGATGGCTCGGGCAATGCATGGAACACAACGCCACCAATGAGCCAAATGGGCGTCCGGGTATCCCGTCGGCCTGCCTTGCCTGCGCACCACGCAATAGTGGGGCGGGCGGCTGCTGAAGTTATGTGAGCGTGGGGTAGGCCTGTTCGATGTCCCAAAGAAGCAAAATCGGGTCAGCTGGACCCAGAAGGCCAACACCGTCCGCTCCCTTAAACAGCGGGCTTCCTTGAAGCCCTAAGACGATTTCAACAGCGCCCCACTTTGCAGGCCGCCGTGGCTCCCCGTGCTTGAAGTTGAACTTGCCGCCGTGTCCCGCCGCATTCCGGCAGTGACGAAGAAACTCCCAAAGTGGTCCGGTGTCATGGGCTGCCTTGCCCTTGCACAGCCCATGCGCCAAAACCAGCATGCTCCCGGCGGACAACAGGAGGTAGTTGCCTAAGAATCAGACGTTGGACCCGACCTCCGTCCCGATGTCATCAATAGGAACTTGCAGTGGCTCCGCTCTGATCGAGGATCGCAAACTCAACGGACCGAGCAGCTTATCGAGGTTCGTAGCCATGTTCGCTGCATCTGCGAATTTATCAGGGGACAGTCCTGTGATTTTACCGACAACCTCTTGTGCGCCATGCTCTGCCACGACGCTGCGAACCGCCAGTTCCTTAAACCCGAATAGTTGAATGACGTACTGCATTGTCAGCGGGTAGAACGCCTCCCCTCGGTCGAAGTGTGCCAGCGGAACATTGTGGTTCATTGAGTACAATCCAGTAGCCGACGTGGAATTGAGGGGCGGCGGTCATGATGCGTGCATTTTCAACAACTGCACCCCCGGGTGCGTAAGGAACTCTTCCAAGCGCCTCGTTTTAGCCGTCCCTCTCAAATGCTTTGTTGGGAGCTTTCATCCATTGTTTTTGATAGCGCTTCGCCTACTAGCGCATTGATGCTCACCCCTCTTTTTCGAGCCTCAATTGTAATGCGTTTGTGCAGTTCGGGTTCAACACGAACTACAAATTTTCCAGAATAAGGCTTTTCCGGGTCTTCCCCCCGCTCAGCACAAAATTCTAAATAATCGTCCACCGATTCCTGAAAAGCCTGTCGTAACCCATCAACGGTTTCACCCTCGAATGTGATAACGTCACGCAAATTAATGACTTCACCGTGGAAGATATTTGCATCTTCGTCAAATTCGATTTTTGCAGAATAACCCTTGTATTCCATTAGCGTTTCACCCCCGCTTCTTTTAAAAATCTACGCACTGAACGGATTGTGGATTGGTTTGTCACACGTTCCGGGTGAGGTCTGTGAAAAATAGCTCGTACATCAGTCAGAGCCACCCGGACTCGTGATCCTCTCCCTTCCGATATATCCGCTCCCAACGCCTGAAACAATTTTTCAATTTCAGTCCACAGGATATCGCTTCGTACTGGTTGCTCAAAAATTCGTTCAAACGTTCGCCGTTGTTTTTTGTTCATAGCAAAATGATATCACATAATGATATCAAGTCAAGAGGTGAATTTGTTAAGGAGGGCACCCAACGCCCGGCGTGAGCAGCACCGCCTCGGCATTCCGCTTTAGGCGCCAATTCCTCGGCGTCTGCTCCACGCCGATGTTGGCTGAGCCCGCCTATACTGGAAAGTAATTCACACCTTCAATATCTTGAAAATCTGAATCCTGTGTCCAAATAACACAATTGTGCGCTCGCGCAGTTGCTAAAATGATACTATCGGCCATGGGAAGATTGTGTTGCAGACTCAGTTTTGAAGCATCCATCGCTAAATTAGCGTTGAGATCGACGATTTTTCCCTTTTGCATTGCTGCAACCGCCTGAAGTGCCTCATTTTCAGCGGATTCTCGGAGCACGACTTTAAATACCTCGTAAATTGTTATGACGGGAACTATTAATGAGGATGTATCATTTAAGGGAGGCAAATAGTGTTTTGCATTCGGTCCATTTGAAAAATATTCCAGCCAGCCCGAGGAATCAATGATATTCATAGGCGGTCTTTCTCACGCTCGACGCGTGTGTCGATTCCCTTCAGAAATCCCCTGAGTTCGGAGATATCCCGGTCGGGAATCAGTTCAATTCGTCCATCATATTCAAACACTCTCATTTTCTGACCAGGCCGCAGTTTCAAAGCGTCTCTTATGTTTTTCGGTATAACGACCTGATATTTCGGAGAAACTGTAACGGTTTGCATGTAACACCTCCATCGATCATAATATGGTATTACGATAGCGACATCGATAGAATTTGTCAACCCTGTGCGGCCAACGTTGAGCGTGAGCAGCGGCCCTGAAGAGTTTCAAGTTTGCACAGCCTTTACGTAAAACCGCGAACTACACGCCGTCTGCTCTACGCTTTTTTTATCGCTTGAATTTCATTATTGGAGTAAGCAACTCAAACACATGCAGAAATAAATACACAAAGAAACAAATTATCGCTATATATCCTGCGAACATCGGTTTGTACCAAAATCTAAAAACCACTAGATAAATAAAATTCTTTATGAGGCATTTCTTCCTGATTATACTCCTGAAAGCACGACCGAGTCCGTGACGCAGACTGAGAAAAAGAAACGGACCACTCGCGTTACACAGAATACGGGCACTTTCCGTGACCGGGTGATTCCAGGCGAGATTGAGCGTCTTTTTTCTCCGCTGGTCGATGCCCTCAGGACGGAAATTCGCAGCCGCCATTATTCGATCCGCACGGAGAAAGCCTATCTGGATTGGGTAAGGCGCTTCATCGCCTTTCAGGGTTACGCCGACCCTGGAGGGATCGATGCAACCCGCTCGGTGAAGGAATACCTTGACTATCTCGCGGTAGAGAGGGAAGTTGCGGCCAGCACACAAAACCAGGCCCTCAATGCTCTGGTGTTTTTCTTCAATCATGCCCTGAAAAAGCCCATTGGCGAGATGGAGACTTTTGTGAGGGCCAAGCGTCCGCAGCGGTTGTCCGAGGTGATGACCCGGGATGAGGTCCGGGCCCTTTTGGATCAGATGGAAGGGATCACCGCGCTCATGGCGGGCTTGATGTATGGAGGCGGCCTCCGAATGGATCTGGCAGTATGTGTTTCCAGCGAAAAGCCTGTCTGTGGATCCCCGCAGCGGCAAGGTAAGGCGGCACCATATCAATGAAAACCTGGTGCAAAGGGCCGTCAAAATGGCGGCTATGCGGGCGGGGATAAACAAAAAGGTCAGTTGCCATACCCTTGCGCCACTCCTTTGCCACGCATCTCCTTGAAGCGCACTACGACATTCGCACAGTGCAGGAATTACTAGGGCATGCGGATGTCTCCACTACAATGATTTACACCCACGTACTGAACAGGCCTGGCCTGTCGGTAATAAACCCTGCGGACTTTTAGGATTTTTCGGGTCAAGTTGCCGGGGCTCAATATCCGTTTGGTCTTTATAGCAAGTACCGCATAGTTGCAATAACAACATGGGCGAAAGTAGGCAATTATGGATCAAAAGCGCTTACTATTCTGTAATAATAGAAAGCAGTCCATATTGTGTCAAAAATAAAAGAGAATAAGCAGACGCCAGGGTCAGATCTTAATCAGTGATTAAAGGGCCTCTATAATCACAAATCAAAACGCGACCCTTTATCCTAAAAATCTCTATTCAATTGTGATACGAAACCAATTACGATCTTTTGTGTTGACAGCGATATTGCTCTGCTTAATTGGGGTCATAAGAACGGTATCAGCGAATCCAATCCGCAAATCCTCCCGGATTTTATCGGAAAATTAAAAGCGAAAAAACAAACTGCCGCTCAACAAAAGCAGGCCGACGTGGCAATCCGTTTTTATTACGAACTCATCCGGTCAGAATTTGATGATTGCCGGAAAAAATCGACTCCAAAACAGCAGGCTCCTATAATCGTCAAAGAAAATTAAAAATTATTCCGGACACCTTTTCCCAAAGGGAAATTGCATCCAAGTTCAAGCAAGCCAGATTCATTTTATATACTGTGTGCTAATTATTTACTGTGTGCTAACCTTGCGGAAATTTTATATCGTAGGGTAGGCAATGCCCACAAAATAGCGTCTATCCCGGCTGTTGACGGTGGGCATTGCCCACCCTACGAACGTGTTGCAGAGAAGGCCATAATTAAGTAGACATAAACTGCCTATGCCACACAGCAAGATTTTGCCGGTTGATAAGCGGCATTCGGCGAAGGGTATTCGGCGCACGGTGAAGGTCGATTTTCGGTTCTGATTCCAGCCTTATATCTAATGAATTATGCTCGTCTTAGTAAATGGATTGACGGCTGAATTATTTAAAAAAATACAGGCACCGGATTGTTTGGATTTTTTATCCTTCGGAATGCTCCGGATTCTGCAAATTCAAATCCACTATTGAGAGTTGCATATTTTGTATGTAACACGGCCCTGCAGTTTAATATCTTTTTGGTGAGAGAATTTTGTGGAAACAATCTGGTTTTGATAATAGCGAAAGAATTTTTGAGTGTAAACCAAAAAATTTTATTGTTAAAAGATAGAACCGAAATTGGAAATAGAAGCGGGGAAACGGCATGAAAGGATGAACCGGAGAATCGGAGAATCGGGGAAACGGTGGACGGATAGAGGGTAGGAAGGTAAGAGGGTGTGAGGGTATGAAAAAGTTAGAAATTGGGGAATGGGGTTTGAAGGGATGAGACGGTGAACCGGAGAAACGGAGACAGACGGGAATGGTCTGCCGGTTGTTGCAGCCGGTTCACCAGTTAAACTATGGGAGGATTATTTGGTGCTTCATATCTTATCCTTAATTTTTATTTCAACCCGACGGTTTCGTCTTCTTCCCTCAAGGGTGTCATTTCCTGCGATCGGATTCTCAGACCCTCTTCCAATAACCCGAATATTTTCCGGCGCTAGCCCTGCGGCTATGAAATAGTTTTCTACCACCCGCGCTCGAAATTCCGAAAGCTCTTTGTTGAAGTCATAATTTCCGGCAGAATCCGTATAACCTTCAATTATTATTTTCGCTTTCGGGTAATGTGATATGAGGCGGGCAACCATGTCAAGTTTTTCTATATCAAAAGCCGACAGCTCACTTGAATAGCGGTCGAAATTCAAGGTAACTTTCTTGGTCGCAGGCGCCGGGCGCGCTGTTTTTTCCAAAGACAGCCCGGCAACCTCAGGGTATTTGAAGCTGAATTTGTCGGAAGCGGATGAAGCAGCCTCTGTCTTTTGCGGCCCTGAAGTTGCCGGCGCAATCGGTTCTATCGGTTTCCTGACGATTCGAACCGTCGGTGTTTTTTCATTCAATCCTGTCGAGTCAACCGGTTGAGTCTGTTCCTTTCCGGCCGCATTATCCCCGGATCGATTAACCGGAGATACTTCATCGGCAATGTCCATTTCGAATATACTGCCGGTTTGTTTTTCGAATTCTGCGGGCTGCCGGTCTCGGGTTTGATTCGGCTGGTCGTTTACGCTGCCGTTTTTTTCCGGCTGCACTGCTCTATGCCGGTTGGCGATATCGGCAATAGCTCCAAATGGTCCGCCTTTGGCCGGCAAAAATCCGTGATATGCATCAGATGCGGCTATCTTTACAGGGCGCCCGGCGTGCCTGCCGTTTAAATATTTGTACAAATGAGCGCTGAAAGCGAACACCGCCGCCATTACCAGTGAAAGGATCAGCCCCATCTTTCTGGCACCGGAATTTTTCCCGGATCCGGTCGAATACACCATGACTTCTTCAGCAATCAGGATATCTTCTTGTTTCTCGTTGGGAGCAAATTTATCATAAAAAGGGAGGCTGAAATTTAAATCCCTTTCACAATCTTCGATCACCGGGCGGTCTATCGAATGGATGCCCAATATATACCCGGCAAGCAAGGCATGATCGCAGATAATATTTATTAAACGGGGATTCCCATGGGTATAAGCAAATATTGCGCGAATTGCATCCGGAGTGAAGATTTCACCCGCCTCGCCGGCGATTTTAAGCCGATGCCTGATATAGCGGTTCGTTTCTTCTTGAGTCAAGGGGTCGATATTGTACCTTAATGTTATTCTTTGCCTGACCGCCCGGTTTCTTTCTTCCATCAAAATATGGTTGAATTCGCTTTGGCCGACAAAGAAAATATTGATCAATTTCCTTTCGATCAATTCGATATTTGATAAAAGACGAATTTGTTCCAACAGTTCATAGCTCAATCGCTGAGCTTCATCAATTATTAGAACCACTCTGTTGTGTTTGGCATAAGCAATATGCAGGAACTTCTTGAATAGGACTAGAAACTCCCCCTTGCTGCGGAATTCAGCCTTTATTTTGAATTCAAATGCAAGTATTTTGAAAAAGTCCACTAAATCCAAACCTGGATCAGGTATAGTGGCGACAATTACTTTTATTTTCAGATCTTCAATCAATCGATTGATCAGAGCGGTCTTTCCGGTACCCACATCTCCGGTAATCAGCAAAAAGCCTTTGTTGTCCAATATTCCATATTTAAGCGTCGCGAGGGCTTCGGCATGTTTTTCACTAAGCCAGAAAAAACGGCTGTCCGGACTTATTTCGAAGGGCTTGGCTTTTAAATGATAGTGGTTCGCATACATAATGCATTGCAGACCGGTGGATCCGGGAAAGGTTCGAAATTATGTTTTACAAACGCGGTTTAATGATTAACCGGCATTGGAATGCCGGAATATTGCCGATATAATGATTATTGGCACGATTTTAACTTTGGCAATAGGATGAATCTTGTATCTCGGGGCGGTTAAAATTGTCATTTTTTTATAGGAGAAAACAATATGTTCGGTATCGAAAATTATTTGGGATTTATTCTGGTCGGCATCCTGCTTAATCTTACCCCAGGCTCCGATACAATTTACATTTTAACCCGCAGTGTGGCGCAAGGCAAAAAAGCCGGAATCGCATCCGTGCTGGGTATAGAGACCGGGTGCCTAATCCATACCCTGCTGGCCGCCTTAGGCTTATCGCTCATTTTAAGGTCCTCGGCGACTTTGTTTTGTTTGTCAAATATGTCGGCGCAGGGTATCTGGTCTATCTGGGCCTAAAAATGCTGGCAGCGCGCGCGCCGATATTTGAAAACAAGAACCTGAGCTTTGAACGATCGGATCTGCTGAAAATCTACCGTCAAGGAATTCTTACGAATGTCCTGAATCCTAAAGTGGCACTTTTCTTTTTGTCTTTTTTGCCGCAGTTCATCAATGCGAACAACGCTTATGGTCCGCTGCCATTTCTGATGCTGGGCGGCACCTTTATGGCGACCGGTGCGGTCTGGTGTTCAATTCTGGCCTATTCGGCCTCATCTATGACAAACACTCTCAGAAATAATGAAAAAATCGGAAAATTCATGCAGAAAGTGAGCGGGACGGTGTTTATCGGGCTCGGGCTGCAGCTTGCATTCAAACGAAGCTGACGACAATTGGATCTCACCGCAGAGGCGCGAAGGACGCAGAGAGAAAATATTTATTATTTGCCGTTGACCAACCGTCGCTAAAGCTCCCGACTTCGTTCTTCGAACTACGACGGGACAAGATGGCACGGCAAGGAGGACCGCAAATAAAAAAGTTAAAGCCCTATGGGCAAATCACAATCCTGATCCTCGAATTGCATGGTTTGGAAATAATGTAAAATTTATATCTGCGGTTAATCTGATTAAATAACCAGGTGGGCAGCTATTAGAAAGATTATAAAGCCCGTCATCGCTTCATGGATTTCCTCCCAATATTCCATTTTTCCACTATTCCATTATTCCATGAATTCTCTGGCGGCCAACACTACCCTCGGGGATGAAGTCAAAGCCCGGCTCTCTGGTCCGGGATTCTTTTCTAACCGTCCGCCGTTATTGCCCCAGCAAAGATGGGCCGACTATCATGGCCATGAAATCCTGCAAAAAGTGGATCATCATGACAGCCAGCAGGCTATGTCTCCACAGATAGATCAAGGCGAACACAATCCCCATGGCGCCCACGGCAATCATTCCGGCAAGTCCCTGGTACCCGTGCCCGACGGAAAAAATAATTGCCGAAAAGAGCACGGCCGCGGTGGTGTTTTTTATCAGCTGCCTGAAACGCAGAAGAAGATATCCGCGAAAAAGCACCTCTTCAGTCACCGCGACGACGATGAGAAATACGATGGCCAGCACGGTCTGCGCTGGATTATTAGGAATCAGAAACTTGGGTGCTTCTTGAGGGAGGGAGATGCCGGCCCACTGGAGAGCATGGGAGATGAGCCGGACAATGAAAGTGAACGGTATGTAAAGCAGGATGCCCACCAGAAGTTCCCGCACCCCATTTCTCGCAGTCAGTCCGAGCGACTGCCATCCTTCCGCATTCCTATATACGAAAAACAGAATCAGGCTGAGAAGCGCTAAATCCTGCAGCATACTGACCGTCGCAACAAAGGAAAAGTTCAGGGTGCCGGTCCGCGCTATCGGAGCCGACAATAGCATCGAAGGTAGGATGAGAAAAAGAAATACGCCGACTTCAAGCAGCCGTATCCTTTGCAACGGAGGTTCGGTCTGATGAATCTCCTGTTGTTCATTCATTGATATACCATCATTTTTTCAATTTCGTTCCTGTTATCTTGCCGGCAACACCGAATTGGCAAGCGCATCCACCAAGGCTGCACAGCTGATCGCCTACAAGTGATGATATATCGCACGATAATTCTGAAATGTTCAAGTCTTTTCTTCTTCAATCAATTCAAATTGTCCTGCCAGTTACGCATGGGCCTTCCTCAAGTCGCATATTCAATACATACTTGACAAATATGTATTCGTTACATAGAATTCATACCATCATCAGCAAGGAGCATCTTTTAATGAAGGCAAAAGTGGCAGATCGGGGGCAGGTAACGATCCCCAAAATCCTGCGGGACCGATTGGGTATTAGACCCGGGACTATCCTGGAATTCGAAGAGGATCAAGGCAAACTGGTTGCCGTTAAAGCCGTGGCCACGGATGCTGTCGATCAGCTCTATGGCACCCTCGGGAGCGGTCGCCGAACCGATGATATCATGCAGGAGCTTCGGGGCAGTCTGTGATAACGGCAATTGATACCAATATACTCATCGATATTCTCGAACCTGACCCCGTATTTGGTCCGGCCTCAAAAGAAGCGCTCAAGCGCTGCTTTCAGGATGGTTCCGTCATCGCATGTGAAGTGGTGTGGGCCGAGGTGGTGACGGCCTACGGCGGCAAGATTAAAAAAGCAGCGGATGTTATGAGCCGAATTGGAATTGAATACTCCCCAATGACGCTGGAAGCTGCGTTGGAAGCAGCAAATCGTTGGTACGCCTTCAGAAAGAAACAGAAACCGCGGGATCGCATAGTTGCCGACTTTCTGGTTGGGGGACATGCGCTTGTTCTGGCCGACCGGTTGCTGACCCGCGACCGTGGTTTTTACCGAGACTATTTTAAACCCCTTAAAGTCGAATCTCCTTCATCGTAGGGGAGAGGTTTTTATCCTCTCCCGCAACGTCTCTCCGAAAACACCCATGCGACTTGAAAGGCCGACAGGCGGTAACCGAAGGATCAGAGCGCCCCTTCCGGGAGCGGATAAACTCCTCCCCTGCATTATGTCTGCCGCCGGTGACTATTTTCGGCAGCCGCTCAGGCGACGGTTATGTCTTTGTCCAGGTAGACGTCCTGGATCGCGTGAAACATGGCGATGCCGTCCGGCATGGGTTTCTGAAACGTTTTGCGGCCTGAAATCAGTCCCATTCCCCCGGCCCGTTTGTTGATAACTGCAGTGCGCACGGCTTGGGCCATATCATTTTTGCCGGAACCGCCGCCGGAATTGATCAGGCCGATGCGCCCCATGAAGCAGTTGGCGACCTGGTAGCGGACCAGGTCGATCGGATGATCCGATGCCAGCTCCGAATACATCTTTTCATGGGTTTTCCCGAATTTCAGCGCCCTGAAACCGCCGTTGTTCTCGGCCTGCTTTTGCTTGACGATATCCGCTTCGATGGTGACGGCCAGGTAATTGGCCTGCCCGGTCAGATCGGAGGCGACATGATAGTCGGCGTCCTGGGTCTTGAAAGCGGAATTTCTAAGATAGGCCCAGAGGATGGTTGCCATGCCCAGTTGATGGGCATGCGCGAAGGCCTCGGAAACTTCCTGGATCTGCCGGTTGCTTTCCGCAGAACCGAAATAGATGGTGGCGCCGACCGCCACCGCCCCCATATCAAACGCCTGATCGATGTTCGCGAACAGGATTTGATCATATTTATTGGGATAGGTGAGAAGCTCGTTGTGGTTGAACTTCAGGATAAACGGGATTCTGTGAGCATATTTTCTGGCAACTGCGCCCAGGATGCCCAGGGTGGAGGCAACGCCGTTGCAGCCGGCCTCCAGAGCCAGCTTAACGATATTTTCAGGGTCAAAATAGATGGGGTTCGGAGCAAAGGAGGCACCCGCGGTGTGCTCGACGCCCTGATCCACCGGCAGCAGGGAAAGGTAGCCCGTTCCGGCCAGCCGGCCGAAACTGAACAGCGACTGCAAATTCCGCAGCACGCGCACGCTTCGATCGGAAGCGGCCGTGACCTTATCCACAAAATCGGGTCCCGGCAGATGAAGCCCTTCTTTGGGAATTGTTTTGCATTGATGGTTCAGCAGATTCTCAGCCTCATTGCCTAATAGTTCCATTGTCTTCGAGTTCATGAAATTTTCTCCTTGTTTTATTCGATTTTGGATTCGAAAGTTTCCAACTTCCGGCCGTTGGCTCCCCCGGGTTGCAATCCGGCCACGCGTGATTAAACAGTATCTAAATACCCCAATGATAAACATTGCTCAAAAAAAGACAAATCCGCCGGCGCTTATTTCGACCCCGCTAACCATATTTATGGGCGGCGACGTCATGACGGGTAGGGGTATCGACCAGGTGCTGCCCCATCCGGGGGATCCCCGTATCCATGAATCCTAATCAGACGCTTCAGATTGAACCGCGTATCCGGAGACGATGCATTATGGGTGAGGGATGTTTCGAGCAGGGAAGATCATGCTTTGGGGACGCATGTGCAGTTGCATGACGACGATTCCCTGACGTTGTATTGGGCGTAATAAGAGTATTCCTAACGCGGACAAGCCGAAGCCAAAAAGAACAAATTAATCACGAAAGCACGAAGGGACGAAAACACGAAAACAATAAAAGATAGTTTTCGTGTTTTCGTGATGATCCGCCTCAGCCGGATTTCATAAAATGCAAAGAAATTACAATTAAGACTCTAATTCCAGGGTAAGGTTTCAGTCTTCCAGCTCCTCGAAAAATTCCTTCTCGGCGCCGCATTTGGGGCAGCACCAGTCAGGGGGTAAGTCTTCAAAGGGTGTGCCCGGGGGAATATTGCGTTCGTAGTCGCCCGCTTCGGGATCGTAGATGTATTTGGCGCAGGGACTTTCATAGCGGGACATTTTGCCGGATTTCATTTTTTATCTCCGATCTTATTAGTATCAGCATCCAAGGACGGTGACATCCACTTCGCTATAAGACGCCCCTGTCTTCATTTCACGAACTTGGACGAATTTTAAACCATTGACCAATCCAGGTCTTCTACAGCTACTCCTTTTGCACCTTCGAGCTTACTGATAGAACCGGGCAGGGCGAGTTTCGAATAACACGATCCGTGGTGGAGCCCAGAAACAGGGTTTTAACCAGTCCATGGCCGCGGACTCCCAGCACGATCATATCGATGTCTCTGGTATAGGCGTATTTGACAATTTCTTCATAGGCTTGTCCTACCAGGATGCTTGTTTGCGGGATGCACCAATTGACGGCTTCCTGGGGAACCTTCTCTCTGAGCTTTTGGATAAGCAGGTTATGATAATCTTCCTGGATTTTTTCCGACACTAAATTATCTTCTCTGATTAAATTCGGCTGCGCCGGGGGCTCAATTACATGGGTCAGATGCAATTCGGCCTCAAATTCCTGGGCCAGGCTTACAGCGTGATCAAATGCCTGGCCGGAGTCCGGCGAGAAGTCGCAGCCGACGAGGATTTTTTTGAGCCTGATTTCTTCGCCCGGGGCTTTGACAAATTCATGCTCCGGGCTGCGCACCACAAGCAGGGGACAGGTGAGGGTGCGAATCAGACGCTCGGTAACGGAACCCAGGATAAAACGCTTGAATCCCGACCGGCCGCGGGTGGCCGTAATTACCAGATCGATGCCTTTGTCTTCAACCGCCCGGGCGATTTCATCCGCCGGTTTGCCGACTGTGATCAACGGCTCCCAGGCCACCGCCTGGTCGCCCGTCAATTCCTGCAGCTGGGCGGCGGCATCTTCCACAATGCGATTCTGCTGCCCGATGGGATCCAGCTGGAATTCGCCGTAAATGGCCACCGAGGATAAATCTATTACGTGGCAGATGGTCAGCTTGGCATCAAATTCCTTGGCCAGGGCCGCGCCGTAATTAACAGTGTTATTAGAGAAATCCGAAAAATCAGTCGCGCACAAAATATTTTTAAATTGTACTCGCATGATGGCCCTTCCCCCTTTTTTTTCAGCTCTCTTATGTTTAATACAAAATCCAATGAAGCATCAATGTTTTTTTTTGGACTTGAGCCACGGCGCTCCTTAACCCTTCACCACCGCTACCGGCGTCAACCGTGCCACCTTTTTGGCAATGCCGGCGCCGTGTACGACCTCAACCACCCGGTCGACGTCTTTGTAGGCAATCGGGGCCTCTTCCGCCAGGCCGGACATGCTGCCGGCCCGCACACGAATTCCCTGGGATTCGAGCCGGTCGCGCAATTGGGTGCCGTGCACGGATCTTTTTGCCTTATTGCGGCTCATAGTGCGGCCGGCACCGTGGCACGTGGAGCCGAAAGTCCGGTTCATCGAGGCGGGCGTTCCAACCAGCACCCAGCTGGCGGTTCCCATGGAGCCGGGCACCAGGACCGGCTGGCCGATGTCGCGGAAGGCGGAGGGCAGCTCCGCTGCACCGGGACCGAAGGCCCGGGTGGCCCCCTTGCGATGAACACATAGTTTGACCCTGCTGCCTTCGACCTCATGGGTTTCGATTTTGGCCATGTTATGGGCAATGTCGTAAATCTGGTAGATGTGATGGTTGTCGACTTTGCCGGCCAGAACCTTCTCAAAACTGCGTCGAATGTGATGGGCCAGCACCTGGCGGTTGGCAAAGGCATAGTTTGCAGCGGCTTTCATGGCCGCCAGATAATCCTGACCTTCCGGACTGCTCAACGGCGCACAAACGAGCTCCCGGTCAGGCAGGATAAAGCCATATTTTGCGGTCACCTTCTGAAACCGTTTGACATAGTCGGTGCAAACCTGGTGACCGAGACCGCGCGATCCGCAATGAATCTGAACGACAATCCGGCCCTCAAACAGGCCGATGCGACGGGCGACGGGTTCGTCGAAAACAGTCTCGACCACATCGATCTCAATGAAGTGGTTGCCGGCACCCAGGGTTCCCACCTGTCCTTTGCCGCGCTCCTTGGCACGCGGGCTCACCCTGGCCGCATCCGCCCCGGCCAGACATCCATTTTCTTCAGTGCGCTCCAGGTCTGATTCGTCGGCCAGACCGCGCTTTAACGCCCAGGCCGAACCGGCCTCCAGCAATTGATCCAGCTCACCGGACTTCAGTTTGATGCTGCCGCCTTTGCCGACCCCGCTGGGGCAATTGACATATAAGGCCGAGGCCAGATCTTCCAGGTAGGGTTTTGCTTCTTCATGCTCCAGATGGGTTGCCAGCAGACGCACGCCGCAGTTGATATCATAACCAACGCCGCCCGGCGATATCACCCCGTCGGGCAATTTGGTGGCCACGACCCCGCCGATGGGAAACCCGTATCCCTGGTGAATATCCGGCATGGCCAGAGCGTATTTGACGGCCCCGGGCAGTGCGGCCGTGTTGACCAATTGTTCCAAACTCAGGTCATTTTTAACACCTTCCAGCAGGACGGCATCTGCGTAGAACCGCGCCGGAACGCGCATGTCTTTGCGATACGAGGTCGGAACTTCGTAAACGAATTCCTCGATATGTTTAAAATCATTGATGCTGACCATAAGGCACCTCCATCAATGCGGAGAGATACTTGGGTTTTGCCCGTTGGCCGGTTGACCCGTTTGCCCGTTGACGGCTACCCCCAGAAGTTCAGTTTTTTTCCCTAAGAAAACAGTGGTCAACTTAACTCAACAATGTTGAGTATCCTGCTTAGCTCGCTTTGCCGGATTAGGTTGAATATAAGCCGGCTGACCGGTCAACGGGCGAACCGGCAAACCTATCACACATCAAACACCACAACGGCCGACAATCCGGCGGCGGTCCGAACAATTTCCAAATTGTGGTAGGTTACCGCCTTGATATGTTTTTCCAGCTGATCCGCCTTGCTGCCATATAGGGTCGCTTCAAGGCGGATCGACGACACCTCATGCAGTTCAAATCTGGAAAAAACGAGCATCTCGGTTTCCGCCCAGAACGCCAGTTCGCTCAACCATTCGACCAGCAGACCTTCAGCATCCATGGCCTCCAGTACCACCGGCTTTTCAACCGGCGTCGAAGCGGCAGCCGGCTCTTTGAGCATAAGGCTGTTCATTCCATGGGCCGCATTGACCAGGAGCTGGCGCAGGTCGGATCCGTAAATTTTCAGCGCCCTGTCGGCTGTGTGTTCGACCTCTTCGAAGGCTGTCGTATGCGACGCTGCGGATCTGTCTCCGGATTTTTCCCCTAACATTTATAGCCTGATAGGTACTCTATTTCGTAAATACAGTAACTTATTTTCAAGAAAATATTTCACCAGCAATATCGCCCCCGTATCGCCACGGATAACGCTGCTGAATCCGGGATTAGGGTTTTAAGCTTGCTGCGTAAAGGCCCGGTAAGCCGTCGGCATGCATAAGATGTAACACTTCGTCCAATGTTGTCAAGCTTCAATTGTGATCCTATCCGCCTAATAAAAAAGGCTTTACTTATGCCGGGCGGTAATTTATAAAATGGCTGTTCAGAATCACGCTTTGTCTTTCATCTAAACCCCCGAATTTGGAATAACCGGAAATTTCATACCCGGACCGGCCCTGCTTCCAGCTTGGAGAGCGGGCAGGGCCTGCGGCCCGGAAAAGGCAACCAGAGATTAATTAAACATGAACCGACCCGGGTAAAAGCGGGAATATGAGGTGAATCATGGAACATCAGTATGACGCCATTATTATCGGTGCCGGCCTGGCCGGAATGCGCGCTGCCATAGAGATCGGCCACGATGCCGAGGTCGCCGTGCTCAGCAAGGTGTTTGCCACCCGTTCCCATTCGGGAGCCGCCCAGGGCGGGATTGGTGCCGCCCTGGCCAACGAGGAAGACGACAACTGGGAATGGCACATGTTTGACACCGTCAAGGGCAGCGACTACCTGGGCGATCAGGATGCCATCGAAACCATGGCCAAAGATGCGCCGCGCACCATTTACGAGTTGGAGCATTTGGGAGTGCCCTTCAACCGGACCGCGGAAGGCAAAATTGCTCAAAGAGCTTTCGGCGGACACACCAGCAACTTCGGCAAGGCTCCTGTGAAACGGGCCTGTTTCGCAGCCGATCGCACCGGCCGGGTCATTTTGGACACCCTGTGGGAACAGTGCCTGCAAAGAGGCATTAAATTCTATGATGAGTTTCAGGTATTGTCCCTGATTGTGGACAACGGCCGCTGCTGCGGTGCGGTTGCCTATGAACTGGCCACCGGCAAACTGCATACCTTCTACAGCAAGGCCGTATTGTTGGCCGCCGGCGGCGCCGGCAAAATATATAAGACCACTTCCAATGCCTTTGCATCAACCGGTGACGGCATGGCGCTGGCCTATCGCGCCGGCGCACCGCTGGAAGACATGGAATTCGTGCAGTTTCATCCGACGGGAATTTACAAACTCGGAATTCTGATCAGTGAAGCCGCCCGCGGTGAAGGCGGCATCCTGCGCAACAGCAAAGGGGAAAGGTTTATGGAGCGCTACGCTCCGGTTATCAAAGACCTGGCTCCCAGGGACATGGTTTCCCGCTGCATTCTGGAGGAAGTCCGAGCCGGCAGGGGGATAGACGGCAAGGATTATGTTCATCTGGATATGACCCATCTCGGCGAGGATGTCATCAAATCCAAGCTGGCCGAAATTACCGGTTTTGCCCAAACCTATGCCGGTGTTGATGCCGCCAAGGAGCCTATTCCGGTCCAGCCGACCTGTCATTACATGATGGGCGGCATCGCTTCCGACGTGGATGGGCGGGTGATCCTCGACGCCGATGGCACGGTTTTTACGGGACTGTTTGCGGCCGGCGAGTGTGCCTGTGTTTCGGTCCACGGCGCCAACCGGCTGGGATGCAATTCCCTGCTGGATACCCTGGTGTTCGGCCGCAGGTCCGGTATGGAAATCCGTCGCTTTGTTAAGACCGTTGAGATGCCGCCGGCTTCGCCTGAATACGCTGAAAAAGCCGCCGCGCGCATAGCAGAACTGATGAACGGGAAGGGAACGGAGAGCGCCGGTCCTATCATGGCGCAAATGCAGGAAATTATGATGGAAAAAGCATCGGTTTTCCGCACCGCGGCGGGTCTGGGCGAAGCACTGGAGCAGATTCGGGAATTGAAACAGCGCTATCAGGGCATCCGCCTGAAGGATAAGGGCAGCTGTTTCAACCGGGATTTGCTGGATGCCGTCGAGCTGGGGCACATGCTGGATCTGGCCGAGGTCATCGTAGCGGGGGCCCTGTATCGTAAAGAAAGCCGCGGGGCCCATTTCCGGGAAGATTATCCGGTGCGCGACGATGTGCAGTTCCTGGTGCACACGCTGGTCCGTTTCACGGGCGCTGCGCCGCAGATTTTCGAAAAACCCGTAACGATTACCCGGTTCCAACCCAAGGAAAGGAAATATTAAAATGAAATGCACCTTTATCATCTACCGTTTCGACCCCGCGGTTGATAAAGCAAGCCGCTATCAGGAATATGAGGTGGAGGCCGCGCCCACCGACAAAATACTGGACTGTATGAACAAAATCCGCTGGGAGCAGGATCCCACACTGGCCTACCGCTATTCGTGCGCGCACGGAATATGCGGATCGGATGCCCTGGTTATCAACAGTCGCGTCGAACTGGCCTGCCAAAAACTCGTGCGGGATTTTAAAACCGGGAATAATTTTGTGATCGAGCCGCTGCCGTTTTTTAAAGTTATCAAAGACCTGGTAGTCGATTTGGGACCGTTTTTTGAAAAGCACCGCTCAGTCAGGCCGTATTTAATCAATGACCAAACGCCCCCGGACAAAGAACGGCTTCAGGACAGCAAAACGCAGCAATTTTTTGAGCCTGCGCTGCGCTGTATCCTGTGTGCATCCTGCACCGCCAGCTGTCCGATTACCCGGACCAATCCGGATTATGCAGGTCCGGCGGCTCTTTTGAGGGCTTTCAGATACATCTTCGATTCCCGCGATGCGGCCACCGACGATCGGCTTGAAGAAATCGACAGTGACGACGGTATCTGGGGCTGCAAAACCATGTGGTGGTGCACGGATGTTTGCCCCAAAAATATTCCCGTTACCAAATGTCTGGCTCAGATCAAACGCGTGCTGAAAAAGAAAGAAAAGGGGGACTAATATGTTCAAGCTCAAACCTCTATCCGCGGAAGCAATTCCGGCCGCGCTTGAAAAAGCAACCTGTTACCGATACCTGAACGAGCCCGTAGAAGCGGAGAGCATCTGTCTGGATATTCTGGAAGTTGAACCGGAAAATCAACAGGCGCTGATGACGCTGATCCTGGCCTTAACCGACCAGTTTGCCAACGAGTTAAGTCAACCGTTCGCAAAGGCGCGGGAGGCGGTTCAGCGGCTGACCGACAATTACTGCCGGAATTATTATCGAGGGATTATCTGTGAACGCCGCGCCAAGGTTCATTTTGGTCGGGGCAATCCCGGATCAGGCCACCTGGCCTACGACTGGTTCCGGCAGGCGATGAGCGCTTACGAAAAGGCGCTGGACCAGCGATTGGCCGGCAACGATGATGCTGTTTTACGCTGGAATGCCTGCGCGCGCACCATCATGAACAATTCGGATTTGGAGCCGGGCGGGCAGGCGGGACGTGAACCCATGCTGGAGTGAGCCCTAAGCCGCCGCCTGTAAATAAAGTAATGATGACCCGGGAACCTGTGGGCCATACTGGTGAAGGAGACCACCATGATCGAAAAAAATCTATTAGCGGGGTTTAAGTTTTTCAGCGATGTTTCACCCGAAAAACTCGAACAAATCGCCCGCCGGGGAGAAATACTGGCGTTTAAAGCCGGCGAGGTTATCTTTCGTTACGACGAGCCGGCCGCGCATCTCTATGGCGTTTTGGAGGGAGAAGTCGGATTAAATGTTGTGTTCAAAGACAGAGTGCTGAAGACCGAAATTGAATATGAAGAAGCCATCCAGGCCAGGATGGTCGAAGAAGAAAAATCGATTGTGGTCGACTCGGTTCAACCGGGCCAGGTGTTCGGCTGGGCGTCGCTGGTCGGACCCGGCCGGCGGACCGTCACCGCCCATTGTCTGAAGGCCGTCCGTGTCATTGCCCTGCCGGCTGCCGAACTCAAGGCCATGTTCGAAGCGGACCCGGCGCTGGGTTATGTCATCATGAAAAAAATGAGTGATATCATTTCGAAAAGACTCAAGAAGCGCACCGAAAAGCTGATTGAAACCTGGGTGGAGGCCTTTGACGTTAACGAGATCTGATAGAATGAAGATTGAAGATTTGAGGAATCCTGTCGATTTTAAATATTTTTCCCCTATCAGTGACCCTGCTTTCGCCGATTGCCATAATTCGTGGTTATTGGTGTCAATTCGTGGCTGACTAATTTTAAAAGGCTAAAATCATACAAATTATAAATTCCAAGGGGGGATTCGATGAAAGCATTATATTTTGACGAGCACGGTGAATTGGATGTCGTAAAGTACGGCGATGTGCCTGACCCTAAACCCGGGCCGGGAGAGGTTCTGGTTCGGGTGCGTGCCTGCGCGCTTAATTTTCTGGATATCTGGGTTCGCAGGGGATGGCCGGGTCTCAAACTGGAAATGCCCCATTGGTGCGGAGCGGATGTCGCCGGTGAAATTGTTGAACTGGGTGAAAATGTTGCCGACTGGCAGGTCGGACAGCGGGTCGTGGTCGATCCCGGCGTCAATCTGTTTGAAGACGAATATACCCGGCGCGGCCGGGACAGTGTCAGCCCCGGATATCATATCCTGGGAGAACACAGACGTGGCGGGGCCGCCGAATATTTAGCGATTTCAGCCGGCAACCTGGCGGGCATGCCCGATAGTATGGACTTTCCAAAAGCCGCCGCTCCGCTGTTGGTCAGCCTCACTGCCTGGCGTATGCTGATGCATCAGGCCGGTCTGCGTGCCGGTGAAACCGTGCTGGTGGTCGGCGCGGGCGGCGGGGTCAACAGCGTTGCCATCCAGATTGCCAAATTGGCGGGTGCCTTTGTTTATACCGTGGCCAGCAATCCGGATAAAGCCGAGCAGGCCCGGCAACTGGGTGCGGATGTGGTGCTGGATCGGTCGCAGGTTAATTGGGGCAAGGAGATATTTAAACTCACCTCCAGACGGGGGGTGGATGTCGTGGTAGACAATGTGGGCAAGGCTACCATCAATACCAGCATGCAGGCCGTTGCCCGCGGCGGCCGGATTGTGATTGTCGGCAATACCAGCGGGCCGCAGGCTGAAATCGATATCCGTTTCATATTCGGCAAGCAGATCAGCCTGATCGGCAGCACCATGGGCTCCCACCAGGACTTTCGCGATGTGATCAATTTACTGTGGGCCGGGAAAATCAAGCCGGTTGTCCATCAAATCCTGCCCTTAAGCGAGGGGCGTGAGGCCTATAAAATAATGCAGGAGGGAAAGCAGTTTGGCAAGATTGTTTTGGCTCCCTGATTTTTCAGTTTTTCCTTCGTTCCACGGCATCTGTTTTCGGCATAGCCGGTTACTCTGACCCCGCTGAGCGGGAACTCCGACGGTCCCAAAGGACCAGGATTTCAATTTGCACTGTTACGTTGGCGGAGATATATTACGGAATTGAAAAATCGCCAGTCAAGAAGAATGAGCGGCGCAATAAAATTGAACACATTCATTCGCAGCTTGGAGTATATCCTTTTGACGAGCTTGCTGCTCGCATGTACTCCACAATAAGAACTCAGCTCGAAAAAGACGGAATAGTTATAAGTGAAAGAGATCTTCAAATCGCTGCCATTGCACGGGCTAACAAATTAGTCGTCGTCACGCACAACACAAAGGAATTCAATCGTATAGTAAAATTAGAGGTAGAAGGCTGGGCAGTCGACCCCAGCAGATAACTGCAAATTGCACTTCCGGAGCAGGCTGCGGCACTCTGCTACGTTAGACCAGGAATCAGAAACTACAAGCAACGGACAACTGACTACCCAATCGCGTGCCGGCGCTTCATAAATTCCCGAAATATTATCAGCTTCTGCACATCCTGCGTGCCTTCACCCAGGGAGGCGCCCCAGGTGTCCATGGGGTATTTGTGGATGGGGTGCTCATGAACCACCGAAGCGGCGCCGAAAATATCCGCCGCCCAGACAGTTACTTCCCGGGCGACCTCAACCGAAAGGTATTTGGCCAGGGATGCCGCCTGGCGAAAATCCCCACCCTGATCAATTTCCCAACAGGCTTTCCACAGCATCAGCCGGGCGGCTTCAAGCCTGGCGTAAAATTCCGACAGTCTCAAATGCTTTGGCCTGAAAATCCATAATTTTTTGGCCGAAAATCCGGCGTTTTTGCATATGGCTGACGGCCAGGTTGAAAGCGCCGACCGCACCGCCCAACGTCAGGGCGGAAATCGGCACCCGGCTGTTGGTAAAGATTTCAAGTACCTGCTGCAATCCCCGACCCCGGACCCCCAAAAGGTGATCATCCGGCACGAAGACATTGTCAAATTTCAAGCGCGTCAAATCAGATGGAATCCATACCTGTTTGTTCAATTTTGTGCGGCCGACCCCAGCGGAGGACAGATTGACCAGGTACATGGATAAGCGGCTGTTCCTGGACGCCTGCGGATCCGAGACAGCGGTCATGACGCCCAGATCGGCGATATTCCCGTTGGTGACATAGGCCTTGGTTCCGTTCAGACTCCACCCGCCGTCGACTTTCGTCGCGGTCATGGAAATGCCGGCGACATCGCTGCCCGCCATATTTTCGGTGTTTCCGAGACACATCACGGTCCGGCCCTGCACGGCCGATGCCCCGTAAGTCTGATGATGATTGGGCGCCCCGAAAAGGAACACGCCCATCAACCCCAAATCAACATGCGCTAAAGCAGCGATAGCGACTCCCGGTGAGACAACAGCCAGTTCCTCTGCCACCAGCGCTTCCTTTAAGGCCGACTCCCGGGTGAGGCGCCCGTCCCGAAACCCCAGACCAAACCAGCTGCCTTCTCCCATGCGTTGGAAGAAGGCCGGCGGCAACTCTCGTTGACGAGTCCAGGATTTCAGGTCCGGCGATACATGGGTTTTGATAAACTCCTTGAAACGACTAAGATCTTGCGATACGGACGGCGGGACAGCAAAATCCATGATAGAATCCCTCCAATATCTGAAATTGTGACAGCCTTTAGAAAATACAACAGATAAAAGAGAAAACAAGTCAATACAATACTGCATTTCTCATTATAAAATACATTGTTTACCCTATTTACAAGTCGAGAAGATGAAACTATTAAATAAATTTTAACACGGTTTTAACGGGTAATGAAGGAGAATGGCAATGAAAGATCTGGTCGAACTTATCGCCCGTGCGCTGGTGGACAAGCCCGAAGAAGTGATGGTGACGGCAATAGAAGGCAATCAGGCAACCGTGCTGGAACTGAAAGTGGCCAAAGAGGATCTCGGCAAAATTATCGGCAAACAGGGCCGGACGGCAAGATCGCTGCGGACAATTATAGGTGCAGCTTCAGCCAAGGAGCGCAAACGGGTTGTGCTTGAAATTGTAGAATAATTTCCTGAAAAATACTCGCTGTGAGTATTTCCGTTTTTCAGTCAACTGGTGTTTTGCCTGCAGCGGGTTGCCGGATGAAGCCAACGTTACCAAGGCTTTCAAACTCCTTTGTTGGACTCTTTTCTTACTTGCCCGTTTAATGTTTTCTTTTCCTTTTACTAGAGCCGGGTTTAGAACCTACGGTCGAACCGGTTCTAAACAGGCCTGGCCTCAATACTTCCCCCCCTGCCTAGAAGCAATGTGAATATTAAGTAGTTAAATTCTTTCAACCTTGACTAAGTGAAATTTGGTAACATATTGCACTTAACAATAATCGGGAGTAAAACCATGCCAAGGAAAAAGATCAAATTGGCGCAGCATCTGGAATATCTTTCAATTTTAGATGAGAAGGGCGCCTGCGATGCGAAGCTTGTACCGGATATTCCTGAAGAAATTCTCCTCAAACTTTACCGCACCATGGTGCTGGCTCGAAAATTCGATGAGCGCCTGTTGAACCTGCAGCGGCAGGGACGGATCGGCACCTTTCCACCCACCAGCGGGCAGGAAGCATCGCACCTGGGGGCCGTAGCCGTTCTGGAGCCTTCCGACTGGTTTGTACCGGCCTTTCGGGAGGCCGGCGCTGAAATATGGCGGGGACGATCGCTGGAAAGCATGATTATTTACAACAATGGCTTCAGTGAGGGGGTTGAGATACCGCAGGACAGCAATGATCTCCCTATGTCCGTTCCGGTCGGAACCCAAATTCTGCATGCGGTAGGTTTAGCCTGGGCCGGCAGATACCGCAAAACAGATCGGGTTGTGATGGTTTTTTTTGGAGACGGAGCAACTTCTCAGGGCGATTTTCACGAGGGGCTCAATTTCGCCGGTGTATTTCAGACCCCGGTAATTTTTGTCTGCCAGAACAATCAATGGGCCATATCGCACCCGCGCGCAAAACAGACAAGATCCGAAACAATCGCCCAAAAAGCCCTGGCATACGGCATGCCGGGCATACAAATTGACGGCAATGACATATTGGCATCTTATGCCGCCGCTCAAGAAGCCGTCCAGCGCGCCCGATCCGGAGGCGGCCCCACATTGATCGAGTGCGTTACCTATCGGATGACGATGCACACCACGGCCGACGATCCGCGGCGCTATCGTACGGATCAGGAAGTGGAACTTTGGAAACAAAGGGATCCGCTAATACGGTTTCAGAAGTATTTGTCTGAAAGGGGGCTTCTGGCACAAGAAAAAATTGCCGATATCGAGACCGCCGTGCTGGATGAAATTCAATCGGCCGTCGACAGGGCTGAAGAAAAGATGAAAACCCTGGGCGATCCAATAGATATGTTCAACCACCACTATGAGAAGATGCCTCCCACCTTGAAGGAACAAAAAGAAGAATTGATCGGAGAATTGGAAGCGATGGCAAAGGAGGGGCAGGATGGCTAAGATGACGATGGTTCAGGCCCTCAACCTGGCCCTGCGTCAGGAGATGGAGAAAGATGACGGGGTTATCGTGCTCGGTGAAGATGTCGGCGTGGACGGCGGCGTTTTTCGCGTAACCGACGGGCTTATCAACCGGTTTGGCGAGGAGCGGGTGCTGGATACACCCCTGGCGGAATCCGCCATAGCGGGAATGTCAATCGGCATGGCGCTTTACGGTCTCAAGCCGGTCTGTGAAATCCAATTTTCAGGTTTCAGCTATCAGACGTTTCACCAGATCGAAAATCACGCCGCCCGATTCCGAACGCGAACCCAGGGCCGGTACCACGTGCCCATGGTGCTTCGAGCCCCCTATGGCGCCGGCGTGCGGGCCCTTGAGCATCATTCCGAAAGCCGCGAAGCCTACTGGGCCCATACACCGGGTTTGAAGATGGTTATTCCGTCCGGTCCGCGCACCGCCCGGGCGCTGCTGGTCAGTGCCATACGCGATCCCGACCCGGTGATCTTTTATGAAGCCAAGGCGCTTTACCGGGCCTTTCGGGAAGAAGTACCCGAAGAGGAGGAAACCATGCCCATCGGACGGTCACGGGTTGTGCGGGAGGGCCGGGATTTGACCATGATATCGTATGGCGCCATGATGCGTCCAACGCTTGAAGCCGCTGCCGTCTTAGGAGACGAGGAAGGCGTCGAAGCCGAAGTCATCGATCTGCTGACCGTTTCTCCGCTGGACGATGAACTTTTTGTCCGGTCGGTAACAAAAACCGGCCGCGCCCTGGTTGTTCACGAATCCCCCCGCAGCTTCGGTCCGGGGGCGGAAATCGTCGCCCGCATAATGGAAAAGGCGTTTTACTATCTGGAAGCCCCGATCGCGCGTGTGACGGGTTTTGACCTCATCCCGCCGTTGTTCAGTCGCGAGAAAGCCTATATCCCGAATGCGCAGCGGATTATCAGAGCAGCCAGAAGAGTGCTCAAAAATGAATAGTGAAAATTGAATATTGAATATTTGCGGATGTCGTTTCACTCCGTCTGTTTTTTTATAACTGACCTTAAAATAAGGATCGCATACCTTCCAATATTCAATTTACAATCTTCAATTTTCAATCCTTTGGCTATGCTTGGGTATCAAAATTTTATCTGAAAAGCCAAGGTGAACTCCATTAATGAGTTAGGGGGGTCTCAATGTCCAAGTCGTTCAAACTGCCGGATCTCGGAGAAGGCATCCATGAAGGTGAAGTCCTGGCCGTACCGGTTGAAGTCGGGCAGGAAGTAAAAGAGGGCGATATTATCCTGGAAGTAGAAACGGATAAGGCGGCGGTGGAAATCCCGTCGCCGTTTAACGGCAGGGTCCAGGAAATATTGGTCAAACCGGGCGATATCGTCAAGGTCGGTGATGTGATGATGACGTTCTCCAATGGCGAAGAGGCGCGGCCGGTTGCAGAGAAGGAACCCCCGCAGAAACCGGCGGCGCCGGCCGGGGAACCCGCCGCAGCCGGGCCGGTGCAGCCGGCGCCTAAAAAAGGTCCGGTTCCGGCTTCACCGGCGACCAGACGGCTGGCCCGCGAGCTGGGGGTTGATATTCACCAGGTGACACCCACCGGATCAAAAGGCCTGGTAACAGCCGAGGATGTGCGTGGCTTTGCCGGAAAAGAAAAGCCGGCAGCGGCGGTTGCGCCTTCCACTCCCGAGCCCCGGCCTCCAGAAACCATTCCACCCCTGCCCGATTTTACCAGGTGGGGTAATGTCGAACGAATTGCGTTTCGTTCCATCCGCCGGGCAACCGCCCGGCAAATGTCTCTGGCCTGGTCGCAGATTCCCCACGTCAACAGCCAGGATGTCATCGACGTCACCCGGCTGGAAGCGTTTCGCCAAAAGCATAAAAAGGAAATTGAAGCTGTCGGCGGAAAACTAACCATAACCGTATTTGCCCTTAAAGCGGTTGCCACCGCATTGAAAGCCTATCCGAATTTTAATGCGACGCTGGATGTTCAAAACAACGAGATCATCGTCAAGCACTATTACAATGTCGGAGTGGCCGTGAACACCGACCGCGGCCTTATTGTGCCGGTGGTTCGGGATGTGGACCGCAAAAGCATCAAAGAGTTGGCTATTGAGTTGACCGGCCTGGTGCAGCGAACGAGGGACCGCAAAACGAGCGTCGAAGAAATGCAGGGCGGCACGTTTACGATTACCAATGCCGGAGCCATGGGCGGCGGTTTTTTTGCGCCGATCATCAATTACCCCGAGGTTGCCATTCTGGGCATGGGCCAGGCGCGTATGCAACCCGTTGTCAGGGAACAGGGAAAAGGCGATTACACGATTGTCCCGCGGCTGATGATGCCGATTGTGTTGTGCATCGATCACCGGGTGCTGGACGGAGCGGATGCCATTCGGTTTCTCAAAGTCCTGGTGGATACGCTGGAAGACCCGGATGAGCTTTTAATGAGTATGGTGTAAAAAATGGGAATTGCGTGTTGTAGGTCGTATGTTGTGTGTTTTTGGCAGGTCAGTCGAACAGCATGTAAAAATCGGCGATACCCTAAGCACTTTCTATACAACTTATATGAAGCTACATTAAGTTTCTTCTACGATCAGACTGGACGCTGGCGGCCGGAGGCGGTGCTTATATGAAACTACATCTCACACAGAGCGCTCAGAGGTCACAGAGGTTCGGGTTGGCAGCCGCCTGCGGCGAAAGAAAAATGTTCTCCGCGGCCTCTGTGAGCTCTAACGGAGTGGGCGTGATAGTAAATCCAACTGAGCCCGAATTTCCAAAAGTTTCTTTCTCGATTAATCTGGCCGTCTTTTGGGCCAGCGGCCTGGCTCGTGTGAAACTTCAGGAGTTTGGAACAGTGAATTGATGTCCGACGTTCATTAGTTTCTTTTTTGATCAGATCGGCCGTTGTTTTGGCCGGCGGCCGGGCTGACCACTGACAATTGACAACTAACGATTAACAATACACAACATACAATCTGCAAAACACAAAACCGGAGGTTTTTCCATGGTCATGGGTGAATTGATGCAGGAGGCGGAATTGCTGGTTATCGGCAACGGGCCGGGAGGATATGCCGCTGCATTCCGCGCGGCGGACCTGGGCCTGGACGTGACCATGGTAGATACGGCTGCGCGTCCCGGCGGCGTGTGCTTGTTTGAGGGGTGTATTCCTTCCAAGACGTTTTTGTACCTGGCGGAACTTATCTATGATGCCGAAAAGGCCCCGTCGATGGGGATTTCGTTCGGCAAACCGCAAATTGATTTAGAGGGACTGCGCAGCTGGAAAGCCCGGGTAATCGATAAGATGGCCGATGGGTTGGTCAGCCTCAGCAACCGGCGGGGGGTGCAGCTTATCAGAGGACGGGCGGAATTCGAAAGCGCCGATACGGTTCGTTTGCGCGATTCTGAGATCAGGCGCATTAAATTCCGGAATGCAATCATAGCGACAGGATCCCGGCCGGTCCCATTTCCCGGCACTGAGTTCAAGGCGGGCGGCAGAATAATGGATTCCACCGGGGCCCTGAGCCTGGCGGACATCCCACCAAGGCTGCTGATAGTGGGCGGCGGATACGTCGGTCTGGAATTAGGTACCGTTTATGCGGCCCTGGGATCGCAGATCACGCTGGTTGAATACCTGGATCGGCTATTGCCGGGCGTTGATCAGGACCTGGTGGAACCGTTGCATCGCAAGCTCAAGAGCATATTTGCCGGCATTCATTTAAAAACCAAAGTGGTTTCACTGGAGGAACACGATAGCGGCGTGGATGTTAAGCTGGAAGGCGAGGTCGATGGTCGGCCGCAGACTTTTGACCGGGTGCTGGTTGCCATCGGACGCCGTCCGGCATCGCAGGGGCTGGGACTTGAAAATACCAAAGTCAAACTGGATGACAAAGGTTTTGTGATCATCGACGAACAGATGCGCACAACGGATAAAAAAATATTTGCCGTCGGCGATGTCGCCGGCGGAATGATGCTGGCTCACAAAGCCACGCGTGAGGGCAAAATCGCGGCCGAGGTTATTGCCGGACAACCCTCGGCCTTCGACGCCCGGGCCATTCCCGCCGTTGTCTACACCGATCCTCAAATCGCCTGGTGCGGCCTGACCGAGGAAGATGCCCGCCGGGAAAATCGGGCCATCAAAGTGCAGCGCTTTCCCTGGAAGTTTTCCGGCCGGGCCACAACCATGGGGGCCCCCGAAGGCGTAACCAAAATCATCGCAGAGCCCGAAACCCTGCGTATCCTGGGCGTCGGGATAGCCGGACGCGATACCGAGGGGTTGATCTCCGAAGGGGTGCTGGCCGTGGAAATGGGCGCCCTGGCCGAAGATATGGCGCTGAGCATTCATCCCCATCCCACTCTTTCCGAAACCGAGGGGGAGGCGGCCGAAATTTTTCTGGGCAGTGCCACCCATATCCTAAATAAAAAATGACAAATGGCGAAAGCTGGATACTCGATGCCGGCTGCTGGATGCCGGAAGATAAAGTATCGTAGGGGCGGGCTTTACGCCCGCCCGGACTGGGGGTGGGCATTTGGATATCGCTCAAATTAAGTTAATTTAGCATCATCCTTGATTTTGATGCATTCGTGATCAATTTATCTTTATTGGCTGCGATCTTCACGGGATAAAGAAGATATAAAATGAAAGCGGATTCAGCAAAAACAAAAAATGAGCTCATGGAAGAGCTGAATTATCTCAGGCGGCGGTCTGCCGAAGCCGACGAATTGCGCCGGCGCCTGGCAGAAGTTCAAAAACAATGTGCTGAGATTCAAACCCGCTGCCAGGCGCAAACCGAGGAACTCAACCAGGAGTGTACCCAGCGGGATCAGACCGAAGAAGCGCTGCGCATGGCGGAGGTGATTGTCGACCGGAGTCCGGTGATCCTTTTCCGGCGGACAGCCGGCGATGAAGCCCGGCTGGAATACGTTTCCGAAAATATCAGTCAAATGGGCTATAAGGCGGAAGACTTTTTAAGCGGCAAGATACATTTCAGAGAGATCGTACATCCCGATGATATGGAAAGAATCGGAAAAGAGATTATGGGATATGCCGAACAGGATGTGGAGGAATACACCCAGTACTATCGCTGCCTGACAAAATCCGGCGACGTTCGCTGGGTTGAAGACCAAACCTCGGTGGTGCGGGATGCCGCCGGGGTTAAAACGCATAATCAGGGTATTCTGGTAGACATCACCGAGCGCAAGCTTGCCGAAGACGCGCTGCGCAAAAGCGAAGAAAAATTTCGCCGCATTGTCGAAACTGCCGGCGAAGGGTTCATTTTGATGAACGAAGATCTGGTGATATTGGATGTCAACGCCGCCTACTGCAAGATGCTCGGATTCAGCCGGGAAGAATTGATCGGCAAAACCCCCTTAGATCTGGCCACCGATAATTTCAGACAATATATGCTGAGCAACCGAGACAGCATCCTGACCAGGGAGTATCGTGAGTTTGAAGGCAGCAGTGTGGCCAAAGACGGCCGTATCATCCCGATTCTGGTTCACGGCAGCACCCTCAGGGATGATCAGGGCCATGTGATCGGCAACATGGCCTTTATAACCGATATGACCGAACACAAAAAAGCCCTGGCGCTGGCCGGTGAAGTCCAGAAAAGCCTGCTGCCCCAGGACAAACCCCGGGTGAAGGGGCTTGATATTGCCGGGCGAAACGTATCCTGCGATGAGATCGGCGGCGATTACTTCGATTTTATCTGGCGGCGGGATTCCAGGAAAGGTCCGTTCAGTGTCGTGGTGGGTGACATCTCCGGCCACGGGGTGGATTCCGCCCTGCTGATGACGACCGCCCGGGCGTTTCTGCGCATGCGGGCTTCCCAGCCCGGAACCATTGCCGAAATCGTTACCGCCATGAACCACCATCTCACCCGCGATGTGCTTGAAAGCGGCCGATTCATGACCTTGTTTTATCTGACGATCGATCCCGCAGCAAAGCGTCTCGAGTGGGTTCGGGCCGGGCATGATCCGGCCGTGCTATATGACCCGGCGCAGGACGAATTTGATGAATTGAAAGGCAGCGGGGTTGCCCTGGGAGTCAACGATCATTTTAACTACGAGCAGAATCATCGCAGCGGCCTGACGAAAGGTCAGGTCATAGCCGTCGGAACGGACGGTATCTGGGAGGCGTTCAACAAAGAAGGTGAAATGTTCGGCAAGGAACGGCTAAAAAATGTCATCCGGAAAAACGCTGCTGCGAGTGCCGGCGACATTTTAAATGCCGTTTATGCCGAACTCGATTCATTTACCAGAGGTCAAAAAACCGTGGATGATATTACCCTGGTCATTATCAAAGCCGAGGGGATTGGGTGAGTTTGTTGGGTTTGTTGATTAGATTGAGTTGGTCTGGGTGCTGGATAAAATAAGGTAAAAGGTTAAAGGAAAAAGGTGGGTACGAAAGTCCCCTGCATGTCGCCTCTTCGGACTTCTGAAAGCAATACCAAATAACGATGCCCTTTTTCTGTGCTCTGTCCTTCTGATAGGTGAAGACGATGGGTTGCGCGAAAATACCGCCGGCATTGGCGTTGCACCTCCGATGCCAGGTGATATAACCTGATGGACGAAGAACCCGCTATCAAGCGCTGGCTCGCTGCCATTCTTGCCGCCGACATCGCCGGCTACAGCCGGCTCATGGGCCAGGACGAAGCCGCCACGGTCAGCGATCTCAAAGGCCACCAGGCCGTGATCCTGCCGCTGGTGGCCCGCCACGGCGGCCGCATCATGGACACGGCCGGCGATGGCATTCTCGCTGTGTTCCGCAGCGTGATCGGCGCGATCCAATGCGCGGTAGAGATCCAGACCGTCATGGCGGCACGCAACCAGGATGCGCCCGAAAATCGCCGGATGCTGTTTCGCATTGGCATCAACCTCGGGGACGTCATCCACGACGAGACCCGGATATACGGTGACGGCATCAACGTCGCGGCCCGTCTCCAAGCGCTCGCTGCACCGGGTGGGGTGATCGTTTCGCAAGCGATCCACGACCAGGTGCGCGACCGTCTCGACCTTGTCTTCGAGGATTTGGGCGAGCGCGAGCTCAAGAACATCGCGCGGCCGGTGCGCGTCTATTGCCTCCGGATGTCGGCCGAGCCGAAGGCAGCACCTGCCCCGGATGCCGTCTTACAGCTGCCGGACAAGCCGTCCATCGCCGTCCTTCCTTTCCTCAACATGAGCGGTGACCCGGAGCAGGACTACTTCGCCGATGGGATCGTCGAAGACATCCTCACCGGCCTCGCGCGGCTGAGATGGCTGTTCGTTATCGCGCGCAACTCGAGCTTCAGCTACAAGGGCCGCAACGTGGATGTGCGTCAAGTCGGACGCGAGTTAGGGGTGCGTTATGTCCTCGAAGGCAGCGTGCGAAGGGGCGGCAACCGCATTCGGATCACCGGGCAGCTCATAGAGGCGGAGACCGGCAGCCACCTTTGGGCGGAACGCTACGATCGGGCGCTTGACGACGTCTTCGCAATCCAAGACGAAATCACCGAAAGCGTGATCGGCTGCATTCAGCCTGAAGTCTATACTGCAGAGCATGACCGCCTGAAAAGGAAGCCGCCCCAAAGCCTGGATGCCTGGGAGAGCTTTATTCGCGGCATGTTCCTCTACAGCCAGCATTCGGACGCAGGCACCAAAGACGCTCTAAACATGCTCGACCGCGCTATCGAGCTGGATCCCTGCTATGCGCAAGCCCATGGCTTGCGTGCCGTCTGCCTTGCATGGCGCGCTTTTCAGGGCTGGGAGAATCGCGTTGCAGCCTTTGCGCAAGCCGCTGAAAGTGCCGATCGCGCGGTCGCATGTGATCCGGGGGAACCATGGGCCTATATGGCGCATGGCTTCATCGCGGTCGCGAACCGGCGTGATTCCGAAGCAGTCGCTGCGCTAAGCCGCGCCATCGATGCCAGCCCCAACTTTGCATACGCGCATGGCCTGCTTGGGGCGGCCCATGCTTTCGGCGGACGGCCTGACCAGGCCATCGAGTGCATCGATCGAGGCGTCCGTTTGAGTCCCCGGGATATCTTTGGCGATGAATATGCGCTATATTACGCCTTTTCCCACTTTCAGGCCGGCAGGTACAGCGAAGCCGCTTCTGCCGCTGAGCGGGCCATTCAACTACGCCCGGGACATCCCACTCTGTACCTCATGGCGGCCGCGTCATACGGCCTGGCAGGCGAGACTGACCATGCCAAGAGGGCGATAACGCAGCTGACCAACCTCGTCCCGAATATTACGGCTGCCAGCGTCGAGGAGACCTTTCTCTATTACCAGCGGGAAGATCGGAGCAGATTGGCCATGGGTCTGCGTGCCGCAGGGCTGCCAAGGTAGGAACGCGCGACGGACAGCGCAGTGTTGGGCAACGGGCGCGCGGCACCTCGTGAGAACTTTTTTTGGGTCATCTATCTTCTGTCATCTTTTATTTCCCTGCGCTATCCTCTCTGATCTCTGTCTTCTGTGCTCTGCTCGAAAATTGCGTCTTGAACCCCGTACCCTTTAAACTTTGAACATATGAATCCTGAACGATTAAAACCGTTCACCTTAACCTGCCGGCTATGGGATTGCTTACTCGGACTCTCCTTCTTCTTCTACCGGAAGAATTTCAATTCGATCCGCTTTTCTGAAGCCGCGGGGAAGCTTTTTGCCGCGGCGGCCGCGCTCGCCGATAAAAGCAGCGATATTGCCCGGAGTAAACCGCACGGACTGTCTGCCGGCGTGGATTTTTATCGACGCACCTTCCGGTATGATCTCGATCAACTTAACGTATTCTTCACGTTTTTTGAGCCGGGCCGGCGGGATTTGGATGATCTTGTTGCCCTTGCCCTTGGGAAGCTCCGGCAGCGTATTGACGGAGATCACCAGCATGTATCCTTCCGTGGTAATCGCGGCCAGATAGTCGTTTCCATAATTGTTGACATAAATGGGCGTCAGTGGCTCGGAATCTTTTGAGACGCTGAGCATGGCTTTACCCTTGGTGTTTTTGGTCACCATGTTGGAAATTTCGGTGACAAAGCCGTATCCCGCATCACTGGCCAGCAGCACCTTGCGGTCGGACGGCCCCATGACAACCGCCAGAAACCTGGCCCCGTCCGAAAGTGTCAGCCGGCCGGTCAGCGGTTCGCCTTGACCCCTGGCGGAGGGCAGGGTGTGGGCCGGCAGGGAATAGGACCGGCCCCTTGTATCCAGAAAAACGGCCGATTGTGTGGTTTTGCCGCGTGCGACGCTTAAAAATTCATCTCCGGCTTTAAAATTGAGAGCGGTGGGATCGACGTCGTGCCCCCTGGCCGCGCGCACCCATCCGCCGGCCGAGAGCACGACGGTCACGGGCTCGACTGCGGTGAGTTCTACTTCCTTGATGGCCTGGGCTTCCTCGCGCTCGACCATCCGGGTGCGGCGCTCGTTGCTGTGCTTGGCAGCATCGTCCGTGAGCTCTTTTTTCATAAGGGTCTTCAAGCGCTGATTGGATGCCAGTGTTTTATCGATCCAGTCTTTTTCTTTTTCCAGCTCCCCTTTTTCCGTTTTGATTTTGATTTCTTCCAGTTTGGCCAGCTGGCGCAGCCTTATCTGCAATATCGCTTCCGCCTGGGCGTCGCTCAGTTTGAACCTTTGCATCAGGACCGGCTTGGGTTCGTCGTTTTCGCGGATAATCTGAATGACCTCATCGAGGTTAAGATAGGCAACCAGAAGCCCATCGAGGATGTGCAGCCGTTCGAGGATTTTATTCAGACGAAATTCCAGCCGGCGAATCACCGTTTGCCGGCGGAATTTAAGCCATTGTTCTAATATTTCCAGCAATCCGAGCGTCTGGGGCTTGCGGTTCAGCCCGATGACGGTCATGTTTATTTTGTGGCTTTTTTCAAGATCGGTGGTTGCAAACAAATGGCTGATCAGGGCATCTTTGTCCACCCGGTTGGACCGCGGCATGATCATAAGACGGGTGGGTTCATCCTGGTCGGACAGATCGCGGATATCCGAAACCATGGAAAGCTTTTTTTCCCGCATCTGCAGGGCCACCTGTTCGATAATCCGGGACGGGGACACCTGATAGGGCAGGGAGGTGATGATGATATCCCCATTTTCGTATTCATAGGTGGCCCGCATGCGAATCAGGCCCTGGCCGGATCGATAAATGTTTATAATTTCTTCCCTGGACGTTATGATTTCTGCGCCGGTCGGAAAGTCGGGACCCTGGATGATTTGGCAAATATCTTCAAGGGATGCCCTGGGATTATCAATCAGATGGACACAGGCAGTGACGATTTCAGGAAGGTTGTGCGGCGGAATGTCGGTTGCCATGCCCACCGCAATTCCGGTGGCCCCGTTTAAGATGACATTCGGCAGCCTGGCCGGCAGCATGCGCGGCTCGCTGAGCGTGCCGTCAAAATTAGGCGTCCAGTCAACGGTGCCCATGGATAGCTCGCCGAGAAAAACATCGGCATAACCCGACAGACGCGCTTCCGTGTACCGCATGGCGGCAAACTCCTTGGGTGCGGCGTTGGATCCCCAGTTGCCCTGACCGTCGACGATCGGGTAGCGGTAAGAAAAATCCTGGGCCATCAGCACCATGGCTTCGTAGCAGGCGGTATCGCCGTGCGGATGAAATTTACCCAGCACGTCGCCGACGGTGCGGGCCGATTTTTTGTATTTGGCCGATGCGCGCAGGCCGAGTTCGCTCATGGCATATAAGATCCGGCGCTGAACGGGTTTGAGACCGTCGCCGATAAACGGCAAAGCCCGATCATTGATGACGTACATGGCATAGTTCAGATAGGAGGGCTTGACAAAAGCGTCGAGCGAAAGCTGCTCAATGCCGTCATAGGAAACTACTTCGTTTTCGGGCATGGTGTTGTTTGACTCCAAATCATGTGGGTTCAGGGTTCTGAGTTCATAGGTTTAGGGTTGTAATTGAAGATTGAAGATTGAAGATTGAAAATTGAAGATTTGTGGAATACTGTCGTTTTTAGTCTTTTTTATAAGGTTGGCAGGCAATTAAGCCTCTTTTAGAAGATAGCGGGCGTTGTTAGCCTCTTTCGAAAATAGCAGCCTGAATAATTAAACAGACGGAACGCCTTTAATATTCAATCTTCAATATTCAATTTTCAATTGACCTCAAATCACCTCAGGATCCGCCAGGTCGCCTTCTTTTTCGAGCCATTGTTTGCGGTCCTGAGATCTTTTTTTGGCCAGGAGCATATCCATGGTTTCCAAAATTTTCTTTTCACCATCGAGGGTCAGCTGGATCAATCGTCGGGTGTCGGCAAGCATGGTGGTTTCACGCAGCTGAGACGGATTCATCTCCCCCAGCCCCTTGAAACGCTGAACATTGGGTTTGCCCTTTTTTTGCGAACCGTTCAGCCGTCTTAAGATATCTTCCTTTTCCGTTTCATCCAGGGCATAATAAACTTCCTTTCCCTGATCAATTCGATAAAGGGGGGGCATGGCCACGAAAATATTGCCCGCTTTGACCAGCGGATTGAAATGTTTCAAAAACAGGGCACACAGAAGCGATGCAATGTGAAGCCCGTCTGAGTCGGCATCGGCCAATATTATGATTTTCCGATAGCGCAGACCTGAAAGGTCGGTACTATCCGGATCAACACCGACGGCCACCGCGATATCATTAACAGTGGTTGATTTTAAGATGCCGGCGGTATCCACTTCCCAGGTATTCAGTATTTTGCCCCTTAACGGCAGCACCGCCTGGATTTGTTTGTCGCGGGCCTGCTTGGCGGACCCGCCCGCCGAGTCGCCCTCCACCAGAAAAAGCTCGGTTTCGACGGGGTCCTGGGAGATGCAGTCGGCAAGTTTGCCGGGCAGGGTGGGGCCGCCGCCGATTTTTTTGCGCACGACCTTTTTAGCAGCATTAAGTCGCCGGCGGGCACTTTCGATGGCCATCTCGGCAAGTTTTTCACCCACGTCGGTGTGATGGTTGAGCCACAGGGCAAAGGCATCTCTGACTACATTTGAGACAAAGGTTGCGAATTGACGCGACCCGAGGCGTTCCTTGGTTTGCCCGGAAAACTGGGGGTCGTTCATCTTGGCCGACAGAACATAACTGCACTTGTCCCAGACATCGTCGGGTGCCAGTTTGATGCCCCGCGGGATAAGATTGCGAAACTCGCAAAATTCTTTCACGGCCGCCAGCAGGCCGCTGCGAAAGCCGGATACATGGGTGCCGCCCTGCGAGGTCGGAATGAGGTTGACGTAACTTTCGGCGATGACCTGTCCCTGCTCCGGCAACCAGATAATCGCCCAGGTCACCATTTCTTCTTTACCTTCTTTTTCACCAATGAAAGGCTCCTCAGGAATTCGATCGAATTCCTGCAGATTTTCAAGCAGATAGTCCTTCAGACCATCTTCAAAATACCAGGAATCGGTTTCGCCGGTGTGCTTGTCGGTGAAGGTAACCGTCAGGCGCGGACACAGGACGGCTTTGGCGCGCAAGACGTGCTTTAACCTGCGCACGGAAAAGACAACCGTATCGAAATACTGTTCATTCGGCCAGAATCGAACCGTCGAGCCGGTATTGCGCATGCCCACCGTTCCGATTTTTTCAAGATTGGAAGTTTTTTTGCCGTTGGCAAAGGAAATTGCATACCGGTTGCCGGCCCGTTTGATTTCCACCTCGAGTCTGGCCGACAGCGCATTTACGACCGAAACCCCGACGCCGTGCAGGCCGCCTGAAAAGCGGTAATTCTTAGTGCTGAATTTGGCGCCGGCATGCAGCTTGGTCATGATGACCTCGACGCCGGTCATTTTTTCCTCGGGATGCTGATCGACCGGCATCCCGCGGCCGTCATCACTTACTTCGAGGGAGCCGTCCGCATGGTAAACGACGTCGATCCGTTTGGCGAATCCGGCGATGGCCTCGTCGACGGCGTTGTCGATGACTTCCTGGGCCAGATGATTCGGACGCGAGGTATCGGTATACATGCCGGGACGGCGCCTGACCGGATCCAGTCCCTTTAATACTTCCAACGACGACGCGTCATAGCTGCTCCTGGGAATATTTTCAAACAAGCTGTAATCTTTAATGGTAAACCTCCTGGCAGCGCCAAAAGTACGGCAAAAAGATTTTGCTGCCCGGCAGACAGTTAAAAAAAATCGGGGTCAGATTTGATCCGTTCCCGATTTTGATTTAAGCGCTCTATACATCTTATTATATACATATTAAGAAGCTTTTGGGGATAATATACCTCGGAAATCAGATAATTTCAACGGGATATTTGTACAAGCTTAGAAACCTGGTTCTCTGGGATGAATTCTACCCCAGGCTCTCCGGCCTGGATTACAGAAACTTTTATGACCGTGCCGCGGCGCCCAATGCGGTCAATCCAGCTTGACCATTACATGTCGGACGGTGGTGTAATCCTCCAGGCCGTACATGGACATGTCCTTGCCGTAGCCGGAAATCTTCATGCCGCCGTGAGGCATTTCGTTGGCCAGCATAAAGTGGGTATTGATCCAGGTGCAGCCATACTGGAGCCGACTCGCCACTTTCATGGCGCGGCCGATGTCTCGGGTCCATACCGATGATGCCAGTCCGTAGTCGGAATCGTTGGCCCAGGCGATGGCATCTTCGGCGTCACTGAAGCGGGTCACCGAAACTACCGGCCCGAATACCTCGCGGCGCACAATTTCATCCGTCTGTCCGGCATTGGCGACGATCGTCGGTTCATAGAAGAAACCTGCGCCCTGCACGACGGTGCCGCCCGTAATCAGTTCGGTGTGTTTCTGCGCTAAAGCTCTTTCAACGAAGCCGGCCACCCGCCGGCGCTGCGCCTCGCTGATCAGCGGACCCATTTGGACTCCCTTTTCATCCTGTTTGCCATACTTGATCGATGCGACCGCTGCTCCCAGGTCGGCGACCAAGCGGTCATAAATTTCATCCTGCACGTAGAGGCGGCAAGCCGCGGTGCAGTCCTGTCCCGCATTGTAATAACCAAAGGACCGGATCCCGTCAACCACGGCCTCGAGATCGGTGTCTTCAAAAATGATCACCGGCGCCTTGCCGCCCAGTTCGAGGTGGGTCCGCTTTATGGTTGCAGCGGCCGCCTGCATCACCTTCCGGCCGGTGGCAATGGAACCGGTTAGCGACACCATGCGCACACTTTCGTGTTCGATCAAGGGAGCGCCGACGGTTTCTCCGCGGCCGGCGACAATATTAACAACGCCCTGGGGGAAGATCTCGGCAATCGACTCGGCCAGCTTGAGCGTTGTCAGCGGCGTAAGTTCGGAGGGCTTGATAACCACCGTGTTGCCGGCCGCCAGCGCCGGCGCCAGTTTCCAGGCCGCCATCATCAGCGGGTAGTTCCAGGGCGTAATCGACGCCACGACACCGACCGGGTCGCGTCTGATCATGCTGGTGAAGCCGGGTAAGTATTCCTTGGCCGCGCTGCCGTTCAAGCACCGGGATGCTCCGGCGAAAAAACGAAAGCAGTCCGCCACGGCGGGGATTTCGTCGTCGAGTGCAAGCTTATAGGGCTTGCCGCAGTTGCGCGACTCGAGACGGGCAAATTCCTCGGCATTTTCTTCGATGCGTTCAGCCAGTTTGAGCAGCATGCCGGCCCGATCGCGGGGTGTGGAGCCGGACCATGTTGAAAACGCGGCCGATGCAGCCTCGACGGCATGGTTGATTTGTTCCGGCGATGCCTCTGAGACGCTCACGATGGTTTCGCCCGTGGCCGGATCGAGGATGGCCAGATCCTGTCCATCACCGGTCATGAAATCTCCGCCAATGTGAAGTTTGGTTTGCATAACTTGTCTCCTTTAATATGAAAACGGTTGCGGCTTGTCGGAGGCTGTCCGACACAAAAACCACTCGCTCCGGGATTCCCCGTCAGCGACGCCCTCGGCATACAGGGGGTCTGCCTGCCGATTTGTGAAGTTGTCGGAATGATAATAGCTGAAAAGGGCAGATTCATTGGAACCTGCCCTTTTGATTGAATCAACAAAAAGCGGTTTCAGAATTATCCTTTAGCTGCTTTAAAGTACTCATTGACCTTATCCCAGTTGATGACGTTGAAAAACGCACTGACATATTCGGCTCTGCGATTCTGGTACTTCAGATAGTAAGCATGTTCCCAGACATCGATGCCGAGGATCGGCGTTTTGCCCTGACTGATCGGATTGTCCTGATTCGGTGTGGCCATGATCTGCAATTCTTTGTTGCTCCAGACAAGCCAGGCCCAGCCGCTGCCGAAAAGCGTAGCGGCGGCATTTGAAAACTGATCCTTAAACTTGTCAAAGCCGCCGAACCGTGAATTGATGGCATCGGCTATATTACCGCTAAATTTGCTTTCCTTTCTGAGCATGGGCCAGAAAAAGGAATGGTTGAAATGGCCGCCGCCGTGATTTCTGACCGCGGTCCGAATGCTTTCCGGGACGGCATTGAGATTGCGCAATAGATCTTCAACGTTCTTGCTCTGAAGGTCGGCGTGCCCTTCTAAAGCGGCATTCAGTTTGTCAATATAGGCTTTGTGATGTTTGCTGTGGTGAATCTCCATGGTTTTAGCATCAATATATGGTTCCAACGCAGTATATGCGTAGGAAAGCTCGGGTAACTTATGAGACATTTTAATTTCCTCCGATTATATCTGCAATCTTAGAAGACTAAGACTGGTTGGCAATTAAACTTTAATTTCTGTTATAATGTTATGTGGCCTTAACCAATTAAAAAGGTTGATTTCAGCACCGGCCAAAACAATCAAACTTAGTATAAGCATTAAATCCGGTCGCTCAACATGACCCCGGAAATTCTGAAATTATCCAATAATTTCAATCATCTTTTCCAGCTTCTTCCTCTTTATGGGCTGTCGATCTTTTTTTATATTTTTTTGTCATTTCCAACAGGCGCCGGGGATAATCGGTCATGATGCCGTCCACGCCAAGCTGCAGCAGTTTTTGCATCTCATCCACGTCGTTGATTGTCCACACATGTACTTTTAGATTGCAGGCGTGGGCGGCTTCCACAAATCTTTTCGTCACCACCTTGAGATCACCATAGGTCAGGGGTACCTGCAATGCCTGGGCGGCAGGTGAATAAATCGATTCCAGGTGCATCTTCTGCAGCGCATAAAACCACATGACTTCCGAGGCGCCGGCGGAAGTCGCGATGCCGTGGCAGACCGAACGGAACTTTCGCAGGGCACCGGACTCAAATGACGCGACCATGACCTTTGGCGACATGCCGGAATCATGGATTAACCGGCAAAAAGAGCTCAACTCTGTTTGACCGGCGTCTTTAATTTCGACGTTCAGGCGCATCTGAGGAAACGCTTCAAACACTTCAGACAAGGCCGGAATTGAGAGACCCTGGCCGCGCAGCGGAAATGATTTTCCGTTGGGTGACCAGTGATAGGCGGCATCCAATTTTTTCAGCTCCGCCAGCGTATAACGATCCACCGGTCCGGTGCCGTTGGTGGTCCGGTCCAGGGTTGCATCATGCAGCACCACCAGTTGGCCGTCTTTGGTGCGGTGCACATCCATTTCCAGCACATCAACTCCCAGATCCACTGCCCGCTGGAAGGTATAAAGCGTATTTTCGGGCCCTAAGCTGCGGCCGCCGCGGTGGGCGATCACCAGGAACTTATCCGGGTTGAAGTACGGATAGTCGGGGACCGGAACGGCCAGCAGACGCACCACCTCAAAGAGCAGCAGCAGGGCACACAGAAATCCGAGGATGTATTTTAAGGTCTTTTTAACGGCGCAGCCTCTCATGCGAGTATATTGATCGGTTCAGGGTTTGGGACTTCCGGCTTCGCTCTTCGAGCTACGACGGGACAAGCCGCCCTCCGGGCTACGATCCCACACACAAGGTTCAGGGTTCAAAGGTTGCAGCTCATGCCTATTTTTTCTGTCATTGGCTGCCGATACACAGCTTTGCCATCAAATTGTGATGATAAGGTTTTCATTCGGGGAGCCTGAAATTTTGCTTGAGCAGGTTCTTTATTGGCAGAAATTGGGGTTGCAGGCTCGGCGGCCATTCCGACCATGTCCATTTTTCACATTTATGGGGCTCTCTAACGGTCGGTTGGCCTGAATCATGATCGGCGATTACAAACAAAGTGACATAGTGCCTGCCTTCGGCTTCGAAGAAGTCGTTGGTGTATGGACCATATCTTAAGTTTTTAATGCGGATGCCGGTTTCTTCGAATACCTCTCTGACGGCACAGCCTTCGATGGATTCATTGAACTCGAGATGGCCGCCGGGAAAAGCCCAGCTGCCGGCGCCGTGCGCGTTTTTACGCTTGCCCAGCAGAACCCGGTTATCCTTTATGACGATAACGGCAATACCGACGAAGGGTCTCTGGTCCATGTCTTTGGGGTCAGGATTGTTTACTTTACTATTTTTTGGGGAGAAAGTCTTTCGGCATTTGAAGGGATACCACCTCGCCGCGGGCCGTTTCTTTACCCTCGGCAAACACCGTCACGGAAACCACCATTTTGCGCCCTTTGCTTTCCTTCACCCGTCCCCGCAGCTCCAGCGTTTTATCGATAGGCGTCGGTGCCACATAATCGACGTGCAGCGACACCGTCACGAACCGCTCCAACGTTTCGCTGCCCAGGGGCTTGCCCTGTTCGAGAAATTTTGCAGAGGCAGCGGTGCCGGTGCCGTGACAATCGATTAAGGAAGCGATCAAACCGCCGTAAACATAACCGGGAAAAGCCGTGTGGTAGGGTTTGGGTTGAAACCGGCAGACAGTCTCTTGCCCCTCCCAGTAGCTTTTAATCTGATGTCCATGTTCGTTCAACTTGCCGCATCCGTAGCATACGGCGATATCATCCGGGTAGTAATCCTGAACTGCTTTTTCCGTCATCAATAAACGCTCCCTTCATTGTTCGAATATAGGGCCTAATCGTAAAAATATTCTGAATTTCCCTAACGCGACATTCCAGATATAAGGTCTATGGTATAGGGTGTATGGTTTAAGGTAAATAGTTAATAGATATCGATATTGATAAAGTGAATGAGGTGCCGTTCAACATGACGTTATAGATAAATTGAATGAAATCATTTACCCCTACTCCTTATACCCTGAACCTTACACCGATTTTATCAATCCTCGGCCCTCAGTCATTGGTCTTCTGCTTGCCACGGCGTAGCTCGAAGAGCGAAGACGGGTCCTCTATCTTGAACCTTCCCGCGTGGAGCTCCGCCACCAGTTCTTTTTCATCCCGGATTTCGTTCTCGAAGACAGTCACCGCTGTCGCAATTTCATCTACCCGGTGGGCATCACTGCCGGCGGTCCCCGGCAGTCCCAGTTTTTCAGCAACCTTGCGGGACATGTCGTTTTCCTCTTCCGACAGTTTGCCGTTTAGCACTTCAATGGCATCGACATATTCAAACACCTTGCGTTTGCAGGCCTGCTCTACGGTCATCTGAAGTTGGCCGATGCCGAAAGTTTTAAACCCGCGGAAGGGGTGGGCGGCGATCATATAGCCGCCGGCCTTTTTTACTTCGTCACGCAGCTGCTGGATCAACAGCAGTTCCTTGATATCCTCATAGAAGCCGAAAACCAGGACGTCTCCCTGATTGGTAGTATACTCGTTGCCCCGAAAGATCTTAATGCCCCCTTCGCGGGCCAGGGCGTCCATCTCCCGGGGGTCCCACAAGACCTGATGTTCGGTAAGACAGATCCCATCCAGCTTTAAACGCCGGGCTTGCTGCACCAGCTCATGCGGATCGAGGTAGCTGCAGGCCGAGAGCGGTGAAGTGTGCATATGAAGATCGATGCGCATGGTTAACCTTCCTCTGTTCCATGTGCCCTCGTTTCAGGCATCAAGATTAAATTCTGTAGGCCCATCGCCAAACATAAGCTGCGGACGAGTGCAAACACGAAAAATCTGACGGGGCAAAAGTTAGAACCAATTATCATTCATTTGAACCGCAGGATACATCCCCTCCATCTCCATGCCTCTATCAGCAGATTTAAAACTTTGAATTTGTGAGCCTTTTCAATAGAAGATCCTCAATATTTCGGCGTGAATCCAAAACTGACAATACGAAGACACTCTTTTCTGAAATTCTATATATGATTCTCCACGGGGAAACGACTAATTCCCGATATTGAAGTATGCCTTGATCCCGCAATTCCGGGATGATTCGTCCTCTTTCAGGAAAGGTGTAAAGGCTTGAAGCTTTTTGTTTTATGCGCTTAAATATTGTTAAGGCGTTCGATGGGCTGTCGTCGGCAATGTATTCAACGATATATTTTAAATCATTCTCTGCAATATTTGACCATATGATGTCATACTTTTGGTTCATTTCATTTCATTTTGTCTTTCAGAAAATCTTCCATGTTCTCGAAGACTTCTTTCTGAGACTTCGAATTACCGCTCCTTATCTCATCCTCACCTTGGGAGATCAGTTTCAATAGCCCGATTGCATTACGCATATTTTCATAACTTTTTGGATCTTGTAATATTGCTTTCGGCTCTCCGTTTTGCGTAATGATCACCGGGCGATGGGTTTCATTAATTTGTTTCAGCAAATCAGCTGCCCTCGATTTAAGATAAGTTACCGGTTTTATATCCTGCGAAATATTCATTTTATCACCTCCGGCCTTTTTATAGTACTAAATTAAGACCGATGTCAAGCTCGTATCTTCCCATAGGCAGTTGACAGTAGAAAAAGCGCGATATCCACGTTTTACATTGATGCCATTGCCCATTTTTCTATAAACTCCAACTGATCTAATTCGGGGCTTTTTTCAAGCGCCTGCCAGAGGGCCTTGCTCAGGCAGGCCTGCTCGAGGCTGCGGCCGCACTCGATGATGATCTCGGCGAAATGTTCGCAGCCCTTGCGCCCGATTTCTTTCATGATGCGGCGGTCCCAGTCTTCTTCAAGCAGGGACATGCCGACGGCATTCTGAAGCACGGGTACGGCCTGCGGACACACAAAATTGGTGTAGCGTTTCATGTGCCCCTCGATGGCCAATATCTCGCCGTCTGAAAGGCGCACATCCATATTGATCTCCATGCTGTAGATATGGTCTACCTGGGTACCGTTAAACCGCACCGTCTCCTCATTCGGGAACTCGGCGCCGATCACCTGGCTGCGGTTGAATGTAATCATGAGGATCTCCTTATCTAATAATTGAAGATTGAAGATTGTAAATTGAATATTTGTGGAAGTCGCTTCGCTCCGTCATTAATTTTATCCGCGATTTTTAAATTGATCCGCCGGAGGCGAATCTTAAATATTCATTATTCAATCGACAATATTCAATCACTTAAAGCCCTTGCATAATAGGACTTTCGTCCTGAAAGGCGACGCAACTTCGCACCAGACGGGGGTTATTCTTGATCATTTCCCTCAAGAAATTCAATTCTTCTTCACCGGCAAGCTGTTCGCCCGCCTGAAGCCCGGGCCGGGTAAAGTGCAGGATGACGGCATTTGCACTTTCAAGCACGGCCTGCGCCAGTATTGGGCAGCCCTGCGGGCCGTCGAGCAGACCTTTGACGATCTTGCGCAGGCCGGAGCCGATTCTGACACCTTCTATTTTTTTGATTAATTCAGGGGCCGACGACCAGGCCCGGGGAACCAGCCGGTCCAGGGCGGCTGCGGCGGTCGTTATTTCAAGATCCGGCGGCTGCACCGTTATTTTAACTTCGGCCTTTAGAAGATCGTCGGTCAGCCGCCACGACACTGCCAGACTGCCGTCGGACTGCCCTTCCACTTCGACGACTTTGTTTCTCAAAAAACGAATGGTCATGCTGGTTCTCCCGATGCGGTTGTCATGTTGCGAATTTATTTAGGCGTTTAAAATAATTCCCCGGCCTGCCAACTATACTTCGGGCTTGAAGGCTGGGAAGCTGGAAAGCCGCGAAGCGCGAATGCTTCTCGGTTAAGTTACGGCCTTCGCATTTAAAACGGGCCTGATTCATTAATTTTAGGCATTTTAGGCACTTTAGACATTTTAGGCATTTAAAAAAACTTGATATTGAAAACCTGATCGTCCGGCCTCAAATTTTACTTCCCTTGCGCTCCTTCTGAATCTTCTCCAACTGCTTCCAGATTTTTTCGACCTGTTTGCGGGTTTCTTCCAGGGGGCCCGAATTATCAATGATCAAATCACAATATCCCTTCTTTTCATCCGCCGAGAGCTGGGATCTGATCATAGTCATAGCCATTTCCTCCGTCGAACCGTCGCGTTTCATCAGACGCTTTTTCTGCTCTTCTTCGGTGGCATAGACCATTAAAATATTGTGAAACAGCGATTGCATGTTGACTTCGATCAGAAGCGGCACCACGGCCTGGATGACGGCGTTCGCGTCTTCACTGGTATACTGCTCGACCTGTCGGATGAATTCTTCAAAAATGCGGGGATGCTGGAAACCTTCGAGTTTCTTTTTCTTCTCGAGATCGTTAAATACGATCTCACGCAGTTTGGTGCGGTCCAGCGTGCGGTCCTCAGCTAAAACCTGCTCACCAAAGTAAGCGACAATATCCTGCCAGGCCGGTTTGTCGGGCGCTACCACAACCCGGCTCAAGACATCGAAATCGATGGTGCGTGCGCCCAGTTCTTCCAGCATACCGGCAACAGTGGACTTGCCGGTGGCAATGCTGCCCGTTACACCGAGCAGCAACCGGTTGCCGTCGCCTCTGAGCTTATTGATCATATCTTCGGCGCCGTAGGCCGCGGGGAAAGCGTGGGCCACATCGGTTTCCGCTCCCGCGTAGCTGATCGGGTAGCGTATCCCCCTGCGGTAAAGAGCTTCCATGCCGTTCAGGGCTTTATCCATCATTGCGGCCGGAATCGCCATGACCAGTTCATCATCCTGGGCGTGTCCGTAGCGGCGTTCGCCGTAGCAGGGAATACTCAGGGCCGGCTTTCCCTGCAGGTAGCATCGGGCGATCGCATCGCTGCACGAACTCTCACCAACGCAGTGAAACTGCATCACCTCGTAATCTTCAAACTGCAGGGAATTGATCAGCAGCATCATCTGGGCCGGATTGGCATAGATTAAAACAATATCAGGATCGAACGGATTGTAAACGAGGGGGGCCATTGCCACCGCCTTGTATTTGCCGGCCGGCAGGCGCGGAATTTCGCTTTCGTACTTTTTGGCGTCGCTGCGGCTTTTGGTCCACACGATGCTGCGAAACGTGCCATCTTTCATGTAGGCGGGTATATCGGTCAGCCCGATGATGGAAGGACAGACCACCGACATAAAGTCATCGAGTTCGGCGCCGACCGTCCAGTCAAAGTTCCTGACGAGATTGATCAACTGGCAGAGGGTGGATTTGTGGTTCATGCGCCGGACAAAAGGAATAGCGGCAATAGCCTCCCGGTCTTCGAAAAGCTTGAAGGCCACCGGAAAAGACTTGAGCCGCATCAAAAGTTCCAACCGGCGAATCGGTTTTTCCCAATCACGGGCTGTGGTCATGATCTGTTCCTTTACGTTTGAGTGAGCTCCAAGTCGTATCCTATAGAAATTCGCAGCACATTGTCAATTCGTTCCGTGCCCCTGACAAACGGGGTAAGGGCGTGATGGAGTGCTGGAGTATTGAGAAAGAAGATATCAAGCCTTGCGCCATTACTCCATTACTCCAACACTCCGAAGTTCATCGGAATTGAAATGATCCCACAAAGAATACCTTATTTCTTCATGGAACCGAAACTAAATGACGGAGTCCAGCGTGTAACACTTCCCTACCGCAGATGGCATGCAACCCAATGCTCCCGGCCTATATTTTTAAAGACGGGAATTTCCCGTGAGCATATTGCCTCGCGCTCCGGACATCTCGTGTGAAAAGTACATCCCGGCGGCGGGTTTGCCGGGCTCGGTACATCCCCCTGCAGGACAATTTTCTGCTGGTGGAATTCCGGGTCCGGAATGGGAACGGCTGACAACAGCGCCTGACTGTAGGGATGCAGAGGATTTTTATAAAGCTCCTTGTCGGTTGTCAGTTCGACAATGCGGCCCAGGTACATGACCGCCACGCGATTGCTGATGTGCTCCACCACACTCAGATCATGGGCGATGAAAAGGTAGGAAAGATTCATCTGCTCCTGCAGCTGAGCCAGAAGATTGATCACCTGAGCCTGAATGGAAACATCCAGGGCCGACACCGGTTCGTCGCAGATGATGACCAGAGGATTCAATGCCAGCGCCCGGGCAATGCCGATCCGCTGGCGTTGTCCACCGGAAAATTCATGGGGGTAACGGTTTCTTTGCTCCGGGTGCAGGCCGACGCGTTCCATCAAATAGGCCACCCGGTCCTGTATTTCCGGTCTTGAAAGATGCAGGTGGTTGCAAATCGGCTCGGCGATAATCTGGCTGACACTCATCCGGGGATCGAGCGAAGAGAAGGGGTCCTGGAAGATAATCTGAAGCGAAGCGCGCGTGCTCCTGAGATCTTCCCGATCCAACTCAAGCAGATTTTTTCCGTTGAAGGTTACCCGGCCTGCGGTGGGTTCGATGAGACGTAAAATCGAGCGTCCGACAGTGGTCTTGCCGCACCCGCTTTCGCCAACCAGCCCCAGGGTTTCCCCCCGGTTTAAAGTGAAACTGACCCCGTCCACCGCCCGCACCTGTCCGACCGTACGGGAAAAGACTCCCTTTTTGACGGGAAAGTATTTTTTTAGATTTTCAACCTCAAGAAGTGCCATAGTATATTGGAATGACTAATGACGAATGTCGAATGAATGTATTCTATCATTTTTAATTTGCGATTGGCCAACCCCAGTCAACTTGATCAACTCAATCAGCCCAATAAACTCAACAAACTCAATAAACTCTTCAACTAATTAGGCCTCCAACCAGCAGCTGACCCTCCGATGCTCTCCCAGTTGAATCATCGGCGGTTCCTGGCGGCGGCAGCGGTCCATTGCCCGGCCGCAGCGCGGATGAAACCTGCAGCCCACGGGCATATTCGACGGACTGGGCACCATCCCTTTAATCTCATGGAGGCGCCGGCCGGTTTGCTCTTTGCGGCCGATGACCGGAATCGACCCCAGCAGTCCCACGGTATACGGGTGCCGGGGGTCTTTAAAAAGCGCTTTAACCGGTGCCTCCTCGACGACTTTTCCGGCATACATGACGACCACCCGGCTGGCCATTTCGGCAATAACACCCAGATCATGCGTAATCAGCACGATTGCCGTTCGGAATTCATCTTTGAGCCGCTGCATAAGGCTCATGATTTGCGCCTGGATGGTGACATCCAGGGCGGTTGTCGGTTCATCGGCCAGTATCAGGCGCGGGTTGCAGGACAGCGCCATGGCGATCATCGCGCGCTGCCGCATGCCGCCGGAGAACTTGTGGGGGTATTGCCGGCTGCGGGAACCCGGTCCCGGTATCTGGACCATGCGCAGCATCTCCACCGCCCAGCGCCAGGCCTGGTGCCGATTCATGTTTTTATGCAGGCGGCCGGCCTCGGCAATCTGCTCCCCGATCTTTAAAACCGGATTCAGGGAAGTCATGGGTTCCTGAAAGATCATCGAGATGTCGTTGCCCCTGATTTTTCGGATACCCTCCCGACCCAATTTGAGCAGATCTTTGCCTTCAAAAAAAATTTGGCCCTGGATCTCAGCCGGCGGACACCGTAAAAGCTGCAATATAGAAAGGGCGGTGACGCTCTTGCCGCAGCCGCTTTCACCGACCAGCCCCAGTGTTTCCCCGGGGTAGACTTCAAAATCGATTCCAGCCACGGCTTCTACGATCCCATCCAGCGTGTGAAAACGGATGTGCAGATTGCCGATGGCGAGCAGGGGGGCTATCTGTGCCGTCATAGCTTGAACCTCGGATCCAGGGCATCGCGCAAGCCGTCTCCCAGCAGGTTGAAGCTGAGCACGGCCAGAAAGATGGCAATACCCGGAAACGTCGCCACATGCGGTGCGTGGAAAAGGTAGGATCGGGCCGAGCCCAGCATGGTGCCCCATTCCGGTGTGGGCGGCTGAACACCGATGCCGAGAAAACCCAGACCGGCCGCAAACAGAATTGCGGTACCCATGCTCAGGCTGGTCTGGACGGTGATCGGCACCATGACGTTGGGCAGGATGTGCCGCAGTAATATTGTGGCATCACGGGTGCCGACCGCCCGGGCGGCCTCAACGTAAACTTCTTGCCTTATCGCCAGGACACAGCCTCTGACAAGACGAATGTACATCGGGATCATGCTGATGCCGATTGATATTACCGTATTTTTAACCCCAACGCCCAGAACCGCTACCAGGGCCAGGGCGAGAAGAAAACCCGGGAAGGCCAGCATCGCATCGGTTGCCCGCTGGATTAAAAAATCGATTTTGCCGCCATAGTAGCCGGATATCAACCCCAATGGAATGCCGCAAATCATCCCAACGAAAACCACCCCCACTGCGATCACAAGGGAGATGCGCGAACCGTAGATGATGCGTCCCAGAATCGAGCGGCCCAATTCATCCGTGCCCAGGGGGTCTTTCATGGAAGGCGGTTCCAAAGAATTTATCAGATTCGGGGCGGATGGATTGCCGCTGAACAGAAGCGGGGCGAACACTGCACTCAGCACATAAATAATAATCAGGGCACCGCCGACCAGGGCCGCCTTGTTGCGTTTGAGCTTGGCCCAGTTGCGGCGCAGCGGACTGTCGGCTGTGAGCCGTCCGGCTCCGGCGATGTTATTTTCAGCAATATCAGTCATAGCGAATTCTTGGGTCCACCAGCGCGTAAATGAGATCCACCACCAAATTGACCATGATATAAAGCAATCCAAATACGAGAATTGCCCCCTGAATTACCGGATAATCCCGCGCCAGAATCGAATCGACGATGAGACGGCCCACACCCGGCCAGGCAAATACGGTTTCGGTTAACACCGCCCCGCCCAGCAGCAGGCCGAACTGGAGGCCGACCACCGTGATGATCGGAATCATGGCATTTTTGAGGGCATGTTTTATGACCACCACCCTTTCCGGAAGTCCCTTGGAGCGGGCGGTGGTGGTAAAATCCTGGGAAAGGGTTTCTATCATGGTGGAGCGGGTCATCCGGGCGATGAACGCCACGACAAACGCCGCCAGTGTAATCGAGGGTAAGATAACATTCTGCCAGCCCCCGGTACCGCCGGCCGGCAGCCACTTTAAGATAACCGCAAAAACGACCACCAGCATCAGGCCGAGCCAGAATACCGGCATGGACATGCCGAAAAGGGCGGAGACGGTCACCAGATAGTCTATCCAGCTGTAGGGCCTGACCGCCGAAATAATTCCGGCCGGTATGCCGAAAAGACAGGCGAGCGCAATGGCTACCACGGCCAGCAGAAGGGTGTTCGGCAGACGGGCCCAGATTTCCTGGGTCACCGGATTTTGGGTGCGGGCCGATCGCCCCAGGTCGAACCGCGCCAGCCGGCTCAAATAAGCTGCATACTGCTCATAAATGGGTCGATCCAGACCGAGCTGATGGCGGATGTTTTCTATTTCTTCCGGCGTGGCCATTTGACCGGCCAGAACCTGGGCCGGATCGCCGGGCAGCATCCGCAGCATGAAAAAGAGCAGCAGTGATATCCCGATCAGCACCGGGATGGTTGCGAGTAAGCGTTTTATCAGGTAACTTAACATGTCGGCATGGACGATCAAACAACAGTATTTTTACGAACCCGTCTGTTAATAGGGCAATACATATCTTTATGTTATAAATTCGAAATCCCTGGCCCAGACCGTTTGGGCTTAGGTTTTTGTTTACGATATATAACGATCAAGCGCCCAGGCCGGCAATCTGAACCAAATAAGTCGCGCCAGGGCGGGCCGAAGCACGAAATTCGAAACAAATTCGAATAGCAAATAACGAAAATTCAAAACGAAGAAAGCGTCATCAATTCGTCAAATCAGGCCGCCAGTTCCACCACCGCCGCCATTAGAATTTCGCAGGCCAGGGCGATATCCTCAAGCCGGGTGAACTCCTGCGGACAGTGGCTGAGTCCGTCCCGGCTGGGAACAAAAATCATGCCGGCCTTGGTCAAGGCAGCAATCAGCGCGGTGTCGTGTCCCGCGCCGCTGATCATTCTATGGGGCGTTACACGTCTTGCGCGGGCCTTTTTCTCCAGCAAATCGAGGATGCTGTCGGACAAGTTTACCGGCTCAGCCTCCGACAACCACACCAGGTCAAACTCAAGCTTTCTTGCATTGCATATTTGCTCCACAGTTCGGCTTATTGCAGCCACGGCTGCCTCCAACAGCGCCTTGTCGGGGTCCCGCACATCAACGCTGAACCGGGCCCGACCCGGAATAACGTTGACCTGGGCCGGCTCACATGCTATGCGGCCGACTGTGGCCACTGTCCTGGAACCGTTGTGCCGCGCAATTTCATCCACCGCCGTAATGATCCGGGCGGCAGCCTGCAACGCATCCGAGCGCTCTTCCATCGGCGTGGTGCCGGCATGGTCGGCTGTGCCTTTAACGGTGACATCGAGCTGCCGGATGCCGGTAATCGCCTCAACCAGACCGATCCTGGCACCCTGTTTTTCAAGAACCGCCCCCTGCTCGATGTGAACTTCCAGCATCGCTGCAAGCGCAGGCGGACTCAGTATTCGGTTGTCGGTGACCTTCAGCCCTGCCTGAGCCATGGCCTCCGGATAAGCCACCCCATTCACATCCGCAATTGCGCTCAACCGGCCGGCGTCCAGTCTTCCGGTCCAGATCGAACTGCCCAGCAAGCCCCTGCCAAACCGGGAGCCTTCTTCCTCAGGGAAAATTACGACGTCGACCGGCAGCCGGTGAGCAATTTTGTCTTCAACCATACTGCGGGCGGCTTCCAGAGCCGTCACCACCCCCACTACTCCATCAAAATGACCGCCATGGACGACCGAATCCAGGTGAGAGCCCATCATTACCGCCGGCGCGTTTCCGTCGGAACCGGCAAACCTGCCCCTGACATTGCCGCCCGGACAAATTGAGACGGCGGCACCCAGTTCATTGAATTGGCCGCGTACATAGTTTAGCGCGCTTTGATATTCGGCGCTAAACGTCAGCCTGGTTGTTCCGCGGCCGGGCGTGGCATTAAAAGCGCTAATGTTTTTTATATCGCTGCGGATGCGTTCTATATCGATGGCCATAATGTCAGTGTAATAATCATGGAGCCGGGGCAGCATCCGCTGCCCCGGCTTCATTTTTCATCCTGCCTGCTATTGCATCGTAATGTATTGCGGATAGAATTTTTCGGTCGGTGTTACCACCATGCCCTTGATTTTACTGGAATACGCAATGACGAATTTCTCCACATGCAGCCACAGCCAGGGGCAGTCGTCCCAGACGATCTCCGAGGCCTGCTTGAGAAGCGCCAGCCTTTTTTCGGGATCCTGCTCTCTGCGGGAGGCTTTCATAATTTTGTCGAACTCCGGATTGCAGTAGAAGGCCGCTCCCAGTCCTTTGGGCGGATTGACCTCACAGGTAAACTGACCATAGAGGCCCCCGTCTGCATCCATGATGAGCGGACCCCAGCCCAGCAGGAATACTTCCAGTTCGGTTTGATCCAGGGGTTTCAGCAATCCGGCAACATACGTCGGCCAGTCATAGGTGCGCAGCTCGACATTGACGCCGATGGCTTGGAGATAAGCCTGAACTGCTTCGGAAACCTGTTTGTCAAAAAGATAACGGCCGTTGGGAGTGCGCATATGGACGACCTGGGAAAAATCGAAGTTGGCCTCCTTCAGAAGCTGTTTGGCTTTTTCGGGGTTGTAGTCATACTGATGGTCCATTCTGAAATAACCGAATACTACGGGTGAGACCGGTCCCTCCATGGGTTCGGCCGTTCCGAACAGGATCTTATTTACGATCGCTTTTTTATTTACGGCATAATTGAAGGCCTGCCGGACCTTTTTGTCGGTGGTCACACCCTTCTGGCAATTGAGCCCCATGAAGATGGTCCGGGTATCCAGCGGCATTTCAACGGTGATGTTGGGATCGGCTTGAAGAGAGGCCACATTGGACGGTAGCGGCTTATAACAAATTTGAATCTGGCCGCTCTGCAGCATGGCTTCACGCGTGGCCGCTTCGGGAACAATTTTCCAGGTAATTTTGGCCACGGTCGGCTTCTCGCCCCAGTAGTTCTCGTTGCGGACCATAGTGACGTGGTCACCCATGACCCATTCCTTGAGGATGTAGGGGCCGGCGCCCACCGGATTCTGGCGCACCTCTTCACCGTATTTGGCAAGGCCGGCAGGGCTGATGGGGGATACCAGCGACATGGATAGCGCCGGCCCCAGAGGTGCAAACGGGTATTTTAGCTTGAGCGCCACCGTGTAGTCGTCTATCTTGGCACACTCGTTCACCATGCCGACGTTATATCGCAGGGGTACCCGCATTTTCGGATCCAGGATGCGATCCCAGGTCAGCTTGACCGCATCGGCGTTAAAATCGGTGCCGTCGGAGAATTTTACGCCCTGGCGCAGGTGCAGGGTCCAGGTCAGACCGTCTGGCGATACGTCGAAACCGGTTGCCAGCCGGGGATGAAGCTTGCCATCCGGATCCTGAAAGAAAAAACTGCCGTATATTAAATCACACCAGTTCTGGAATAAAGTCGTGGTCTGTTCCTGCGGGTTCAGGGTGTCGGCATCCACGCCGACACCGATGATAAGTTCATCAATTTCGGCCCGGGCTTTCAGCGGGGCAATGCTAAACATCAACCCTGTGATCAGCAAAGCAATCAATAAAACGTTCATATTCCATAATCTGTCCGTTCTCATCCCTCTCCTCCTTTTGTTGTGGTTTAACATCACCGATTTTTTACCAGTTCTCCGCCTTTCATGACAAGACGGATGTTTTCCTGCTTCAACAGGATGCCGACATCATCCAGGGGATTGCCTTGCACCAGAACGATATCGGCGAGCTTGCCTTCTTCAATAGTGCCCAGCTTGTTTTCCAGCCCCATAACCCGGGCCGAAACGCGGGTTCCGGCCTCGATGGCCGCCATGGGGGAAAATCCCCCATAGTCCACCAGCAGTTTAATTTCACTCAGATTCTGCCCGTGCAGATTGAAGGGGGTGCCGGCATCTGTGCCGGCGGCCACCGGAACACCGGCCTCCCTGGCCATGCGGATACTCTCCAGATGATAAGGTTTTACCTTGAGGGTTTTTTCGACGGCATAGGCCGGGATACCGGCTTCAACCCCCCTGGTTTCAATGAAATAAAGAGCTGAAATGGTAGGGATCAGCGGAACGTTTTTGGCCACCATCAAGGCCACCGCTTCCTCGTCAAGATACACGCCGTGCTCGATGCTGTCGATGCCGGCCCGCAGGGCATTTAGTATGCCGCGGGTTCCCATGGCATGGGTAGCGGTCTTTTTGCCGGCTTTGTGGGCCTCTTCGACGCCGGCCCGCAATTCCTCCTCGGTCAACTGCTCGCTGCCCGGTTCGACCGACGGGGTCATTACACCGCCGGTGGCCATAAGTTTGACGATATCGGCCCCGGCTTTGATCTGGTCGCGGGCGGCCCGGCGCACGTCATCCGGCCCGTTGGCTTCCTGGCCGATTTGCCAGCCGTGGCCGCCGGTCATGCAGATCAAGCGGCCGCTTACCAGCATGCGGGACCCTGCTACCAGGCCGGAGTTGACGGCCTGCCGCAGGCCCAGATCGATGCCGTCTTTGCCGCCCATATCTCTGATCGTGGTCACGCCGGCCATCAAGGTTTTTTCGGCGGCCCGGGCGGCCTTCAGGGTGGTTGCCGTCTGTGATTCGTTTAACAGCGCGGTGACCGGATCGGGGCTGCCGTCGAGGCAAACGTGGACATGGGCGTCGATGAATCCCGGCAAAAGGGTCATTCCGTCCAGCGGAATTTTTTTGGCGTTTTGCGGAATGGTGATACCGCCCTGCGCTACTCTTACAATTTTTTCTTCTTCCACCAACACCGTGGCGTGCTCCAGAATCCGACCATCCCCGGTAATTACCGGGCCATCCACAAACGCTACCGTCATGCTATCCTCCGTAAAGGTTCAGAGTTCAAAAGTTCAGGGTTCGAAGGTTGTTACTATTGGATGCTGCTTGCGACATGGACCAAGATTTGGAACACTCAACATTCCCTATCCGGGCCTACCGCTTTTGGGATGGGATGGAGATATGATTCCTTATTTTTGTGAGCCCTTTAAATATACCCACACGCAATTCGGGCGGGCAGCCCTGAAATCTTAGACCTGAAGCTTATACACATCAGTCTTTTGCTGGATTTATGCCTTGGCGGGATAATGCTGCAAAGTCAGGTGAATTGTCAACCGTTTTCTTTTTTCCATTGATACCCGGAGTAAAAGTGTGGCATAGACAGGGAGTATAGGTTTTGAATCTTTGGTTTCAGGTGTCGGAGGGAAGGTTCCAAGGTTAAAGGTGAAAGGTTAAAGGCTAAGGGTTAAAGGTGGGAGGTGAAAAATGGGCTAACCGCTTTGACGGACGGAGATCCGCCTGACACCTAAATTTTATTGATGGTTTAAATCCGGGAAATAACTTAATACTATGAAGAGGTTCTGCTATGGTTGATATTCAGAAGCTGGTTATGGCGCACAAAGAGTTGGTCATCAACAGCCGGCGCGATCTGCATCGAATTCCGGAAACCGGGTACACTGAAGCAAAGACGTCGGCCTATGTGGCCGACTATTTGAACCGGGAAGGCCTGGAGGTTCAAACCGGAATTGCGCAATTCGGAGTGGTGGGGCTGCTGAAAACAGGCAGACCCGGCCCGACCCTGCTGATTCGGGCCGATATGGATGCGCTGCCGCTGCAGGAAGATACCGGCCTTGAGTTTGCATCCACCCATGACGGCGTGATGCATGCCTGCGGCCACGACGCCCACATGGCCATGGGACTGGCGGCCGCGACGGTATTGAATAAAATCAAGGATGACCTTAACGGTACGGTTAAATTTATATTTCAACCGGCCGAGGAAGGCCCCGGCGGTGCCGAACCCATGATCAAGGCCGGTGTGATGGAAAATCCCAAGGTCGATTATGCCATCGGCTGCCACCTATGGCCGTATATTCCGGAAGGTACGATCGGAGTCCGATCCGGTCCATTCATGGCCGCCATGGATCGCTATGATCTTAAAATAATCGGCAAAGGCGGACACGGCGCCATGCCCCATTTGTGTGTCGATGCGCTGGAGGTGGGTACCCAGGTGGTCAATGCCCTGCAGCGTATCGCCAGCCGACATATAAACCCCCAGGAGCCGGTCGTTGTAACCGTGGGCAGTTTTCACGCCGGGACCAACTTTAACATCATCTCCGGCGAAGCCGTTTTGAGCGGCACCACCCGAACATTTGATTTGGATATCTGGCATGCCTGGCAGGGGCGCCTGGAAAAAGTCATTCGCGGCGTTTGCGAGTCCATGGGGGCTGAATATGAATTTAAATTTTCAAAGGGGTATCCGCCCACCATCAATGATGATGAGATGTCGGATCTGGTGCGCCGCTGCGCGGCCGAAGTGGTTGGATCTGAGAAAGTTGTCGAGCCCGAGAAAACCATGGGCGGGGAAGACATGTCATTTTTTCTGCAAAAGGCCAAAGGCTGTTACTTTGTTCTCGGCACAGGACGGGAAGGCGGGCCGCCGATTCATAATGCCAAATTTACCTTTAATGAAGATGTCCTGCCGTTAGGAGTGGAAACTCACTGCCGGTTAGCCTTGGAATTGCTGGGATAAATAAGGTGTCAGGGGGACAGGTTAAAGGTGAAAGGTGGGGTGGATATATATATTGAGCGCAGAAAGTACAGACGGTTCAGACATGAAGCCGTTATTCTACACGATCTTTTGACCCATCAAAATATTTTTGCCGGCAAAATAGTCAATTTCAGCAAAGGCGGTCTGTATTTTGAATCCGACCAGACAATCCATCCCGGCGAGGAGATATTTTTAAAGTTAACAAAACCTGCGGACGCAGCCGGCGACGATTCCCTGCCCCAGCTGCCCTTTGTAGTTAAAATTTTATGGCATAAAAGCCTGCCGGTTCCTCCTTTCAGATACGGCTACGGCGCCCAATATTTAGATCCCGGGGACGCCCTGGTTAAAAACACCGAATCCGCTGAAATCGGGAAGACGGATCGGAAGCCTAATCCGGCAAAAGATGATGAAGATCCAAGAGAATACCCGCGAAGAACCTACAATAAATCGCTGGTTTTCGATTATAAAAATCAGTACTACAGAAGCTTGGTTACCGACATCAGCCACGGGGGTGCTTTTATCAGGACCCAATTAAAAATCTCCCTGGGAGGGAAGGTTATAATTGTTTTTCCCGGAAGTAAAATCCGAAAGAAATCCAAAATAAAAGGCTGGATAGTGCGCAGGAACCCGGAGGGATTTGCGGTGAAATTCGACCGAAGATCCGGACAGGGCATAAGCGCTCGATCCGATCGCCGAACCGGTTCGGATCGTAGAGCCGAAGATCGGCAAGAAAGGAGAGGCAACCATGAAGATTAATGCCAATGGAATCGATATAAACTATGAACTTACCGGCCGGGAAGGTGCACCGGTGGTCATGCTGAGCCATTCGCTGTCCAGCAGCATGGTGATGTGGAACCCCCAGCTGGGCTCGCTGGAACCGCACTTTAAGGTTTTGCGCTACGACATGCGGGGCCACGGCCGCAGCGAAGCGCCGGATGGCGTCTATACCCTGGAAATGCTGGCAGAAGATGCGGTTGCCCTGCTGGATGCCCTGGGTATCGATGCCGTGAATTTTGTCGGGCTGTCCATTGGCGGTATGATCGGTCAGGCCTTTGCGTTGAACCACGGAGATAGACTTGAAAGCCTCGCCTTGTGCGATACCTCGGCTGTCATGCCCGCGGAGGCCCAGCCCATTTTGCAGCAGCGCATTGCACTCGCCCGCCAAAACGGCATAGCCGACCAGGTCGACGGCACCCTGGAGCGCTGGTTTACACCGCAGTATCTAAAAGCCAATCCGCCGGAGGTAGAGATGATCCGGCAGCAGATCAAGGCAACCCCGCTGGCCGGATATATCGGCTGCAGCGAAGCCCTGCGCGGGCTCAACTACCTGGAACGGTTATCCGAAATCACGCTTCCGACTCTGATCGTTGTGGGCGAGGAAGATCCCGGTACACCGGTGGCGGCCTCGGAAGCCATCCATGAACGGATAGCCGGCTCACAGCTGGTTATTTTGCCGTCGGCGAGGCATTTATGCAATATCGAACAGGCCGAAGCATTTAACAGGGTGTTGATGAAATTTTTGCTGCGGCAATAAACGGCTGCGTTGCGGTTCCCTTGCTAAAAGCATTCTAAAGTGAGGTTTGAGGACGTGCGCAATTACGACAGAATCAGACGTGAAGTGTCAGACAGCAGCCACTGGTTGGCCGAGCATGGGTATCTGGGTAAGTTGAGCAGCGGCGGGAACATTTCGGTAAGGGTCCCGGGTGAGAAAATCGTCGCCATAACGCCTGCGGGGCGGTCTTACTCCTCGCTGAATCAAAACGATATCTGCGTTATAGATTTGGAACGAAATTCCATCGAAGGCAGCCTGCCGCCTTCCATCGAGGCCGGAATGCACATCGGGGTCTACAAAAATCGGCCGGATGTTAATGCGGTCATTCACACGCATCAGCCGTTTGCCAGCGTTTTGGCGATCATCAATAAGCCGATTCCGGCGCTGTTTGATGAGGTCACCGTTGAAATCGGCCACGAGGTGGCGATCGTGCCCTATGCGTTTTCGGGCAGTTCAGAGCTGGTCGACAATGTCGTCGGCAAACTGGGCAACGCCTGCCACTGCTACCTCATTCAAAATCATGGTGCCTTATGTCTGGGTGCCGACATGAAGCGTGCCATGAAAAATGCGGAACTGCTGGAAAATGTTTCTCAGATTTATTATCACGCGCTGGCAACCGGCGAACAAATTCAGAAGCTGCCGCCGTCCGCCATCGATTATTTTGCAGACATGCGCAAGCTGAGATTCGGATAGCAAGGGTGCCTAACCCAAGCAAAGCCGCAACTAACTCCGGAAATTCAGATATAAAATCATAGACATGTCCGGCTGTTTATTCCTTAAGCCGATAAGCTTCATGTATTTTTGCACAATTCTTGATGGAGAGTTGCTGCTGGAGCTTGTTAAAACTACAAAATGAAAAAAAATCCTTTCATTTTATTCGTTAATCCATCTCTTGGAACCAACCGATATGATAAAGACGATAAGCTAAGAAGTTATCTCAGTCTCGGCACCCTGGCAAGTGCACTTCAGAGCAGAGCATTCTTAAAACGCCTGGCCGGACGATTGGGAAAAGAAGAATTCATATTCGATTCTGAAATTTATTACCCGATATTTGATATCCGTGTTCTGAATCTCTCACTAAAGCCCGAAGGTCGAGTCCATCAAAGAATATCTGGCTGGTTTTTTGTCTCGATTCAAATGCGCGCCTCTTATGGTTTGCATGACGGCAACCTCTGCTCAACTCGATGAAGCGGCAGACTCTTGCCCGGGCTGCCGGAGAGATTGTGCCGGATGCAATCAGAATTATCGGGGGCGCGCATGTAACCGTTGCAGCGGAAGATTATCCTGAAACGATCCGAATTCCAGGTTGCTTGCATCGGCGAGGGCGTTGAGACGTTGTCAGAATTGGCCTTATTACGATGCCATGCTGATGTTTCTGATTTTTCAACAATTGCGGGTATCGCCTTCAAAGATCGACAATGCTAATATTACTCTAAATCAGCCGCGAACACCCATTCTCGGACTTGATGGTTATCCGTTTCCTTCCGACAGTCTGGATCTTTTTTGTGATGATACAGAAGACCGGAAAGAAAATCAAAACCATCCTCATCTACATTTTGTCCGGATATGGTTGTCCGCATGATTGTATTTTTTGCGCGCAGCGCAGCATCCACCATAAAAAAATCAGAGAACGAAGTGCTGAAAATATTTTTGAAGAGATAAGCCAATTGTTCGCCAGGGGATTCCGTAAATTTGCTTTTGTCCAAGAGACTTTTTTGAACCGCAAAAATAGAATTGACTCATTTTGCCGATTGATTGAAGACTCCGGAATGCAAATCGAGTGGACCGCTGAAGCCCGAGCCGATCAATTGGTGTATGGACAACTAAAACAAATGAAGTCTGCCGGATTACGGTTTTTACAAATTGGTGTTGAATCCGGTGATCCGGACTTATTGAAAAAATTGGGCAAAAACACCGCCCTTGATCAGATCGTCCAAGTGAGGAACTGGTGCCGCGAATTAAAAATCAACACCGCCTTTTATCTGCTGGTTGGTCTTCCGGGCCAGGGATTGGCAGAGTGTATGGCGGTCCGCCCTTTTTATGATGGATCACCCGCCCTTTAATCGTATTACCAGACATGCAGCGGTCTCCATCGCCATTCCTTATCCCGGCACAAAAATATGGCAAGAACAAACCGTGCGATTAATTGATAATCAAAAAGAGCAGTTGAACTGGCCGGTAAGAAATCCCGCAATCAGCGTTAATGCTGCCGGCGAATTTGTGGGAAAAAACCACACCGAAACGGATGATCTGACTTCCGAAGAGATTTTGGAGGCCTGGATATATTTGGATGATTTCTGCCATTTCTTATTGCATGCCGTGAATTCTGAATCAAAGTGGCACGACTGCGTCAAGTATCGCGAAGTCCATTGAGTATGCCGCCCGGATGTCCTACATGATTCAGCGTCGAACGATACGTGATCTTATCGTCCGGGCCCACTCAAATGTTACCGCTGAAAAACGAAAGGCCGCCTTACTTGAGAGATTGTCAAAATGGACCAAGATGTTGAAAAGCACTTTAAAGATGTTACTACAGCTACGGAACCGGAGATTGACGTGTTGAGGCGATTTCTGGCTGCCGCTCAATTCTTAAACGGATTTAACTCCATGAAATGGCTGAAAGTCGCTAACCGCTTAAAATGGATGAAAATTTGCGCGATGATATGGAATTTTAAGAAAAGGAAAATTAACGCTTTCCAATTTGTTGAGGATCATAAAGAGACGGGGCTTGCGATGGACAAGCGGTTGCAAGCTCTCGATAAAACCCGGTTGAATCAGTGCCTGATTAAAATTGATGCCGGGGTTTCGCCGCTTTCATTGCAGGATATAAGCCTTACCAATCAGCATATTTCCGCATTTGGTTTTATATTTTTGCCTGTCGGAAGCAGATTTTTTGAGGTGGATCTTCAATAAACCAAAGTTTATATGCTAAATTTCGACTTTTAGCCCTTTGGCTTCAATTTCATTTCTGATTTCTTCAGGCAGTCCTTTGATCAGTAAAAATCGTGAACGAAGGTTTCAGAGGTGAAATCTGAAATGTGCACAATTTATAAAATTTACTGCTGTCAACCAGCACATTGATATTCTGGCTGTGCCGGAACAATTCCGGAAACAAGTCATTAATGAAGTGCATCTGAGTCATCAGCCCATTCGCCACCGAAATAGCCCCGACCGAGATGAAAATTTGATTCAAATTGATTCGCTGAATGGAATCAACCACCCATCGACCATACAGGGCTTTGAACTCACTTTCAACCACTCCGCCGGTACTGATGACCTGTATTCCTTGAACCCCGCCCAGTTCAGCGGGAATCTGAAGCGAATTGGTCAAAACCAGCAGACTTTTGAATGAGCGCTGTTTAATTTCCCGCGCCAGGTAGGTAGCGGTGGATGAATGGTCCAGGTAAATCGACGTATCGTCTTTAATGTACTGAACTGCTTTTCTGGCGATCGCCTTTTTTTCTTTACCTTGATTTTGCAGACGTTTGTCAAAGTGGGTCGCGAATTGATTGCCGTTTGCTAATACGGCGCCGCCCATTACTTTTTTTACCAGTCCCTGTTTTTCAAGGTCCTCAAGATCGCGGTGGAGGGTTGATATGGACACATTGAATAATTTGGCGTCCTCGTTGATGTTGATCAGGCCAATTTTGCGCAGCCGACCCAAAATTTTTTCTTTTCTCTCAAAAGGATACATGCCAGTTCCAGGTTAATATTGTGCAAAAAATTGAGAAGATTTGAAAAAGGATGCGCTAATCATAATTAAACATAATGCATTCTTTGTAAAGCATTTTTTTATCATCAACTAAATTCTTAAATGTTTGCTTGACTAAAAAACTGAAAAAATATAATAATTATTAAAAAATATTGTGAAAATTTGATTTTTTCCTTGACTGTCGGGAGGCATTTTCTTTAAGGTTGTTTTCAGGTACAAATTGTCCTGCCGATGATCTTGCAGTTTTTAAACGAGCCTATTCTCTGATTTTTTTTAAAATTAACTATAAACGGCCGATTCTGTATTCGCCACTCAATCAGGGGCCAGGAAGGGGAGACAAAATGCAGACAGATTACAAATATAACATCGGCAATTTAACCTATGTCGATATCCAGGATTATCTCAAGAAAAAGGATATTATCATGGTACCCATTGCCAGTCTGGAACAGCATTCCTACCATTGTCCGCTGTTTACCGACATGATTACCGCCAGAGAAGTTACCTACCGGGCCGCCAGTGCAGGCCGAGGTGCTGTATACACCGGAATCATGGATCGGCTACAGCCCACATCATATGGGCCCCCCCGGATTGGGACTGGGCACCATCACCGTGCGGGCCGAGACTTTCAGAAATCTTTACTATGACGTGGCCCGCTCCTTGATCCACCATGGGTTCAACAAGATTGTATTTGTTACCGGGCCATGCCTCCAACATGAAAATTATCGATCCCTTGCTGAGGAAAATCAAAGTACGATACCAACGCCCTGGTGTGCGTATATAAACCCTATGCGGAAAACTATTTCGGCATGATCGCCGACATCCTGGAAGGTCCGCCGGAAGAAACACCGGGTGGCATGCCGGAGAGCTGGAGACCGCCCAGGTTCTGGCGCACGATGAAAAATTGGCCCGGATGGATCGCGCGGTAAAAAGTGAAAGAACCAGCACCCCGCCTTATTTGCCGGAATCTTTCCTGAAAAAAGACGGTACCCCCAGTGTGGAATTTGAAGGCTATAATTATTTCGTATTTCCGATGGAACACCGGGAGTTCTCCGATACCGGACTTATTGGCAATCCTTTGCGGGGCACAAAGGAAAAAGGCGAAGAAGCCTTAAAACGCTTTGCAGCGCATCTGGCGCGGGCGCTCGCAGAACTTGAAAAGGTTAAAATTGAAGTCACCAATCGCGAATGGAAAGACAGGGTTGAACAGCAGCAACCAATTAGTCAAACGATTTTAGAAAGGTCGGTGGATGTCCGAAAATCTGTTGTTAGGTATCATCAAAAATGAATTGCTGGATATTGTCGGATACGAAGATGTCACCGTACGTGAAGCCGAACGTCTGGCCTACAGCATGGATTTTTATCTGGTCCCGCAGATGTGGATTCGATCGGCGGCAGACGCTGGAAAAGCCGGATTTTATCGTGTTCCCGGAATCGGCCGCAGAGGTTGCCCGCATTCATAAACTGGCCACCCGGCACGGGATCCCGGTTATTCCTTACGGCGGCGGCACCGGCAGCCAAGGCGGTGTGGTTCCGCTTTACGGCGGCATCATTCTCGATCTGAAAAAGATGGACCGGATTGTCAAAATCGATGAGGCGTCGCTGACGGTTACCGCCCAACCGGGAATCAACGGCCAGCATCTTGAATGGGCCCTGAACAAAAAGGGTTTCACCCTGGCCCATTATCCGGCTTCCGAATACGGGGCGACCCTGGGCGGGTATGTTGCCGCCCGGGGATCCGGGACTTTGTCGACCAAAGTACGGCAAAGCCGAAGACATGGTCGTGAGCATGGAGGTTGTGCTGGCGTCCGGCGAAATAATCCGAACCCTGCCGGTACCCAACCATGCCTGCGGTCCGGGACTGTTGCAGTTGTTCGTCGGTTCGGAGGGCACCCTGGGGACCATTACCGAAGTTACCATGCGTCTGGATCCAATACCCGAGGTTCGCAGATTTAACTCCTATATTTTTGAAGATGTCCGGCAGGGCCTTGAGGCCGGGCGGCGGATCATGACCCAGCGTCTGCATCCTTGTGTCATTCGGCTTTATGATTCCAGCTCCAGCGAACGGGTTGTAAAACGGGTACTTGATCTGGATATGAAAGGCGCCTTCATGGTGCTAGGATCGGATGGTGACCGGCGGTTTGTGGATCTTGAAATTCAGCTCATCCATGAGATCTGTACCGAAGCTGAACGGGAAACAATTGGGGCCGGAACCCGGTGAACACTGGTGGAAGCATCGCTATGATTTCTATTTCCCACCCCACAGTCTGATGCTGCCGGAAATGTTCGGGACTGTGGAAACCACCGCAACTTACGATAAGATCTACAATATATTCAAAGCCAAGCAACGGGTCATCACCGAAGAATTCAAGGAGTGGGGTACGGACTACATGGCACACTTCTCGCACTGGTTTCCGTGGGGCGTGATGGTTTATGATCGTTTCCTGATCGCCAAGCCACCCCAGGATCCGCATGAAGCCTTGCAGCTGCATACCGAGATCTGGGGCAAAGCGGCGCGTGCTTCCCTTGAACATGGCGGCGTATTGAACGATCATCATGGGATCGGTTTTAAACTGGGCTGGTTGATGGAAGAACAGTATGGGCCGGCCTGGCCGACGATGCAAAGAATTAAAGATGCACTGGATCCGGCCGGAATTATGAATCCGGGCAAACTGGGTTTTATAAGGCGAAAGTAACCGATGATCTTATCCATATTTGGGGAGGCCGAATCCTGCTGAAGGCTGAGCAAGGCAAAATTCGAATTTCGAATATCGATTTCGAAGCATATTCCAATGAATTTGGACAAATGATCCCAATCGGGTAGATTCGTAAATTAGAACGTTTAATTTAAAAGGTAACAGCGATGTTTTTGAGTGAAAAGGAAAGAGACGGAAACCATCTGGGCCTGCCGTTTTTGCATGATGTGTCATTGTGCCGACCGGGTAGGCCAGGTCGTACGCAGAGAATCCTATACGCCACGCGGCCGGGGGGCCATCATATCTGCCTTAGATAACGGACTGCTTGGATATGATGAGGATGTGGCGGATATCATGTATACCACCCTCAATGACCGCATGCTGCAGCAATGGTGTGTGGGTAATTACGATCACGAAGAACTCGTGATTGATACCAGAGCCCGTCTCTTTGAAAAGGGCCTGGCACCGGATGAAGTCATCGCCTACACCAAAGGTCTGCGCCAGAATCCGGTACAGGGGGAAAATCCGCAAAGGATATTGACCGCATGCCGGATTGCGCTCGATTCCGATGCCGACACACTGCTGTTTTGCGGCAGAGCGGCAAGGGATTCTCAAATACCAACGCTGATCGCCGCCGGCAAACTCTTCAATCAGGCCGGTAAATCATTTAAAGTACTTGCGGATGAACCCGCCAGTGGTTGGGCGCTATATCAACTGGGAGACTTTGAAGGCGCCAAACAATTATCAGCCTGGTTGCAGAAAAGATCAGAGACAGCCAAGTTTCGACGGTTGTCGCTCTGGATGGCCGCAGCTACAGGATGCTGATGGGAAGAACATCTACGATTCGGCGGTGACATTAAGGGAATAAAGATCCTGCATATCAATGCTCTGATGGCAGACTGGTTGAAGAATAATCAGATACCTGTGATCAGCAAGGTTACTGATGGTGCCACCTATCACGATCCCTGCGTCCTGGCGAGATTTTTTGAGGATGTGGATTCGCCCCGGTTTATTCTTTCAAAAATCCTGGATGATGAGTTCAAAGAGATGGCGACTCATAAACAATGGGCCAATTGTTGCGGGGCAGGGGGATGTTGGCGGTTCATCGATCAGATGTGTCAGAAGCAATCGCCGCGTTGAGAATCGATGAAGCCAGAGAGACCGGAGCTGCCCTTTTGGTTTCGGGTTGTCCGCGCTGTGATGAAACCTTCAAAAAAACAATGACTGCCCGGAGTATAAATAATATCAAGGTAGTCAATCTGGTGGATCTGGTTGCAGAGGCGGCAGGTCTTTAAGTCCGGAGATGTTTGAAATGTCGGCACGCACGCAACTTGAGGGATACCTTGCAGACAAGCGGATAAAGATGATCCACGACAGCGTCAAAACCGCCTTTGAGAGCCGTGATTTCGTCGCTCATAACTGGGACCATATCTACCGGGACACGATCAATGCCGTCCGGATCGGCGAAGCCGAGGGGGCCGACATGCAGATCGTACTGCCGGCGATTCTGCTGCATGATATCGGCTTTTTGTATAATCCGGATCCGGCGGTCCATCACCGCATCGGCGCCGAGAAGTGCGTGGACCGTCTGGGTGATTGGAGTGCGGCCGAAAGGAAAAAGATTGCCGACTGCATCCTGAGCCATAAGGGAGCCATGCCCGGTTTTGAAGTCGAGCCGCCCAGTCTGGAAGCCAAGGTCGTCCATGATGCCGATTTGCTGGAAAAGATAGGGAAAATCGGTATCCTTCAGGTTGTGAGGACTTATGTGGAGTTCGGACAGCGCGGTTTGGCGGGCCATCAGGATTATAAAAATCTGTATGCCATCGTCAAGTGGCGGGCCGGTTTCAAAAATTTGACGTTTTATACCAAGACCGGCAAAGAATTCGCGGCCCGGAGGGGCGGAATCAGATCCGCCGAGAATTTTTCAACGACCTTCTGGCCGAACTGGAAGAATACGAGAGTTAGCGCTTTAAGCGCATCGAATTATTTTAGTCAATTTAATTTTAGGCATTTTAGCGCATTTGAATAACGGTTCGTATCCCTATTTCGAAATAGTTCGTCCGGAATTGAGTATCTGATTGGACATTGAGGATTCATGCTATGTCTGACACAATTGCAATCATCGCAACCTGCGATACCAAAGGAGAAGAAGCACTCTACTTGAAGCAGCGCATAGAATCCTGCCATGTCAACGCTCTGGTGGTTGATTCGGGCATCCTTGGCAAACCGGTCTTTCTGGAGCCTGAGGTTACCCGCGACCAGGTTGTCGAGTATTCAGGTAAAACCATCCAGGAGCTTGTCGAATGCCGGCTCCAGGGGGGCCGCAATAGAAAGAATGCGGGATTGCCTACAGACTTATGTGAAGAAGCTTTATGAAGAAGGAACTATCCAGGGTCTGATTGCCATCGGCGGTGCGGAAGGGTCCGTATTAGCGCGTGCGGCCATGGATGCCTTACCGCTGGGCGTACCCAAGATCGCCGTTTCCACGATTGCTTCCGGCAAACACCTGTTTAGTGATCTCATCGGATACAATGATGCCACCGTCATGCATTCCGTTATCGATATCCTGGGTATAAATTCGATCAGCAGAAGAGTTTTCAACAATGCGGTGGGTGCCATTGTGGGAATGGTTAAAGTAAAACCGGAGGCATCCGATAAAAAACCTAAAAGTATCGCCATCAGCATGCTGGGCACAACCACCAAGCCCATCATGAGCGTTATAAAACCTGAGCTCGAAAAACGCGGCTATGAAGTTTTGACCTTCCATGCCAACGGCACCGGCGGTGATTGCATGGACACCTTGGTCCCTGAAAAATATTTTGCCGGTGTGCTGGACTTTTCAACCAACGAATTGGTTGCCAATAATTTTGGGGGCCTGCATGTCGCCAAGCCCGGCAGAATGGAAGCCGCACTGGAAATGGGCGTCCCGACCGTGGTGACACCCGGAGCGGCCAACATCATCGTATTGAGCAGCGAAGACGCTTTGCAGTCAAAATATGATGATCGCCAAAAATACTACCACAATCCGAATATTACCCTTATAAATACAACCGTGGAAGAATTGAAAATCATCGCTGCAACTTTTGCTGAAAAATTAAACAAGGCGAAAGGCAAGGTTAAATTCCTGTTATCCGGCGCAGGGATTCTGCTCTCAGGACAAGAAAGGTCTGGCTTTGTGGAATCCTGATGGTAATCCGGTGTTTTTGAAGGAATTGAAAAAAAACCTGCGGCGGGACATCCCCATCATCGAGGTAGAAGCTCACATCAACGATGACGAATTTGCCACTGTCGCCTTTGAGCAATTGTTGGAGGTGATGGGTGAAGCAAAGTAAATGTCAGTGGCCGGTTGTTGGGTATTCATGGTAGTAATAAAATTTGCCGGCAACGGACCATCACGAAAACGCCTCAATCGCCGCCTTTAACTCCGGATGATCCTTGGCGTATTCTTCAAGGGTCATACTCTTTTGAACCGATTCCCAACCCTGTCTCAGACTGGCGGCGCCGCCTTCGGGGTCCCATGGGATGGCCGAAAACACCCCTGCCCGGCACAATCCCGAAATCAATCGTACCCAGGCTGCTGATATAATTTTACCGTGGAGCCGGCCCATTGGCTGCCGGCCGGAACCGGCAGGGTGTCTTTGATATGGCCCATGGGTTTGAAGCATTCCTGCACATTTTCCAATACTTCATCCTGCGGGGTTTTCATCCTGTTTCCGAAACCCGGCATGATAATGGCATCAAAACCCACCAGCCGCTGCAGCTTGGTGACCAATTTTGAATGCACGCCGTAAAAAGGAATTTGAGTGAACGGCGCGATAAAGTCGAAATGTCCCACCAGCGGTACCCGGGCATGCTTGCGCAACATGCGCACCGCACTTAACCCGGTTGTCATGCCGTTGACCATCACGGCATTGGCTCCGGCCGCCACGGCAATGTCGTGCAATTCAATCAGCCGGTCGACTTCATCGGTGATATTCGCCAGGTATATTTTCTTTTCTCCGGTTTCTTTCTCACTTTTCAAGCGCGCCGCGCCCAACAATCGGGCCCTCTTGCGTAACGGCGACCAGTCGACATCGCACAGCATTTCATCGTCTTTGGCGATATCCAACCCCCCCAGCCAGGCCTGATAGGCGAGCTCGGCAAACGGCTCCGGCGGCAGGCCGATGTTGGGCTTGATCACGCCGAAAAAAAGCGGTCGATCATAGACCTGCAGCATGCGGCGCAGACCCTCGACCCCGAATTGAGGCCCCTGGAAATTCTCCAGAAACGCGTCGGGGAACTCGATGTCCAGCAGCTTGATGGCCGAAATCCCCGGCGAAAAAAAAGCGCCCTCGCCGCAGGCGGCCGTCAGAATGTTCGGCAGTTTGGGGCCGAAATTTCCGTGCGGATGGGCGATTTTGACCCGGCAGACATCAACCGCTCCTTCTGCGAGCGCGGCCGAAGGAAATGAGGGGGCCTCCTGCCGGCGCTCAATCTGCAGATCGATGACTTTGGCACCGAAACGCTCCCGCAGGTCCTCCTGCACCCCGACCCGCTTCCATTGCGCGGTGGATTGTTCCTGGCACAGGTGCGCGGCGGCTTCCTCGGGCGCAATCGCCGTTTCGAAGCGATAGTCGAAAACCAGATAGCGCGCCATGTCCAGGCGCGCGCGATCCGCAAAAAAGCCCGATTTATCGGCGGGGTTCATGATGCTCCTGTATATTCCGTGTATGCAAAGGGTTCGCCTGCGTGACCAGTGTATCGATCCTTAGGGCGAGGGCTTCGGCAAACTCGGGGTCGTTGATATGCCGGTCGATTTCCTCCACGCGGACCTTATGCGCACCGCCTTGCCCGAGGGTCTCTAAAAGGCCCTCCGCAAAACCGCTGTCCGATTGCGGGTCGTACATCGGACCGCCGGCCGTGTTGAGCGCCGTGAAACCCCGTTTGGGGATGATCACCTCCGCCGGTCCGGTGCTGCGGATCAGCCGTTCGGCGATAAAGCGTCCGACCGCCGCCATTTCCTCATGGTTGGTGCGCACGTGGGTATGGATCGGATTGTGGATGACGTATTTGCGCTGCAACATTTCGGGCGGCACGGAGTCAATCCCGGCATACAGAATGAAATCGGTGGTTCCCGGTACAACCACCTGGGGAATCCCCAGCCGGCAGGTTGCCTCCATCCGGTTCCGGAAGGCCGGGAAGATGCCCCCGAAGAGATAATCCGTGATGTCATGCGGGCTGATGTCCAGGATGCCGGCGAGCAGCCCGGCTTCGGCCAATTCTTCCATGGCCTGGGCGCCGATGCCGTTGCAATGGAAGGCGATCACTTCGTAGCCCCTGGAATCCAGGACATCCCGGGCGCGCATGGCACAGAGCGTCGTGACGCCCGCAGTCGTCATGGCGATGGCGGGGCGGCCCGAACCGGGTTCATCGAAATCTATCTCAACCATACCGGTTATGGCGCCCACCGCTTCAGCCAGGACTCGCCGGGTGATGATGTTCAGCCCCAGGACGTCGGCTACCGAGTGGATGATCGTGATGTCCCGGGTTCCGACGAAAGGACCGAACGCGGTCTGGCCGTTGGCGACGGCCGACAGCATGACCTTGGGCACTCCGAAGGGCAGGGCCTGCATTACCGCGGTTCCCATCACGGTACCCTGACCGCCGCCCAGGGCGAGAATTCCATCCATCCGGCCGGCTGCGTGAAGCCGCTTGACAATGGCTGTTGATCCGGCCGTCATCGTCCGGATAGCGGCATTCTTGTCGCCCCGGGCGATGATTTCCGTGAGGGTGGTCCCGGCGGCGCCGGCGACTTCCTGTCTCGAGACCGCCGCAGCGAAATACGGCTCTCCCATAATGCCGCAATCGATTACGACCGCGACGTGCCCCCGGCGTTCAACCAGCTGTTTGGCGAATTGGATCTCCGGTCCCTTGGTGTCTAGCGTTCCGAGCAATACGATTTGTTTCGGCATCGAAAAAAAGCTCCTCAGGAAACCCGCGGCAGCTTGCGCATGGCCACCAGCCAGGCGATCTGCGCCGTTTCCTCGACCAATTCCGCATGGTGCTCCGCCCGGGTAACGGATTCCGCCATGGCGAAAATCCCGTGCCGGGCCTGCACGAATGCCTTCAAGCCCGGATATTTTGCCAGCAGGGCTTCAACGGCCTTCTTGACCTTCAGGTCGCCTTGTCCTGCGACTTTCAGAACCGGGATCGGTCCGATTTTGGATCCGGCATGCAGGCTGATGCAGCGGATCTGGGAATGGAATTCGGCACAGGCAATGGACCAGGGGCCGTGACAGTGGCAAATTCCCAGGATCTCCGGCCGCGCCGTGTAGACCGCCAGATGAGTGAAAAGCTCCCGCGAAGGCTTCGCTTCGCCGTGGACGATTTCGCCCTGGAGGTTGACGGTCACCAGGTTGTCCGGCCTGCATTCGCCGAAGGAAACCCCGCTCGCTTTGATGACAACCAGATCCGTACCGGCCACCCGGCCGCTCAAGTTGCCGCCGTCTCCTGTCTGAAGGCCGATTTCGTAAGCGCGCCGGGCGGATCGCACCAGCTCGTCTTTGACGCGTCGGGTCGCTGTGTTCTGCCGGGAGCCTTGCCCCCGGCGACCTGTTGCTGTCATGGGTATATTTCCTGCTTCAGTTGCCCGGGATCATGCGTCATGAGGATATGATCGGAACGCCGGATGACCTCCTCCATGCTGTGCCAGACTTCGACGATGTTGTAGAACCGGCCCGGCGGCGTCAGAGGCCATCCCTTCTCCGTGTTGGGCTGCAACGACTCCCGCAGCAGGATCAAGTCTCCGATGAGCGAGTACACCCCATTTAAAGTCTGCACGGATACGGCCATGTGACCGGGACTGTGTCCGGGGGTAGGGTAGGCGCGGATTCCTTCGACGATTTCCTCCTCCCCCTGGATGAGGTTGAAATGGCAACCGTCAAAGGGGCATCCGATTCCGAGGGCCGGCGCTTCGTATGAATTCCAATAGAACGGGATGGGGTCCAGTGCAAAGCGATATTCGATCTCGCTCGCAAAAAGCCGCGCCCGGGGGAACTTCTTTACATTGTAACAGTGATCCCAGTGCAGATGCGTGAAGATGATGATCTCGATTTCATCGACGCCGACCCCGAGCCGGGCAAGCTGCTCGTGGATCGCCTGGCCGGGGTCCTGCCTGCCTTCGTGATGGTATTTTTTGGAGTGTTCCGTGTCGCTCATGCCCGTGTCAACGAGTATTTTGCGCCCCCCCCCTTCGATCAGGAAGCAGAACACGGGGTGTTCGATGATTTCGCCATACCCCTTTCCGTAGGTGCCGTACAATCCCTTGTCCAGAAATTGCCAGCCGGTCTGGATCTGCCGAATGGTGTAGTTGATCATCGTGGCTCTCCTTAGCCCGCCCATGTCATAAAAATAAAATTCATTCAACCTACCTTAGGTAAAGCATCATAATCCGACGCCTTGCGGCTGCCGCCACCTCCACCCGTGAAATGTCCGGATCAGCGTCCCGGGTTGGAAGCAGTCGCAGGCACGCTGGGTCGTCGCTGCAGGTTGGGTCAGGATTCAGGTCCATTGGGTTCGATAACGACCTTGACCGCTCCCTCGCGCCGATTGACGAATGTATCCAGCGCATTCCCGAACTCCTGCAGAGGGAACACATGGGTGATCAAGTCCTTCACGGCCAGCTGACCCGAAGCGATCAATGCCAGTGTTTTCGCACTGACGTTCGGATTGGCTTTGACGCCGAAGATGGCTATTTCGTTGCGGCAGATGTGCCTGAAGGGCAGCGGCTCCATGGCCGTAGCCGGCGGGACCCCCAAAAGAGCTACCCGTCCGCCTTCCCTGACCATCATGACCGCCTGCCGGAAGGTGCCCTCGGCTCCCGAGCACTCGAAGACCTCGTCGACCGGGCGGCCGCCTGCGGCTGCCCGCACGGCCGCAACGGGCTCCTCTTTCTCGAAATCCACCAGGCAGTCGGCACCCAGCCTCCCGGCGGCTTCCAGGCGGGAGCGCCGGCCGACCATGATGACCTTGCTCGCCCCCATGATCCGCGCCGTGCGCATGGTGAGGATCCCTATCGGACCGGGACCGATCACCGCGACCACGCCGCCGGGGGTGACTCCGGCCAATTCGACGCCGTGCATCCCGACCCCCGCGGTGTCCACCAGGGCGCCTTCCTGAAACGACACCTGGGGCTGCATTTGGTGAATGCTCTTGATGGAGTAGACATTGTACTGGGCATAGGCGCCGCTGGCTTGGAAACCATAATGCCGCATCCCGGAATCCGGGCGTCCGTAGTTCTCGCATAGGTTGTAATGCCCCGCGATGCAGCGGTAACAATGGCCGCATCCCTTCCAGGCCTCGCCGGCCACCCGGTCGCCGACCTGGAATCCCAGCGCATGCTCGCCGATCGCCACGATCTCGCCCGCCCATTCATGTCCGGGAATAAAGGGGTAGGCCGGCGGCCAATAGCCGGGGAACCCGCCTGCAATCACCTCGGGATCGGTGCCGCAGATCGCCACGGCGCGAATTCGGCAGAGCACTTCAAAGGGGCCCGGTGCGGGCACCGGCACCGTCTGAATGTCAAACTTTCCCGGAGCGTTTAAGACCAACGCGTTCATAGTTTCTGGCAGCTGTTCACTCATCACGTTTTCCTCCTCCGCGGGGTACTGCTGGTTCACCCGGATTCCCGGGTTGATCGGAATGTCAGTGCGTTTTATCGAGCGGGGGCACCGTTATCGCAAGAAAGACGGCATCCGTGTCCTTCTCATTTTTCACAGCGTGGGTGTCTCCGGCGTTTATCAGCAAGGCATCGCCAGTGTTCAGTGTTTCAAGCAGGTTGCCGTGAGCATAGACATTCATAGCGCCCTGAATCATAAACAAAAGCTGATCCGAGGTCTCGTGGATTTCATCATTACTGCCGGAACCTTTTTTCAGTGTCGTGAGGGTGGCGTTCACCTTGGGGCAGCCGGTATCCGGATTGAATATGACCTGGGTTGTCATATCAAAATGGTTGAACGGCGTGTATTTTTCCCCCGTGCCTTTTCGATAAACCTTCATATTTCCAATGTCTCCTTACCAAGCCCATAGTTTCATCAATATAGGGACGTTTAATAGGTTACTAAAACTGATCTTTTGAGCACTATTTTATGGTTGGCTATATTTTTCCAGATACCAATCCTTGCTGTACCAGGCCGTTTCAAGCAGCGTGCATCCCAGGTCCGTCCCAAAAGGTCCATGAACTACGCCCGCAGGCCTGAGGGCATAGAAACCCTTGGTGTAAACCGTGTTGGTGCCGTAATCAATCAGGTGGCCTTCCAGCATGAACAGCTCCTCCCAGAAAGGATGCTGCAAGGCCTTCTTGAACTTGAAGCCGGGTTCGAATATCACGATTCGTGTATACGCCCCGGTTTCAGGATCGACCGCCAGCAGTTTTTCTTTGATGCCCGGGATGGGTCCGCCGCGTTCCTCGCCGACTTCCTTCCATTCATAATCGAATACCGTGCTTCGCATGTCCGCATTGGTTGCAGGTGACTTTCCCATGGTTTGCATCCTCCGAAAATAGCGCAACCGCATTGCTGCCGCACAATCCAAACAGCGCGTCGGTGCACGCGATTGCTTTTATGTGGTTTCGCATGGCCGATCGGCGTGACGGCGTCCGCATTCAGCGCCTATCGCCGACGGCTGGAACAATGACGATGTATAAATCCGGCAGGCCTGGCCCCCGGCATTTAGGAAGGCCTGCCGTTTATTTCCGCGTTCCCCGTGAAACGGGACTTTGCCGGGCTCCGTTTCACGGCGGCTGCCTTTTAGCGCTTGCTACTTTTTGGGTTTGAAAGTTCCCGGGTCGGTTACTGTGCCACCGAACATCGCGTCCCTGACGGTGAGGACATTTTCCTTGGTGACGACAATCGGTGCCACCAGGTTGATCTTTTCGCCGACCGGCTTGCCGTTTATGGCCATCACCACTTTTTGCATGGCTATCTGCGCCATTTTCGCCTGGCTCTTGATCGTCGTGTAGCGCATCTCGCCGTCAGCGATGGCCTGCATACCCATTTCCGTGGCCCCGGCGCCATAGACGGTGATCTTGCCCGCCTTGCCGGCGGCCTGAACGGCCCGCACCGCACCCAGCGCCAACCCGTCGTTGCTGCAGGCGATGATGTCGATGTTGTCGTACCGGACAATAGCGTCTTCGGCGTTCTTCATGCCGTCCGAGGCGATGTCGCTCGGGGAGCTGTACTTCTGGAGAATTTTAAGGTTCGGATGTTTCTTCATGGTCGGAACGACGCCCTGGTCCCACATCTGGATGGCATAACCGGCGCCCACCGGGCCGAACAAATAGACTATGTTGCCTCCTTTGGGGAAATCCTTGGCGATCTGGGTCACCTGCTCGACCCCGAACTGGGGCTCATTTGCCCACACCTCGGCATACTGTTTGTCCGTCTTCGACCGGCGGCCCACCGTGATAACGGGGATCCCGGCTTTGGCGGCCTCATTAATGGCGACCATGCTGCCGTCCTGCTGCACCGGGCCCATAACAATCGCATTGACCTTGCGCTGGATCAGATCCTCCATATCCTTGATCTGCTTCTCCTGGTCACCTCCGGCCCACAGGGTGATGACCTCGAAACCCTCCGCTTCAGCCGCCTGCTCCACGAACTTGCCCATCACCGCCCACCAGTCGCTGTCTTTTTGAACCATACTGGAACCGATGACGACATTTTTTTTCTGGGCCTGAGCCGGCATGGCCGACATGGATACGATAACTGCGAATGCAATCAAGCCGATCAGTACCATCAGATTTAATCTACGCATTTTTTCCTCCTTCAAGATTGGATTGGGTTATTTGGATATGATTAGGCAACGGGTCCACGATCCGCTGCACGCCACTATATCCTTTCGCTGGTCTCGATGACCATCCATCGGGATCCAAGATTGTTACCGGTTAAATTTCGTTTTTTCTGGAGATCATATCAAGGGCCACCGCCATGATGACGATGATTCCGATTACGACCAGCTGCCATTCGTAACCGATACCGATGATGTTCAAGCCGTTGAACAGGGCCGCCATCAAAACCGAGCCCAGGATCGTGTTGCCGATGGACCCCTTGCCCCCGGCCAGCGATGAACCGCCTACGACGACGGCCGCAATCACGTCCAGGTTCGTCGTTTCCATCAACCCGGGCTGGGCTGAGATGACGCGCGCCGTGAGAATGATTCCGGCCATGGCGGACAGCAGCCCGCTCAGGGTGTAAATCTTCATGATCATCTTGTCGTTTTCAAGCCCAGCCAGGCGGGATGCCTTGAAATTGCCGCCGAGAGCATAGACGTTCAGCCCGAATTCCGTCTTGGACAGGACGATATGCCCGATGGCCACAACGATTACCATGATGATGACCGGCACCGGAATGCCGAATATAAATCCGGTTCCGATGAAGTTGAAACTGTCCGGGAAGCCGCTGATAATGATCCCGCCGGTGACCAGCAGGGCCACGCCGCGCGCCACCGACATGGTCCCCAAGGTAGCCACAAAGGGCGGGACCTTCAGTTTGGCGATGACGAACCCGTTGGCGATCCCCACGATCCCGCCGGAAGCAAGCCCAGCGGCGATGGCGAGCGGGATGTTGCCGGTCGATGCCAGGATGATGCCCGTCAGACAGCCGGCCATTGCCCCGACCGATCCGACCGACAGATCAAACCCGCCGGAGATGATGCAGTAGGTCATTGCCACGGCTATGATCAGGTTGATCGACATCTGGCGGTTGATGTTGATGATGTTCCCCCACGACAGGAATCGGGGATTCAGCAGCGTCATGCTGATGATCACCACCACGAGGGCCGAGAGCAGGAACAGGCGCTGCACGTTGTTGAAATTGAGCGATACTCCCAATATGTTTTTGGATGCTAGGCGGCCAGGCACACTTTCATCATACATCGCAGTATTTCCTCTTTCTCAAATTCGTTGCGCTCATAGATGGCTCCGAATTCCCCTTCATTCAGAACCAGGATCCTGTCGCTGACGCCGATCAATTCGTTCAACTCCGAGGACACCATCACGACGGCGCCCCCCTGATTCAAAAACCGGCCCATGATCTTGTGAATTTCCGTTTTGTTGGCGATGTCCACCCCCCGGGTCGGTTCGTCGAGAAGCAGGATTTTGGGTTTCGAGCCTGTCAGTCTTCCCAAAATCACCTTCTGTTTGTTGCCGCCGGAGAGCTCCGATACGATCTGCTTCTCCTGATCGTAGGTCACAATGTTGAGTTCGTGGACGAGGCGGGCGGCCTTGGCTTCGATCTTGCTTTTGCTGAGGAAATAATTCTTCAGTACTTCCCTTATCTTTAGTATGATCAGGTTCTTTGAGACGCTCAGATCCGGAAACATCCCCTCGGCTTCCCGGTCTTCACTGAGCAGGCTGATTCCCATCTGGATGGCCTCTTTGGGCGATCTGATGCGGACCGGCGTGTCTTCAAGACGGATTTCGCCCCCGCGGCACTCGTTGACGCCGTAGATGGTCCGGACCAGTTCACTGCGCCCGGAGCCGACCAGACCGGCGATGCCCAGAACTTCTCCCCAGTGCACCTTGAAGCTGATGTCCTTGAAGCCCTTTCCGCTCAAATTCCTGACCTCGATCGCCACACTGCCGATCGGTGCCGACGTTTTGGGAAACAACTCGCGCAGGTCCCTGCCGGCGATCAGGTTGATGATCTGAGCCGTGTCCAATTCCCTGGTCTCGGCCGTTGCCACCACCTCTCCGTCTCTCAGGACGGTGATCCGATCGACCAGGTCGATCACTTCATTCAGGCGGTGGGAAATAAAAATGATGATATATCCCTTGCCGCGCAGCAGGCGCAGCACGCTGAACAACAGGTCTATCTCCTTAAAGGTCAGCGACGAGGTGGGTTCGTCGAGGATGATGATCCGGCCGCCGGTCGACAGCTCGCGGGCGATTTCAACCAGCTGCCGGGTCCCCATGGACAATTCGGAAACCAGGGTTGACGGCGGGATGTCGATTTGCCATTCGCGCAGCATTTCCGCCGCTTCGGCTTCAATGAGCTTCTGATCTATAAATTTGAGCTTAGCCCGCCGAAACCGGTGGATAAACATGTTCTGGGCAATGGTTAAGGACCGGATCAGGCTGAGTTCCTGATGCACGATTCTCACCCCGGCATCGTAGGCCTTTTCAGGGGTATCGAACACCATGGCGGAGCCGTCCAGCTCGATGCGGCCGCTGTCCGGCGGGTAGACACCGGATAAAATTTTCATCAGCGTGCTCTTGCCCGCGCCGTTTTCGCCGACGATCCCGTGGATAACCCCGTCGGGTATGGAGAAGGAGACTTTATTGAGGGCCTTGACGCCTTTGAAGTTTTTGGAAATGCCCTTGAATTCAAGCATGCCCCTCTCCTATCAGAAGATTGAAATAGCGCCTGGGCGGCATTTCAATCGTAGCCAGCCCCGGATCCGCCCCGGGCGGAAACGCGCAGCGCCGATAGCGGCTTTTTTTTAAGCCGTCACCTATGGCTCGATAACCACCTTGATGGCCCCGTCTTTGCGGTTGACAAAGGTATCGAAACCCTCGGCGTATTTTTCCAGCGGAAACCGGTGGGAGACCACCTTGTCGCCTTTCAGCACGCCCGCCTGGAAGAGCCGGATGACCTCGTCGGAGACATTCGGGTTCGCCCTCGAACCGGTAATCAGGATCTCGTTTACCACCAATTTGGTGATCGACGGAATGTCTGCGTGCTCGTCGTCGTAGAATCCGATCAGATCGATTTTGCCGCCTTTTTTAACGCAATCGATGCTTTGCCCCGGGGTCACTGCGGCGCCGGAGCATTCCAGGACTTCGTCGGCGCCCAGTCCCTGGGTAATTTCCATGATGCGGGCCACCGGATCTTCCTTTTCAAAATCGATTACGTGATTGGCGCCGATTTCTTTGGCCACGGACAACCTCGGTGCGCGGCCGACCATCACAACATTCTTGGCACCCAAGCCTTTAGCGATCTGCATCGCACACAGGCCGATCGGGCCCGGACCGAAAACCGCCACGGTGCCTCCCGGGGTGATTCCAATCAGCTTGATGCCGTGCAGCGCAACACCGGCAGTGTCCAGCAGGGCGGCATGGGGAAAGCTCAAGGAGGGCGGGATCTTTCGTATGGCCTTGATGGAATAGGCGTTGTATTCGCAGTTGGCGCCGGGATTGGTGAAGCCGTAGTGGCGATGGCCGGTTTCGCCTTTCCCATAGTTGAGACAAAGGGTGTATTGGCCCTTCAGACAGTTCGCGCAATGGCCGCAGCCTTTGTGAGCCTCCCCGGCCACACGGTCGCCGACCATAAAGCCGCTGACCCCTTCGCCTAATTTGACGATCTCCCCCGACCACTCATGCCCCAATACGAACGGAAATTCAGGGGGCCAGTTGCGGTTCAGGTGCTTGCCTTTGACGATCTCGGGATCGGTTCCACAAATAGCAATGGCCTTGATCCGGCAAAGAACTTCGGAAGGACCGGGAGTTGGGACGGGTATCTCTCGAATGGCGAACTGGTTGACGCCTGTCAGCATGCAGGCCTTCATTGATTTTGGAATCACGCGCACTACCCCCTTTTGAAATCCGACGGACGTTTGCTATCATACCGATTTTTGACACTATTACCAATAATCACTTGTTCTTACCCCATCATCTTGTCGAAAAAATATAGGGTACCGAATTAACCCATAAAGCCCGGGCTTTTTGATTACCGGGATTGGACAGCTTGTGCGGCAGGGAGGATTTCATGGTAATCGAATCCCCCGGCTTCAAATGGTATACCTGCAGGCCGATTTCCAGCACCAATTCACCTTCAAGCAGAACGCCGCATTCTTCACCCTCGTGAGAGTACAGGGGATCACCGGTGGATGCGCCCGGGGGTACTTCAATAAAGCTGAATTCAAACGAAAGGGGCAGGCCGCGCGATAAAAGCTGGTGCTGAACCCCCCCCTGGGTGATCAGAACTTTGCGTTCAGATTCACCGATGTGGTAGAAATCTCCGCCTTCGGCCGCATTTTCCGCTGAAATGATCTGCGCCAGGGACACTTCCAAAGCGTCGGCGATGGTTTGCATGCTGCTGAAAGAGGGACTGACATTGCCGGTTTCGATCTGGCTGAGCAGACTGACCGAGCGGCTGGTTTTTTCGGCCAGATGGGTCAGGGTCAGCCCGCGCTGCATGCGAAGCGCTCTTACTTTTTCACCGAAGCTTTTGCCGTCAATCAGCACTTTTTCAAATCCAGAAGTTTATTTTATTAGAATTTTATTAAGAATGAAATTTATTAATAACACTGAATGGCATTTGTCAAGAAAAATTAGCAATTTTTTTTATTTAAGGCAAATCCAGCCTAAGGTTGCTAAAAAAACAGGGTCTGGTATCCGCCGCGCCCATTTTTTTATCTGGATAAAAATATTTTATTTAGACTAAAAAAGCGTTGACACGGGGGGCGAATTCCAGCGATATAATCCAGTGCGTCCAAATGATACCTGATTTGAGCGTTTCAAACTTTAAATGGGGAATATTTTGAACAAAGGCTATCTGTATCTTACCCTGACCATTCTGATTTTCGGACCGTTTGAGGTCATTTCCAAACTGGTGCATGGAATCGGTGCGATCCAGTTAAATTTCCTGCGATTCCTGATTGGCGGCCTGGCGCTGCTGCCGTTCGCGATTCATGATGCTCGGCGACGGCAGGTCGTCATTCAGCCCCGGGACCTGCTTTTCATGATCGGCCTTGGAATCCTTTATATTCCGATCAGTATGGTATTTCTCCAGGTTGCTATTCAAAATACGGCGGCTTCGCTGTCTACCTTTGTATTTTCGTCCAATCCCGTTTTTATTGCCATTTTTGCCGCCTGGATTCTGAATGAAAAACCGAATATTTTTATCGTTTCCTCCATAGCGCTGGAAATAGCCGGTTTGCTGTTTATATCCAACCCTTTCAACGATAAATTCGATATCTATTTTCTGCACCTGAGTTTCGCGGCCGTCACATTTGCCTTCTACAATGTTCTGATGAGAAAAACGACGGGTAAATTCGGCAATCTGGTCGCCTTTACCATCGTCGTCATCTGCGGCACCGTGTCGCTGGGATTGTTCTTGCCTGTGGCGGGCATTCCCTGGTTCGCCGGCATCAGCACGGGTAATATTCTCCCGCTGCTGTATCTGGGCATACTGGGCTCCGGCATTACATTTGTATGCTATTACAAAGGGATGGAATTGACTTCAACCAATGTCGGCAGCATCGTCTTTTTTTTCAAGCCAATCCAGGGAACGATTTATGCCATGATTATATTAAATGAGCGGCTGACAACAGGTTTTATTATCGGGGCTTCATTGATCATTTTGGGCTCGATAGTCATGATTTACGGTAAGGAGAGATTCGGTCTTGTGGAAAAATGAAATTCGAACCAACTGAACATTGAACATCGAACGTTTAAAACCGAATGTTGAAGCTAATTACGGTCGAATATGTATTTACTTATTAATCATTGAAAGGAGGCCTATTATGCCACAGAAAGTTGTTTGGGACGCTATCGAATGGGAACCTGTCTCTGATGAAGTGAGCCGTAAAGTCATTATGGGAGACAACATGATGATGGTGCTCTACAAATTTGCTAAAGGCTGTACCTGGCCTATGGAGCGCCACGCCGCCGAGCAGTGCGGTTATGTCGTTAAAGGCAAGATCGAATTTAAAACAGGGGACCAGACCCTGACGCTGAATCCCGGCGATTCCTACATGATCGAATCCATGGCGGCCCATGAATCCCACTACGTCGAGGAGACGATCCTGGTCGATCTTTTCAGCCCGCCGCGCAAAGAATTGATGGAAAAAGGCAGAGGGTTTGCACCGGACAGGGTTTGACCTGGGACCGCTTTAAGGAGCAAGCCGTATAACGACGGGGTTTATCGCCGCCTAAGCGGCGAATCAGGCCGTTGTCCGTGAATGATTCAGCCGAGTGTTCATTAAGGCAAATGCTTACAGCCAGGCCCGGATAAACCCCGCCACTACATTTTTGCGAAATCCTCAGATTACTTTTTACGATTTCATCAGAATTATTTTGACACACACAGGCGTTGGAACTTCCACAACTTGCCCGGTTGGACGAAGCTCGCCCGATTGCGGGTCGATGCGAAAGGTAACAATCGCGTCGGAATCCTGGTTGGCGGCGAGCAAAAAACCGCCGGCAGGATCGATTGCAAAGTTGCGGGGGGTATTTCCCTGGGTTGATTCATGACCGATGCCGTGAAGTCGGCCGGCAGTTTGATCGATTTTGTATATAACAATGCTATCATGCCCCCGGTTGGAACCATAGAGAAATTTTCCAGAGGGAGAGACATGCAAATCGGCGCAGGCGTTCGTGCCGTGATAATCCTCCGGCAGCGTCGAAATTGTTTGGATATCAAGGAGTTTTCCCTTCCTACTGTCGTATTTATAGACGGTGATGGTGGAATCAAGTTCGTTAATAAGATAAGCATACCGGCCGTTCGGGTGGAAAACGAGATGGCGCGGACCCGCACCGGGTTTCACCGCTGCCCATGGTTCTTCACCAGGTTCCAACCGTCCTGATTCAACATCGAATCTATAAATCAGCGTTCTATCCAACCCGAGATCCGGTACAAAAGCATGCCGATTGCTCTCATCCAGTGTGACCGCATGCGCATGGGGACCTTGCTGGCGATTTGGATCAATGCTGGAGCCATGATGCTGTTTAAAGTCAGAGGCATCATCCAGACTTCCATCAGCCCGGATCGGCAGGACACATACGCTGCCGCTCATGAAATTGGCAAGCAGAACATATCTGCCGGCCTTATCCACTGTCAGGTGGCAAGGATCGGTTCCGCCGGTCGGTTTTTTGTTTAAAAACGTCAACTGCCCGGTTTTTGAATTTACTGAAAATGCGCTAACCGTGCCGGTTGGTTCACCCTGGTATGACTTTAATTCATTGACGGCATACAGGTAACTGCAACTGGAATCAAAGGCTAAATATGACGGATTCGTAATACCGGTGATCGTTCTGATTAATTCCATGGTGCCTGAAACCGAATCCATGCGGTAGACATATATTCCTTCCCCTTTGCCTTGGAGGATTTTACCCGTCCCGAAAAGAATCGGTTCTGTGTAGGTTCCGATGTAAACCAAAAAATCCTGATCCATAATTTTTATCTCCCAACTTGTCCTTTCTTCGGAGGGTCACTTTCGTGAAAAAAACGAAGGGCTTGCATCACAAACCGATCTCTTGTTTGTGATAGAGAATCCATGTCCTTGATTTTCCAGTCATAGAAGCCGGAGCCGGTTTTATAACCCAGGTTGCCGGTTATTTGATATGATTGATTTTCCTTGCCAAATGACATATTTAGGGTAAAATGAAGACCATTATCCGCTGTCACGACGACAACTTTCGATTTGCGTAGCGCTGATCTCTTCAATATCGACTTGCCGAAAAGCCGGGAAATTCGGATCAACGGCCACCACTTCGCAAATTCAGGAATAATTAATTAAGGCACGACCGCGCTATTGCAGGCGATGACGATCAATTCGAATGTAAATCGATATATTTTTAGAGAAATGCTCCTCCCCCTGGGGCTCAACCTGTTGTTCTTTACTTTCATATTCCTGATTTCGGATATGCTTGAAATCACGAACTGGATCGTAAACTACGGCATCGGAATTTCTACCGTTTTGTGGATGATCATCTATTCCATGCCCGATTTTCTTATATTTGTTGTCCCCATGTCCGTGATGCTGGCAATTCTGCTGACCTTTCTGCGGATGTCCGGTGATAATGAAATTATTGCCCTGACGTCCGGCGGCCTAAGCTTCTATGGCCTGTTGCCGCCCGTGCTGTTAATTTGCCTTTTGGGAGCGGTATTCACCGGCTTTATGACCATATATGCTTTGCCATGGGGGCGGTCGTCGATGGAAGAACTCACCGAAGAAGTCGCCGCTTCCAATCCGGATATCGGATTGAAGGAAAAGACCTTCAATGACGATTTCAGCGATATGATTTTCTATGTTAATAAAATTGACCAAAAGAATAATATGCTCATTGGTGTCTTCATTGAAGACCGGCGGCGGCCGGATATGCTCGTTACCGTTGTGGCGCCGAAGGGCCGTCTGTTTAGTGACCCTGATAAACGCATGCATCACTTGAGGCTTTTTGACGGCACGATCCATCGAACCAATTTGCAGAACGGATCCGTCAGTTCAATTCATTTCAGCACATACACGTCCAATTTCGGTCCTAAAAATACGGTTCCGGATAAAAAAAAGAAGCGCATCCATCAAAAGGCGATGAGCCTGGGCGAGCTGCGGCAATTTATCCAAACGCCGCCGGTAAAAGATGAAATCTACTATAAGGTGCTGCTGGAGTTGCACCGTAAATTTGCCCTGCCGTTTGCCTGCTTCACTCTCGGGCTGATCGCATTGCCGCTGGGGGTGCAATCAAGGTCAAGGTCCACCAACAGGACATTCGGTTTGATCCTGGGTCTTTTTCTGTTTCTGTTTTATAATCTGCTTTTATCGGCGGGCAAGATTCTCGGAGAATCCGGTACCTTGCCGCCGGTCTTTGGTATGTGGCTGCCCAACGTGGTGACCGGGGCCGTGGCGTTGTATCTAATTCTTCGGACGGCCAAAGAGCGGACGATCAAATTGGATGTTCTTGCAAGACAATTCCAGCGACTGCCGGCATGGTTTAAAAGACTGTGATCTGCGGGTGCGGTTGGGTGCGTTGTTATGTCTGTCATCGATAAGTATGTTTCACGAGAAATTCTCAGGTTTTGCGCAATAGTTTTGGTCGGCGCCCTAGGGCTGTATCTCGTCGTCGATTTCTTTCGCAGAATCGACAATTTTATTGAAGCCGGACTTGCTCTTTCTCGTGCGCGCGTCTATTTCCAGCTCAAGCTGCCCCAGATGGTCGCTGAAATAACCCCCTTCAGTATCTTGTTGGGCGTGCTGATTGCACTGGGTCTGATGAAAAAGAACAATGAAATTCTGGCCCTGAGATGCAGCGGCGTGAATACATATTTTCTTTTACGGCCTGCTCTGATCATCGGCCTGGCGTCGACCATCTTTTTGTTTTTATTGTCCGAGCTCGTCGTCCATGTCACCCTGAGCAAAGCCAACCAAATCTGGTGGAAGGAAGTCAAAAAAAAGTCCGCTGTTACCTTGAAACAAAAAGATATATGGATCAAAGGGGATCGATCCATTTACAATATTGCATACTATGATCCGCAGAAAAAAATGATATTCAAGATTGCCCTGAATTATCTCGATAAAGATTTCAGACTGATCAAACGAGTTGATGCCCGTGAAGGCGTATTCAGAGATGGCCAATGGGTGTTTCTTAATGTCATTGAGCAGAAATTGGATCAGCAGGACGGCAGCTACAAGGTCGCATCTTTCAAAGAGCATACTGAACCGGTCGATTTTCTGCCGGATGACCTGATGCGCGTCATTAAAAATCCGGCGGAGATGAATGTGAAGGAGCTTTATGCATTCATCCGGGACGTGGAGTCGGAAGGCTATGACACGACAGTCTACTGGGTGGATTTTTTTAACAAGTTCGCTTACCCGTTTGTCTGTTTGATTATGAGTATCATCGCCACCGGCATTGCCGTTATGGGAAGTACCCAAAAAAACTTTTTCATAAGCATCGTCAGCGGCCTCGTGCTGGTCTTTTTTTACTGGGTTCTGCACAGTTTTTGCCTGTCGCTGGGTTATGCCGGCAGGCTTCCACCCTTATTGGCCGCCTGGCTTGCCAACATTTTATTCGGTCTGTTGGCGCTGGTTATCTTGTTAAACGCCGAGTAACGGTTTGATAATGCGGCATTGTTATTTCAGCTCATCCGGACCAATTCAAAATTGCCAAAGCGCCCGCATTCAGTCTATCGAAAGTTCCGCCAGGATTTCTCCCAGGCGATTGGCGATGATGGAAAAATGTCCGTCTTCCGGGTAAAACAAAGCGCGGCAGGTCGGAATTTCATCCGCCAGCATATGCGCCATGGCCGGAGGCACGACGGCGTCTTTTTCACCGTGCCAGAGTCGTGTGGGCACGTGGATATCGTGAAGGACAAATCCCCAATCCCGCCCATAGAGCACCAGGTCCCGGGTCGGCCCAAGGAGGCTGCGGCGAAAGGCTTCGCGGAAGGAGTCGCACAATAGCTGATGGAGCTCCGGTATCTGCAGGGCCAGCCGATCACATTGCGCCAAGTGGCGGGATATCAAGGCCAGCATAAGCGCCGGATGTTCACGATACATCAGGGCCGCGGCTGCAAACGGCAACCGCGCGAAGATCGGGAACCTGCCGGCCAGGAGCAGCCCGTTTACGGTGCGGCCTGCGGCGCTGTTTCGGCTGCCGCAGGACACCACCGGTCCCAGCCCGCATACGATGGCAACCTTGTCCACCAGATGCGGAATTTTGAATGCGCAGGCTGCCGCATACGGTCCCCCGCCGGAAACTCCGACTACCGAAAAGCGCCCGATGCCCAGGAAATCAGCCAGGTGAACCGTGTCCTCCGCCCAATCCAGCAGCGTTCGATGGCGCTTCACATCCGACAGTCCATACCCCGGCCGGTCCAGCGCAATAAGGCGGATGCCGTATGAGACCGCCGCTTGTCCGGCCAGGCGGGCCTCGAGCCGTGATCCCGGAAATCCGTGAAAATAGAAAACCGGCCGGCCCCGGGCATCTCCATACTCGGCATAGCCCAGGGATCTTCCATCGGGCAGCTGGAACTGCTGCTGCGTCCTGTCTGAAGCCGCAAATTGCCGCGATTTACTTGACCGCATGGCGTCTGATCCCCTGTCTTGGATACTTTCGTGCCTTCGGCATGCCCATATCTTTTGAATTTATATGTGGACCGTACGGCAATATACCGCATTGGCGTGGCAGCTAATTATTTATTATGAAAAATAAATTCTTTTCAGCTTAACTTGGACAGGTATTCAAATGCCTGTCCGGCCGCCTTTACGGCATTGTGGCTGTGGCGGCTGAGTTCCACATTGATGAGCCCTGTATATTTAATATCTTTCAACGCCTTAAATATTCCAATAAAGTCGATCTCTCCTTCGCCGAACTGCAGATGCTCGTGGATACCCTTGCGCATATCTTCGGCATGAATGTTTTTTATATCATCCTTGAACTGCCGGATACAGACGGCCGGCCCGGCCGCTTCGGTCAAAAAGGCATGGCCCAGGTCCAGGGTCAGACCCCATAAATGGTGATCGAGGTGCTGCTTCAGTCTTTGGTATTGGGTCAGATTTTCGATGAACATGCCGGGCTCCGGCTCAAACGCCAGGAAAACACCGTATCGGACAGCCTCGTCTAAAAGCTCCCGGCAGCCTGCTGCCAGCCACTGCCAGGCCTCGGCTTCCGTAACCGGGTCACACCTGGCGCCCGACCAGAAAGAAAGGGCTTGCGCCTCGAGACGGGCGGCAATCCTTAGGGCGCGCTTTAAAAAATCGAGACGGATTTGTCTTGCGGTCTCGTCGGCCGATATCAGCGTGGGTTCATGCTTGTGCCGCGGGTCAAGCAGAAAGCGGGCACCGGTTTCAATGACACAGGCCAGCGAATGTTCTGTGAGCATTGCATGGGTGAGGGCCAGCTTGCGGTCCAGATCAGCATCCTGCGGATTCAATATGTAATTGTCCAGGGTGATGGCCACCCCCCGGTAGCCCAGACCGGCAATTATTTCCAGGGCCGACTCCAGGGAGTGGCAGTTAAATCCATTCGTATTGTAGCCGAACCGGAGCATGATTTATTCCAACACTCCATCTTTCCATTCAATGTCTAAAGGTGAGCTTCACCCTTGCGGGGTGAAATCAAAGCCGGGTCCTCTGGGCCCGGGTTCTATATTTATCGACCTGTCCCGCAAATTATGGTTGTCTAGATCTCACAATGGAGCTTAAATAAATACAGAGAAATTATCCGAGTCTTCTTTTATATGTTTTTTGCCACAGAGGCAAGCCGCGTGCGGAGGTTTAATAACAGTACCATAAGCATCATCAGGGATTATTCGACATGACAGGCAACAAAAATATGCTTACGATGTCTTCGTTTACAGCCAGGTTCTTTCTGGGCGTTGGCACCGCAGTCATCGGGACGGCATCCCGCAACATTGGTCTTTCGCCCGACCAGACCGGCCTGCTCCTTGATTTATGCTCGCGCTTTCTGCCAGAAAACAACTGGCGATCATCTAAGTACTCCGCCCCTGAAAAGCAGCACCTTCAGGGTCGTAAACTGTTCAGTTTGGAATCAATGCCGGCCTGTCACTTTGGGACGTTTTTTTTGACTTTAAACCTGAGGATTTCAGACGGGTATTGGCGGTAAATTTGGGGGGATCATTACATAAAAAATATCGCCATTTGAGAGTCTCCTTTCTAGGCCTGAAATGTGAATTCAAATTTCAAAAGAAGAGCACCGGGTTTATCAGATACGAGGCGAACCAGCTTCATACCTTTTTTGATATATCTGCTGGTTCAGAATTTATCAAGAACTAACTTAGCCCCGGCCGGGCGACCTCCGGACCCGCTTTCTGCCCACCGGGCTTCCCGGCCCGGGGGCTGCGGGGCCGGCGACAGGTTGAACTGAACAGCGAACCGTAGAATATCGAATGCTAAATATAGAATGTCGAAGGGCGGAATCGCGTCGCTCTTTCAAATCAAAAAAGGAACAGCGATGAGTGCTGAGGACTGAGCCTGGGGCGATATCCAGTGCCCTGGACTGCGCTTATGCAAGCGCCATGCGCGACCTGCATGACCGTTACCCCGCTGATCTCGATGCGGCCGCACTTTACGCCGAGGCGCTCATGGATCTGCGGCCCTGGAATTACTGGACCCGGGATATGCAGCCTACCCGCAAACCCAGGAAATTCTGCGTGTGCTGGAGTCTGTGCGGGCGCGCAATCCGAACCATTCCCCGGCTTTTTTTCAGGCTTTCATGCCAAAAATATTCATTGCCAACCGTTCAGGAAATAGATAACTACCTCGCTTGAAATTTATTTTATTTTGATACGAACCGGCCGGGTTTTTCAACCCTGAATCCAGCCGCGGCGGGAAAACCTGAACCGCTCAAGCTAAGTTCACATCATCAGACAGGTGAATAAAATTGAATATCGATATATTACAGCTAATCGAGGGCGCTAGGCAGGCCAGGGGTCTTACCGTCATCATCGATGTGTTTCGCGCATTTTCAACAGCGTGTTATGTTGTGCGAAACGGTGCCGGAGGGATTATTCCGGTGGGTGATGTCGAGCTGGCCTACCAACTCAAGGAGAAAAATCCGGACTATATTCTGATGGGGGAGCGGCAGGGCAAAATGCTGCCGGGATTTGACTACGGCAACTCGCCGACAGATATTCAGGCCGTCGATTTTTCAGGAAAAACCGTCATTCAGACCACCTCGGCGGGGACCCAGGGCTTTGCCAATGCCAAGGATGCCGACGAGCTGATCACCGGCAGCTTTGTCAATGCCGAGGCGATCGTGACCTACATCAGAAAGAAGTCACCCGCTAAAGTGTCCCTGGTCTGCATGGGGACCTGGGCGGTTACACCCAACGACGAGGACACGCTTTGCGCGGAATATATAGCCGGCCGGCTGAACAATCGCAAATTGGAAAGAAATCAAATCTACCGCCGGCTCAAAGATTCGAAGACCGCCCGGATTTTTTTCGACCCGGCGGTAACCTGGGCACCGCAAACCGATTTCGACCTTTGTCTGGACATCGGGCTTTGTGATTTTGTGTTAAAGGCTGAAAGAATGACGGATGATCTGCTAGTTCTAAAACCGACATACTTTGCTTAGAAGTGATTTAAAAATCTTATTCAGGGACCATGGCGCCAGCTGAAAGGACAGAGGATATCCCTTGCCGGGAGAATCCTGGACTGCAAAGAACGCTGCGGGGCTGAATCCAGCGAGCACGGCTGGTGGTTTCCGGAGGGTAAAGACCCCGGCCATGGGCGCGACCATTGTGAGGACCTTGCTGTGCAAGATTTATCCGGAGGAGGACAATTGACAATTGACAATTGACGATTGATGATTGAATATTTAGTGCAGCCTGTGCCATCACCGGGTGGATCAGGGGCTTATCCCGGACTGTGCGGATCATGTGTGTCTGGCGCACTGCATCCATTTTAATTTTCTACGGGTTGAAGGTGGTATCGTGCCATGAAAAGATTATATAAAGTGGTATTGGCTTCGGCTATCTTTCTTTCAATCGTTTCCTCAGCCAGCGCTCAAGTGGATGGTTTGCGGGAAATGACCGTTGTGGTTCCGGCGCAAAGCCTGGCCAAAGCAATTAAACCCTTGCTGCCATATAAAATAGATCTCGGTAAAAATTTTGTAGGATCTTTTTATGTTCAGTCCATTGAAAATATCAGGATAAACAACGGCAAGATTTCATTTTCTTCCCTGATCAGCGGCAAAGATATCAAATACGCGACAAAAATCGGCAAGCAGGTCGTAAATTTCGTGGTCGGCGAAGTGAACTTACCCAGCCGCTGGGAGGTTTCATTTAACTACGATAAAAGCAAAAAGACGCTGTATTTTAAGCCTAACCTGCTGGCGCCGGAAAATGAGAAGGAATTCAGCCAGGGGGATGCCTTGCTGAATGGATTGCTGACGGCGCTAAGCGGCATCGAATACCCGGTTGAGCTGAAAAATCTAAAACCGGTAAAATCCGAATTGTACAATCAGTTATGGACACTAAATATGGATATCGCCGACGTTTATACCCACGGCGATAAGCTGTTCATCGAAGTGATTCCTATCGTTCAAATCGATAGTTCAAACAAGCAATGATATTTAAAAAGCAGGCAGATCCTAAAACTTGCCTGGAGTTGGAACCGAAAGGACCGGTTAAATGAAACAAAAGCGGATCTTAATTGTGGGCGGCGTCGCCGGAGGTGCTTCCTGCGCGGCACGGGCCCGCAGGCTTTCTGAAACAGCAAAAATTATCATGTTCGACCGGGGCGAATATGTCTCGTTTGCCAACTGCGGTTTGCCCTATTATGTGGGTAATGTAATCAAGAAAGAAAAAAACCTTCTGATGGCCACCCCGGAGTTGTTCCGCAAACGATTTGAAATAGAAGTACGGGTGCAGTCGGAGGTTCTGGACATTGACCGCCAAAATCGCCGGATTCAGGTCACCGATCTCAGGTCCGGAGAAATTTACCATGAATCCTATGATGCACTGGTGCTCTCACCCGGGGCCAGTCCGATCAAACCGAAGATGCCGGGCATTGATCTGCCCGGAATTTTTTCCCTGCGAACCATACCGGACAGCCGTCAAATCAAGGCCTGGATCAAACGGTACAACGCCGGGCGCGTGGTGGTGGTGGGCGGCGGCTACATCGGCATGGAAATGACCGAAAACCTGGTGAAACTTGGATTGGCGGTGACCATTGTCGAAATGCAGGCCCAGGTGATGCCGCTGCTGGACCCGGAAATGGCGGCCCCTATTCAGGACGAACTGGTCAAGCACGGCGTCGCGCTGCACCTCAACGAGTCCGTCGTCGGGTTTGAGAACAAAGGCGATCATTGCCTGTCGGTCAGATTGAAATCCGGCCTGATCAAGGAGACCGACCTGGTGATCCTGGCGATTGGTGTTAAACCCGAAATAAAGCTGGCCCAGGCGGCCGGGCTGGAAATCGGGCAGCGGGGCGGTATACGGGTGGATGAACATATGCAAACCAGCGATGACAACATTTGGGCAGTCGGCGATGCCGTCGAAGTCCGGGATGAGATAACCGGCCAATGGGGCGTGATTCCGCTGGCGGGACCGGCCAACCGACAGGGACGGATCGCGGCCGATGTCATCTCAGGCCGGGAGGCCGTATTCCGCGGCGTCCAGGGAACGTCGGTGGTCGGCATACTGGGCTTGGTTGCGGCCTTTACGGGTCCCGGTGAGAAAACCCTCAAACGCATGGGGCGGTGGGAGGAATCGGCGCAAATTGAAAAAATCTACCTGCATCCCGGCCATCATGCCTCCTACTATCCCGGATCCACTCAAATGAGCCTGAAGCTCATTTTCGATAGTAGAAACGGCCGCATCATCAGCGCCCAGGCGGTCGGCAAAGAAGGCGTCGAAAAACGCATCGATGTCATTTCCATGGCAATCCAGCATAGCGGTACGGTATTCGACTTAGAGGAAGCCGAGTTGTGTTATGCGCCGCAATTTGGTTCCGCCAAAGATCCTGTCAATCTTGCCGGCATGATCGCCGCCAATGTCGTGCGCGGCGATGCCAATATTGCCCACTGGGAGGAACTTGAAAAAGACCGGGTCTTCCTGCTGGATGTCCGCGATCCATCCGAGTTTAAAGCGGGCCATGTCGAAGGGGCGGTGAACATTCCATTGAACGATCTCAGGCAGCGAATGGAAGAAGTCCCCAAGGATCGGGAGGTCTGGACATATTGTTTTGTGGGGCAGAGATCTTACTACGCCGCCCGCGCGCTGGGTCAATACGGATATGACATTAAATCCCTCAGCGGCGGTTATAAAACATATACTCTGGAGGATACGCCGGGTTCCCCATCGCGCACCACTAAATTAAAATAAAAGTGCTGAGGATTTTTCATTCCTCATTCTCTTGATCTTCCGCATTGTCTTGATCTTCCTCATTCACTTGACTTTCCTCATTCGCTTTTTCTTCGCCATTGCGAATTATCACCTTGCCCTGAACCCCGTTAACCTCGAGTTTGCCGCTGCCTGACTCGCGGATGTACACATTCTTTTGGACCCGGTAGATATCGATGCTGCCGGAGCCGTCCGACACAGTGACATTGCCGCCGATATTATTGATCTCGATGGAGCCGCTGGTATCTTTGATCATCACATCGCCGGCGGTTTTCTGGATTTTGATTCCTCCGGAACCATCATCGATTTTTATGGAGCCGGTAACTTCCTCAATCGCGATATCGCCCGAACCGTCTTTAATGACTATCCGGCCGGTGATATTTTCGACCTTAATGCCGCCCGAATCATCATCAATTTTCAGATCGCCGATGATATTCCTGACAACCATATCACCGGAACCGTCAACGATCTTGAGGTCCATTTTGCCGGGCATTACGATATTCAGGTTGATTCTGCCTTCCACATTCGTCAACGGCTGTTTGACGATGTCGCTTAGCAACATCGCTTTGCCGGATTCTTTTTTAAGGTGAAGTTGAACCAGTTTGTCGATCAAAAGTTTAAATTCGCCCTCATCGTTGCTCTCGAATTCAATTTCGGCCGTGACTTTTATGGTGTCTACCCCTTCAAACCCCTGCACGGTCAAACTGCCTGCGCCGCATCGCACCTTCAATTCGTGAACACCGGCAGCCGGCATTTCGAGGGTTCGAGATTGCCTGAATGTGTCGGCAAACGCGATTGCCGGCAGAAACGCAAAAAGCAGGATTATTTTGAATTTCATAGCATTTCCCCCTTCTGAATCCTTGGCCGCGACTCAGTCGGATTTCGTTCATAGTCCCTGTGTTTTTTAACCGGAGGTGCCCGGATTGGAGCGTCGGTTTTCGGGGTTTGCGACCGGGAACCTGAGCCGGCTGAAGTTATGATCTTCTAACATGATAGAAAATCAGGAATCAATAAATTAATGCGGAATCTACTCAAGCTGAAACTTTTGCCGCTTTATTGGCCAAATTGGAGCGGAAAAAGGAAACCCGGAACGCTGAACGGTGAACCCGGAACCTGTGAGGTCTGCTTCGGATGACGTATTGACACGATAGTAAAAGTTCGTCATAGTGCAGCAGAAACCGCATAGGGCTTTTGACGGAAAAATCGAGTTTGGGGAGAAAATGAACCCATTACTTTTAAAGGGAGGTGAAACGTTGAAAACAGGAAATTGTCCCAAATGCAATTCCAATAATGTCTTTTCGGGAGCCGGGATTCCATTGAAAAAAGGCCCCTTCGGCAGCAACTCCATCCCCATCGGCCTCACCTCAATGGCTGCTTTGGACAACTACGTGTGCGGCGACTGCGGATATGTGGAAAGATATATCAGCGACCAGACAAAGCTGGCTGAAATAGCGCGCAAATGGGATAAGGTCGAGCCGGAAGACGCAGCGAAGGATAAAGATTAGAAGATGAATTTTTCCAAAAAGACCTATCGGGTCAGCAACATCAAACGGTTCGGTGTTATCACCCGGCTGATGGTGAAACACGGGCTTGGTGATATCCTGGATCGAATCGCAAACCGTAAGAAGATCTCCGTCCCCGCTGAAAACGACAGGCCTGGGGTGGCCCGCACGGCTTATCCGTCGCCGCAGCGAATTCGTCGGGTTCTCGAAGAACTTGGACCCAGTTTTATCAAATTGGGCCAGTTGATGAGTACCCGGGCCGATATCTTTCCCCCGGAATATATTGCCGAGTTTAAAAAACTGCAGGACCAGGTTCCGCCCATCCCTTTCGAAGAGATCAAGGCGGTGATTGAAAGAGAGCTTAAACGGCCCTTATCAGATACCTTCGTGTCCATCGAGGAGGAAGCGCTGGCTGCGGCTTCGGTCGCTCAGGTGCATGCGGCCGAACTGGACGAGCACCGGCGGGTTGTGGTGAAGGTTATTCGACCCGGCATCGACAAAAAGATCCGTGAAGACATCCGGCTGATGTACTACTTCGCGGCGAAAATTGAAAAATCGTTTGAGATCGGCAAGATCATCAGCTTTGTGGACCTGGTTAAGGAGTTTGAAAGAAGCATTTTTCGCGAGCTCGACATGTATATCGAAGCCGGCAACATAGAACGGTTTGCCCAGAACTTCAGAGACAGCCAAGAACTCTACATCCCGAAAGTCTACTGGGACTACACCGCAAGGTCCGTCCTGGTGATGGAGCACATTGACGGGATCAAAATGGATCAGGTCGACGAAATCATCGCCAACAATATCGATCCCAAAGAAATCGCCATGATCGGCTTGCGGTCCTTTTCGCGGCAGCTGATGGAGTTTGGTCTATTCCACGCCGATCCCCATCCCGGCAATACCGTTGTGATGTACGATGGAAGGGTCAGCCTGCTGGATTTCGGCATCATCGGTTATCTTGATGAAGAGACGATGATGCAACTGGCCAACGTGTTGCTGGGCTATGCGGAACACGATTACAACATGATCATGGATGCCCTCGAGGATGCCGGTTTGATCAGTGAGGGGACCGTCAATCTGAAAAATTTTCGCAATGACTTAAAGGATATCAGCGAACCCTTTTACGGGCGAACGCTGAAGACCATTGCGGTTAGAGACGTTTATGAGCAAGTCATGCAGCTGCTGGTCAAATATCGGATCTGCTTGCCCCGGGATTTGATGCTGCTGATGAAGACGTTTATTCAGACCGAAGCGCTGGGCAAAATCCTGGGCAGCGACGCCAGCCTGCTCGAGGTTACCCGGCCCTACGCGAAAGAACTGCTGCAGCGCGGCTACGACGCTCAGAAGCTGGTGCACAACATCGGCCGGGAGATCCGGTCCACCCACGGCTATCTGAAGGATATCCCCCGGCTGCTCAACGATCTCATCAAAGGCTTGGCTACCGGAAAACGTCCCATCGAAATCCGGCTCAAAGGATTTCAGGAGATTCCGGCCAGGATGGAAAAATCCATGAATCGACTCACGGTTGGTCTGGTGATCAGCGCCTCCCTGATTGCCGGCTCCCTGGTTCTAAACTCTTCCCAGAAGCTGCTGGAATTCACGGTTGACTTCTACGGCAGCCATACCGTTTCGATAACCGGCCTGCTCGGCCTGCTCGGCTACTCGCTGGCAACCATCCTGGGGTTCTGGTTGATCATCTCCATATTCCGCTCGGGGAAAATGTAAACATAGGCCACGGCATCACTGCCCGCGATTCTGATCAGTCAGCGGGGTCTGCTGCAGCGCCTGCTGCAAACGTTGCGCAGCCGCTTGCGCCTCCTTCTCGGCCGCTTGCGCCCTTTTTTCGGCTTCCAGGGCTTTTTCCTGGGCAGCGTCGGCTCCCTCAGCCGCCTTTCTCCTATCATACTTGAAGGCCCGGCGCATATACTGGTTTCGATTATGGGTGTCGATATACTCCTGCGCCTTGCGGGTTACTGTATCCGCCTCTATCCTTGCCTGCTGCGCTTCCCTGCGCGCTTCGTCGGCTTTTTTGCGCGCTGCCAGAGCTTCTTGCCGCCGTTGTTCCAGGCGCTGGGTTGCAAATTCTATCTGCTGCTGCTGTTGGTATTGTTTCACTTCTTTTTCGGGCTGCGGTGTGTATTCGATAACCGAATTTTTTTGGGCTCCTTCCGGCGGCGGCTCCTGGGTAATATGCGTTTCACCGCTTTTATCCGTCCATATATAAAGCTGGTCCGCATTTGAAACGGCCGCAGAATAGCAGACAAAGATTAAAATTGCTGTGGCAGTCAGGTATTTCAATCAACAATCCCTTAATTTTATCTCACCAAACGTTGAGATTTTCGCCTTTGGGAGTCAAAAATTGCATTCGGAGCCATTTTTTCCTCCCGGCTGTTCTTTATCCGTAGTTTCTTAAAATATAAATAAGATGGATCATGTATTTGGATGAGAATTACGCTGTATTTAAGAATTCGTCCGGGTTGAAAATGAAGTTTCCCATTTTGATCCCCAATATTCCATTTTTCTCTCCGATCCGTAGGCTCTCCGATCCGTAGGCTCTCCGAGCCGGAGGCCACCATTCCATTATTTCATGGGTTCTCTGAGAGCCAGCACCATCCCTCTCTCCGAGCTGTAGGCTCTACGAGCCGGAAGCTGGGGTGAAGTCAAACCCCGCCTTCGGCGGGGCCTCCGGGCCAGGATTCTTTACTTAAAATACATAGCTTATTCTATTAAAATACACAATATAACCCATTTTTTTTAAGATTTTGGCAGTGGTATAGATCACTTTTAATACTTCTACCACTTCAAATTTTTGTGTATTTTCTCCATTAAAATTTAAAACTTTTAAAATTCGGTCGAATTCCGAGGCCTGCACCAGAAAAGCATTGACTAGATTCGACTGGCAGGGCCACACCAATTGGAGGTCAAAGCGATGGAGCTGCCCATGACCGGTTCTTTCCGCTCCGACGGACAACCCCTGAGCCTGAAGGAATATGAAGCGGCCGGCGGATACCAGGGCCTGCGCCGGGCGCTGCACAACCTGACGCCGCAGGCGGTGATTGGCATCGTCCAGGACGCCAAACTGCACGGCCGCGGAGGGGCCGGCTTTTCAACCGGCCGCAAGTGGAGCTTTATGCCCAGGGGCGAGCAAGCTTCCGCCGTCAAATATATGACCTGCAATGCCGATGAAATGGAGCCCGGCACCTTCAAGGATCGCTTTCTCATGGAGGGCAGCCCGCATCAGCTCATTGAGGGGATCGCTTTGGCATCCTATGCGATTGAGGCCGAAACAGCTTACATCTTCCTGCGCGCATCCTACCGCAAAGCCGCCGGGCGCCTGGCGAAGGCCATCGACGAGGCGTACGCGCACAACCTGCTCGGCAAAAACATCCTCGGCTCCCATATGAATCTGGAGCTTTACGTGCACTCCAGTGCCGGCCGCTATATCTGCGGCGAAGCTTCCGCCATGATCAACGCCCTTGAAGGCCGGCGACCGACTCCACGGCATAAACCGCCGCACATGTCGACCGAGGGCTTTTTCGGCAAGCCGACCGTGGTAAACAATGTCGAAACGCTTTTCAGCGTGCCGCCCATCATTGTTAACGGTCCGCAATGGTACCTCAGTCTGGGGCGAACCGCGGAAGGCGGGACCAAGATTTATTGTGTGAGCGGCAAAGTTAATAAGCCGGGGGTTTGGGAGCTGCCGACAGGCATTACCATCCGCGAAGTGTTGGAGCAGTATGCCGGTGGCATGCGTGGGGGGTTGAAATTACGAGCGGTTATGCCGGGAGGCGCCTCCAGCGGTTTTGTCCTCGCAAAAGAACTGGATACACCGCTGGATATCGCCTCACTGCAAAAGGTCGGAAGCCGGCTGGGCACCGGCACCCTGATCGTTCTCGACGATCAAACCTGTCCGGTTGCGATGGTTCATAACCTGGAAAAGTTCTATGCCGGTGAATCCTGCGGCTGGTGCACCCCCTGCCGGGAGGGACTTCCATGGGTAGCGGAGCTGCTGCACGAAATCGAAGCGGGCAGCGCCAAGAGCGAAGACTTCGACTTACTGCCGGAATTGGTCCAGATGATGGCCCCCGGCCATACCTTTTGCGATTTGGCGTCCGGTGCCATGGAGCCGCTGGCAAGTGCGCTCAAGCACTTTCGGGATGATTTTGAGCAACACATCGTCGGGCAGAAATGCCCGTGGAGGTAACCGATGCCTACCATCTACATTGAAGGCCGGCCGTATGAGACCGAAGAGGGGCAGAACCTGCTGCATGTTTGCCTTTCGTTGGGCTTTAATATACCCTATTTTTGTTGGCATCCGGCCATGGGCTCGGTGGGTGCCTGCCGGCTATGTGCGGTTAAGCTTTTCAAAGATGAGAACGACCAGACGGGCAAGATCGTCATGGCGTGTTTGACGCCCGCCGCAGACGGCACGCGTATCTCCATTGAAGACCCTGAGGTCATGCGTTTTCGGGCCCAAATGATCGAACTGCTCATGATCAACCACCCCCACGATTGCCCCGTGTGCGACGAAGGCGGAGAGTGCCACCTGCAGGACATGACGGCGATGACCGGGCACAGCCGCCGGCGTTTCCGCTTCAAGAAGCGAACCTACCGCAATCAGGACCTGGGGCCCTTTATCCGGCACGAGATGAACCGCTGCATTCACTGCTACCGGTGCGTGCGTTTTTACAACGAATACGCCGGAGGCCTCGACCTGGGCGTATATGGAGCTCATAACCGCGTCTACTTCGGGCGTCAGGCCGACGGTCCGCTGGAGAGCGAATTCAGCGGCAACCTGGTCGAAGTCTGTCCGACCGGGGTCTTTACGGACAAGACCTCGGCCCGACATTACACGCGCAAGTGGGACCTGCAGACGGCGCCCTCCATCTGCGTCCACTGCGGACTGGGGTGCAACACTTTCCCGGCTGAGCGCTGCGGTGAATTGCGCCGCATTCGGAACCGCTACAACGCCGATGTGAACGGCTATTTTCTCTGCGACCGCGGGCGTTACGGCTACCTGTTTGTCAACCACCCTCGTCGTATTCGCCGACCTTTGCTGAAAAGCTCCCCGGGCGACTCCGTCAATGTTGAGGCGAATGCGGTTTCAAAGGACAGCATCCTGCAACGTCTGGCGCAGCTGCTTGGTGCGGGCCAAGACGTGATCGGCATCGGCTCGCCGCGCGCCTCCTTGGAGTCCAATTTCGTTCTGCGCACCCTGGTGGGGCCGGAGAACTTTTATCTGGGGATGTCCGAGCAGGACTATGAGCTGGTTGGCCTGGCCATTGATATGCACCGCAACGGCCCGGCGCGTTCTCCATCCCTGCGAGACCTGGAGCAGGCTGATGCCATGTTGATTCTGGGAGAAGATATCACCAATACCGCCCCGATGTTGGACCTATCGTTGCGGCAGTGGCTGAGACGGCGGCAGACGCCAGAGGAGATCCGCCTGGGAATACCCGTCTGGAACGATGCGGCCATCGGCGAGATTGTCCATGAAGAACCCAGCCCGCTCTATGTGGCCACAACCCATGCCACCAAACTGGATGCCGTCGCGGCCGCTGCCGTGCGGGCAGCACCGGATCAGTTGGCACAGCTTGGGTTTGCAGTCGCTCACGCCCTTTCCGCAATGGTTCCACCCGCTGCCGGCTTGTCCGCTGAACTGCACCCGCTGGCAGGGGAAATCGCCGACAAATTAAAGCGCGCCAAGCGGCCCATTATCATTTCGGGCACAAGTCTGGGCAGCGCCGCTGTCATGCAGGCGGCCGTTAATGTCGCCTGGGCCCTGTGCGCCGGCGGCCAACCATCGGAGTTGGGCCTGGTGGTGCCCGAATGCAACAGTCTGGGTCTGCGACTCATGGGAGGCCGTCCGCTTTCCGAGGCATTTGAGGCTGTAAAACACGGCCGCAGGCCGACGGCCGTCGTCCTGGAAAACGAACTTTACCGCCGGGCGCCGTCCGCGGTTATCGACCGGTTCCTGAACGACTGCGGCCATCTCATCGTGCTCGACCACCTGGAGAATGCCACCGCCGCGCGGGCTGAAGCCGTGCTGCCGGCGGCCACCTTTGCCGAGTCAGAGGGCACCCTGATGAACAACGAGGGGCGTCTGCAGCGCTCCTACCAGGTCTTTGCGCCGGAGGGCGACATTCAACCCAGCTGGATGTGGCTGCGCGACATGATGGCCGCCAGCCGGCGCCCGGAAGGCCTATGGTGGCAGCAGCTAGAGGACGTTCTGGCGGCCATGGCCGAAGACCTGAAAGATTTCACCCCTGCGCCGCGCATCGCACCGCCGGCCGGGTTCCGCGAGGTGGGCATGAAGATACCGCGCCAAACTTTCCGGTACAGCGGCCGGACGGCGATCGAAGCGAACATGTCGATCCACGAATCCAAGCCGCCGGCTGATCATCAATCGCCATTGTCCTTTTCCATGGAAGGATTCGAAGGGCAGCCGCCTTCCTCTTTGATTACCAATTATTGGGCGCCCGGATGGAATTCGGTGCAGGCGCTGAACAGGTTCCAGGAGGAAGTCGGCGGACCGCTGCGCGGCGGCGACCCGGGGCGTCGCCTGTTTGAGTTTCAAACCTGTGAAGAGATCCCATATTTCACACACGTTCCGACCCATACCGAACCACCGCCGGGGCAGTGGCTGGTTGTAGCGATTCATCACATTTTCGGATCAGAGGAGCTGAGTATGCTGGCAGCCGGAATCGCGCAGCGGGCCCCTGAGCCTTATATCGGTCTAAACGACCGGGATATGGCGCAGCTCGGCCTGCAGGAAGGAGGGATCGTCCGTTTTAAGATGCATGCTGCAACCTATCGGCTGCCCGTGCGCTGCATGCCCAGTCTGCCTCCCAAAATCGCAGGCCTGCCGGTAGGCCTACCGACGACCCTGGGGCTGATGCCGCCTTTTCAAGTGCAACTGTCGCCCGATTATAACGACGCCACTTGACGATGAAGTGGGAGTTCGGAGGTTTTAAAAGGGACCGCAGTAGGGCAGCGACGGATAGGGCATCTTCCTGACAGCATTGCCGGAGGTTGCCTTTTAAGCGGCGGGTCGAAAATCATAAATAATTCGGATGTGATGATGCCGACCCAGGGGAGGGTGGATGTCGAAAAAAACGTGGGGTTTGCAAGTCTTAGGGATTTTGATGCTGTGGACCGCTGCCGGCTGTATCTCTTCCGATCAGGCAGCGCCATATGGCGAAACTTCCTTCACGGCCGCCGCTGTGCGGCAGCGCTGGGCGAAAAACGCCCGCGAAGCCGCCGGCCAATCGCCGGCATCCCTGACGGTGGACCAGGCAATCCAGGAGGCGCTTGCGGCCAGTCCGGAGTTGGAGCAGATTCGACGACGCCTGGACGCTGCCGGTGAACAGGTGCACCAGGCGGAGGCGGCCTTTTACCCGCGGGTGATCGTCACGGAAGGATTCAACGTGACGGACAACCCGGTCTTTGCCCTCATGAACATCATCAACCAGCGGCAGCTTGAAGTCGAGACCAATTTCAACCATCCCGGACAGCAGCAAAACTTCTCCTCGCGGATTCAAGGGGAGTTGTCCATTTTCGAGGGCGGCAGCCGCTGGCACGACCGGCAGGCGGCCGACAACCAGAGGCGCTCGGTTGAAGCCGAGCTTTTGGCCGCCCGCAACCGGCTTGTAGCGACGGTTGCGGAAACCTATTACCGCTGGCTTCAGGCCCTTGATTTCATTCACGTTGCCGAAGCGGCGCTCGAAGCGGCCCGCACCGACGAACAATTGGGCGAGGCGCGCCTGGCCGCTGAAATCGCCCTGCCCAGCGAAGTCCTGCGCCTCAAGACCCAGACGGCTGAGCAGCACGGCAATCTGGTGACGGCTGAAACGAGCGCTCGAAGGCTGCAGGCCGCCCTTGAGCGGCTAATAACCCGGCCGATTGATGCCCCTGAAATTCCGCCGGCGTCTTCGCCGACCGAGCTGCCGGCCGATGCCGCCGAACCGACAGAGGAAGCGGCGGGGCTGATAGAACAGGCGCTGGAACGCCGCCCGGAATTAGCGGGGGTGAGCGCTATGATCGCGGCGGCCCTGAACCGGGTGCAGTCGGCCAAGGGGGACCTTTGGCCGAAACTTGCCGCCCAGTCCTGGTACCAGTGGGATTCCGAGGATTTCGGCGACAGCGGCACCAGCTGGATGTTGGCCGTTCAGGCCACCTGGCCGCTTTTCCAGGGCGGACTGACGCTTGCTAAGATCGGCCAGGCGCAGGCCGATTTGAAAGCGCTTCAGGCCAGGGGGGAGCAGGTGGCGCTGGACATTGCCCTGGAGGTCAATCAGGCCGTACTCGCCATCGAAGACGCCGCCCAGAAGATTCGCGTGGCGGCTGACCGCAAGCGCTACGCACGGGAGGCGCTTGAGGAAACCAGGAATCTTTATCAAAACGAGATCGTTAAAGTGGATGCCCTCCTGCAGGCAACCGTCGCATGGAACCGAGCGGAGGTCGCTTACACCGCCGCCCTATTCGAGGGCAAAATTGCCCAGACCGTCTTGAGACAGACCTTGGGTGAGTTTGCAAACTGGATGGAGGTGCGCCATGAGTGATCGGTCGCGCAGGCGCCGGCTGTTTAGCGGAAGCGCCAAGGGACTGGGCGTGTTGGCGCTTTTAATACTTCTCATGCTGTGGCTTTCCGGTACTTTTCTCAGCAAAGTAAAACCCGGTCCGCCGGTAGCCAAATCCAAACCGCCGTGCGTTGCAAGCGCCCGGGTTGAGCTGCGGGAATTCCCATTGATTGCGGAACAGGTCGGCACGGTCAGAAGCCAGACCCAGGCGCGGATCGCCAGCCGGATCATGGCACAAGTCAGAGAAATTCTGGTCCACGAAGGCAGCCGGGTCGAAGCGCCGGGTTTGGAAGGCAACGACGGCACCCTGTTGGCGACGCTGGACGATCGCGAAATCCTGGCCCGGCTTCGTCAGGCTCAATCCCAGGTAGAGGCTGCCTCCCGCGCCATGGAGGCCGCCAAATCCAGACTCGATGCCGCGGTTGCGCAGCGGGAAGCGGCCCAGGCCAGAAAACGGCTGGCCGGTTGGGATTATCAGCACTACGAGGACCTTTATCGCAAGAAGGCCGCCACCGGACAGCAGCTGCAGCAAATACGGGCCCAGAAAGACGTGGCTGAAGCGCAGCTGCAAGCTGCCGGCCGGGAAGTCAACGCCGCCGGCGATGATGTCAAGCGGATGGAGGCTCAGATGCAGCATGCTCAGGCGGCCGTGTTTGAGGCCCGGACGATGCTCAGCTACGCGCTGATCCGGGCACCTTTCTCCGGGCGGGTCATTCGAAAAATGGTGGATATCGGCGATATGGTGACACCCGGACAGCCGTTGTTCCTGCTGGATGTCGCCGCTCAGCCTCAGCTGCATGCCTACATCGCCGAATCACTCATTGCGCACCTGGAGGTGGGCCAGATCCTGACGGTGGAGATCGATGCGCTCTCGGCGACGATGGAGGGCGCCATCGCGGAGATTGTGCCCCAGGCGGAACCTGCTTCCCGCACCACGCTGGTCAAGATCGCGCTTGCCCCGCAAGCGAACCTCGTCAGCGGACTTTACGGCCGGTTGGGGATTCCCTATGGAACGTATCGCAGCCTGGTCGTTGCGGCGGCGGCCGTGCGGGAAGTCGGCCAGCTTCACCTGGTGAGCGTGCTGGACACAGACGGCTATCCCCACCGGCGGTTTGTAACCCTTGGCCCAAGACATGACGACCGGGTGGAAGTCTTAACGGGCCTGCAGGAAGGAGAGGAGGTGGCCCTGCCATGACCGAATCCCCGGGCGCCTCCCATAAATTAATCAATCGCATCGTCGCGACCTTTCTGCAGGGCAACATGTCGGTGGCATTTATATTCATCAGCTTGATTGCCGGGATTGCGGCGCTCAGCATTACGCCGCGGGAGGAGGACCCCCAGATCGTCGTCCCCATGGCCGATGTGATGATCTCCATGCCGGGGGCTTCGGCCAGGGAAGTAGAACGGCAGGTGTCCACCCCATTGGAAAAACTGCTCTACCAGATTCCCGGTGTCGAGTATGTCTATTCCGTCAGCAATCCAGCGATGTCCATTGTCACGGTCCGTTATTATGTCGGCGAAGACCTGGAAAGAAGCTGGGTGAAACTTTACAACAAGATCAGTTCCAACATCGACAAGGTGCCGCCGGGAGTCAGCGGCTGGGTGGTCAAACCCAAGGAAATCGACGATGTGCCCATCGTGGCCATTACGCTTTACAGCGCCGAATACAGCGACTATGAGCTCCGCCGGATGGCGGAGGAAATGGAGATCCGTCTGCAGGCTGTATCCAACGCCGGACCGACCTACCTTGTCGGCGGCCGGCCGCGGGAGGTGAGCGTTCATCTCTTTCCCGAACGCATGGCAAGCCGCGGCATCTCCATGCAGGACATTCAGCGCGCCCTGACCGGAGCCAATGTTGCCCTGCAGGCCGGGGACCTGACCCAACAGGATGCCGACATTCGGCTCAAAGCCGGCAGTTTTCTCGCCTCGGCGCAAGCGGTAAAAAATTTGATCGTCGGCGTCTACCAGGATCAGCCGGTTTATTTATGGGAGGTGGCCAAAGTCCGGGACGGCCCGACGGAAGCCAAGGACTATACTCGGATTGCCTTCGGAACAGGCGCCTTCACGGCATGGGATCCGGCCGCGCCCCAAAGTGAAATGCCTGCCGGAATCGAGCGCTACAAGGAGTACCCGGCGGTAACCGTGGCCGTTGCCAAGCGCAAAAAAACCAATGCGGTCATAGTCTCGCGGGAGGTTCAAACCGAGGCCCGGCTGTTTGCCGAGCAGGCGCTGCCGGAAGGCGTCTTTCTGCGCGTCACCAGGGACTCTGGCCGCAGCGCCGACGACAAAGTAAACGATCTGGTCGAGGCTTTGGTGGTCGCCATCATCATTGTGGTAGCCCTTTTAGCCTACACTTTAGGGTGGCGCGAGGGACTGATCATTGCCCTGGCTGTGCCCATCACTTTCAGCCTCACGCTGCTGATCAATTACCTGCTGGGCTATACCATCAACCGGGTGACGCTTTTCGCCCTGATCCTGGCCTTGGGGCTCGTGGTGGATGACCCTATCGTGGATGTGGAAAATATCCACCGCCATTTCGCCATGCGAACCCACGATCCCCTCCAGGCAGTACTCAACGCCGTGAATGAGGTGCGACCGCCCATTATTCTGGCTACATTCGCCGTGATCATATCCTTTCTGCCCATGTTTTTTATCACCGGCATGATGGGGCCGTACATGGCGCCCATGGCGCTCAATGTGCCGCTGACCATGCTCATGAGCATGGTGGTCGCCTTCACCATCACCCCCTGGCTATCCTACCATCTCTTAAAAGGAGGATACGACAAACCGGCTGAAAAGCCGTTTGTCCTGGAGGAAAGCCCCCTGTTTCGCCTTTATCGGGCGATAATGGCGCCTTTCTTCCGTTCGCCGGGTTTGCGCAAAGCGGTCATTATGGTGGTCGTTCTCCTCCTGGGATTTGCCGGATGGCTCGTGCTGTCCCGCCGGGTTCCACTCAAGATGCTGCCGTTTGACAACAAGAACCAGCTCCAGGTCGTCATCGATATGCCGCGGGGAACCAGTTTGGAGACCACCGCAGCGGTCTCCCACACCCTGGCCGACTACCTGGTCCGGCTCCCGGAGGTCACCGATGTGACGACGTTCGCGGGCACCAACAGCCCCATGGATTTCAACGGGCTTGTGCGCCATTACTATCTGCGGCACGGCATCTATCAGGGCGATATCCGGTTGAACCTCGTTGCGAAGAAGCACAGGGCCCAGCAGAGCCACGCCATTGCCCTCAGACTGAGGAACGAACTGACCGCGATCGCCCGGCGTCACCGCGCCGAAATTCAGATTGTCGAGAGCCCGCCCGGGCCCCCTGTCATCGCGACCCTGGTGGCCGAAGTTTTCCCGGCCAGCTTCGACCAGTCCTACGCAGCGCTGGTGGAAGGGGCCCGGAACGTGCGGCGTCTTATGGCCGAGATCCCGGATGTGGTAGACCTGCACGACGTGATCGTAGCCCCGCAGAAAGAGGTTGTCTTCCGGGTGGATCGAACCAAAGCCGCACTCAACGGCATTAACGATCAGCAAATCGCGGCCCTTCTGCAGGGGGCGGTTAACGGTGAGGATACCACTGCTCTGCGGCTGCCGGACCAGGTCCACCCCCTGCCCGTTGTCCTGCAGCTGCCACGCGACCGGCGGACGCTGCCAGCCAGCCTTGGGCAGCTGCCGATAAAGGGCGCAACCGGAAATGTGGTATTTCTTTCAGAGCTGGGGTCCTTTGAAGAAAAGGTCATCGATCAGCCCATTTATCACAAGAATCTGCAGCGGGTCGTTTACGTCTTCGGCGATACGGCCGGTCTTCCCCCACCGGAGGTGGTGTTTACCCTCTCCGAGAAGGTTAAAACGGATCCCCGGCTCAAAGACTATGACATCAATTGGTTCGGCGAAGGGGAAATGCACATTACCCTCCAGGTTTTTCGCGATATGGGGATTGCCTTTTTGGTGGCCGTATTCGGCATCTACATTCTGCTGCTTTATCAAACCCAAAGCTATCTGCTGCCGGCCATCCAGCTGATTGCCCTGCCGCTGTCCATCATCGGCATCATACCGGGATTCTGGTTGCTCAATCTGGTGGCCGCCAAAGCGGTCGGCGGTTTTGCCAATCCGATCTATTTTACGGCTACGGCGATGATCGGCATGATCGCCCTGGCGGGAATTGCGACCCGCAACGCCATCCTGCTGATTGAATTCGTCGAGGAGCGCAAAAAAGAGGGCAAACCTCTCATCCGTTCCCTTATCGAGGCCGGGGCTTTGCGAACCCGTCCCATATTCCTCACTTCAATGACGGTTATGCTGGCCGCCTGGCCCATCACCCTGGACCCCATCTTTTCGGGCCTGGCATGGGCGCTGATTTTCGGTGTCTTTATTTCCACCCTTTTCACCCTGGTGGTCGTGCCGGTCGTATATTATATGGCGTATGCCAGGCGCTTCGTCAAAGAAGATGAGCACCGGTCATGACAGTGCCAGGTTCGGCGCGAAGCGAAAAGGGGACGCCTGGATGAAGACCGTTTCGCCGGCCGCTACCGTATAGTAAGGATATCAATATGAAGATCGCTCAAATAAACGAAGCCTTGCTGCAACAATGGCACAAGCTGACGGCAGCGCAAACCTCGCTCCTGCTGTTTCTGGCCGTGATCGTCATCAGCCTTGTTTGTTATGCCGTCGTCACCTTCGTTTTGAAGCGCTGGCATGCCCGCAAGGGCGTTGCCGAAAAAGGCATGCGGCCGCATGTGACCTATTTCAAAGCTCCCCTGCGGGCTTTGATCCCGGCAATTTTTTTCAGCATCATGCTGCCTTTTATGAAACTTCCCCCAAAAGCATTGCAGGTGAGCCGCCATGTCCTGACCATATGGCTGATCGTTGCGGTGGCCTGGTTCTCGCTCAAAGTCGTTGGCTTTGGCCGGGATCTCGTGCTCAGCCGCTACCACATCGACGCCCGGGACAATCTGCAGGCCCGGCGGATGTATACTCAGATACGGGTTATCGAGCGCATCATCACCATTGGGATAGTCGTTCTTGCCAGCGCGGCGGTTTTGATGTCATTCAATCGCGTGAGAGAAGTCGGGATCAGCCTGCTGGCTTCCGCGGGTGTCATGGGTATTGTTCTGGGTCTGGCCGCCCAGCGCACCCTGGGAAACGTCATTGCCGGCATTCAAATTGCCATCGCCCAGCCGATCCGTCTGGATGACGTGGTGATTGTCGAAAACGAGTGGGGCTGGATCGAAGAAATCACTTTGACCTATGTGGTCGTCCGAATCTGGGACCTGCGCCGGTTGATTGTGCCGATTGCTTATTTTGTCGAAAAACCTTTCCAGAACTGGACCCGCAAATCAGCAGATCTGCTCGGAAGCGTTTTCCTTTATGCCGACTACACCGTTCCCGTGCAGGCCGTTCGCGAAGAACTTCAACGAATCCTTGAGGACTCGAGCTACTGGGACAAAAAAGTGGGCGTCTTGCAGGTGACCGATGCCACGAAGCAAGTCATTGAATTGCGGGCGCTTATGAGCGCGGTGGATTCGCCCTCCGCCTGGAACTTGCGGTGCGAGGTGCGCGAAAAACTTCTCGAATTCATGCAGAAGCGGTTTCCGGACACGCTGCCGCGCATTCGCATTCAAATGGACCGGAACTCGAGCCCAGACGTCCAAGCGTATTCGGCGGCCACGACGCCTGCCGGTGAGAAGTGAAACGGCTGGAACGTTGCCGCGGATCAAATCAGCCTAAAGGGCGTTTGAGGACAAAGGGCATATTTTCAGATGGATTCAGCGGACCAAAAATCGACGCAGCAAATCGAAAAGACCGACCGTGCCCAGGAGTTTTTCGGTATCGACCCGACCGGCAAGAGTCCGCTTCAGATAGAGCAGGAGTGGTTTGACAAACACTATCGCGGAGACATCCCCCAGCTTACGCCGCGTGCCGTCCTCATCGGCATGGTCCTGGGCGCGGTCATGAGCCTTTCAAACCTGTATGTCGGGCTGAAAACGGGATGGGGTCTGGGCGTGGCCATTACCGCCTGCATCCTGTCATTTTCCATCGGGGCCGCCCTGACCAAATTCGGCGTCCTCAAAACCAACCTGAGCATCCTCGAAAACAACTGCATGCAGTCCGCGGCGAGTTCGGCGGGCTATTCCACCGGCAGCACCATGGTCGGCGCAATCTCGGCGCTTTTGATGATCCGGGGAGAACACCTGCCCTTTCATACGCTGCTGCTCTGGACCATTTTTCTGGCCCTTCTGGGGGTCATGATGGCCGTCCCCATGAAGCGCCAGATGATCAACGTGGAGCAGCTCAGATTTCCCAGCGGGGTGGCCGCCGCCCAGACCCTGCGCTCTTTGTATGCGACCGGCACGGCGGCAACCCGGAAGGCCCGCAGTTTAGGGATTTCCGGGTTGCTGGGGGCGGCCTTCGCCTTCGCGCGTTCCAACACCTTTGCCTGGTACCCAAGGCTTTTAAAGATTCCGGGTTTATTGGAATTCCCCGGAACGATCGCCGGGCACACGCTGAAGCAATGGACGATCTCCTGGGATCTGAGCCTGATCCTGGTCGCTGCCGGGGCCATTATCGGCCTTCGCGTGGCGTGGAGCATGCTGCTGGGCGGATTGTTGAACTACGGATTTCTGGCTCCCGCGATGTATCGGCAAGGCGTCATCCAGCACCTCGGCTATCGGGGGATCGTGGCGTGGAGCCTTTGGGGGGGGACGGCGATCATGCTGGCCTCCGGCCTGTTCACGCTCGGGCTCCAGTGGCGGACTCTCGGGCGCGGTTTGGCGGCCGTCAGTCGGATACTGCCGCTCGGACGGCACCGCACTCCTATCGAAGAACATGCTGCTTTGGAGGCGATTGAAGTACCGGGAACCTGGTTCGTTGCGGGCGTGGCCGTGGCTGCCATTGGTGTGGTGTTCATCCAGGTGGTCAGTTTCTCCATTCACTGGTGGATGGGCGTGGCGTCGGTCGTTATGACTTTTTTTCTGGCTGTCGTGGCCTGCCGGGCAACCGGCGAGACGGACATCACCCCGGTCGGGGCCATGGGAAAAATTACACAGCTTTTTTACGGAGTGGTCGCCCCTGCCGGAATTATTACCAATCTGATGACCGCCTGCGTTACAGCCGGGGCGGCCTCCTCCGCGGCCGACCTGCTGACGGATTTGAAATCAGGGTATTTATTGGGTGCCAATCCCCGCAAGCAGTTTATCGCCCAATTTCTGGGCATCTTCGCCGGCGCCCTGGTGATCGTGCCGGCCTTTTACCTGATCGTTCCCAACCCCTCCGTTCTGGGCGGCGAAAAGTTTCCCGCTCCGGCGGCCCAAATTTGGAAAGGTGTGGCCGAGCTTTTAGCCCACGGCCTGTCCAGCCTCGACGTTACCGAGCGCTGGGCCCTGGTTATCGGCAGCCTGGTGGGGATCATCATCCCTGTTTTGGAGCGCTGCCTGCCGAAGCAGGCCCGGGCATTCATCCCCTCGGCCATGGGCCTCGGCCTGGCCTTTGTCGTTCCGTTTTATAACACCTTATCCATCTTTGCCGGTGCGCTGGCAGCCTGGATTCTCGCCCGGCAAGCCGGCGAAGTCGCCCAAAGCTATACCATCCCGGTGGCCTCCGGCGTGATTGCCGGTGAAAGCCTGATGGGCGTTGTGGTCGCTTTGCTGGGAGCAGCAGGCATCATGAAATAAAATACGGCGTTGCGCACGCGCCAATAGGAGCCAAAAATTTCGACCACCGGCGAATTTTATGAATGCGCTGCTCGTCATGGGGCGTCGTGATGGAGCCTTCAACCAGCGACAGATCATAAGGGCCTTGGACGACGGCCCGGGAAGCTTCGGCAAAGTTGGCGATATCAACTTCAGCGCTGATTTCCAGCAGCTGATCCTCACGATCCAACAGACTCAACTGGCAGCCGTCACAGGATGCAAATTTCCACACCGCCAGTTTGGGTTTGGGATTTCTGGTCATTTTTAAACCTCCACTTTTCTGAAAATCGGTTCGATACGATCATAGCGAAAGACCGGACCGTCTTTGCACACAAAATGGGGGCCGTACTGACTATGTCCGCAAAAACCGAGACCGCATTCCATATTGCGCTCCATGGATACAAAGATATTTTCATTGCCGACACCGCGCTGCTGCAGCGCCGCGATGCTGAAGCGCATCATCACTTCCGGGCCGCAGATCAGGGCGATGGCATTGGATGGATCAAACTGCGCCCGCGGAATCAGCTTGATGACGACGCCGACATTTCCCTGCCAGCCCTCCATGGCCCTATCCACCGTAATGTATACTTCCAGGTCAAAATGAGATCGCCAGCGTTTCAAATCGCTTCTGAACAGGATGTCGCGCGGGGTGCGGGTCCCGTATAACAGGATGATGCGATGAAATCGTTCGCGATAGGCAAGCATCTCAAACAGAGCGGGCCTCAAAGGGGCCAGCCCGATGCCGCCGGCAATGACGACCACATCTTTGCCCCGGCCAAGCTCCAGTGGCCAGCTGCTACCAAAAGGCCCCCGCACCCCGATGGTATCGCCCGGTTTGAGCGCCTGCATGGCTTGGGTAACCTTACCGACAACCCGGGTGGTATGTTTGATCGATTCCGGATCGGCCGGATTACTGCTGATGGAAATAGGGACTTCGCCCGTCCCGAATACATAGAGCATATTAAACTGCCCCGGCGCAAATACCGGTTGCGAAGGCGTTTTCAATTCCAGGGTAAAGGTGTCATGGGTCTCGCGCTCAAACCCCTGGACAAGACAGGGGACCGGTTGCATGGGCTCGGCAAAGGGAGTATTCATAAATTTTCCTCAGCGACTTATTTTTTTAGCGGGAGGTTCACAATATACATCGAGCAGTTGAAGGATGGTATGATCCAGGCGCTCTGAGAAAACATGCGCAAACCGCTTGAACAGTTCATAACCCAGCTGGTAGTTCTGCTCGCACTTGCCCCGCAGACATCTTCCGTCCAGTGCGATGGCTCTGGTTTTTACAACGGCCCGGGCGCTGAATCGCCATCGATAGGGCGGACTCAGCCAGGACCAGCCGATGATCTCACCAGCCTCAACGGTTTCAATCGTGATCGTACCCCGATGGGCGCCGTGTATGTCGAGCGCCACTCTTCCATGACGGATGACATAAAAGTAATCGGCCTCTTCACCCTCCTGGAAGGCAAGTCCGGATAAAATGGCGGTTTAATGTTTAGGCTATGTCAGGTGTGTCGTATATGGGTTTTATTATGTATGTTTATGGGATCTATGATGTATATTGAAGGCGGAAAGACCTTATGCCCCGATGCGAGTAGAATTCGTATTTAGTAGAATTTTTGACATCCTGTAAAGGCCTGGAATGGTTTCGTATCATCCGCGGCGAAATCAAAGTTCCCTTGATCTTTAAAGAATAGGCGGATAGGTGTCCAAAGGCCACGTCCCTCAGTTTCCGGACTTCGACCCACCAACCACTTTGATCGGATTGGTAAACATGGTGGAGTTGGGAATGAGGATCTTGTCTCCCGCAGAAGTCAGCGTGGTGTATCGCAGATCGATTTGGTCGACCGTACCGTCAAAACCGCTGATGTTGATATGGTCGCCTCGTCGAAAGGGTTGGTAGATGAGGATTAATACCCCGGCAAGTGTGTTGGAAAGCGCGTCTTTCAGGGCGAAGCCGAGAGCAAACCCGGTCAGGCCCAGACCGGCTACCAGAGCAGATACATTGACGTGGGCCGTGCCGAGGGCCGTGACAATGCCGAAACCGACGATGCCGGCTTTGATGATTCGGTCCAGCAGACCGACGATATCCGGATTGAGCCTCGATCGTTCTCCCATCCCGTGGACTATCTTCTGAAAAATAACCGCGACAAGCCAGAATGCCAACAATATGAACAGACTCACTCCCAATACCGGCATGAAGACTACGATCTTTTGAATCAACTTTTCCATCTTTCATTCAACCCGTTGCCGCAAGTCCCAGACGTCCAATTCAAGGAAACCTATAATCATCCGGATAGCGAAAGCGGGCTTTATAGTCAACATTGATTTTTTGACATGTGCGGTGCTTTGAACCTGGAGCGCTGTAATTGTAACCGAACATAACATTTTAATCATTTTTGCGTTATCCTGCGATTAACTCCCGGTCTTACCTTTTGATTAAGCTTCGAACACATGGATTTTGCGAAAGCGTGAGGTCACACTTGAGCATTGAACCGATTTGAGCAACCTTTTTAAAGAAAGCCAGAATAATGATCAATGAAGTAAACCCAAGGCAGTTTAACAGAACCCACTATGAATTACTCACCCGGTGCTCAGAAAGAGGGGATCTGAATGCGTGGAATGAATGGCGTAAAAATATTAAGGAGGCACCAGTTTTATTGGAAGGCGCCGAACTCGGCGGCGCCAACCTGCAAGGCGCTGATCTTTCGAAAGTCGATCTGGCAGACGCTGATCTTTGGAAAGCAAATTTAAGGGGAGCCAATCTCCGGTGCGCGAATCTCAAAGGCGCTAATCTTTTGGATGCTGATCTGGAAGGCGCCGATCTCTTTCAGGTCAATCTGGAAGGCGCTGAACTATGGAAAGCCAATCTCAAAGGTGCCGAGCTTTTGGAAGCCAATATGAAAGAGGCGGAGCTTATATGGGCCGATCTGGAAGGTGCCGATCTTACCAGGGCCAATCTAAACGGTGCCGATCTGTGGAAAGCCAATCTGAAGGGTGCCAAACTTGTAGCCGTCATCGTAAATGCCAAGACATTCATCTGGGGCTGCGAGTTTGATATACAAACGAACTTTACGGGAATGGGAGTAGGCCTGGCCCGGATTGACCCGCGATTGAAAGAAAGCTTGAGAATTTAATTGAAATTAAAATCCTCCCCTCAAGATCCAAGTAGATGAAGTCAGCGGTGCGCATCCCAATCGTTCCGCGTAGGACAACTACCGACACCAACTTCCTGACCTTTCCTACATCATAATCAGACAGATACTTATAGCGTACCGCAGGCCGCGGCGTTAATTTCTAAATCACAAAGCCTTGAACCCTAAATTGGCCGGCAGGGTGAAGACGGCGGCGAATGAACCGTTGGGTGAGTTTAGCTTTCCAGCCGCCCGGGTCCTCGTCGCGCTGAAGCGAGAATTTGAAGGTATGCCAGACATCACGCGGATAATCTATTCCATCAGAAGGCGCCGCCAGGCGCTCCCCTATTGCCGGACCCTTTCCGTGCCCGGAGCGGGTGAAAGGGTCCGCCACGGTTTGCGTGGTGCGGCGCTTTATGTCGGCCTGATCCTGGGTCTGCTCCTCATACAAGCCTGCCGGAGCGGGGAAGAATCGATGGGTGCCGCTGCGATGCCCGTCCATGTGGAAGCCGCCCCGGTTAAAGTTGCCGAATTGAACCAGGAGATTCCCGCCGTCGGCAGCTTGTCCAGTCCTCAGGAAACCGTTGTCGCCCCTCAAATTGACGGCCGAGCCGTGTTGCTCAATATCGCGCAGGGGCAGGTCCGGCAGCGGGGGACGGTTCTCGCCCGGCTGGACGATTCCATTCAGAAAGCCGCGCTGGCGGCGGCTGAAGCAACGCTGACCAATGCCCGCGGCGTTTATGAACGCGACCGGCAGGTGGTTAAAACCGGGGGGGTTTCCGAGCAGCAGCTGCAAAGCGATGAAACGGCCGTGCAGCAAGCCGAGGCCCAACTGGCGCAAGCCCAGGTCAATCTCCAATACACGAGCATCCGGGCGCCTTTCACAGGCGCGCTCGGCATGCGGCAGGTGAGTCTGGGTGCCTATCTGAAGGCCGGCGATGCGATTGTCAGCATCAGACAGATGGATCCTCTTTTTCTGGATTTTGAACTTCCCCAACAGACCATCGGCCGCATCATGCCGGGGCAAAAAGCGAATTTTGCCGTGCCGGGCCTCACCGGAGAATTTGAAGGGGCGGTGACCACCATCGACCCGGCCCTGGACGCCGATTCACGCAACATCCACGTCCAGGCCACCGTCCCGAATCCGAAGCTGCTGCTCAAACCCGGTATGTTTGCGCATGTCCGGCTGATTGTGGGAACAAAACCCGATACCCTGTTCGTGCCGGCCCAGGCGATTGTTCCGGAGGGCGACGCCCGGTACGTGTGGGTTGTGGCACCGGAAGACAAAGCCGAGCAGCGCAGCGTGGAAGTGGGCGTTTTCCAAAACAACTGGGTCGAGATCATATCCGGGCTCAAGCCCACGGACCGGGTGATCACCGCCGGCGTGCAGAAGCTATACCCCGGGGCGAAGCTGATCGTATCGGCCTACCAGCCGATCCACAACCAGCGGCTCGACCTCACCAATCCACAGGAGAACAGCGCCTCATGATGCTGTCGGACATTTCCATCAAACGGCCGGTGCTCGCATCCGTGCTCAGCCTGTTGATTTTGCTGGTGGGCATCGCCGCCTATCTGGCCCTGTCGGTCCGGCAGTATCCGGATATCACCCGGCCGGTGGTCTCCGTCACCACGGTATACACCGGGGCCAGTCCGGAAACCGTCGAAGCTACCGTAACCAACCCCCTGGAAGAGAGCCTCAATTCGATCGACGACATTCGCGATATCTCCTCGCAGAGTTCTTTCGGCGTGAGCGCCATCAATATCGAGTTCAAATCCAACCGCAACGTCGACGCCGCGGTCCAGGACGTAACCAACGCCGTGAGCAAGGCCATCAACAACCTGCCCAACTCTCCCAACGTGGAGCGGCCGGTGGTCTCGAAAGTAAGCTCTACAGCGCAACCGATCATCTGGCTCGTGCTCCAAGGGGAAAACTACTCCCTTGAGCAGCTCAGCCAAATAGCCGATCTGATTGTCAAGCGGCGGGTGGAGATTTTGCCCGGCGTAGGCAATGTCATCATCGGCGGAGATTATACCTGGGCCATGCGCGTCTGGCTCAATCCCGCCAAAATGACCGGCTACGGCATAACGGTGGCCGATGTCGTCAGTACACTGGCCGACAACAACGTTCAGCTTCCGGCCGGCCAGATCAAATCCGACGCCCTCTTTTTCAACGTCGTGGCCAACGGCCAAATGAAGGATCCCAAAGGCTACGCCGACCTGGTCATTCGCAAGGTGAACGGAGCTCCGGTGCGGATCCGGGACATCGGCTGGGTGCAGCTGGGAGCCGAAAGCTACGACACGATTGCAAGCTTCAACGGCAAGCCGGTCGTCGGCGTGGGCGTCGTCCCCCTGACCAAATCCAATGCCATCGACATTTCCAATGAAGTGCACCAGGCCCTGTCCGGCATCCGGGGAATTCTGCCCAAGGGCGTGGCAATCAAGGTGGCGATGGACGTAACCGATTACATCCGGGACTCGATTCACGAGGTGACCAAAACCCTTTTCATCACTTTCTTGCTTGTCTCCCTGGTGGTGCTGATCTTTTTGCGGACGCTGCGGGCCACCATCATCCCGGTGCTGGCCATCCCGGTCTCCATTATCGGCGCCTTTGCCGGCATGTGGATCGCCGGTTTTTCCATCAACGTTCTGACGCTGTTTTCACTGGTGCTGGCCATCGGACTGGTGATCGATGACGCCATCATCATGCTTGAAAACATTTACCGCCGCCAGGAGCTGGGGGAGGAACAGCAAACGGCCGCCGTCAGGGGCGCCCGTGAAATCGGTTTTCCGGTGTTGGCCACCACGGCGACCCTGATCGCCATTTTCATTCCGCTGGCCTTCATGCGGGGAGATATCGGCCGGCTGTTCAGCGAGTTTGCGTTGAGCGTCGCCATGGCCGTCGGGCTTTCGGGATTGGTGGCGCTCACCCTGACGCCGATGCTCTGCGCCCGCATCCTGCGTCTCTCCGAACCGCGCCGGGGCCTCTTCAGTTTGAGCGAGCGTTTTTTTCAATGGCTCCAAGGTCGTTACGGGCAGCTGGCCGAATGGGCCGTCCGCCACCGCAAGATTGTCGGCTGCTTTATGCTCCTGAACATCGGGGCTGCGGCGGGATTATACTTTATTCTGCCCAAAACCTTTGTGCCGGTGGAAGATCAGGGCTACTTTCTGGTCATCGTAAAGGCACCCCAGGGATCAAACCTCTGGTACACCCGGCATTACCTGCAGGACATCGAAAAGGACATCAGCGATATCCCGGCGGTGCAGAACTATTTCGCGGCCATCGGCATCTCCATCGGAGGGCCGGCGTCACCCCGGCTGGGGCTCGCGTTTCCGCGGCTCAAGCCCTTCGACCAGCGCAAAATGAGCCAGATGGAGATCGTGCGCCGGCTCTTTCCGCGCTTAATGCAGATTCCCGGCGTGCTGGCTTTTCCCATCAATCCGCCCTCCCTCGGAGAGCAGGCCACGAGTCAGGAAGTTCAGTTCGTGGTTCTGGGGCCGAGCCTCAAAGAGCTGGCCAAACTCAACCGGCAGCTGCTCGACCAGGCCCGGCGCACCAAGGGCATGATCAATGTCCAATCGGACCTGACCACCGAGACGCCCCAGCTGAATGTGGATTTTCACCGGGAGCGCTCCTCGGATCTCGGCATTTCCGTTGCCGATGTCGCCCTGGCATTGGAGGTGGGTCTGGGCGGCTCGCATGTCTCCGATTTTATCATGAACAACAAAAGCTACGAGGTTCTGGTTCAACTCGAACCCAAATTCCGGGCCCAACCGGGACAGATCAACGACATATACGTGCGCGACCGCGCGGGAAAACCGGTGCCGCTGTCTTATCTGGTATCGCTGACCAACACCTACGGACCGGACACCATCTTTCACTACAACCTGCAGCGTTCGTTTACCATCAGTGCCAGCCTGCAGTCGTCGCTGCCCCTCAGCAAGGCCCTGGACGACATGCAGGCCAATGCCCAAAAAATCCTGCCCGCCGGTTACAGCACCGCCCTGACGGGGCAGAGCCGGGACTACCGGGAGACGTCGGCGTCGCTTTATGTCACATTTGCCGTATCGCTGGTCTTCATCTATCTGGTATTGGCCGCCCAGTTTGAAAGCTGGGTCCATCCCCTTACGATTATGTTCTCCGTGCCGCTCGCGCTCACCGGGGCCCTGCTGGCAATTTTTGCGACCGGCAACAATATCAATCTTTACAGCGAGATCGGAATTATCCTGCTGATCGGATTGGTCACCAAAAACGGCATCCTGATGGTGGACTACGCCAATCGCCTGAGGGCCGGGGGCGAGGAATTGGTCGGGCTGCGGTTAAGGCCGCCAAGATTCGTTTCCGGCCGATCCTGATGACCTCCCTGGCGATGATTATGGGCGGCCTGCCCCTGGCCCTGGCCTCCGGACCGGGCTCCCAGAGCCGCCAGCCGCTGGGTTGGGCCGTGGTCGGCGGTCTGGTTTTCAGCACCCTATTTACATTGCTGGTGACGCCGGTATTTTACATTCTTATCACCCGTCTGGCCGAGCGCCTGGGCTTGAAAACCATTCCGCCCGCGGAAGATTCGGCCCGGCAGGCAACCGCACCTGGGGGTGGGCTGTGATGTCGCGCAACCATATCCAACCGCGGGCCAACCACCGGCCGGATCTTCGGCAGCCTGCGGCGCCGGGAAGGAAGGCCGGGCGACGGCCGAAATTAATTTTGACCGCCGGTCTTGTGCTGATCGGCATGGGAATCTGGGGGTGTGCCCTCGGTCCGGATTTCGTGCCGCCTGCGGCGCCCGAAGTCGCAGGCTACACCCAGGGCCAAGCGCCTTCCAGGACAATTGCAGCGGACGGCAAGCAGCAGCAGTTCGATTGGGGCGCCAAGATCTCCCGTGAATGGTGGCATCTGTTCCACTCCGACAAACTGGACCGGGTTATCCAGCTCGCCGTGGCCAACAACCAAAGCCTGCAGGGCGCCCAGGCGCGGCTGCGCGAAAGCCAGGCCAATCTGCAGGCCGGCTATGGGGTGTTTTTCCCCCAGATCGAGGGCAAATCCGATATCACCCGGCAAAAGTTCAACTCGGCCAGCTTCGGCGGCTCCTTCGGCAGCAGTCTATTTACCGTCTATTCGGCCTCGGCCGCGGTCAGCTATAACTTCGATTTCTTCGGCCGCAGCCGCCGGACAGTCGAAGGGCTGAAGGCGCAGTCGGACTATCAGGACTACGAGGCCCGGGCCACCTATCTGACCCTGCTGGGCCGGGTCATCAATACGGTCATTGCCGAAGCGTCCTACCGGGCGCAGATCGAGGCCACCCAGGAGATCATCGACGATCAGCAACATCAGCTCGACATTATGGAGGCCCAGGTGAAAGCCGGAATTATCGCCTCGCAGGACGTATTGAGCATGCGTGCCCGGCTGGCGTCCACCGTGGCCACCCTGCCGCCCTTGCAGCAGTCTCTGGACCAGACCCGGCACCTCCTGGCGACCCTGGTCGGGCAGATACCGTCGGCCTGGACGCCGCCCGAGGTCAAGTTTGCGGATATCACGCTGCCGGAGCATCTGCCGGTCAGTCTGCCTTCCGACCTGGTGCGCCGGCGCCCGGACATCCTGGCGGCCGAGGCCCAGCTGCATGTCGCCAGTGCCGCCATCGGCGTGGCAACGGCCAACATGTTTCCGAGCATCGATTTGACGGGCGCTTACGGTCAGTCCACTATCAACAGCAGCCTGCTCTTCAATCCCATCTCCAACTTCTGGAATCTGGGGGTGGGTCTCACGGCGCCCCTCTTTCAAGGCGGGACCCTGTGGTACAAGCGCAAGGCCGCGCTGGCCGCCTACGATGCCGCCCTGGCGGACTATCGTCAGACGGTGCTGGCCGCATTCGCTCAGGTGGCCGATACCCTCAGGGCGCTGGAGCACGACGCCCAAACCTTAAACGCCCAGTCGCAGGCCCTGGCAAGTTCGCAGCAGTCCTTGAAGCTGGTTCAGGAAAATTACAAGGCGGGCAAAGCCGATTACGTGCAGGTCCTGATCGCCGATCTGCAATACCAGCAGGCCCGGATCGGATACTTAACGTCGAAAGCCCAGCGCTATCAGGATAGTGCGACCCTGATTGCCGCCCTGGGAGGCGGCTGGTGGAATGCTCAGCCGGGACCAGGCGCCGCGACAATTTCTGTAAAATAATCCACCGTAGCCAGTTCGGCCGTCGGATTATGCGGGTAATTCAAAATTAACAGGCGCGGCCTGGGCAATATATTTTCGCACATGCGTTTGATAAGATTCAAAAAAGTTTCCGGCCCCGGGGCAAAAAAAACGCCGTGGGCCGGTTGCGCCATCCGATGGCATCGGTTACAGCGGTCTAATTGCTTCAAACGCTGACTGTCGCCGGGACTGGCATCCCGGCGGCGGCCGCGATATGTGGGAATTTTCTGTAAATCGTTGAGAAAGTCCCACCTGTGTTGCTGCAACACTTTACTTAGTTTACCTTGAACTTAATGTCAGGCTTGATTACTTGTAGCCGAAGCGGCGCAGCACGGCTTCAATCTCGGCTAATGCTTCGCGGGGCAACTGACGCCCGATATCCCGGAAATGGGCAGGTTCCATGACGTCCGGCCGCACGCGCGTGCGCAGCAGATCTTTGAGTCGGGTGATCCTTTCCACCAAACCAAGCTCCGGATAGATTTCATCGATGACAGCGATGAGAACCCTGTCACGCCATGGATTCGGAGTCGGTCCCAAATGAGCTGGCTCCATGACATCCGGATCCACCGCCGCCAGGGCTGAACCACCCAGGGCGATGTGGGCCGGCTCCACCCAGTCAAATCTGAATATGCCGGCGAAGCGTTCCCGAATTCGAAAATAGTCGCGGAAGTGCGCCGGTTCGACCCAGTCGGTGCGCAGCTTTAACTTCAGCGCGTCAAACCAGATTAAATAGGGATTATAGGTTCCGGCTGAGATGCTGGGATCAAATTCAGGGTCCTCACCGGCAATGGCTCTGAGTATCGGGGAAAAGTTCTTGTCAAAAAGAGTATTTTTAAGATGTTCGGCCCCTAGTTCGATTTGTTTTACTTTTCCTTTCTTATCGATTTCAAGCGTCAGCGGCAACGTTGTGGTAACCAGGAAACCGATCGTACGCGAAGTTGCATCAAAGGTCTCATCTATTCTTTGCTGGAATTTATCGCGAATACGCCGGTAAATGGCCAGCAAATCATCATAAAACCGTACCACCATGGGATGGGCCGGTTCTACCCAATCGCGAATTATGGCAGCTTTTTTTTGTCCATCTTGACGCCTCCTTTGTTGATAAGGTTAAACTTTTATTGAACATGAATATTGCGAACAGACTATCCGGTTGTTCGTTCGTATGGATGAACCGGATCGGATGAAGCCACCTCAAAATTTCCAATCACCTGTGTGAAGACAGTTGACGCTTAAACACATCATAGGGAACGGGTTGCGGAGCGAGTCCAAATAAATCCATATCGCTCATCATCGCCGTATTCGACGATTGCGTCAGAGCGTCCAAACCGGCATAAGGTTCGGGACGACCCTGCAGAAGCGGAAGATCGACCTGCGAGAAGGAAGATGCAGCCGGCTTGTCGGTTTTGTCACGATCACGGTAAACGGCCTCCAATCTTTCTAAAAGGCGTTCGCCCTGCAGGCGGAGCTCATAACTTCGGCTGTCTACGCGTTGGCGCAGATCCTGTGAAAATTCCTGAACGCGCCTCCGATCATCGGGATCGGCCGCTACTGCGAAATCATATATTTGGCACAGGCACTCGTAGGTATCCAGATTTGTGTACTTGATGAAGTTGCGTACGGTTCCACGCAGACCCTGGGTAAGCAATTCAGGATGGAAGCGTCTCAGGAGCTGAAAGTAGAAGTCGACCTGCATATTAAAATAGTGCAGTCCGCTGTCGCTGAAGTTGCGGTCGAAAAAGGCATAATTGGCGATTTGATGAAAGGCTTCCGCCCGGGGATCTTTTAAACGATAATCGATGCCGAAGTAATCGCCGAGCAGCCGTCCCTGCGCCAGCAGTTTTTGCTCCAGCCCGGTTCCGGCATACGCTTCGGCCCGGCAAAAGTTGAAGGGATTGTCGATGTGCCGTTCGATGAACCGTAAATTAATCAGTATATCTTCCAGGTTGGTATCCAGTTCAAACAGGAGAAGATTGTAGGCGATATGCACATCAAAATCGTTGAGAATCTTCAAGGATTCCAGAATGTCTTTGACCCGGCATTTGCGGTTGAGATTTTTTAAGGCGCGCTCGGAAGCATTCTCGACGCCTAAAAACACGCGGAACAATCCGAGATCATCCAGCACCTTTATCGCGTCGTAGGTGATGCTGTCGGGTCGGGCTTTCACCGCTATGGCAATGCCTTCCACGCCTTCGCGCTGCAGCGCGGAACGCAAGTCTTCAAAGCGCCGCAGCGCCCGGGTCTTGTTGGGTAGAAAGAAATTATCGTCCTGCATGTTAAAGATGCGGATACCATGCTGAAAGTACAGTTCCTTCATTTCGGCAACGATGTTTGCCACACTTCGAACTCTGAATTTTTTTCCACCGCCCTGCTTGTACCAGGCATTGATGCTGCAGAAGGCGCAGTCCCGCCAGCAGCCCCGGCTGCTTAGAATGCTCGCAATCGGTTTGCCGAAATAATCGTGAAAGGTTGTCCGCTTGGGAAACGGCAATGCGTCGAGGTCGCCCGGATTGCCTTTCGAAGGATTTATTTTCAAAGATCCGTCGCGGCCGCGCAAACAAATACCCGGCACTTTTCCCGGATCGTTCAGGTTTTCAGCTAAAGCACAAATGATATCTTCGCCTTCGCCCAGTGCGATGGAATCAAACGCCGTGAAGTCCCGCAGAAGTTGGCCGGCATTGAGACATGCAAAATGCCCTCCCGCGATGATATGCCCCCGGCAGCCTTTATCCCGCAGGGAGTTTGCCAATTTACAAAATTCCCGTGCGCGGCTTGTAAAAACCATGGACAATCCGACGATATGCGGTTCGAACGCAAGAGTCTTCTCAACGGTTTGGGGTCTATCCCGGTCGAAATTAAAAGGAATTATCAGGGCCTCATGGCCGTTTCGTTCCAGGGCGGAAGCCATGTAACGCAGGCCGATGTTTTCCTCCAGCTCGGCACCGATTAATGCGACTTTCATGATTCAAACCTCCTTTGCGCTTGGTGATTGGTTTCAGGGGCAAACGTCCGAACACATTATTCTGCATCCGTCTTTTTGCAGGTGAAGTTATCGACCTCAAAACGATAAACAGATATGTTAAACGGGTTATATTTCCAAAGGGATCAGAAAAAGAGTTGAGCCACTCTGCATGAACTCCGGCTGGAACTTCACAAGTGGGAGCTGCCACTGGGTAGTGACTGCATTTAATCACATATCTTTAAAACATATTCAATGGGGGAAAGTATCCATTTTGAGTAATAAAACACAGTATTTGGGGAGACGATGCATGCGGTGCAGCCCCAGATTTACAAAAGTGAACGACCGGATGGTATTCAGACAGCCTGAATTCATTTGCGGGAAATTTGTTTGAAACTCCGTGACATTATGATATATTACCCACTTTATGCCGTCAGGGTGCCCCTGCCATGGTCCCCAGATGCTCGGCGCTGTCTTTGAAAACAGGGTGGCAAATAATTTTTCGGAAATATGAACAATAATAAGGTAATCGAATCTTATCAGAATGTTTTGAAAGTCTCGATCTTGGAGTGATGGAGTTTTGGAGTATTGAAAAGGAGGATATCAAACCTTCAGCATTACTCCAATACTCCAGTACTCCAGCACGCCGAAGTAAATTGAAATTAGAATATTCCCACAAAGATTACCTTTTTTAGGTTCATAGAATCATAATTTTTTATAGCAGGAATTGACTTAGGCGGGTGAAGGTGTGGTCAAATATTGTGTTGTTGCAGTTTTTATGCTTGTCGCCGCTTCATGGGCGGTGGCCGACGAATCCCTGGCGGGGCAGGACTTTGCGCTTACCCTTTATACCGGACGCATGACCGACAGTGACTTCGGCGATACCCTCACCGGACAGGCCGATTTTGTCGATGCCTATGTTGTGGTCGGCGCCCTTGCCTGGACGTTTGCACGCTTTTATGGAGATGCGCTGTCCTTCGAGATCGAGGGACAGGTGGGGAAATGGTTCGGCGACCAGCATAATTGGGAATTCAATCTTCCGGCAGCTATTCGCTGGAGCAGATTTCCCTGGGAAAATTATGTGGCAACCAGCCTCGCTTACGGTGTCGGACCGTCTTATGCCGCCTCGGAACCGGAGGAAGAAATCGAACTGAACAATTCAACCAAGAAGTTTATGGTTTACTGGTTTGGCGAACTGACCCTCGGCCCTCCCAAGAGCAGTTGGGCGGCCTCGCTGCGTATCCACCATCGCTCCGGGGCTTTCGGCCTGGTCGAGGAGCGGGGCCGGGGCGGTTCCAACACGCTGGCTGTCGGCGTCAAGTATCGATTTTGAGTGAGCCCTTAACCCGCTATCTCGACGATCATCTCAATTTCAACGGCTATGTTCATCGGCAGTGCATTTGTCCCCACGGCGGAGCGCGCATGCTTGCCCCTGGCGCCGAATACCTCGACTAAAAAATCGGAAGCGCCGTTGATGACCTTGGGCTGATCGGTAAAATCCGACGTGCAGTTGACAAGTCCCAGCAGTTTCACCACCCGTTTAACGCTTTCCAGATCACCGATCTCGGCTTTCAATGAACCCAGCAGCCCGATGGCGACCCGCCGAGCGGCCTCATAACCCTGTTCCGTTGTCAATTCCGAACCGAGCTTGCCGGTGATCAAGGAACCATCTTCATCGAAAGGACCATGACCGGATAGAAATACCAGATTGCCGCTGCGAACAGCCGGAACGTAGTTGGCCACCGGTTTTACCGCCTGCGGGAGTTTGACGCCCATCTCTTTGAGTCTTGCTACAACCTGCATTTGTAAACTCCTTAATCAGGGATACCCCATCTCCGGGGTTTTTCCGCCGGCTGCGGTCGGTGTTTGGATAAGACATTATTTTTGATGTCCGGGGTCCGGGGTATCCTCGGTTTTTTAGCCGGGTGACACCATTGGCGGTCTATTCGCCGCCGTATTTAAATGAGAGGTTCACCCTGGCGCGAAATGCGGTAATCTTGCCGTTTTCAACCTTCATATCAAGTTTGTTAATCTCTGCCACACGCAGATCTCTGAGGGTTTGGCCGGCTCTTTCTACGGCATTCCTGGCAGCCTCTTCCCAGGAATTTGGGCTGCTGCCCACTAGTTGAATCACTTTGTATACACTGTCAGTCATTTTTTCCTCCTTTCTTGTGTCCTCACAAAGGGTACACAATTCTGGTTCCAATCCCGGCAGCGGCCGGTTGTTGATTTACCGACGCTGCCACTTTTACGTCACAGGTGGATCGACTATCTCCAAAAAGCCTCCTGAATGGCACCAACATTACCGCCGGAGGCTCGGCGACGGCTCTTTTAGACTGCTCGTTTTCATCGTTGGCTACGCAAATTTTGGCCATCACCCGGCCGCGGAGTTCGCAAAGATGAACACTGCCGGTTAACTATATCCAGGCAGTTCGGCGCCGATACGCGTCCGTTGGGGACGGATTCGGGTTAGGGGTTATCGAAATGGATAAGTGCCAAAATATATAATTGATAAAATTGCATGGCCTGCACTCAGGAGAGATGAATGCCCAATATCAGTTGATCCGGTGAAGATCCGGTAGAATTATCCGCAACAGGTTTTAGCGCAGTTTCAAATCGCAGTCTGAAGTGTTCAAATGTTTTTGGGCGTATGAGGTAAATTAAACAGAGAAGTCGGCAAAGTCAAGGTGCAAAATTGCGCCGGCGAAATCCTCAACCCGGACAAGCCGGTATCGATCCGCCCGGGTGGACTTGCCCAGACGCAAAGACGCCGGGATTATTTTAACAATTTACCTTCGCGGCTTTGCGAGAATTTTTTTTCTAACCAAATGCAAACCTTTACCTTTGAGCCGCTCATTTAGTTCTTGATTATAATCCTGATCCTTTGTAATAAATCCGGCTTACAGAAATGAAAGGTGGGGTTGGATGAAACCTGAGACTTCGATCAGTAGACCGGCGGCAGATTATCAAATCGATATTGATGCAGTTTGCAGCCTGATTGCAAAAACCCAGTTGACAACAGGCGAGATACCATGGTGCGAGGGCCAGAAAACAGATCCCTGGGATCACATTGAAGCCGCCATGGGACTCAGTATCGGCGGCTACCTGACCCAGGCGCAGCGCGCCTATGATTGGTTGGCCCGCAAGCAGCATGAAGACGGAAGCTGGTATTCGGCTTACCTGCAGGGACGGCCCCAGGACAAAACCAGGGACGCCAACCTGTCCTCGTACATCGCGGTAGGGGTGCTTCACTACTATCTTATTACGGCGGATGTTTCTTTCGTAAAAGCAATGTGGCCCACCGTCGCCGCGGCCATCGATTTTGCCGTCGGTCTTCAAACCCCCAATGGTGAAATCCACTGGGCGATCAGCCCGGAGGGCAAAGTGGATCCCACGGCGCTTTTGACCGGTTCAAGCTCCATTTATATGAGTTTGAAATGTGCTCTCTCCCTGGCGAAAATACTGGGCCGCACCGCTGCCGGATGGCAGCAGGCCCTGGTTAAACTGGGAGATGCCATCCGGCATAAGCCCCATCTGTTTAACATGACCAAGTCCCGCTTTTCAATGTACTGGTTTTATCCGATTCTGGCCGGGGTATTGACCGGCGGTGATGCCCAGAAGCGGATCGATAAGTACTGGAAAAAATATGTCATCGAAGAGCGTGGCGTCCTGTGCGTTTCCGATGAGCCGTGGGTGACCATTGCCGAAACGTCGGAGCTGGTTATTGCCTTGGCGGCCATGGGAAATTTCAAGCTGGCCCAAATCGTATTCAGCTGGATTGCGGACCGAAAGTATGAGGACGGCTCATACTGGTGCGGCTTTACCTGTCCCGACATTATTATATGGCCCGAGGATAAAATTACCTGGACCAACGCCGTGGCTCTCATGGCAGTTGATGCCCTTAATAACCTGACACCGGCCGCGCAACTGTTCAGCCATGAATTCTGGAAGGGCTTTGGGTATTAAATTAGTATCCATTGAGCACTATCCACAACCATCGACGGTCTGCACTCGATGAGGACTTTTTTTGCGCAGAGACCACCGCCCATACTTTATCAAGAAAGCCTACCTGAAGTTTCAGGAATTCTACGTTAACCACTTTCTGCGTCCCCAGCTGGAATCTTTAGGCGCAGGCTTTATGTTTATGCGCCCCTGGCATGTGGAAATTTTTGGTGCGCCCATCGAACTGGGAGATTACGTCAATGTGGTGGCCGCATCCGATAAAATGGTCAGGCTGGCAATCTGGTCGGAGCAACCGGGCAAGGGGTGTATTCGAATCGGGAATTACTGCCTGATTTGCCCGGGGGTGAGGATCGGTTCAGCCCACGAAATCCTAATTGGTGATAATTGCATGCTCGCCAGCAATGTATACATTACCGACTCGGATTGGCATGATATTTACAATCGCATATCCCTTGGGAAAACCGCACCCATAAAGATTGAAAGCAATGTCTGGGTTGGTGACAGCGCTATCGTCTGCAAGGGGGTCACCATTGGTGAAAACAGTATCGTCGGGGCCGGGGCCGTGGTGGTGGACAGCATCCCGGCCAACTGTGTCGCGGCCGGCAATCCAGCCAGGATTGTGAAGCAGCTGGATGCCAATGAATCCTTTACAACCCGGGCCCACTTTTTTGCAGAACCGGACCGGCTGTTTCGGGGGCTCGATCAGACGGACAAAGCGCTTTTGCGCGAGAATTCATTTATACACTGGCTGAGGTATCTGCTGTTTCCGGCGCGGGAAGATTAGACGACCCGCCTCGCCTTTGATTTGACAGAATAAAATGATATGAACTCCCATTCTGGGAAAATTGGACTTTCGCGTTTTTATTCCTTTTTGTTGAACAAACCTTTGACCTTGTCAGTTACGCCGCCCGATTCTTTGCCGGCGCCCTTAACAACATCGGTCGCCCCTTTGAGGCCCTCTTGAACAACCCCGCCAGCCGCCTGCGTGACAGTGCCTCCCAGTTTTTTGAGCTGATCATCTAAAGCCCCCATCACATTCGGCGCTGTAATTTTGGCATACAGCGTTTGAAAAATCTCCTTTGCTACTTCTGCCGGAGAAGAACCGCCTTTGTCCTTGCCGATGTCTTTGAGATGAATATCGGGAAGATCGGCGCTGATTTGCTTGTCGCTCAACATGCCGCCGGGCATTTCCACGGCCAGATGAACCTTGCCTTGTTTTATAATCAGATCGTTGATAATCAGCTGTTTTCCAGGCCCTTCCTTTCCGGGCTCCTTTTTGGCTGATTCTCCCCGAGACAATTCTTTTTGCACGTTGGCTAAAAGGGCCTGGAAATTATCTGTTTTGCCCCTTTTCTCGTATGTGATCTCCGGTCCGATCACTTCGATTTTTTGGATAACAATCGGGTCTTTTGTCAGTGAACCCTTATCCACCTCCACATCGATCGAGCCGATTTTCATGGCGCTCGGGGATTTGAAGCCTTTCGGATTGCCTAGAAAAAAATTTTTGAGCTTGGCTTCCCCCGAAAACAAAGAAATACCTACATCACCCACCTTGAGCTCAGTGCCTGTAATTTGGGGTCCATATGTATTGACTGCCAATTTGACAATTGGACCGAGCTTTGAGAGGCCCACAACCACGACCACTATCAGGATGACGACAATGGCACTCAAGCCGATCAATATCCACTTCTTCACGGCGTTATCCCCCTTTGCAATTTGGAAAAGGAATTTATCTCAATGGGAATTGGTTCGGAATCAGCTGAACTTTCAAGAACTTAGTAACGAACTGAGTAGATGTCAACAACGCAGGAGAAGAAAAACAAACTGAACCCTAAACCCTTTCCAGCGCCTGTCCCAGATCCTCCATCAACAGATCCACATTTTCAACGCCGACCGACAGCCGCACCAGGCTTTCACTGATGCCGGCTTTGGCGCGGTTTTCCGGACTCAGGGCGGCATGGGTATTGGTAATGGGTTGATTGGCGAGACTGGATACTCCGCCAAGGCTGGTTGCCAGTTTGATCAGTTTAAGCGCATCCATGAATTGCTTGGTAATATCAAAATCGCCGTTGATTTCAAAACTAAGCATGCCACCGAATCCACTCATTTGCCTGCGGGCGATCGCATGATCGGGATGGGAGGGTAAGCCCGGGTAGTAAACGGATTTGATTTTTGGGTGTTCATCGAGATAAGCGGCTATCTTTATGGCGCTTTCGTTCTGCCGTCCAACACGCAGTTCTAAAGTTTTTATCCCCCTTAAGGCTAAAAAAGCGCTCATGGGATCCATGATGCCGCCCATAATCTTGCGATAGGTCCAGACCTGATCAAAGTGGCGCTGGTTGCAGCAGACAAAACCGGCGGTAATGTCATGGTGCCCGCCCAGATACTTGGTCGCGCTGTGGATAACAATGTCCACTCCAAGGTCAGCAGGATGTAGGTTGACCGGAGAAGCAAATGTGGCATCCAGCATCACGACCGCACCTTTTTTATGGGCCGCCTCGGCCAGCGGTTTGATATCCACCACCCTCAACAGGGGATTCGTGGGACTTTCCAGGTACAGAATGGAAACGCCTCTTTCAATTTCATCCAGCATCTGCCGGGTCTCCCAGCTGTTAACAAATACCGCATCAATATTGAATTTCGGCAAAATATTATCCAGCAGTTCAAAGGTGCCGCCGTATATTTCCCGTGTGGCGATGATGCGGCTTTCGGCTTGGAGATGAGCGAATATTGCGGTTGTAATAGCCGCCATGCCTGAACCGAATCCCAGGGCTTTATCGTAGCCCTCCATGGCGGCCAACACATTTTCGACTTCAACCACCGAAGGATTGTCCCACCTGGAATACAGGTAGCCGCTGCGGTTTTGCACCACATCGATCAGGTCATCGGATTTGTCGAATTTGAACGTCGCGGTCAGATGCACCGGCGGTATGACGGGTTTGCCTTTCATTTGGACTACTCCTTTTTGCCAGCAAAGAATTCGAAATAAATTGGATCGTCATTTAATCCCATCAACCAATATTTTATCCGCAAACCGGTTACGATGCTACCAGTAGATGTCGACATCATAAAGACGAACTTTTGGGTCATTCGATATCAGCCCTAAAGCCTCAACCTGTGCCTGGGCGACTAACATGCGGTCGAAAGGATCTCGATGATGTCGGGGCAGCAAACCGGCCTGGTAGGCGTGCTCATCAACTATAGGGAGAGGTTCGATACGGTTCTTGCCGAGTTCAGCCGGCAGAAATATTGCCGGAGCATCAGGCAGTGGCAGTCGTCCCAAGGCATATTTGATCGCAACTTCCCATGAACTCGCCGCACTCCAGTACAAACTATTATGCCTATCACCTATGAGTTCGAGCGCTGGAACCGACAATTGAGGATCATCCGTAATCCACCAGAGAAATGTATGTGTATCCAACAGAAGTTTCATTTTCCGGATTTATTACTCAGGTTCGAAGGCGTTAAGTATTTCCTCTGGTAGAGGATCAAAAAATTCCTTAGGAACCCTGAACTGTCCGCCAGCAGAGCCCGGGACTCTTTTGGCAGCGGGAGGCCTTATCGGGACCAGCCGAGCCACGGGCTCGCCATACTTGGCGATGATGACTTCCTCTCCATCAGCTATGAGTTTGGATAATTGAGTTTTTGCTTCGTGAATATTTACTTGACGCATCATTTACACCCCGATTTTAAACTAAACTAAGTTTAGTCAACAATTTTTTAATTGTCAAGGCTGCTGCTGTTGTTTTACCTATCCATTGAAATCTACCATGATCTTTTGCAATCCTAATTGAATTCAAAAATTATATTGACAAGAGCAAACTAAGCTTATAAATAAAAAGACCGGTCGGTATATAAAAAATTCATCTTTTCCCAGCTGTCAAAAAGCAAATTACCACCCTGAATGTGATATTCTTCAGAGCGGATTAATTAACGAAACCGATTATGGCCACTAAAGGCATCCGAACCCGTCGAAATATCATTGAAAAATCCTTGCAGCTCTTTTCGGTGAAAGGCTATTACAATACCTCCGTCAGCGACATACTCGACGCCACAGGTTTGACCAAGGGCGGTCTCTACGGCCATTTTGCCAGCAAGGAGGATATCTGGTATGCGGTTTACGATGAAGCCGTGAACATCTGGAAAGGCATTGTTTTCAAAGGAATCCGCAACAATTCGGATCCGCTCAAGCGAGTCGAAAAATTTATTGAAAATGACCTGTTAAATTACCTGGGAGCCGATGTTTTTGAAGGCGGCTGTTTCTTTCTCAACATGCTGGTTGAACTTTCGGGCCAGTCGGAATCGATGAGCAGGCAGATTCTGCGTGGATTTGTACGCCTCTCCGGTCTGCTGCGCTCCTGGCTGCAGGAGACAGCTGTAAAAGGCATGCTTAAGGAAGCCCTGGATTTTAAAGAGATTGCCAACTTTATCATCATATCTTTAAACGGGGCCGCGGCGCTTTACATATCCAGCCATGACCGCTCCGTACTGGAGCAAACCATCCGCCAGCTGCGGTTTTATATCCAGCAGCTGAAAAAACAGTAAAATCTTATAAGCTATCTTGGATAATTAATATACCAACCGGTCGCTTTAAAAATTTGAACCTGTAAACCAAAATGATGCTGTGTCTTCTATCTGAATTTGAATTGTAATGCTCATCAAATTCAATTGGTTGCATCCCGCTTGATCGTGTAGATAACATTTTGGTCATTTTCCCGTCATTTTCCGGTTAATATGCGGCTGTATAGTATCCTTAATTGGATTAATTCGCCGCAAGTTCTCAAATCATCCCCGGCCATGCCCGGGAGATGGTCGTTGACCCTGCAGGCGTGTCGGACCTCTATGATCCACCATCAACAAAAACATTAAGGGATATTGAATGGAGAACATAGACATCACTTTGGAAAGAACCAGCTTTGCAAACAGGCGCGAGCCCATGCGCCGGGAAGATGCAAACAGCAATTCTGCGAATATTAAGACCGGCAGCGATTCCTTTTACGGCTCAGATTACCAGACCGTCGCGTCGTATATTCGGGAAGTCGGCAGTTATAAATTGTTGAGCCGGGAAGATGAAGTCCGCATTGCCAAACGGATTGAAGCCGGTGAAAACATCATCATGCATGCCCTATTGCAGACCCCGTGTGCTGCGGAGCATATCCTGCACCTCGGCCGGCAGATTGAGACGGGCGCCTTGTCAGCCAGAAAGGTCTTGCGAAGTGTGAAATTCGGTGAAGATGTTCCCGATGAAAGCGACGTCGAGCATAATTTTTTAAAAGCAGTCAAACTCATTAAAAAATTGCATGGTGCAAACCAAAGTCTTCGTGATCGGCTTGCAGCGGATAACCGGACCTCCGAAAAAAGACGGCGCATGTACAAAGCGACTATCAAACAGGCTAAGCGGATGGCTGATCTTTTGGAGGAATGGCGCATTAATCCCGAAATCATTGAATGCCTGGTGAATGAAATCCGCGGACAGGCTGATCGGATGGATTCCCTGAGATCCAGCGCATATCAACTTGCCGGCTTGGTAAATGCCTCGGCGGAGGAAGTGTCGGCGCATTTGGGGAATCAAAGTCGCTTCATGCGGTGGGCAGGATTGCGCAGTTCCCTGACAACCTCAGAGCGGGCGTCGATATATCAGGAACTAAAAAACGCTGTTCAATCGATTAAACAAATGGAGAAAAAGCTTGGCATGAATGCCGGGAGATTCCTGCGAATCCGGGAGAGGATCGAATTCGGCTGTCGGTCGGCCCAAACAGCCAAAAACGAATTCGTCACGGCGAATTTGCGGCTGGTTTTCAACATTGCCCGACGGTATTCGTCCGGAAAAATGCAGCTCTTGGATTGCATCCAGGAAGGCAATCTTGGCCTGATAAAGGCGGTCGAGAAATTCGATTATCGTTTTGGATTTAAATTCAGCACATATGCAACCTGGTGGATTAAACAGGCTATTTTTCGTGCCATTGACAATCATTCCCGTTTAATTCGAATCCCGGTGCATATGAATGAAAACCTCAAAAAAATCAAGCGCACATCAAAAAATTTGATAACGGAGGAATCCCCCGCCGGGCATACCGATGAAATTGCGGCCGAGTTGAATATTTCCCGCGAAAATGTCGATAGCATGTTGAAATTCGATGAAGAGCCGCTTTCGCTGAATACACCTTTGAGCGAACATGGCGGGCACGAATTGGGTTACCTCATTTCCGACGGAGAGCCGGGCGGCCCCCTGAATGCCGCCATCAATCATGATGCCGCCGAAAAAATCCGAAAGGTGCTTGCCACCCTAAGCCCCCGTGAAGAAAGAGTATTGCGCCTGCGGTTCGGCATCGGCGAAGCGAGCGATCACACCCTTGATGAAATCAGTCGGGACTTTGCGCTGACCCGCGAGCGGATCAGACAAATCGAAGCCAGAGCCTTGCAGAAGTTGCGGCATCCGACCCAGCTTCGTCAGCTGGCGTGCTTTATCGAAAACTGATTCGGCTTTTTTTCAACTGCGACCGCGCAGCGCAAGCTGGCAACTCTGGAAAATCAGGCCCCCTGCCAGAGCGATTAAACTGCTCAGCAAAAACAAGGTATATGAACCCGTGATTTCATAAACGTAACCATTGATGAAAAAACCCACCATCGATCCGAGACCGTAACTCATGGCATTGTTGACTGCCTGGCCCATGGTTTTGGCCTGTTCCGGCGCCAGACGATCAATGTAAAGGATGCTGGCCATGTGAAATGTGCCGTAGGTGACGGCATGCAGAATCTGGGACAGCAGAATGACTGCGGCCGACCCGGCCAAAAAAAGGATTATCCACCTGACAGCAGCCGTCAGAAAGGAGAAGAAGAGGACATTTTCCAATGTAAAACGGCCAAATATTTTATCGGATTTGATCATGACCAGGATTTCGGAGGTGGATGCGACGGCCCAGGCAATTCCAATGAAGGTGTTGTCGTATCCCAAATTTTCCAGGTGGATCGAAAAAAAGCCGTAGTAAGCGCCGTGGCTGGCCAGCATCAGAAACCCACAAAAAAGAAACACAACGGAACGTTTTGTCAGCAGCTTATCGGCGCTTTGCGCCCTGAGATCTTTACGGCGGATTTTGATGGCGGGGACGCGGATTGAAATAACCGCCAACATCAGAGAACCGGCTAAAATGAGTATCAGGATGATATCCACGGCATACAGGTCGATTATCTTGCCCAGCACGAGAACCATGAAAATAAAACTGATCGATCCCCAGGCCCGTATCCGGCCGTAGCTTTTTTTTTCTGTGCCCAGCCCATCGATAGTTACGGCTTCTAAAAAGGAAATGATGGGGGCGTAAAAAATGCCGTAAAGAGCGGTGATCATCAGCATCGGCCAGAAATCGACATAGAACAGGTACAGGACCCAGACGGATGCGCTGAGAAAAGTGCAGAGAATGTAGATTGGTTTGCGAATATCAAAACGATCGGCCAGCGATCCCCAGATCAGCGGGAAAAGAACCAGGGCCGCGGACCGCAAGGCGGAGAGGACCCCGATCTGAAGACCGTTGAATCCGAGATGGTAGCAGTACAGATTGAAATAGGGCAAAAATATTCCCAGCACGCCGAAATAAATAAAGTACTGGGAACTGATGAAGAACCTGAAACTTGTCCGCAATCTGTCTCACTCATTTTGTTCAATTTAAGAGTTTATTCAACGTTAACCGTGATCTGTTTGGGTCGCTCTTCCACGGGTCTGGGAATTTCTACCCGCAGGATTCCGTCTTTAAAGGTTGCCTTGATTTGCGCGGGCTGAATGTTTTGATGAAGGGTGAAGGATCGCTTGAAAGGTCCATAGAGGCGTTCGCGGCGGTAGTAATTATCTTCCTTAATATGAGGATTGGCGGCTCGTTCACCTTTGAGGGTCAAAACATCATCTTTGACTTCTACTGCAACGTCTTCCTTGGCGACACCGGGTAGTTCCACATCAATCGCAATTCCGTTTTCAATTTCATAAATGTCAACCGCAGGTCTCCAGGCACGCAAGCCGACTTCATCCTCCGGATCTCTAGTGCGGCCGAAGGATTCGTCAAACATGCGATTGATTCGGTTTTGAAGCTCTGCAACGTCGCGGAACGGGTCCCATCTGACGAGTGTCATGATCCCACCTCCTGGTTTAGCTAGTTGTGTTTTAACCACTTTAAGCATGCCGATTACCTTGTCAAGGCAGGTTGCCGGGAGCGTGTTGCGCCGGGTAAGGTCAACGCAAAATCTAAACTTAATGCATCAGTAGGCTTTATAAGACCACAAAATCCCAAATCTCAAGCACCAAATTACAAACAAATTTCAATATTCAATGACCAAAAACATTCACAACAAGTGCTTCGTATTGCTTCTTAGATCTCGGGCTCATAGGTGATGATGCCGTTGGGGCAACTGCAGCAGATTCGTTTGTTTGGAATTTTGAATTTGGGTTCTTGGAGTTTGTTTGGACTTTGGATTTTGGTGCTTGGAATTTTCATGGATTTTATTGGACCAATATTTTTATAAAAATCTTTCGATCACTCATATCGATGACGGAGCACTGAATCGAAACCATCTTCTCTTTACAAAGCTTGCGGTAGGTGTTATTTTCGTTTCAATTTGACTTGGAGGAGATAATAACGTTCCAACTTTGGCAAACCTCATAGTCCAACATTAGGAGCCGGAAATGGAGTACATCAAAATACGATTTTTAGATGATTTCGGACATCTAGATTCCAAATTCGAAAAGACGATCGAAGACATGTTTCGATCGATGAGTCCGGCTTTCACACTTGCCGAGCGTTCATGGAAACCGCCCATGGATATGAATGAAACTCCGGAAGAAGTTGTCATTGTGGCCGAGGTCCCGGGGGTCGACAAAGATGATCTGGAGGTTGAAATAAGTTCCAAAGCCGTGAGGATTCAAGGCAATCGCGTTGCCAAGCATTGCACCAGCGATGCAACTTATCGACTCGCTGAAATTCAGTACGGCCGGTTTGAGCGCATTCTGTTTCTGCCGGCGGCTATTGATCCCGAGGTGGTTTCCGCCGCCTATCAAAACGGGCTGCTTGAAATCCGGTTGGCCAAGCAACCCCCGGAGAAAATCCATCAAATACCCATTCAGGACGGATAGGGGTTTTTCGATTGCGGTTGGCGGATTGCAGAATTCGGCCCGCCCTGGTGCGACCGTATTGGTTAAAATGACAGTATGTGAGATTCATCACAAGTGTATAGTACAGGAAAAGCTCTGTAAAGTCGGTCTGGGCCAGGGATTTCGGATTGAGTAAACCGGATATGCCGCGCGGATGTCAGCGCAGATTGTCTTCACCCAGGTTTTTCTGATGTTCACAACAAGGTTGGGAGGAAAATATGGCTGATCAACAGTCACCCATGGAAGTTGACGCAGAGCAGGTACCGGAAGACCTACCGATATTGCCGCTGTATGATGCGGTGCTGTTTCCCAAAATGGTTTTGCCGCTGGTGGTTATGCAGGGTGAATCTGTTAAGCTGGTAGATGAAGCGATGGCCAAAGATCGGATAATCGGTTTGGTCGTATCGAAAAAGCCCGAGGAGAAAAATACTCCTGATCGGGAAGATCTCGCTCCGGTGGGGACCAGCGCCTTGATTCTCAAAATGGCCAAGACGCATGATAATCGAACTCAATTGCTGGTGCAGGGGCTGAGCCGGTTTAAAATAAAATCCTTTAAAGACGGAAAGCCCTACCTGGTTGCCCAGATTGCATTGATCAAAGATGTCGAGAAAAAAGACAATGAAACTGAAGCGCTGATGACCAATATCCTCACCCAGTTTGAGAGGGTTGTCGAGCTGTCTCCGGGGCTGCCGCCTGAGATCGCGCACATGGCCAAAACCATCCAGGAACCCGGAACCCTGGCGGATATGATCGCATCCACCATCAACTCGAATCACGAAGAAAAACAAAAGATCCTGGAACTGGAAGATGTTAAAAAGCGCCTGAAAGAAATCACCCGCCTGGTAAACCATCAGCTCGAAATCCTGGAGCTGGGCGATAAGATCCGAAGCCAGGTCAAGGGGGATATGGATAAAAGTCAACGCGAATATTACCTGCGGCAGCAGCTGAAGGCCATCAAAGAAGAACTGGGTGAAAAAGATGAGGCCAGTGTTGAAATTGAAGAATACCGGGCCAAGATCGAGGAAAAAAATCTGCCGCAAGAGGCGCGCAAGGAAGCCGAGCGGGAACTGGATCGGTTGTCCCGCATGCACCCGTCATCTGCCGAGTACACGGTGGCCTCCACCTATCTGGACTGGGTCACATCCCTGCCCTGGCATACCAGTACTCAGGATAATCTGGATATCCAGAAGGCCAGGAAAATACTGGACGATGACCATTTCGGGCTGGAAAAGCCTAAACGGCGGATCATTGAATACCTGGCGGTTCGTAAGCTGAAGCCTGAATCGAAGGGACCGATTCTGTGTTTTGCCGGCCCTCCCGGAACCGGTAAGACCTCTCTGGGACAATCCATTGCCCGGGCTCTGGGGCGCAAATTTTACCGTATTTCCCTGGGCGGAGTGCGCGACGAGGCCGAAATCCGAGGCCATCGGCGCACCTATGTCGGCGCACTGCCCGGTCGGATCATTCAGGGATTGCGGCGGGCGGAGTCCAATAACCCGATATTCATGCTGGATGAAATCGACAAGGTGGGCAGCGATTTCCGCGGTGATCCCTCCTCGGCTTTGCTGGAAGTGCTAGATCCCGAGCAGAATTTTTCTTTTACCGATCACTACCTGGACGTTCCGTTCGATCTTTCCAAAGTCATGTTCATCACAACCGCCAACATTCTGGACACCATCCCGCCGGCGCTGCACGACCGGATGGAAGTGCTGATGCTGCACGGATACACCCTGGATGAAAAAATAAAAATTGCCAATCGCTTTCTCGTCCCCCGTCAGCGGGAGGAACACGGTCTGAGTGCCAGGCAAATCAAATTCAGCAGCAGTGCGGTAAAGCACATTGTTATGGGCTATACCCGTGAAGCCGGCTTGCGGAACCTGGAGCGGGAAATAGCCAATATATGCCGGGGGGTAGCCAGTAAAATTGCCGAGGGCAAAGTTGATGCCACGACCATCAAAGTCGACGACATTCACAGTTTCCTCGGCCCTGTCCGTTTTACTTCCGAAACCAAGGCCAGAATCACCACACCGGGTGTGGCGACGGGCCTGGCTTGGACGCCCGCCGGCGGCGAGCTTTTATTTATTGAAGCCACGGCCATGAAAGGCAAAAATGGCCTGACCCTTACCGGGCAGCTGGGGGAGGTCATGAAAGAGTCGGCCACCGCGGCGCTGAGTTTTGCGCGGGCCAATGCCCGCGCCCTCGGAATCGACGAGGACTTTTTTGATAAACATGATATCCATATCCATGTGCCCGCCGGTGCCATCCCAAAAGACGGACCCTCGGCCGGTGTAACCATGCTGACCGCACTGACCTCGCTGCTGACGAATACCCGCATTCGCAAGGATCTGGCGATGACCGGCGAAATTACGTTAAGGGGCCAGGTCCTGCCGGTCGGCGGTATTAAAGAGAAGGTGCTTGCCGCCCACCGGGCCGGAATAAAAACGATTATCCTGCCGGATTGGAATCGTAAAGATCTGGAAGACATTCCCAAAAATGTCGAAAAGGATATTAAATTCCAGTTCGTGGATAAGATGCTGGATGTCATCGATATCGCTCTGGACGATAAGAAACCACGCTCCAAAATGAAGCCCGGCAAAAAGAAGCCAAAAATAACGGAAAATTGAGAAGTTGCGTCAAGCGGATTTAAACCAAATTAACAAGATTGCTATTTGCTCAGAGAAAAACTGCCGGACGGGGCTTCTTCTATTTGTTGCGGTGTTGTTTGGTTTCGTTATCGGCTGTGTCATCCATGAACCTCCCGCTCCCCCGCAGCCATCCGGCTACCCCAAGCCCTATAAAGTTTACGGCAGATGGTATCAGCCGCTGCCGGATTCCAAAGGGTTCCGACAACGCGGAATCGCCTCCTGGTACGGAGAAGATTTTCACGGCAAGAAAACTTCCAGCGGTGAACCTTACGATATGTATGCCCTGACTGCGGCTCACAAAACCCTGCCGCTCGGCACCTATGTGCGCGTTCACAACCTTGAAAACAACCGGCAGGTGGAGCTGCGGATTAACGATCGGGGACCGTTTGTGAGGAGCAGAATCATCGACCTTTCCTACGCGGCCGCCAAAGAGATCGGCATCGTTGCAGCCGGTACGGCCAGCGTCGAGGTTGTTGCCCTGGCCACGCCGGCTGTGACCGACGGCGGATCACCGCGCTATGAACCGGTGGATCTTAACGCGGGCAACTTTACCTTTCAGGTGGGTGCCTTTGTAAATCGAGAAAATGCCGAGCGCCTGACCTCTAAACTGGGTCAAAAATATAAAAATGCTCATATAAAAGTCTACGACCGGGGCGATCAAATTTTCTATCGTGTGCGTGTGGGTTCATTCAACACCCTGGAGCAGGCTGCCGCCCAGGAAGAGATATTAATCCAAGATGGCTATCCGGATATATTTGTCGTGGGCGAATAGGGTGGGGGCTTTCGATTTCGGATTGCGGATTGCGGATTGCGCCTTGCGAGGTACGGGTGATGATAGGCGCATAGAGCATGGTGCATGGTGCATAGCGCAGGGAGCATAGGGTAAAAAGCACGCGCGGGGTGCGGGAGAGCTTTTTCAGTGCCGGCTCATAGCTGATAGGTAAAAGGCTTAAGGTCAAAGGAAAAAGGCCAAAGAATAATTTGAGGATTAAAAGACCGAATGGAATTGTTAAAAAAGGTGGTTTTTCTTGACCGGGACGGCACAATTAACCGGGATTCGCCGGATTACATCAAGAGCCGGTCCGAATTTGAATTTTTGCCCGGCGCTATTACGGCTATCGGTGATCTTACCGCCGGCGGGTTTACGTGTATGGTGATTACCAATCAATCCGCGCTGGCACGCGGATTGATTTCGATCGCGGAATTGGATGCGATCCACGCGATGATGTGCGATGAGGTTGCGGCCGGGGGGGGTAAGATTACGGAGGTCTTCTTCTGCCCCCACATGCCGGAAGCCGGATGCCGATGTCGCAAACCGGAGCCGGGACTGCTGTTTCAGGCCCGGCAAAAATACAACATCGATCTGACCGACGCCGTCATGGTCGGCGACTCCGCCAAGGATATTGAGTGCGGCCGCCTCGCCGGCTGCGGGCGGACCGTGCTGGTAAAATCCGGCAGCGAGGCCGATGTCGAACAGCAGCTGCATAAAAGGCAGGTTGCGGCAGATTATGCGGCCGCCGACCTGCCTGCGGCCACACGGTGGATTATAGCTGCTATAACCTGATCCGGATAAATTGGGAAAATGAACTAAAATGATCTAAAATTTTAGTCAATCTTATTTAAATGCTCCTATCTGAGTTGTAAAAATGGCCATCTATAAAAAAAACAACTCCCCCGCCTTGCTTACTCTCGAAGGCCACCTGGAACGTATTACCTATTTTAACGAAGCCAATCATTACACCATTGCCCGTCTGAAACCCGCGAATCTGGATACCGGCATCACCGTGGTCGGATATCTGGCCGGCGTCAGCCCCGGTGAAACCATTAAAGCCAGAGGTACGTGGGAGACCCATCCCAGATACGGCCAGCAGTTTAAAATTCAATCCTTTGATGTGACCCTGCCGGCAGCGGTGGACGGTATTGGAAAATATCTGGCTTCCGGCATTATTAAAGGTATCGGTCCGTCGATGGCGGCAAGAATGGTAAAGGTATTCGGGGAAAACACCCTCGAAATTATCGAGCGCAATCCCGAGCGCCTGCTTGAAGTTGAAGGCATCGGCGAGGCCAAAGCCGCCATGATACACGCGGCCTGGCATGCGCATCACACCTTGAGGAGCCTGATGCAGTTTCTGCAGCAAATGGGGGTTCAAACCGCTTGCGGTGCGCAAATATACAAAGAATACGGTCCGGAGGCGGTGGATCTTATCCGGCAGGATCCTTACAGACTGGCCGAAGACATTCCGGGTGCCGGATTTTTTATCGCCGATACCATCGCGCAGAAACTGGGAATGGAAAAGGAAGATCCGGAACGCGTAAGGGCCTGTATCCGGCACATGCTGCTGCAAAACGCCGAAGACGGGCATACCTTTGCCGAGGAGGAGAACCTGTTGTGCGCTGTGAAAATCAATTTCAAATCAGGTCGCCGGACCATTCAAAATGCCATCGAGGAAATGGCCGCCGCGAAAGTCCTTGTCGTGGAACCCATTCGACGGCGAATCGATCTCCAATGCCATATATATGAAGGACCTGCATCAGGCGGAAGCCGGCCTGGCAAACCGGTTGAAGGCCATGCTTTCGCTGCCGCTGGAGATCGCTGAAATTGATGCCGAGCGGATAGCAACCGAAGTTCACAAAAAACTGGCCATCAATCTGTCCTCCGAGCAGCTGGAAGTTCTCGAACAGATCTTTTCCCATCGGATCGCCATTATCACCGGTGGCCCCGGAACCGGTAAAACGACGCTGCTGCGATCTATCAGCGCCATCTTTGAAACCCTGGGCAAGCGCGTGCTGCTGGCTGCCCCTACCGGCCGGGCCGCCCGGCGTCTATCGGAGGTCACCCGCAGAAATGCCGGAACCATCCATCGTCTTCTAGGCTACAATTTCATAGAAGGCGGCTTTCTTCGGAATCGGGACAATCCGCTCGAGCCGATGCCGTTATCATCGATGAAGCCTCCATGGTCGACGCGGTCCTGATGCATCATCTGGTTGATGCGGTTCCCCTGTCGGCCGTTATGGTGCTGGTGGGGGATGTCGCTCAGCTTCCGGCCATCGGGCCCGGCAATGTTCTTTCCGATATGATCAATTCGGCCCGCATCCCGGTTTTCTCCCTCAATAAAATATTCCGACAGGACCGGCAAAGCGCAATAATTCTAAATGCCCACAAAGTACGCAACGGTGATTTTTCGGTCGATGGTCAGTCGGACCACATTGATGACAATTGTGACTTTTATTTCATTGAGCAGGGTGATCCCGACCGGGTGGCCGCCCAAATTGGGCGACTGTGCAGCGAGGAATTGCCGCGTAAATTTAATTTCGACCCCATTCTGGATATTCAGGTATTGACGCCGATGCACAAAGGCGCTGTGGGAACGATCAACTTGAACCACCTGCTGCAAAAGATACTGAATCCGCAGCCTGTTCTGGTCGAAGCCCCGGGCAATGCTTTCAAAGCCGGCGACAAGGTGATGCACCTTATCAATAATTACCAGAAGGAGGTCTATAACGGCGATATCGGCGTGGTTCGCAGGTTCGACCGGCAAAAGACGGAGCTTAGCGTCGATTACTATGGCAGAACCGTTCGTTATGACGCTGCTGAACTGGATCAGTTAACCATTGCTTATGCGATTTCGGTGCATAAATCCCAGGGGTCTGAATATCCGGCCGTCGTCGTACCGCTGGTGACCCAGCATTATGTCATGTTGCAGAGAAACCTGTTATATACCGCCATGACAAGAGGGCAAAAGCTTGTCATTTTAATCGGCACCCAAAAAGCGCTGCACATTGCCTTAAAAAATGACCGGCCGCGGCTGCGGCTGACATCACTGGCCGCGAGACTGTGCTAGAGTTCCCTCCCGAAACATCGTAAGAGAAGGGCCGGATGAAATCAAGCCCAAGCACAGCTTAATGCCTTGCGGCAATTGTCGCGCAATCTCATGCATATTGCCCGGTATGAAACAGGCGACTATGTGGCGGGGGAGAAAATTATCGATATTGATAAATCATCGGGCACGGTGACGTGGTTTTTATGAATCCGTATCAGGCCTGGCGGGCAACGGGATCTTGAAGAACTCGATGCCTTCTTCCTTGAGGGTTTTTTCTTCTTCTTTGGTGCTGACTCCCCGGATGTTGCGGGGTTCAGCGGCACCGTAATGGATTTTCAGGGCTTCCTTTGCAAATTCGCAGCCGACATTGTCAAAGTTTTTTTCAACAAATTCAATGGCTTCTTTGCTAATTTTTTCCAGGACGGCTTCTTCAACCGGCAGATGCCGGGACTTGTCAGCCGGCGAAGATTTAATGGCAAACGTCGAAGGCATGATGTCCACAGAGGTATCGTTGCAAACCGGACAGCTGATCAGTCCTTTTTTTTGCTGGTCGAGGTAAGTTTTGCGATCTTCAAACCAGCCTTCAAAAGTATGACCATGGGTACATTGTAAATCATATGCGATCATACCGAAAATTCCGATCTTCCAGAAACAGCTCAAAGCTGAATTTCAATGAATTAATAATAAATTTAGATAAATACGACGATAGCAAAATTAGATTATCACAACCGGCAACATTTTTAAAGACATTGTTGGCATAATTTGCTATTTTAACAGAATATTGTAAAATAAAGCGACAATTAAAATTAGTCAATCTCTATCAGGGAGTGTGCCGTTTATGAATTTACAGCTCAAGCGTCTGGTTTTCACTATTATGTGTCTGACAATTTTTACCGGTATTTCGCATGCTGAAAGCATGTACGTGACGGACCTGATTAAGCTGACGTTGCGCAGCGGTCCAAGCACCGAATACAAAATTCTGGCTGTGGTTGAATCCGGCCAGAAGGTAGAGGTCCTGGAACCCGGCGAAGATTGGTCCCTGGTGAGACTTGCCGACGAAAAAGAGGGGTATGTTTTAACCCGCTATCTTACCCCCGATCCGACCCACAATGTTTTACTGGAACAATTGCAGGATAAGGATAAAGCTTTGTCCCAGCAGGCGGCGACCCTGCTTGAAGAAAATACGCAGCTTAAAGAGGAAAACAAAAATTTAAAGTCGACCCTCGGCAGCACCCAACAGACCTTTCAGAAAGTGGACAAGGATTATAAGGAACTGAAGGCCGGATCAGCCGAATTCCTAACGCTTAAGGCAAAATACAAGCAAGCCAGCGAAAATCTTGCGGAGCAGACAAAAAGGGCCGCAAAGCTGGATGAAGAATTGGGCCGGGTTGAGCTGAACCAATATATCAAATGGTTTTTAGCCGGCTCCGGCGTTCTGCTGGTGGGTTTTATTATCGGATTCTCTGCTCGAAAGCAGCGTCGACGCGCCTCCCTGCTGTGATAGGCGGCCGGCAAAGCCGGCGGGCTCAGCCCCGTTTGACATGCTTGTTGAGCGTCACTATATTCTTTGCCACCGCCAAAAGCTTTCGAACACACAAAAATAAGGAAAGAAAATTATCCGGCAATGACATACTCAGATCACCATCGTGGTCCGGAACCGTTGCCATGGCCATAAACTCTTACCACACAGGGAAAAGAGGACATTTTCAAACAAGCGAAAAATTAGATGACAATACTGGGAACACAGATGCTGGTTGACCAAATAGTGATTTTAAGCGTCCTCCTTTTGCTCTCCGGGTTTTTCTCCTCTGCCGAAACTGCTTTATTCTCCATCAGCAAAGCCAAAGCCATTCATCTTGCAAAAGGCAAGGGATTAATAAATTCGTTGATCAAAAAAATGAAAGACGACCCTCACCGGCTGCTTTCCACCATCCTTATTGGAAACAATGTCGTAAATGTCGGTGCTTCGGCGTTGGCGACGGCCATTACCCTTAACCTTGTGGCCAGCAATGCGGTGGGGATTGCTACCGGCATTATGACCTTTCTCATTCTGATTTTCGGCGAAATCTTTCCCAAATCAATTGCCACCCGCAACAATGTGCTGATTGCCCGTCTGGTTATCGTTCCGTTGTACTGGTTCTCGGTGTTGTTTACGCCCATAATTATCATGCTGAACTTCATTCCCAAACTGACCGGTAAGATGCAAAAAAAAGCCCATGTCACCGAAGAAGAGCTGATGACGTTTGTTGAAGTGGTTGAAGAGGAAGGCGGCATCGAAGAGGAAGAAAAGGAGCTGATAGAAAACATTTTCGAGTTTGATGATACCAGTGCCTCGGAAATAATGACGCCCCGGGCGGATATGTTTGTCATCGATGTGGATGAACCGATCGATCTTAAGGAAATCATACGTTCCGGGTACACCCGTATTCCCGTCATCGAAGAGGATATTGACCATGTCATCGGGATTTTGAATATCAAAGATTTATTCATGCACCACATCGCATCATCCGATCCGATAGATGTTCGCAAAATTATGAGCGAACCTTATTTTGTGCCGGTAAATAAAAAATTAGACAATCTGCTTCAGCAGTTTAAAAAAAGAAAGCAGCACATGGCCATCATTGTGGACGAACACGGCGGTGTTTCGGGTCTGATAACACTGGAGGACGCGCTTGAGGAAATTGTTGGTGAAATCGTTGATGAAACCGATAAAATCGAGCCCCACATCGTCAAACTGAATAAAAGCGAGTGGCGCGTGCTGGGCAAATCCGAAATCGACGAAGTCAATGACAAGCTGCAGATGAGCCTTCCCGATTCGAAAGGATATGATACTTTTTCCGGCTATGTGCTGGATCAAATCGGCCGCATCCCGCGGGAAAAAGAAGAATTCCAGCTGGGAGATTTTCTCGTGACGGTCAAAGAGATGGACGGGATGCGGATTAAGGAATACATCGTTAAAAAGATGGAAGATGTGCCGCAGAAGGCCGAACAGTCAAGGTGAACCCTAAACCTCGGTCCCGAAGAAGTTGGTCAGGATTACATCGAGCCAGCGGTGCAGTACGGCAAAAGAATAATATTTTTTGGCGATTTCAAAATTCGTGTTGATCATTTTATCCCGCCGCGCAGGTGATTCCAATACTTCTTTGACTTTTTGCACCGTTTTGCGGGTCAGGTAGCCGTCCATGACAATCAAATCAAACCCCATGGGTTCGATGTCCCTTACAAAAATGGCATAGCGGTTGATCAACAGCGGCTTTTTAAAGTAAACTGCTTCCAGAAATGCATTGCCGAATCCCTCATACAGACTGGGATAGGTGATGAAATCGGCATGGGGATATACATCCCACAATGAATATTTATCGACGTGGTTTACATCCGGATTTATGGGATCGGACATATGGATATCCACCAGCCGCAGATCCACACCCCTTTCCCGGGCATTGTCTTTGAGCCATTCCAAATAGTCGTAGCCTTCATCTCCGGCTTCATGCGATATGACCAGTTTGTAGCTCGGATCCTCCAGCTCTTCCACCAACTGGATTGCATGCTCGATGCCTTTGCGCTGAACGATGCGGGTAGGCTGTAAAATTATTTTTTCATTCGGGTTCAGATTCAAGGATTTGCGAAAATCCAGGGTTACTTCATGGTCAACCGTGGGCGGGTTGCCAAAGTCCTGCACATTGGGAATAATGATGGATGAAATCCCGGTGCGCAGCGCCAATTCCTCCTGGGCGGCTGAATTAATAACGACGTGCTGGATGTTGGGCAGATTTGGTGGAAACGCCATCCTCAGATAGTCACCGACGGCATTCACCATGAAACGGGTGCGCTCCCAGTAGAAATCGTGGTGATGGGCTATGGTCGGTATTTGGGTTTCGGCAATAAGCTCGGTCAAGGCGATGCCCAGGGGGATGTGCATTGGAATGGTCAGTATATTTTGAGCTACCAGCAGGTCGATGCGAAATTTTTGAATGAAGGCCTGCAACTTCATTTTGAGGTAATTTTTCAGCTCGTGGATCGCCTCGGTGACAGCCGGGTCGCGCTGTTTTCTGCCGAAAATTTGCTGATCGATCCAGCGATTTTTTTCATCCTGAAAAAAAGCCTCCGGCACCAGGAAGCTTTTGGCGGGGCTGCGGTCTAAACGGCCTGCAAACCAAAAATAATTATGTCCCATCTGCTTGAGAACCCGGGCCCATTTGCTGGTTTCCAGGGTAACGCCATCGGTTCCGGCAAATCGAGTCGATACGAATCCAATATTCTTTGCCATCCTGTCCCCGTGTGACCTCCTTAAATTACCATCTTATCTCCAGTCTATATAATGAGCTTGATATCATTTGTCAAACGGGCGATTTCCCAAATACAAAACGGCAGGAATCGAAGCTGATTTCTGCCGTTTTGAAGAATATTGAACCGTATTTTATGGTCTTATTTGACCGCCTCTTTTAAAGCTTTGGCCGGGCTGAATTTGGGAGCCTTGGTTGCTTTAATTTTGATTTCTTCGCCGGTGAACGGATTGCGTCCTTTGCGGGCTTTGCGCTTAACAACCTTAAAGGTTCCGAATCCGGTCAGGGTAACATCATCCCCTTTTTTTAAGGATTTGGTAATTGATGTCAGCACGCAATCGACCGCTTCCTGCGCCGCCTTCTTGGTATTGACAATTTTAGCAACCTCATTTATCAGATCTCCTTTGTTCATAAACAATTCTCCCTTCATGTATTGTTTGCTTTAATTTTTGCTTAATTGTTAACTTTGCAGGCGGGGCAATACTTGCGGGGTGTTCCCCTGCCGATCCAATGAAAGGTCATTATGTGCCTCTGGCCGCATTTGGGACAAATGCACTCAACCTTCATCTTGTCGTTGTATTCAATTTCATGCAGATCTCCGTCGTCTGCTTCGTCCCTGGAAGATAGACGCTGGCTGCCGGTGTGCTCATACGGTTGCTTTAGAGGCATTTTTAGCATCTCCGCAGTTTGATTTTCTGGAGTTTATTTAATCAGGAAGACAGGTTGAATTTTATCAGGCACCGATTAATTTTTCAATGTTTTCCTGCCTGGTTTTGCACTCTATACATCGTCTGGCGACGGGCCGGGCTTTTAAGCGTTTAATCGAGATGTCGGCACCGCAGTCCTCACAAATACCGTAGCTTCCGTCTTCGATATCCTCCAATGACCTCTTGATTTTCTTGATGAGGACGCTTTCTCTATCCCGCATGCGTAGCAGGTAGCTGCGTTCCGTATCATAGGCAGCCCGATCCAGAGGGTCCGACAAATTGTCCTCCGTGTCTCTCAAACCCAGCACAGTATTACCTGCCTGACTGAGGAGTTCTGCCAGCCACTTTGTGAGAAGTTTCTTGAAATAGTCTAAGTCGTTTTGTTCCATCACCAATCATATTTAAGAGGCTTGTTTTTCCTCTTATCGTCACGTTTGTTTTTCGGCTCAAATTCGTCAACGCGAGAGCGGTTTTTTCTGCGTATCGGAGTGCGCTTCGGCGCTTCCTTGTCGCTTTCCCAAAAATCCGGCTGGCCGACATCGGCAAGCTGGTCATCTACTTCCAGATCTTCAAATTCAGAACTTTTTTTGTCGCTTCGATTCATTGCACCCTCGGCGGGTCATCAGACCTCGAATTCCGGTTCATCAAGTACTTCGAAAGAATCAACACAGACGAGTTAAAGGCAAAGCAGTAAGACACATCGCTAAGAGCAATAGGTGTGCCAAACATTTAACATATTGAAATTTAAAGAAATATGGTTCTAATTTGGATCGAATAGGAACGGCTGATTCCGGGATCGACATAGCACATCTTGCTTTGAAACGCTCAGGTCTTTATATGGCATGATAACCTACTGGAATTATTTTAAAATTTAAACCGGAATTACAGGTTCCTGTTTTTAATTGGTTCGGAATCAACAGTTCTCCTCATTTCGATATCCGGCGCAATAATTTTTCAAAGGGACTCCCCTCGCAATGATTGGCCCAAAAATAAGCGAAGTTTATCGCTGCAATGTAAAAACCGCTGCGCCAAACCAGGCCAATATCAAGGGATTTTCTCCGTCGGCTGGGCCGACTAACCTGAGGAATAGCTGACAGATACCGATTTGAGGGGTTGCAGGGTCAGGGACATTTGCGAAGCTGCCGGATACGACGGAACGCCTTATTCAACCCGAATGGACTTCACGTCGATAACTTTAGAATTATTGCGGCATTTGATGGAACCGTTCACCACCACTTCCCGTCTCAAAAGCTTTTTTAGATCTGAGAGATCATGATGGTTTTCAATGATGTATTCTTCCTCATCACGGGTTGCAATCGAAAGCGAGATTACATTGCCGTTGCTGTCCCAATCTGAAGGTATGACGATGCCTCTTATGCTGTCCATAGATGTTGCTTTCATTATCCTGGCTTTTTGAACAGCTATGCAGTGCAATCCTGATGCCAAATTCCTAACGTATTGAAATTGTATTATTATTTTATTTGGATGAAATTAATTTCGGAACCATTGGTTCCGACTCGCTGCAGGGGGGCGAACAGGGACGGCTGATGGGACGTGAAAATAAAGCCGACTGTGGGGGTTTGTGAGACGATGGGTTAGGAATTGCAGATTCCGATATTTTTGATACCCGGAATTTTGGATTCCGGATTTAAACTTTAAACTCTTCTTTACGTATGCCGTAGCGGTTCATCAATTTATTCAGCTGACGGGAACTTATGCCGGCATCGCCGGCGGATTCATTAATCCGGCCTTTGTTGCGGGTTAGAACATCCTTGATATATTTCCTTTCGATTTCCTCTATGCCCCGCTGCCTGGCCTCCGCCAGATTCATATGCTCACTGGAAGGAATAAATACAGAGGTCGTTTCGGGATCGAAGAGTTCGCCGGGAAAACTTTCCGGCGTCAATACAGAGGAGACTTCCAGGATACAGGCTCTTTCGACCAGATTTTCCAGTTCCCGGATGTTACCCGGCCAGGCGTACTTCTGAAAAAACTCTATTACCAGCGGGTGCACGCCGTGAATCTTTTTTTGTGAAAATTGGTTCAGTTTTTTTAAAAAAGTGTCGATAAACAGCGGGATATCATCCAATCTTTCCCGCAGGGGCGGAATCTCAATCGGAAAAACATTCAGTCGGTAATACAGATCCTTTCTGAACGTTCCCTCGTCGCACATTTTTTTAAGGTCGGCATTCGTGGCCGTAATAATCCTGACATCGGTTTTCAGGGTCTCTTCGCCGCCGACCCGTTGATACGTTCCGTCCTGCAGAACCTGCAACAGTTTGATTTGAGCTGCCGGAGTGATCGTGCCGATCTCATCCAGAAAAATCGTACCGCCCGTTGCAAATTCGAATTTGCCTAATTTTCGGCGCACCGCTCCGGTGAAAGACCCCTTTTCGTGTCCAAACAATTCACTTTCGATCAATGTGTCCGGTATAGCGCCGCAATGGAAGCTGATAAACGGCGCATCTTTGCGGTTGCTCTGCCGATGAATCAGCTTTGACAGGACGCTCTTGCCGGTTCCGGTTTCACCGATCAGCAGCACGGTACTCTTGGTCGGGGATACAGACCGGATTTGTTGATAAACCTTCTTCATCGGTTCGCTGTGGGTCATTAAAAGCTCACATAAGTCCGTTCGTCCGAATTGACCCCGCAGGTAGTCCAGCTCAGACTGCAACATTCTGGTTTTGTTTATATTTTCCGATACCAACTTCAATTCTTCGGCGTCCAGCGGGTAGGTGAGATAATCACTGGCGCCGGCTTTGACAGCTTTGACGGCGCTGCGTATCTTTTCCTGAGGTGTCATGACAATGATTTCCACGGATGGATGCAACTGCCAGAAAGGCATCAGGGCTTCCTGGTAATTCTCACCGGCATCGATGTTATTCAGCACATTCAAATCAATGAAAATCATATCAAATCGCTTCTTATGGAGAAGCTCCAGCGCCGATGTCCTTTCCGCAGCCTTTTTCACTGTGTCGTTTGATTTGAATACCGACAGAATGCGTTCATAGGCGTGTTCCGCTCGGCTTACCACCAGAATTGATTTCATTGGCAGATCCCAGTCAGACTTTCTGTTTCCGAATCTAAATCACCAGACCTTAACCCGGACAAGCCGGAACCAAAAAAGGAATTAATTGCGAAAGGACCCCGGTTAAACAGAGAAAAAAGGTTTAACCGGGCAGGCAAAAACACGAAAAGGAGAAAAGACAAATTTCGTGCTTTTTTAATTTCGTGTTTTCGTGCTGGAAACAAAATTTTCATAAAATGAAAGGAAGTTACAGTTAACACTTTAGTATTTATATCAGGAGATGGTGAAAATCACAATTGAAATGCTCTTTATTTTTTCCCCAAAAATGGTATTTATACCCATAAATAATTTTGCAATCGCCGAATTACGGTTGATTTTAAAACTACCGTATAGGGTCGAATCGACCGAACGCAGTGTTGGCAAGCCTAATGATATATGCCTGGTATCAGGAAAGAAGCCATGACGAGAAAAAACCGTGAGCATTTAGACCTGTTGTGCGACGTTTCCGAATTGGCCGCTCTTCTAACGGGCAGTGACAATATCGAATCCTTTTTACGGCAAACGGTGGCAATGGTCAACCGGCATATGGATGCGGATGTTTGCTCAATTTATCTGCTCGATGAGGAAAATGAAGAGCTGGTTCTGGAAGCAACCATTGGATTGAATCCGGCTGCCGTCGGCCGGGTGCGCATGCAAGTGGGTGAAGGCCTGGTGGGCACGATCTTTGAAAGCCGGGGACCCATAAATGAAGGTTTCGCCAGCCGCAACCCGCGGTTTAAATATTTTGAAGAAGCTGAAGAAGATCGATTTAATTCCCTGCTTGGCGTGCCCATTCTCAGGGGGGTGGAAAAAATCGGCGTGCTGGTCGTGCAGCACGAAAAACGCGACTACTTCGATCATCGCGACGTGATTGCCATGCGGGCGATTGCGTCCCAGCTGGCCGGCGCCATTGGAAATGCACGCTTTCTAATGGATCACAACCGGCACCAACAAAAGCTTCCCCGAGTCAAGATTTTTAAAGACCGGCTGCAATTCATCAAAGGGGTTACAGTCTCAGGCGGCTTTGCGTTCGGGCCTTCCATGCGGCTCGACAAAAACCATGGCGCCCGGCTGAATGAGGACCATGAATCCGATCCGGGGCACACGCTCAACGATTTTCAAAGGGCAATGCTGGCAACGGTCGAGCAGATCAAAGAAATGCAGTCCCGCTTTGCAGAGCGCCTGCCGGAGAGTGCCTCACTGATCTTTACGGCCCACATAATGATGCTCAAAGATGCTCATTTCGTTGAGGAAATAAAGACGCGCGTCAGTCAAAAAATACCGGTCGCCCAGGCCATCCGTTCGGTCTCCGAACATTATGCGGCTTTATTTTCATCGAGCAGTCATCCGCTTTTGCGGGAAAAAGCGCACGATGTCGAAGATCTTGCCGAGCGCCTGCTGGCCAATCTCAGACAATCAAACGGGCAAGAGACGTATTTTAGTGGAAATCGCGTCGTGATTGCCAACAAGCTTTACCCGTCCGATGTTTTGAAAATAGCATCTGACGATGTGAAAGGCATTATTCTGGTCAGCGGCGGGGCAACTTCGCATGTGGCCATTCTGGCCCGCTCCCTGCAGATCCCCATGATCATCGCCGACCGTGAGGAGTTGCTGCAAATCCCCGACGGTACTCCCGTATTGATGGATGCTGAGATCGGCAATATATACGTGGAGCCGTCGGCCAGGATCGTCAAGCAGTTTGAATCCCAGAAGGATATCCATGCGGTTATCGCCTCCCTGGCCGAATCGATGCAAGCCGTGACGCAAACCCGGGACGGCACGCGCCTTCGATTGCTGGCGAACATCAACTTGCTGCGTGATTTGATTCTGGCGCGCGAGCTCAAGGCTGAAGGCGTCGGTCTTTATCGGACGGAGTTTCCCTTTTTGATTCGATCCGAAATACCTTCGGAAGAAGAGCAATACACGGTGTATCGGCGTCTGTTCGACGATATGTCCGGCCGACCGGTGACCATTCGTACCCTTGATCTGGGCGGCGATAAATTGCTGTCCTATTCCGATACATCCCGGGAGTCGAATCCCGACCTGGGATTAAGAGCCATTCGGTTATCCCTGCGCCATCGTGATCTTTTTCAACAGCAGCTGAGTGCCATTCTCAGAGCAGCAGCCGATTTTAACGATCTGCGCATCATGTTTCCGATGATCGGCTCGCTGGATGAATTCAGGTCGGCCAGAGTGGCGGTGGACGATTGTCTGGCCGATCTCAAACACAACAACTTCCCCCATCATAAAAATCCGCTGATCGGTATTATGATCGAAGTCCCGTCCCTGCTGGAGATAATTGATGAAATAGCGGCGGAAGCGGATTTCATGTCTATCGGAACCAACGATTTCGTCCAGTACATGCTGGCCGTCGACCGATCGAACGACAAAGTGGCCGAATACTATGAGCCGTGGCACCCGGCGGTACTCAGGGGCCTGTCCAAAATCGCTACGGCAGCGGAAAAGGCCGGCAAGGAGCTGTCCGTATGCGGTGAACTGGCCCATGAAACCGACTATATTCCTTTTCTACTCGGCATCGGGGTTCGAATTTTCAGTGTTTATCCCAGCTTTTTACCGGCGATCCAGCAAGCTGCAGCGGGCATAAAGATTGCCGAAGCCCGGGATTACGCCGCCGCGCTTCTGGCCCGGACCACTATCCGCGGGGTCCGGGAAGCATTGAAGGCTTCGGGCGACAAGTTTGTGTCCAACAGATCGCATCGACCTTGACGCATATCGGAAAAGCCATATACTATTGATCGGTCTTGACAATTATCGGATATATAACCCAAAATTAAGCGGATAGCTCGACACTCGCAAGTACTTTTGGCAACCTTAATTTTACCTTTTTATTTGCAATGAGATTTACGACGGGCTGCGCGGTGCGCAATTATGCAAGTTTGATTCGACAGAAAGCAGGGTTGCAGGTGCTGTCGGCTTCCACGGCCGGCTTGATTGCATTGATGACCCGACACATGCGTGAACCCCTGTCGGGTGATCGTTATGTGGCGGTGCTGACGGGGGGAAAGTATGACTCAAATGCCGGAAGGCAACGCCATCGTATATTGTGAAGGGGGATTTAATACACTCAACGGCAAAACCGCTCATGGACTGGTGCGGTTTACCCAGCGCTACCGCGTATTGTCCGTGATCGATTCGCATTACGCCGGGCGCGATGCCGGCGACGTGCTGGACGGCAAACCCAAGGGCGTTCCGATTTTTGCTGGTATTGCAGATGCCCTGCAAGCAGCGCGGCACGGTGATGCGCCGGCCACCCACCTGGTTATGGGATTGGCGCCGGACGGCGGTCGACTCAGCAAGACAGCCCGACTGGACCTTAAAACCGCTATCAGTTGCGGTCTCAACGTGGATTGCGGGCTGCACGACTTTCTCTCCGATGATCGTGAGATGGCGGAACTGGCCGCCCAGCACCGGGTGGCTATACGGGATGTCCGCAAACCGCCGCCGCGCGATGAACTTCATTTTTTCAGCGGTCTGATCGAACAGGTGAAATCTCTGAAAATCGCCGTGCTGGGGACCGATTCAGCCGTCGGCAAACGAACCACGGCCTGGCTGATTGTCGACGCTTTTCGCAGAAAAGCGCGACGGGCCGAACTGGTTGGAACCGGGCAGACCGCCTGGATGCAGGGTGCCAGATTCGGTGTCGTCATGGATTCGCTGATCAACGATTTTGTTTCCGGTGAGATCGAGTTTGCCGTCTGGCGCGCCTGGCAGGAAGCTGCACCGGAGGTTATTGTGATCGAAGGCCAGGGCAGTTTGATGAATCCGGCCTATCCCGGCGGCTTTGAGATTCTGGCGGCCGGCCGGCCGGATGTCGTTGTTCTGCAGCATGCCCCGGCCCGCAAGGAATATGATGGGTTCCCCGGCTATCCGATTCATCCGCTTGCCCGCCAGGTACAGGTAATCGAGCTGTTGTCCGGCAAACCCGTGGTGGCCGTCACGCTAAATCATGAAGAAATTGCCGACGACCGGATACCGCTGGTATGCGATGCCGTTCAAAAGGTTATTGGTTTGCCGACCTTTGATGTCCTGCGCGACGGCGCGGATGGCTTGGCGGATCTTTTGGCGGAATTTCTGAGATGAGTGCTTTAATTTTTTAGAGGTTTCCGGTGTCAGCCGCTACCTGGATTTTACCTCCAAGCGCGGCGTTCGGTGGTATGCGCCTACCCGCAAAATATCAAAAACCGGGGTAAGGGGTGATCCCACCAAGGCCGGCGCCGCCAAAGGCCGTAAAATTTGGGAAATCCTGATTGCCCATCTGGTTGCGATGGTAGCAGATCTAAAATATATGACGTTGGAAGAAATCCATCATAGGAACTACCATAAATGAAAATTACCAGCCTTGAAATATGGCCGGTTAAAATGCGGCTGACGGAACCCTACACGATCGCTTATGAGACCATCGCGGCCGTGGAGAATATTTTTTTGCGCATCGAGACCAGCGCCGGTATCAACGGATTCGGCTGTGCCGCCCCGGATGAGCAGGTCACCGGCGAAACGCCGCATTCCGTGGTTAAGGTTTTTGGTGATGTCATCGAGTCCGTGCTGAAAGGATCCGATCCGCTGCGAATTGCGTTGCTGACCGAGAAACTGGCGCCGATCCTGGTCAAGCATCCCTCCGCCGCGGCCATGACGGACATGGCGCTGTACGATATTCTCGGTAAGGCGGCCGGATTTCCGGTCTGCCGGCTGCTGGGCGGGTTTCGCACCCGCATCAAAACCAGCATCACCATCGGCATCCTGCCGGTGGCCGAAACCGTTGCCAAAGCGCGCGGGCATGTGGACAGGGGCTTTAGGGTGCTCAAAATTAAAGGCGGTAAAAATGCCGCCGAGGATATCGAACGCATCCTGAAAGTTCGCGAAGCGCTGGGCCCGCGGATCGAAATTCGCTTCGACGCCAACCAGGGTTATAATGAAGAAGATGCGCTGCACTTCGTGCAGGCAACCCGCTCCGCCGGGCTGGAATTGATCGAACAGCCGACTGCCCGCCAGGATTTCGAATTGCTGGGACGAATTACCGCTAAGGCACCGATTCCGGTGATGGCCGACGAGAGCATCATGAATCTAAAAGATGCATTTCGTCTGGCACGACGCAGTCTGGTGGACATGATCAACATCAAGCTGATGAAAGTCGGCGGAATTTCCGAAGCCGTGCGCATCAATGCGGTGTCGCGGGCTGCGGGGTTTGAAGTCATGGTGGGATGCATGGATGAGGCCGCCCTGGCGATCGCCGCCGGCCTGCACTTTGCACTGGCACGCCCCAATGTGGTGTATGCCGATCTGGACGGCCACCTGGATCTAATCAATGATCCATCGGCCGGTGCCGTCATCCTGAAGGAGGGGGTTTTGTATCCGACCGGCAAACCCGGATTGGGGTTTGATTTATGAAACCAATCAAAACACTGTTATGGAATTTGCTGCTGATCAGCGTCGGCAGCATTATCTGCGCTGCGGCCATCAAGGGTATTCTTATACCGAAGCAATTTTTGGCCGGCGGCGTTACGGGTCTGGCTTTATTGGTGCATTACATGCTGCCTTCACTGCCGGTAGGTGTGATTTACTTTTTACTGAACCTACCGCTGTTTTTAATCGGCTGGCTGTTTGTCGGACGGCGGTTTTTTTTCTACAGCCTGGCCGGTCTCTTTATTTTTTCGGCCGTCATGCTTTACCCCTTCCCGATTTTTCAGATAAAAGATATGATTCTCGCCGCCCTGACGGCCGGTATTGTCACCGGGACGGGATCCGGCATCATTTTGCGCTCATTGGGATCGGCCGGCGGTCTGGACATCCTTTCGGTTATTTTGTACAAAAAATTTTCCATCCGGCTCGGGACGACCGTCATGGTTTTCAACGCGTTGCTGATGATAGCGGCGGCTTTTAAAATCCCCCTGGAAATGGTTCTTTACACTCTCATCTATTTATATGTTACTTCACACTTTGTGAATCTGGTGGTTACCGGACTCAGCCAGCGCAAAGCCATCATGATCATCTCTCCCCAATGGGAAAAGATCTCACAGGAAATCATCAACAACTTGCAGCGCGGCGTCACGGTCGTGCGGGGTGAGGGCGGCTTCAGCGGACAGGAAAGACGCATTCTTTACTCGGTCATGACCTTTCAAGAACTTGCCAGGTTAAAAGAGCTGATTCGCAAAGTTGATTCGGATGCCTTTGTGGTGGTGTCGGATACGCTTGAAGTCATGGGCAAACGCATCGGCAATCAGCCGCACTGGTAAAAGCTGATAATTTTTCCAAAAGAAAATTTTTACCGCTGTGCGTTTTGTTGCTGAAGCACCAAAGCAGAAAGGAGGCGATTATGTTCAGGAACACTTTATTTATCATACTCATCGCGGTCGTGCTCATTTTTGTCATTCAAAATACGCAGGTCGTCGAATTCCAATTTCTGTTGTGGACTTTTTCCATATCCAGGGCATTAATGCTGTTTGGTACGCTGGCCGTGGGAGTTATCGCCGGATTCCTGCTGGCATTTCCCAAACGCAGGCAGCAACAAAAAAACAAAGCCCAAAAATAGTCGCTAGCAGATAGAATGAATTTAAAGGAAAATATAAAAATATTATCGCGCAGCATAAAGTAATTAATCCGCCACCCTTCGATGTGACTACTTTTTTCATTTTTTGAAAAATAATTTACAACTCTGGAAGCGCTGTCTTTCCGGGCGGATTAATTACCTACCTTGATCTGCACTTCGACATCCGGCCAGCGCTTTTCTGCCGGCTGAAAGGCCGATGGTGCGATGATTTTGCAGAAGACGCTGGTATCGTTGTAAATGCCCTCAAGGTAAATCGGTGTGGTGATGATGCTGGCGGCATTGTCCTTGCCAACGGCGGCCGGCGAAAGCACTTTAACTTTGGCGGGAATAATTTTCAAATCCAAAATCTTCAGGTTGTCGGGCAGTTTGCCGATCAACTGCGGCATAATCGGCACTTCACGTTCTTCAATTTCGGCCAGGGTCAGCTCCACACCGGAAGGAATTACATCGAGTAGTTTGACATCGCGCGGCAATCGAATATTTTCAGCGGTAATTGGAAAGGTTTGCTTGCCGGCGGCGGCCTTGGAAAGGTCCACCGTTACATTTAATTGCGACGGGTTAATGGAATCAAGGTCTGAGCGCGAACCGGCGAGATGCAGGCGGACTTCTTTCTGCTTGTCACCGATCAGCATAAGATTGGCCGGGGATGCCGTGTATTCAACCGGGACGGCAATGATCTTTTCGAGCATCTCGCCCTGGGCAGTAATTAATGTCGACCAAAAAAACACCGCCACGACCAGACTTGCAAAGACCTGGGGCAGTAGTTTCCACCTTGATTCTCGATCGGGCATTTTATTGAAGTATGAAGTCGTGTCTTTCCAATGGGAAATAATTCTTTTACCGATTTGATCAAGGTCGGTCACCGTGCGGAAACGGCGATCCTTGAAAATAGATACCCGGCCGCGTTCTTCCGATACAACAATAACCAGTGCATCCGACTTCTCCGCCAGGCCCATGGCCGCGTGGTGGCGGGTACCGTATTCTTCAGGCAGCCTGGAACTCTGGGATACCGGCAGGCGAACGCCGAATCGCTTGAATTTTCCGTTTTGAATAATGAGGGCGCCGTCATGTCCGGGCGAGTTCGGATCGAAGATGCTCATGATCAAGGGGCTGCTCGGCTTGGCATCCAACTTAAAGCCGCCCGAAAGCCATTCATCGATGGGCTCTTTGCCGGGAAAGACCACAATGGCTCCCCGGTGCTGCTGGGCCAATTTCCACAGGGACTCGGCCGCTATTTGTGAAAGTTCATCCTCTCTATCCCCGTTTCAGCGCGTCTAACCGATACAGCGCGTTCAAATATTTTTCTAATTTCCGGCTGAAAGATGACGATCAGCGCGATCACAGCTACCTGACTGAGGTTGCCGAAAATCCATTCGAGGCCCCTGAGATCCAGGAGACTGGCGATGAGAAAAAGGCCTAAAGCCGCCAGAATGCCGACAAATATCCGCCAGGTTCCGAGACGCAGTAATGTGCGGTACAAAAAAAATAGTCCGGCCGCCATCAGAAGGATGTCCAGCGCTGTCCGCCAATTAAGCAATGCTTTAATCAATCCCAGTGAGCCGAGGCTTTCCATTAGCTCCTCGCTAATCAAGTTTTTTAAAAGTCGGAATTTCCGGTTCTGATTTTCGATTACGATAATACTAATTATAATAAAATCATTCAATTACTATTTGGCATGAGACTTGCTATTATAAAATCATCCATCTTCTTCTGGCAACAAACCTGAAATTGAAAGGTCGGTGTCATGAGCTGGAAATTTTGGCAAAAGGAAAAACAAGGTGAAAATTCCTCCGGCAGCAGTGAGGTTAAATTAGCGAAACCCAAGGACCTGCCGGACCGCGTGGGAATGCATATGGTGACTCGTCTGAAGGAAGACCCGGATTGGGTGTGGAGTCTGAAATGTGCCCTGCGTCCGAAAGCCGAGGAAAAGCATGCATTTGAAGTCAGAGTCTTCGACCCCACTGATGCGGCCCGCCAGGGCGTGGTGATTAAAAATTACAATTCTTTGGACGACCATCCGGATATGATTCTGTTCTTCGGCTGGTTCAGCAAGGATACCGGTACCGTCAGAATCGAGAAAAGACTGCAGAAGGTCGCCTAAGGGCTCACTCAAAAACAACTTCACATTTTATACGCCGGTCCATCTCTTCCGGCTGCGTTGTGAAAGCTCGGAATATCCAGATATTCCTGCGTTTTCGCGCTTTGCCGGAAGAGCGCCTCAGCGCCTAAAACTGTGAATTAATTTTTTCGTGAACCCTAACTTCACCCTAACGTCGCATAATTGTATTTAACTCTTCATGTGGGGTAGAAGTAACGCAGTCGTTTCTGCCGGGACGATGCTGGATGCTGGATACTTGATGCTGGATATTCCGGGATTCGCTGCAAGTGAGATCCAGAAACATCTAGACTTCGGCGAGCTCAGTCGAGTCGTATCCAGAAACCAGTATCTCTCCGAGGCGTAGGCTCTACGAGCCGGAGGCCGGGATCACGTCAATTTTAATCCTCTTTTTCCCGAATACTGAGCAACGGCACCGGGCAATGGCGAAACATCTTTTCGGCCTGCGAGCCCATCAAGATACCGGCAATGTTGCCTCTTCCCTTGGTACCCATCACCACCATATCGACCTTTTCCGCCAGAGCAGCTTGTACCAGCTCCTGAAAAGGCACACCCGTTCTGATTATAAATTGATGCGGAATTTGACTGCACTTTGTCTCCGGCGGTTCTTTTACAATCGGGTTCAAATCCGGCGAACAGCAGACTCCCTATCTCGGTATTTCAGCGAGAGCATTTTTTGGGGAATTGAAAAATTTGCCATTTTTTTTTGATCGATTATACGCTATCATCGCAAAAATTATTCCGTCCGCATCCGGTGTTTTAGCTTGCGGATTCAGTGCATTTTATGACAAAGTAAATTTGCCGCGAAGACGAAAAGAAATTAGCAAATCGAAGGTTTCGCTTTGTGGCAATTAGATCCCCAATAAATCGGGATTTACACCCGGGGAGCACCCGTCCGCTTCCCACCGGCTTTGCCGGATTAGGTATAAGTAAATGAAATCTGTGCTCATTATAGCACCGGACCAAGAGATTGCCCGCCTGATCCGGTCATCGCTGCCGCCGGACTATCATACGGAGCATTCGGACAGTATTCAGGGTGCGCTCGGTCTTCACCGTCAGCGTTTATTCGATGTTATCTTTTCCGATTTGACGGTTTTGGGCGAAGCTTCGCCGGCCAACGATTATACGGATGCCGTAAAGCCGTTTAAGGAATCGAATTTTTTAACAGAGTTCGTGGTGCTGGCCTCAAAAGAATCGATCCGACAGGCCGTCAAGGCCGTGAAAGCCGGCGCTCACAACTACCTGACCTACCCCATTGATCCGTCCGAAGTGCGGCTGGTGATCGAATCCCTGAATGAATCCCATACCACCAATCTGGAGCTGGACTATCTGCGGGACCAGTTCTGGAAATCCGAGTGGCTGGCAGTCATCCACACGAACACCGCCGGTATGCGGGAAGTATTCAAAAAGATTCGGGCGGTTGCACCAACCAGGGCTACGGTGCTGCTGATGGGTGAAACCGGAACCGGCAAGGGGCTGTTGGCCAGAATGATCCACCGGCACAGCCACCGCAGTGATGCCCCGTTCATCAGCGTGCACTGCGGAGCGATTCCGGACACCTTGCTGGAAAGTGAACTGTTCGGTCATGAAAAAGGCGCCTTTACGGGAGCGATCCGCCGAAAACCGGGTAAATTCGAAATGGCCCGGGGCGGCACCATTTTTCTGGACGAGATCGGCACCATTTCGCCGCCGGCACAGGTCAAGATGCTGCAGGTTCTGCAGGACGGAACCTTCAGCCGCGTCGGCGGTGAAGATGTTATGCAGACCGACGCCCGAGTCATCGCCGCCACCAACGCCGATTTATTCGGAATGAGCAACAAGGGAGAGTTCAGAAAAGACCTTTACTTCCGCCTGAACGTATTTGCCGTTGAAGTGCCGCCGCTCAGGGACCGCATTGAGGATATCCCCTATCTGCTGGAAGTATTTTTAAAAAAATTAAACCTGAAATACGGCAAAAACATTCATTCCGTCCATTCGCGGGTTCTTCAGGCGCTGAAAAACTACCATTGGCCGGGCAACATCCGTGAGTTGGAAAACCTGATGGAACGCGCCTATATTCTTGAGACCGCGCCGCTGCTGACCTCGGACGGCTTTCCCGCCGAGCTTTTCGAATCCGGCGGTCCGGCCGCCGTGTTGCCGGTAAATGTCAATCTTTCATTGGCCGAGGCCCGGCGCCGAGCCGTCGAAAATTTTGAGCGCCACTACCTCAGGGAGCTTTTTTCCCGCAACAAGGGCCGGGTAAACAGTGCCGCGCAGGATGCCGGCATCAGCGCCCGTCAATTGAACAAGTTGATGGTAAAGTATGGTATTCAAAAAGAATCGTTTAAAGACGGACTATGATTTCATTAAAGTTTCGTCTTCGACTATCTCTTCCAGGACAATATATTTTTGAACAGCAATATAGCTGTTGCCGTCCAGGCGTTCCCTTTTTTTGCCTCTGACCGCGACCCTGCGGTTGATATGATTCAAAAGCTCCTGCCCCAGGTGGTTGTGTTCCACGAGATAGATCTCTTCTTCATTTGTGTAAATTGCAATTTGAATGACATTGCCGTTCTTATCCCAATTATTCGGCATGATGATGCCGGTGACTTCCGGGTTTTGCGGTTTTTTCATTATTCTGGTCTCAAGTTGTGTTCCAGCCGGACACCGGATTTTGCGGGAATTTGTTTATCCATTTTTCGCCGACCAACTAAATGAGCAAAGCGTGTGCCATACGTCCCGCCCAAGTTGGGAGAGCAAATTTTTTTAGGGATGCAGTTTCCAACGGCTGGGCGAAATTCGATTTGATATCAACATCTAAGTGAATTTAAACTTTTTGCCGGTCAAATTTTAATTTTAGGGAATCCTGCCAACCAAGACCGGCTCCGGAGCAATTGACACTTCCAAATCAGAAAGAAAAGTTCTTGTTTTTCACGGCCATCAGAACTGGGAGTTCTAGATTTTCGTTAATCGCAAACTTGTCTTTTGCTGCGAGATTTATTAACTAATTCTTCAAGTCCCAGCCGATCGTATGTTTTCAATTAAGAACAGGGACATAGCGGCCCGCGGGGAATTTTCCACCCGGTCGGGGCCTGCCTGGCATATCTGTTGCTCTCTGATTCAGATAATGGATTTTTACACCCTCCTAACAGGTTTGCTTATTTTTACAGCCCGCATTGCCGACGTGTCGATTGGAACGGTCCGCGTGATCGTAACGGTTCAGGGCCGGAGTGTCATCGCATTTTTCCTTGGAATTTGTGAACTGCTCATCTGGATAACGGTGGTGAGTACCGTTATCAATAAGATTGGCGCCCATCCGGTCCTGGCCCTTTTCTATGCCTTCGGTTATGCGACCGGCAATGTCGTCGGAATCAGCCTTGAGCGCAAATTGGCCCTGGGTTTTATCGTTTTGAGAGTCTTTACCCGCACGGCCGGCAGGCCGCTGGCGGATCGAATCAGGGCCAAGGGGCAGGCCGTGACCGTTTTCAGGGGGGAGGGTATGCGGGGGCCGGTGGATGAGCTGTATATCGCCTGTCGCCGTCGGGGATTGAAACAGATATTGAACATTGTCAAAATAGAAGATCCCGATGCCTTCTACATCACGGAGATGGCGCGGGATGTGGGCAAGGCCGGGCGGTTGCCCTATTTCCTTTTTAACGCGCGCCGGTCGGTTTTGAAGCGAAGGTAAGACTTTGGTTTTCTCGTTTTATCGGGTAATAGGAGATGAGGGCCTTTTCGAATGACTTGTTATAAGTCAACATGCTTCAAAATTACGAAGCGCAAAGCAAAGGGGGTAACCGGCCGATGATACCCGCAAGCATGGAAGCCTATTTAAGGGATCATATACCCGCAACCGCCATTCAGAATCGTACCGAGAGGCGCAACGGAAAGTGCTATCTGGAGTTCGTTTACACCGACGAACAGCTTCTCTCGCGCATGGGAATCAACTGCGACGGGCTCGGTCCGCGATTGGTTGCCTGCATGTGGGACGAAGCTTCCGACTTGGAAATCGGCGGCTACCTGGTGGTGGACAATTTAGCCATGGGCAGCCCTTCCATGGGGGGCATCAGGATGCTGCCCGACGTCACTCCGGCAGACATCCACAATCTTGCCCGCGGCATGACTTTAAAAAATGCGGCCGCCGATCTTCCCTATGGCGGCGGTAAGACCGGTATTGTGGCCGAATCCGGAACATCGCCCGAAGCGCACGCTGAAATTGTAAGGGGATTTGCGCGCCTGCTTTTTCGTTATCGCGACATCTATGTACCCGGTCCGGATGTCGGGACCAAGGATGCCGACATGAAAACGGTTGCCGTTGAAAACGGCATCGACAGCGCGGTTTCCAAGCCCGCCGATATGGGCGGCAACCGTATCGATGAACTCGGGGCTGCGGCCGGCGGCCTGGTGATCGCCCTTGAGCGGCTGCTGGAAATCATGCCGCGTCTGACCGTTCTGCCTCAATTTGCCCGAATCAAGGTGCCCGTTCCGGAAGCGCTGACCGTCATCATCCAGGGGTTCGGCGCGGTCGGCGCCCATACGGCACGCATATTGTTCGAAAGACTTCCCTTGGCCAAGGTTGTCGGTATCAGCGACCTGCATGGTTATCTTTACGACAAAGCCGGTCTGCCGGTGAACGAGTTGATCGGTCTGGCCAAGCAGGGCAGCCTGGTAACGCCTCATTATTTTGAAGCGGAAATCGCCCCCCCAGGTCATCGCCACTCCGCCAAATTTTCAACAGATGCCGACGACCTCTTGCGGGAATCGTCTTTTTGCTTCATCCCGGCGGCACCCGTGGCCGACTATTTAGGCGTGCGCCCCTCCGATCCCTGTTCCATGAGTGTCGATCAGATGGGAAGCTGGTCGGTCATTATCGAAGGGGCCAATACCTACTCACCGGATCCGAATCGCAAAGCCGGGCGGACCCGCATGGAGCGGGCAGTTTATCGTCGCAGGGGAGTGATGATCGCCAATGACTATCTGGTCAACTCCGGCGGTGTCATATTCGCCGCCCAGGAGCACATTATCCCGACCCCGGCGCATCTCCAGATTCCCGCGGCCTTGCTCGGCAATCGACAGGCTGTCGATACCTGGCTGGCTGAAAATAAAACTGAATTTGCAGCCCTCTCTGAAATGCGCCTGGCAGCGGGCAACGCACACCGGGAAGCGGCGATTCGGCGCAACATGACGGAACTGGTAGACCTGCTGGCCGCGGACACGGACCTGCTGCCGAGTCAAGCTGCAGAGCATATTGCCCTCGGGCGACTTGCCGCCAAAGAACGGAAGCGGACGGCGCAAGACATTATGGCACCGATCCCCACCATCAGCTATGAGGCCAAGCTGCAGGCTGCCGCAGCGCTGATCGTAAACAGCCAGAGCAACATTATCGCTGTTTTGTCCCAGGACGATAAACTTGTCGGCGTGATTACCGCCTGGGATATCACCCAGGCCGTGGCCGAAAATGTGTGCGAACAAAGCGTGGAAACAATTATGACGCGCACGGTGGTTGCAGCAAATCCAGCTTCCAGTATCCTGGATATTGTTACCGACCTTGAGCAAAACCAGATTTCGGCCATGCCGGTAGTGGATGAAGGAAAGGTGCTTGGTATGGTCAGCTCCGACCTCCTGGCCCAGCGGTATCTGCTGCGGCTGTTGCGCTCGCAGGATAAGCTAATATAAAAATGAGGAAACTACCTGATCCCGCTGCAGCATCTACCTGCCGACAATGGGTCTGAGAGCTTCGATTTCGGCCATACTTTTTACCATGATGTTGAGAAAAAGTCCCCGAGATTCCAGGGAATCCATCAGCAGCTGCAGCTCGGTCGGGGTAAAGGCCCCCCTGATCAGCAGCGAACGACCCGCATTCTGAACCTTTTGGAAGTACGGCACCATATCGGCAACCGGCGGGCCGCTGGCGTCGTTATTGATTTCAAAGCAGGGAATTTCCTCGATTTCAAGAAACGCATCCAGCAGAAACATGGAGGTGGAATGCAGGTGCATGAAGTTGCAGCTGAAAGATTGGGCCAGCATGCGGTCCACCGGCTGAACCAGGCGGCGGTACAAGTCGGGGGAGTAGACGGCGGTGGCGTCCTCCTGCATGCGGATGATCGGCCCCGGCGACCACAGACAGTACTGGGCATCGAACCAGCCGCCGTGAAAAAGCGGGATCCGCTGCCAGACGGCCTTAAACAGATCGCGTACGATTTCGCCCAGATGCCACAGGAGTTTGGCCGAGTTCTCCGGCGCCGTCATCAAGTCCATGATGCTTTCGTTGTGGCCGCGCAGAATCGCATGCAGGTCGGTGGGGCCGATTTCCGGACCGTGGCTGACGGGGAAACGGCCGGCGGCCCTTTCCACCAGGGCCTCGACAAACGCCATGTACTTGCGGTACCAGGGATGCGCTGTATCCAGGTCTACGGCAAAGGCCTCTTCCCAGGTCAGTTTACGTTCCACCCCCAGAATGTTTTGCGGTAAAATGCGCAGCGGGTTGCCCAGCATGGCCGGCAGAAACGGAACGGCTACCTGGGTCGGGCAGGCACCGCGAATCATATCGTCTTCGATCATCTCGCCTTCGCGGGCCAGACGCACATGATCATCCAGGAAATCCTGCGGCTCGACCATATCCAGGGTGAGATAATCCGCCGACACCCAATTGCGACAGACCGCAAACTCTTCCATCGGAAACCAGCCGACAAAGGAAAAACCAACCAGGGGACGAGCGATCTCATCCCGGTTCCAGAAAGCCCGATACTTTTCGAGCTTGACCGGATCATTGCCGTAAGGAAAATGAGCCATTTTTTTGATCTCCCTAGCGCAGCAGCATGGTGGGCAGCCACATGGAAATTTGAGGGATAAAAGTAACCAGCAGCAGGACGATAACCAGCGGAATCAGAAACGGCAGCGTCGCCGATGCGCAGCGCTCGAATGGTATCTTGGCCACCCGGGAAAGAACATAGAGCACCATGCCCACCGGCGGCGTGAGCAGGCCGATCATCAGGTTGAGCACCATGATGACGCCGAAGTGGACCGGGTCGACACCCACTTGCACTGCGATGGGCAGCAGCACCGGCACCAGGATGGTAATGGCGGCAATGGTTTCCATGAAAAACCCGACCACGAATAAAATGGCGTTTATCAGGAGCAAAACCACGATCTTGTTGTGGCTCAGGTTCAGAATCAATGCGGCGAAACGTTCGGTGATCTGGTTCTCGGTTAATATCCAGGCGAAAATGGAGGCTCCGGCCACGATCAGCAGAATGATGGCCGTGGTTTCAACGGTCTCCAGGCTGACCTGAACCAGATCGCGAAAACTGAGCGAGCGGTAGACGATCAGGCCCAGGAAGAGACCGTAGAACACGGCGGCGATGGCCGCCTCGGTCGGGGTGAAAATGCCCGTTGCGATGCCGCCGATAATAATCACCGGCGTGAACAGCGACGGCAGGCCGACCAGAAAGGAGCGGCCCAGTTCGCGCACGGAGAAGCCGGCGTCCCGGGGATAGTGCCGCCGGTGGGCATAAATGGCAACCATAATCATCAGCGCCACCCCCATCAGCAAACCCGGGATAAACCCGGCGATAAACAGCTGACCGATGGATTCGGATGCCAGCACGCCGTAGATCACCATCGGCAGGCTGGGCGGGATAATCGGCCCGATGGTGGCCGAGGAGGCGGTCACGGCGACGGAAAAGTCGGTGTCGTAGCCGGCGTCGGACATGGCCTTGATCTCAATGGTACCCAGCCCGCCGGCGTCGGCCACGGCGGCACCGGACATACCGGAAAAAATAATGCTGGCCCCGATGTTGACGTGGCCCAGCCCGCCGGGCAGCCAGCCGACCAGGGCCCGGGCGAAGCCGAATATGTGGTTGGTCAGGCCGGCGGCGTTCATGATGTTGCCGGCCAGTATAAAAAACGGCACAGCCAGCAATGGGAAGGAATCCACCCCGTTGACCATCCGGTGTATGATGGCAAAGTCGGGTATTTCCTGTGTCAGGTAGACCCAGAGCATCGACGAGCCGCCCAGGGCGATGGCAATCGGAGCGCCGATGATTATTAGAACGAACAGTGCTATGAACAGGATACTGATCATAAAAACGATCCTTGCGGTGTTACTTGTCTGAAAAACCGGCCAAAGGGACGTAATGGTATTTGAAATGGCGATAGGCGAGATAAATGCTTCGCAGGGTCATGATGAGAAAACTGAGAAAGACGACTTTGTAAATCCAGCTCATCGGTATATTGATCGACACCATCCGATGGTGGGCCATAATCGGAATGATCTTCCAGGAAAGCCAGGTGCCGATGCCGAAAAACACGACTTTAATCAGATCAACCAGCCGGGCCGCAATCATTGCCAGCCGCCGCGGCATGAATCGGTAGAAAACCTCCACAAAGATGTGGGAATTTTTCCGCACGGCCATAATCGATCCGGCGAAGCCGACGGAAATCAGCAGATAGCGGGCAATCTCTTCGGTCCAGGTGATGGCTGAATTCAGGACATAGCGCGAGAAAAACTGGGCAAAAACGACTCCGGCCAGCACCCAGAAGATAATCAGAACCAGATAGTCCTCAAGGGAGTAATCGCGGAATTTGAAGGAAGAATTTGTGTCGTTATTCTCAGGCGCGGGGGCCTCCTGGCTCTTCTCTTCCGGGGCTGGTCGTTGGTCGGTCATATCTTTTCTCCTCTGGTGCGCAAGCTATTTGATGGCCTCCAGCCGATTGTAATCGTCTTTACTCCAGGTCGCTTTGGGGCCGTTGATGAAGGGCTTGACGGCATCCATGAACGGTTGGCGGTCAACGGCGTTGATGATGTTGCCTTTTTCCTCGAACCAGGGTTTGAGATCGTCCTCCTGCCGGCGCACCTCGACTGAATTTTGGGCGGCCGCCGCCAGCATGGTTTCGGTGAATATTTTCTTCTCATCGTCGGACAGCTTCTTCCAGGTCGGCGCACCGACAATGGTAACCAGATTGTTGACGATATGCTGGGTCAGGTTGATGTACTTCTGGACTTCGTAGAACTTTTTAGCTTTGATGGTCGGCAGCGGGTTTTCCTCGGCATCGACGACCCCCTGCTGCAATGCCAGATAGACTTCGGCAAAAGCAATCGGAGCGGCGTTGGCGCCGACCGCTTCTGTGAACATCAGGTAAAGGGGTGCATTGGGCACGCGGATTTTCAAACCTTTCATGTCGGCCGGTGAGTTGATGGGTTTGTTGGAGGTGACGCAGCGGGCGCCATAGTAGGTCACCGATGTAATCTGATTGCCCTGGGAGGCATCATGATAGCCGGCGATGAAATCAGAAAACAGATCGGATTTGGCAAAACTTTTCCAGTGGTCGAAATCGCGAAATACAAAGGGCGCCTCAGCGATGCCCAGGGGTCCGTAGGTGTTGGCGATGAAAGCTGCACCGGCGTAGACGATGTCCACCGTGCCCAGCGACAGGCCCTGAACGATGTCGGCCTCCTTGCCCAGCGAAGAGGCCGGGTAGACTTCGATGTGGTATTTGCCGTCGGTCTTTTTTTCGATTTCGGCAGCCGCCCACAGGGCCCATTTGTGAAATGTCTCACTGGTTTCATAAACGTGGGCCCATTTAAGCTTCTTTGCCGCGAGCGCAGCCTGCGGGCTGAAGGTCAAAACCAGCAGCGCCGCGATGATCATTGAACAGATATACCATTTCTTCATTGGAACCCCCTTTTGTTGAGTGTGTTGAGTGTGAAAGATTACCGGTTCTCAATCCCAAGTCACGCGGCAAAGAAATGAAGCGAATTTTGCCCCTGACCGCCGCCGCGATAAATAACCCACTATTTTCAGGCTAATTTTTTGATTTGAGTTTAAATTCGGAATAGAATGCGGAAACTACGGATCAGGGTAATATTCAACTTTAGGATGGATGTTGTCAAGTTAAATATGACTCCACTCACAGGTACGCGTTTGCCGGGAACAGGCATGATTCAGCCAATGGATTTTTGATGCGATGAAAATGCCGGTTTCAGCAAACAGCTGCAAATCAGATATGACAATTCCTGTTTTTGAGCCGGATAAGAACTTGCAGTTCGTCCTGCGGGTTGCCGGCCAATGTCCCCATAGCCGCTTTTTAAGCGGCTAAACAGGCGGTAGTCGAACAAAGTCGTGAAACTTCGGAACTTGCGGTTCCGAAGCCGAGTTGGGATAATTTTATAATAGCCTGTAATTATTAATAATACTATACTGGCACATATATTGCTGAACTGTTCGGTAAATTGAGGGACGGCGCGGATCGCAGTTAATAAAATACGACTTCAGAAAGGAGAATAAAACAGTATGCGAAAAGTTATTTTTTCTACGGAAGAGGCGGAGCCTCCCGGTACCGGGCTGGCGGCGTTCCCCCGCATGGACGCCGAATCAAGCCAGCATTGCGAACACAATATCCTGCCAAATATAAAAAAACCCGGGATGAAATCCTTACCCCGGGAACCGGTAAACCTGCTGTTGCCGGAAAATCCACGGACGCAAAATTTTCGTAAACAATTTTTTCCCGAAGCCACCGCCAGCCAATGGCATAACTGGCGTTGGCAGCTGAGAAATCGAATTACAACCGCGAGCGGGCTGGAGCGGATTATCCGTCTTTCAGACGATGAACGCCGGGCCCTGATCCATGATGGTCATTCGCTGCCTTTCGCGATCACCCCTTACTATGCAAGCCTGCTCGATGTGAACGATCCCCAACAGGCTCTGCGCCGCACGGTGGTGCCGGTGACGAGCGAGTATGTGCATTCCGCGGGCGAATCGCATGATCCGCTCGGAGAAGACAGCGACAGCCCCGCTCCGGGGTTGATCCACCGCTACCCGGACAGGGTCCTGTTTCTCGTGACGGAGTTCTGCTCCACGTATTGCCGGTACTGCACCCGGTCCCGCATGGTAGGCCAAAGACAAAAAGCGGCCTTTCACATGCAGCAGTGGGAGGAGGCCTTCGCTTATATCGAAGCGAACAGCGCGGTCAGGGACGTGCTCCTGTCCGGCGGGGATCCTTTGACCCTGCCCGATGAAAAACTGGAATACCTCCTGATGCGATTGCGCCAGATTCCGCATGTCGAAATCATACGGATCGGCACCAAAGCGCCCATGGTTCTGCCACAGCGCATTACCCATGCGCTGACCCGGATGCTCAAGCGTTATCACCCGCTCATGATGAGCATACATTGCACCCATCCGGCCGAGTTGACCTCCGAAGTTCAGGAGGCCTGCACCCGCCTGGCGGATGCGGGCATTCCGCTCGGCAGTCAGACCGTTCTGCTGGCCGGGGTCAATGACCAGGTCGATACCATGAAAAGTCTGGTGCACGGGCTGCTGCGAATCAGGGTCAGGCCCTATTATCTTTACCAGTGCGATCCCATTCTGGGTTCGGGGCATTTTCGAACGGCGGTGGAAAAAGGTCTGGAGGTCATCCACGGGTTGCGCGGCTACACCACCGGCTACGCGGTGCCGACCTATGTCATCGACGCCCCGGGCGGCGGCGGCAAAATTCCGCTCCTGCCGGAATATGTGGTGGGCCGCGAGGGCAACGATTTGCTGCTCAAAAACTATGCCGGTGACATCTACCGTTATCCCATCGCCGGCGGATGTGAGGCACCGGTCGCGGAAAGCCCATTGAAATAAATGACGTGGTTTGCAGTAGGAGAAATGTCGTGAAGATTGGACTTACCTATGATTTGCGCGATGATTATCGCGCGATGGGCTACGACGAGGCGGAGACGGCCGAATTCGACCGCCCGGATACGATTGAAGCCATCGAGCAGACCTTGCAGGATCTCGGCTACCGGACGGAGCGCATCGGCAATGTCATGCGCCTCGCACAGCGGCTGGTTGCAGGGGACCGCTGGGATATGGTATTCAATATCGCCGAGGGTTTGAGAGGATTCGGCCGCGAGGCCCAAGTACCCGCCCTACTGGAAGCCTATGATATCCCGTATACCTTTTCCGATCCGCTGGTCATGAGTTTGTCGCTGCACAAGGGCCTTACCAAACGGGTGATCCGTGACGCCGGCGTGCCGACCCCGGATTTTCTGGTGGTTGAAGACGGCCGTCAGGCAGAGCCAGTGACTTTCGATCCGCCATTTTTCGTAAAGCCGGTAGCTGAGGGGACGGGCAAAGGGGTCACGCCGGCCTCCGTCATCCGGCAACGCGAGGAGTTGCTGCCCCGCTGCGCCGAGCTGATTGGCGCCTATCGGCAGCCGGTCCTGGTAGAAGAATTCCTGCCGGGGCGCGAGTTCACCGTCGGTCTGGTCGGAACGGGAATGGATTCCGCAGTTTTAGGCTCGATTGAACTCCATCTGCGGTCGGCCGCCGAACCCCAGGTCTATTCGTATGAGAACAAAGAAAATTGTGAAGAACTGGTGGAATACCGGCTGGTTGATGCCGCGGCGGATGCCACGGTGCGGGAAGCCGAGGCGATTGCTTTGCAGGCCTGGCGCGTGCTGGGCTGCCGCGACGCCGGCCGGATCGATATCCGCTGCGATGCTCGCGGCAACCCCCAGTTCGTGGAAGTCAACCCCCTGGCCGGTTTGCATCCGGAGCATTCGGATCTGCCGATCATCTGCAGTCGGATCGGCATGTCCTATCAGGTGCTGATCGAAAAAATCATGGCCTCCGCCCGCCGGCGGATGACTTCGCCGCGGTCGCAGGCAGTTTCCGGAAAGATCATCGACTCGCAGCGCCAGGCTGCTGCAGGGGGAGAAAGCAGATAGGTCCGAATTTTAGTTCAGACCCGGCGTATCCAGGTCGGCTTAATCTGATCTTTCGTCCTGCGAATGATGGTGCGGACCGCAGAAGCGTGGGAGCTAACAATGCGTGTGTCGGTGGTTTACAACGCCGTGACGGACGACGGTCCGGCGGATGAGCAGGACGTGCTGGTCCAGGTGGATGCCGTCCGAAAGGCCTTGCGGGCTTTGGGTCACGAGACTTTTTCGCTGCCCGCCGGGTTGGAGTTGGGACAGCTGCGCGATCAGTTGCAAGCCCAGCGGCCGGATCTCGTGTTCAACCTGGTGGAGTCTCTGGCCGGACACGGATGTCTGATTCATCTGGTTCCATCACTGCTGGATGCCATGGGGCTGCGGTACACCGGCGCCCCTGCCGAAGCCATCTGGTTGACATCCCACAAGGTAATGGCCAAAGAGCGCATGGTTGCCGCGCAGTTGCCGACCCCGGCCTGGACCGGACCCTGCCCACAGGATTTGCCGTCGGCGCCATCTTTACGGCCTGTCGGCCGGCAGGCTTCTTCCGGGCAGCACTGGATCATCAAATCCTTATGGGAGCATGCCTCGGTGGGTCTGGAGGCGGACAATATCGTCGAAGACACCTGCGATCAGAGCCTGGAGCAGACGATGCAAAGGCGCGCCCCCTCGCTGGGCGGAGTTTGTTTTGCCGAGGTCTTTGTCGAAGGCCGGGAATTTAATTTGTCCGTCCTGGCCGGTCCCAAGGGCCCGCAGGTGTTGCCGCCGGCCGAGATCAGCTTCGAAGGGTTTGGCGCCGGCCAGCCGCGGATTGTCGGTTATCGTGCCAAATGGGACGTGAACTCCGACGATTATCAGCGCACGCCCCGCAGGTTCGATTTCGGTACCGAAGACAACCCCCTGCTCGACGAGCTGCAGGCCTTGGCCTTGCAAGCTTGGCAATTGTTCGGACTGCGAGGCTATGCCCGGGTCGATTATCGGGTCGATGGGCAGGGACGGCCCTGGATTTTGGAAATCAACGCCAATCCGTGTCTAAGCCCTGACGCCGGTTTTGCCGCCGCCCTGGCGCGGGCCGGGATCGATTTTACCCTGGCGGTAAAACGGATTGTTGCCGACGGGATCGAGCAGCCGCAATACCGCCGCATCCGGTCGGCCGATCTGCATTAGTCTTAATTGTGATTTCTTTGCATTTTATGGAAAAATATTATTATCACGAAATCTTGAAAACACGAAATTTATCTTCTCTACATTTCGTGTTTTCGTCCTTTCGTGCTTTCGTGATTAATGTGCACTTTATGGTTCCCCGATGAATCGGGATTTCCCTTTCAGTCCAACCGTCTTGTCCGGGTTGAGACAGAGATAAAGAGTTTGTAAAGATGCTCCGAATACGTCGTATCTATGATGATATCGTGCCGGTCAACCGCGAAATTTTGCGGCAGGTTAAAGCCATTTTGCAGAGCCGCTTCAGTGCAGTGCCGGCCGAAGAAATTGATCTGATCGGTGAAAAGCTGCGCAATCCATTCAAACAGCGCTTGCGCAGCATCCTTTTTGTGGCCGAGAACCTGCGCCGGCGCGTGCTGGGGTTTGCCATGCTGCTGCACGAACCGCAGATCGGCTTCTGTTTTTTAGACTGGATTGCCTCCGTCAAGGGCAAAACCGGCGGGGGTTTCGGCGGGGCCCTCTACGACCGCGTGCGCCGCGAAGCGGTGGCCCTGGACGCCAAAGGTCTGTTTTTTGAATGCCTGCCCGACGAATTCGAAGCCTGCCCGGACGAAGCCCTTTTAAAGGAGAACCGGGCGCGTTTGCGCTTTTACGAACGCTACGGCGCGCGACCGATCATCAACACGAACTACGAACTGCCGGTCAAACCTGGTGACCGCTGCATGCCGCATCTGGTTTACGACGGTTTGGACCGGATCAAAGCGCCGCGCTGCAGTTTTGCCAGGAAAGCCGTACGCGCCTTGCTGGAGCGCAAATACGCGGACTACTGTCCGCCTGAATACGTGACCAAAGTTATCCGTTCCTTTCGCGACGACCCGGTTCAGCTGCGTCCTTTTCGCTATGTCAAGCCCGAAGCCGTGCGCGCGACCGTGACGTCGCAATCCGATGAGCAGATCGTGGTCGTCATTAATGACCGCCATGACATCCATCATGTGCATGATCGCGGTTACGTGGAATCCCCGGTTCGCATTCGCAGCATTACTGCGGCCCTGATGCCCCACGGGCTGTTCGTTGAAGTCAAACCGCGCAAATTTCCGGACAAGCACCTTTATGCCGTCCATGACGCCGATTTTGTCAACTATCTGCGGCGGGCCTGCCGGGAAGTCGACGAGAAAAAATCCCTTTACCCGTACATTTTTCCCATCCGCAACAAGACGCGGCCGCCGCACGAACCCTCGGTGCTCGCCGGCTACTACTGTATCGACACCTTCACCCCTATACATCGCAATGCCTTTCCGGCGGCGCGCCGGGGTGTCGATTGCGCGCTGACCGCCGCCCGCGAGCTGCTGGCAGGCCGCAGGATTACCTACGCGCTGGTGCGCCCGCCGGGACACCACGCCGAGCGGCGCAACTTCGGCGGCTTTTGTTATTTCAACAACAATGCCATCGCGGCCGAATACCTGACCGCGTACGGCCGGGTAGCCATTTTGGATATCGACTATCACCACGGCAACGGGCAGCAGGATATTTTTTACCGCCGCAGCGATGTCCTGACCGTTTCGATTCACGGCCATCCCACCTTTGCCTATCCCTATTTCAGCGGTTTCAAGGAGGAGTGCGGGGAGGGAGAAGGGGAGGGCTTCAACCTGAACCTGCCGCTGCCGGAGGCCGTCGACGGGGCCGCCCACCTCAAGGCACTGGAAAAGGCCCTGCGCCGCATCGCGGATTTTAAACCCGATTTCCTGGTCGTGGCGCTGGGGTTGGATCCGGCCAAAGGGGATCCCACCGGTACCTGGTCCCTGAATGCCAAAGATTTCGAGGCCAACGGTCGCCTGATCGGTGGTTTGGGCCTGCCGACGCTGGTGGTCCAGGAAGGGGGCTATCGGACCCGCAGTCTGGGAACCAATGCCCTGCATTTCTTTAAAGGGCTGTCCTTTGCGGCCCAGCGTTGGGCCGAAAGCCACAAAGTTTCGCCTGAAAGGCTGCAAGGCATTCAACTGCGGCATGAACTGCAGCCGGAAGACCCCGGACGCATTCGTCATCTGGTTGAGGTTACCGGCTTTTTTTCGCAGGAGGAGGTCGATGTGGCCGAGGAACTAGCCCAGGAGCGCCTTGCACGGGGTGCGGCCAGCGGTTACAATTTCGTGATGGCTGAACAGTACGGCCGCCTGGTGGGCTATGCCTGCTACGGGCAGATTTCGTGTACCGTCGGCAGCTACGATCTATACTGGATTGCGGTGCATCCGGATATACAGGGCAAAGGGCTGGGGCAAAGGCTGCTGCAGGAGACCGAGCACCTGATCCGGGATGCCGGCGGCAGCCGCATCTATGTGGACACCTCCCAGCGCCTGCAGTATGCCAGCACGCGCGCCTTTTATGAAAATGCCGGCTACCGGCTGGATGCGGTGCTAACGGAATTCTACGCTCCGGGCGACAACAAAGTCATTTACTGCAAGTCACTCTAATTTCGATCAGGAGTGTTATTTCAACTCAAATTCGTAGTACAGGCTGTCTTTTGATTCCGCATTTGCCAGCACCGCTTTGATCAGGCTGTCTTCTTCGGCCTGGGCGTAGCCGGCGCTGATCCGAACCGACAGATCAGGATTCTCGTTTCTGTGTATCAGATCCTCAGTTTTCAGTTCCCGGGCCAGCCGGGTTGCAAACCGGCGGGCGTCGTCGATGCCGGCGTTGTGCAGCACGACGAGTATCTTGTCCATGCTGTAGCGGGAGCAGGAATCGGTGAGGTCGAGACGCTGCTTTATCTGAGCGGCAAAGTTTTTGAGCATGGTCTGGCCTCCCACATGCCCGATTTTTTCGTTAATTTCAGCCAGGTTTTCAACGGTGAGCATCACCACGGAGAAGACAATCTGGTGACGCTGCAGGTGCGCCAACGCTTCATGGAATTTGCGTTCCCCCTGCACCGGCGTAGCCATGCCGGTCAGGGCGTCGCGCGGCTTTTCCAAGCCCTGGATGAACAGCTGAACCGCCGAGTCGGAGCAGCGCTGAAGCTCCTCGGGGGAGCCCTCAAACCGGATTTTACCCTCATCCAGCATGACGATTCGTTGGGAGAAAAAAAAGACATCCGGGACTTCATGGCTGATCATGACCGCGGTAAAGCCGAATTTTTTCTGGAAGTCCACAATCATGGCATATACCGCGTTGCGGCGTACAGGGTCAAGGCCGGCGGTCGGCTCATCCAGCAAAACCACCTCAGGATCTGTTACCAGCGCTCTTGCCAGGGCGACCCGCCGTTTCATACCGCCGGATAGCTGGGCGGGAAATTTGTCACGAAACGCCTCCAGCTCGAACTGCTGCATTTTTTGCTGCACCCGTTCCCTGATTTCCGATTTTGCCATTGATGTCCCTTCCAGCAGGGGCAGGGCAATGTTGTTGTAGACGGTCAGGGAGTCGAAAAGCGCCGTATCCTGAAAAACGTAGCTGAACTTGGCCCGCAGCTTGTTGATTTTTGACGCCTTCATCTTGGACATGGGCTGCCCGTAAAGGAGAATTTCACCCGCATCCGGCTGCAAAAGGCCGATGATGTGCTTGAGCAGTACACTTTTGCCCACGCCGCTTTTGCCCATAATGGTGGCTACTTCCCCTTGAAAAATTCTCAGACTGACGCCGGCCAGCACCTGGTTGGCATCGAATTTTTTGAAGACATTATAAAAACGGATGATGGGTCGTTTCATGGGCCTGAAAGGTGATTCGTCCACGGCGGCCGGTTCCCGCGATGGACCGGGACAGCGGCCGGGCGAAATTTTATTCTACTTTTCCGGCGATATGGCAATTGGCGGGTATTCTCTAACCCGACAGCATTGGATGGGTCAATAAAAAATCGTCGCCATATGATGATTTTTTGGGTTGCCAGGCATGATATTCAGGCAGGATCAATTCTCACTTCTGCAGGCCGGTATTTTCAGCTGCTGAGAAGTTGCAAGAACTTCTTGAATTTGCGCCCCGGTTACAAATGTCGGCGACTGCCGCATGTCTTCCGGCCGCTTATTCAATTCGGGTTTAATTTTGATTGGATTCCTCACTGTTTTCTTTTTTTTCGGTACTCTCCGAGCTGTCGGCAGCGGACCCGGTCGATTCGGTTGGACTGCTGTTTTGAACAGCGGTGTTGTCATTCTGTTCCGTCTCAACGGCCGGGGTCTTCTCTTCGGCTTGCGTCTCACCGGATTCTTCATTGACTTCCGTGTTTTCAGTGCCGGCCTGATTTGCTTCCGAAACCGACCCGGCATTTTCTTCCGAGGGCTGTTCGATATTTTCCGCACTGCTGCTGTCTTCAGCAGCCGGGACTTCAGGTTGGGGGGCAGTTGCATCACTGTCGGGCTGGGCTTGCGACATGGCGGTTTCGGCCGGTTTGATGGCAATCGCATAGCCGGTCTTCTTACCGGCGGGCGCGCTTTCATCGTAAATAATTATCTTTATTTTGCGATCCGAACCGTAAATGACGGCATTGTTGAGATCGCGAAAGATTCTTTTTAAAACCCGGTACAAGGGTTCATTTTTGAAAGATGCCGTGATGGGATAATCTTCCCAGCTGGCATCGATATTGAATTGACAGCCTGCGGCGTCCGAGATGTTTTCCAGTACTTCCCCCAAGGGTTTATCGGCTACTTCCAATGAAATGATTGCATCGGCAACCGAATTTTCGCCGAGGGCCGATGCCGGAATAAGAAGTGCCCCGCAGCAGGCCAGCCAAAATATAACAAAAACCATAGTACTATATGGATCGATGTCTTTGACAAATCGTTTCATTACGCGGTCCTATCGATTGGGATTGTAAATGTTCCACCTAAGCAAGTTGTTTAACCGATTCGTAGATTAAAAAGGGCTTGCCCTTTTTTAAAACCACATCTTCATCGATGACACACTCCTTGACATTTTCAAGGGAAGGAAGCTCATACATGATATCCAGCAGACAGTCCTCTAAAATGGTCCGCAGTCCTCTGGCGCCGGACTTGCGACCGATGGCCTCTTGGGCGGTGGCCTTCAGCGCTTCTTCGGTAAATCTGAGGTGCACCCCCTCCATTTCAAAGAGTTTTTGCAGCTGTTTGACAATGGCATTTTTAGGTTCCAGCAATATCCGCACCAAGGACTCCCGATTGAGATCCGGCAGGGCGGCTAACACCGGCAGGCGACCGATAAATTCGGGAATCAGGCCGAAATCCAGCAGGTCCTCAGGCTGGACCATTCTCAAGATATCACCGGATTCGCGTTCCTGCTGCCGGGCGATTTTGGCGCCGAACCCCATAACTTTGGCACCCAGACGGCGTTGAATAATTCGGTCCAGCCCGGTGAAGGTTCCCCCGCAGATAAAAAGGATGTTGGTGGTGTCAACCTTGACGAAATCCTGCTGGGGATGTTTGCGCCCCCCCTTTACCGGTACGCTGGTGAGCGTTCCCTCGAGAATCTTCAGCAGCGCCTGCTGGACCCCTTCGCCCGATACGTCGCGGGTTGTCGAAGAAAATCCAGGTTTTCTGGCAATCTTGTCGATTTCGTCGATGTAGACCACCCCGCGTTGGGTGCGCTCCAGGTCGTAGCCCGCATTCTGCAGCAGATAAAGGATAATGTTTTCAGCGTCTTCGCCCACATACCCGGCCTGGGTAAGGGTGGTGGCGTCGGCGATGGCAAACGGTACATCGAGGAAGCGGGCCAGAGTCTGGGCCAGCAGGGTTTTGCCGGTTCCGGTCGAACCGATGAGCAGGATATTGCTTTTCTGAATCTCCACCTCGTCTGTCATGCTGGGAACACCGAGACGTTTGTAGTGGTTGTAAACGGCGACCGAGAGCGTTTTTTTGGCCGCATCCTGTCCAATGACATAGGCATCCAGCCGGGCCTTGATATCCCGCGGCGTCAATATCCGCCGGGTCGCAATTTCTTCCGCCTGCAGTTCCTCATTCAGGATTTCTGCGCTCAGCAGAATACACTCATTACAGATATACACGGCCGGTCCGGCAATTAATTTTTTGACATCGTTTTGATTTTTGCCGCAAAATGAACAACTTAGGTGATCGTTTTTATCCAAAATCTTACATCTCCATGTCGACAGGTGCCTTGGAAGCCCTCTTCTAATCGCCGTCTCTATATATATTTTAAGCTATTTTTCAGGCAAAGTTAACTTATATTTCAAGGCCTATATATGCAAAAAGAGTGCAAAGTTCGTAAGGATCGAGAATTAATATAGTTTTTCGAATTCAGCCTGATCCAATCGGAATCAGCAGTTCCTGATTCGAGCAAAATCCGGCGGTATTTCGGAATCGGCTGTTCCGGTTCCTCATCGGCCTGCGCAATGATCGCTTTGATTTCAAAGGGTTATAAATTTAGCACGCTTTTTGCTATCCAGACTAATGGTCCGTGCCGCTCGCCAAGATGATACCATCGAGCCGGCAACTATCGGCGTCATGCCGGGCTTAGGGCTCACTCAAAATTAACTTCACATTTTAACCGCCGCTGCATTCCGCCTGGCAGCGTTGCGAAAGCTCGGAATATCCAGATATTCCCGCGTTTTCGCGCTTTGCCAGACGGGCGCCGCAACGCCTAGAATTGTGAACATATTTTTTCGTGAACCCTTAGCGGAGCGTGGTTCCGGAATCGAGAAGAATTTCTGCAATTTGATTCAGTTGTAGTAATTGCGAGACGTAAAGGTTGCGCCCAAGGAGGATTAATAAATGTTTATAAATAATACAGCCGAAAAAGAAGAAACCTTGATTGGTTTTGTCTATGAAATTGAAGATAAAGGTTGGGTCAAGGGAATTGCCATCTCCACTGGAGATGAGGAGTATGTGGTTGAAGCGAACGAGTGGGTAGAGAAACTTGGCAAAGAAATTGAAAATGATGTTCGGGTCACCGGATATGTCAGCCGGGATCCGAAGGGCAAAAACAGGATACTGGTAACCGGCTATGAGGTCCTGCATGATGAAAATGACTACCGGACCAATTACAATCTGGACGACGATGAATAGAATATCGCAGGATCGCAACGTTCGCCTGTCGGGATAGGCAAAAAACGGCATACGGCACAGCCTTAAGGCGGGTCGGCCGACGCCAGTTCCCGTCTTCCCGACAGCAGCCGTATTTGCCGTTTTTTATTCGACGCAGCGTCTCCTGGATCTCTTTGCTGATTTCCTGCCATAGCTTGATTCTTCGATTAAGCCGGATTTGTTTGGCTTCTTTCAGCTCCCGGGCTGTCATTCGTCTTCCGGCAGCCTGATCTTATTTTAATGGTATCCTGTTTTAATGGTATCCTGCCCTTTTTTTCCGGTGACCCAAAATATCCTGCGAAAGTTAAATCCGAATTTCGATCCCAAATCACTTGGCGCAAAAAATATGCCCAGCGCAATGGTGCAAATCAGAGAAAATGAGATCCGACAGGTGAAAGAGGTCTGAAATGCGCTTAAAATCGGAAGACGGAGTTCTGATGCCCTCCGGTTTGAGAACCATCTGTTCTCTGTTTTGCCGCCATATAACAGGAAAGCTTGGCGGTTGAAAAAGTTTACAACATGAAGTAGGGTATCACCACTTTTTTGTCGAGGAAATGAGAGGTAATAGCGGACGGACGCTGCGAGAATTTCAGGACCTATCGCTTAAAATCCGGCCATAGAGCGGCGTCGGATGCCTGTTCCGATTAGGGGAATGGATGTGATTTTGAACCAATATCAAGTTAGGAGTGAATTCTGATGCTAAGTGTGTTTTTTAAAAAAGAGCGCCAGCTTGAATCTCTGATTTACAATTACCTGGAAAATTTGGGCATGACTCAAAACCATTTTGTCAAGGCCATGAATTTGTGTTTGAAAACAGGGGTCAGCGACGATTTTTGTTTTCTAATGGAGCAGACCCACAAGTTCGAGTCCCGGGCCGACGACCTGCGGGATGAAATAAATGAACTCATGTACAGCCGGGCCCTGATCCCCGAATCCCGCGAAGATATTATGGCGCTGCTTGAAAAGGTCGATGCGGTGCCGCGTTCCTTCGAGCAGGTCTTAAACATGGTTCGTACGCAAAAGCTAAGCTTTCCTGATTTCTTGATCCTCGACATTCAGGAACTTATCCGGGTTTCCATGGAAAGCTGCGATCTGATGGCCAAGCAAATTGATGTGTGGATCAAGAAAAAAGAGGGCGTCCGGGCCTTAATGTCGACCATTGATCAAAACGAGAGCCACTGCGATCATATCGAGCGGCGCATCATCACCAAACTCTTTGAAACCGATGTAGAGCCATATCTCAAACTGCAGTTAAAAGAGATAGTCATTGTGCTGGGCGAAATATCAGATCAGGCCGACAGGGTGTCGAAACGGATAAACATCATGACGATGAAAAGGCGGGTTTAATGCTTTCTCTTTTAGGCGGTATTTTTTTGGGATGGTCTCTGGGCGCCAATGACGCTGCCAATGTCTTCGGCTCGGCCGTGGCATCGAGAATGGTCAAGTTCCGGACGGCTGCCATTTTAGCCTCTATTTTTGTCCTGCTGGGAGCGCTCCTGGAAGGACGGGCCGGCATTGAAACCCTGGCAGGCATCACAAGTCTGACATTAAAAAAAGCGGTCGTTGCTTCGGTATCGGCAGCCGTTACGGTGACCGTCATGACCTTTCTGGGGCTTCCGGTTTCTACTTCACAGGCCGCTGTCGGTGCCATTCTGGGTATCGGATTCATCAACCGTCAGCTGAATCTGGGCGACCTGAGCAAGGTATTCCTGTGCTGGGTCGGGACGCCGATCGGGGGCCTGCTGATGGCCGTCTTGATATACAAAATACTGGCAGCCCTCTATAACGGGCTTCCTATCGACCTGTTCAACTCCGATATCTTTCTGCGTGCGTCGCTGATCCTGGCGGGATCGTATGCCGCCTATGCGCTGGGTGCCAATAATGTTGCCAACGTAACCGCCGTTTTTGTGGGAGCCGGCCAGTTGAGCGTTTTTGCGGCGGCGCTGTTGGGCGGTTTGAGCATCGCCCTGGGGATTTTGACTTTCAGCCGGGGCGTCATGGAAACCGTCGGCCGGAAACTCATCCAGCTGGATCCCTTTTCAGCATTGATCGTGATATTGGCTGAGGCCGTCACCGTTCATTTTTACACCATTGTCGGGGTGCCCGTGTCGACTTCCCAGGCCGTCGTGGGTGCGGTATTAGGCATCGGCATCGTTAAAGGCATCAATACCATGAGCCGTCGAACCCTGAGGAATATATTCATTGGATGGTTTTTTACGCCGGTAGTGGCGTGTTTTGTGGCCATTGTCCTGAATTTCGTCGTTTATCTGCGATACGTACCGGTCTAATATCAGAACCGCGTCAGGTTAAAAGACAATTAATTAGATCCGCTTTTCCCCGTGGCCAGTTCATACAGCAAACCTCTCTTCTCCATCAGCTCATCATAGGTTCCCATCTCCTCAATTCTTTCCGCTGCAGCGGACTTTCTTCGAGAAATATCGGGTCGATATCGGGAAGCTTCGGCAGAATATCGTCTGGAGGTAGCTGATCAGGTATTTAAGGGCGCTGGCACACAAAACCGCCGCCAGATAAAGACCGCAGTAAATCAACAGCAGCTTGAGTTTATAGTTTCCCACGAGTATCCCTGAGACCAGTGATTTTTTTACGATGGATGTCCGTGATTTTTCCATGGTGAGGGGTTCGCCCGATTCGAGTTGATAAAAAAACTTTATTTTCTGAGTCGTAGAAGTTCGGATTTAACTTTCCCCGGCTTTGCATGGACTGTGCTTGACATAAGATGCCGATTAAGGGAAAATCGGTTCCGTCTTTTACTACCTGATGCCGGGACTGAAGCTGAAAATTCATCATGGGAGGGGGATGCATCAAATGAAAAGAAAACTCGTATTTATTTTTCTGGCCGTCTGGTATTTCTTTTCACCGGTCCTGCCGGTCGCGGGCGCGCCGGTCGGGTTTGCCGACGTTCGACCGGAGCTCGAAGCTGCCCTGGCGGATCTGTCGGCGACGATAGACGCGTTCGGCGACATCCAGCTGAAGATGGACGCGTCCGCCCGTGCCAACGAAAACTACAACCAGGAAAAGAATATTTTTCTCTCCTCGGTGCTGGCCAACTCCACCATCAGTACCATCTGTGAATACGAGCGGGATCTGCTGACGCTGTTTATCGATTTGCGAGCGAAAAACCGCGTCAAGTTTTATGATGTCAGGATTCAAAGCCTGGAGAACTCCGTCAGGCAAATTGAAAATATGTACCGCCAGATTCAGATCAATTACACCATTTTCCCGCCGAATTTTTTTGAAGCACCGCTGATCCGCAAAGAGCGCCTGACTATTCAATCATCCATCAGCCTGCTGAATCGCTGCCGGGAGCTTTTACTATCCGTTCAGCAAAGATAGGGGGAATGTTTATGATTTTACCGGCTTAAAGAGCAGTTAGCCCCGAATTGACACACACAGCCATAAATAATGAGGTGACCTCGAATGCCACGCTTTACCAAGAAATCCTCGAAAAAAGCCGGTCTATCGCCGGGTAGTCTGGTCCATATCGGAGATAAGAAAATTGAAACGATCAAGATCTCGCTGATGAATTATGATTCCGAAAACTTGCAGGAAAAACAGCTGCCGGCCATCGAAGCGTCATTTCCCTACCGGGATACGCCGCCGGTTTCCTGGATCAACGTGGACGGACTGCACGAGACCGATGTCATTGAAAAAATCGGCGTCCATTTCGGAATTCATCCCCTGGTTCTTGAGGATATCGTCAATACGGGCCAGCGCACGAAAGCAGAAGAATTCGAAAATTATATCTACATCGTCCTAAAAATGCTGGTTTATGATGAAACCGTCGGGCACATCACCGCCGAACAGGTCAGCCTGGTGCTGGGGCCCCATTTTCTGCTCTCGTTTCAGGAAAAAGAAGGGGATGTGTTTGATTTGGTGCGCGAACGGATTCGAAAAGCCCGGGGGCGAATTCGCAAATCCGGCTGTGATTACCTGGCCTATGCCCTGATGGACGCCATCGTCGATCACTATTTCGTAATCCTGGAGAAGCTGGGCGATAAAATCGAGCTCCTTGAAGAGCAGTTGCTGAAAAACACCACCCCCCGGATGCTTGAAGAGATCCATCATTTTAAACGGGAAATGATTTTTCTCCGCAGACACGTCTGGCCCCTGCGGGAGGTTCTGAACAGCCTCATAAAGGACCCGTCGGAACTGATCCGGGAAACCACCCATATCTTTCTGAGAGATGTTTACGACCATACCATCCAGGTCATCGATACGATCGAGTTATTCCGCGATGTGCTTTCCGGATTGTCCGATTTGTACCTATCCACTGTCAGCAACCGCATGAACGAGGTGATGAAGGTGTTAACCATCATCGCCACCATTTTTATTCCGCTGACCTTTATTGCCGGCATTTACGGGATGAATTTCGAATACATGCCGGAGCTCAAGTGGCACTGGGCCTACCCTGCGCTCTGGCTGGTGCTGATCACGATTTTTGTCTTAATGATATTCTGGTTTAAGAAAAAGAAATGGTTATGACCAATCCGGTCTGTTTTCACTATAACACCCGTACAAAGGAGGCCTGCCCATGAGCGAATTAATCGTGTGGCGCAAACAGGAGATCGACCGGCTGCGCCGTGATATGGATCATCTTTTTAAAAGGTTCCGCCGGGAATTCGGGGTCCCGCTTTTCCTCGTGGAGACCGCCGAATCTTTTTCGCTGGACCTGTCCGAAACGCAGAACACGGTTACCTTGAGAGTCGAACTGCCGGGCATGAAGCCGGAAGATATGCGCGTTTCGGTTACGGATGACTCTCTGACCCTGCGCGGAGAAATACGCGAGAACACCGTCGACAAAGGAGAAAACTATGAGCGGTCAGCAAAAAGATCGCAATCATTTTCAAGAACCATTGCGCTTCCCTGCCGCATCAAGACTGCGGAAGTGAAAGCTGCCTACAAAGATGGAATATTGGAGATTGTCCTGCCGAAATGCGCGCCGGCTGAAGCCCGGGGCGTCAATATTGAAATTAAATAGCGGCCCTGAGCAGCGCGCAATGGATCGCATTTCAGGGGCGACGCTGTTGCGAGATATTCCGGCTGACACATCGCTCAACAAAGGCACCCTGACCGGTGAAGCTTGAACCTGTGGCCGCCGGCAGGAAGCTGACCAAAGAAGGAGGGAAAAATGTCCCAAGCAACATCGTACCCAGAGGTTCCTGTCGATAGACTTCGATGGCGACTGGATCCCGCCAGGCTTTCATTTGAAACAACCGCCGATCTCAAACCGCTCAAAGAAATCATCGGCCAGCACCGAGGGGTGCAGGCATTTCGGTTCGGCATTAATATGGACAAACCCGGTTATAATGTGTTCGTAACAGGCGCCGCGGGATCGGGCCGAATGGCGACGGTCAAACGGCTGCTGGAGGAGATGTCCAAAAAAGACCAGGCGCCGGACGATCTTTGCTACGTCAACTGCTTCAAAGATCCTGAAACTCCCATATTAATTCGACTCCCCGGTGGGGTCGGATCCACATTCAAACGCGATGTCAAATGGCTGGTCGATACGCTGCAGAAAGATATTCCGCAATTGTTCGAGAGCCAGGAATACATCAACATGAAAAAGGAAATTACGGAAACCTATGAACGCCAGGCGAACGGCTTTTTTAAATCACTGGATCAAAAAGTAAAGGAAGAGGGGTTTGCGATTGTCGACGTTCAAATGGGGCAATTCAAAAAGCCGGACGTCATGCCGCTGGTTGACGACAAGCCGGTGCCCATTGAACAGCTCGAGGCAATGGTGGAAAAAGGGCGGTTTCCCAAAGCGGAATTTGAGGAAATAAGCCAGAAGCATGCCACCTTGAGAAATCAGATCGATCAAATCTTTTTGGAAATAAGAGACCTACAAAAGGAGGTGGCGCAAAAGCTCGAAAAAATGGATCGCGCAACCTTCATGAAAACCGCCTCCGATTTGACGGCAACGCTCATACAAAAATTTCGTAACGAGAAAGTGAAGCAATATCTGCAGGATATGCTGGAAGACATGGCCGACAATCTGAAAATATTCAGTCCCCAGAGTGCCGTTCAAATTCCGGGGCTGCCGGCGATCATGCCCGAGATCGACAGGTTTCAACCATACGGGGTCAACCTGCTGGTTGACAACAGCCAGCGCAAGAGTCCACCGGTTATTATCGAGGAGTATCCTAACTACCGCAATATTTTCGGCGCCATCGAGCGCGTGGTCGATCGCAGCGGAGTCTGGCGCACCGATTACAGCAGGATCAAAGCCGGCTCACTGGTGAAGGCCAGCGGCGGCTATCTCGTTTTCAACCTCAAGGACGCCGTTATCGAACCCGGCGTCTGGCAGGCCTTGAAGCGTGCCTTAAAAAGCAAAAAACTTGAAATTCAGACCTTCGATCCCATGTATTTTTTCACCACGACCGGTTTGAAACCGGAGCCCATTGATTTGAAGGTTAAGGTCGTTTTGATCGGTGACGCCTATTTATACCAGCTGATTGGATATTATGACGAGGACCTCGGCAAGATATTTAAAGTCAGGGCCGACTTTGATACCGCCATGCCCAATACCGATCAGAACATTCAGCAGTTTGCGGAATTTATCAAAATGGCCACGGATGAAGAGCAGTTGAAACCTTTTGACCGGACAGCAGCCGCGGCACTCGTTGAACAGGCCGTACGGATGACGGGCCGGCAGGAAAAAATTGCCACCACCTTTCCGGCCATTGCGGATTTGATTCGCGAAGCGGATTTCTGGGCCCGTCAGGCCGGCGATGCGATTGTGGGCGAGCGCCATGTGGACCAGGCGATCGACGCCAAAATCTACCGTTGCAACCTGGTGGAGGAGCGCCTGCAGGAGATGATCGACCGCGGCAGCCTCATGATCGATACGGAAGGCGAGGTCGTCGGCCAGGTCAACGGACTGGCGATTTTCTCACTGGGCGATTATATGTTCGGCAAACCTTCCCGCATCACGGCCTCCACCTCCATGGGGCGCGCCGGGGTCATCAATATTGAGCGCGAGGCCGACCTGTCCGGCAATACCCACAACAAAGGCGTGCTGATTCTAAGCGGTTATCTGCGGAAAAAATATGCTCAGGACAAACCCCTGGCCATGAGTGCCAGTATTGCCTTTGAGCAGTCATACAGCGGGGTGGACGGCGACAGTGCGTCTTCAACCGAGATCTACGCCCTGCTATCGAGTTTGTCGGAGGTGCCGATCCGGCAGGACATCGCCGTCACCGGCTCCGTGAACCAGAAGGGAGAGGTTCAGGCCATCGGCGGGGTCAACCAGAAAATAGAGGGATTCTATGACTGCTGCCGCCACAAGGGGCTCAACGGCAGTCAGGGCGTCATGATTCCCCAGAGCAATGTCAGGGATCTCATGCTGCGCAAGGACGTGGTTGAAGCGGTCAAAGAGGGGCGTTTCAGAATTTATGCCGTTAAAAATATTGATGAGGGCATCGAGATCCTGACCGGTAAACCGGCCGGCGCTAAACAGACCGACGGTAAATATCCGGCGGAAACGATCAACTTTCTGGTCGATCGTAAATTGGATGAGCTGGCAGTGGCGATTCAGAAATTTGGTGCGGATAAAGAGGAAAAAGGAAAGTCTGAAAAAAAAGAGATTTAAACCACAGGATGCAGATAATTATCAATCGTATAGCTGAAAGATCCGGAAGGCGTGGAATGGTTAAGTCATATCTGAAATTGGCGGCGGCCGTACTTGTGTTCGTTTTTGTCGCAGCACTCCCGCAAAGCGCATATTCACAAAAGCAGATTCAAACCGCTGCCGGAACCGGCAATTCCGGGATCGAAGCCGGGGCGTCCGGCGGTATCAGCCTGGATGAGCTGAAAAAGTGGCGGTCCGCCGCTGAAAATGCAGGAGATCTGGCAGACGATGTTAAAAAAAACGTTTTGAGTTATCTGGATCGCGCGATCATCTTCCGCGAGAGAGAAGAGCAGTTCAGACAGGAAGCCGAGGATATCAGACAACGGGTGAAGGCTGCCCCCGAGCGCATCAAGGCCATCGAAGCCGAGCTGGATCGATCCCTGCCGCCGCCGGAAGATGTTGCTGCGGCCGCCGCCAAATTGAAACCCGACCAACTCGAACAGCGCCTGAGAAAAATGGAGGCGGATTTATCCAGTGCCGCCGACAATCTAAAGAAGTTGACCGACCAGTTGAATGCCTTAAAGAACCAGCCCGCCAATTTGCAGCCGGAAATAGCCAATGACCGGAAGCGGCTGCAGGAAATATCCGGGGAATTGAAAGCGGGTCCGGGGCCCGCTGAGGTGCCGCCGGTGGCCAAGACCCGGCAGGTTGCGCTGTCGGCCGAACAGTCCCAAATCACGGCGAAAATCAATACCTTTGAAAGCCGGCTTGCCAACAACGACATCCTGACGGCCCTTGTTTCGGCGGAACACGACCTGGCAGCCCGTGAGGTTGTCCGGCAGGAAGCCCTGGTTAAAAATTGGCAGGCCGAGGTTCAACGGACTCGCGAACTGGCAGCCAAGCAGGAGCGCGAGGTTGCCGAGCAGGCCAAAAATACTGCGGTAGGCATGCCGCCGGTCATTCAAAAGCAATTTGATATTAATATCGAACTGGGCAAGATGCTTGAAAAGGTCATTGCCGATGAAGCCGAAGTCGTTGACAGACTGAAGCTCAAACAGGACCAGTTGAAGCAAATCGAAGAGGAATTCGCCCTGGCGCAGGAGCAGGTTAAATACCCCATGCACACCGAAGCCATAGGACTCGCTTTGCGCGAACAGCGCCGGGGGCTGCCGAGTGTGGAGAGCTTTCGCCGGGATTCGGATCGGCGCCAGGTGCAAATGGGTGAAATCCGTTCGGTTCAAGTTGATCTTGACCGGCAGCGCCGGGAACTGGCGGACCCGGAGCAGGCAATGAATCGCATTTTACAGAGCGAAAGCCTCCCGCCGGGTGCGGACATCGAAGCACTGAAAACCGAACTGCGCCGTCTGCTCAATGATCGGCGCGAATTGTTGAAAAAATTGCAGGCCGAATACCAGCGCTTATTTAAAAACCTGCAGAGTCTCGAGTTTGTTGAGCAGCAGGTTGCCGTCAAAGCCCAGGAAGAAGCCCGTTTTCTGGATGAACATCTGCTGTGGATTCGCAGTGCCAAGAGTGTCGGCCTGCAGGACCTGCGCAATTTGCTCGCAGCGCTGCAATGGCTTTTAAGTCCGTTCAACTGGTGGCTGGCCGTGCAGGATTTGCAGCAGTCCCTTATGGACAATCCCTTCCTGTGGATGCTGGCACTGCTGGCCTCTCTTGCTTTTATGGGCCTGAGGCGGCGGGCCCACCAGCACTTGTCGCAGGTCGCCCGCGGCGTCTACTCCGTAAAATCCGATTCCTTCAGTCTGACATTGCGGGCCCTGGCGCTCACCGGCCGGGTGGCCTTCGGCTGGCCGCTGCTGATGATATTTACAGGCTGGCAGCTGGTGAATTTGCCGCTGCTGCAGGATTTCACGCAGGCTGTGGGCAACGGTCTCATTTTCGCCGGCCGGACGGTGATCGGTGCGCTGTTCATGTATGAGTTTTGCTGGAAGGCAGGCGTTGCCAAAGTGCATTTCAAGTGGCCGGAGAGCGTGAGGCGCGCTTTGCGGTTCAGCCTGCAGTGGTTTATCCCGTTGTTGACGGCCATGAGCTTTATCATCGCCACCGTTCAAACCAAAAACGATACCGACTATACGGATTCGCTGGGACGGCTGGCGCTGACCGTACTCATGGCGGGATTTTCCCTGTGGGCCGCTTACATGCTGCGCTTTTCGGGAGAGATTTTTTCGATGTTAACCCGCAGCCGTCGTGAAGGCTGGCTGGTACGGTCGAGGTTTATCTGGTATCCGCTGGCCGTGGGGGTTCCTCTGGTACTGGCGGTGCTGGCGGTGATGGGCTACTATTATTCGGCCTTTGCCCTGTACCTGCGATTGGGCGAAACCATCGCCCTGTTGCTCGGTCTCATTATTGTGAAGGATCTTGTGCTGCGCTGGTTTTTTATCACCCAGCGCCGGCTGGCCTTCGAGGAAATCAGGCGCAAATCAGAGGCCCAGGCCGAGAAACAGGAAAAAGAAGGGCAAGCGAGCGCCGGTGAAGGTGAAGGCGTCGGTATCGAGGAGCCGGAAATTAATTTTGATGAAATTTATGAGAAAAACAGAGCCTTGCTGCGAACCCTGCTGTTCTTTTCAGCGCTGGTCGGGCTTTGGCTGATTTGGGCGAATGTACTGCCGGCGCTGAACTTTTTAGAGAAAATACAACTCTGGAGCTACAGCAGTGAGGCAGACGGCGTCCGCACCATGGTGCCGATTACGCTGGCCGATCTGATGATCGCCGTCATTGTCGTCATCGTCACCGTGGTTGCCGCCAAAAATCTGCCCAGCCTGTTGGAGATCATCCTGCTGAACTGGTTTCCGATGGATGCCGGGTTGCGGTATGCAATTTCCACGATATTTAACTACGCGATTACCGCTATCGGGATTGTGGCCGCATTCACAGCTATCGGCATTAAATGGTCCAGTATCCAGTGGCTGATTGCCGCCCTGGGCGTCGGCGTCGGCTTTGGCCTGCAGGAGGTTGTTGCCAATTTCATCTGCGGTCTGATTGTCCTCTTTGAACGGCCGTTTCGCATCGGAGATACGGTCACCATCGCGGATGTCAGCGGCACCGTCACCCGGATTCGAATTCGGGCGACAACCGTCCTGGATTGGGACCGCAAGGAACTCATCGTTCCCAACAAGGAATTCATCACCGGCAGATTGATCAACTGGTCCCTTTCGGACAATATTATCCGCATCCGAATTCCAATCGGCATCGCTTATGGTTCCGATACCGTCCTGGCGGAAAAATTGATGCTCAAGGCCGCTGAAGCCAATTCATTGGTCCTTGGGAACCCGGAACCGCAGGCTGTGTTTCTCAGCTTTGGCGACAACAGCCTTAATTTCGAATTGCGGGTCTTCATCAACGGCATCAATGACTGGTTGCCGATGCTGCACAAACTGAACCAGACCGTTGACCAGGAATTCCGGCGGGCCGGTGTCAGCATTTCCTTCCCGCAGCGCGATGTGCACCTTGATCAGATCGGACCGTTGGAGGTTCGAGTGGTCATGGATAAATAGGGTTGCGTCCCCAATACCCTGAATAAACTGGAAATGGATAATCGCCTGGATTCACTCATATGAGACTTGGTTTATTCCGACCGCTTACGTAGGGCGGGTCTCCGTGCCCGCCGATATGGGTCGGCGCAGAGGCCGACCCTACGTCAGCTCATGACCAAAGTTTTTTTTGATCAGACCAGCCGTTGTTTTGGCAGGCGCCCGAGCTGAAATCTAAGGTCGGATTCGGATTTGAGTTTTAAATACCATGGAAAAATGATATCTAAAGAGCTTCGGTGCGAATTTATCATAGCATTGAAAACCTGGTCCACTGGGCCAGGTCAGAGAAGATTGGCTGTGCCGTAAACATATTCCATGGGTTATCTGACGGCTAAAAACAACCCCTCTCTCCGCGCTGTAGGCTCTACGAGCCGGAAGCTGGGGCGAAATCAATGCCTGGCCTCTGGGCCAGGAATCTTTGCTCAACCCTGCAAGACCTGGCTCATTTGGCCCGGCTGCCTAATTGCTGATGTTTTGTTTTACGGAGAAAATGTTTGGTCAACAGGTCGAATCGGAAAATAGAAATAAAGCAAGGTCAGAAGGAAAGCCTGCTCGACATTATTCGCAGGGTCTATAAAAGATTTATACAGATCAGGGGCGAACCCAGGGAGGTTGCCCTTGGTTTTGCGCTGGGTGTTTTTGTCGGAATGACCCCGACCATCGGCGTGCAGACGCCGATTGCCGTCTTTATTGCGGCCCTCTTTAAGTGGAGCAAACTTTCAGCCGCCATCGGTGTCTGGATTTCAAATCCGCTGACCGCCCCCATAATTTATGGCGTTGCCTATATCACCGGTGCCAAATTTTTGAGCCTGGATCCAGTGTTCAATATGCCGTTGAGCCCCACTTGGAGTACGCTCAAGGCCATGCTTCAAAAAGCGCCCCAGGCGTTTGAGGCCATGACGGTGGGCGGCGCGATTATCGGTTTGCCTTTAGCCGTTATCAGCTATTATCTGTCCTATGCAGCGGTGGACAAATACCAGAAAGACGTCAAGGATAAACTCGCCGGGCCGAAAGCCAAGCTGGCGGACACCAAAGACAAAGTCAAAATAAAGGTGCTGGAGCGAATAATTCAGAAGGCAGGTGACGGTGGCCAGCTGCCGGAAGACGGAGGACAGACGACAGAGGACGGAGGACAGAGGCCAGATGACGGAGAACAGAAGACAGATAACGGAGGACAGCCGGAGGATGAGAAAAATTAGGTTTCAGCCCGCCCTGGCGCGAGACGAGGGATTCTTTCTACTTTCAGTATCGAGCATCCAGCCGCCAGTCAAAGCTCCTCCGGCGTGAAGGCAACCACATCGTCGATTTTATCGGCGTCTGCAAACAGCATCACCAGACGGTCGATCCCCAACGCATTGCCGGCGGCTTCGGACATATCGGAGAGTGCTGCTAAAAACTGGTGCGGCATCGGGTAATTCGTTTTATTCAAGGAACGGCGCAAATGTTGTTCTTTTTCAAAGCGCCGACGTTGTTCGGCGGTATCGGTCAACTCGCTGAAGCCGTTGCATAGCTCAAGACCTGCCACATACAACTCGAATCGTTCAGCCAGCTGCGAGTCGCGCGGCTTTAGGCGGGCCAGTGCGCCCTGCGGCGCCGGGTAGTCACACAAGAATACCGGGACGGGAGCGCCCAGGTGCGGCTCTATTTCAAAGGCCATTACCTCATCAAAGCTGCCGGCGGCCAGGGCTTCATCCATGGATACCGAACCATATTTCTGAAATGCATTTGCCACCGACAGGCGCAACCACGGTCTTGCCAGTTCGATTTGACGATTGCGGTAACTGAGTTTTCCCTTCCTGCCCAGTTGGTGGGCAATAAAAATGAGAAGTTCTTCGCAGTCTTCCATCAAATGGAGGTAATTCCCGCCGGCACGGTACCACTCCAGCATAGTGAGCTCAGGCAGGTGTTTGCGGCCTCTTTCCCGGTGCCGGAAGCACTTGCAGATTTGAAAAATGCGGGGAAATCCGGCGGCCAGCAGTTGTTTCATGCACAGTTCCGGTGAGGTTTGCAGAAACCAATCCCCGCTTGCGACGGCGTCGATATGCGCTTCGGGTGCCGGTGCGGGAATGCGAATGGGAGTCTCGACCTCCAGGTAGTCGCGATCCATAAAAAAGCTGCGAACCGCCTTAATGATTTGAGAACGCAACAGGAGGTTATGGCGTATGTCAGTCTGTCTATACTTGTTCATAAGCGGCTTGGGACCGGCATTCAGGGACGAAAAATAACAAATTCCAAATAACAATGATCAAAATACAAAATTCCAAACGGGACTCCATCGGTCTTGGCAATCGGTTCAGCAATCCTAAGGCAAGTAAAATTGAAAGCTATCTGCCTGGATTGCCTTCTTTTCAGTTAAATATCCGTTAAATTTTACTATCCGGCCCTGTGCCTTTCACATGATAGCGGTCTTCGGGTCGGTCCTGCAGGAAAATCATATCAAATTGATCGGTATCCGCCCGATCGTACCATTCATAGCCCGTTTCCCGGCAGTTGCCGCAGGCGTTGCGGGGAATGTGAACGGCCAGGATGTGGAAACCGCGGTCCGAGGACGATTCAATGCGCAGCGCGCCGCCGCAATCCTGACAGATCCGGATCTGTTCGTTTTGAGATTCACGGATTCCATCGGTATCATAAAAAATGTTGCGCGTTCGCTGCCTGGGATCAGTCTTTTGCATGAGCTGATCCCGTATGCCGGCCCTTTGCTGCCAGATGGTGAGGACGGTTTCACCGATTTTTTCGATGCCATCGGTCACGTCCGGTGTCTGCCGAAACCTGTCCGGATCGTAATTGGGTTCCTTTACCTTGCTGAAGTCGACGCCGGCCATGGCAAGAACGATTCCGACGTTGACATACGGCAGCGCACCCTCGATGGAATAACCACCCTCCAGGACGGCAACATCGGGGTTTAAGATCTCGGTCATGCGGGCGTATCCCTGGGCTGAGAAATTCATGTTGGTGATGGGATCCGTATAATGGTTATCCTGGCCGGCTGAGTTGATGATGATATCCGGTTCAAACTCGGCCAGAATCGGCATGACAATGTGCTCGACGGCATATAAATATCCCTCGTCGGATGTGTACGGCGGCAGGGGAATATTCAGGGTTTTGCCCACCGCATTGATTCCGCCCAGTTCATTTGGAAAGCCGGATCCGGGATACAGGGTCCGCCCGTCCTGGTGAAGCGAAATAAATAGCGTGTCCGGGTCATGCCAGTAGATGTCCTGGGTGCCGTCGCCGTGGTGGCAATCCGTATCCACGATGGCTACCTTGCGGATGGCATAAGCCCGGCGCAGGTATTCGATCATGACGGCTTCAATGTTGATATTGCAAAATCCCCTGGCGCCGTGCACGATGCGCATGGCGTGATGCCCCGGCGGCCGGACAAGGGCAAAACCTTTTTCGATCTGTCCGTCGAGAACCGCCATGCCGATGGTCTTCGCCCCGCCGGCGCTGATAAAATGTGATTCAGTCGTCACCCGCCACACATCCGGCACACAGAAATGAACGCGCTGGATATCTTGTAAAAGGACCGGATCCGGTTTGAGCTCCGTAATGCCTTCGATATCAAAAAGCCCTTCTTCGAATATCTGATCCTGGGTGTAGAGCAGCCGCTCTTCTCTTTCGGGATGGGTGGGACTGATGGCCCAGTCGAAAGCCGGAAAAAAAACGAGTCCGGTTTTGTGCTTGGCGTGTAACATGGTCAGTTCCTCTTAACTAGCTGGTGCAATTCTAATTTTGCCGGCAATCATTGAAAGTCTCGGTCTTGGAGTGCTCGAGTAATGGAGTATTGGAGTAATAAAATATGGACCTCAATACCGCCGGCCAATACTCCAACACTCCGTTGATTGCATCTTAGTGTCCGAATATCCTGGCTTCATGGCCCATATAACTTTCGGATGGCCTCATCATATCCGTGGATTAATCCCGGCTTGACCTGTGCTTTGACCCGGATGTTTTTGCCGGTGGTATTGAAGCCGCGCACCATGTTGAACTCAAGGCTTTCAACCACCTCCATTTCCAGATAGTCGATATTGGCGCCGCGTGCAATGGCCTTGGTCTTCAACAGATCAAGGGCCTGTTGGACGGCGGCCTCCCTGTCAAACGAATAGTCAATCCGCTGTCTGAAATTTTCCTCCGGGGCCTCGGCCATTCGCCGCACCGTATCGGCGAAAAGGGTGATTTCACAGGTGGTTCTCGCCAGGGCCGCCCCGATGGCGTTGGCCACTTTCCAGCGGGGAACCACCCGGACCCGGTATTCCGAGATAGCTGCCAGATACTTGGCAAAATACGGCGCGGGCCCCCCCAGTACAAGAGCGTTTTTTGGCCGCACCTGATAGCCCTCCATAAGCTCATGGACCGTATAAACCGGTTTGGAGTTGATCTGATGGACCAATTGCCGGGTCGCTGTGAATATTTTTTGGCAGGCGATATCCATGATTTCGGCAGCCAGAGATTCAACAGAATGTCCCAGCCGGTCGGCCAGAGGCTTGAGGCCCTGAATTGACTTTTCGCGGCTGCCGTCCGGGATATTCTCCAGTACGAAAAGCGCATCCGTCGGTGTCGGACAAGGCCCACCGTAGGCCATGGCCGGTCCGCGTCGCGCGGGGCCGAGGCAGATTGCTCCATCGGCAAGTTTGACCGCGCTGTCGCCGCCCAGTCCGATTGAAAGGGTTTCAAGGGAACGGATCAATGTTTTGTAGGAAGCCAGCTCTATCCCCAGCGGATTCAAAACCGGCGCCCGGCCGATGAGAACCGCCAGATCCGTTGTGGTTCCTCCGATATCCATCACCAGGGTGTCTTCTTTATCCGAGCCGAAGGCCACCGCCCCCATCACGCTGGCGGCCGGACCGGAGAAAATCGTCTGGGCCGGATAGTCGATGGAAGACTCAAATTTCATATTGCCGCCATCCGCCTTGAGAAGACGCAGGGGCAGGTTTAATCCTTTGGCGGCCAGGGATTTTTGCACGGCCTGATAGAACTCCTGGTGCAAAGGGTACACGGCGGCATTTAAATACGTGGTCGCGATGCGGCGGCCGAAGTTCAGATTGCCGGATGTCCGGTGGCCCATAAAAACCTTTGCAAAAGACGGCTGCAGGATCGAATTGATGGCCAGTTCATGGGAAGGATTGCGGGTGGAAAATTTTCCCACGACACCGACCTGGCGGATGCCGTCTTTCTGCATCTGCTCGGCGGCGAATTTGATTTCAGCGGGATTGATGGGTTCGATTTCCCGGCCCCGGTGGTCGATAGAACCCGCGACGGTAAAATAGTGGGAGCCTGTGCGGTAGAATTCAGGATCGATGCCGGGGCCGCTGGAAACAATCATCCCCACCGGCGGGAGTTGATTTTGAACAATGGCATTGGTGGCCAGGGTGGTGCTCAGGACAATGCGGGTTATCCCGGCAGTGTCAATGTCCTCGGTGATCGCCGATAAACCCGCTAATACGCATTGAAACAGGTCGGTCGCATCGGTGGGAACCTTGATCTCCCGCAGAAGCCCGCCCTTGTCCAGCAGGACCACATCGGTGTGCGTGCCGCCGATATCCAAACCTATGATCATGGGTGCTTTCCTTATGTTTTCAACAAAAATTTAGCCGATATGCTGTTGCCGCCGCTAAAGCAGGCCCATCTTCGGCGCCTGAAGATCAAGGGGGATGTGGTATTTATTCATTTTTTTATAGAGCAGCGTGCGGTGAATGCCGAGAATTTTGGCTGCCTGAGCTTTGTTGTTATTCGCTTCCTTGAGGGCAAAGCAGATGGCTTCTTTTTCCGTCCGGGCCTGCACATCCTTCAAGGAAGAACGGCTGGCCGGCACTTCAAGCCGGCTGGTGCGATGCAGATAAAACGGGAGATTCTCCAGCCGGATGGTATCACCTTCCAGCACCGACATCGTCCTTTCAAGCACGTTGGACAATTCACGGACATTTCCCTGCCACTCGTAATTTTCGAGCGCTTTCTGCGCCTGCTCATCCAGTCTTATCTGCGGTATATTCGCCTCCACTGTCAATTGTTTGAGCAGGTATTCGGCAATGGCAATAATGTCGGTTTTGCGTTCCCGCAGGGGCGGGATGTGCAGCGGAATCACGTTAAGACGATAAAAGAGATCCTTGCGGAATAGACCGTCGGCCAGCATTTTTTCGAGATTCTGGTTGGTGGCCGCTATTACCCGGAAATTTGATCGAATGATTTTAGTGCCGCCCACCCGTTCAAATTCATTGTCTTCAATGGCCCGCAGCAATTTGGGCTGCATCTCCAGCGGCAGGTCCCCCACTTCATCCAAAAATACGCTGCCCTGGTGGGCCAGTTCAAACTTGCCGGGTTTGCCCTCGGATCTGGCACCGGTAAATGCGCCCTTTTCGTATCCGAAAAGCTCGGACTCCAGCAGATCTCTTGGAATCGCCGCACAGTTGATCCGTACAAACGGGTAGAGTTTACGCGCACTGGCGTGATGAATTGCCTGGGCGAATAGCTCCTTGCCGGTTCCGCTCTCTCCTGAAATTAATACCGAATAGTGATTGGAGGCTGCTTTGAGCGCTTCCTGCTTGAGTGACCGGATGGCATCACTTTTTCCAATAATGCTGTGAAAGGTATAACGGGTCGATCGAAGATTGATCAGCTCCTCTTCGTAAAGCTTTACTTTCGACTCCAGGAGCGAAAGCTCGGCCGCCAGCTTGCGGACATCTTTGACGTCTTTAAACATCACCTGTCCGAATACGGCGATGACCCGGTTGTCTTTTTTAATCGGGATGCGTTGGACGACCATGTTCTGTCCCATAATCCGGTGGGATTGGTTTATTTCGGGGATTCCGGTTTTGGCCACCAGGTGCATGCGGCTGTTTTCCACGGCTTTGGTGCAATGTTTGCCGATCTGCTCCGAAGGGTTTACGCCGAGAAATTCCCCGTAAGGTTCGTTAAAATGGGTGATGTACCCCTCGGCATCCGTGACGATGGCGCCGTTGTGGATGCTGTCAAAAACCAGCCGGTACATTTCCAGCTGCTTCAGCAGGTCCTTTTTTTTCAAGTGATCGGACGTTTCAAGCATGGCTTCCCCCTATACCGACCTTACAGAGTGTAGACTATTTGATACAAATTTCATTACATGCTTCTAGGCGATATGTCGAGAAAAATGTTGTCAATTTCTTGTAAAAAATTTTATTGATATGCTATGAAATACTGAAAATGAAATTGCGGCCAATAAATAATATAGATTGAGATGAAACGGATCGTTTAATTTGTGGAGCCATCAGAGATGAAAATCGAAGCCATAGCAATCATTGGGACGGGGGTGATCGGGTCGAGCTGGGCGGCCTTCTATGCTGCCAAAGGCTTTCCGGTAAAGATGTATGATGTCGATGTCCAAACTTGTCGCCAGGGGCATCAGCAGGCCGGCGATATCATCGAGCAGCTCCGGGCACTGGCGATCCTGGCCCCGGAGATGGTCGAAGGGTCCAAATCGAGGATAGTTGCCACCGAGGGGCTTGCGCAAGCCGTGGCGGACGTCCAGCTGGTTCAGGAATGTGTGGCTGAAAATTATGAGGTCAAACAGCAGGTGTTTCGGGAGCTGGATGCTGAAACCGGACCCGATGTGATTCTGGCGAGCAGCTCATCCGGCTTGCTCATGACCGAGATCCAGAAAGTCACCCGTCATCCCGGCCGCTGTCTCGTTGCCCACCCCTTCAATCCGCCGCACCTGATTCCGCTGGTTGAGCTGGTACCTGGCGAAGCAACGGATGACGACAGCATTTCCGCAATGAAACGCTTTTACGAGGCGTTGGGCAAGGTGCCGGTCGTTTTGAAAAAGGCGGTCCCCGGCCACATCGCCAACCGGCTGGCACAGGCATTGTGGCGCGAAGCGGTCGACCTTGTCGTCCAGGGCATTGCCAGCGTCGAAGACGTCGACAAAGCCGTGTGCGCCGGTCCGGGACTGCGCTGGGCGATTATGGGCCCGCACCTGATTTATCATCTGGGAGGGGGCCGAGGCGGGATGGACCACTTTATCGATCACTTCGGCCCGGCTGTCAAAACCGTATTTGAAAGCCTGGCCTCCTGGACCACCCTGCCGCCTCAGACCAAAGAAGTGCTGACGGAAGGCCTGAAGAAGGAAATAGGCGATCGATCACCGGCGGAACTGAGCCGCTGGCGGGACGAAAAGCTTATCAAGATGCTTAAGATCCTCTACGACAGTTAAAAACAATCTGCAACCCGGGATAAGCTGTTTTACAGGGCGGATTAATTAGGAGAAAGATTATGTTAAAATTCGGCCGAAACTACACCGAGGTGTACGATTCATTTCGCTGGGAGATTCCCGACTTTTACAATATCGGGGCGGATATCTGCGATAAATGGGCCGGGCAGCGCTACCGCCTGGCCCTGATTTACGAGGATGAAAACGGACTGGTCGAAAAATACACGTTCTGGGAACTCAAACGACTTTCCAACCGGCTGGCCAATGGCTTCAAAGCCTGCGGTCTTGATATCGGCGACCGGATCGGCATTCTGTTGCCGCAAGGCCCTGAAACCGCCCTCAGCCACATTGCCGCCTATAAAATCGGTGCCATCTCCATTCCACTGTTTACCCTTTTCGGCACCGATGCCCTCGCGTACCGCCTTACAAACAGCCAGGCCAGAGCCATTGTTACGGATGGGGCCAATTTGCCGAAGATCCTTGAAATCTGGCCGAATTTGCCGCACCTTCAAACCGTCCTGGTGACCGGCGGCGAAAGACATGCGAAGGTGCTGGATTTCCGGGAGACGCTTGCGAAAGGGTCGCCGGATTTCGCGCCGGTAAAAACGAAGGCCGATGATCCGGCCCTTATTATTTACACCTCCGGTACCACCGGACCACCCAAGGGCGCCCTGCATGCCCATCGCACGCTTTTGGGGCATTTGCCGGGCGTGGAGTTCCCTCATAATTTTTTTCCCCGCGAGGACGATTTTTTCTGGACCCCGGCGGACTGGGCCTGGATCGGCGGACTCATCGATGTGCTTTTTCCCAGCTGGCATCACGGCATTCCGGTGCTGGCCTATCGGGCCAAGAAATTCGACGCCGAAAAAGCCTTTCATCTGATCGCCCGCTACGGCATTCGCAACGCCTTTATGCCGCCGACGGCCTTGAAGCTGATGCGCCAGGTCAAAGATCCGCAAAACCGCCACAGTTACGCCATGCGCAGTATCGGCAGCGGTGGTGAAACCCTGGGTGAAGAGCTGCTCGACTGGGGCAGGGAAGTGATGGGACTGACGATCAATGAATTCTACGGCCAAACCGAGTGCAATCTCATCGTGGGCTGCTGTGCCGAAATCATGGAAATCCAGGCCCGGGTCCATGGGATGCGCCATCCCGGGCCATGTGGTTGATGTCGTTGATGAAGCGGGCAACCCCGTGTCGCAGGGAACCGTCGGGGAAATTGCAGTCAAGCGACCCGATCCGGTGATGTTTCTGGAATACTGGAACAACCCGGATGCCACCCGCAAAAAATTTGTCGGGGATTGGCTGTTGACCGGAGATCTGGCCAAAAAAGACGGCGACGGCTATTTCTGGTTCAACGGCCGCCAGGATGATGTCATCACCAGTGCCGGCTACCGCATCGGACCGGCTGAAATCGAAGACTGCCTCATGAAACATCCGGCCGTGGCCATGGTGGCGGTGATCGGCAGCCCGGACGCAGTGCGCACCGAAATTGTCAAAGCCTTTATCGTGCCCAAAGCGGAAGTGACGCCGGGTCCGGATGTGGCCGAAGATATCAAGAACTTCGTCAAGACGCGGCTGGCCGCCCATGAATACCCCCGGCGAAGTCGAATTCGTCAAGGAACTGCCCATGACCGCCACCGGCAAAATTATGCGCCGGGAGTTAAAGAAGCTGGAGCTGCAGCGCAAAGCCAAGTCCGAATAGATATCTTCGGCCGCCGGCTGATATCTTATATAAAACAACATCTCACACAGAGCGCTCAGAGGTCACAGAGGTCTGGGATTACAGCCGCCTGCGGCGAAAGAAATCCGCCTCCGGCGGACCGCGGTCTCTGCGAGCTCTAACGGCTTGTCGGGTCGTAGCTCGAAGAGCGAAGCCTGAAAGTGGGCGTGATAGTAAATCCAAGTGTGGCCGATTTCCCAAAAATTACCTTTTTACGACAAAAACCGGCATTTTGCTTTTTCGGATAACTTTCTCCGAAACAGAACCGAGGAAAATTTCCTGAAGGTTGCTCATCCCGTGAGAGCCGATGACCACAGCCGAAACGCCCTCTTCAGCCTCAACCCTCAGGATCTCTCGGACGGGAATCCCGGTTTCGACCCGCAGCTTTACTTTCAAACCTGCTTCGGTTAATTCTTTTGCTATATCCTGCAGCAGTTTTTCAGTTTCAACTTTTTTGTTTTTTTTCAGCTTCTCAAACTCATTGGGTCCAAAATATCGGCGCACGGATTCGATGCCGCGTTCATCCATCACATGCAGAACAACCACCTCTCTGGCGCCGCTGTCTTTAAGTCTTTTGATATAGGCCAACGCTTTTCCGCGCCACATCCGAAAAATCAGTGGGGTATAGAATTTTTTCAAACATCTTGGCCCTCCTTTCTCAGAGTTTCTGCCTACAATAGGAGAGCAAGAGGCGTGCCATGCCAGATACTTCCTCCTGAGATTAATGCCACTTGCCCTGCTTTTCCAAAACAGGTGCCGGTGATATCGGAATTCAAAGCAGTTCAGGGATGTTACGTAGATATTATTTTGAATGTCCGTCGCGATCCATCTTGTTGTTTATCCGCTGGCACCACATCCGGCGGTACCATCTTGTCTCAAACTTGCCCCTGCTTTCAGAACCTTTTCCAACTTGAAAAAATCACCGACACTATTGCCCTCCAACCACGCAGAAACTTTATCCGGATCGTATAGAATAGTCTATTATTTACAGGTAGATGTTTTTACCATTGGTGATTAGACGATTTGGCATTCATGTTGCTCTTATGGCCTATTGAAAGAGTCCCGCTAATGTTTATTCTTAATCGACGGGCGGCTGAATCTGTAACCATATGGCGCAGTCTTCAACAAAAGGCTGCACCATTTTTAATGAATAGTTCAAACAGAACACTGTTTGCTGCATCTCGGCAATCATCGTGAGAGAATCCTGCCAATGGAAAGTAAACTGATATCAATCCTGGTGTTCGTTGCCGTTTATGGTCTGGTTGCCACCGAAGTGCTGAACAAGGCGGTGGCGGCATTACTCGGGGTGATGGTCCTGCTCATGGTGCGAGTGGTCGATGTGCGCACGGCGGCCGGCTACATTGACTTTGAAACCATCATGCTGCTGACGGGAATGATGGTGATCGTGGCTGTTTTACGCAAGTCGGGGTTTTTTGCCATCCTGAGCGTGCGCATCGCCAAGTTGACCGGCGGCAGCCCTCTCAGGATACTGGTGCTGTTTTCAATTGTTACTGCCACGATCTCGGCCTTTCTCGACAATGTAACGACCGTGCTGATCATGGTGCCCATGGTTATCGAACTCACCCGCGGTATGGGCCTCGACCCTAAGATCTATGTCATTGTTCAGGCAATGGTCTCCAATCTGGGGGGAACGGCCACTCTTATCGGCGACCCGCCGAACATCATTATCGGTTCCAAAGTCGGCCTGACATTCAACCAGTTTGCCTTGTATTTGACGCCGCCCGTGGTCCTTTCTTTTGTGGTGGTGATTCTTTACTGCTGGATAAGGAATGCGGATCAATTCCGCCCGATCGAAACGAATCTCGCCAAGCTTTTTTCAGTTCAACTGCTGATCGAAAAAATCGAATTCGACTTCCTCAACATTACCATCGATAGGCTGTTTCTCGCCAAAAGCCTTGCCTGCCTGGGGTTGGCCATTTTGCTGTTCGTCACCCAGACCATTACAAAAATTACGCCCGGTGTGGTGGCGCTCAGCGTTGCAATGCTCTTATTTGTTGTCACGCGCATTAATGTGGATGAAATACTGCTGGAAATCGAGTGGAGCACCCTGCTGTTTTTCTCGGCTCTGTTCATCCTGGTCGGTATCCTGGAAAGAGAAGGGGTGATCGAGTGGATGGCCCGCAATATTTTTTTAAGGGCGGGCGATAATCCTTATGTAATGGTGTTGTTGGTTTTGTGGGTGTCCGGAATTGTGTCGGGTTTTATCGACAACATACCGTTCACCATCACCATGATCCCGATTGTTCGTATGATGCTGGAATCCCAGCCGATACCCAACAATATTCTCTGGTGGGCCCTTTCGCTGGGAGCATGTTTCGGCGGCAACCTGACTTTGATCGGGGCGTCGGCCAATATCGTTTCCGGCGGCATAGCGCGAAAATATGGATACGACATCAGTTTTCGGGAATTTTTCAAAACCAGCCTGATGGCAACGGTGTTGTCGTTGGCGGTTGCCTCCGTGTTGCTGGTTTTATATTTGCGGGTGTTGTCATGAAACCGATTGAACTGGAGAGTCTTTACCAACTTTTTCGAGACCACGAAGTGGTCATGGGAACCTCCCGTACCACCATCGTAGCCTTACAATCTATTCGTGATTCGATTCAAAGACTGAGATGCCCGCCGCACGCTTTTGAAAATCTGGTCCTGGAACTGGATGAGGTCATAAAAAACACGCAGCCTAAAATCATCCCGCTGGTTCACTTGATTGAAGCGTTCGAAGCGGAAATGCGGCCGCACTTCGGGAAATCTTTAAACGAAGCCAAAGCTTGCGCACTGGCGATTCTTGATCAAAAACTGGCTCTATTTAATTCTGCGATTGATCGCCTTGTCGAGCACGGCCGACGCTTGATCGAGGACGGCGACGTCATCATCGCCCATTCGCCCAGCCTGCCGGTTCGCAACGCTCTGATGTCGGCGCATTCTGATCTTCAGCGGCAATTTCAAGTGATCGTCCTGGAACAGCACTTTGTCCGGATCAAGCAGCTCATCCGGGATCTTGACGCCAGCGGTATCGATCATTTGGTCATCCCGGAATACAACCTGAGTCACTTTATGAGCACAGCCAAAAAGGTTTTATTGGGCGCCACCTCCGTTACACCGGATCGAAAGGTGATCACGACGATCGGTTCGGCCAACATTGCCGGGCTGTGCCATCTGAACGGAATTCCGGTTTACCTGCTGATAAACTCCCTTAAATTCGCTCACCAGAGCGTCGCCGGACAGAAAATACATAAGGAAGACCAACAGCAATCCAAAGAAAATCTGATTTACACGCAAACAACCTTTTCCCACGACATAGTGGACTTTGACCTGATCGATCATGTAATTACCGAGGAGGGCGAGATTCCCGTGAGATAGAATTTTTTCAGCGGATGCAATAAAGAAAGAAAATACAGGCGCAGCATACAGCAATTAAGCCGCCGCGCTTAAGTCTCAAAGGCTTTACCGGCGGGGCCGAACATGTTATGGTGCATTCTGTGTTTACTAAGAGTTACAATACCATAATGCCCTATCCGGAAGGTAACAAGGTGTCATGCCTGAATCATTTCAAGTGATCATAAGCATTCTTCTACTGGGGGCCGCGCTTATTTTGAGCCGGCAATTTCATGGCTGGAAGACAAAAAAGGCTTACCTGAGCATAATTGTAGATCTCAAAAGCCGGCAAGCGTTTAATCCCGAATCGGCCGTCGTCCTGCCGTATGCCAAACGGCCCTTTTTAAGAATAGGATTGAGGGACCATCGAACAGTAGCGCTCAAAAGCCTGGTGGCCGAAAAAATCGTCGCCGTTACGGATGACCGCCGCTACTATCTACTGGATAAAAGTGTTCTCTGATTTTACCAAAGCACCATCGAATCCAGAAACAATTGTCTCAAATCCTCGGCACTGGCCGGACGCGGAGACAATTTGGTCACCCGATGCTGGGGCAGGGTACCCTGGACGAGTTTGTCAACATCCTCCGGGCCAAAACCCACGGCCTTTAATCCGTTCGGCATCCCGACTTTTTGCATCAGCTCCACAATGGCATTTGAGAGGATTTTACCGGCATCTTCGAGTTTGGCACCCGAAATGTCTTGGCCCATGAGCTTCGCTGCGTACAGGTGCAGCTCCGGATTCACGGGGGCCGTAAATCTGAAAACTGCCGGTGCGTTGAGCACCACCGCCATTCCGTGTGGAACGAGAGGGACTCCGGGAGGGTAGCCTTCAGGAACGTAGTCGCGAACCATGCCGGACACCGGGTATGACATACCATGGGCCAGATGGACGCCGCCATTGCCGAAGCCGATTCCGGCATAGGTGGCCGCCAGCATAACTTCACCGCGGGCTTCGTCATTTGACGGATCTTCAATGACCCTGACGAGATTCTTGGAAATCATTTTAATTGCCTGGGAAGCCCAGATGTTGCTGATCGGATTGGCACCTTGATAGGCGGGTCTTAATTTAGGATGTTCGGGGGCGGGCCGCTGGTTAAACGGCAAAGCCGTCAATGCTTCAAGGGCGTGGGCTAACTGATCCAAACCCGTGCTGGCTGCGACCATCTTGGGCAGGGAGCGGGTATTGTCGGGATCAATAACCCCTTTGACCGGACGCAGCGCGCGGTGCGCAATGCCCGTTTTGGCCTTCATCTCGACCAGATCAAAAATGGCCACCCCGGTCGTTTCACTGCCGGTGCCGGCTGTTGTCGGAATCGCTATCAGCGGCTTCAGCGGCCCGGGCACCGGTACGCCCTTGCCAACAGGCGGATTCACGTACGTCATAAAATCGGCCGGGTGGGTTGAATAAAGATTGGCGGCTTTGGCGGTATCCATGCTGGAGCCGCCGCCGACGGCTACAAATCCATCGAATTTCCCATCCTCGGCAAATTTAACGGCCTCCTTAAACGAGATATCCGTCGGTTCCACACTCGCCCGATCGAACAGGACGGCATCGATTCCATGTTTGCGCAGTGCTTCCAGTGTGACGGCAACCGCTTCGCTCCCGGCTAAATGGGGATCGGTCACTACCATCACCCGATGTGCTCCCTGTTCCTCCATGTCCCAGCCGATTTCGCGTGTAACGCCGGGACCAAACTTGATACTGGATGTATCCATCGTAAATGTCGTTTCAAATGCCATGATTTTAATCTCCATTTGCCCTAAAAAATTTTCCCCGGATTCATCAATCCTTTGGGGTCGATTAAATCCTTGATGCCACGCATCAGCTGATAGCTCTCACCGTGCTCCAGTTCCATAAATTTGCGTTTGCCGATGCCGATTCCGTGCTCTCCGGTGCAGGTGCCGCCGACATCGAGGGCTTTTTCAACAATCAACTGATTTATTTTTTCCAGGGTAGACCACTCATTGGGGTCCTGCGGGTCACCTGCTATGACGACATGCAGATTGCCGTCCCCGGCATGGCCGAAGACATATCCGTCGACATGATGCTCCTCTACGAGGTTTTGTGAAAAAACGATCATTTCCGGGTAGCGGGAGATCGGAACCGCAACGTCGATAATCAGTGTTTCTTTTTTGGGATGGGCGCGATGAATGGTTTCCCAGGCCTCGTGTCGGGCGCGCCACAATTCCCGGCGGTCCATTTCCTCGATGCCGAATTTAAATCCGGTTGCGCCGCATTCACTGCACAGCTCGCGGGCCAGATCGGCTTTTTCCTGCAATGTGGTTTTGCTGACCCCATGAAATTCGCAGAAAAGCGACGGCACCTCCGGAATATTCAGATTTTTTTCCCGGTTCATCAGCTTGATCAAAACCGGCGGCAACAGCTCAAGCGCAGCCGGTTCCAGGCCGGATCCCATAAGAGCCGCCACCGCTCGGGATGCGCTTTCAAGGTCTTGGAAAGTAATCGTGGCGGCCAGATGGTGGGATGGAATGCCGGCCAATTTCAGGGTGGCCTCGGTTAACACACCCAGGGTCCCTTCCGATCCGACAAACAGCCGTGTCAGGTCATACCCGGAAGAGGATTTGTGGGCTTTGCACCCGGTATTTATCAAACGGCCTTCGGGCAAAACGACCGTCAAGCGCATCACATAATCTCTGGTGGCCCCGTATTTAATCGTTTGAACGCCGGATGCATTATTGGCGATCATGCCGCCGATGGTGGCGTCCGCTCCCGGGTCGGGCGGGAAAAACAGCCCGTGGCGGCCGGTTTGCCGGTTCAATTCCTTGCGCAGTACACCGGGCTGCACATCGGCCTGAAGATCCTGCGGGCGTATCTCGAGGATTTTGTTCATGCGGGTCATATCCAGGATCAATCCCCCGCGTGTCGGTACGGGGTTGCCCTCGGTGCTCGTGCCGGCGCCCCAAGGGGTAACCGGGATTCCGTTTTTATAGGTCCAGGTGAGAATCCGGGCGACTTCAGAGGTGGTCTTGGGCCAGATGATGCCTGCCGGCAGGGTTCCGCGATGCGGCGAGATGTCATGCAGATGCAGCTCGCGATTGGATTGGCCGGTAGAAAAGCCGTCGGCATCCACCATGCCGGATAAGGCCGCAATCTGGTCTTGATTGAATTCTTTCATGGTCACAACTGGTTGATTAAGTTTATTGAGTTCGTTGAGTTGATAGTTCATAGTACACAGTACATAGAAAATTCAACCTCATAAGCTTGGCAGTCAGCAGACTTCAAAGATGCCGGAAGGCTGGGAAGCGGGAAGGCTAGAAAGCCGGGAAGCCGCGAAGGGAATCTGTTCCAATTTTCCGACTTCCTTACTGCCCTTTGTCTTCTGTCTTCTGGCGTCTGTCTTCTGTCTTCTTCTTGCGCCTGGGTTGATAAAAGTGGGTGGCGCTGCCTTGAAACAGATCTGCGGCTTCCATGATGGTTTCAGTCAGGGTCGGATGTGGATGAATCGACTGGCCGACATCGGTTACGTTGGCGCCCATCTCAATGGCCAGTACCCCCTCGGCGATCATTTCGCCCGCGCCGGAACCGACAATACCCATACCCAGAATACGTTCGCTCTGCGGATCAACAACGAGCTTGGTCAGACCGTCATTGCGGCCCAGGGTGGCCGCGCGGCCGGAGGCGGCCCACGGAAATCGGACCACTGCATGCGGTATGCCTTGGCGGCGGGCTTCGTTTTCCGTCAATCCGGCCCAGGCGATTTCAGGGTCGGTGAACACGACGGCCGGGATCGCCGCCGGTTCGTAGACCACCTGCCGGCCGGCGATCACCTCGGCGGCGACGCGGCCTTCATGGGAGGCCTTGTGTGCCAGCATGGGTTCACCGGCCACGTCGCCGATGGCAAAAATATGTTTTTCAGCGGTACGCCGCTGATTGTCCACTTTGATGAAGCCGCGGCCGTCGACCTGAATGCCGGTGGTGTTCAGGCCCAGGCCGGCGGAATTTGGACGGCGTCCCACCGCCAGCAGGACCTTGTCGAAAAGATGCGTTTTTGGATCGGCATCCGGGCCCTCCAACGCAGTTTTGACACCATTTTTTTGAACCTTCAACTCCTTGACGGTGGTTTGCAGCAATATGGCGGCCAGCCGCTCTTCCAGTCGTTTGTGCAGAAAACGGACCAAATCCGGGTCGACTCCCGGCAGCAGACTCGCGGTCATCTCCACGACCGTCACCTGGGAGCCGAGCGCGGCATAGACGGTCCCCAGTTCAAGACCGATATAGCCGCCGCCGATCACCAGAAACTTTTTGGGGATTTGCTCAAGATTAAGCGCGGCCGTGGCGTCGAGAAGACGTTTGGCATCAATTTCAAAGCCCGGGATGCCTGCCGCCTCGGAACCGGTGGCGATGATGGCGAACTCGAAACTCAGTGAACTTTGCCGGCCGTTCGCTTCTCGGACGGTCAATGTCCGGTTGTCCTTGAATGCGGCAAAAGCTTGCAGGTAATTTATTTTGCGTTGTTGGACGAGTTGACCCAATCCGCCGGTCAGCCTGGCAACCACGTCGTCTTTCCATTTTTGCAGTTTGGTGTGCTGGACTTTGAGCCCGCTGAACTGAAGACCCCAGACCTGGGCCTCCCGCGCCTCATCGATTACTTTGGCGGCGTGCAGCAGGGCTTTCGACGGAATGCATCCGCGATACAGACACACGCCGCCGGGGTTTTTTTCCGGATCGATCAAGGTAACTTCCAGCCCGAGGTCGGCCGCCAGAAACGCAGCTGCATATCCACCGGGGCCTCCCCCGACCACCGCTACTTGAGTTTTTTTGTCTGCCATTTGATCCTCTCTACCGTGGAAGCTTTCAGTTTTTTTACTCAAGAACCATCGTAAAGGGTTGCTCCAGGCATTCGCACACCCAGCGCAGGAAGCGCGCGGCATCCGCTCCGTCGTTAATCCGGTGATCGAACGACAAGGCCAGGGGCAGCATGCTGCGCGGCCTGAATTCACCGTCGATAAACTTCGGCGCAACGGAGGCGCGGCTGACGCCGAGGATGGCGGCCTGGGGCCAGAAGACGATCGGCGTAAAATTGACGCCGCCGATGCCGCCCTGGTTGGATATGGTAAAGGTGCCGCCTTCCATCTCATCCGGCTTGAGCTTTTTGTTGCGGGCCCGTTCGGCAAGATCGGCGATCTCGGCGGCAAGCCGGCTGATGCTCTTTTGGTCGGCGTTGCGGACCACCGGCACCAGCAGACCGCGCGGCGTGTCGGCGGCAATTCCGATATGAACGTACTTTTTGAAAATCAGCTGCTCGTTGGCCGTGTCGATGCTGGAATTAAAGCGCGCAAATTTTTTAAGCGCTTCGGCACAGACTTTCGCGAGGACGGCCGTGACGGTCAGCTTGCCCCCGCTGCGGGCGACTTTCTCTGCATTCTTTTTGATAAATTCCTGCAGTCCGGTGATATCCGCCTGGTCGAACTGGGTGACGTGCGGCACCGTGCGCCACGCGGTGGACATATTGGCAGCCGTTATGCGGCGCACGGCTTCCAGTGCAACCGTCTCGATGTCTCCCCAGCGGCTGAAGTCGGGCAGCGCCGGTTCCTGGAAGACTCCCGCAGCGGCGGCTTGAACGGGAGCCTTGCCGTGCGGCCGCTCGTCTTGTTTGACGTAGGCTTTAACATCGGCTTCGGTAATACGGCCGCCGGGTCCGCTGGCTTTGACTGCATGGATATCGATGCCCAGTTCACGGGCAAAACGGCGTACCGACGGTGAAGCCGGCGCCGGTCCGCCGGCGCCGGGTCGATCGACGTCTTTGACTTCCTCCTCCGACGGCTCGGGCGCGACCGGCGGCTTTTCCGGTTCTTCAACCGGCGCTTTTTTTTCTGGTCCGGCGCTCTGTTTTTTCTTCTGCCGGCTTTTGAGCCTGCGGCGCCTCGGCCGGCTACTTCCACCGCAGCTTCCCTCTCGGCAGCCTCATGCGGGGTCGCTTTCCGGCTCACCTTTAACAGAGCCCTGGGTCTCGGTGTCTACTCTGGCAATCACGTCGCCCACCCTCATTTCGTCGCCGACCTTGGCGAGCATTTCGGTAATCTTGCCTTTAACGGTAGAGGGAATTTCCACGAGCGCCTTTTCCGTTTCAAACTCAACCAATACATCGTCGATTTCGATCAGGTCGCCGACTTGAACCAAAACGCTGACAATTTTTCCCGATTTGACATTTTCACTGATTTCCGGAATCCTGACATCAACTATCATACCGGCTCCTTGGGCCCTTAGGGCGTTTGTCTGGCAATAGGTTGTAAAAACTGTAAGGTTTCAGGTGTCAGGTTTCAGGCGTCAGCAACGCCGCTGGCAGCCGCAGTTTCCAGTTTGATCGAAAAGGAAACTTAAAATTTCACCGCAGAGTTCGCAGAGAGCGCAGAGAAAGACTCAGTATGATTGAAAGGATAAACTAAAATAATCTCCGCGACCTTTGCGTTCTCTGCGGTTAGCTATACTGATACCTGCATGTTTATGAGAATTGTGTTGAAGCCCATTATCTTTTTCTAACTTGTCCGGCCTATGTTTCCTTCAACCCTGAACCTGTTGAACTCTGAACCCTGCACCTTACAACTTATGGTTTGGTAAACAAGGGGTTTGTTTTCTCCGGGTTAATTTTAAGCTGCTTGCGGGCCTTTTTCACCGTGGACATCTTGACCCGATTATCGCGCGCCAGGGCGCCCAGGGCCGCATAGGCGATATGACGGGCATCCACCTCGAAGAAATCGCGCAGGCTTTCGCGGGTGTCGCTGCGGCCATAGCCGTCGGTCCCGAGTAAAATCGTCGGCCCGGGCAGCCATTTGGCTACCGAGGCCGGCAGGGCTCTGAGATAATCGGAGGCGGCAATAAAAACCCCCTGCTCATCGGCCAGCTGCTGCTCGAGATATGACAATTTCGGCTCCTGGTCCGGATGCAGATAGTTCCAATGTTCGGTATCGGTCGCATCCCAGTAAAGACTCTTGTAGCTGGTCACGCTCCAGACATCGGCGGCCACGCCGTAATCGCTTTCAAGCAGTTCCTGGGCTTTGATGGCCTCATTCAGAATAGTCCCGCTGCCGAATAAATGGGCCTTGATTTTGGCCCGCTTGTTGCCGGAAGCCCGGAATTTATAAATTCCTTTCAGGATCCCCTCCTCGACATTCTGCGGCATGGCGGGCATTTTGTAAAATTCGTTCATGACCGTCAGATAGTAGACGATGTTTTCGCCGTCTTCCAGCATGCGGCGCAGGCCCTCGCGGACGATAACCGCCACTTCATAGGCAAACGTCGGATCATAGGTCAGCACCGAGGGATTGCCGAGGGCCAGGATGTGGGTGTGGCCGTCCTGGTGCTGCAGGCCCTCACCGGCGAGGGTTGTGCGCCCGGCCGTTGCACCCAGCATAAAGCCGCGGGCCTGGGCATCGCCGGAGGCCCAGATCAGATCGCCGATCCGCTGAAAGCCGAACATCGAGTAGAAAAAGAAGAACGGCACCATATTGATGCCGAAGGTCGAGTAGGCTGTACCGGCCGCGATAAAAGACGACATCGATCCCGCCTCGGTGATGCCCTCTTCGAGGATCTGCCCGTCCTTGGCCTCTTTGTAATACAGCAGACTTTCCCTGTCGACCGGCTCGTAGTTCTGCCCGACATGCGAGTAGATGCCGAATTTGCGAAACAAAGACTCCATCCCGAAGGTGCGGGCCTCATCGGGCACGATAGGCACGATGTACCGGCCGATCTTTTTATCATTTAAAAGCTTGCCCAGCAGATGCACCATCGCCATCGTGGTGGCCACCTCCCGATCGCCGGTGCCTTCAAAAAACTCGGTGTACAACTGCCGGCCCGGAGGCCGGAAAACCGGTACGGATTCAAAGCGTGCCGGCAGCAGGCCGCCCAGTTCGCTGCGACGTTCCTGGAGGTACTTAATTTCCTCGCTGTCGGGCGCCGGCCGGTAGAATGGCATTTCATTGATGGCCGAGTCGGGAACGGGAATACCGAACCGGCTGCGAAAATGCCGCAGTTCCTGTTCGTTGAGAGCCTTTTGCTGGTGGGTCACGTTGCGGCCTTCGCCGGCCTCGCCCAGGCCATAGCCCTTGATGGTCTTGGCCAGAATCACGGTCGGGGCGCCTTTGTGCTCCACAGCCGCCTTGTAGGCCGCGTAAACCTTCTGGGGATCGTGACCCCCGCGCCGCAGCTTCTGCAGCTGCTCATCAGTGTAGTTGTGAACCATCCGCTCCAGTTCAGGGTATTTGCCGAAAAAATCTTGGCGAATGTAATCGCCCCCGGCGACCGAATACATCTGGTATTGGCCGTCGGGGACCTCTTCCATGCGCCTGACGAGCAGACCGTACTCGTCCTGCGCCAGCAGCGGATCCCAATCGCTGCCCCAGATAACCTTGATGACGTTCCAGCCGGCACCACGAAAGGCGGCTTCCAGCTCCTGGATGATTTTGCCGTTGCCGCGCACCGGCCCGTCGAGACGCTGCAGATTGCAGTTGATCACAAAGATCAGGTTGTCCAGTTTTTCGCGGGACGCCAGGGTAATGGCACCGAGGGATTCCGGCTCGTCCAGTTCGCCGTCGCCCAGAAATGCCCAGACCCTTACATCGCCGGTTTTCACCAGGCCGCGATCCTCCAGATAGCGGTTGAAGCGCGCCTGATAGATGGCCATGATGGGCGACAGCCCCATGGAAACCGTCGGAAACTGCCAGAATTGCGGCATGAGGTAGGGGTGCGGATAAGAAGACAGGCCTTCTTCTGCCTGCAGTTCCCGGCGAAAATTCTCCAAATGCTTCTCGGTGATGCGGCCTTCCAGAAACGCCCGCGCATAGATGCCGGGTGCCGCATGCCCCTGAAAATAGACGATGTCACCGTAATGATTGGCGGTTTTGGCGTGAAAAAAATGATTGAAACCGATTTCGTACAGGGTCGCACAGGAAGCGTAGGTTGAGATGTGGCCGCCGATCCCGGAGTGCCGGCGGTTGGCCCGCACCACCATGGCCATTGCATTCCAGCGAATAATGCTTTTTATGCGGCGCTCGATTTCACGGCTGCCGGGCATGACCTGTTCCCGGTCAACGGCGATGGTGTTGATATACGGCGTGTTGGCCGTGTAATGAAACTGGATGCCGCGCTCCTGGGCATGCGTCTGCAGGCGGCGCAGCAGCTGCCGGACGCGGTCCGGCCCCTGATTCTCGTGGACGTAGTCCAGCGATTCGAGCCATTCCCTGTTTTCGTATTCAACTTCCTTGTCTATTTCACCCGCACGGGTGTCACTTTTCGACATACGCTTATTCTTTCATATGAAAATGTTTCGTTGGCGCTTATAAGGGGACGACAGTCGGATATGTACTGCTTGGAAGGTGTGAATATTTTCCCCGTAAAATTAAAGATAAGCTATGGACTCGGGGTAGGATTGTCAACCGCGGCGGCTTGCTACTTTTAAGTTTTCTATTCCCGGATACCGAACGTAGAGGATATCCATACAATGGCCTCGTCTGAAGCGACATCCACGATACAGTTGCAGATTCCGGTTGGAAACGACTTAAAGCTTTCCAGGCTAACCTGATTTTGGCCGGCAATAGGTTTCCCGGGTAAAAAACAGCAATCCAAAAGACAGCAGGGCCCACACGATCAGCAGGGTAAAGCCGGCGCGGTAGGCATGCAGACTGTAAATTTTGACGCCGTTCGACCAATCACCGATCCAATTTCGGTCCAGCACCCAGCCTACGGCGGGCTGCAGCAGGGTGGGTCCCAGCATAAATCCCATGTTGGTCAGGCCGATAACCGTTCCGGCCAGGTGGGCCGGCACGGATTCCCTGGCGAAAGCAAAACTGATGACGACGCATCCCGAAGTGAAACCGGTGATCAACAACAGGCCGGCCAGGACAGGTGCCGTTAAGTGTGGTAAAAATAATACCAGCGACCAGCCGATGGCCGTCAGCAAACATCCGGCGACAAAAAGCGGCTTGCGGCGGCCGATTCGATCCGAGAGTCCGCCGAAAACGGGTCCGCCGACGCCCCAGGCCACGAGCAGGGTCGAATTCAACGCGGCGGCCTGGGTGGTGGTGAGGCCGTGGTGGGTACTTAAAAAGGGAACGCCCCACAGACCGCCAAAGGTCAGCACGCAACCGACGATTCCGCCGCCAATTACAAACAGCAGCCGGACATTCGGATAACGCAGCACCTCGATAATGCCTGAGATAATCTGACGGCGCGAACCGCTGCCGGCGGCCGGGGCGGGCTCGCTAAAACCGGCATAGCCTTTTTCAGCAGGGTGATCTCTGACGATTAAGGCAACGCCGGCACAGACGGCAAAGGTGACGCCGGCTGAGGCCAGCATGACGGCGCGCCAGCCAAAGGCAACGACCACAAGCCGCAACGGCGGCCCGGCAAATACCGCCCCGACAATACCGAAAAACAGAGCGATGCCTGAAAGCACGGCAAAATATTTTGGCGGAAACCACGCGCCGGCCAATTTTAGCGTACTCACCCAGGCAACGGCCACGGAACCGCCGATTAAAAATCGGCCCAGATTGGCCCAGAAAATGTCGGGCGCCATGGCAAACAGCAAAATACCGGTTGCCGCCACGAAGGCTCCGGTCGTCAGGAGACGCCGCGGTCCCCAATTATCCGCCAGAATTCCGGTAGGTATTTGCATGGCCACATAACTGTAGTAATAGTAGGCCGACAGATTGCCCAGGGCGGCGGCGCTGAGGTGGAAATCATGCATGAGCTCGGCGGTCATGACGGCGGGTGCGACCCGCTGGAAAAACCCCATCAGGTAGAACAGGGCGCCGAATCCCCAGATGGTCCAGGCCAGGTGAAGCGGCGATGATTTGCTATTTTTCATTATCCTCGACTATTCTAAGATTGAAAACCTGGTCCTCCCTCTCTCCGAGCTGTAGGCTCTACGAGCCGGAAGCCGGGCTGTAGGCCCTGCGGGCCGGAAGCTGGGCCAGAATTCTATACTATGAGGCCGGATAATAACTGACGGGTAAGCGGCCGAATCATGAAAAGATGTTTCCATTACCGCTGTTACGGGTCAAAATGCAACCCTAAATGAGCGTAAACAAAATGGGATGGGGGTTGTCTGTTGTTCTGAAATTAGGGTGGTTATTTATAAATAGGGCGTAGTTTATAGCGCTCTAATAAGTGAAATGTAAAAATCTATTGTTTAGACAATAGTTCACCGACCGCTGCGCTGGAGATAGCAGGGCACGCCGAGGTAAAATCCGCAAGGGCAAAATAAAGATCTGTTTATTCTCTGCGGTCTCGGCGAGCTCTGCGGTGAATACTTTTTTTAAATTTTTGCAATGCAAGTCCATATTATTATTGCCGTATTAGTATATCAATATTAACCTAACTATGGCTAATTTTAAAACTTCGGATCACCGTGTAAAAGGAGGGTCAATTGATTGATGTCGAGCAATATTGGCGCAACAAGGAAGCAGCGCTGGGAGAAAAGATTATCGCCAAATTCAATTGCAAATATTTAGGCGGGTATCCGCATATCGCCGGTCCCCTGTCGGGTCTTATTTTTTTTAGTGAATCCATTTTCTGTTTTCAAAGTTTTTTTTCCCCCGGATTCCTCGCTTCAATATTAAGTTTTCGCGAACCGTTAAAAGCGGAAGAAGAGCAGTTTTTCTGCCGACCGCTTGAAATGGCAACCTTTGAATTTGAACAGGCGAACAATAATCTATGGAATAAATTATTTGCGCCTCCGGAACAGACCTTTGCCGTCCGGTTGGCAAAAGAAAAGAATCAAACCGGCGCCGCCGTCTGCCGGTTTAAAGCCATGGGCCATGATGTGAAATTAATTGCGCGATTGCTTTAAATTCCAGGTAGGAGCCGGGGGTGCACGGTCAAAACAGGACCTGAACTTCCTGCATGCGTTCGGTTACCTGCTCCCTTGTATCCGCGATACGATCCGGTTTCAGGTTGAAGTGCTCAAGCGGCCGGACGTCGTTCAGATCGATGTCGGCCGGTCCGCTGGCAACAATATCATAGCCCATCCAGTTGGCGAGTTGGCTGGCCAATTTTACAACCATCAATTCCTGCCAATACGCCGATTCTTTCTCGGCCTGGGCGCCGTCCTCAGTTGTTGGATGCGGGCTGTTATGGTGCAGGGTGGTGTAAATATAACCCTCGGCGAATTTCCACTTTTCCAGCAAGCGCGCCCCCAGCTGGCAGTGGTAATCCTCAAGTATGGTGACCAGCATAATGGGGTGAATGCCGTCGTGGAATTTGCCCTTGCGCTCCATGCCGGCTATGATCTGCAGGAGCGCCAATTTTCCGATGTCATGCAGCAGGGCCGTGAGGAACGGGTCGACTTTCAAATCAAACTTCAGCAGTTTCGCTATGAATTCGGCGGCATAGGCGCTTGAGATCGAGTGCTTCCATAAATTTTCGATCAGGGAGCGGTATTTTTCCATCTTCATGGTGAAAAATTTGCGGAAAGACAGCTCCGTAACCACCTGCACGACCGCGTCGTATCCCATGCGGGCGACGGCTTGCTCCAGAGTGGTGTTGTTTGCAAACCCTTTATAGTAGGCTGAGTTTGACCGCCGGATGATTTCCGCCGCAATCGCGATATCTTTTTTAAGCAGGCCGACAATTTCATTGAAAGTCGCCTTGCGGGCCATCAGTTCGCGAAAGCGCAGGTATATTTTGGGTAGCGACGGCAAATCGGTTTGATTTTTATTGATCTGGTCTACGATCTCACCGTAAAGCTGGTCGGTGGTTGTCGGAGACGCACGGCCGGCTGCGTTTGCTCCAGCTGAAGGGCTGCGTTCCTTTATGCCCAGTTTGCTGAGCTTATGGCGGATCAGGTTCAGATCGAAGGGTTTGCCGATATAGTCGTCACAACCGGACTGGACGCTGGCGACAATACGGTCTTTGTCCCGGTAAGAGGTGGTCATCAGGATCTTGGCCCGGTGCGATTTTTCGATGGTGAGATCCTTTTCGGCATTCCTGATGGCGGAAAGCAGCTGGATGCCGTCCATGCCCGGCAGATTGATATCGAGCATGATCAAATCAAATGGGTTCTCTTCCCGATGGGCTTCGTGAAACGCCGCCAGGGCATCGTCGCCGTGATCTGCCGTCCGGCAGTCGCCGAAGTATTCCATGATCAGCTCCAGCTTGGTGCGGCTGACCATTTCATCATCCACGATTAAAATCCTCATCTTTTTCCCCTACAATCTGATGAACCGTTGCCGGTTTAAATTAAAGGTCATTTGATATATCGGCAATGTTGCAGGAAAAGTTGAGTCCGTGGGATGTTTTTTTGAACTTAGTTCGCTTCGCTCATCCGCCGAAGGTGGAGATAAATGGAACAATGGAATATTGTTGATCCATCTGGTTGAAAAATAATACGGTTAATGCGATAAAAAACCATGGAACGAATAAACATTAACAGAGGGTTCAAAAAACTGCGAGTTTGGCAAGATGCAGTTTCCCTTCAAAAAAAGCAAACCGATGAAAAGTGGCAAGATACCTTTCACTCTTAGTGAAGACCATGCTGCGCCCTGCAACCCAAATCCGGAAACATTTGTCCGGCATAGCGGCAGATTTCGCAGAGATCGTCGGTTTGCATGGCAATCGTGTTGCCGGCCGGGAAAAAGAGCGTGCGGATGTTCAGCCCGTAGGCGTCACGCGCCGCTGCCAGATCCTCCTTGATTTCATCCACGGAGCGGACGCGATACGTGGGACCGTTTTTGTACACCGTGCAGAAGGTGCAGCGATTGTGCGGACAGCCGACCGTTGCCTGGATCAACAAAGAGTCCGCCTCGCTGGGAGGCCGGTATATGGGACCTGTGTAGCGCATTCAAGTTATCTTTAGTGCTTCTATCCCAGACGTATTGGAACCGATAATCCGAATTCCCCCGTGCTCCTTCTGGGCATCGCTTACAACCCCAACTGATCCTTGGCTATGTTGGGGTTACAGCCTCTGTAAATCCAATTTAAAACTTGACAGGGGGTGCGAAAGCAGATAGGAATCTATTCGGTACTTCGGACACCGTTCGAAATATCGGACATCCGATAGTGGGAATTCGACGGCGGGTATGAGTTTCTGTTCATTGCGCTGCCGCTTCGTATTCGGGGCGCGACCGGTTCGCAAATTCATCCCATCGCGATAGCCTAGTCGGGTACATTTGAGCCTGTTGTTGAGGCGTGGATCAAGACCGCCGTTGCCGGGTTTTGGCGAATTTCCGAAAGCGATTCCCGGTCCTGATGCCGGAATATTAGTATCAAAATAAAAAATAAGGAGGAAAAACTCATGCGAGCAGCTGTATGGTACGGAAGAAAGGATACACGGGTGGTAGATGTCCCCGATGCCCCGAGCCCCGGTGCCGGTGAAGTCAAGATCAAGGTTGCCTGGGTCGGGGTGTGCGGAACAGATCTCCACGAATATTCAGCGGGTCCCATCTTCATGCCTATTACGCCACATCCGCTGACGGGCAAATCGGCACCGCTCATCCAGGGACATGAATTCAGCGGCCTAGTCACGGAGGTTGGTTCGGGTGTCGATCGATTCAAAGCCGGTGACCGCGTAACGGCCGATTCAGCAACCTGGTGCGGCACCTGTTGGGCGTGCCAGCGTCGTGAGTACAGCTTGTGCGACAAGTGCGCCTTTCTCGGTTTAGGACGGGATGGTGTGTTCGCGGAGTATGTGACGATGCCGGCCGACGGGGTCTTTCACATACCGCCGGAGCTATCGCTGGAGAAAGCCTCATTCTGCGAGCCGACGGCTGTTGCCATCCATGCTTTGCGCCGCGGGCGCATGACCCCCGGTGAGAGCGTCTTGGTGATTGGTGCCGGCAATCAGGGGTTGCTAACCTGGCAGATCCTCAGGCACTCCGGCGCCCACAAGGTTTTCGTGGCTGCTCGTAAGGGTATGAGGGCCGCCTTGGCCAGGCAACTGGGAGCAGAAGTGCTTGATCCCACAGAAATCGATGTCGTCGCCGAAGTCAAAAAGCGCACGGGCGGTGATGGTGTCGATCTGACAATCGAGACGGCCGGCCAACCGGAAACGGTCACCATGGCGCTGCAGTCAACCCGTAAGCTGGGACGTATCGTTGAAGTTGGCATTTTCGAGAAACCAGCCACCTTCGATCTAAACGATTTGGTCTTCCATGAAAGGGAGCTCATAGGCATCCTGAACAATGGCGGAGAGTTTCCTCAGGCGATCCAAATGCTGGCCGATGGCCGCGTTGACCCGACCCCGATGATCAGCAACCGGATTTCGTTGGAAGAAGTGGTAAGCAAGGGCTTTGAGGAGTGTGTCCTCAATAAACGTGCCAACGTGAAGGTTATCGTGAACTGCAACGAAGACCTGCGCGATCAATAGGGACTCGCGACAGGACGGCAGAAATCGTGGTTTGAAACGGTTCTGCCTTGTATTGTCAACCGTGTTTGTAACAGTGACTAAGGATCAATATGACGAAAACCAGGGCGTCGGTGAGGCGGGCGCTGGAAGTCTTAGAGTTGTTCCTGGATGGCACCCGGTCACTTTCCGTGCCGGAGATTGTCGCTCGTCTCGGGCTGCCGCGTACCACCGCGCACGAACTGGTGCGAACACTTCTGGCGAGCGCCTACCTCACGCAAATAGAGGACCGGCCTTACCGGTTCACCTTAGGCATTCGTGTCTTCGAGTTGGGGAGTGCCTACGCCGTGCAGCTCGACCTTGCAGCCGAAGGCCAAAAGGTGGCGCTGAAGGTTGCCGAAGCCTGCGACGAGACGGTTCAGATGGCCATTCGCGATGGCACGGAAGCGGTGTTCATCGCCAAGATGGAGAGTTCTCAGACCGTACGGCTGGTGTCGACTGTGGGTTCCCGATTGCCGGCCCATTGCACCGCCGTGGGCAAAATGCTGCTCTCGGCGCTCTCGGATGATGAATTGACGGCGCTCTACGAGAACACCGAACGGTTGCCGGGGATGACCGCCAAAAGCATTACCTCTTTGAAACGTCTGCGGCATGAAATGGCGGGAATCCGGGCGCGCGGCTTTGCTTACGACGATTGCGAATCGAATCTGGATGTCCGCTGCGTCGCTGCCCCCGTCTACAGCCACAAGGGCAAAATGGTCGCCGCCATGAGCATATCCGTACCGATTATGCGCATGAACGCAAGGCGGCAAGATGAGCTGGCAACGCTGGTGCGGCGCGGCGCGGAAGACTTGTCGCACCGTCTCGGATACGGGATGAGCAAATCCGACAGTCATGTTGCCAAACTTTGACATAATGGTGATTTCCAAGGGCGAAACCCAACAGATCATTTAGACGGGTTTTCGTGCAACCACTAGCTATTCATTAAAGAAACTTGACCTGTGGAGAATCATGACGGCATTGATTAAAGCTCACAATATCACCAAGGCGTTCCCTGGCACCATGGCGCTGGATCAGGTCGAATTCGAGCTGCTTCCGGGGGAGATCCATGCGCTGGTGGGGGAAAACGGAGCGGGCAAGTCGACCCTGATGCTCATCATGGCGGGTGTGTACCAGCCGGATGGGGGGGAGCTTGTCGTGGAAGGCCAGCTGGTCAAGCTTCGCGATCCTAACCATGCGCAACGATTGGGCATCAGCACGGTGTTTCAGGAGCTTGCGCTGGCGCCCAACATGAGTGTCGCCGAGAACGTGTTTACTCATGCCCAGCCGGTCAACGGCGCAGGGCTGGTTCGCTTCGAGGAAATGTTCTCGGCGACCGAACGCGCACTGGAAGTCTTCGGAATTAAAGTCAACCCGCGGGCTCCCTTAAGAAGGTACAGTGTGGCGGTCCAGCAGATCGTTGAAATCGCTCGCGCGACCCAGCGACAAGCCCGCGTACTGATCCTCGACGAGCCGACATCGGCAATCGGCGAGCGTGAGAGCGAACGGCTCTCGCAGGTTCTGCGGATGCTGCGTGACCGCGGCGTCGGTATTATCTACGTCAGCCACAAGCTGGATGAAGTCTTCGCCATCTCCGACCGCATTACCGTGCTAAAAGACGGGAAGCTGGTGGGAACTGTCCGAACGGCCGACACATCTCCAGAGGCCGTGGTGCACATGATGGTAGGGCGCGAGTTGGATCAGCTGTTTCCCCCACGCGACGGGGGCCGGGAAGATACGGTGCTGGAGGTACGGAATCTCTGCGGGCCCGGCTACACCAACGTGAGCCTGGACATTCGCTCGGGAAAAGTGCTGGGCCTGTTCGGCCTAACCGGTGCCGGGCGGACCGAGCTGGCACGCGGCATCTTCGGCATCGAGGCCATAACCGGAGGCGATATTCTGATTTTTGGGCGACCCGTCAAAATCACGGATCCTCGCAAGGCAATGAATGAGGGCATCGCTTACATCCCGGAAGATCGTAAGCAGGACGGTCTCTTCCTGGAGATGTCGCTCTTGGACAATGTGGCGGCCGCCTGCCTGCGTGCCTTGAGCGGCCCGGTCTTCATGCATGGCTCTAAGGCAGATGCGCTTGCGCGGGATGCAATCGGCAAGTTAATGATCAAGGCGCGGGGTGTCGCACAGCGTGTTTCAAGCCTGAGCGGAGGCAACCAGCAAAAGGTGCTGTTTGCCAAATGGCTGGCCCGTAATCCCAAGGTGCTGATTGCTGACGAACCGACGCGCGGCACCGACGTGGGGGCCAAAGCGGAGATTCACACCCTTCTGCGCAAGCTGGCGAAAGAGGGAGCGGCGGTGGTCATGATCAGCTCCGAGTTGCCGGAGGTGTTGGGAATGAGTGATCGCGTGGCGGTCATGCGGGAGGGTCGGCTCGTGGCCCTGCTGGACCGCAATCAAGCGACCGAAGAGCGCGTTGCGGCCTATGCCTTGGGTGCGAGCGTCGACGGTGAAGCTGCATATGAGAGGATCGATAATGAATAGAAAACTGGGAGGGCCGACAATGGTTAGAGAAACCTCTGCCGCGGTACAGGGACCCGACGCGCCTGCATCGTCGACGGACGCTGGCAGCGTTCAAAGGTCGATCGGAAGCCGGGTAGGAGAGAGAATCGTCAACATCCTTCGCATACGGGAAATGGCCATGGTGGTCCTGATCCTGTTGACATGTGTCATCATGTCGATCTTCTCTCCCTATTTCCTGAGTCTTGCGAACTTCATTGCCATCGCGCGCGGCTTCTCGATGGAGGGCATCGTCGTGGTGGGCATGACATTGCTGCTCATCTCCGGCAACTTTGACCTGTCGGTGGGTTCTGTAATGGCCCTCTCCGGGATCGTCACGGCGTGGTTCATGGTCAAAGGCGGCATGCCTCCGCCTGCAGCGGTCTTGGGAGGTCTGGCAATCGGAGCAGCTGCCGGGGGGATCAATGGCGTGGTGGTAACGCGCATCGGGGTCAACCCGCTGATCGCCACTCTCGGGATGATGGCCATCGCTCGCGGCTGCGCGCTCGGCTTCACCTCGGGGCACCCCGTAATCAACGTTCCCATCGGTTTTGCCTGGATCGGACAAGGCAGCCTGGCAGGGGTGCCGATTCCCATCCTTATAATGGTGGTGGTGGTCCTGATAGCCGACGTTTTGCTGCGCCGGGGAAGGGCGCTGCGCCAACTTTACTACGTGGGCGGAAGTCCAAAAGCAGCTAAACTATCCGGCATCAACGTTAACCGGGTTGTGTTTTTCGCCTTCGTAGCATCGGGGGTCTTCTCGGCGATGGCCGGGATCATCTCGATGGCGCGTCTCACAAGCGGCGTCCCGACGGCCTTCGCGGGAGTGGAGTTGCGGATCATTGCCGCCTGCGTTATCGGCGGGTGCAGTTTGTCGGGAGGGGAGGGAACCGTAGCCGGGGCGCTGCTGGGGCTGATCTTCATGGCGCTGGTAACCAACGCCTTAACCCTGTTCGGCGTATCCATTTATTGGGAAGGGGTGGTCACGGGGACCATTCTTACGACCGCCGTTAGTCTAGATATGATATCGCGCCGCCGACTGCGAAGGAGTTAGTCTGGGCGTTAGCCTTATGGCTTATGGGTTGGCGTAAGTGAGAAAAACAAGAGTGAAGGACTCTCAGGCGGGTCCTTTGGCGTGTGGGAGGTATGGGTCGGACCGACAGAGGTCTGGGTTGGCCCAGATACGTTTAACCAAAACGAAAGGAGATCTACTATGTCTGAAATCCGCAACAAAAATGAGAAAAGTGCTACTGCGTCTAAAGTGGAAAATCAGTCGGGCAGCGGAGTCTCGCGGCGGCAGTTCATCGCGGGGTCGGCAATGGCGCTGGGTGCGGCCGGGCTATCGTTGTCGGCAACAACCCCAGCCAGGGCCCAGAGTGAGGAGACTTACGTCTGGCTGGGAGCGGTCACAGCCATTGCCTTCTGGCTCGATGGACTGCATGGGTTCAAAGCGGCCGGCAAGGCGCTCGGAGTGAAGACCGACTACCTGGGACCGGTCGAATACGACGCTGTCGCGCAGTTGAAAATCCTGGAGGAGCTGATCGCGAGGAAGCCTGCCGGGATCATGATCTTTCCGGCCGACGACCGGTCGCTGAACGAACCCATGAAGCGGGCCATGAAAGCAGGCATCCCCGTCGTGGTCGTCAACCATGACGTCGACGATCCGAGTGCGCGCTATGGATTCGTGGGGCCCGATAACCGGGGGGTCGGAAGGATGGGCGGCAAAATCGCGGCCAAGATGCTGAACGGCAAGGGCAAGGTCGCCTTCATGACCACAACTGCCCCGGCCCACGGGATCCGAGTTGCCGGGTACAAAGACGCGTTCGCCGATTATCCGGATATCAAGATTGTTGCCGAGGTCGATGAGAAGTCAGACCCGGCCTACGGACTCACCGTCGCGACCCAGTTGATTCAGGCGCATCCGGACCTGGATATGATCATCGGCATCGACGCCACGGCCGGAGCTGCCACCGCCCGCGCCCTGAAAGAGACCGGGAAGGCGGGGAAAATCATGGCCGGTGCGATGGATCGCGATGACGACATGCTGCCCTACATCCAGGATGGGACGATCGCGTATACTTTGGCCCAGAACAGTGTTATGGAAGAGTGGGTTGCCCTGTACTATCTCTACTGGCTCAAACACAACACAATCCCCGCTTTCAAGGACTGGCGGGCCGCCAACGCACCGCAATGTCCGTGGCTCACGGACACGGGTGTGACGGTCGTAACGAAGGAAAACGTGAAGTACTTCTTCCACCAGAAATAGGACGGAGATACAACTCCACCCATCAGGGGGCATGCTCCCCTGATGGGTGGTGGGCCGGTTGCGGTTCCTCCGATCCGGCGCTCGCCGGGGAAAGGAGCCCGCCCTGTCCGTCTGTTGGGTCGGATAGTCGTTCTCGCTGTTTACTCATATTCTTCCAAGGTCATCCACGTCGAGGTTGCCGATTTGAGCGATGCCATCGTCTCCGCAAAGGGGCCGCTTCAGAAGGCAGTCATCGCTTCGGGAATCACCCGGCGCGGTCTTCCTGAAGATTTCATTGAGTCTGGCGGGAACCCAGGTTCGGCAGTCAACCTCAAAGGGTGCTTCCTTTGCTGCCGGGCGGTCGGCCGTCACATGCTGGTCGCCGGCGGATACCTTGCGCAGTGAATGTACAACAATTGGGGAGAAAAAAGCCATGGGACAGCCAGCCGAATTGATCATCGATACGTCGTCGATGTTGGGAGAGGGATGCATCTGGGATTATAATCGCCAACGCCTGCTGTTTGTCGACATCGAAAAGTGCATGCTATACATCTATCATCCTGAAACAAAAGATCTCAGAAAGATCGATGTAGGACAACGCCTTGGAACTGTGGTTCCAACGCAGGATGGCAAGCTGCTGGTCGCGCTGGAAAAAAGTGTGGTCGTGCTGGATCCCGCAACCGGAAGCCTGGAAACTGCAGCTGAAATCGAAACAGATGTCCCCGGCAACCGATTCAATGATGGCAAATGCGATCCGGCCGGGCGCTTCTGGGTCGGTACGGTGGTGGAGGACATGTCGGAACCGCGTGCCGCTTTGTATCGGATCGATTCCGATTATTCGGTCAAAAAGATGCTTGCAGGCGTCACCAATTCGAATGGAATCGTCTGGAGTCTTGATCACACCAAGCTTTACTACATCGATACACCCACGCGTCGGGTTGTTTCCTTCGACTATGATCTTGCCAGTGGCAACATTGAAAACCGCAGACCCGTTATCGATATACCGGGGTCCATGGGCTATCCCGACGGCATGACCATCGACGCCGAGGGCAAACTCTGGATAGCCATGTTTGAAGGCGCCGCCGTCTCTCGCTGGGACCCGGATGGTGGCCGTTTAATCGACTCGTATCCAATCCCGGCCAAAAACGTGACCTCCTGCGCGTTCGGTGGCGAAAACCTCGATGAATTGTATGTGACTACGGCCCAATTTTTGATGACTGCCGAGGATCTTAAGGCCTATCCCCAATCGGGTGGACTGTTCCGCCTGAAACTCATAACCAAAGGCATCCCGTGCTTTGAGTTTAAAGGAATAAAGGACAGGTAAATTGTTATTGACACCAATATTAAAGAGCACTGGGGGCAGAGCGGTTTTGCGGACACAGATTTCGACCACCAGCTGAAAGAGCATGGGATCGAAAAGATCATAATCATTGGCATGGTAGCGAATACCGGCATCGAATCGACCGGCCGTTTCGGCATGGAACTCGGCTGCCACGTTACCCTCGTGATGGATGCGACGGCAGCCTTCAGCCGAGAGGCGATGCATTCAGCCCATGAGATCAATGGTCCGACCTTCGCTCATGCGATCCTCACGACGAGCGAGTTGGTTGCCGCCCTATCCAAAGTCTGAAAGTACTGAGCTGACTAATTTTGCCATGGGAAGTCGGGTTTCAAATATTGATAGCGATTAAGAGTCGCCGTGTCTATCTGAGTTTTGTTAAGTAGTGAATGCTTGTCGGACCAGGTTAACTAATTCAAAATTAATGAATTAGATTACTTCTCCCAGCTTAAGTGAAGCAGAGTATTTTCTATTTCTCAATTCAAAGTTCGCACAAAGCCATATGAAATAGGGGACATCCTATATTTCTCCAGCCGTCCAGACCGAACTTCCGGCGAACGGAACCATTGGCACAACACTGTCGATGAAATCCGGAAAGCTGACGCCCCACGGAAAGCTCTGCTACGCCCCCCCCCAAATACATCCTCATCAGCCGCAAAATACAGCATGCACCCTATTTACGGCTGCCAAAATTAAGTCTATTAGTTCGCCAAATAAAAAATGGCTTCAAAAAGTCCCTCTCCAGATGGGCCTGGACGTTGTGGCGATACGACTGGACACCAACTCGGTAAGGGGATTTTTCAATTCGGGTGCGCGCCTACGACCGTTCCGGAAAGGTGCAGGAATCGGCTTCGCTTCTGGGCCGGGGTGTTCGGCAGAACCTTTCCCGATGGCGCCCGAGGCATTCAATCCATCCAAGTGACTGTAAAAAAGTAATTTCAGGCCGAAAATATATCGTTCGATCCATCCGCTTTAAAAGGGCAGCTTCTTATCTTTTATCTTTACTTTCGGGGGAGGTAAACATGAAACGATCCGTATGCGTATGGGTGGGGGTGCTGCTGGGCCTGGTTTGGCTGAATGCCGGTCCTGCGGTGGGAGGCGGCTTTTTTTTGTATGAGCAAAGCGTCAAAAGCCTCGGCAACGCCTATGCCGGGGCGGAGTCTTCGGCGGAAGATGCCGGCACAATTTTTTACAACCCTGCCGGCATCACGCAACTGCCCGGCAGCCAGTTCGAACTGGGCGCAAACGTCGTGATTCCCTCAGCCAAATTCGACAACCGGGGATCCACGACCTCGCCGCTGCCCGGCGGTGCACCTCTGACCGGTGGCGACGGCGGCGACGCCGGCAAAGCGGGCGTTGGGCCCAATTTCTATACTGCCAGGAAATCACACCCCGTATTCACGCCGGTCCCCAACTCGAGGCTCCGAACCCCGCGCATTCCGGATGCCAACCGGTTTTGGACCAGCCTAGGTCTGACTTGGAGTTTCTCCAGGAACTTCGGTTTAGATCTGGCGCACGCCCACTTTTTTGTGAATGATTCCAAGATCAACAAATCCGGGCTGGAATCCGAAGATTACACCTGCGGCGCCCTCAAGGGAGATTACGACGCCAGCGTCAATATCATCAGCGGCCAGTTGAGCTGCCGGTTTTGACCAAGGTTTGAAATAGACACCATGGCGTTTTTGAGGATGTCAACGGTACAATCCGGTGCGGCCTTTTTTAAATTGGCCGCACCCGTGTTGATCGACGCGATCAACCGAGATGATCGATCGGGGAAAGTTGCCGCGCAGCCCGATCAGAAAGATGAGATATGATAAAATATTATTCGGGTTTGATTATTCCGGTGGTTATTTTTACCACGTTTTGCGTTTACGCAGCGGATCCGCTCGCCACGGTTAAGACCGACGTTGGCCGGGTTCTGGCTGTGGTGCGCGATCAAAATCTCGGCACCGATGCCAAAAGAGAGAAGCTCCGGTACTACTATCAGCAGATGTTCGATACCGAAGAACTCGCCCGGCAGAGCCTGGGAGCGAGCTGGAGGGAATTGAATCCCACCCAGCAGCAGGAATTCATTCGTCTCTATGGACGCCTGCTGGAACGCGATTATATGGACAAAGTCCTTGCTTATAACAACCAGAAAATTGTTTATATCCGGCAAATCGTGTTTTCGAACACGAGAGCCGAGGTTCTGACGAAAATCATCACCCCTTCGGCTGAAACCCCCATCAACTACGAGATGATCCGCGTCGACGGCATCTGGAAAGCATATGACGTTGTCGTCGAACATGTGAGTCTTGTCCTGAATTATCGCAGTCAGTTCAGGGCCATCCTGGAAAGGAGTACGCCCGAGCAGATGCTGGAGATTCTGAAAAAAAAGGTGGAGCAATGACAGGGCTCAGAATTCGAGCCATTCAACTCTCGCCATCTTGCGCAATTCGAAATCAGGGGTGAATTCCATGAAAAGTGCGTACGGATGTCCCGTCCCTTCAGTATGCCTTGCGACAACTCGGCTATCTGACCAGGTTGTGGGCGCTGATCAAGCCTTACTGGTTCTCCGAGGACCGCTGGTACGGTCGGGGACTGCTCCTCCTCGTCATCGCTCTAACCTTAAAAATACGACGCCGACTTTCGGTTCCGCATGATCCGGATCGGAGAATATGCAGAAAGCCCGGTGGCCGCTCCCGCCGTCTGAGCCCGCTTGAGGCGACGTGAGGCAGCCGCATTCGCTCCGTAGCAGGAAGGATACAATGCCGCGTCGAGCTCGATTGGATGCCCGCCGGAGTCCTGAAACATTCCACTATTCGTGGATTATAACGCAAAGAATTGGCTGTTCTCGCGTGCAGGCTCATGTTAAATTATCTGTTCCCAGGAACCCGGTGAAGTTGGGGTGGATTCAACTCGATTTCGGCAGGTTTGCTTGTCTTTAAATTTGTTTTTTGCATTTTCCGTGAGATCCGCTATACCCGTTCCGCATGTAAATGAGAAATTTCTTTGCCGCTATAAATCTGAATGCAAAAAACATACCCCATAAGCAAAAACTATATCATATGTTTTATATTATCAAGCCGTTACTTTATTTATGACTTTTTAAAAAAGGTATGAAATTATCAGTATTAATAAAAAAAATTATAAAAATTTTTTATAGTTTCTGGCTGGCTTGCCCGGCAACTTACGCAGGAATTGCCTTCTCCGGCAGATCAATGAGCTGACGAAAAACGAATGCAACGATTTCAAACGTCGTGTCTCAATGAGCTGAGGTTCGCCCCGGCGATGGTCCCATCGGCCTCAGGATACAGAACCCGCATATTCATGAAACGACTTGCTGATTGTGCGAAGACTGAAGTGCGGTGCTGCATTCGCAGGAAGATCAAGATTCACTTGATTTTGCAGACAAAATTCGTTGGTTCACCGGAGGAGTGCTAATTGTCTTGGGACTTCGCCTGGCAATTATGGATCGAAGATAGGCAAGGGATCGAAAACGAGCGCCCCACAATACCGTGGCTGAATTCGTCCTTGACACACAGCGATCAGTAGCCTATATTTTTTTACACGAAAAGAGTTCGCATCACAACGATCACATCACATACGCCCCCTCACCCAGCCGTTTCCCCCCGCGGGAGCGAGGGATCTTAGGTTGCCGGACAGGCTCCCGGAGAATTCTATCTTTGAGACGGACATTCATGCAGCAAAGGTTTTGCTCATAGGATGAAGGCATCAAATTTCCCTCACCTATTCCTGGTTTTTCTTGCGCTGCTATTTTGTCTCACCGGCGCTTCTTTCGCCTCAGGTGAAGATGATTTTGAGGCCATGCAGAAGAAGATGGAGGAACTGGCCAGGAAAGCTGGAGAGACCAGCGATCCAGCCGAATTGGCCGAGATCCAGCAAGAGTTGACGGAACTTACGACTCAAATGCTCAGCCAGCTTCCGAAGGTGGGCCTCGGCTTGCCTGAGATTCCAAGCAAGACCCCTGAAGAAGAAGTCGACCATAGGATTGAAGCAATCAACCGCAACTACCGTGAGGCCGCCAAATCGATTCACCAGCTGAGAGATGAAACAAAACCGCTCGTTCCCCTTTCTTATGCTTCGAGGTCCAGCGGGAGCATCGTTGTCAGCGGCAAAGATTCAGAGTTGTCGGAGCGGGGCTGGGCGTGGGTTGACTTGAATTACAAGGTCGAAGAGAAGTTTGTCGGATATCTGATTGTCACCGAGTACTATGATCCCAAAACAGGACGGTTTATGGATCAGAAAGATTATGCCATTCACTCCCTATCCACAGGCATTGGAAAGATAATTGAGACCGGCAAACAGTGTGTGGCCTTCACTTCGTATATACCGAGGGACTGCACAGGGTGGGAAGAATATACCGGCTATGATGCCAACGATGAGGATGCTTATCCTAATATCCATGCTTGGGTTATTAAGGGAAGCTCGGAAGGGAACGACATGAGCATCGAAGTCGAATCGCCGAGCATTTATTTCAGGTCAGCGGATAATCGTGCAGGAAGGGCCCTCGGCTGCTATGGAACCAAATTTGAAATACCCAAACCCTACTTTGAGAGGGATCTGCAGAAGATCGACGAATTTTATGCTTCGAAAGACGTAGGGCGCAAGTCCAGCGGTTCCCCGCGCTGCGATATTGGTTCAGCAATTGAATTGAGAATGAGCCTTTGCGATCCAAGAAGCTATGCTGAAAAGGACAGATGCAAACAGATGGAATCCCTGCTGGCCGACATGAAGGCTCTTATCAGGTTGAGAAATACCTTTAAAGCAATGGCCGACCGCGCGAAAGATGAAGATGATCTCATGGAACTGGTTATTCGCGAGATGACCAGAATGTACCCGGATAAGGACTGGCGGAAAAAATATAAGGAGGAAAGCGGAGGCTATGACTTTCAAAGCGGTGAAATCATCCTGCCCGAGTTCTGCAATGACTGCACTCCTCGACCGCTGTGCGAGTGGTATCTCAACGGGCTGGATATACATGAGCAAACTCACCAGATGGATGCCCAAAGCAACATGCTGGTTAAAAAGTATTTCTGTGACGCCCTGTTTATGATTACCAACGATAGTCAAAGGCGGGAAAAAGCGAAGTTATCGGCGGAGATGGACTATCATGCCTATGGCGAGCAATTGAAATACTACCTGGATGTCCTGGCGAAAGAGCTGACTGACAATCCTGAGTGCCAGTTCGAGTCCCCTTTCTACTCCGACTATTATGACGCAGTTAATGAAATAGAGAAAATAGATTCAAAATAAATGACCCTGCAGATAGCCGCATGGTCATTCATCCACCGACAAATGCGCCGGTTCAGACCGGTTTTTCGCTGCGCTCCAAATTCTGCCGGCTACTCAGGTCGTTACCATTTCCGTCAATAGCCCTAAGACACCACCCAAAACTTACGGGACGAAGCTTCCACTCCGACCGCCCATCTGAAATCCGCTTGACCGGCCCTCTCGCGAAGCCATCCCTTGCGGCCGGATTCCTCAGCCTCCACCAGGAGTATAAAAGACTGCCTGCGGGAAAGGATACCGGAAATGTAAGAAAGATGAACCAGCAACAAAACCTTGAGCTTGATGGTGCTTTTGCGTGAAGTTCTGGGGGAAAATAGGGGACGTTGTTGACTAATTGTGCTATGTGAATTGAGAAAACGCCATGGAGGAGGGATGCGATGCCGCGACGAGCTCGATTGGATGTCCCGGGGACCCTGCATCATGTGATTGTGCGAGGAATCGAAGGACGGCGGATTGTCAACGATGTTGCCGACCGTAAAAATTTCGTAAAGCGTCTCGGAAAGCTTGCCGTCGATGCTAAAACCGGCATTTATGCCTGGACCATTATGACCAATCATGCGCACATCCTTTTGCGCAGCTCTGAAAGGGGTCTTTCCGATTTCATGCGTCGACTGCTGACCGGTTATGCTGTCTCGTATAATCGCCGTCACCGCCGCTCGGGGGAACGTGAATTGAGTGATGATCGGATATTAGGCCGTGGTGAATTCGTCGAGCGGATCATCAAAGAAGCTGAAGCCAAAATTAAATTTCAATTGCCGGTCAGCCGGAGTCATCAGAAAATTAATGAATATATAACTAAAATATGTAAAAATGGAAAAGTATCCCTTGACGAATTAAAGGGGGGCAGCCGCCGCAAGGAGGTAAGCGGGGTTCGAAGCCGGATAGCGATTGAACTGGTAAAGGGGCATGGGGTTGCGTTGGCCGAAGTTGCCAGGCGGGTAGGTGTTTCGACATCGGCCATATCAAAAACCATAAAACGGGCGGGTTAATAAAGCAGCCAGGTCAGCAACGTTATATCTCTAAGTGCCAAGATAGATGTTACAAAAAAAGATGGATTCAACCGCAAAGGAGAAGGACAGCATGAGTATTGATCGCAGCATTCTGCGGGCGATTGGAAATACGTCGATAGTTCAGCTGTGCAATGTCGTTCCTCCCGGATGTGCACAGGTTTTTGCGAAACTCGAATGGGAAAATCCGACCGGCAGCATGAAAGATCGCATGGCACAGGCTATGGTTTCAAGGGCTGAGGAAGAAGGCCGCTTAAGGCCCGGGGATGTCATTGTTGAGTACACGGGAGGCAGCACAGGCATATCACTGGCGCTGATTTGTGTTGCCAAGGGGTACCGCCTTCACATCATTACTTCCGACGCCTTTAGTCAGGATAAGCTGAATCAGATGGCGGCTTTTGGTGCCGAGCTCACATTGATACCGAGCGAGGGCGGCCTCACTTCAAAAAAGTTGATTCTAGATATGATTGAAGCTGCCAGGGAATTTAGTCAAAGACCTCACACATACTGGACCGACCAGCTCAACAATCTCGACAGCATTGCGGGCTACTATCCGTTGGCTGAGGAAATCTGGAACCAAACGGACGGAGCAATCGATGCATTTGTTCACTGTGTTGGGACTGCGGCTTCGTCGCGAGGTGTAGCGACCGGGTTAAGGCGTCGCAGCCCCAAGATTAAGGTGATAGTGGTCGAGCCGGCCGAGTCCCCAGTATTGTCCGGCGGTCAACCCGGACCCCATAAAATCGAGGGGGTCGGGATTGGCTATACTCCGCCGCTATGGGATCCCGGTCTGGTGGATGAAATAATTGCGGTTAAGACGGAGGACGCGAAGGCCATGACCAGGCGTCTGGCCCTTGAGGAAGGCCTTTTTGCGGGCACTTCATCAGGGGCAAATGTCGTGGCAGCAATTCGGGTAGCAGAGCGATTCGATCCGGATGCTAAAATCGTTACGCTGATGGTGGATTCCGGTTTAAAATACCTTAGTACAGATGTTTACAGAAAAAGGAGTGCTTCATGAAGTCCCTATTTGCACAATTCAATGGATTAGAGATGTTTTTTCTGATTTGTGCCATTATTGGAGGCGCCTTTGTTTCTATCCGGCTCGTTATGCAGTTAGTCGGGATTGGCCATGATGGCGGCGGTGACTTTGATACAGGAGGACATGATTTTGACGCTCACCATGCGGATTCGGATATTGGTTTCAAGATTCTCTCCTTGCATGGACTAACCTCCTTTCTAATGATGTTTGGTCTCGTCGGTTTAGCGCTGTCCAGGCAGAGCAGGATGGGAACTTTTATTTCCATCGTCGGTGCAGTTGCCGCAGGACTGGTTTCGGTCTGGATCATAAAAAAATTATTCTCTTTAATCCTGAAATTACAATCGAGTGGGACTATTTCAATAGACAGTACGGTGGGTTCCCAGGGAAGGGTTTATCTGAAAATTCCGGAAAAAGGGACGGGCCGAGTGCTGGTCAGTGTCAACAACAGCCTCCGTGAGTACGAGGCAGCGTCAAGCGATGAAAAGGAAATAAGTACCGATACACCCATTCGTGTTATTTGGGTAGACGGCAACGTTCTGGTCGTTGAAAGAATCTAATCACAAAAAATAAGGAGGTATTATGCAAGACCTCGGTTTCTGGGTTTTACCCATTGTCGCATTTGTCGTTCTGGTTATTTCGACTCTTGCCTTTCTGGCTTCGCGCTACAAAAGATGCCCCTCCGATAAGATCCTGGTGATATACGGAAGAGTGGGAACCGGTCAATCCGCAAATTGTATCCACGGGGGTGGTACCCTGGTCTGGCCGCTTATCCAGGACTATGCCTATATGAATCTGACACCGATGACAATCAACATCCCGCTGCAGAAGGCTCTTTCCATGCAGAATATACGCATCAATGTCCCTAGTACGTTCACTGTAGGTATCAGCACAGAGCCGGGGGTCATGAACAACGCTGCGGAAAGGCTTCTGAAACTTGGCCAGCAGGATATTGAGGAAATGGCCAAAGAAATTATCTTCGGGCAACTCAGACTCACGGTGGCATCCCTGACAATTGAGCAGATCAATCAGGATCGTGAAAGTTTTTTGGATTCCATCCGCAAAAATGTGGCCCCCGAACTCAACAAGATCGGTCTTTACTTAATCAACGTGAACATCACCGACATTACTGATGAATCGGATTACATCGGAAGCATTGGCAAAAAGGCAGCGGCGGAGGCCATCAATCAGGCCAAGATTGATGTTGCCGAGCAGGAAAAACATGGGGCCATCGGTGAGGCCGAAGCCGGACGGGAAAAGGAGATCAAGGTCGCCGAGAATCTGGCCCAGGCTGAAAAGGGCAAGAAGAAGGCCGAGGCTGACAGACGTATCTTTGTACAGCAGCAGGAAACAATGGCGACCATCGGCGAAACCGAAGCAGAAAGAGAAAAAGAGATCAAGGTCGCCGAGAATCTGGCCCAGGCTGAGAAAGGCAAGAAGAAAGCCGAGGCCGATAAGCGCATCTATATTCAGGAACAAGAGGCCCAAGCCGTGGGCGGCGAAAATAAGGCCAAGGCCGATATTGCCGATGCCGAGGCAGAGCTTGCCATTAAACAGGCCAATGCCCTGAAGCTGGGGGAAGTGGCTAAACGGAATGCGGAGGTTGAAATTCAGAAGGCCCAGTACCTGGCGGAGCAACAGCGGCTCAATGCCGAAGAGGTAGTCAGACAGGAAATTGAAAAACGAAAAGTGGAAATTGCCGCCGAAGCCGAAGCAGAGAAGATTCGCAGGGAAGCCAAGGGAAATGCAGATGGAATCCTTATGAGATATGAAGCGGAAGCGCGGGGTATCAAGCAAGTTTTGGAAAGCAAGGCATCAGGCTATAACGAACTTGTTAAAAGCTGCAACGGTGATGCTAAATCAGCTGCGACGCTTCTCATGATTGAAAAAATCGAAGAATTGGTCACCCTGCAGGTGGAGGCCATAAGAAACCTTAAGATAGACAAGATTACAGTCTGGGATTCGGGAAATGGAGATAAAGCTGGAAACACCACCGCCAATTTCCTGTCGGGATTGATAAAGAGTCTTCCGCCGCTGCACGATATCGCTGAACTTTCAGGACTCGAACTTCCCAAGTACCTGGGTGAAGTACAATCTGAAAAAAAAGAGGTAAATAACCAGGCTTCCACCGCATCAAGAACGGAAAAGGATCCCAAAGAATCATAAAAAGTTAACGGCGTTTGTCCGGCGGCTAATAGTCCGGCGGCTGATATTTGACGCCGACACCATAGGTGGCGGAATCGGCACCAAACACTTCATTGCACCATTTTACCTCCGCGAGGCTCATGCAGCGCAAACCGACCTCGCAATCTTGCAACAAGCCTAAGGACTTGAATTCTTTCACGCGAATGCAAACGGTTGCGCCGGGCTGCAAAAAATGGTTGGACTGAAAACACATGCCGCCGGCGCTGCAATTCAGTGCCTTTGCTTCATAGCAGTGGGTTTGGTTGAAAAATGAAAATGACATCAAGGCGTTGCAGATGCGGCGTTCGGAAGCTCTTTTATCTGAATGGTCGTCCATTTCAAGTATTAAGGACCCTTTTCAGGTTAAAGGTTATTGGACAATCCCACCTATAACGTGAATAGACCTTTAATATTATCTCTAATTTTGCTGAAATTGTCTATAGGGGAAAGGGTTTATTTTGCCTGGGAAAATTTCCATATTTGGGAATTATTCCCAGACCGGAGGGCATTGAATAATTCTAACATTGAAAACATAGTCCTCTGGGTCAGGATTTTTTACTCAGATAATAGCTTTTTCTTTAAGAAAGGTCATGATCGTTTCGGCGGTCTCAGCGGGGCGTTCCATGGGCACAAAGTGACCGGTTTCTTCCAGGCTCACCATGACGGCCGCCGGTACTTTGGCTGCAAAACGCCTGGCGGCAGGCGCCAGAAAGGTATCGGATTTGGCGCCGTAAAGGACAAGGGTTGGCTGCTTCAGGCGGGGGATGTAGCGCCATACGTCGTGGGGGCAAACAGCAAAGCAGCGGGATTCCCAGGCCGGGGCACAGCAAAGCCTGATTTTACCGTCGGCCGTCATTTCGGTCCCCGCCTCGATATAGGCCTCCAGAAATCCTTTTTGCCATCTGCGGAAAACGGTTTTGCCCCGATATGAATCCAGAATGGACCGGCGGTCCGGCCAGACGTACCTCCGCCTGGCTGCCCTCGCCGCGATGGGTACCCGTTTGGCATTCCCCGTTTTTTTAGCCAGATACCACCACCACATCCATGAAAACGGCAGAATGGTCGGGTCAATCAGCACCAGGGCCCGGATCAATTCGGGTCTTTTGACTGCCAATAACAGGCTGACCGTCGCACCCCGGGAGTGCCCTATGGCAATCACCGGCTCGCTTAAGCTCTCGCAAAAAACTGCCAGATCATTTGCGAACACATCCCAGTTTTTAAGTCCGGCCGGGTCTGCCGGAACCGCGGTTTTTCCGTGTCCCCGGTCATCCAGGCCGACAATATCAAGCTGTGCTCCGAGCAGTTTGATCAACGGCGAGTACGCTCCGGCGCAAAATCCGGTTGCATGAGAAAAATGGGCCGAGGGCCCGGTCCCACCCCAATCAATGTAATGAAAATCTCCTTCAGGTCCGTGAAACGTGCAATCCCGTTCAGGCATCAGCATTTTTTCCCGATAAAAATCAAATTCCGTGTTCAGTTTAATCTTTAAAAAAAAGCGGCACCCCACGAGGACAAAATCAAGGCCGGGTCCCGGGGGGAGGGGTCCTTTACTACTTGATGCCGCAGAGATTGTCAACCGGATCGAAACTTTGAATGATAAAAATACGCCTGATTACAAACGGTTGTACAAACTGCTTGATGTTTTTTGCAGGTCGGGGTAGTCTTTATATAATATATGTTGAACGATTCCGGGTTTCAAGCCCCGGGCGGGGCTCGGGGTTGCAAGATTCCCCAGCCGGCCCATATCAAAGGGAATTTAGCATTTTTAAAAATCGGCAAAAAGGAAAATCCATGAAAGTAAAGTGCCCCGAATGCCACAAAGTCTTTGAAATCCCCCGCGAGCGGCTGAAAAAATATGACAAGCAAATCGCATTTCCCTGCCCGTCCTGCCAGAAAGGCCGGATCAGAATCGAATTGGATTCAACACCGGATCGGGAACCATCAGGGCCAACACGCAAGGTTAAGCCCAAGAGCCCGCCGCTTAAGCCATCAAGAGATTCCAAGCAGCCGGCGAGCGGGATGGCCTTGAAGAGAATGGTATTGGAGAGGCTGCAAGACCTGCCGCCGATGCCGCAAATTGTGCTGCAAGCCCGCAAGATCATGGCGGATCAGACTGCGGGAATCAGCGACCTGGTCAATTTGCTGCAAAACGATCAGTCCATTGTCACAAAGGTGCTGCGGCTCAGCAATTCGGCCTATTATGGTTTGAGCGGCAAAATCTCGACCGTCCAGCATGCCGCGGTGTTGTTGGGCCAGAAAACCCTGAGTGAGGTCATTACCATGGCCGGCGTTTCAGGTTTAATGGGCCAAGAGCTGTCCGGCTACGGCATGGATTCCGGTGATTTGTGGCGGCATTCCCTGGCTGTTGGATTTGGCGCCCAGTTATTGGCCGATCGGATTAATCCACAACTTTCCAATGACGCCTTTGTGGCGGGCCTCATCCATGATGGGGGTAAAATCATCCTGGATGAATATGTGCTTCAGAGAAAAGAGGAATTCGATACCTATCTGGCGGACGGGGACCAAACCTATCTCGAGGCCGAAAAAGACCTGTTGGGAATCGACCACTGTGAGATAGCGGCCGACATATGTAAAAAATGGATCCTGCCCGATGCAATTCATCATCCCATCCGATGGCATCACCGTCCATCGCGTTCGGGCGGCAGCGAATTGGCCCTGTTCCTTCACGTGGCAGATTATTTCGCGAAAATGAGCGGCATGGGCACCGGCCCGGATGATCTGCAGTATCAAATGGAGGAAGATGCCGTCGAATCGCTGGGTTTCCAGGAGGAAGAGCTGGATGCCTTGCTGGTCGATGTGATGGAATCAGTCGAAAAAATCGCGGAAGATTTTCAGGATATTTAACGCTTCCGATTCAAACCCGGTCACGTTTTAGACAACTTAGCGAGCTCTCCAACCTGCTCATCCGTCATTCCAACAAATGCCAGGCTCAGCCCCGGGAGATACAGGCTGCCGGGCCTCCAGTGTTTCGTCCATTTTACCTCGCAGCACATGGGCGTTTGATCGCTCATGTCGGCAAATACCAGCCAGATACCGGCTCCCTTTGCGATCTCATCATTTGTCACCAAAAAGCAGCTTTTGGCGGTAAGACTTTCAATAACGCCTCTTTCCGGTTTTTCCCTCGTAAAATTATTCGAATAGTAAACGTAAACACTGCGGAAAATGCCTTGCTGTCTCCCGGAAGGGACTTCGCGCGGGGGGTTTTTGCGACAGAGATCAGTTACGAAAGCATCCAGCAGGGCACTGCCCTTTAGACGGCCTAAATTTCTACTTTCCACCAGACCGGAGAACGAGTCTGAACCCGGCTTTTTTGTTACCCGCATTACCGGAAAATATTGCAACAGGTGTGAAAAAAACAGTTTTTCTCCGCCCGCGGATTTGATGAGCGTGCGGATATCCACCAGAAATCCCGAGTATAGTTTCCCATGGCTTTGATTCCTGAATTCCATTACACTTGGATAAACTTCCAACTCGATGTCTTCATAGGGGGAGAGATGGCTTTGATAAAATGCCTGGTCCTTTTCATCTTTTGCGATGAGTACCAAATTGATGGAATCTTCGGTCATTCCTTCTCCATGCCCTATGCTTATTCGCCGTCCACAATCAATACAATCAACTCCTTGGGTCCATGCACGCCGAAGGCCAGGGTCAATTCGATGTCCGCGGTTTTTGAGGGGCCGGATATCAAAAATGCATTGGTGGGCATACCGCCGGCCCAATTTTCTTTCTGCATGACTTCCATAAACGTATTATAGATATTGTCGGCCTTAAGCACGGCAACATGAATGGGCGGGACCAATGACATCTGGCGCGGTTCATCGGGGGAAGACCACAAAATCAACGCACCGATTTCGGCGATGGCGCCGTAGGTGGAGGTGATACCGGCATCGACGTTGAAAACCGTCTTCTTTAGATGCTCGATTTCCCGGTCGTAGGGAATAAGTTCCGGCCGGCCGTCGCCGGCCGCCTGGAAGCGTTGCTGCAGGGAAGCCCCGATTTCACTGCGGGGCCCGTAAAGCAGCGTTTTTACGTTGCGGATCTTCAATACTTCTTCGAGTTTGTCAATCCAATGGGCGGCATCCGTGACGTGGACTTCGGTCCGCATGGCCTCCATCAACCTTTTCAGGTTTTCAATTTTTTCCTGCCGGCTGTAAATTTTGACAGGCAAGTCGGCCGCCTGCGGTCCGTCTTCCAAGGGCTGCCGGTTGGCGGCAGACAGCCTGGCAAAAATTCGTTCACGTGCTTTCTCACTCATCATCGACTCCGTTTTCTTTAACCAATTCATGCAGACTTTTGGGGGCTAATTCAAGGGGCGCGCGGTGACGGCTCCACTGCTTGAGAGGGCCGATTCTCGGCAGTTTCGCCTTTAACGTTCCCATTACCTTTTGACCGGCGGCATTGATCTGCGGATGGGTGTTCATGACGGCCCATGCCTTCCAGATCAGACGCTCGACACCTTTGCTTTTATATCCGTGTCCTTCTATCGTGGCGCTGGAATCACGGGAATAAATTTCGTTGCGTATCCGGCGCAACAGATCCGGGATGGGGATTTTTACGGGACAGACCTCCTCGCAGGCATTGCACAGGCTGGAGGCGGTGGCCAGCACTCCGGCGATTTTCAGCCCTTCTACCTGGGGGTTTAGAATTTTGCCGATAGGACCGGGATAAATATAGCCGTAGGCATGGCCGCCGATGCGGGTGTACACCGGACAGTGGTTGAGACAGGTGCCGCAGCGGATGCACTGCAGGGTCTGGCGCCGCTGGACGTCGGCATAAATTTTCGAACGGCCGTTGTCCAGGATGATCAAATGCACCTCCCGGGGGCCGTCTTTTTCACCTGCTTTGCGCGGTGATGTGATCATGTTGACATAGGTGGTGATCAGCTGGCCGGTGGCGGACCCGATCAGCAGACGCAGCATGGGGGGCACTTCCACCAGCTTTTCGATGACCTTTTCCAGGCCCATGAGGGCAATATGCACCGGAGGTACGGTGGTGCACATGCGGCCGTTGCCCTCATTTTCGACCAGGCACAGGGTCCCGGTTTCGGCCACGGCCAGATTGACGCCGCTTAAGCCCACGCCGGCTTTGAAAAACTTCTGCCGCAAGGTCCGGCGGGCGATGGCATTGAGCTCCTGCACATCTTCCGTGTAGGGCGTGTCCGGAATATTTTCATGCATAATTCGGGCAATTTGATCCTTGTTTTTATGAATTGCAGGGACAATGATGTGCGACGGCGTTTCGTTGTTCAGCTGAACGATGAATTCGCCCAGATCGGTTTCCAGGGCCTCGATGCCGTGGCCTTGCAAAAACTTATTCAGGTGCATTTCTTCGGAAACCATGGATTTGCCCTTTACCAGCAGGGTGGCCTGGTGGGCCTGCATAATCTCCAGCACGTACTGGTTGGCTTCGGCCGTGGTTTCGGCCCAATGGACCTGGATGCCGTTGCGGGTGCATTTTTCTTCAAGCTGTTGCAGCAGCTCCGGCAGCCTGCTCAGAGCGCGCTGTTTGATAGCGTTTCCCAGGGTTCTTAGCTGTTCGGTTTCAGCCTCATCCGGGAAAATAGCTTTGCGTTTCAGAATAAAGTTACCCATGGCGAATTTGAAATTTTGCCTTAACTGCGGGTCATTTAATGCCTGGGCAACATTCTTTTCGAAATCAAGCGGTTGATGGTTAGCCATTAATTCTCTCCCATATAAATTCGGCCAGATGCTGACCGGTAATCGGTATGTTCCGGTAATTCATGGCGCCGGTGATATTCATCAGACAGCCGCAGTCCCCTGATAAAACCCGTGCGGCACCGGTTTGCCGGATATAATCCACTTTATCATTGACCATAACGTCTGACAGCTGCGGCTGCTTTACGGCAAAAGTCCCTCCGAAACCGCAGCATTCGTATTCGTTTTCCAGATCAACCAGTTCCACATTTTTCAATTGACGGATCAATGCCTTGGAATCTTCGGTGACCTTCATTTCGCGCATGGCATGGCAGGACGAATGCCAGGTTACCTTGATGGGTTCGCCGCGGTCTTCCAGTTTGATGTTCAACGCCTTGACCAGAAATTCCGACAGTTCAAAGATTCTGGCTGAAAAATCTTTAACCTGATCGATGGCGGGATCGTTTTCAAACAATTTGGGGTAGTGGTGCCGCATCATACCCGCGCAGGATCCGGAAGGAACCACGATCGGATAGTCTTTATAAAACAGATCGATCTGTTTGCGGGCCACAGCCCTGGCTTCAGCCGGAAATCCGGAGTTGTAGGCCGGCTGCCCGCAGCAGGTTTGTTGGGGCGGAAAAATAACCTTGACTCCCTGCCGCTGGATCAGCTTGATGCCTGCCAGGCCGGCTTGCGGATAAAACATATCTGCCAGGCAGGTGCCGAAATAATAGACTTTTTCGAGTTTCTCAGGATAGTTGCGCATGGTCTCCCTCTATTGGGCGTGGTTGACCCGTTGACGGGCTGACAAGATGATTAAAAGTTGATGGCTCAACTATTTTTTGCCCAGAGATGTTATCCTTAAAATCTGGGTATTTTGTTCAAAAATTTTTTCAATAGCGCAAATCGTCAAAAAATAAAAGCAAATTCCCTTAGTAGAATATTTTTTAGCGCGGATGAATTAGGATCCGGGAAACAAGGGCAGGCGAAAATAATAAATGATTTACCAGATAAGCTTTACCGGATAATTTTTTCCTTGACAGAGAGTTTCACGGTCACTAAAGTGTCGGCCCTGAATTACGGAAACAAAAATACCTTTAAAAATTGTCTATGCAACTGGTGGTGGCTCAACTTCTACCTGGAGGTGAGCCTGTCAAGATAGACGCATATGACTTAAAAAACTTTTAAACCGTGGGCACCTCCAAAGGTCCCGCGGTTTTTTTATCGCAATTTCTAAGGCCGTGGGACCCTGAGTTTCACGGCCTTTTTCTTGGGGAGCGGAAAATTGAAAATAAAACCCTCATTGGCAGAATTTAAGAAAATGGCCCGCCAGGGCAACCTGATACCCGTCTACCGGGAGTTCCTGGCGGATACGGAAACGCCGGTCTCCGCCTATTTGAAACTGAGAGACGATTCTTATTCATAATTTTTCCTTACAAGGAGGGAAGCAAAATGATTAAGCAACTGATTGCAAAAGTCGTCCGAGGTGAAAATCTTACCGAAAAAGAAATGGCAGCCGCCATGGATGAGATTATGACCGGAACCGCCACAGCCGGTCAGATCGGGGCCTTCATTACGGCCTTGAGGCTTAAGGGCGAAACCGTGGATGAGATTGCCGGCGCGGCCCGGACCATGCGCGCCCGAGCCAACAAAATCAATATTAACAATCATGCGGTCAACATCGACCGGGACGAAATCAATATCGAAGCGGAGACCATCTTCGATATTGTGGGAACCGGCGGCGACGGCACCCGGACTTTTAACGTTTCCACGACGACGGCATTTGTGGCGGCCGGCGGCGGTATCAAGGTGGCCAAGCACGGCACCCGGGCCGTTTCCAGTCTATGCGGCAGCGCCGACGTACTTGAAAGCCTGGATGTAAAATTGGACCTTACCACTTCCGATGTGCAGAATTGCATCAACGAAATCGGCATCGGGTTTCTTTACGCCCCTCTGTTTCACGGTGCCATGAAATTCGCCGCCGGACCGCGCCGGGAAATCGGCATTCGCAGCATTTTGAACGGCGAAAAGGGCCCCAAGCGCAACATGGTCCTGCTGAATGCGTCGGCCGCCTTTGTGGCCTCCGGTGTGTGCGATAATTTCAGCGACGGCATCGAGATCGCCGTGGATGCCATAGATTCCGGGAAAGCGCGAAAAAAACTTGATAACCTGATTGAATTCACCCAGCAGTGTACGCCCTATATCAGGAAGGTGCTGTGACGGTAGTTATTGGATACTGGATACTGAATATTGGATGCTGGATGATGGAGGTTTCTGGATTTCATTCTAGGTGCATTACCGAATATCAAGTATCGAGTATCCAGCATCCAGTATGGATCCCAAATTGGCACCAATGTGAATGAAAATATAAATTTAATGATTCGACTACGGTCAAGGGACATTGGCGATGCACCAGAAATTGGCGGAAATAATCGCAGAGAAGAAAAAGGAAGTTGCGCGGCTGAAAAAAGCGATGCCCGATTTTAGCGAGCATAGCTTGCCGGGGCGTCGTGATTTCAAGGCGGCCGTATCGGCACCCGACCAGATCAATCTGATAGCCGAGATCAAGTTTGCTTCTCCCTCGGCGGGCCGCATTCGCCCAAAGAGCGATCCGATTGCAATCGGCAGAATCTATGAGGATGCCGGAGCCGAGATCATCGGCTCACAGACCATCCGGGTAATGGAAGAAAATGGGATTGAAGCAGTGGGAGATTTTATTCGCGGATTGAGATAAATAGCTATTTGCCACATCGCCGATAATGTGTCTAAATCAAAACAGGCAGTTGCTAATAATGCCATTTCAAATTAACTCCATCGAGTTTAAAAGGAATGCTACCGCGGGGCTCCCACAGCGGTGGCATCATTTTAGCATTCCATTGATCATGTTCATTTTTTAACCTTTGGCAGACTTCCATATTTAGATCGGCAAGGTTGGTCTTTTCGCCGATATCCACGGCAAGATCGAAAAGCCAGTATAGATTCGTTGCCGCTCATCCTTGATATGCTCAAAACGTGCGTAGTACTTAAGCGTAGCCTGAACCGGTAACATATCCATAATTTCTGTCACACTTTATTCAGCTTGTCAAAAGGGATCTCCAGATGATAGACGCCGCTCTCCAGATGCGCCTCGACCGCCAGATCGCCTTTGCGGAAAACCTTCATCATGCCGGTGTTGGAAAATAAAACATCCGCCGTAAATCCCCTGATTCCACGCTCTTTGGCCAGCCGGATCAGCATTTTGTACATAAACGAGGCAATACCGAGGCGTTGATACTGCTCGTCGACTACGAAACCCACCTCGGCCAGCGGGTGGCCCGGTATCCGGATAAAGCGCGCCTCGGCAATAATGCGGCCCCGGCCTTCTTCGCCGACCAGGCCGACAATGGACACGATCTGGTTCCAGTCCACATTGACGTATTGCTGCGTTTTTAGATGCGGCATGCTTCTGATGGACTGGAGATAGCGGGAGTAAACGGCTTCATCCGGCAGCCGATAAAAGAGGGTGCGCATGCCCTCTTCATCCGAGGGGCGGATGGCTCTGTACCTGATGTTGAGATCTTCTTTGACGGTTTGGGTCGCTTTGATGTCGGCCGGGTAAAGGCTGGCGCTTGCGGCGATAAAGATTTGATCGTGGTACAAAATCTTTTTGTCTTTGGCGGCCTGAACCAGAGCGGCCCGGTCCTCCGGATGGGCGATGTCGATGAGGGCCTGGGCCCGTTCGCGGAGTGTACGTCCTTCAAGATAAGCGATGCCGTATTCGGTAACGACCGCCCCCACGGATTCGAAAGCACCGAACTGGTTGGGCCAATCGGCGATCGACAGCAGAATATTAGGGTTTCCGGCGGGGTCCCGGCTGGTCAGGGCAAAGATGGAACGTCCGCCTTCCGAAAGTTCGGCCCCGTTTAGGAAATCCATTACTTCAGCCGGTCCGGAGGCCACGTTGCCCTTGCCGGTGTAAAGTCCGATGCGGCCGCGCAAATCCACTTTTCGGGCTGCCACCACCGTGACAAAGCGCGGATTGCTGCCGATGATGACCGGGTTGAACACGCGGCTGACCCGCTGAAATTCAACCAGGGGATTGTTGTCCAACCACTGCATCAGTTTTTCGGTTCCAAAGGCATAGGAAGTCAACGCTTTGCCGCGAAAGTTTTCCTTGCGGCGGTTGGTGACCGCACCGATTTCCATCAAATCCATTAAAGAGTCGGTGAAAATGGGCGAGTGGATGCCAAGATGGCGCTTGTCCGTCAGGCGGCGGGCGAGGGCTTCGTAGAGCGGGCCGATTGAAAATGCCAAGCAGCTTCCGTCCTCTATCAGCGAGGCCACATGCCCCGCGACCTGATCCCAGACTTCGTCCACTTCCCAGCGTTCGAAATAAATCGGCGGCTCGGTGGACTGCACCAGAAAATCAAATACGCTGGCCTTCACAAACGTGTCGCCCAGCGTTCTGGGGATTTGGGTGTTGATTTCACCGACCCGGATGGCGGCCTGCTCCAAGGCTTCCCGGGCGACATCGACCGCTATCCCAAAACTGCAGAACCCGGCCTCATTCGGCGGAGTAATCTGAACGACGGCTACGTCAACCGGCCTCAAGAGCGATTCAAACAACTGGCGGATTTTTACAAATCGACTGGGGATCAGATCCACCCGCCCCTGTTCGATGGCTTCATCGGCCACCCAACCGGCAAAGAATGTTTTCAGGCGAAAATTCTGGGATTGGAGGCTCTGCAGTGAAACGGCCTCGCCGACGCTGACCAGTTGGATCAATTCGAGATCTTCCAGGTTTCCGGCGGCCGACGTCATCAGATGCCGGACCATGGTGCGCGGTTCGGCCACCGCCGTGCCCAGAAAAATACTCATGCCGGGCTTGATTTTCTCGATCACCGTTTCCGGTTTAACGACCGCCGACTGCCAATTGGTAGGAGATATTTTATCCGTAGCGGCCTCCTGGATTGGTTGAACCTATAAAAATTGTATGGAGTCTTGGAGTATCGGAGTCTTGGAGTATTGGCAGAGATCCTTTATTCCAACTATAGGTTGTGATCGGCCGATTCGATGCGGCTATCGTTATACCTGGAAATTCGATCAAAAACCAGGGTCAGCAGCACTCCAACACTCCATTACTCCGTATACTTAGGGTTGGATTCAGTCCTTCCGAGGGACGAATGAACGTTAGAAGCGCTGCATCGCTTTTGGCTACAGATTCGGCGATGAACACATCGTCGCCAAGGCTTCAATGTGTTCATTCTGGCCTTGGTGGAGCCGGGTCATCTCGATCAGGATGCCGGCGATCTGGGCTAAGGCTTGCACGAAATTCACATCATCCAGGGTAAATTCCCATTTATCGGCCGTATAGGCCCGGATGGCCCCGATGGCATCATCGCCCAGCAGAATCGGTACGGAAAGAATGGAAGCAATGCCTTCCTTTTTGGCGGCTTCGGGATATTGGATGCGGGGATCATCGCTGACGTCATAGACCGCAACGGGTCCTTCTTTCAGCGAATCGGCAATGGATCGCAGGGCGCTGACCGTGCCCTTGTTCAAATACTCCTCGCTGAGTCCTGCGGATGCCGCTATTTCCAGATCCTTTGTCTGACCATTGATCAAAAACAGTGCGCAACCTTTGATGCCTAAAGATGATTTAATGCTTTCAACCGTCATTTTGATGATTTCTTCCGGGTTTTTCGATTTGGACAGGGATTTGGTTATCTTGATGAGCGTCTCATAATTGAGCTGTAAATTTCTCATTTCATCCTCCTTGTTTTACCGGTTTGACGTATTTCAGGAATCGAATTCGCTTCCATTAAAATAAAACCAATAAACTGATGGGTCAATTGGTGATTAGTCCAATAAAATAATTGGAAATGAGATCCAGCTTAAACAGCAGTCGGTCAATCGACGGGAAGCGGTGCAGCAGAGAGATCGAGTCGCGCAGAAATTTCAGGACCCCTGCAGGCAGGATTCAGCGTGCCTGGCGTCTTTATAGTGGCAAAAGCAGGCGGCATTGTCAAATGAATCTTCTCCGGCCGGGTGAGTGAACTGTTCCGGCCGGCCTGAAGGAAGATATCACCGCCTGTCCTGACCTGGTCGGGATCAGTTTTCCGCAAACCGTTTTTTTATTGCTATGGAGGTTCGGGTGACGGACAACCCGCCGCGACCGGTGCATCTGAGTTCAGAGGGGATGCTTCGACCGACAGTATTCATGGCGGCAATGACTTCGTCCAGCGGTATGACCGGATCAAATCCCGCCATTGCCATATTGGCGCACGCAATGGCATTGCCGGCCGCCATTACGTTTTTACCCAGGCAGGGGACTTCGACCCGATTGGCAACCGGATCGCAAACCATGCCGAAAATATTCTGCAGCGCCATGGAAGCCGCCGCGACGGCTGTTTCCACGGATCCGCCCATAAGCTGAACCAGAGCGGCCGCAGCCATGCCTGAACCGGCGCCGCATTCGGCCTGGCAGCCGCCCACCTCGGCAGCGAAGGTCGCCGCGCCGGTTATGAAGATTCCGATCAACCCGGCCGCCAGCAAAGCCGCGGCCGTGTCCTTTGCACTGCAATTCATAGCTTCGGCTGCCGCCAGAATAGTTCCGGGCAGTGCGCCGCAGGAACCCGCGGTGGGCGCTGCAACGATGACCCCCAGCGAACTTTTAACTTCCATCAGGCAGGTCACATACAGGATGGCACGGTTCAGAATGCCGGCCTCCAACAAGCGATTCGATTCAAGACTCTGCCTGAACCGGCCGGATTGGCAGCCCAGGATGCGGTCCGGATAAATGGTGCCCTTTAAGCCCTGCTGAATCGACGCGCTGATAATTGCGACAATCTCGGTCATCTTGCCGGTAACATCATCCCGGTTCATGGCCCCTCGGCCGCATTCATATTGAACGGCCAGGTCGGCCAGGCTCATTTTTCGGTGCCGGTTGTATGACAGCATCTCCCGGCAGGTTGAAAACGGAATGATCGGCTTGCCGGGAGAGGGAACCGGCAGGACCGGCGCAATGCGTTTTACGGCGATAACATTCTGCTCGGCCTGAACCGCCGCCAGCGCGTCGGCGCTTATCGGCGCATGCGCCCGGCAGTGGATGAAATTTTGGACGCCGCCCTTTTTTAAGCTCAGAACGGCATGCGGCATTAAATTTTGAAGCTGCGCGATGACGGGCTGCCCTTTGTTTTTATAATAAACCAGGGTTTCGTGCAGGTCGCCGCCGATTGAAACCGGGTGGCCGTCGATTTCCTGCACCTCGATCATGCCCCCGCCGGTGGAGACGGCTATCAGACAGTGCGTTTCGCTGAAACTTTTAAGGGTCAGCCGGTAGGTATTGGGATGGGAGTCGCCATAGGATCCGTACACGTACCGGATCTTAATGCCGGCTTTGTCCAACTCGTTCTGATAATCCAACAGCCTTGGATCGGAAGTCTCGCAGCCGAGAAGGCCGCCGCCAAGGCCCATATCGGAACCCTGGGATTCGTGGGTGGTGGCCAAAGAGCCGGTCTCATCAAATTCGGCCAGCACGTCCTCGATCATGCCGTCCATCAATGCCCGGGCGATGAGGCCGATTCTGACCGCGGCGGCGCTGTGGGAACTCGACGGCCCTCGCATCACCGGGCCGATGACATCATTGAATATACTGGCTGTTTTCATTTATCGAACCTCGAAGCGATAAAACTTCACCTGATCTAATGAAAATTATCATTCATTGGATCGAGATGCTACTAAAAACTTCAGAACCTGCACTAAAAATCACAGTTGACAATCCCGTAGACTTTGTTAACTTCTATATTATCTTATATTTTCAAATTGGGTCCTGATAGCGGGGGGTAATTGATATCGGAATCCAATTCAACATTTCAATTTATCCGGTCCTTATTTTGGCTAATTCTGGCCAATTGCTGCGTGGCAGGCGTCTGAGTTCCATTGGGAAATGTTGCGGCGCCTTTCAGCGACCCACCGCCGCGACACCCGGGCAAAATTATCAACCGCTTTGCACTAAGGCTATATCTCATGGATAATCAAAAAGGTAATCAAGCCGCCGATACCTTGCTGTCGGCCTGGATCAAATCCGCGGCGGATTTCTGGGGTTCCATGCTTCAGAACTGGGCGAAAAAGGATGCGGCCGGTGACGATTCCGCAAAGGGTGAGAAAAGCCGTACACAGGAATCCTTTGAAACGGTGTTTAGCTCCTGGCAGACGCTTTCATCGGTCGCCGGGGATTCCGGCGCCATGGAAGCGTTTTCCAATCTGGGCCGGGCGATGCCGCAATTTTTGCTGCAAATCGTCGAGGCCGGGTGGAGAAGCTATTTTTATCTTCAGCAGCAGTGGCTGGAAAAGGCCGGCCGAATCGGTGAATCGACCCGCGCCTTTAACTTTGACAATCTCGATGAAGAGGTCTTCAAGGCCTGGACGGAAATTTACGAAAAGGAGTTCCGGCAATTTTTTCATATCCCCCAGCTTGGGCTCACCCGATTCTATCAGGAAAAAATCAACGCGACGCTGGACAAACACAACCGCTTTCAGTCCCAGTATGCGGAGTTTATGCATCTGATCCTGCTGCCGGTCGAAAAATCTTTCAAGGTTTTTCAGGAGCAACTATCCGACATGGCGCGGGAAGGGAAATTGCCCGAAAATTCGAACGACTTTTATAAGGTATATATAAAAATTCTGGAAGGACATTACATGTCCCTGTTCAAATCCCCCGACTATGTAAAGATCATGGGAAACACCCTGGGTGCCCTTGAAGATTTTGTTGAAGCGCGCAATGCCATTGGCCAGGATATTTTAAAGGCCATGGCGGTGCCGACTCAAAATGAACTCGATGAACTTTACAAAGAAATGTATCAGCTGAAAAAAAGGATTAAAATCCTGGAAAAAGAAAAATATACGTTGCAATCAGATTCTCAGAAACAGCAGTTACCCACAGCCTAAAACAGGTTGACAGGCAAGGGGGGAATATAATGGAAAAACCCAAAATCCCCGTTGACTTAATTCTCACCAGACTGGCCGAAGACGCCGAGAAGGCCCGCACCCGTGTTCAGAAAGCTTCCGATGTTTTACTCCAGGAGTTGGACACCGGCATCGCTAAGACGCCCTACGATATTGTCTATGAAGAAGATCGTGTCAAACTGAAATATTATCAGCCAAATCAGGCGCCAAAACTAAGGCGGCCGCTGCTGGTGGTTTACGCCCTGATCAACCGGGAAACCATGCTCGATCTGCAGCCGGGGCGCAGCGTCGTGAAAATCTTTCAGGATTTCGGCATCGATCTGTATATGGTTGATTGGGGCTATCCGACCCGCAAAGATAAGTTTCTGACCATTGACGACCACGTCAACGGCTATATGGACAATATGGTTGATTTCATTCGTGCCCGGCATAAGGTGGACAAAATCAACCTGATGGGAATCTGTATGGGCGGCACCTTCAGCGTCATTTATGCTGCGCTGCATCCCGAAAAATTAAAAAATCTGGTGACCACCGTCACCCCCACCAATTTTGACACCGATCAGGGATTGCTGCACATCTGGATGAAAAATGTGGATGCGGACCGGATGGTGGATACCTTCGGCAATATGCCGGGCGACTTTTTAAACTTCGGGTTTTTGCTGCTGAACCCGGCGCGATTGATGATCGATAAATACGTCGGCTTTTTGGAGGGCATGGACGACAAAACATTTGTCGAAAATTTCATTCGCATGGAAAAATGGATATTTGACAGTCCGGACGTACCCGGCGAAACATTTCGCCAGTTTGTCAAAGATTGCTATCAAAAGAACCTGTTGATTCAAAACCAGATGGAGGTCGGGGGACGCCGGGTCGACTTGAAAAATATCACGATGCCGCTGTTGAATTTCTACGGCAAGTTTGATCATCTGGTGCCACCCGCGGCCTGCGAGCTGCTGACCTCGCAAAGTCGGCAGCCGCGATACCGAAGATGTGTGCCTGGATACCGGTCACATCGGCATCTATGTGAGTTCGAAGTGCCAGAAGGAATTTGCACCGAAGATAGCCGCATGGCTTATGGATCGGGATACGGAAGATGACGGGCGCCGGAAAAAGAAACCAGCCTCTGCCAAAGGAGATTCCCGCAAGGCTGCAGCAAAAAATAAGCCTTCAACCCGGCCAAGAAAGAGCAGCTCACGATCCCAACTGCGAGGAGATATTGTATGACAAAAGAGAAGGATTATTTCAGAACATTCTGCAAGGTGAGCAAAGCCTTCGGATCAACACTTTCCAAGGAAAAGATTCTGGATCTGATTGTAGAAAGCGCCATTGAAACGATGAATGCCAAAGCAGCCTGCCTGTTTCTGGCTGATGAAAAACGAGATGTTTTCGTTCCGACGGCGCAAAAGGGACTTTCGGACGACTACCTGCACGCCAAACCCCTGCGGGCCAAAGCCATCGTACTGGCCGTCTTAAAAGGCGGCTATCTTGCCATTCGTGATGCAACCTCTGATCCGCGCGTTGAAAACCATGCAGCCAAGAAAGCCGATGGCATTGCCTCCATATTGGATGTGCCGGTGATGGTCAGAGACAAGGTGATCGGCGTGCTGGCGTTATACACTGCCGACGTACGAGATTTTTCCACCGATGAAATCGAATTTTTAACCGCCCTGGCCGAACAAGGCGGTATGGCCATCCAAAGGGCCCGTCTGCTGGAGCGTATTCAGAAAAACTCCATGCTCTTTTTGGACCTGGCCTCCAACATCAACTCTTCCCTGGATGTTAAGAAGATCTTTCACAACCTGACAGTGGACCTCAGCGAAGCCTTGGGCATGCAAGGGGTCGTCATCCGTCTCCTGAATAAGGAGACCGGCAATCTGCAGCTGGTGGCCAGCCACGGCTTGAGCGAAGAATTTTTAAACAAGGGCCCGCTGTCGGCCGAAAAGTCCGTCACCAAGGCCATGCAAGGCGAGACGGTCATCATCGATGATGTCGCCAATGATGAGCGAATCCAATACCGGGATGAGGTCATGCGGGAGGGTATTGCTTCCATGCTGGTGGTTCCCATCAAGGTCAAGGAGGAGGTCATCGGAATCATGCGGCTTTGCAGTGCCGTCAAACGCAGCTATCCTGAAGATATCATCCTGCTGGTCAACGCCTTGGCCCAAACCGGCGGCCTGGCGATCCAGAATGCTTCAATGTATCTGGCGCTGCAGGATGACATGAAAGAGCTAAAAGACGATATCTGGAGCCATCGCTCGTGGTTTTGATTGGACGGGGGAGAAAAGTTCACTATTCTTCTTTAGCCGCTGGCGCTATACTTTTCATTAACGCCTCAAATGCGTCCGCCTGCTTTTTCACCAGATCCTGAAAAACCTTGACGGTCTCGCCCTGATAGGTGCCCTCCTCGGCCAGCAGTTTTCTCAGCGACCTTGATGGTATCCTCCTGTTCAGCGACTTTTTTTTGCAGCGTGGTACACTTTTGTTCCAGCGCCCGGTATTTGTCTTTTGGGACCAGACCCATCAGATTCAAATAGGCATTGAAGGAGTTGCGAAAGTCGGCCGCCGCATTCTGCCACGCCTTGCGTTGTATCCGAGTCTTCAGTGCGGGGCTGCTCGAGGCCGTAAAACTTTTTGAACATGGCGGTCAATTCTTCAAATCCGCTGAATCCCTGGCCGAATCCATTGATTCAGATCCTCCAGCTGCTTTTGTCCTCTGGCAGCCGCCAGCAGGTAATTGCCCCAGAATTCTAAGAATTGTCTGTCCATCGGCTTTTGATTCCCAACATTCCATTATTCCATGGGGTCTATCCGATCGGCAAACACCACTCACTTTGGTGTGAAATCAAAGATATGTCATCCTGGATCGGTTTCGCGCTGATACCGTTCTCAAGGTCCAAATGAAAGCGGACCGGACCGCGGTAGTTGTCGCCGAATCGGGTGTGCAGGGCACAGGCGGAATCAGGCTGCGACCAGGAGGTGGCAATTGCGCCGTGGCCTTTGGGAAAACAGGTAACTTCGGCCGGGATGTAATCCAGCGGCGCCAAGGCGGCTTCCTTATCCACCAGGTCGTCTTTTTCACCATAGCAAATGAGAAACGGGATGTTTTTTTCCTGCAGACGCTTGAAATTCAGGCTGCGGTCGAACAGCTTGAAGGGCAGGTTGCCTTGGCGATCCACCGGGATGGTATAGGAATCGAAACTCATTTTGGTTATCGCTTCGGGCAGGTCATTGCGGTCATAAATTAACCAATTGTTGATGGCGGCCGCCGTTTTGCTGATTTTGGCCGGTCCGCGGTACCGCGTTGTCGAAACATTTTCAAGTCTCGATACAGGGTATACAACGGCGCTTCATTTTCCATGCTTTTCAGCTTGTAAACCCAGCTCATAACCTTGCCGTCCACGACGCGGTTGCCGTTGGGCAATGGTTTGACGGCATAGCCCAGGTCTTTGAAACGCGGCGGAAGGTGCTGCATGTACTCCACCAGGGCTTTGCTGCGGGTGCCGTCCATGGGCGCCACGCAGGTAATCAAGGCATCCACCAGGTCGTCCAGTTCGCCGGACAGCAGGCCGGTCATAGCTACAAATCCCCCCTGGCAGAAGCCGTTCAGGGTGACGGGTTGCCCGTGCCTTTTTTTAATGATCTCACAAAATGTGCGGGTATCCAGCGCATCCTGTTCTCCGGTGAGGGTTTGCACGGCCGGCGTCGCAGCGATATCTTTGAGAATGCGAATGTAGGTGGGGATCCCCTGATTGGCATAGGCATGCACATAGCTTTTGTTTTCCCCGGGTAAAAATGCCAGGATGTTGGCCCCCAGAACATAAGGCGGCACGATGAGAACCGGTTTGCCGTTCTCTCTGACACCCTCGTGGTTGGTCGGCAACACCTGATATACCAGAAAGCGGTCCGTTTCGCCGGCTTTGACGTAGCCGCCGTTATCGAAGTGGAAGCCGTATTCGGGTTTTATGGCGCGAATGGCTTTCAGGATAGTCGTAAAGGAGGGTCTCCAGCAACCGGGCCTCATTTTCGGTAAAATCGACAATCGTCTCTCCTTCACGCTTGAAGATGGTATTCAGCCATGCCTGCATGGCTTTATTGGTCCTGGCGCCGTGGTAGTCCAGCATGGCGTTCAGACCGCTATGGAATCCCTTCTCGGCCACCTGAAGGTTGAACTGCAAAAGCTCAAAATAGTCCCGCATACTATCGGCAGGAGGATGACGCAGGAGTTTTTCTTTTTCCGTGGTTAAGAACGCGTCCAGTGCGATCCAGAAGGGCTGCATGAATTCATGGTGATACTTGACAAGAGCGCTGCCGTATGACCACACCGGTTCGCATTTGTGCTGCGGCGAGTTGAAGCATCTGGCGCTGGTATTCCGGAAGATCGCGCCAAAATTTTACCGGTCGTATCGTCAATATGTGCATTCATATCCCATTCCCTTTCGTCATCCCGTGTGCCGTCATCATGGATTATTCGGACTTTTGGCCTGCGAAAAATTCATCCACCTTTTTATAATTTTCATTGGCGGCTTTCTTGAAGTCTTCACATCCCTTTTTGTAAACATCAACCCAGTTCCGGATGAGTTTTTTGCCTTCTTCGGGCATCCAGGCGGCCTGCTCCAGAAAGGTGTTTACCATTTTGGCATTTTGCTCCTGAATCATCAACATCGCACTAAAGCTGTTGTCGAAGGCGGTTTTGTTAAAATCCAACATTTGTTTTAGCAATACATTCGGTTCCATCATTTTTTACCTCCCATCATTTGTTTTGCAATTGTTTCTGCGAACATGTTATGAGTACTTCCTCCCAATCGAATTTTGTTGCATCCGACCTTGCGATTAATATAAACGGTTTTTAAACCTTGTCAATAAAATTTTTGCATTGCACAAAATAATATTTTCATGGTTATGTGTTGCTTTTCAAATAGAGGATAGTTATAATACACTATAATTAATATAAATTTTATATATAGCAATCCGAAAATTTTTATTTGATAATTTGAAAATATTGTTTTTGTTGCAGTTGGACCATAAAATGAAAGGATTCCGGGGATTGATATGAATGACAGGATCGTGCTGAAAAAATATGCCAACCGGCGCCTGTATGACACCCAAAAAAGCGCCTATGTGACCCTGAGCGAAGTGGCCGACATCATCCGGCAGGGTAAAACGATCCAAGCGATTGACGCCAAGACCAAAGAGGATGTGACGGCCTTTGTCCTGACGCAGATCATTTTGGAAGAGGCTAAAAATAATAATGCCTTGTTGCCAGTGCCCCTACTGCACATGATTATTTGATACGGCGAGAATGTGCTGCATGAATTTTTTGAGAATTACCTCGAACAGACCATCAAATCCTACGTGTCGTATAAAAGCAAGGCTGATGAGCAATTTAAAAAATGGCTGGAAGTGGGGATGGATCTTTCGGGAATGGCGCAGCAGTCATTGACCCGACTCAATCCCTTTCAGGCGTTTTTCGATCAATTCGGCGAATCGAAACCGCCAACTAAGGAGAATGAAGATTGAATATTGAAATTGAATATTTGCGGTATCCTATCGATTTAATTTTGCATGCTAAGCAAAAAAAACCAGAGTAATAAATCCTAATGCACCAATAAGGAGGGCGGATAAGAATTTAGAATATTCAAATTTAAACCGACTGAAATCCATAAATATTCAATCTTCAATTTTCAATATTCAATGCTTCGTGCCTTTTAGTACATAAACTCCCGGTTGGCATAGTCGCTGTGAGTCAATGAGAAAATCTGCTATCCGGCGGTAGTACTGTTTTAAAATGCGTTGGGAGCGGAAGAGTCCCATGTGGCCGGCGTCGCATAAAAGACGCAGGCGGTTTTGCTGAGCCATGGCCGGCATCAAATCCATGTGGCCGACCGCCTGCAGGGGCGGAGCAATAGGGTCCGTCGTGCCGCCCAAGGCCCAGATGGGAGTCTGAACCGGATAATCGGCAATATCCACTTTTTGGCCGCCGATTTCGAGGTGACCGCGGATCAGGGCGTTTTGGACAAATATTTTTTTGTAAGTGTCGCGGATAAAGCCCGCCGGAAAGTGATGCACCGTGTTGTACCACTGATAAAATGCTTTTTGACGCCGGGCGGCTTCCCTGTCTCCCTTTTTCATGTCATTCAGAAGATCTTTGAAGTTCTTGAAATGTTGATCCCAGCCCATCAAATAAAAACCCAGCACCTGCAGCCGGCCATCGTATGTCAACCGTCCGGCACCGGGATAATCCTCGCCGATGGTGTGGCCGAAAAGGGCAATCATCCGGTCAATATAGGCTTCACCGGCCGCACGGGCAAATTCTGTCAAGAATCCTTTTTCGGCTTCGGTATGCATGGGGGAGCCGGCCGATCCGAAGGTGCGGCCCAGTTCCGGATATAAAATCAGGGTGCTCAGCAGCAGGGGTCCGGGTTGACAGATGGCGATCAAATGGGGTGAATGTCCGGTGCGCTGTTTCAGGAGTTCCAGCACCTGCCGATACTGGTCGACCTGACCCTCAAAATCCTCCCGATGGCGTTGACCATCGACATAAAGCGGGATGTCGGCGGCGCATTTTTGTTCCACCACCACCATGCGGGTCAGTCCCTGATCACGCAGGAAAAGAGCGACCCGCTCGGCTATGTTGGAGTGGTGGCCGGCGCGCGGGGCAAAAACAACCCCATAGTTTAAGATGCGATGCCGCACATCCGCCGAAATGTCGATCACCCGCAGACCGGGCAAGTCGAGCAGAATTTTCGAAGGGTCGTATTCGACGTGCCATTCCTGACGGCTGCATTGATCGGTGAACAACTTGAGAAACTCCAGCTCGCCCGCACGTTTTTGTTGAAATCGGCTCAGGTGGTTTAATATATTTTCTTTACACAAATCCAGCAGCGATGCCTCCCCCTCCTGATAAAGCTTCAGCAGTTTGTCGCCGTTTTGAAGGTATCCGGTGGGCAAAAGGCGCGAATATCGGCGCGCCCAGTTCAGAGTCAGGTCCTGGGTGTTTTTATACATGTCGACGCTTGCGGCCAGCGATTGCATTTGGGCCTGATTGAATGCCAGGGAGGCCTGAAGCGGCATCTTCATGGCTTCAAGACTGTTGAGCACAAAGGGAAACAATGTCATTAAGGAATCCGGCATGTCTTTAATTCATACTCCTTGCTTTATTGAATGGTTAAGTTCAATGAAACGAAAAGTCGGCCTGTCAACTATCCGGCCGAAAAAAGCATCTCCATTGGACGGTAAGAAATAGCAAGAAAGATGCCATGCCGCATTAAATAAGGGATGACTAATTTAACGTTATGAAATCAAATCAAAAAATTAAATGCCGCGGAAATAATCAACCGACCCGATTCAGGTATTTGACAAAGGACGGCAAAAGACTGTATGAATTTTTGACGGTGAAGGTTCTCAGCCGCGGTGGGCATTTAAAACGCAATTTCATTCCAACATTGAAAACCTGGTTCTGTGGGCCAGGATTCTTTACTCAAGCTATGGTTTTCGACAAGGAGGATCGATGATGAATGGAAAAACAATTGAAGAACTGCAGGTGGGCGACACGGCCAAATTTTCCAAAACGGTTTCCGAGTCCGATGTCTATTTATTTGCCGGGGTAACCGGCGACCTCAATCCGGCGCATGTCAATGAGGCGTATGCCAAAGATACTTTTTTTAAAACCCGCATCGTTCACGGAATGCTGTCGGCCAGCTTCATATCCACCGTCATCGGTACGATGCTGCCGGGGCCCGGAACGGTCTACATGCGCCAGGAGGTCAGTTTCCGGGCACCGGTCAAATTCGGGGATACCGTCACCGCCATCGTCGAGGTGGCTGAAATCATAGCCGACAAGAAACAAGTTCGTCTCAAAACTTACTGCATCAATCAGGAGAATATCACCGTGGTGGATGGTGAAGCCCTGGTGAGCCCGCCCCGGGCACCAAAGAAGCAGTCGAAATGAGTCCAGCCTTATATTAAACGACACTATAATAGTTTCTTTCCCGATCAGACTGGACGCTGGCGGCCAGAGGCGGTGCTCATATGAAACTTCCTTAAATTTGATGCCATTTTTACGAAGTGTCTCACCGCTGAGAGCGCAGAGAGCGCGGAGATTAATAAAAATTTTCTTTCTCGGCGGTCTCCCACCGGGGCGTAGGCCCTATGGGCCAGAGGCGGCGGGCTCTGCGGTGAACTATTATGTTTCTTTTTCGATCAGATTGGCCGCTTTTCTGGCCGGCGGCGGGGCGGATACCTACAAAGTGTATCAAAATTTCTACTTTCTCAGAGGGGGGGAAGGATTCCGGTTCCAGGCCGATTTTAGGCCGCGCTGTTTTTTCAAGATTCCGGTTGCCGGCGGGAATCAGCCGAAAATCCGAGCGGATCGACCGGCTATCGCCGATCCGCTCAAGTTCTTTCTCTTCGATAACCCGCAGCAGCTTGAGCTGCATTTCGAGCAGCAGATCACCCACTTCATCCAGCAACATCGTGCCGTGACGGGCCGGTCCGAAATTGGCATTATCTGTCTCCATTAAGTGACATGTATCTCTTTTGAGACGATTTTTTATACAATTTTTTGTTTTTACTGCCAAGTAAAATCAAATTAAAATTTATAAAACAAATAAAATTATGAATTGTATTCATTAGTTACCTGCACTTCGCCTATGACGATCGGGTAAATCCAATCATTCCATAGGTCATGGTCTGATATTTGCACAAGTTTGCACCAGACTGTTTCTATCTCCGCAAATCCAAAAAAATTCCTGTCATCGTCTAAAAACTTAAGCCATTTTTAAGGGGTTCTGCCATGCCGACCCAAAAGCCTGCAGATACAAGAGAACCGCATATTCAGCGGGAAGAAATTCTTTTTCTCGAAGACCAAAGTTTTAATCATGACAACGTGTGCGTAGTGACCGGTGCGGGCACCGGAATCGGCAGGGCCACGGCCATTGCCGCCGCCGCCAATAACCTGATGACCGTGGGCCTGGACATCAATAAAGAGGAGGGTAAAAAGACCCGGAATCTGGCCCGTGAACTGGGCGGACAGATGATTTTTATCCAAACCGACCTGACCCAGGATGCGGATATTGAAAGCGCCGTATCCGAGGCCGCCAAACTGGGATCCATCAGGTACGTGGCCAACATCGCCGGCATCCAGCACATTGATTCGGTGGAAAATTTCCCCATGGAAAAATACGACCTGATGCAGCGCCTGATGCTGCGGGCACCGTTTTATCTTTCCAAATTAGCCATCGGCCACATGAAGCAAAGCAGCGATGGTATCGGGGTTATCGGCCATATGGCTTCCATCCACGCCCACATATGTACCAAAAACAAACCGGTTTACAACATTACCAAATTCGGTTTAAGGGCCCTGAGCCAATCCATATCGGCGGAAGGAGAAGGCCGGATCCGCTCTTTTACGATCAGCACTGGATTTGTCAAAACCCCTCTGGCGCTGAACCAGATCCCGGCCCAGGCCGAGCAGCGCGGAATTACCCAGGAGGCCGTCGTGCGGGATGTCATGATGGGCCCCTCGCGCATCAAGGAAATGATGTCGCCGATCGAAGCGGCCAATCTTTTTATTTTCGGCTTTTCGAAACACGCCAGGTATCTGGTCGGCGGCGATTTGCTGTTTGATGGCGGGGTTGTGTTGACGTATTGAAGTCAGGAAGGACAGAAGACAGAAGACAGAAGTCAGAAGACAGAGGGCATAGAGCATAGGGCCTATCGTAAAGACAGGGGGCAGAAAGAAGGTGAGAAGGTCAGAAGCTGAGAAGGTGAGACAAAACGGGGACAAACATCAAATAAAGAAAAAAACTGTAGTTATTGTCGTTGGATTGAGAATGATAGGATGCCTAAATTTTAGGCATTTTAGAGCATTTTAGGCAATTTAGGCATTTAGATCGGCAAGATGCCATCCGTATTAGATCACCTTATGTGTGCGGCTTGAGAAATTTCGTCGGAGGAAACAATGAACATTGGTTCGCTTTTTGCGCGGCATGCGCGCTATCGATCCAACCAATTAGCCGTCGTTTTCGGCGATCAGCGGTTGACCTGGCTTGAATTTAACCGGAGCATCAACCGGCTGGCCAATGCGCTGTCAAGCCTTGGTATTCGCAAAGGCGACAAGGTCGCGACCATTTTGCCGAATTGCCTGGAACTGCTTGAAGTATACTGGGCGGCTGCCAAAACCGGCGCTGTAGTGGTGCCGCTCAGCACGCTGCTGCTTGAAAAAGCCATGCAAACCCTGCTGCAGGATTCAGATTCGGTGCTGCTGGTTACAAATGCCGGTTTTGTCGAAAAGATAAACCCTATCCGCTCCGGACTGCCGGCCATTGCCGAAGATCGCTACCTTCTCACGGATGCCTCCGGCATTACCGGCTTTCAGGACTATCATGCCCTCAAGGCCGCCGCCGGCGATCAGGAGCCGGAAGGCAGCACCATCACGGATGCCGACCCTTTTAACATCATGTACAGCAGTGGCACCACCGGCCTGCCCAAAGGAATTATCCACACCCACTACATTCGGGCAATGTATGCAGCCACCTTTGCTGCTTTGTATCGAATGACGCCGGAAAGCATTACGATGCACGCCGGTGCCATCGTATTTAACGGCGCTTTTGTCGATCTGATGCCCACCGTGTATGTGGGCGCAGCCTATATATTGCTGAGCGGGTTTGAACCGGTCTCCTATATCGAAACCATTCAAAGAGAACAGGTCACCCATGTCATTTTGGTGCCGGCCCAGATTATTGCAATCTTGAATGCGCCCAATTTCTCCTTCGATGCCTTGAAATCCCTGGAGATGATACTCTCTTTAGGAGCACCCCTGCATAAGGAGCATAAAGAAGCGCTCAATAAACGATTGCCCGGAAGGTTTTACGAACTCTACGGGTTAACCGAGGGCTTCATAACTGTTTTGGATAAATTCGATTATGCCGCCAAGCCGGACTCGGTGGGCGTGCCGACGCCGTTTTCCGATATGAAAATTTTGGATGAAAGCGGCAATGAGGTCCCGGCCGGCGGCGTCGGCGAAATCTGCGGCCGCGGGCCGCTTCTGATGTCCGGATATTACAAACGGCCTGATTTGACGACCGCGGCCGTCAAAGACGGCTGGCTGCACTCGGGGGATATGGGGTATGTCGATGAAGACGGCTTTCTGTATCTGGTGGACCGCATTAAAGACATGATCATCTCCGGCGGAGTGAATGTGTATCCCAGAGACATCGAGGAAATTGTCGTGCAGCATCCGGCCGTGCAGGAAGCCGCCGTCTTCGGCATTCCCCATGATAAATGGGGGGAAACTCCGCTGGCGGCGGTTGTGCTGCGCAGCCCCGGCGAGATTTCGCCGGACGAACTGCGCTGTTGGATCAATGAGCGGGTGGCGGCCAAATTCCAGCGCGTGCATGATGTGGTCTTCATGGATGAATTCCCCCGGAACGTGGCGGGCAAAACCCTCAAACGGGTGATGCGGGAAGTCTACTGGAAAGGCCGGCAAACAAAGCTATAGGGCATAGAGCAGAGCCCATAGACAACAACAGTTAGACAAATTACTTATTTTCTATAGGTCCTATAAGTCCTATAGGCCCTATAATCTAGTCCTATTAGTCCTATAAATTATGGGAACTTAAACCAACCAACCGCCAACATTCAAATCAAGGAGGAGGAAATGAAAAGTAAATGCTTTATAATTTTTCTTGGTGTTTTTATGGTGATTGCGGTCGCCGCCATGGCGCCGGCTGCGGAGACTTATAATCTGGGAGTCGACCTGGCGATTACCGGCACCGGCGCTTTATACTGCAAGGACGGCATCGACGCCATCTCACTCGCCGTGAAGGAGATTAACGCCCAGGGCGGATTCCTGGGCAAGTACCCCATCAAGCTCTTTATCCGCGACACCCATACGAAACCGGACATTGCGGTACGCGAGGCCAGGGACCTGATCCTGCGGGATAAAGTTCGTACCATTCTGGGGACCTATTCCAGCGCCTGTGCCGTGGCCATAAAACCGGTGGCCCAGGAGCACAAGGTGCTTCATATTCCGGCCATCAGCAATTCGGAGAATATCACCAAAGTCAATTTCAGCCCTTACACCTACTCGGTGGTTCCCAACAGCTATATGCAGGCCAAGGCCGTCGTTTTAGGCGTTGCTGCAGCTGGCCAAAAAGAAAGGCTGGAAAAATTACATAACCATTGCCTCGGATTATGAGTGGGGCCGATCGACCCAAAATAATACGGTGGCCCTCTTGAAACAATACGCACCCGAATTGACACTGCAAAAAGAGTACTGGCCGGCCCTGGGCGAGACGCAGTTTACCTCTTATATTACGGCGATCATGAGCCAGAAGCCGGATTTTGTAATCGGTTCCCTGGCTTCAAAAGACAACGTGGCCTTCAATCAGCAGGCGACGGCCTACGGATTCTTCGACAAAATACCTTATCCCGGATCGTTGATCAGTGTCTCCGAGCTGATCATTGAAGCCAAAACGCTTACCCGCGGTCTGGTCGGATTGTGCCGGGCGCCCTTTTTTGCCCACCTGGATGTACCCATGATGGCGAATTTTGTAGCGAACTTCAGAAAGGTTTACAACCGCTATCCGAGTGACTGGGCCGTAATGGAATATGACGCGGTGTATGTCCTGAAACAGGGCATTGAAAAGGCAGGCAGCATCGACAGCGATAAAGTCAAGGATGCGCTCAAGGGGGCAACCGTCGATACGACCCGCGGCCGGCTCTATTTTCGTGAGATTGACAACCAGCTGAGCTGCTCTTCCTACCTCGGTGTGGTGGCCGATGACCCCAGGTATCCTTTCCCCATCTACCATGATCTGGTCGAGGTCAAAGGCCCGGATTCCTGGCGTCCCGAAGCGGAGATTGAGGCGGCCAGAGCCGGGAAGTCTGAATAATTGAGGCGGACTCATGGATACATCTATGATATTTGCGCAGTTTATGAGCGGACTTTCCCGGGGCATGATGCTGTTCCTCATCGCCTCGGGACTGTCGCTTATTTTCGGCGTGATGAACATTCTGAATTTTGCCCATGCGACCTTTTGGCTGATGGGGGCCTACCTCTGCTACTCTTTCTGGTATCTGCTGCAGGACTACGGTTTTGGGCTGTGGCTCAGTATTATCCTGGCAGCCCTGGCCCTGGCCGCTATCGGCGGGGTTATCGAGGTGGTGTTAATCCGCCGCGTTTACAAAAGGGAGCTTCCCGAGCAGCTTCTGCTCACCTATGCGCTGGTCCTGGTTCTAGGCGATTTGATTAAAATTTTCTGGGGGGTGGAAGACAAATTGATTGTCCGGCCGCCGCTGGTGGCGGGTCCTGTTTTTATTTTCGGGGTGCCTTTCGACTCCTATTTTATCTTCGTCATATGTATCGGTTTTGCCGTGGCCTTCGGCCTGTGGTGGTTCCTGAAGAAGACCCGCTACGGCCATATCGTCAGGGCGGCGGTCTTCAGCCGGGAGATGGTGGGCGCTTTAGGCATCCCTATTCCCCGGATTTATACCGGGGTCTTTGCGCTGGGGATCTTCATTGCCGGGCTGGCCGGGGCGGTCCAAGCGCCGGTGGGATCGATTACGCTGGGAATGGATATGGCGGTCGTTATCCAGGCGTTTTGCGTGGTGGTCATCGGCGGTTTCGGGAGCCTGCTGGGAACCTTTGTGGCAGCGATCATTGTCGGCGAAGTGTACGCGTTTTCGATCCTCTTCTGGCCCCAGGGTGCCCTTGTACTGATATTTGTCATCACCGCCTTTATATTGATCATTCGGCCGTGGGGATTGTTTGGGACGCCTGCCAGGGCGTAAAGCAAAAAGTGCAAAAAAAGGGTGTAATCCCATGATTAGATACTGGTGGCTGGGGGTAATCTTCGTTGTAAGTCTTATATTGCCTTTGTTTATCGGGGAGTTCTGGGTCCACGTCGCGATCGAGATCCTGATTTTAGGGTTGTTTGCGGTCAGCTTCAATATGATTTTCGGCTACATGGGCCAGCTTAGCTTCGGCCATGCCGCCTATTTCGGAGCGGGCGCCTATGCCACCGGCCTGCTGATGGTCAAGGCGTCGGTTCCGCTTCCTATTTGCCTGGCGGTTTCGATGGTCACGGCAGGGTTGCTGGCGCTGGTAATCGGTTATTTTTGTGTGCGCCTGACCGGGATCTATTTTGCCATTCTGACCATGGCATTCGGGCAGCTGCTGTATTATATCATATTTCAGTGGTACGCATTTACCGGCGGGGACAATGGTTTGCAGGGAATCGTCCCCCCGGACTGGCTCGACAGTGCGACGGCCTATTACTACTTCACCCTTTTTATAGTTATTGCGGGCCTGATTGTTATGTGGTTTATCAGTGAATCGCCTTTTGGATTTACCATGCGAACGATTCGGGAGAATGCCGACCGCACCCGGTTTATCGGTATCAATGTTCGCAAATACATGCTCATCAACTTTGCGTTGGCGGGTATGTTCGCCGGATTGGCGGGCGGCCTGTTGGGACCGTTCAACCGCAGCATTGCCCCGGACCTGTGCAACTGGCAACAGTCGGGCATCCCGGTTTTCATGACCGTCATCGGCGGGCCGATGGGCTTTTTGGGCCCCATCATCGGCTCCCTGATTTACACCTTTCTGTTTGCCTTCGTTACGGGTTTTACCCAATACTGGCCGCTGACCATCGGATTGGTGATTATCTTCGTTGTTCTATACCTGCCGGGCGGTGTCCTGGGGCTGGCCAAGGCAAAGTTTAAAACCATGGAGAGCAAGGATCATATCGTCGAGGCGAAATAATCGCTGGATAGGGAGACATCGTGCTATGGTAATTTTGAAAGTGGAACATCTCAACAAAGCCTTCGGCGGTCTGCAGGCAACGTGCGATGTGAACTACGAGATGCAGACCGGGGAGATTTCCGCTATCATCGGTCCCAACGGGGCCGGCAAAAGTACCTTTTTTAACCTGCTGACCGGCTACCATAAAGCGGATTCCGGCCGGGTGTTCTTTCAGGGCCAAGATATTACCAACCAGCCCCCCCATCGAATTGCCCGGTTAGGCATTGCGCGGGCCTTCCAGGTCAGCAATATTTATCTGGCCCTGACAACCTATGAGAATGTTCGGCAGGCAATTCTGGCCCAGCAAAGGAAAACGCTCAATTTTTTTACACCGGCGCATCGACTGGCCAAACCGGAAACCCTGGAACTGCTGGAGGTTACCGGGCTGGCGCAGCATGCCGACCGTATCGCCGGCAATCTTTCCCAGGGAGATAAAAAGCGTTTGGAACTGGCCATTGCGCTGGGAAGCAGGCCGGAATTGCTCTTCCTCGATGAGCCGACGGCCGGGATGTCCAGCGAAGAAACCCAGGAAACGATGAAACTGGTAAAACGCCTGAATCAGGAGATGGAGCTGACAATTCTTTTTACCGAGCATGACATGTCGGTTGTCTTCGGCTATGCAAGGCGGCTCACGGTTTTGCACCAGGGGTCAATTATTGCGGAAGGCCGCCCGGAAGAGGTCCGGGCCAACGAGATGGCGCAAAAAATATACCTCGGAGAGGAAGAATGATACTTGAGGTCAAGGAGATCAATACGTTTTACGGGACGAGCCATATCCTGTTCGATGTTTCCCTGACGGTGGACCGCGGCGAGGTCGTTTGCCTGCTGGGTCGGAACGGAGCCGGCAAGACCACTACGATGCGAAGCATTATGGGCCTGACCCCGGCCAAATCGGGAAGCGTTCGATTTCACGGTGAGGATCTGCGCTCCCGGCCGCCGCACTACATCGCCCGCAAAGGGATGGGATATGTGCCGGATAATCGGTTGATCTTCCCCGATCTGACCGTGCGCGAAAATCTGGAACTTGCCTATAAGGTGCCTAAAGATTTCGCCGGCGATCCCTGGACGCTTGACCGGATCTATCAACTGTTTCCCATTCTCGCTGATAGACAGAGGCAGCATGGCGGAACCTTAAGCGGCGGTGAGCAGCAGATGCTCACATTGGGAAGAACGCTGATGGGAAATCCCGAACTGCTTTTACTGGATGAGCCGGTTGAGGGTTTGGCGCCTCTGGTAGTGAAAGATCTGGGCCAACAGATCTTGAAGTTGAAGGAGCTGGGGCAAACGATTCTTTTTTCCGAGCAAAATGTCAAGTTTGCCACCATGACTGCAAAACGGGCGTATGTGATCGACAAGGGGAGAATTCGATATCAGGGCAGTATAGAGGAGCTGCGCACCAATCAGGAGGTCAGGGAAAAGTACCTGATGATATAATCCTAAATTAGGTATACATATTAATGCAACGATAAGGTCAGGTCGGCGCGAAACTTTCGGCGCTCGAAATTCCTGTTGCTGCAGTTAGGGTAACAATTCAAACAAATATGATTCGAAAAAGGAGACAAACGTGAAATGACTTCGGATCGCCTTTTGAAAAATAAAGTCATCCTCGTGGTCGATGACGAGCCTGATATTCTGGATGCCATTGCCGAGCAACTCGATATGTGCCGGATCTACCGGGCCAAGGATTATGAAATTGCGATGCAGTTGCTGGCCGGCTTTAAGTTTGACATCGTCATCCTGGACATTATGGGCGTCAGGGGATTCGAACTGCTGAAAAAATCAGTTTCAAAAGGGTTTCCTACCGTAATGCTAACCGCGCATGCCCTGACGCCGAAAGCTTTGAAAGAATCCATTAAATTAGGTGCGGTGTCGTTTTTGCCCAAGGAAATGATGGCCGAACTTGATACTTATCTGGTCGATGTTATTACCCGAAGTAAAAAAATGGTCTGGAAAAACCAGCTCGATAAATTAAGCGAGTACTTTGAACGGCAATTTGGGGCCGACTGGAAAGAAAAAGATGACTTTTTCAAAAAGTTTGAAGAAGAGCTGAATAGAGTCAAAGAAGAACCGAAAAAGGAGGTAAGCCCATGAAAGCAAAGCAGGTTGCAAACTATTTTCTTTTTTTCTGTCTGGCCATTTTTTTGATCTCCTCACAGGCTTTGGCGGCTGAACCGATTAAAATTGGAATTATCCAGGGAATCAGCGGAGCCTACGAGATATACGGCAAAGCGGAGGTCACCGGTTTTAAAATGGGGCTGGAGTACTTTACCAAGGGAACCAATAAGATCCTCGGGCGGGATGTAAAGCTTTACGTCGAAGATACCCAGCTTAAAGCGGCAAGAGCCAAGATGCTCCTTACCAAGCTTTACAGCGACGACAAGGTGGATCTTGCCATCGGACCGACCAGCAGCGGGGTGGCGCTGGCGGTGCTGCCGGTGGCCGAGGAATTCAAGAAGATCCTGATTGTCGAACCCGCCGTGGCCGATTCCATTACCGGCGCAAACTGGAATCGTTATATTTTCCGGACCGGCCGCAACTCCAGCCAGGATGCCATTTCCAACGCCGTTGCCGTGGCCAAGCCGGGGGTCAGCATCGCGTGCATCGGCCAGGACTATGCCTTCGGCCGGGACGGCATCGCGGCCTACAAGCAGGCCGCCGAAAAACTCGGCGCCAAGGTGGTGCACGAGGAATATTGTGATCCTAAAGGTACGGATTTTACGGCTCCGATCCAAAGGATTATCGAGGCCCTTAAGGACAAACCTTCACCCAAGTATGTCTGGGTCATCTGGGCCGGAAAAAATAGTCCTATAACCCAGCTGATCGATGCCGGCCTTGACAAGTACGGTATCGAGATCACCACCGGTGGTAATGTATTTGCTGTCCTCAAGACGATGAAACCCCTCAAAGGAATGATTGGTGCCACTTACTACTACTACGAGAATCCTAAAAACCCGGTCAATGACTGGCTGGTGAAAGAACACCTCAAACGGTTTAACGAACCGCCGGATTTCTTCACCTGCGGAGGTTTTGCAGCCGCCAGTGCCGTGGTGGAAGCCATAACCAAAGCGGGCGGCACGGACACCGAAAAGCTTATCGCAACCATGGAGGGCATGGAGTTCATGACACCCAAGGGAATGATGAAGTTTAGAAAGGAAGACCATCAGGCGCTGCAGGCCATGTTTGCCTTCAAGCTTGAAGTAAAACCCGATGTCGAGTGGGCCATTCCGGTTCTCATCAAGACCTTGACCATGGAGGAGACGGCACCACCGATTATGAATAAGAGATGAGCACCAACAAGGCAGAACCGATAATTGAGACCAAGGACCTGACCATCCGCTTTGGCGGACATGTGGCGGTTGACCATGTGAATCTGCAGGTAGAAGCATTTACCTTGAAATCCATTATCGGTCCCAACGGTGCCGGTAAAACCACATTCTTCAACCTGCTGACCGGCCAGTATAAAGCCGACCGGGGGCCAAGTTATTCTTCAAAGGACAGGATATCACCGAGCTGGGGCCCGCCCTGCGGACACGTCTGGGGATCGGCCGATCCTTCCAGCTGACCAATATTTTTCCTCTGTTGAGTGTTCTGGAGAATGTCAGGATTGCGATACAGTCACGCCGGGGATTCGGTTTGAATTTCTGGCGCAACTACCTTCACTTCTCAGAAACCGAAGATGAAGCCTATGCTATTCTCAAAGATCTGCTGTTGGAGGACAGGTGGTCCGCGCCGGCCAGTTCCCTGACCCATGGCGAACAGCGCAAGCTTGAGTTGGCCATATTGATGGCATTGAAGCCGAAGATTCTCTTTCTGGATGAACCGACGGCCGGAATGTCGCAGGAAGAAGTGCCGGCAATTCTGGCGATACTTGAGCAAATCAAATCATCACGGGACCGGACCCTTCTGCTGGTCGAACACAAGATGGACATGATCATGGCCCTTTCGGATTCCATCTGCGTGCTTCAGAACGGCAGGCTGATCGCCGACGGCGATCCGGATGCCATTTATCGCAGCAAGGAGGTCCAGGAAGCCTATCTCGGCGGAGGAGCCAAACTTGAATGAAACGATTTTAAACGTTGAAGACGTCCATACCTTTATCGGCCACCACCATATTCTGCAGGGTCTGTCGTTTGAAGCCCGGGCCGACGCAGTCACCGTGCTTATCGGCCGCAACGGCGCCGGCAAGAGCACGACCCTGCGGACGGTGATGGGCCTTCTGGCCGCCGTCGCAGGGTATAGTCAAATACAACGGGCAGGAAATTCAGAAAAAGAAACCCTATGAAATCGCCCGACTGGGGATCGGCTTTGTTCCGGAGGACATGGGCATTTTTGCCAACCTGACCGTGGAGGAAAACATGCGGGTGGCCATGCTGGCGGAAGACGAAGCGACGGGCCGCCGGCTGGAATGGACCCTGGAAATGTTCCGGGATCTTAAGAACTTCTGGAGGGCCCAGGCCGGAATTCTGAGCGGCGGGCAGAAACAGATGCTTGCCATCGCGCGGGCGATTGTCAATGAAACTTCACTGCTTCTTATTGATGAACCCTCCAAAGGACTGGCACCGATTATCGTGGAGGCCCTCATCGAAGCCATCAATCAAATCAAGGAACACAGCGTTGTCGTCCTGGTGGAGCAAAATTTTTATATGGCCAGCCGTGTAGGCGACCGCTTCTATATTATGGATGACGGCAAGGCCGTCCAAAGCGGCAAAATGGCCGACCTTATCGACAATGATGAGTTGAAGAGCAGGTATCTGGGTATTTCCAGGGCGAAGCAATAGAAGTTAGGAGCATAATAACTGCGCGTTTGGCGGCGCGGTGTCGACAATTTTTGTTGATGATGCCAAGCACATTCCATGAGAAAGCATCTTTAATATGTCCCTGACCGTATCAGTACGCCGGCATAATCAATTCACGATTGCGGGAGTTCTTTTGCTATTCATGCTCCCGCTGGTGGGCATACCTGCGAAAACTTATCTGACCCTGACCATCGCGGGGCTGGCCATGGGCATGCTGCTTTTTCTGATTGCCTCCGGTCTCAGCATTATATTCGGGCTGATGGATGTCCTGAACTTTGCCCACGGCGCCTTGTTTGCCTGGGGCGCGTATTTTGGTTTCAGTGTTTTTAATTTTTTGAGCAATTGGGTCGAGGCCGATTCGGTCGGTCTGAATTTCGGCGTGTTTCTGGCAGCCATTTTTACGGCGATGGCGGCAGTAGCCCTGCTGGGTATCATGCTGGAAAGATTCATCGTACGTCGGGTGTACGGCAATCATTTGTTTCAGATCCTGATCACCTTCGGCGCAACGATCGTCCTGGTGGAGTTGATTCGCGTCTTCTGGGGGCCGAATGATGAAGTCATGGCGGTACCCATGACCTTCAGGGGAAATTGGGATGTCTTCGATATCATCATAGCCAAATACCGGATAGTCTGCATTTTAATCGGAATTCTCGTGTACGGTGTGATCCAGCTTATTCTCAAAAAAACCAAAATCGGCACAATTGTAAGGGCGGGTGTCGAAAACCGCGAGATGGTCCAGGCCATGGGCCATAATATTTTCCTGCTGTTTACCGGCGTGTTTGCAGTCGGCGCCGCTTTGGCAGCGCTGGGCGGACTGTCAATGAGTATATTCAGCCTGGAGGTCTATCCCGACATGGGCTCGACCTATCTGCTATTTGCATTTATCGTGGTTATCATCGGCGGTCTGGGAAGTGTTACGGGCTCCCTGGTAGGTGCGCTTATCGTGGGGCTCTCCTATAACTACGTGGCCTATCTGGTCCCCTGGGCCGCCGCCGGCGTCAATATCCTAATTATGGTAGTAATCCTTCTCATTCGACCGACAGGATTGTTTGCGGCGGGGAAATGAATGAAAATAAGGTGAAAGGCAAAAGGTGAAAGGTATAAGGTATAAGGCATTAGGCGCACGGTGCAGGGCTGATGGTGCGGGTTACGGGTTGCGGGGCACAGGTGACGATGCCTTTCCATGGATTAAATTAGTAAAGTTGATGGACTCTGTCATCTGATATTCAGAAATAGGAATCTTACAATCTTCAATTTTTTGACTTCAGCTTCTAAGGACTGAGCTATGGCGGCACAAACCCCGGTTCAGATTTTTCGCTATCAGGAAAAAAGGCAACGGTATACCCGCGGCAGTTTTTTTCTGCAGATCGGGATTTTGATCCTTTTCCTGCTGGTTCCGTTTATTATTCCCATCGTTTAAAACAGTTGATCTGGCGATGAAGATTGTCATTTTTGCGTCGCTGGTCGCCAGTTTCGACATTTTGCTGGGGTATACCGGAATTCTGTCATTCGGGCACGGCATGTTTTTCGGCATCGGCGCCTATTGTGTGGCTTTTTTGCTGGAAAAATACGGCAGCCCCACCTACCTCAACCTGATTCTGGGGCTGCTTCTGGCCACGGTTGTCGCCACCGTTCTGGCACTGATCATCAGTTTTATTTCCCTGCGCGTCAAAGCCATTTACTTCGCGATGGTTACCCTGGCGCTGGCCGAGTTGGCGTTTGTTTTAGCGAACAAACTCAGCAATTTCACGGGTGGTGAAGACGGAATCAGCATCAGTATGCCCGGCATTTTTTCAGCTGGCATTTAATCTGGGGAAATTTATGGGCACCGATATATCGGGCAGAGTGTTGACCTATTACCTCATTCTATTTAGCTGTCTGGCGCTTTTTCTAATGATGCTCCGCTTCACCCGTTCGCCGCTGGGGCGGGCACTGCAGGCCATACGAGACAATGCGCAGCGGGCCGAGGCGCTCGGCTACAGGACCTTTATTTTCCAGACCCTTTCCATTACCTTCGGCTGCATACTGGCAGCTCTGATCGGAGGACTTTATGCCAGGTGGGTGGGATTCGTGAATCCGGAGTCGAGCCTGGAAGTTATGGCGATTATGCTCAATGTGCTTCTAATGGTCATCATCGGCGGCATGGGCACGCTTTATGGCGGAATTGTGGGCGCTGCCTTTTTGCTGATCACCCAGACATTTTTGCCTGACCTGCAGCACTTGGCCGGAGATCTGCTGCCCCGGGCAATCCTGCTGCATAATCTGCTTGAAAGATGGTTGCTGCTTTTTGGCGTGCTGTTCATCCTGGTCGTCATCTTTTTCCCCAAGGGAGTCATCGGGTCCATGCAGGATTACCTTTCGCGCAGAAAAGCAGCATGAACTTAGCCGGGTTCAATCATCCGGCCTTCAGCACGATTTGTTGAGATTTAATATTCACCGCCGAGTCGCAATGTTCCTCTGCGGTCTTTGCGGCTCGAGCGCAGCGGGCGGTGAATCCAAGTTTAAATAATAATATTATTAGTTTTAAAGGCACATCGAGAGGTTAAATTACAAAGGAGGGATCATGACCGAACCGATTATGAAAAAGGCAAAGGGCGACGGGGTGGAAATCAATCTGGCGATGTGGGAGGGCAAGGCAGGACCCATTTTATGTGTTCACGGTATAACCGCCAACTGCCGCTGCTGGGACGTGCTGGCCGCGACGCTGGCGCCGGATTTTCGTGTCATGGCCATGGATCTGCGCGGCAGAGGACAATCCGCAAAGCCTGCCGCCGGCTATTCGCTGGACCATCATCTGCGCGATATCAACTGCCTGCTGGATGATCTGCAGCTTGAGCGGGCCGTCATTATGGGACATTCCCTGGGCGCCTTCATCGGTCTGGCATTTGCAGCCCAGTATCCGGATCGAACCGATCGGCTCATTCTGGTCGATGGGGGCGGTGATCTTTCGGCCGAACAGATGGACAAAGTCTTTGTCGGCATCAAACCGGCACTGGATCGACTGGGCCAGATCTTTCCCTCCGCCGATGCCTACCTGGATAAAATGAAGCAGGCGCCTTATCTGCATCCCTGGACGCCGGCGGTGGAGACCTACTGCCGCTATGAAATTGAAGCGGTAGAAGGGGGCGTCCGCACCAATATCGATCCGGCCCATATCCAGGAAGAGGCTGCCAACATCCGAAAAGTTAATTGCGCATCCTTTTACCCCCGCGTGCAATGCAAAGTACTGGTATTGCGGGCACCCAACGGCCTGTTGAGTCAGGACGATCTTCTGCTGCCGGAAAATGTCATCCAGAAAATGACCGATGAAATCCCGCATGTCAGAAGGTTCGATGTGGTGGATACCAATCACTATGGCATTTTAATGAAGCCGCATGCGGCCAGGGATCAGGCAATCCGAAAATTTCTTGAAGAATAAAAATTTGATTGATAAACTGCGGTATCTATACTACGCGACTTTTTTGGGATCCATCTCCGGCCGATGCAACCACTTTCAACAGGAGTTCCCGATGTCAGTATTGAGAAAACAATCAATCTTTTTGTTTTGCTTAATAGCCTCATTTATGCTTTTGGGTCGCTCATCTTTTTCTGAAACCTCAATTTCGGAGAAAACGCTGTCCTCCGATACCGTTATCAAGGAGATGTATCAACCCGGCAGCGGTTTGCCGGTAGGCAAGATTCTCGCCGTGCGGGGCGAAGCGATTGTTTTTCATCGCGATCCCGCTGTGGGATACCAGACCCGGACCGGACTGCCGCTCTATCAGGGCGATATCATCCGCACCGGGGCAACCGGCTGGATATTATGCCGGCTCATGGACGGCAGCCGGATCGGACTGATGTCGCAATCAACCCTTGCGATCCTGCAAAGCAACTATAATTCCGCCCGTAAAACCAGCACATCGTTTTTGCATTTAATTCAGGGCATCGCCCGCTTTAAATTGATGCGACCGTCTGATTTGTCTTCCTATGAATTCAAGGTCCAGACGCAAACGGCCACTGCGGTGACAAATAATGCCGACTTTGTTGTCAAGGCAAACCCGCAGGCAACCGAAATCATCGCCTTTGATAAAAGCCGGCTGGAAGTGACCGGTAGGGCGGCGCCGGAGGAGGCCCTCCTTCTGTCCGATTTTCAACGGACGGTGATCGGGGAAAAATTGGCTTCAAACACGGTAGAGAGTGTTTCCCGGGAAGATGCTGCTGCCATGATGGCCGAGTTCTACCTGACACCGCGAACCAATCTGTTTGCCGCAGGGCCCAAGGGCGCTCACAAGGATGAAGTAAATAATGAAGCACCCGGGGAGAGAGGCACTGTCGACGAAAATGCCGGCACCATAAAGGATGAATAGTCCTTAAAATTTTTCAGGAGAACAATACCATGAAAGATATGCATGAAAGCTTTACCCGGTTCAAACTAGAGTTTCCCGAGGTGTACGCCAGGCACGAAGCTCTGGGCAAGGAAATCCATGAAAATGCCGGGCCGCTGGATGATAAATCCCGCTGGTTGATTAAAATTGCCATATCGGCGGCCTGCAATCACAAACGCGCTCTGGCGACCCATATCCAAAGGGCCAGGGATGCCGGCGTCGCCGTTGAGGAAATCAAGCATGCCCTGCTGCTGTTGATATCAACCGCCGGCTTTCCGGTGTTTATGAAGGCCTACGCCGTACTGGATAATATGGTTGATTAGGTTAAATGGTTGATTAGTTGATTAGGTTGAATGGATGAATAGGCTGGTTGGTAGAAGAATGGAGTTGATAGATCGGGTGGTTGATAAGGCTGAATTGACTTTATCCGACTAAACCAGTCAACTCAATCAACCCAATCAACTAATCACCGGAGAGCAAAGTGAGAAAATTCTCATTGAAGGATTTTGACGCGTGGCTGAATAAGATGATCGATTTTGTCACCGTCGATATCTGGCGCCTTCGACTGGAAGATCTGCCCTTCGGCAAATCATTTCTAATAAGGCAGGCCAGAATCATTCTTTTAACGCTGCGCGGTTTTAGTGAAGACAAGTGTTTTTTCCGGGCGTCCTCGCTGACGTTCAATACCCTGCTTTCCATTGTTCCCGTGGTGGCGATCCTGTTCGGCGTTGCCAAAGGCTTCGGGTTTGAAGCGGTGCTGCGGCAACAGATTCTTGAAAAATTTCCCGGCCAGGCGCAGCAGGAAGTACTGACGAAAGTGTTCGACTTTGCCCAATCGATGCTTGAAACCGCCAAAGGCGGGGTCATCGCCGGCATCGGCGTGATCATCCTCTTATGGTCGGTGATCAATGTTCTCAGCCATATCGAAGTTTCATTGAATGACATCTGGGAAATCAAGACGCACCGATCCTGGGGCCGAAAATTCAGCGATTATCTCGCATTAATGCTTTTAAGCCCTTTGCTTTTCATAGTGTCCAGCAGCACGACGGTGTTTGTGACCACCCAATTAACCCTGTTGACCAACAAAATTGCACTGCTGGGAATCATCAGTCCGCTCATTTTCCTGAGCATTAAGCTCATCCCCTATGTGCTCATCTGGATCCTTTTTACGATTATCTACATCCTGATGCCCAATACCCAGGTGAATCTGAAAGCCGGTTTGATAGGCGGCATTATTGCCGGAACCATTTTCCAGGTTGTCCAATGGGCCTATATCAGTTTTCAGATCGGCGCTGCCAAATATAATGCCATCTATGGCAGTTTTGCCGCCCTGCCGCTGTTTTTGATGTGGGTCCAGATCAGCTGGTGGGTGGTTCTTTTTGGTGCGGAACTGTCTTTTGCCAACCAGAACGTCAACACGTATGAATATGAGCCTGATGCCAAAAATGTCAGCCCGGCCTTTAAAAAATTGCTCACCTTGCAAATCGCGCACCTGCTGGTTAAAAATTTTGCCGGAGGGGAGCGGCCGCTGACCGACGCCGAGATTTCCGGCCGGCTTAAAATGCCGATTCGCCTGGTGCACAGTATTTTATATGATCTCGTTCAAAGCCGGGTGATCAGCGAAACCAGGACCAGCGAGGATCAAAAATACGGCTACCAGCCGGCGCGCGACATCAGCGCGCTCACCATAAAATATGTGGTTGATGCCGTCGAGCAGAACGGCACCGACAGCATCCCCATCGCAAGAACTGAGGAATTTAAAGCCCTTTCCAATGCAATTGAAGAATTCCGAGATGAGATGGAAGCTTCGCCGGCAAATAGACTGCTTAAGGATATATAGACGAGTTGCGGGTTGCGAGTTGCGGGGGCGGGGTACGAGTTGCGGGTTGCGGGGGATGGGTATAGGGCAAAGCGCATAGAGCAGAGTGCAAGAGAGCTCAGAAGAAGGGAAAGGCAAAACGGGAAACCTCAAACCAATAGCCAATAACAAATAGCGGCGGCTTTTTTCTGTTATCTATGAATATCCTTATCCTTACCAATGAATATCCGCCCCATATTTACGGAGGCGCCGGTGTACATGTCGATCATCTGGTCCGCGAAATGGAACGCTGCGACGGTGGTCGCCACCGCATACAGGTCCTGTGCTTTGGCGAACAGCGGGAGGTGCGGCCCAATAGAATGGTAACCGGCTTCGGCGCATCGAAAGCCATGGCGGCAATGGATCTCAAGCAACCGAAGATTGCAGATACCCTCTATCGCAACATCATCATGGCCGGTGCGGTCGAATACGCCGACGTGGTTCATTGCCATACCTGGTACACCCACCTGGCCGGCTGCCTGATAAAACAACTGCTGCAGATTCCGCTGGTGGTGACCACGCATTCCCTCGAGCCGCATCGACCCTGGAAAAAGGAACAGCTTGGCAACGGCTATTACGTCGCCGGCTGGTTGGAAAAAACGGCACTGGGCAACGCTGATCGAATCATTGCCGTCTCGCGGGCCATGAAGAACGATATTCTGGATCTTTATGACGTGAGCGCGGCCAAAGTGCAGGTAATCCACAACGGCATCGACACGGACACGTACCGGCAAATCCGACATCCCGCAGCTCTCAATCGATACGGCATCGAACCGGACAAACCTTTCATGCTGTTTGTCGGTCGGGTGACACGGCAGAAAGGGATCGTGCACCTGCTCAGAGCCTTGCACCACGTGGAGACAGACTGTCAGACAATACTCTGCGCTGATGCAGCAGATACGCCGGAAATTGCCAAAGAAGTAGAAACCGAAATATCAAAAGTCCGCGCAAAAACCGACAAAAAGGTAATCTGGATCCGGGAGATGGTCCCCGCAGAATTCCTGATCCCTCTGTACAGCCTGGCGGCCGTATTTATTTGCCCATCCGTGTATGAACCATTCGGGATCATCAACCTGGAGGCGATGGCCTGCGGTACGCCGGTAGTTGCCGCTTCGGTAGGTGGGATTCCCGAGGTGGTGGTACACGACAAGACCGGCTTGCTGGTGCCCTTCGAACCTTCCGGCCCGCAAGATGCCGAACCGAAATATCCCGAGCAATTTGCACGGGATCTGGCCGCTGCTATCGACACATTGATGCGGTCGCCGGAAAGACGCATCGAGATGGGTGTGGCCGCACGCCGGAGAGTGGAAGAGCGCTTCAGCTGGCAAAGTATCGCCCGTCAAACTTTGGAAGCATACGAACAAAGCCGCCGGGCGAAATAGCGCAGCAGAAAATATTTGTATTATTTAAAAAATAATTAACAACATAGTCTAATTTTATCAATCAATTAATATTTGATTTTATCTTATCCATATTTACTTCCTGATTAAATATAGTAAGATTGACACGATTTTACTCCGCCGGGCAGACCGCCGTACCCGGCAACCAGTTAAAGGAGTTTTAAGGAGTTTTAACATTGCCTATTCCCGGAAACTTGCTTACCACCGCCATGGCAGTTATGCCGCATACCGATCCTGAGCGGGCCCTCAAGGCTGCGCTTTCGATGGATATTCCGTTCTGGCCGCAGCTGCCGCGTTTGAGTTATTATGAGGACATGTACGTGCAGGCCTCGGAGCACTTTCCGGGAATTGTGCTGGATATGGAAAAGCATACCCTGGCATTTTCCATGGACAAGTTTATCGTTGAACTTGGAGATACCCTGGCCCGTTTCGAGGAACCGGCCTACTTTGATATCAGCGCGCAATATTCGGATGTCTACCACCGGTTTCTCGACCTGGAACTCTCGGAACGGCCCGCTATCAGGGGGCAGCTCGAAGGGCCGATCAGCTTCGGACTGAATGTGCTGGATCAGGACAAACGGCCGATTATCTTCGACGACACGGTGCGGCCCTTTTTGTATGAATTTATGGCCCGGCGCATCAACGTCCAACTGGCGCGTCTAAAAAAAATAAATTCCAATGCGTTTATGTTTATCGACGAGCCGGGACTGCAGTTTCTGTTCAGCGCCCTATCGGGTTACGACAGCTCGGCCGCCCGCAGCGACATGGAAACATTTCTGGCCATGGTTGAGCGGCCGCGCGGGATTCATCTCTGCGGCAACCCCGACTGGGATTTTCTGCTGAACCTGGACCTGGATATTCTTTCGTTGGACGTTTATCTGAACGGCGCTATATTTGCCAATTATGCCCATTCGATTAAACGCTTCCTGGACAGAGGCGGTGTGATTGTCTGGGGGCTGGTCCCAACCAATTTTGAACCATTTGAAGCCGAAAATGCGCAATCGCTGACGGGAAGGCTTTTAGAGATCTGGTCGATTCTCAGCAGCAAAGGAATCGACAGGGATTGGCTGCTGGCCCAAAGCTTGCTTTCCCCCGCCACCTGCTGCCTGGTGAATCCGGACGGCGAGAAAACGGTTGAAAAGGCCTTCAAGGTGGTTCAGGATCTTTCCACCAGGCTGCGCCAAAAATATAAGCTGACTTGATGTCCCGAAACGGAATTTTGTGTTTAAAATCAATTACAAAATAAGTATAGTTTGGTAATTATTCAGCCTCGTCTTTAAAACATCCGCATTGCTGATATCGCCGCACTTTAAATGCAATCGGTTGCAAGGATAGATTATCACCCGAATTCGTCTCAATCCCGTGGCGACCATATAAAGTTTGTCCCCGGCAAACCGGGTTCCGGAAGGCTCTTTGAAGAGGAGTTCATGACGGATGCAAGGCCGGTGGAATGTCTCGGCATGAAGTTTCCGAACGACGAGGAGTTGTAGAATCCACTTTTTACCCGTCAAGCTGCATAAAATAAACTGGGCGTTTCTCCGTAACTTCTGAAACGCCCAGTTTGAATTAAAAAAATGGTGCCTTAGACCACCGTGACATTTACGGCCGACGGCCCTTTTTTCCCCTGCTCAATTTCAAATTCAACCCGATCACCTTCCTTCAGGGTCTTGAAACCGGCGGCGTTGATTCCGGAATGATGGACAAACACATCCGGACCGTCTTCCTGTTCGATAAAACCGTAGCCTTTCTTATCATTAAACCATTTGACAATTCCAGTCGCCATCGCGAGCATCCTCCATGCTGAAAAATTTTACGGTTCCAAGCTTCAGGATGCCATTTTTTCAAATGGATCATTCCTTCAGAGCGAAACCAAGGCGCCTTCAAAGAGGCAGATTCATCACCTACCAAAACAAGGAAGTCTTAGATTAATTTTATGACAAAATCAAGTTATTTGGAGCCATATTTTTTATGTTCACCCATCGCCCGGCACCCGTTACAACAATTTTTTTTGACAGGACCCTAACTGATTGATCAGTGAAGGGGGCCGCTTATGATTGGGTTTTCCAAACCGGGTGTTTCGCACCCGGTTTCACCCGCAACGACTAGGGCACTTCGCTCTCCTGTCTTTTAGCGCCTTTGGCGGTAAAATCCAAGATACCCGCTGTGCGGAAAGATTTTTAGGCGCTTAGAATCCGGGCGGATAAATTTTTCTCTTTTCTTTTCAAAAATTTTCCATATCCGAATGATCAACGCGACGCCCGGTAAGACAAAGCAACCCCCACGGGTCGATCCACCGTAAATGGCAGCGATAAATGGTTCTCCTTGAACCTCGGAGTGTCCGTCTTCGCTAAAGCTTCGACGGGACAGGTAAGAGTACTGGAGTATCGGAGAAATGGCTGAAGGTTTGATATCTTTTTTTTTAATACTCCAATACTCCATCACTCCATTACTCCAGGACCGAGACTTTCAAAGACCTTCTGGTACGCTTCGATTGCCTTTTTATTGTTCATTGTTGCGTTTTAATATGCGAGCCGGTTTTGTTTTCGCAAATCGATGCTCAACTCGTACTCTCCGGTGCCCGGGGCATTTTTGAATTTGAAACCCAATTTTTTCGCCAGAGCCAGCATCTGGATATTCTCGGATAGAATGACCCCCCAGACCTCTTCTATATCGCCTTTCCCGGCAATGGCCAGGCAGCGCCTGAGCAGCTCCGCGCCGATGCCTTTGCCCTGCCAGGCATCACCCACCGCAACCGAAAATTCAGCTTTCTTCTGATTGTTTTCCGTTATGATCCGCGCCACTCCCAGCATTCTTTCGGCAGTTTTACCTTCAGCGAGCGCAACCAGGGCGATTTCACGATCATAGTCGATTTGAGTAAACCTTGCCAGCATGCTGTGGGGCAGACGTTTCAGCGGTGTGAAAAATCGCATGTAAACACTGCGCGGAGAAAGGGACTCAAACAGCTCTGCCAGCAGCGGTGCATCTTCGGGACGGATCGGACGGATGAATATATCGACGTTTGCAGCGGTTCGCACGTGCTGCTCATACTGATCCGGATAAGGGCTGATTACCAGGTGAAGCGGCGCTTTGGTTTGAGAAGGCCGTAATACGACCCGGGCATCGATGGCACACGCATTGTTGCCGGTTACGAATAAGGGATTGATGTCGAGCTCTTCAATTTCGGCAAAATCCGTGACCAGCTGCGCCAGCCGGATTAAAATTTCTTCGAGCATTGCCGGATCGGCGGCCGGAATGTTCCGATACCCCTGCAGCGATCGGTAAATCCGGGTTTGTTCCATCAGCCTTCTGGCCAGCAGGCGGTTAAGCGGCGGCAGTGCGATCGCCCGATCCTGGATTACCTCGGTTAGGGTTCCCCCCATACCGAACAATATCACCGGCCCGAAATCCCGGTCCATTTTAGCCCCCAGCAAAAGTTCAAAATCCGGGCGATGGTGCATCGGCTGTACCGTTACACCTTCGAGCCGGGCATCCGGACAAAGTGTCCGGGCCTCCCGAACAATCCGGTCATAGGCGTCCCCTACCTCGTTTCCATTTTGCAGATTAAGCATGACCCCGCCGGCATTTGATTTATGGGTGATATCGCGGGAGTTGATCTTCAATACCACGGGGTAGCCCATAGCGGCTGCCGCTTGGACGGCCTCCGCGCTGCTGGACGCCGTTGCCGTCCGGTTGACGGGTATTCCGTAAGCCGACAACAACGCCTTGGACTCTATTTCGGTGAGCAGATAATTTTGGGCTTCGAGTCCCGTATGAATCAGGGTTGTTGCTTTTTGCCGGTCAAACTCCAGCCGGCGGGGAAGCCGGGAAGGAATTTGCTGAAGCATTTCGATATTTTTTGAATAGCGATATATATCCATGAAAGCGCGCACAGCGCGTTCGGGGGTGTCGAAAGTCGGGATTCCGGCCCGATTAAAAATATCCCGGCCTTTCTGCATTGTCAATCCGCCGACCCAGGATGTGACTATCGGAATTGACCGTCCGCTAATGGTATCCACCAGGGACGCCGCGATCTCGGTCGGATCAATCACCGCCTGGGGTGCCGACATAATCAAAATCCCGTTGACCTCCTTTGTTTGCAGGCAAATTTCACATACCCGGCGATAAAGCTCCGGGGTGGCTTCGCCCAGCATGTCGATGGGATTGCGCCTGCTCCAGTATGGCGGCATAATTTCAGTTAAATTTTTAACGGTTTCTGCGCTCAACGTCACCGGATCGCATCCATAGTCGGACAATGCATCGGCAGCCATTACCGCCGGGCCGCCCGCATTGCTGACGATCACCAGGCCGTGACCGGCAGGCTTCGGTTGTTTGGCAAGAAGCTCCGCGCAGTCAAACAGTTCTTCAAAAGTTTTCACCCGCAGAATACCTGCGCGCTGCAAAGCTGCATCATATATCGCATCTTCACCGGCCAGCGCGCCCGTGTGCGAAACCGCCGCCAGCGCCCCTGCCTGCGATCGGCCGGCCTTTAAAGCAATAATCGGTTTAACCCTGGATACCGCCCGGGCCGCACTCATGAATTTTCTGAACCGGGTCAAGCCTTCCACGTACATCACGATGCTGGCAACTTCCGGTTCGCTGCCGAGATAATCGATCATATCGCCGAAATCGACATCCAGCATGCCGCCAAGACTCACAAAATGGCTGAACCCGATGTTTTCGGTGACGGAAAGATCCAGAATTGCCGTGCAAAGAGCACCGCTTTGTGAAATAAAGGCCATTTTGCCGGGCCGCGGAATCCGGTCTGTGAAGCTGGCGTTCAATTTGGAGCGGCTGCTCATAATGCCGGCACAATTGGGGCCGATAATACGAATGCCTGCCCGTAGTGCTTCCTGCCGGATGGCGGCCTCCAAATTTATACCCTTTTCTCCGACTTCCTTGCCGCCGGCCGAAATGATTACCACACCGCCGACGCCGGTCTCCGCGCAGTCTTTGACGACTTGGACGGCTGCCGTTATGGGTATTGAAATGACCGCCAGATCCACCGGGGTCTTCAGGTCCTTGATCGAGGGAAAGGCCGGCCGCTGCCATACTGTATTATGATTGGGGTTGATGGGGTGGATGGCGCCCGGAAAGCCGCCTTCGATCAGGTTGCGCATCAGGGTCGATCCGATGCTTGGCTTTCTTTCACTTGCCCCGACAATCGCTATTGATTTTGGTCGAAATATCTTATCCAGGTTTTCGATGCTCATCCTTCTTTATCCTTAGGTAATCTAGTCCACCTTATATGGGTTCACCACCAAAACCGGTACGGGGGCGGTTTTGACGACCCGCTCCGCAACCGAGCCGAAAATTATTTTATCCATACCCTTGCGGCCGTGGGTGCCCATGATGACCAGATCGATTTTATGCTCCTGAATGTAGTTGATTATTTCTTCTGAGGGGTCACCTGCCACGACGGCGGTTTTGGTATGGGGAAATTCACTGAAGTTCTCATCCACGAACTCATACAAGCGCTTTTCGGCACCCTCGAGCAGTTCTTTCTCAAACTTGTTGATCGACGGGTGCGGCACATAAAGGCTGGCGAAATGATCGAATACCCGCGCGGCGAAGAGGATGTGAATCTGGGATCCGAATCGTTTGGCTACCGTATGCACATACGGCACAATTTTGCCTGCTGATTCTGAGAGGTCAACCGGAAATAGAACTCTGTTAAATTCTTTCATGTCAAGTCCTCCTGTCATTGCATTTCTAAAAAAGTTGCCTTGTTCTTTCATCGTGGTTTATGATGTAAAGCATATCAGCTTTTTCCTGGATTACCTCAGCCAGTCTCAGAAAGCTGGGTTGATCGATATCGTAGATGCGAATATATAGTCGCTGATTGCCTCGGCCGGCGCGCTCCCGGGTTGATATGAGACTTGAAATACGGCCGCCGTAGTCAAGTATCAGGTCCGTAATTTGCTTGATGCGGTCCGGTTGATTTTCCATTTCCAGGGCCAACTGGATGCCCCGTTTACCTTTTCCGGCCAGGATCAGGATCAACTGCAAAATGTCTGATTTGGTTATGACCCCGATCACTTCATCCCTGCCGTCAACCACGGGAAGCCCTGAAATCCGATTAACCAAAAGAATCTCGGCCGTTTCTTCAACGGTGTGTTCAGGCGAGACCGTGAAAGGATTGCGGGTCATTACGGACCTGACGCTAACCTGTGAAAGCAACTCAAAAAACTCATCCTGTTTTAAGGGATCAATCCCCGCAGCGGATGCCTTTTGAATATCGGCGTTCGCAATCACTCCGGCCAGCCGATTGCCCGCCATAACCGGCAGCATATTTATTTCACGTCGTTTCAGCAGCTTGACGGCTTTTGCGACGGATGCATCTGCATCGACGGTAACCGCCGGTTTGCTCATCCAATCTTTGACCAGCATTTTTCAATCCATTCTTTATGATATCGTCGACCCGGATTATACCCTCAACCCAACCTTGATTGGTCCGGTTGGGACGAAGCCCCTAAATTGAATTGACTATTCAATTCCTCAGCGGCGGCGTCTGCCAGGTTGTCATTCAGCGATCGGCAGTCAGAAAAGTCAAAGAAGCTTCAATCGTTTCAGAAGTAAAAGGCTTGGCAATTAAGTGCTGCACGCCGGCCTTTTTGGCCTCTTTCACAACCAGTTCGCTTTTATATGCCGTAATCAGAATTTTTTTGGCGTTGCGTTGAGACGTCCGGATTTGTCTCAGAAACTCAATACCATCCATTCCCGGCAGTTTGTAATCGGTGATGATGATATCATAGTTTTGCGAACGGAGTACTTCCAGGCCTTCTTCAGCGGTCTCAACGGATACGATGCGGCATCCTTCGGCCTCAAAGAATATGCTGAGGGAATCTCTAATCCACTCGTCGTCGTCGATGAGCAAAATCTTCATATCTCTTAATTTGCTGAATACATCCATCGCGGTTCCTAAGTATCCCGTTTGCCCAGGATTTTCCAACCAGTTCTGTTTTTTCACATTAACTATGGTACATTTTCACTTTATGTGGGTCGGGTGTACCCATCTCCGGCACATAGCAGGTTCTATTTGTGAAGTTGCCCTGGACGCCGCATTCCGGACAGAAATCGGGTGGGAACCCGGTGATGGTAGTAAAGCCGCATTCATCGCACATCCAGTAAGTCTTGTTGCACCTCGGACAGATATCTTCGACAAATCTTTCCGAAGATGTATAGCCACATTCGGTGCATATCCATAAACTTTGATCATGTGTTTCGTCCATGATACGTTCTCCTTTATTAAAGACCTTAATCCTTCGATTCCGAATGGTTTCCATCGCGCAGCGCGGCATGCGCCGCCGCAAGTCGTGCGACCGGTATTCGATACTGTGAACATGAAACGTAGGTCAAACCGATCTCGTGGCAAAATGCGATGGAACCGGGTTCTCCCGCATGTTCGCCGCAGATCCCGCATTCCAACTCCGGCTTGACGGACCGAGCCTTTTTAACGGCCATCGCCATAAGCTGCCCGACACCTTCGCGGTCGATGACGGCAAATGGGTTTTCGGGCAAAATGCCGGCTCGCATATACCTGATTAAAAAGCCTGTTTCCGCGTCATCGCGCGACATGCCGAAGGTCATCTGGGTCAAATCATTGGTGCCGAAAGAAAAAAAATCAGCGTGTTCGGCCATCTGATCGGCGGTCAGAGCAGCGCGCGGAATCTCGATCATGGTACCGAATTTGTAGTCGATGGTTATCCCCTGCTCTTCCATTACTTTTTTGGCCTCGACTTCCAGAATATCCCGCTGGGCTTTCAGCTCATTGACGTGGCTGGTCAGCGGGATCATAATTTCAGGATGCACGCCGACACCTTCCTTGGCGACTGTGCAGGCGGCTTCAAAAATCGCCCGCACCTGCATGGTTGTCAGTTCCGGAATATGGATTCCCAGACGCACGCCCCGCAGGCCCAGCATGGGATTGCTTTCCTGCAAACTTTCCACTCTTTTTAAGACCAGCGTTTTTTCGTTGATCTGCTGCAAAAGGGTATTGACTTTCTCAAGGGTGTCGGCATGTTTGAGCCGGATTTTAAGATCTGTAAGATCATGGGTTAACTCCATGTAGTTTGGCAAAAACTCGTGCAGCGGCGGGTCAATCAGGCGGGTGATGACCGGCAGTCCGTCCATGGCCCTGAAAAGGCCGATGAAATCCTCTCTTTGAAACGGCAGCAGGGCCTCCAGTGCTTCGCGTCGTTTGATCGGAAGATCGGTCATGATCATTTTGTGCAGGTAGGGCAGCCTGCGAGGCTCAAAGAACATGTGTTCGGTGCGGCATAGGCCGATGCCTTCAGCGCCGTAAGCGCGGGCCCGTTCAGCGTCCGCGGGGTTATCGGCATTGCACCTGACACGGAGTCGGCGAAAGGTATCCGCCCACGCCAACAGCTTGATCAGCCAGGGGTCCATAATGTCGGGTATGACGGTTGCGAGCTGACCCTTGTAGACTTTGCCTGAGGTGCCGTCGATGGAGATCCAGTCGCCTTCTTTGATGACGTCATCGTCGATTGTCATCTGGCGTTTGTTGACATCGATTTTCAGCGCAGATACGCCCACAACCGCCGGTTTGCCGAATTGACGCGCCACCAGCGCGGCGTGGCTGGTCCGGCCGCCCCGGCTGGTCAGGATGCCCTCGGCGGCCAGCATGCCGTGGACATCATCCGGTTTGGTTTCAGGGCGCACCATGATGACTTGCTTGTTTTCGGTTTTGGCCCAGGTTTCCGCTATATCGGCATCGAAGGCGACGATCCCGACGGCGGCACCGGGCGAAACGTTCAGGCCGGTTGCCAGCAGGCTCCCTTGGGATTGAGCGGTTGTTTTGGCTTGCCGGTCGAACTGGGGATGCAGAAAAAAATCCACCTGTTCCGGCGTTACCCGCAGCACGGCCTGCCGACGGCTGATCAACCCTTCTTCCGCCATTTCAACTGCTATGCGAACGGCGGCCTGGGCGGTGCGTTTGCCGTCGCGGGTCTGCAGAATCCAAAGCCTGCCCCTTTCGACGGTGAATTCGATATCCTGCATGTCCCGATAATGCATCTCAAGCTTTTTAACCGTCTGTTCAAACTCGGCATAAATTTCCGGCTTGTCGTCCTTTAATTGTGAAATTTCATTGGTCTGGCGAATCCCCGCCACGACATCCTCCCCCTGGGCGTTTTCGAGATAATCGCCTTCAATCTTATTTTCGCCGGTCGTAGCGTTGCGGCTCATAGCAACTCCGGTCAGGCTATCCTCGCCTAAATTACCGAAAACCATGGTGACGATATTGACGGCGGTGCCCAGATCATGGGCAATTCCTGATGCGTTGCGATAGTCGACCGCTCTTTTCCCGTTCCAGCTCTTGAAAACGGCATTGATGGCTCTTTTGAGCTGTTCCTGAGGTTCATCCGGGAACGGATGCCCGGTATGGCGCTGATAGATCTGTTTGAATTCCTGCGTCAATTGCTGCAGGTCGGCTGCCTTGAGTTCGGCATCGATTTTTACCCCCGCCCGGGAGCGGCAGGCGCTCATTTTTTCTTCAAAGGCGTTATCGGGGATTCCCATCACAACGGTGCCGAACATTTGAACGAGCCGCCGGTAGGAATCATAGACAAACCGTTCATTTCCGGTCAGTTCAATCAGGCCGGCAGCGGTTCGGTCATTGAGGCCGAGGTTTAAAATGGTGTCCATCATGCCGGGCATTGAAAACTTGGCGCCGGATCGGCATGAAACCAGCAAGGGGTTCTGCGGCTGGCCGAACAATTTTCCGGTTTGCTTCTCGATGCTTTCGAGCGCCTGCAGAGCCTGCTGCCACATTCCCGGCGGAAAGGTTTCCCCGGAAGCCAGATACGCATTGCACGCTTCGGTGGTAATGATAAAACCCGGCGGCACGGACACCCCGATGCGTGTCATTTCGGCCAGATTGGCCCCCTTGCCGCCCAGCAGACCCTTTACGTCGTCCCATTTTCCCCCGACGTATTTATCGGCCTGATCCAATTCGCCAAATTGATATACCCACTGGTCCGACATATGCAGCTCCTTCCACAAGTTATCCAGTTGCATAAATTTTCCAATAATCCTGACAAGCCAGCCGCAGAGCAGCGGAGATCCAGCGCAGCGGAGATGCTGGAAGCTGGATACTGAATATTGGTTTCAGGTGCCAGGTGTCAGTCTACCCCCTTCTTTTCCTCCCATCCTCTCACCTTCTTATCTTCTGCTCTTCTCAAGCTTCTTCTCTTCTTTCCTTCTCACCCTCCCAGCTTCACCGCTTCTTACCCTCCCACCGTCTCACCTTCTTATCTTCTTTCCTTCCCAGCTTCCCAGCCTCTGCCCTCTGTCTTCTGCGCTGACACCTGAAACCTTCTTTCTTCACCCAGAGCTTTCCCCTTTTTGGTCATTACAGGATCGAATCAGCAAAATCGGGAGTTCGGCCGCCTGCAGCACCCCGGCCGCCACGCTTCCATAGGACACCCGCGCCAGTCCGCTGATGCCATGGGTGGCCATTGCAATCAGATTGGTGCCGGTATCTGCCGCGGTTTTCAAGATGGCCTTGACCACCGACCCATAGGCCAGACGTGTTTCGGCCTGAATACCGTGCTTGCTGAACTCGGTTTTAAGACCGGTCAAATAAGTCTGGGATCGGCCCCTCTGCTTTTCAAAGTCCCCATGGTACTTATCGATATCGATGACTTCATCGCGATCCAGCATAATGGGCTCCTCCTCGACTTTGAGGAACACCACTCTGGCGTTGTCCCGTTTAGCCAGGTGCTCGACATGGCTTAATATGGCCTCCGCCCGCCTGGAGCCGTCCACGGGAACAAGGATGGTTTGATACATAGGCACCTCCCTTCAAGAATATTTCTTGGGTTTACTCCCCTGAGCGCAATCTGATCAGCTCTTTTCGAGCGATCGCGCGGTACAAGGATTTTGCGGTATTTGCTTGCAATCCTTCCTAATCCTCCTCAGGATGCTTCAATATTTGGGCGGGTAGTAGCGGACGCCCACCTCATAAAAAGTCGTATCGGTACCTTCAATCGGTCGACACCATTTTACTTCCGCCAGCCCAACCGACGGCAAGCTTTCAGAGAAGCGGTCAGGGCGAGAGCCGCGCTGGCCGGGTTTTACCCGGATGCAGATGGTGGTGCCGGGGCGCAGGATGCTGGTTGATTTGAATTTGAGGCCGTTCCCTGAGAAATCCAGCGATTGAGCCTCAAGGCAGTCCTGCCGGTTGAAAATGGAGAAGGTGATGGCGCTCCTGTAGGGAAGACGTTCGGATGATCTTTTTTCAGTTTTCAGCTTCATTCTATCTCGACCTCTTATAAAGAACACCCTCTTTAAACAGGTGGTTTTGAGGTCTTCGTTCGGTATGCTCACCGGAAGTGTCGACGGGCAGCTTTTCCTCTTTCCCGGCAGCTCGATAGACCGAGCGCCGCCCTGACCGGACACCAGCCGATGAATGCCGACACCATAAGGGCGATACCCAGAAAGGCCAATATTCCGTAACTGAGCATACCGGCAACTGCCAGCAGCAGTCCCGCCGCAACTCGAATCAGTCGCTCTGTTTTGCCGATGTTGCATTTCATCTGTCGCATTGCCTGATGATTTATGCGGATTCTCCTTCTTTGCCAATGACTTCTTTTCTCTGCTTAAAAACAATTAAGCATAAACCGTGCCAGGAAAATTTGATTTCAATATTATGAATAATTTAAATAAATTATGAAGTTTCAATTCAGGCATTGAATCTTAAATTGTATAATTGTTGAAAAATTTCGAATTCGGCTTTCGCAAAATTTCGAAATCAATATGCTGATCGGAATGGACAACTACAGGATAATGGATTTAAGTGAAAAAATCCGCAGCGGGGTCGAGAGATGAAATCGAGTACCTGGTTGCAACTCCAACCTTATAATGTTAGGGTCGTGCCGCCGATATCCTGGGCATTTGAAAATCCAGAAAGCTCGATTTCAGGAATATTTATTGACAGCCCTGCCGGCGGCATAGTAGCCTACTTAGTAAAATGATTCGAATTTTGCAGGAGGAAAGCGGTTGATGAGACGGTTTGCGGCCGGCAGTGCTGTCTTCAATTTTATGATTATACTGATGATATGCCTTTGCTGGACCCCGGCAAGCGCCCATGACGCCAATGCCAGGCTGTCGAAACTGATCAAACGCATTCCCAAAAGGGCCCGCTTCGCGCTGACCGGCTCGCAGTTTGTCGACCTGGTTTCGAAAATGGATGAGCACCAGCGCGAGCAGTGTATCCTGGAGCAGTTACTGAAAGGCAATCTGCCCGATTTTCTGAGAGAGTTGAAACCGGTCGAACTGCAACACCGGCTCGGCAACGGAAGACTTGTAAACGCAACGATATTCGTCACTCCGGACTATCTGGCCATCGGGTCGCGGTCGGATTTCATCCGCATCCCGATGAATTACCACACCGCCAGCACAGTGGCCAATCAATTCGGTTTTATTCTACCCACCCGCAAAATGGTGGATGCCATTTATGAGCAGTCTGCCTACCACTTCACGCCCCAGCCCATGACGCCCGGACCCCAAATGCGTTCCACCCGCTATTATCAACAGCACAACCGCAAAATCGCTCAGCAGCGCGTCTCACACCATATTCCTTTGGGAGAGCTGGTTGCTGGACATAAGAAAGACGTGGTCATCACCAATCGCCTCACCCATATGCCGGGACGAATCGCCATCTATGGCTGGCACCAACCCGACGGCACTCCCATCCAGCCGCTCAGCACCGTGCACGGCGCCGGCTACGCCGACTATAGCCATGGGATCCGACTGGTCAGCGACGTGGCACTTATCGACGGCAAGATCCGCTCGGTTTACGACGTCCTGCAGGATCAGCAGCTGGCATCCGTATTGACCGACGAAGGCCCGATATCTCAGCTCCAGAAAATTATGGAAATTCCGGCCTGGTCGGCGAGGCTGAGCCGGGTGTCGGCCCGCCACTGATTTCCGCCTTATATGAAACCATAACTACATCTCACTCAGAGCGCTCAGAGATCGCAGTGGTCGGGGTTTACAGGCGCCTGCGGCGAAAGAAAATTGTTCTTTGCGGTCTTCGTGAGCTCTAACGGCTTGTCGGGTCGTAGCTCGAAGAGCGAAGCCTGAAAGTGGGCGTGATATTAAATCCAACTGTGTCCGAGTTCCCAAAAGTTTCTTTTATCGATCAAACTGGCCGCCTCTCAGGCCGGCGGCTGGGCTGAACACCGATATGATTTCGTTAGGTTGAAGAATTCCCGAGACGTTGGGCTTAATCCTGCTTCAGCGTCTTGCAGCACCGAAACCCCAAGTGGTAATTGCGGTGGCTGTCGGGTGACATCACCCGGCTGCCGTGCCAGAACGGTGCGCGCCAGCGGCACCAGTCTTCATGGGCCCGGTATGTATCGAAAATAAACCAGCTGCCTTTCATCTCCGTATAGCCCAGCTCCGTGCTGCCGCGGCTGGCCATCTGGCCCTCATTGAGAGGCAGGTTCATGTGCTCGGCCGCGTTGCCGTTGATGTCGTAGACATCCAGGGGGCTGCGGCACTCCGGAAAAAAGCCGTCCGGATAGGTGTTGGACCCGCACTGGGTCCAGCTGCCGCCGGTGCAGCCCGCGGTCTTGAAGCTGCCGGCCGCGCAAACGCCCTTGCGATATTCCGGGCCATAGCTCCAGGTTTTATCGCCGCTGTGGGCATTGTTGTGGGCAATTCGCATGCGGTGGATGGCTTCCTCCGGGCTGACGCCCCGCGCCAGATCAAAGCGGTAGTCCGGGGGCATTAATCGTCCGGCACAGGCGCCTTCCCATTCATGGGCATCGCAGATTCGCTTGCCCATCGCGGTGCAGATTTCCGCCGCTTCCCGGGCCCGCACCCACACCACCGGGTATTCGCAAGGGATATCCGGAAATTCGAACTGATCGATGCAGACCTTGGCGTCCTCGGCTGCTGCCTGCGTGGGGTCGTAGAGCGGCGCCATGTATTTAGCCCCGCATATCCGCTCGAATCGCGGATTTTCGTAGTTAATCGACAACTGCTGAAGTTTGGCCTTGCATTCCCGGCGGGTGGCCGGATGCTGCGTGACCGCGGGGTTGCCCTGCCCGATGTAAGGCGATGCGGCAAATATCGCACGCACACCGGTAATTTGCGAGTCGGACAGCCCATGGATGCGCTGCAGTTCGGCGAGCAGGGCTTCATTTTGTTCCTTCAGCGATTCCGCGCCGGTCCCGGCATAGCAGCAAAACACTATGACAACAATGATCGAAATGCACCAGAATCGATTCATATCGCCTCCACTCTCAAAACTACAAATTCCAAATATCAAATATCAAACAAATCACAATTACCAAAATTCCAAATTTCAAACCGGACTGCATCTGTTTGGGCCATCCCTTCAGATAAATACGAGATCCTTTTAGGACCAAACCAATAAATTTCTAAAACACGACTAGTTAAAACAGCCTGACTTTTAAAGGCTCGGCCGTTATCGGTCATTGATTATTGTGATTTGGAATTTATTTGTTATTTGGTGCTTGGAATTTGGAAATTACGCCTTGCCCCTCGCGCCGCATTACGTAGAAAAAATCCCGGTTGTCCGGGTATCCGATAAATCGCGGAACGTATTGCCCTTTGTCGGACTTGTCCAACACGCTCATGCCCTGAATCAGATGCTCGACCGCCATATGGTCGCCCTCCCGGCGGTAGAGCGCCAGGTAGGTGTGTTCCAGGGCATTCATGTCCAGGTGCATGGCGTAGCGACAGCCGTAGGCCTGAAAAACCCGGGCCATCGCCGACGGCGTGGCCGTGGAAAAATAACCGTAGATTAAAAATCGTCTGCCGCCGGTTTGCTGCACTGCAGCTCCGGCGCGCAGCGTGCGCAGTTTCTTGTCGTCGGATCCGGCCCAGTTGCCCGCCAGCCACTGGCCGACCAGGCGACCCGGGACCGGTTTCTGGGAAACCGGATCGAATTCAATGATCGGCACACCGTTTTGGCGGGCATGGATGATCCGTTCAAGTTTAGAGTTATCCTGCTCGGTCCACGTTTTCATCTCCAGACTGCCGTCATCCAGGACCAGCAGGGTCGCCAATCCGGGCTGAAGCTTGCTGAGTACCGCTCCGCTTTCCATGAACCCGTAGTGGGAACCGTGATTGCGATAGGCCAGTTCGCCGTATCTGAAGGCGCCGTGAATGCGTTTGAACCCGCCGGTGAATGTGGCCACCGTCCGGGCGGCTTCGATCGGACTGACCATGCCGTTGGCCACCAGGGGTGCAATGGTGCCGATGCCGTCGGGTCCCGGCAGGTCCGCAATCTTCATCTGAGGCAAAATGCGTTCGGACCAATCCACCCGGGGATGCTCGGTGCCGAGCGCAAATCCCAGGTCGAAGCGCCCGAGATCAAAGGCCGTCAGGTATACCAGCGCACCGGCTTCAACACTGTCCAGCTGCTTGACGATCTTGGGATAGCTCCTGAGAATCTCGGGGGCAACCGCCTGGGGTTGAATCAGACTCACAAAGATGCCCGGGTTGTCCTTGACGGCATACCATCGGCCGGCAAGCATGCCTGAGGCCGCTCCTTCCAGTTGAATACCCAGTCCACCGGTTCCATCAGCCGGTCGGTGTAGCCCGGATCGATCATGGCCGCTGACGGAGAATCCGGAGGTGGGGTCTCCGCCTTAGGGGCCGAGCCGGACATCGTCCGCGCCTGTTCCCGGTACGCATCCTTGAAAAAGGTGTCCCGCACAAATCCGACGATGGCCTCGCCGCCGGGCAGCTTGTCCCGCAGAAAGTCGGTTACGGCCTCAATGGCTGTGCGGTGGCCCTTGGCCGGATTGCGCAGATACAGTTTTCCGTCACACAGCGGCGCGTATACCTGCTGCGAGCGTCTGGCGGCATCCAGAGCACCGCTCGGAAACGACTTCCAAAGCGGGCAATGGTGCGCAGCGTTATCTTCCGTAAGAATCAGGCCGTCCGGCGACTTTTCATCTATCACAACCTGCTGGTGGTCCGGGAACGGGTTTTCCAGGTGATAATCCTCCTGCGTAGTACTGCCGTTTGGGCTGATCCGCAGCAAATACCAGCGGTTGATTTGCGGATTCAAATTGATCAGCGTCACGCCAGCCTGCGTGCCGTCCGGCAGGTCGACCCGAATCGAATTCGTGGTTCGAAACTGTTGCAGCTCAACTACGGTTTTCGGCTGTTCCGCCTCGTAGGCTTGACCTGGCTCTCGACAACGGGCATATCGGACCAGCTGCGGCCCGCGCCGCCGAAAATCAGGAGGGCCGCAACCACCGGCATCGTGCAAATCAGGGCGCGCCGGCCGGATGGGGCACGGCATTTGCCCGTGGGCCAGGCCATACTGTTGATATGAAATCGCTTAAAATTCATTGTGTTAAAGAGAAGAGTGTCTACCGAGACCTCATTTGAATAGGTTAAGGTTGCAGGTGTTCCGCCTCCGCGGACCGCTGGACGCGGAGCGGCCAGTTTAATCAAAGACGAAAATTTTATGTTACCTGCTCACGGTTTCAAGATGTTGTGGGAGCGGTTTGCAACCGCGATAAGCGCGGTCGGGCTGCCATCGAAAATCGTGGTTGAAAACCACTCCCACCCGGCACAAACTTCTACCGCTGTTCTCTTGGCCACCGGTTGGCCTGAAACCTGAAACCTTTCAAAGCCGCATCCGTTTGAATATTGCCTCCGGCACTCCCCGGATAACCCGCATGATCGGTGACCAGAACCACGGGAGATAGACGATATCTTTTTTCTTTTCAATGGCTTCGTAAATGCCCCGGGCCACCTGTTGCGGGCGGGTCCACAGGATGCCCTTGGCAAAGGCTGCCGTCATGGGGGTATCCACGAAGCCGGGCTTGATGGTCAGCACGCGAACGCCGCTCGAATGCAGGCGGTTGCGAAGTCCCTGCATGAAAAGCGACACCGCGCCCTTGGCCGCTCCGTACACATAGTTGGACTGCCGGCCGCGATCGCCGGCCGCTGAACTAATTACGGAGATGGTGCCGAATCCCTGGCGCTCGAATCGATTCGCTACATGCGTTAGCACAGACATTACACTCAGGGCGTTGACTTCGAATTCCCGCCGGGCGGTTTCAAAAGACTGCTCGCAGGATTTTTGATCCGGCAGGGTGCCGTGGGCGATCAGAACCGTGTCCAATCCGTTCAGGGCTTCAAACGCCTCGTCCACCAGAGCCTGGTGCCGATCGAATTCCAGGGCATCGGCTGCAGCCGCAGCCACTTGCGCCGTCCCGCGCACACGCAGGTCATCGGCCACCGCCGCCAGTTTAGCCGGATCCCGCGCCACCAGGAAAAAACTGTTGCCGCCCGCTGCAAACAGGCGCGCCGTGGCTTCGGCCAGGGCGGAGGTCGCTCCAAATATCAGAATCCGTCGCATCGTCACACTCCCGTGACACGTCTCCACAGGCTGGAGCTGAACTTGGGGTCCCGAAAACTTTCCAACTCCTGCCACCGGGGAAAATAGCGCCTAAAGCTGTCCCCGGACATGCGTGCGTCCTTGTATGGACTCACCGCGCCCCCCACCGACAGCACGATTTCGTCCAGGGAATCGAGCAGCCGCAGCGTCGTTTCGCCGTGATGATAAAAATCCAGGGCAACCGTTACCCCGGGCCTCGGGAAGGACAGCAGGCCGGGCGATCGACGGTCCCCGAAGATTTTGAGCACTCCGAAAAACGAGTCGATCCCGCCGTGCGCCCCCCGGTCGATGATCTCCCGCAGGGCACTTCGGCCTTCGACGACCGGCACCACGCACTGGTACTGCAAAAACCCCCGTGGGCCGTAAAGTCGGTTCCAATGCCCAATTCCGTCCAGCGGGAAAAAGAAGTGCTCGTAGTGCTCGAACCCGATGCTGCGGGTTCTCAATTGCATCCGGTAGTGAAGATTGTTGAACAAGCGGGCGGTCATGCGGGTAATCAGATTAACCGGCAGATTCACCGGTATGCTCACCCGGCGCCGGGGGGCATCAACCGGCGCAGCATCCGGGGCGGCGTGATTCCCGCGAATGAAAAGACCCCTTCCGAGGTGGCCGCCCAGAGCCATGCAGTCGATCCAGGCCACCGTGTATTCGTATTGACGATCGGACTCCGCGGACAGGTCGAAAAAATCATCCAGCCGCGCAAATCGAATGGTCTCCACATCCATGGTCGCGTTGTCGATTCGTTTCAAGGCGATCTCGGCCCAGAGGATCAGGCCGGTCAATCCCAGCCCTCCGATCGTGGCCCGGAACCATTCCGCATTTTCAGACGGTGAACACACCAGCCGCCGGCCGTCGGAGCGCAGCAACTCCAGGCTGCGGATGTGACATCCGAATGTCCCTGCGCTGTGATGGTTTTTGCCGTGGACGTCGTTGGCAATGGCCCCGCCGACGGTTACGAACTTGGTTCCCGGCACGACCGGCGGAAACCACCCGCGGGGCACGGTCAGCGCCAGAATCTCAGACAGCAGCACGCCGCTTTCACATCTTAAGATGCCTTCGAGCGGGTCAAATGCGATAAAGCGATCCAGGCCGCGGGCATCCAGCAAAAATCCTCCAGCATTGAGGCAGCTGTCGCCGTAGGAGCGGCCGTTGCCAAACGGCAGGCAGGTCGCCTGCGCGTCAGGCGGGATCGGCAGCGGCAGCGAACGCCAGCGCAGGCGCACGGCCGACTGGTCGAACTGCGGATAACGTCCCCAGGAATGATAGCGCGGGTGCATGGATTATATCGCCAGTATCATAATGATGGCCAGTACGCCCAGAGCGAAACGGCTGCCCCGATCCTTGAGGGCAAAGACCAGCGGATCGTCGTGCATGCCGCCCCGGTGGGCAACCAGCCAAAGGTAGCAGATCCAAAAAAGCAGCATCGGGCAAGCCAGCCAGATTGCCTGATGGCGGCCGTAGTGAAGGTGAGCCGGTCCGCTGGTAATATACAGCACCAACACCAGCACCGCCACGAACGCGCTGGCAACGCCCATGGCGGCCAGAAGCTCCGCATCGCTCACCACGTAGCTGCGCGCCCGGGCGCTTAGACCGTGCTCGATGCGCATGGTCACCAGTTCGGCATAGCGTTTGACCAATGCCAGGCTGATGAACAGAAACATGGATAGGGCCAGCAGCCAGGAGGACGGCCAGATCGCAACGGCCGCCGAACCGGCCAACATGCGCACGGTGAACAGCGCCGCCAGCAAGATTGCATCCAGAATCACGATTTTCTTCAAGCGCAGCGAATAGGCCAGCGTCAGCCCATAATAAATTCCCAGCACGATCAGAAACGAGCCGGGCAAGGCCAGCGCTACCCCGATGCTGAGCCCGAGCAAGACAGGAATCATCCACTGACCGGCCGTCAACGGCAGTCTGCCCGATGCAAAGACTCGTCGCCGCTTGCGCGGATGCCGGCGATCATCCGCCAAATCCAGCAGATCATTGAGTATGTAGACGCTGGAGGCACAAAGTCCGAAGGATACAAACGCCAGGCAGGCCGATGCCAGCAGGCCGATCTCATGAAATTGATGGGCGGCCAGCAGCGGCACAAATACCAATACGTTTTTCAGCCACTGGTAAAGACGCAGCGGCCGCAGACGCATTCGCCAGCCGGCAGCGTCCACTTCAAATACCTGGCCCACATTTGTTAAGCGGGCCCGGGCCTTGTCGATGCTTAGCTGTGAACCGACCACCAGGGCGCGCCGGGCCGCCTGCCAGATGACCTGGTCTTTTCGACTGTTGCCGACGTAATCAAATCCTGCAGTTCCGAATTCCGCCACCAGACGGTCCCTTTTGGCGACGCCGGACAGGTTGGTCCGCCCGTCGCTGGCCATGACCCGATCGAAGATCTGCAGGTAATCGGCAATCTGCCGGGCAATGTGCTCGTCAGCGCCTGTGGCCAGAACCAGCGATCTGTTTTCGTGGTGCGCATCCCGCAGATAAGTCAAAAGACCCATATGATAGGGCAAACTGCTCACATCCAATGTCACCCGACACGCCACCCTGCGTTTCAGGTGAGCTATGCCCTTCGGCAGCCAGGCCGAAAGGCGGAAAACAAATAAGGGATTGCGCTTGAACAGGAGCAGCAGGGACTCGATCAGGGAATCGGTCTTGATCAAGGTGCCGTCCAAGTCAATTGCCAAAGGGACCGACGGGTTGGCCGCCTCGTCACTTAGTTGCTGGGCTCTGTCACCAGTCGATATCATCGCAGCCTCGGAAATTCAACAAGATATGTCCGTAATCATTAATGCATTTCAAAGTCGTTTGTCTCATCGCGCAGTGCTTTTGCGGGGCTTGGCCGCAGCCACGGCCGCCGGGCGCTTGCGCGCCGGCCAGATGTAGACCAGGGGGCTGGCCACAAAGACCGATGAATAGGTTCCCACCACGACCCCGATGGTCAGCGCCAGTGCAAAATCACGCAGCAAAACCCCACCCGTCAACAGCAGGGCGATCAACACCATCAGCACGGTGCCGGAGGTTATCAGGGTCCGGCTGAGAACTTCGTTGATGCTTTGATTGATCACCTGCCCGAGATCCGATTTGCCCTTTTTTTTGAGGTTTTCGCGAATACGGTCGAAAACAACCACGGTATCGGTCAGGGAATACCCCGCCAGGGTAAGCAGGGCCGTAACCACCAGCAGGGTGATTTCCTTGTTCAAAAGATAGAAGATACCCAGCACGGTCAAAACGTCGTGGAAAGTGGCGACGGCGGCCGCAATTCCGAATCGCAGATCAAAACGCCAGCCAAGATAGATGATAATTCCGGCCATGGAAATCGCGATGGCGATCAGGGCGGCGTGTTTTAAATCCTGGCTGACGGAGGCGCCGATTTCTGCCTTGCTCTGCACGACGAAGCCCTTGTCGGGCAATTCCTGGACGAGGGCGGCGGTCACCTGATCCGCGGCGGCACCGATGGACGGCTGCGATTGTTTAATGCGCACGATTAAAATGTTTTGCCCGGGAACGTTTTGCAATTCATAATCCGTCAAATTGCGACGGTTCAAAGCTTGGCGGATTTCCGCCAGATCAAAATGCTTTTGCGCTTTGAATTGCACCATGGTCCCGCCTGCAAAATCCACCCCCAGATTGGCTTTGCCCCGTTGAATCTGCACGAAGGCCAAAAGACCCAAAATAACCAGCAGGCTTGACAGCAGGAAGGCCGCTTTCCTGAGCCCGATAAAATCGATCCGGGAATTTTTTATGATCTGCAGAAAGTGAAGCGCTTTAATCCGGCGGCTGAAGTGGAGGTAATCATAGACCGCCCGGGTTCCATACAGCGCCGTAAAGAGGTTGAAGATCACACCGATACTCAAGGTTACGGCAAAACCCTTGATGGGTCCCGTGCCGAATAGGAACAGGGCAAAGGCCGTAATCAGGGTCGTTATATGGGAATCGACGATGGTCCACAGGGCCTTGTCATAGCCGCCTTCCACGGCGGAGCGGAACGGTTTTTTGAGGGCAAACTCTTCGCGCATCCGCTCGAAAATCAGCACATTTGAATCCACCGCCATCCCGATGGACAGGACGATTCCGGCAATCCCCGGCAGCGTCAGGGTGGCCCGAAACAGGGAAAGGGCGGCCATCATGAGAATCAGATTCAAAATAAGCGCCAGGTCGGCAATCAGCCCGGAAAGCCGGTAATAAATTACCATAAACACGACCACCAGAATCATGCCCAGGACCGCCGCGGAAACCCCGGCGTGGATGGAGTCCCGCCCCAGGGACGGACCCACCGTGAGGTTTTGGACGATATCCACCGGCGCCGGCAGGGCCCCGGCGCGCAGTACAATCGCCAGATCGTGCGCTTCTTCCGTTGTAAACGATCCGCTGATCTGGGCCCTACCGCCTGAGATGCGCTCGCGGATGACCGGGGCGGATTGGACGATGTCGTCCAGGATGATTGCCAGCTGGCGGCCGACATTTTCCTGGGTGATTTCGTCAAAAATCCGGGCTCCCCTGGAATTGAGGGTCAGCGCAACCGCGGGTTCGTTATAAGCGCCTGCGATTTCAACGACGGCAGTTTTCAGCATGGATCCGGTCATCAGGGTCCTTTTTTTCAAAAGCAGCGGCACCATCGTGACTTGACCCGTGTCGCGGTCCACCTTTCTTTCGTAATAGACTTCATCGTCGGGGGGAATCTGGTCTTTGAGGGCCAGGTTCAGATCATGATGCGAAAAGTTTTTCTTCAGGCGGCCGGCGGCGAGCGCTTGATCGATCAAGGCGGACAGATCGACATCGGCCCCGGAGTCGACCAGCTTAAATTGAAGCTGGGCTGTCCGACCGACAAGTTCAAGAGCCCGTTCGGGGTCCTTGATTCCGGGAAGCTGCACCACGATCTCGTCTTTGCCCTGTTTGACCAGCATGGGCTCTGAAACACCGAACTGGTCGATGCGGTTGCGAATGATCTCAAGGCTCTGGGCCACGGAATTATCATCGATGTAGTTGACTTCCTTGGCGCTGAGCGCCAAATCCACATTGGCCTGGCCGGCGTTTTGCGAGAAGGACAGCAGTGTGAGATTCGGAAAGTCCCGGGTGAGAATTTCGCGAAGCGAAGCCATGTCCGCGGGATTGGGAAGCTGCAGGCGCACATGGTTTGACCCGACCGTTTCGACCGGGCCGGCCGCTATATTCTTTTCCATCAGAGCGGCCTTCAAATCCGTGAGGGTTTGTTCCAGCTGGCTTTGCACGGCCTGGTTCAGGTTGACCTTCAAGATAAGGTTCATGCCCCCTTGCAGGTCCAGGCCCAGCCGCATTCCATCGGACGACAGAATCTTTTGCAGTCCGGCCGGCAGGTTTTTCATAAACGAAGGCAATGAGACCAAGATCGCGAACAACGTCAAAACGGCCAGAATAATAAATTTGCGGCGAATCGATTTTGTCATTTTGATGTCCCTTTTTTAAAGTGCTGCGGCTTTATACCCAACAACCTAAACCATTACTTCGTCGGCGGCATGATTCCATGACCAGCGCCTGGCCAGGGCCAACTCGGCCAAGGGGTCGAATCCGGCAACTTCCCTAGGCAGAAGCTTGTATATCGGGTGGCCGGCACGTGTTTGTTGGCTCATGGCTTTTCCTTCGAATTTGTCTTGACCGCAGTCCCCGGGGGGTGCACGGAAGCGGCCAGAGCATCGGTGACGATTGCCTGCGCTTCCTCCAGGATGCGGCGCAGATGATCCGCTGCGCGGAAGCTCTCCGCATAGATCTTGTAGATGTCTTCCGTCCCTGACGGACGCGCCGCGCACCATCCCGACGGACAAACGACACGCCCGCACGCTCTTCCCCGCCGAAGCCAAGCGAGCCGTCCAATAGACCTTCGACAAACCACTTGAAGCCGACCGGCACCTCGTAGAGCATCCGCTCCAGCTTCGCAGTGACGCGATCGATCATCCGGCTGCTCACCACCGTCTTGCCGACCGCCGTTTCCGTGCGCCACTTCGGCCGGTGTTGGAAGAGATAGAAGATGGCGACCGCAAGGTAGTGGTTAGGCGGCAGCAGTCCTGCGCTCGCGGTTGTGCGTGAGAATCGCGTGGGAAACCGCAGGGGTCGGGGTATATTCATCCGTCTCTGCAATCTTGACGTCCACCCCGTTTGCCCCCAGCACCTCCAGCGTGCCGGCAAGAGCCGGCAAGAGCCGGCACGGAGAGCGCATGCGTGTCCATGCCGAGAAACAGGGGTCCATCGAGTTTGTGCTGCCTGCGGTACAGGCAAATGGCCTGGCTGATGGCGAGGACATGCCATTCGTTGAAGGACTTCTCGAAGGCGGAACCGCGATGCCCCGAGGTGCCGAAGGAAACCCGTTGCTCCGGCATCGAAGGGTCAGGCACCTCGGTATAACAGGCCGTGATCAGTTTAGGTACGTTCACCAGCATCGATGCTTCGGCCGGTTTTCCTGCAAAAGAACTCACTTTCATGGCTTTCCCTCCTCAAATGGCGTGCCGTCGCTAGCAGGCTCAGCAGCTTTATTCCAACATTGAAAACCTGCTCCTCTGGGCCAGGATTCTTTACATTTCTAGCGGTAATCCTTAAATACGGTGAATGTCGTATATTATGAAAAAAGAGACCGTATTTTAAATTTTGATGTGCCCTATCTTCCGCCGGCGGTTTGGATGCCAAGAAAAGTATGGACAACATTCAACTAACCTGTTCACTTTTCCGGTGCCCCTTATAATTTAGTCCTTCATCGCCTGACCACGAGAACAGGAATTTTTGACTCTTTGTGGATTATGCTGTAGGTAACGCTGCCGAGGAACGCAGCCGCTAAAGCGCTTCTCCCATGAGAACCCATAACAATGAGATCTACATTGGAACTCTCAGCTTCTTTTGTAATTTCTTCAGCCGGATGTCCCGACGTCACCAAAATCTTTGATTGGACACCATTTTCATCGCAGATTTTCTTTATTTCTTTTGCATACTCCTCGGCAGCCTCTCTCAGATAATCCTCGATCGGCTCTATAATATGCCGGGCGTTCTCCTGGGCGGGCATTGCCTGGGCCACAAGAGATCGATTATCAATGATGCTCAGAACAATTATCGAGCATTTTAATTGGGTTGCGAGGTCAATGGCATACCTGGCAGCCTTTTGAGCTGCCTCTGATCCGTCTGTCGGCACAAGAATGTTTGAAATCATAGGTCCTCCCTTTAACATTTGTAGGTTGATTAAATACGATCTGATTTTACCGGCTGCCTTGGGAAGATATGTCATCATCCCTTGAATCCGGTATAGCTAGATTTGGTTCCATACGGGCTATGGTGTTACATACGATTTTTTATATAATAGGGGCGCGGCAGTTGGATCGAACACCCGATACGCCAGCAGCTTCACGCGGTCACTCAAAAGCGCCCATATCAGCGCGTATCCCCAAACGAACCCCGCCCAACCCCAGCCGAGGGGCGTCATAAACAGCCCATAAACCGCGATCAACGTCGCCACGGCTTGTGTGCCGAGCACGGCCGCCCATAAAATCGGCGCGGGACGGATGGACCAGAACGGGCCGCGCGTGCGCATCAGAAAAATCGTCAGATGTCCGGCCACGGACAGCATCAGGTACATCGGCGTTTGGATGTGCGCACGGTCCAGGTGAGAGACGCGCTCGCCGAGGTAAAACAGACCAAACGCCGCCGCGGGTCCGATGACGCCCAGCACCGTGGCGATCCCCAGCACCATGCGCATGTTCCAGGCCTCGGGCTTGTCCTTGTAATGAACGTTGTCATAGGCAATGGACAGAATCGCCCCGTCGTTGAGCAGCGCCGGCATCACGATCATCACCGCTTTGCCTGCAGTTCCGGCAGGGAAAGGGATTTTAGATCGTCCTTCGCCTTGGCCTTCGATCCCGGCTTCGATTCAGGCGCCTTGGGTTGATTGGTATTGGGTTTCATAATGAGCATTCTCCTGTTTATTCCATGCTGCAGGTTTCGTAACTTACTGGGATCTCAGGGTCACTTATCCCCCGGTAGATTTCCTCGTTGGCTTCGTCGGTGTTGATGTCGAAAAGGATAGCCTTGATGATCATGGCAATACTCTCAGGATGGCCTTGGCCTCGCGGATCAGCCGCCACCGGTATTCCCAGTCGATCCAGGAATTTCGGGCGATGCGCAGCAGGGTGATCCCCATATGGAAAGGCGTACGCCGGGTGATGGACCTAAAGGCGCTCATGCGGTCGGGAAAGTGGCAGCAGTATTCCCAGAGGAAATGACCGATGAAGGGCTCGGCCGCGTAGGCATCGCCCGTGGCCTGGAAGAAAAAATGCTTAAGTTCGCCGCACAGCCTACCCAGATCGAAGACGCGGTCAGCCCATTTCATGCGCTCGAAATCGATGGCCATAGTGTGGCGGCCGTGACCGAACAGGAAGTTCGACGGCGTGGCGTCGCCGTGGACCAGCACGGCCCGGTCCTCCCACATGCAGCTTTTGGATCGCCACTGGTCGCGCAGAAAGTAGAGTTCCCCCGAATCCGCCGCGTCCATTCCCCATTTGGTCACCAGGGAATGGATGAGCTTGCCGGCATAGTCGTGGGTTTCTTCATGGTTAACGCGCCAATCCCCGGCGGTGCGGTTATGCAGAGAAACCAGAAAATGGGCCAAAGCGGCCAGCTTTTGGTAGAGACGACCACAGTTGCCCTGGAAAATAGCGTTGTTGATCACCGAAGACAACTGATCGCCCTCCAGATACTCCACCAGCAGGGCGTTGCCGATGCCCGGGTTGTACCCCAGGGGCCTGACCACGTAGTGCGGGGTGGAGGTAAAGCCAAGGCTGCGTATATACAAAAGGTCATTGAACTCCTTTTCGCCGGTTTTCCGGGGGAAAAAGGACGCGCCCGGAAGATGATTTTGGTGGAATTTCGCCACGATGCGGACCTTGCTCTGCTGCTCTTCATAGAGGTAGACGGACCGGGAGCAGGTGAACTTGAAGACCCTGTAGACCGCATCGGGGGCGTAAAACCCCAGTTGGGGGGCGATATGCCCCTGGATATAACCGTTCAGGGGATCGCTGCGGGAGAGGTGGCCGAGGTATCTGCCTTTCATCACATCACTTTCCGCCTTAGAGCATATGTCATTTCATTCCGCTTTAATCTCAATCGTTTTCGGTTTTGCCTCCTCAGTCCTCTGAATCAGGTGCCTGGCGGCCCTATGGCCCGCTTTTTGGAGTTCTGACGCCGCATCATTTATTTTTGGCCATACGTTGTAAAATATCCCTGATCTTATCTAATTCCTGACCATATTTTGTCCAGTCAGCATTTTTTAGATAATCCAGGGCCTTATTGTAATGGTTCAGGGCCTCTTGTGCCATGTCGGACAGGGGCCCGGTTGGTAATCCGGTGAGGGCTTCTTGTATTTGCGCGGGAGGAGCGGCCTCTAAAGAAAAGACGGCTCGCAGGGCATCATCCAGATTATCGCGCATTTGCAATTGATTTCCAAGGGAAACGATGACACGCTTTAATTCCGGCATCTTGCTTTGTTCCGCCTGGAGGTAAACAGGCTCTACATACAGGAAAGAATGCTCAATCGGGATCACAAGCAAATTCCCTCGAATCACGCTGGATCCCATTTGTCCCCAGAGAGTCAAACTGGAAGAGATATCGGGTTTCTGGTTTATCCGGGCGTCAATTTGCAATGGCCCGTAAATCAACTTTTCCTTGGAGAGGCTGTATTCCAGTAATTGGCCGTAATTATCGCCGTCACAGCGCGCGCACAGCCAGGCCACCATATTGTTCTTCTTCGATGGTGTGAAAGGGACCATCAAGATAAACTCCTCCGATTTGGTGTCCGGTAACCTCATGATGATATAATAAGGCAGCATTGGCTGCTCATTCTTATCGTAAACCTCCGTTGCTAAACTCCACAAATCTTCCTGGTTATAGAAAACCTGGGGGTTTGTCATGTGGAATGTATTGTACATTTGTCCCTGGATCAGGAATAGATCCGTGGGGTAACGTATATGCCTCTTTAGAAAGGCAGACATCTCGCTGATGGGTTTAAACAGGGTGGGAAAGATTTTCTCATAGGTCTGGACCAGCGGATCTGAAGGATCAATGACGTAATAGGAAACGTCTCCGTTATAGGCATCAATGACTACCTTTACGGAATTGCGAATGTAATTGAGTCCGCTGCTGTTTAGTGACTGAGAAAAAGGCTGTGAGTAAGGAAACATGTTCGAGGTGGTATATGCGTCATGTATCCAGTACAAGTTGCCATCCTTGCCCACTACCAGATAGGGATCAGAATCATACCCCAGAAAAGGTGCAATCGTATTATCACGGTCCGCGATGTCTCGATGGAACATGATCCGGCTCTCGTTTGTCAGGTAGTTGGTCAGGAGGATTTTTATGTCCGAAAAGTTCCAGGTGTAAACCAGCCTTCGAAAAAGGCTGGAAAGCCGGACGCCGCCCTTTCCCTGATAGGAGGTATACACATTTTGATTGCCGCTTGGGTAATCGAACTCTTTGGTTTTGGTGTTGACAAGGGCATACTGATCAGTTTGCTCACCATAGTAGATTTCCGGACGGGTAATAGATAAGACGTTTGAGCTGGGAGGGATGTTTTGTACAATGAGATCGGGCATACCGTCTTTTGTGACCTCGTTTACAGGGCTCATGACCAAGCCGTAACCGTGCGTGTATTTCAGATGTATGTTGAGCCAGGTGCTGGCGCGGGCAGGAAGCTGCGAAGCAGGCAATTCTCTGGCTGCAAGGGCGACCTGCGTATAGCTCTCCTTGAAATGATACCGATCCACATCCACATTTTTGAAATTATAATAAAGCCGGATTTCCTGCAATTGTCTGTAAGTCTCGATCAACGGCCGGGTATCCCAGAGCCTGATGTTATGGATGGTGGCGTCATTCTCCTTTATGTCATCGTAGGTCATGGATTGCCGCACCGCGAAAGGTTTTTCTTCGACCTTGTCTAACCCAAAGGCCAGACGGGTGAATTTTATGTTATGGAGGATATAGGGTGTTTCCTTTGTCAGCTCGGTGGGCTTAACCGCATATTGTTCAATCAGGGCGGGATAAATCCAGGAAAAACCTATGAGAACCACAAAATAGACCCCGATGGAAGCAATGATTAAACAAAAAAAGTACCATCCCTCAAAAAAATTATAGAGCGGCAGGCGAAAAACATAGAAGCCCGCATCCTTTGAAAAAATCGGGTCGGCAACCCCGAATTTGGAGGCATGCAGAAATTTCAAAAATGTTTCCCATGAGCCGGATGCCTGTGAACCCATGATGAATGAAAAAAACAGAATAATCGCAGCCCATGAATATTTGGCGTATTTATTGCTGAAAACGATATCAAAACGCGTCAGGCGTTGTTCAGGGGAAACCTCTTTCAAGGAGCGGGTATGGATTCCCCGTCCCCTTGCAATGACAATGTTCCCCCCGGCGAAAATGCCAAATATTATGAAAAAAACAAAAAACAACAGGATCTTTGCCCACAGGATCGTGGTAAATACTGCGCCAAAACCCATATTCCGAAACCACAGCCAGTCGCCGTAATATCCCACAAAAAGGGAGAGCAGCACCAGGAACGCTATTATTAGAAAGGCAAATAAGACAATTGATGATTTTGATTTCATGATAAACGTCCTTATCGTTTCTGTGCGCAAGCCCAAAGCGAGCGTCATCCCACAACGCCACGACTTCCCATCCGTGGAAATCATCACCCATATCCAGTTAATGCGTTATCCAGCACCAGGCGCCTGTGCTTATGTGGTGCGCTTCCACCCCTGTTTCGCGGTCACGCGATCAATCGCTCGTTTTTTTCCATCCAATCCAAGCTGGGATTCCCGCCTGGTCTCTCAAACGCAAGACTGCATTTCCTTGCTTCACGGTTACGGCGATCATTAAAGGCTCATCTTTAACTTTGACCAGGGAGCCGCTCACGGTGACTTCAGCGCCTAATTTGATATGTTTTGCCTGCCAGGGGCCTACAAGGTAGTAGGCGGGACCCAGGTAAACCGGCAGAATCTCTTTTTTGTCGATAAAAACAGTCAATCGCATTTGCAAACCAAATCCAGATTCTGGGGGTTGGTCTATTTTTATCACTTGTCCTGAGATGGTTTTAACTGTTTTAGAGTCAAATATTTTTTATCAAAAGCAGGTGCTTTTGCCATTTGTTCTTTCGATTGGTTGAGGAAGAATCTACCTTCTGATGGAAGCGCTGCAAGGGACCCCCAGGGAACGGGAAAGAGCTTTTCACCGATGCCCAAAAAACCACCGGATTCAAGCACGGCGCACACAATTTTTCCGGTATCGAGGTCGACGACTAAATTCGCAATTTTTCCCAACGTCTCCCCCTTCTTTTAATCCACAACTTGAGCTTCGATGATCGGATCATCGCTGCCACAGGATTCGGGTTGCTTACTTTTGGTCTCCACATAACTACCTTCGGCTGTCACACTGCGATATGAATGGGTAAAATCACGGCGGTGATGCCCTTCAACTGAAGTCGCCGCTGAATCGCAAAGGCCGTCTCATTGCGCAGCAGTCTGTCGAACAGATGGGGCTCATTTTCCGTGGAGTGATTTTCCATAGAAGACCTCTGATTGTAGCATAGAATAAACCTAACCCGGATCCACCGCAGGCGGAGAACCAAGAAGGAAATTAATCACGAAAGCACGAAGGGACGAAAGCACGAAAAAGAGAAAAGAAAAATTTCGTGCTTTCTATATTTCGTGTTTTCGTGATGATCCGCCTGAGACGGATTTCATAAAATGTAAAGAAATAACAAATAAGACTCTATGCTTTCTGTTTTCGCGCCAGGTCGTGAGCCTGGGCGACGGTAATGGCAATCACATTGACCACGTTTTCCATATAGGTTGCCCGCTGCAGGACGTTGAAAGGCCGGCTGATGCCCATCAACAGGGGGCCGACCGCCTTGGCGCCCCCCAACCGCTCCAGGAGCTTATAGGAGACATTGCCGGCGGCCAAATTCGGAAAGATCAGTACATTGGCGGGTCCGCCGAGGCGATTGAACGGGAAGAGCCCATTCAGGATGTCTTCGCTGACGGCCGTGTCGGCCTGCATCTCGCCGTCGACGATCAGCTCCGGTTTGCGCTCACGGACGATCCTTACCGCGGCTTCCACCCGTTTGGCGTCCGGATGGCGTGTGTTGCCGAAGTTTGAAAATGAAAGCATGGCCACCCTCGGCGGCAAGTCGAAGAATTCGGCCATTTCTGAAGCCAGTAATGCAATTTGGGCCAGGTCTTCCGAACTCGGGTCGATATTTACGGTAGCGTCGGCGAAAAGCAGACTGCGGTCCTTAAAAATCATAAGATAGACTCCGCAGACCTTTGAAACGCCGGGGCGCCGCGCGATGACCTGCAAGACCGGCCGAATGGCATCGGGATAAGAGCGTGTGATGCCGTGGACTTGGCCGTCGACCAAACCTTCACGGACCATCATGGCGCCAAAGATATAGCGGCTGCGAAGCTGCCGGTTGGTTTCGGCCAAAGACCAACCTTTGCGGGCCCTCATTTGATAGAGTTTATCCACAAATTCGCCATAAAGCGGACTTTTCAGGTTGTCCAGGATTTCGATGCCTTCGGTGGGGATCTTGAGGCTATCGGCCAGAGCGCGGATTTCCGCCTCATTGCCGAGCAGCAAGGGGCGTGCAATTCCTTCATGGACCACCTGGTGGGCGGCGCGCAGGATAACCGGATGGTTTCCTTCGGGCAATACGATCCGCTTCGGATTTTGTTGCGCACGGGTAAAGATCTTGCGCATGATCTCCCGTTCGGGGCCCAGCCGAGTCTCCAACGCCTGGATATATCCCTTTTTCCCGGGCAGCCGGATTCCGGCAACGCCGCTTTCAACAGCGGCATTTGCAACTGCCGGGGCGACCGTCAGCAACACCCGGGAGTCCAGTGGTTTGGGGATGATATACTCGGGTCCAAAAAATATGGGACGGCCTCCATAAGCGCGGGTCACCGAATCGGGCACATCCTCCCGGGCCAAAGCGGCCAGTGCCCGGACCGCCGCAACTTTCATGTGTTCGTTGATGGCCCGGGCGCGAACATCCAGCGCCCCGCGGAAGATAAAGGGAAACCCGAGAACGTTATTGACCTGGTTGGGATAATCGGTGCGGCCGGTGGCGACGATGGCATCCGGCCGGGCGGCTTTGGCCTCGTCATAGCCGATTTCGGGTTCCGGATTGGCCAGGGCGAAGATTATCGGCCGATCGCTCATCTGTTTGATCAGCTCCGGGCTAAAAGCACCCGCCACCGACAGGCCCACCAGCATGTCGGCACCTTTGACCGCATCGGCCAGGGTGCGCATGGCGGTATCCGCGGCGAACGCCTCTTTGTAGGGGTTCATCCCAGCGGTGCGCCCTTTGAAGATAACGCCTTTGGAGTCAACCAGAATGATATTTTCTTTTTTCACCCCCAAGTGAACGTACATTTTTGCAGAGGCAATACCAGCCGCGCCGGCACCGAGGATTACCACCCGCAGGTCTTCCAATTTGCGGCCGGTCAGTTCGCAGCTGTTTAGCATGGCGGCGCCGGAAATAATGGCGGTACCGTGCTGGTCGTCATGGAAAACCGGAATGGACATCAGCTTGGTGAGCTGTTCTTCGATGTAGAAACAGTCCGGTGCTTTAATGTCCTCAAGGTTGATACCGCCGAAAGTCGGCTCCAGCACTTTGACGGTCCTGATAAATACATCCGGATCATGAGTATCGATTTCGATATCAAAGACATCCAGGTCGGCAAAGCGTTTAAAAAGAACTGCCTTGCCTTCCATCACCGGTTTACCGGCCAGAGGCCCGATGTTGCCGAGCCCCAAAACCGCCGTTCCATTGGTGATGACCGCAACCAGGTTGCCCTTGATGGTATAATCGTATGCCAGCTCCGGGTTTTGCCTGATTTTCAGGCAGGGGACGGCAACCCCGGGGGTATAGGCCAGGCTTAAGTCGGATTGGGACAGGCAGGGCTTGCTGGGAACAACCTCGATCTTGCCGGGCCGCGGTTCTTTATGATAACGCAGAGCCTCTCTTTCGTATAGCATAATACCTCCTTGGGCGAAACCCAACATCGGCGGTGGACAGGTTTTGGTTCAATCATTTTTTCATTTTCGACTTCTCCTTTATTCAAAAGGTACCTGGTTATTCTCCAAAGTCGACATCTCCGCACCGGACTTGGAGGCAAATTTATCTTTACGAAGACGTTCGCTCAGCCGCTGCGTAATTACGTAAAGCACGGGCACAAAGGGAATGGCCAGGAGCGTTGAGGCCAGCATGCCGCCGAACACGACCGTGCCGATGGCCCGCTGGCCGGCGGCGCCGGCTCCCACGGCAAAGAGAAGCGGGGTCACGCCTGAAATGAAGGCGAAGGAGGTCATCAGAATCGGCCGAAAACGCCGGCTCGTCGCTTCAACGGCCGCTTCTGTGACGGACATACCTTCCCGCCGCAAATCGCGCGCGAACTCGACGATGAGAATCGCGTTTTTGCTGGCCAATGCAATCATGAGCACCAGTCCAATCTGCGTATAGAGGTTGTTATCATAGCTTCTAATCAAAAGGGCGGCGAGAACCCCGACCAGCGCCATGGGAACGGCTAAAATGACCGCCGCGGGCGATGCCCAGCTCTCGAAAAGCGCGGCCAATACCATAAACACCAGGGTAATGGACAGGGCATAGATGAAGTAGGCCTCATAGCCGACCTGCTTCTCCTGATAACTGGTGGCCGTCCAATCGTAACCCGCCCCCCGGGGCAACACGCGGGCCGCCAGCTGCTCCATCTCCGTCAGTGCCTGACCCGAGCTGAATCCCGGGGCGGCAGAGCCAAAGATAGCGGCGGCCGGGTAAAGGTTATAGCGGGTGATCAGCTCCGGTCCCTGTGAATGCTTGACTTCAAGCAGACTGCCGAGGGGGACCATTTCCCCCTGGGTATTTCTGGTATAGAGACTCTTGATGTCTTGCAGCCGCACACGGTATTGGGCGTCCGCCTGGATGTAGACCTGATATATCTGGTTGAACTTGTTGAACAGGTTGACGAAGGAGGACCCGAGGTAGTCCCGGAGCGTCCCAAACACACTGGTGAGCGGAACTTGAAAGGACTGGGCCTTGGTCCGGTCGATGTCCAGAAAGAGTTGCGGGCTGCGGGCGTCGAAAGTAGTGGCCAGGCCGGCAAGGTTGGGCTGTGAGTTGCCGGCATCGATGAGTTGATTCGCCAGATTCTGAAGCGCTTCAAGGTCGTTGCCCTTGCGATCCTCCACCATCATCTGAAAACCGCCGGCCTGGCCCAAGCCTCTGATAGGCGGGGGGATGACGACAAACGCAATGGCCTCCTGAATGGCGGAAAGATCGCGGTTCAGGCCGGAAACGATCTGGCTCTGGTTCAGGGCGGCGCCGCGTTTACTCCAGTCCTCGTAGACGATAAACGTGGTGTTGATATTGGGAACATTTGCTGCGTCGAGGATCGAGAACCCCCCGATGGTCACCCAGCTGGCGATGCCGGGTGTTTTGCTCAGAATGCGGTCAATCGCCTGTGATACCTCCCGAGCCCGGGGCTGCGCTGCGCCGTCGGGCAGACGCGTAAACAGGATGGCATATCCCTGGTCTTCGCTTGGGAGGAAGCCCGTAGGCCGCTGCGCGAACTGCCAGCCGGCAACGGCGATAAAAGCCAGAAAAACCGCCAGCATGAGCCCCGGGTGGTTTACCATGCGGCGGACCAGCCCGATGTAAGCGTCCTTCGTGGCCTCATAGGCCCTGTTGAAGCCGCGGTAAAACCAATTGGGCCGCTTATTCGGCCTTGGCCGAAGCCATAGTGCACACTGGGCCGGTTTCAAGGTCATGGCATTGATGGCACTGATGACGGCAATAGCGGCAATGACCAGCGCAAATTGCCGGAAAATCTGTCCGGTAATGCCCGGCAGGAAGGCCGCCGGCAGAAAGACGGACACCAGCGCCACCGTAATTCCCATGATCGGGCCGGTCAGCTCACTCATCGCCTTGATAGCTGCTTCCTTGGGGGATAAACCCCTCTCGATATAGTAGGCGGTGTTTTCCACAATGACGATGGCGTCGTCGACGACGATGCCGATGGCCAGAACCAGGGCGAATAAGGTCATGATGTTGATGGTGAAACCGAGAGCGATCATTGCTGCGAACGCCCCTATGATGGTCACGGGGACGGTAGTCGCCGGAACGAGCATGGCCCGGAAACTTTGCAGAAATATCATGATGACGACAAGGACGAGAATAGCGGCTTCAAAAAGCGTTTCATAAACCTTGGATACGGCCTCACGGACGAACCGCGTCGTATCGAAGTGGATTGCATACTTAAGGCCGGCGGGGAAATCCTTGCTCATCGCCTTTACGGCCTGGTAAACATGATTGGCCACGGCGATGGCGTTGGCATCCGGAAGCGCGAACACAATGACCTGGGCCGATCGGCGTCCGCCCGTATTGGCATAGTTCGAGTACGACTGCTGGCCGAGATCCACCTTGGCGATGTCTCGCAAACGGACAATCTGAGCGCCCGGCCCGGCGGCACTTTTCACAATGATGTTCTCGAATTGAGCAGCTTCGGAAAGCCGGCCCAGGCTGTTGATGGAAAATTGAACGGCCTGACTGCTGGAAACAGGAGGGGCCCCCAGCTGTCCGGCCACCACCTGGACGTTCTGATCCCCGATGGCATTCAGCACATCCGCGGTGGTGAGTGCGAACTGTCTGAGCCGATTGGGGTCCAGCCAAACGCGCATGCTGTATTGACCTGCACCAAAGACTCTCACCTGGCCGATACCCGGCAGCCGGGCGAGGGGGTTCTGCATGTTGATAATCCCGTAATTGGAGAGAAAGGCCTCATCGAAACGGTCGTCTTGAGAGTACAGGCTGACAACAACCAGGATGTTGGTGGAGACTTTCCGCACGTTGACTCCCTGGACCTGGACGCCGCCGGGGAGCTGGGAAAGCGCGCTGTTGACCTGGTTTTGGACGAGAATAAGCGATTTGTCCAGATCGGTGCCGACATCAAAGGTGATCGTGAGGGTATAAGATCCGTCGTTGCTGCTGGTGGAAGACATGTAGATGGAATGCTCCACGCCGTTGACCGCCTGCTCGATGGGCACGCCCATCGTCTCAGCAACGACAGCTGCACTGGCCCCCGGATATCTGGCGCTCACCTGAATGGTGGGCGGCGTGATCGGCGGATACTGCTCGACGGGAAGCCGGTAGTAACTGATGAAGCCGATAATCAGGGTGATAACGGCGAGGACATTGGCGAGAATCGGCCTCTCAATGAAGAAACGCGACATTATGGACCTCCCTTCCCCGGTCTAGGGGGGTGAGCAGGGACTGCGGGTGATGTCCGTAAATCAGCCTTCTCCGGCGTTACCCGCCTTCCCGGGGTGGCCTTTTGAACGCCCTTGATAACGATCCAATCCCTTGCCGTCAGACCTTCTTCAACAACCCGCAGGTCGTTGACCAGAGTGCCGGTTCTAATGCTAACCCGCTGGACCACATTGTCTTCCTTGACGGCCAACACGTAAGCCCCCCGCTGGTCGTATCCGATCGCCTCCGGAGAAACGAGCAGCGCGGGTCCTTCCTTGACACGTACATGCACACGGGCGTAGAGCCCCGGCAAGATCCTGCCGTCCGGGTTCGGCAAGATTCCCCGCAGCAGCAAGGTACCGGTGGTGGGAGCCAGGCTGATGGAGGCAAAGTCCAGGCGGCCCTCATGGGGATACTCTTTTTCATTCGGCAGGCCCACATACATGGGCCATATTTCGGCCGGCGCCTGCCCCGGTATCCAGCGGGCTTCTCCCATCAGCCGCGCCAGGTCCGCGTCGCTGATGTTGAAATAGACGTAGATGGGATCGATCTGGTTCATCCGGGCCAGCACGGTATTTCCGGTCGACCCAACCAGATTGCCCGGATCGACCAGCCTTCGATCGATCCGGCCGTCGAAAGGGGCGCTGACCTCGGTGTAAGCCAGATTGAGCCGCGCCAGGTTCCGCGCGGCCTCGGCCACCTTCAAATTGGCCAGGGCCGAGTCTCTCTGGTATTGCCAGTTGTCCACGATCTCCTGGGAAGCGCCCTTCTGCTGCAATAGATTGGTGTACCGGACCAGTTCTTTCCGGGCATACTCCAACTGGGCTTTCTGCAGCGAAATTTGCCCCTCAGCCTGTCGCAGCAGGTCCTGGTAGGTGTCCTGCTGGATGCGAAAGAGCAGCTGTCCTTTTTTGACAATTTGCCCGTCCTGGAAGAAAACCTTTTCCAGGTATCCGGCAACCCGGGCAACCAGCTCGACCGTGTAGATGGCGTCGGTATTGCCGGTCAACTCCAGGTAGTCGGTCGCCATCTGCTGCACCGGCTGAGCAACCGTCACTTTGGGCGGCGGCGGTGGCGGCGGCGGCTTCTCTTTGCATCCCGTCGCCAGAATAAGAAGGATCGAACAGATGAACCCTGTCCAGAAGACCTGAATTCCAGGAATGGAATATTTTTTATTAACCGTCATGACTCAATCTCTATGCCGAATTGTCTTTGTATTGATCATAGTTCCGTATTTACTTACCAGTCGGGAAGCCGGATGGTTGATTGGGGTTCTTCGGCAGTTGTCGGATGATAGGACGCCGGCGCCAGCAATCTTCCCCAGTCGGTCCGTTTTGCCATCTCCTCCGTGATCTCGGGGGGCACCAGCGCTTTCCCTTCTCGGATCTCCCAGCCTCCGCCCAGCGCCCGGTAGATTCCCACCAGGCTGCTGGAGATGTTGCCCAAAGTCGTTGCCAGGCTGTCCTGTTCATTTATAAGGGCCTGCTGTGCAGCCAGGACCGTGGTAAAATCAATGACGCCTTCCTGATACTGGAGGACCGCCAGGTCAAGGGATTTTTGGGCCGCCGTGACCGCTTTGGCCAAAAACCCGGCCTGGTCCTGGGCCTTTAGAAACGCTGCCAGGTTGTCTTCCACTTCCTGCTGGGCGGCTAGGACGGTATTCTGATAGGTGATGATCAATTCCTGGTACAAGGCATCCTGGACGCGAACGTTATTGGTGATCCGGCCATAATTGAATAGGTCCCATGTCAGGGAAGGTCCTCCTTGAAGCGTACGGCTTTGCCACTGAAACATGTCGCTGAGCTTATTTTTTCCTAAATCCGTGGAGAGAAATCCGAAAGTCCCGGTCAGGGAAAAAGCGGGATAGAGATCCGCCTTGGCGGCCCCTATCAAAGCGCACTGGGCAGCCGCCCGGTATTCGGCACTCCGGACATCCGGTCTGCGGCGCAACAGATCGGCCGGAATGCCCACGACAACCTGGGGCGGGGAGACCGGTATTTTGGAAGGAGCTTTCAAGACTTCCACCAAATCACTCGGCGCAAGACCCAGCAGCACGCAAAGGGCATTCTGAGTCTGTCGCAGTTGGGCTTCCAGGACCGGAACAGACGCCAGGGTGTTGTTGAGCACTGATTCGGCCTGGGCCACATCCAGCTGCGAGACCGTACCGTACTGAAACCGGGCCTCGGCAATCTGAAGGCTCTCCGTTTGAGTCTCCACGTTGCGGCGGGCAATCTCGATCCGCTTTTCCAGGGTCCTGATCAAGACGTAGGAATCGGCAACATCGGCGGTAAGACTCACCAGAACGGTGTCATAGTCGGCAAGCGTGGCCAGCCATCCGGCATTGGCCGACTCGATGGTACGCCTGAATTTCCCCCAGAAATCAAGCTCCCAGCTGGCCGAAAAACCGATCTCCGATAGCCAGAACCCCGGAGTGATGCCGGCGGTAGAGGCGGCCGAGCGTTTACTGGGTCGGTTGTATTGAAGCGAACCGAAACCCTGTTGGACCTGAGGGTAGAATTCACCCGCCGCAATGCCGAGCAGCGCCCGGGCCTGCAGGACCCGTAGGCCGGCGATCCTGAGAGACAGGTTCTCCCGGTAGGCCTGCGCGATGATCCGGTCGAGGAGCGGATCGTCAAATGCGCGCCACCAATCGCGATACGCGGCGGGCTCGGTAATCACCCGTTTATCTCCTGTTTCCAGCCACTCTGGAGATACCTGCGCCTTAGGGTGCACAAAATCCGGTCCTACCGTACAGCCGCATAGAAAAATACACAGTAAAATTAAAGCCTGACGGTGTCCGTCACGGGTACTGTAGCTTGGCATACTTGAATGCTCAGACAAATATTTTCCGACTTATGTCCGGTTTTACGCATATTCCTGCGGCTGGTCGTTTATATTTTGTATTCCCGGCCGCAGGCATGCAATCTGAATTGTGCGGCTGGCAACCCTCTGCAGAGATCTGTTATTTTTCTACGTTAAGCGTCACAAAAATCGTCGTACCGCCGCGATCGATCAGGAAGAGAATGGTTTGTCCCTCATTTATTCCAGACAGCAAATTTTCCAGGGTCTCGATATCTTTGACCGGTTTTTTATCGAGCTCGACGATAATGTCACCGGCAAACAGACCAGCCTCTTCTGCCGGAGAGCCGTCTTCAACCCGAACGACAATGACGCCGGAAGTTTGGGACAGACCATAATTCTGGGCCATTTCGGGGGTTATGTCCTGCACCTCTATGCCAAGGCGGCTAGAGGTTTTGCCGGCTGGTTCCTCTTCGGTCTCTTCTTGAAGCTCTTCAGTTGTAACCTGCAAATTCATTCGTTGGCCTTCCCGCATGACTTCCACTGCAACCTTCTTGCCGATGGGAGTCGATGCCACCACAAAGGGTAGGTCACGGGAACTTCGGATAGCTTTGCCGTCAAATTTTAGAATCACATCGCCCCTTTTGATGCCGGCTTTTTCGGCCGGGCCGCCGGCTGAGACATCCGAGACGAGTGCACCTTGATCGGTGCCCAGGCCGAGTTTCGACTTTAATTCCGGTGTTATGTTCTGAACCATGACGCCCAGCCAGGAGCGCCGCACCCTGCCTTCCCTGAGCTGGGGCAGCAGCTGCTTGGCCATGTTGATCGGGATAGCAAATCCGATTCCGATATTGCCGCCGTCTTGGGAGAAAATCGCCGAATTGACACCGACCACTTTGCCGTCCAGGTCCAGCAGGGGACCACCGCTGTTGCCGGGATTGATGGGGGCATCGGTCTGGATAAAATTATCATAGGGCCCGCCTCCGATCTGGCGATACTTGGCACTGACGATGCCGGCCGTTACCGTGTTTCCCAGACCGAATGGATTTCCGATGGCAACCACCCAGTCCCCCACTTGCAGGCTATCGGAGTCACCCAGCCTCAACGGAGTGAGCGGCTCCTGCGCATCGATTTTGATAAGGGCCAAATCGGTTTTGGGATCCCGGCCGATGATTTTCGCGTTGTATTGCTTTTCATCGCTGAAGCGCACCTTCAGTTCTTCGGTTTGTTCGACCACGTGGTTGTTGGTCAGAATAAAGCCCTCCCGATCGATGACAAAACCGGTACCAAGTTCATTCTGACGATATTCCTGGGGCAGCTGCCGGCCGAAGAACCGCTCAAAAAAATCCCGCATGGGATCTTCCGGTCCCAAAGGTGCGGCGCCTTGACCGGGTGAGCGGATGATCTTAAGCGCAATGATATTGACTACCGAGGGGCTGGACTTTTTGACCAACTCCGCGAAAGATCTTGGGAATTTTTGCCCGCTGTCCTTTGCCAGGGCGGGTGTGTGTTGGCACCCCAACACCCATCCGATAATCAGGAATGTGACAACTGCCCGCATAAAAAATGGGTGCATTGGTTTTTTGTAACTGTTTCGCATGATTTCCCCCTTTTACAGATGCCTCGACCTTTTTGCTTCGGGTAGTTCCCGAATTATACCCAGCGTCATAATTAATGCAGTATCCGCCTTTTTTGTAGTTGGTTTATAACCTATCGTACCGGGCCAAATAGAAAGAATGCTGTGTATGTATGCACAATAATCTATGTCGTCATGTATAATCTGCAATTCACCTGCCAACTTTTTCAAAATTTGTTTTTCTGCGTTGGATAGGTCTATGGATTGAAACCTTTACGTTTTGTCGGATGAGTTTCGAACCGCATGGGAAATATGTACTAATAGATGGTTAAAGGATTACAGGTCGAACAGCGAGCCCGGTGGTTTTTTTAAAGTATATCCCCGCTGGCTGAGGCGTTTGGAATGTTCAGTCGCTTTTTTGTGATATGGCGCCGTGAGGATGCCACGGCATCCTGAAAACAAGAACTGAGAAGACTGTAAAAAGGCTAAATTGTGAACTTGCAATTCCGGCTCAAATTGGTCTAAAAATCCTGGACGGTAATATCAATCTCCCCCTTGGGCAGCGGGATAATGAAAACAGGTATTCGGGTGCGGCGAAGAACTCTTTTGGCCGTGCTGCCTAAAAAGGTGTTGGCAATTATGCCCTTGCTGTGGGTTCCCATGATGATGACATCGCAGGCATGTTCTTCGGCCTTGGTTAGAATTTTTTCCGCCGGAAAACCTTCACTCACTTCAATGGCGACTACCCGCTCCGCCGATCCCGGATACGCCTGCAGTTCTTTTTCACAAAATACATCTAAGCGCTTTTTTATACGATCTTTCGTCTCTCCTACTCTTTCATGAAAAATTCTTCTTCTGACCTCCTCATCAATATATAGTTCGATCTGGGAGCGGGCCGCAGTCGAGAATAGTTCAAAAACATGCAGAATTACGATGCGCGCATCATGTTTGATGGCTGAGTTGATGGCATAACGGAAAACAAAGGATGAATTGGGAGAAAGATCGGTTGCATAAAGAATTTTATTAATTTTCGGTATCATGGCGAGGCTCCTTTTGGGTCATCTTTATCGTTGCAAAACTCAGTTTAACTCCTCAACCGGAGTAGAAGATAGACAGCCGCTTTTACTAGGACAGATAGACAGCCGCTTTTACTGGGACCATGCCGGATGCTGGCTACTTGATGCTGGATATTCAGGAATGCATCGAGAGTGTGATTTAAGAACATCCGGCATCCAGCTTGCCGGATCGAAGCTCTGAAAGAGCGAAGACTGGAAGCCAGTATCCAGGATCGAGCAATATTGCCATGGTTTTCATCACAACCGCCTGAAATCAACCCAACATTTTAAGCAGCTATCGGCTATTTAGTGCCCCGGTTTGTGCCATTCGACGCCGGATCATCCGGTAGTAGAGCATATTATATGCCAGGTGAACGTCCCCACAAATAAAATTCATTAATTCAATCCATTAGAATTAATTGCGGTTTGCCAGGCGTTTGGAAGCGGTTTTTAAAATTAGTAAAATTTCGAATCCGTGTTCGCAAATTTTCGAATTAAACTTGTTATCCCATCATCTAAAGCCGGGTCCTCTGGGACAGTTCCCAGATAATAGGCTTTGCCGTAAGTGAATACCATGGGTTATGTGACGGCAATGACCACCTCTCTCAGGTGAAGTCAATGCCTGTCCTTCTGGACCGGGATTCTTTACTCGTCGAATAATTTTTTCCGGCGGTAACGGAAGGTGTGATGGTTCAGACTCAGCAGCAGAGCGGCTTTGCTTTCATTGCCTTCCGCAATTGTGAGGGCTTCTTCCATATAGTATTTTTCAATCGATCGCAGCTTTGCAGTCAGATCGATTCCCTGCGGTTGCAACGGCGGCAGCGCCATCCCGTCTTGGGCCGATGCCGATTTAATACTCGGAGTTTGGGCTGCCAACCCCAAACTCTTGGCCGTCAGTTCGGGACCCTTGGCGACTAGGACGGCAGCTTCGATCAGATTTTTTAACTCCCGCACATTGCCGGTCCAGTCGTGGGCCAGCAACGCATTCCGGGCCTCGGTCGAAATACGGTTGAATTTTTTGTTGAATTTTTTGCTGAATTCCTGCAGGAAATACTTGGCCAGCGGCAAAATGTCGTCCGGACGTTCGTTTAAGGAGGGAACCTGAACCCTAATAACCCCCAGCCTGAAATACAGGTCCTTTCTAAACTGCCCCAGATCAATCAACCGGTCGATATTTTTATTGGTGGCGGAAACCACGCGGGTTTTAATGTGAATTTTGCGAGTCCCCCCGACCCTGTAAAATTCACCCTTTTCGAGGAACCGCAATAGTTTGGCCTGAGCTTCAAAGCTCAGATCGCCGATTTCATCCAAAAACAGGGTTCCGTCGGCCGCCTCCTCGATGAGACCTTTTTTGCCGGCCGCATCGGCCCCGCTGAAAGCCCCCTTTTCGTAGCCGAAAAGCTCACTTTCGATCAGGTCCCGGGGGATGGCGGCGCAGTTGACGGTGGCCAGCGGCGCCTTGAAATTCGGACTGTAGTAGTGAATCGCCGCCGCCAGCAACTCCTTGCCCGTTCCGGTTTCACCCATGATGAGGACCGGCGTGTCGGGGCTTTGAGCCACTGTTTTTATAAATTCCATCACGTCTTGAATGGCATGGCTGGCGGCGATAAAGCAGGGAATGTGCTCCAGCAGCTGCTTTTCCTGCAGCATTTGTACTTCTTTGCGCAAGCGGACGGTGTCAAGCGCATTGCTGATAGCGATCGCCAGGGCATCCATGTGAAGCGGCTTGAGTACATAGTCATAGGCGCCGGACTTCATGGCGCTGATGACCGTAGCGATGTCCTCGTAGGCTGTGATCATCACCACCGGTATCTCCGGATACAGGGCTTTGATCTTTTGCAGGGCTTCGATGCCGCTCATTCCGGGCAAGCCGATATCCAGCAAAATCAGGTCGGGAGGATTTTCAGCCAGGGCTATTAAAGCGGCTTCGGCGGTGGAAAAGGACATGGACAGGTAATTGTCCTCGATGGCCATGCCGATTCCTTCCCGAATAGTTTGTTCGTCATCCACGATGTAGATTGAAAATTTGTTCATTCTCGGTCCCGGACCTGCCCGGCATTTACTTTGACCACTATCGTCGCTTATTTTTGAAGATATCCTTTTTCCCTGCGCCGTGAGCCCTGCGCCCAATGCCACTTTAAAACTGGTAAAAGTTTGGGGGTTGGAAAGAACTATTTTTATGTCTGTTTGACTACGATTTTATTACTATGTTCCACCGGGATCTCGATTCTAAACGAAGCGCCGCCCAACTCACTTTCAGAAACCGTCAATACCCCTCCATGATCGCTGACAATCCGGTGGCAGAGACTCAAACCGATGCCCGTGCTGTCATTTTTGGTCGTAAAAAACGGGTCAAAAATTTTATCCCTGATATCTTCCCGCACCCCCGGGCCGGAATCGTCAACCTGCAGCACAATACTGCCATCCCCGGCGGTGGTGGTTATCGCAATTTTCTTTTCCGATCGGACCGTTTTCATGGCTTCGGCGGCATTGGTGATCAGGTTTAACACCATCTCTTCAAGTAAATTCCGGTCCGCCCGGCAGCCAGGCAGGTCGGCGGCCAGATTGGTTTCCATTTTAATGCCGCTTTTGCGCAGGGTAACCGCGGTTAATTTGACGGCTTCCGTTACGGGATGGTTGATGTCGATCAGAGAAAATTTCGGCTCGCCCGGTTTGGAGAAATCCATGACGCGCCGGATGACGGATTCAATTTTGCCGGAAGCCGATTTCAGATGGTCAAGGATGAGTTCGACCTTGTCCCGATTCTCTTCCCTACGGTAGATTTTTCCCAGGGTGTTCAAATAAATATTGATGCCCGAGAGCGGATTTCTGATCTCGTGGGCAATCCCTGCCGCCACCCGCCCCAGAGACGCCATCTTGTCCTGGGTGATCAACAGCTGTTCGAGCTCCTTGGTCTTCGTTATCTCGATCATGTTCGCCAGGATGGATTCCCGGCCCCGGTAATCGATCCGCACGGCGCGGCAGTAGACCCACTTCATGGCCCCTTTGCGGCCCCCTTTGCCCACCGGGAAAAGACGGAAATCCAGGTCCAGTTTGCGAATTTTGCCGCAGCTGATGTTATGAATCAACTTTTTTACCTTTGGCCCATCCTCGGGATGGATATTCGCAAAATCACCCAGAATGCTGGTGCGGGGTAAAGGGCCCAGGAGCCTTTCCTGCTCCTGGTTTTGATAAATGACGCGGTTGTCCTGTATGATCGATATTCCCGTGAGGGAATTTTCCACCAGGTCGCGAAAGCGCTTCTCGCTTTCCTTCAACTCTTTGGTCCGCTCGATAAGTTTTTCGACGGTCGTTTGCAGATCACTCTCGGTCTTTTTCTTTTCCTTTTCAAGAGCGATGCTGTTCAACGCAAAGCCGATATCTTCCGCCATCTCTTCCAGCAGGCAGTGCTCCTGTTCGTCTTCGATCAGCTTTTGGGGAATCGACACCGTCAGGGTGCCGAATTGCCTGGCAGCGTGCCCCAGTCTGACCGTCATCCCATTTCTGTCAGGATGTTCGCGATTCAGCGGGCAGTCTTTACAGTCGGATAAGGGGGACCGGATCACTGCCGTGCCGGGCTGGCGCAGCGCCTGGCGCACGCAACCCGGCAACTCGCCGTGGAGCAGCAGCTCCTGCAGCGGCATCAGGGCCCGGCCCAGGCCGGCTTCCGCCCGAACAACCGGTTTGCCGGATTCATCCAGCAGGATGATCCAGGCATTGTGGTATCCCCGGTTTCGAACCAATTGGTTGCAGATGCCTTGGAGCAGCCGGTCGGAGTCCTTTTCGCGGATGAGCAGCTGGTTGACACTGCAAACTACGCTCAGGAGCAGGGTCTGGCGCTGTAATTTCTCTTCTTTTTGTTTAAGCATCAATCGGCATCCCCGATGGTTGGAACCGGCGGGCCGCTGCATTGAATAGAGAGGATCGGATGAGATCAGGATGTCCGGCCAAAATGGAATTTCACCACCCTTCATACCATTACCCCGGCAACTTATCAAATATTTAATCGAATCTTACCGGGTCAAGGTTTGGGGCTTCGCCCGCCGGGCTTCCGACTTCCCCCTTTGGACTTTGCTTTCAGCTACGACCCAACAGGTCGAGTTGCGACGGGACAAGTCGGCCCCACAGGCAGGGTTCACGGTTCAAGCCCATCCGGGCCAGGGATTGAAAGGCTTAACCCGATTGACCCTGCTTATCGATCCGCCGCGTCTTTGTTAATTGCAATGTCCATACCAGAACGGCGCATCCACTCCCTGAGATAACTCAGATAAAATTCTAATGCAGTTGCATCAGGGGGGGTGCAAAACAATAAAATCCCGAATTTCAAGCACCCGATTATATACCCTGTTAAATAATTTGCTAAATGACGCAACCGTCTTCGGAAGGAAGATTACGGTGTCCATTTACTTCGCAATTCCTTTCAACCCGATTTAACAGGGCACATAAATCCCAAACTCCAATATGCAATGTTCCAAACCCTGGTGACAGATGTGCGGCATCATATTAATTTGAGCAGGAAATTTTCCAACTCTACCTCATGATCCGATCCGTCTGCTAAGACCCCGCCCCCCTTTTTTATTTAACAAACTGTAAAAAAAACTGACACCTTAGATCCCGCAGCCGATCAACTTTTTAGCCCGCCGATCCCTTTGAATACCAATTGTTCAGTAAAATAGCATACATACCTGGTGGCATCGATTCTGGCACAACGTTTGCTCAAGAGCATTCTGATCCGGCTGGATTTAGCATCAAATTTTCAATTACCGGAAAGAAGGAGAAGGCCAATGATTACCCCGCAGGTAATGCTAGTCGACGATGAAGCCCCTTTTGTCGAAACCATGGCAAAGCGTCTGGCAAAAAGAAATCTGGATGTTAAAACCGCACTCAGCGGCCAGGCCGCTCTGGATACTTTAAATCAAAAGCCCAATATCGATGTCGTCATCCTGGATGTAAAGATGCCGGGAATGGACGGACTTGAAACCCTTCAAAAAATCAAGGCCGGCTATCCTTTGGCCGAAGTGATCATGCTGACCGCTCATGCCACCGTAGAATCGGCGATTGAGGGAATGAAGCTCGGCGCTTTTGATTATCTGATGAAACCCTGTAACATGGATCGGTTGATGGACATCGTCAAAGAGGCCACGCAAAAAAAACGCAGTCACGAAGAAAAGATCAGGGAAGCCAGGGTGAAAGAAGTGCTTTCCAAGCGCGGTTTCTAGTCAGCCAAATCCGGGCGGCGACATCGAAAAGAGGCAAAGCAGATATGACTAAAAACAGGCGCTTGACGAATCCATATTACCGTTCCCTCAACCGGAACATTATCCTGACCATCGTCAGTGTATCCATCATTCCGCTGGTCCTGGTCAGCAGCACCATCTACCTGCAGTACCGGTCTTCATATCATGAGAAAGTTTATGCCCATCTTCAGGAACTGGTGCATAAACATACCCAGAATATCGACAGCTTTCTGATTGAAAAACTGGCTGAGATAAAGTTTGTGGCCGGCAGCTTCGGTTTTGAACAGCTGGCCCGCGAGTCGTTTTTGAGGGAAAAACTGGAGGCCATGCAAAAGGACTACGGCCCGGTTTTCGTGGACCTGGGGGTGATCAATGCCGGGGGCGAACAGATCGCCTATGCCGGACCGTTTAAATTGGCACAGGCCAATTATGCAGATGCCGAGTGGTTCCGCCAGGCCATGCAGCGCAAGTACTTTATCAGTGATGTCTTTTTGGGCCTGCGCGGCTTGCCGCACTTTATCGTCGCCGTGCGCAACAGTTATCAGGACAACGCCTGGATCCTGAGGGCCACCATCGACTTTGTGGCCTTCAATACCATGGTTGAAGGCATTCATGTCGGTCAGACCGGCTTTGCATTTATTTTAAACCGGCAGGGGGAGCTGCAGACCACTCCCATCACAAAACCGTCGCTAAAGATCCTGCCCAGCCAAACCATTTACACGGAATTTATGGATGAAACAGGTGTATCGCCGGACGATATCCGCACCGTCCTCAAGTCGGACAGTTCCAGCCATCAAAATATTTATGTGGCCAGTTTTTTGAAGAACGGCGAATGGCTGCTGGTTTATCAACAGCGGGCAAAAGAAGCATTTGCCGATTTGAACAAGACCTTTACCATAACCACCGTCATGATGGTGCTCGGCCCCCTGGCAATCACCCTTATGGCGTTTATGCTTTCCAGGGTGATCGTCAGTCGAATTGCCAAAGCCGATGAAGAGAAACTGATGATGAACGAAAAAGTCGTCGAGGCCGGCAAGCTGGCCTCCGTCGGTGAATTGGCGGCCGGCGTGGCCCATGAAATCAACAACCCGGTTGCCATCATGGTGGAAGAAGCCGGCTGGATGGGAGATTTGCTGGAAGATGAAGAATTTCAGTCGAGCCAAAATCTGCCGGAGCTCCAAAGAGCCATCCGCCAGATTCAAACCCAGGGCAAACGCTGTAAGGAGATTACTCACAAACTGCTTAGTTTCGCCAGGAAGACCGATGCCACGGTTTCCGACGTGGTGCTGAACGAGTTGCTGGAGGATGTGGTGGCCCTCGCCGCCCAGAGAGCAAAATACAGTAAGGTGGAAATCCAAATCGATCTTCAGGAAGATCTTCCGCCGCTGAAAATTTCACCTTCCGAGATGCAGCAGGTCTTTTTCAACCTGATCAACAACGGCCTGGATGCAATGGAGAATATCGGCGGAGTTTTAAAGCTCTCCTCGCGGCAAAAAAACAATTACATCGTCGTTGAAGTTTCCGATACCGGCAAGGGGATCCCGGCCGCCGATCTCAACCGCATATTCGATCCCTTTTTCACCACCAAACCGGTGGGTAAGGGAACCGGCCTGGGGCTGTCGATCTGCTACGGGATCATCGATAAACTGAACGGCAAGCTGGAGTGCAAAAGTACGGAGGACGTCGGCACCACTTTTTACGTATCCATTCCATTGCCGGCAGCCCCGGATTTACAAACGGGTGAAGCATGAAATTGCCGTCAAACCAATATTTACGGCTTTGCAGCATATGACAACTTCCGATCAAAAAGTCTCCCCCGAGCGCATTCGTCTGCTGCTGGTAGACGATGAGGAGGGCTTTGTGAACATTCTCTCCAAGAGAATCAGCCGCCGCAATATTGAAGTTACAACTGCTTACAGCGGCTCCGAAGCCATCCAGACGCTGCGCAGCCGGGAGTTCGATGTGGCCGTCCTGGATCTGAAAATGGAAGACATGAACGGACTTGAGGTACTTAAAATTTTAAGGATCATGGACCCCAAACTCGCAGTGATCATGCTCACCGGGCATGGCTCCGCCGAAGCAGCCAAAAAAGGCATCGCACTCGGGGCCTATGACTACCTCACCAAGCCCTGTGAGCTTGAGGAGTTGCTGCCGAAAATCCTGCAAGCCTACCAGCAATCGCAAGCGGCTCTGAATCGACCCACCGACAGGTGAATGAAAAAGGAAAGGGAAAATTATGTGGTTCAAATCCAAATGGTTTTTGCTCGGATTGGCGGTTATTTTTGGGATTATCGTTATGCTTCTTCCCCGGCCCGAAGGTACCCGCTTTAAAATAAGCGGCGATGCCGATCGTATTTTACTGCAGCAGATCGGAGATGACTTTGAACTTGTCGAAAATCCGAAAAATGCGGCGGGGCCGTACACCGTAGCCCTCAGGCCGTCGGCCTCCGTTGCAACTCCCGGTTTATACCTGCAAGATCTGGCCGGTAAGCTAAACTTAAAAAAGGTTCAAATCGACTACGTCGACGGGCTGTCGCCCAAAGCCAAGCGGTTTCTGGCGATACTTGTCGTGCTGGTCTTTCTTTTCATCGCCGAACCCATTCCGCTGGAAATCACCGCTATCTGCATCGGGGTCTTCATCGTCGTCATGGGCGTCGGAGACGTTAAAGAGGCCTGGGCGCCTTACATGCATCCGGTGGTTGTATTTATCATGTGCTGCCTGATTTTTGCCATTTCGCTGGACAAGGTGGGTATCACCAAACGGATGGGATATTTTATTGTCCGCCGCGCCGGCAACAGCATTACCAAATTCACCTTTATCATCACCATCAGCCTGGGGTATGCGTCTTGTTTCATGCACGATGCCGCCGCCTGCGCCGTCGGCATTGTGACCATGCTGCCGCTGATGAGGGCCGCGGGAATCGAACCCAATTCCAATACGGCTAAATTTATGATGATATCGCTGCCGTTCGCCTGCTCGGCCGGGGGTATGGGCACGCTGGTGGGCGGCGGGCGCTGCATGGTGGCGGCGGCTTTTCTGAAAGAATTTACCGGGCTTGAAATTACATTTTTTGACTGGATCAAATATGCTTTGCCGGGGGCTCTGATTACCGTGCCGGCAGCGGTCGGGGTTGTCTATCTGATTTTCCGGCCGAACCCGAAATATAAATTGCCGAAATTCGATGAGGCCATCGGACCCTGGAGCTCGATGGAAAAGCGAACGCTGATTATTATCGGGCTGACATTCATTTTGTGGCTAACCAAAGGCATTCATGGTATAGATTATTCGGTTACCGGCATGCTGGGAGTGGCCGGCTTGATCCTCTTCAGTGTGCTGAAATGGGAAGATATCAACAGCAATCTGGAGTGGGGAACGGCCCTGTTTATCTTTGGGGGCGGCATCTCACTGGGCCTGGCGATGGGGTATTCGGGCGCCGCCGACTATTTTGCACACCTTTTCTTCCCGCTGGTCCAGGGCGGCGGCTGGCTGCTGCTGTTTGCGGGCGTGGCCGTATTCGGAGCCCTGGTCACCAATGCCATGGCCAATGTGGCGGCGGCGGCCCTGATATTGCCGATCGTCATTCCCATGGCCCAGCTGGAGGGAGTAAATCCCACCGTGCTGGCCCTGTGCCTGGGCATGGCGACATCCTTTGCAATGCTGCTCGTCATCGGCTGTCCCCCGAATGCCATTGCTTATAGTTACCGGTATTTCAAGTCATCGGATTTGACCAAGGTCGGCGCGGTTGCCACGCCGATTTTAGTGGGCCTGCTGATTCTGGTGGCAACGGTCTGGTGGAAAATATTGGGACTCATTTAAGACAGAGGCCAGAAGGCAGAGGACAGAGGACGGAAGCTGGGATGCGGGGAGACTGGGAAGTTGAGAAGTGGGGAAGGTGAGAGAGTAAGAAGATAAGAAGGATAGAAGATAAGATGGTGAGAAGGTAAGAAGGTGGGAGGCTGGGAAGACGAGAAGATGGAGAAACTTAGAAGCTCTGAATCCCAAGCTAATACATTGAGTCCCTTGTGCCCTGCGCCTTCTGCCTTTATCCTTTACCCTTAACCTTTAACCTTTACCTTGACCTTGAACCCTGAACCACCAACCTGACAAAACCTGAAACCCTTTTAGAGGAACTATGGAACTTACACACCTGCTGCTGGTCGACGATGAAGACTCCTTTCGTCAACCCCTCTCCAAACGGCTGACAAAAAGAGGATTTGTCGTCGAACAGGCGGCCGACGGCAATCAATGTCTGGCTTTGCTTGGAGAAAAGAGAATCGATGTCGTTGTGCTGGACGTCAAAATGCCGGGTATGAGCGGGATCGACGTCCTGCAAAATATTAAAAGCAAATTTCCGGGCATCGAGGTCATCCTGCTGACCGGACACGCCACGACTGCCAGCGGTGTTGAAGGCATTAAATCCGGCGCCTTTGACTACCTGACCAAACCGATCGAGCTGGATCAACTGGTAAATAAAATAACTCAGGCACGCGAGAAGATTCTCCGGCTGGCGGCAGAGCACAAAGAAGCCGAATACCGCAAAAAGATTGAACAGCAGATGGTCGCCACCGAACGGCTGGCTTCTTTGGGGACCCTGGCGGCCGGTGTGGCTCACGAAATAAACAATCCGTTGGCCATCATCAGCGAGTCGACGGGCTGGATGCAGCAACTGCTCGCCCGAGAAGAGCTAAAAGGCATGCACCGCCGGGAGGATTTCGAAAAGGCCCTGAGCAAGGTGGAAAAAAGCGTCGATAGAGCCAAACGGATTACCCACCAGCTATTAAGCTTTGTCAGAAAATCCGATTCGTCATTATCGCAGGTTGATTTGCCGGGGTTAATCGATGAAACCCTTCAATTTCTTGAACATGAAACCAAAAAAAGAAATATTAAGATCATTCGTAAATTTGCCTCCGCTTCGGCCCCTGTCTGGAGCGACCCTTACGGGATACGGCAGGCTTTGATTAATCTGCTGACCAATGCGGTCCATGCCGTCGGCACGGAAGGGGTGATCACCCTGGCGCTGGAAGACTCGGTCGACCATGCGGCCATTACGGTCAGCGACAACGGACCGGGCATTCCGCGGGAGAACCTGGCCAGAATATTCGAGCCGTTTTTCAGCACCAAACCCCCCGGGGAAGGGACCGGCCTGGGGCTTTTTGTCACCCGCGGAATTATCGACAAGCTGGGCGGCACGGTCACGGTCGACAGCGAGATCGGCCAAGGTGCCAGTTTTAGTATCCGGCTGCCGAAAGGCCAAAAAAAAATCGACGGATTGATCGGCAGCCCTGTTGAGGACTGGATCGACAAGATCTCATCCCATTTGAAAGCTTCAGATGATAAGGAGAAAAGATCGCTATGATTAAAATACCGACCAGAGTAATGATAGTTGATGATGAAAAAGATTTTGTCGAAATGCTCAGTCTCCGCCTGGAGGAGATCGGCGAGCGGGTCACATCGGCCTACAGCGGGCGGGAATGCCTCCAGATCCTGGAAAAAAAAGAGATTGACGTGGTCATACTGGATATCCTTATGCCGGGGATGGATGGCATTGCGACCCTCAAGGAGATAAAAAAACGATTTCCCCTGGTGGAAGTCATCATGCTGACGGGTCACGGCACCACTGAAAGTGCCGTAGATGGTATGAAACTGGGGGCCTTTGATTATCTTTTAAAACCGGCCCGCTTCGAGGAATTAACCATGAAACTTGAATCTGCCCGCAAAAGAAAAGATGAACAGGAGGAACGCATCCGGAAAGCGGAAGCCAAATTGCTTTTGCGCCGCAGCGGCGATCTTTGATCCTGAAATTGGTTGCAAAAGATCTGAGTCTTGCACTAAAAGAGAAAGGCTACGGCATTGCGAAAAATCGTTATGGATCGTACTAACTGAAAATGTGGCATAAAATCAACCTGCGGGCACGTATTTACATAATCTTGGCAGCTCTGGTGTTTATTACACTGGCCGGCGGTTTTGTTACCGTCTGGTATTCGTTGCGAATGGAGCGCCTGTTGACCACCGTGACCGAAAAAGAGCTGGTGGCCTTTCAAACAGCCGAGGCCCTTGAAATGGCCTTGGCCAACCAGAAAGGATTTCTTTCCTACTATTTTATCGAAGGCAATCCCGAATGGCTGCGGCAGTTGGGCGAATATCGCCAGATCTTCAAAGAGAGCTTAAAAAATGCCCTCTCATTAGCCGGCAGCAAAGAGGAAGAAAAAGTCCTGCGACGGATAAAAACCGAATATGCGCGCTACATTGAAATCAAGGACCGTGTCATCGGACTCTATCAGATGGGCAACCGTGAAGAAGGCATTCGACTGCATCGCCAGGTGCGCGATATCTTCTTTTCAGTGCTTGAACTCTGTGAGCAGTATAAGGAGATCCATGAGCATAAAATCAAGCAGGTTAAATCGGACAGCCAGGACGAAGCCTCCAAACTCAGGGTCATTGCCGTAGCAGCCGTAATGATCGGCGTGCTGCTGGTCGCACTGCTGGCATTTGTTCTGGGGCATCAGATTTTAAGTCCGGTTCGCCGGCTGGCAGCCGAAGCGGACAAAACCCTGAGCCCCGTGAAAGACGAAGATGAAGTTACAGCCCTCAGCCGCAGCGTGCGGGGGTTGCTCCAGAATGTCGACCGGACCCAGTCCGAGCTGCAAAAAAGCCGCGAATCACTTTTGCAGATCGAAAAAATGGCGCTGGTGGGAAAACTTGCCGCCGGAATGGCCCACAGCATCCGCAACCCGTTTACTTCGGTGAAGATGCGTCTGTTCAGTCTGAGCCGCTCGCTGGAATTTACGGATACCCAGAAAGAAGATTTTGACGTGATCGCCGAAGAAATCCGGCGTATCGACACCATCGTACAAAACTTTCTCGAATTTTCACGGCCCCCCAAGCTCATTATGCAGTCCATCAGTCCTTCCGTGGTTGTTGAACAGACCATTCAACTGCTGGAACACCGCCTGAAATCCTATGATGTAGATGTCAGGATCGAACGCACGCAGCCGCTGCCGGAAATCGATGCCGACCCGGAACAATTGAAAGAAGTGCTGGTCAATCTGGTGGTCAATGCCTGCGAAGCCATGGAAAGAGGCGGTGCCATTGTCATTCAGGAAAAAGAAGTGCTGAACCCTGCCGGCGGCCGGATGGCCGTCATCCGGGTGAGCGACAACGGGCCGGGAATTGCCGATTCAATTCGTGATAAGGTCTTGCAGCCTTTTTTCACCACCAAGGAGGAGGGAACCGGTTTGGGATTGAGCATTGCCGTCCGGATCGTGGAAGAGCATGGCGGCCTGATCAATATCGAAACCAATCCCGATGAAGGGGCCACATTCATCATTTCTCTGCCCATCAAGGAAGCAAACAATGAGCACGATACTGATTATTGACGATGACGACCAGCTGCGCAAAAGTTTTCACAAACTCCTGGCGGAAGAGGGTTACCGGGCCCAGAGTGCGGCCTCGGGCGAGGCCGGTCTTGAGCTGGTTAAAAAACAGTCGCCGGATCTGGTTATCGTTGATGTGCGCCTGCCGGGTATGAACGGACTTAAAACCTTTGAGGCCATCCACGTCCTGGAGCCCAAGCTGCCGGTGATTATCATGACCGCTTTCGGGACCACCGAAACCGCCATTGAGGCCACCAAGATGGGCGCCTTTGACTATATCTTAAAGCCTTTTGAAATTCCCGCCCTGCTGGCGGTGATTAAGCAGGCCCTGGAAGCCGGCCGGTTCATGCGCTCTACGGTGGAATTGGATGTAAAGCCGGATCAGGCGCCCCGGGAGGCCATCATCGGCCGCAGCAAACTCATGCAGGATGTGTACAAGGCCATCGGCCGGGTTTCAACCGCTGATGCAACGGTCCTGATCCGGGGAGAGTCGGGTACCGGCAAGGAGCTGGTGGCCCGGGCCATCTATCAGTACAGTCTGCGCGCCGACAAACCATTTCTGATCATAAATTGTGTCGCCATTCCTGAAAATCTGCTCGAAAGTGAACTGTTTGGCTATGAAAAAGGGTCCTTCACCGGAGCCAGCCATCGCCGGGTCGGTAAAATCGAACAGGCCAACGGCGGCACCGTGTTTCTCGATGAAATCGGAGATATGCCGTTCAGCATTCAGGCCAAGATACTGCGCCTGCTGCAGGAAAAAAGTATTGAGCGCCTCGGGGGGCGCGCTACCATACCCGTTGATGTGCGAATTATTGCCGCGACCAACCGCGACCTGGAAGTCGCCCTGGCGCAGGGACGCTTCCGGGAGGATCTTTACTATCGACTCAAGGTTGTAACCATCTCACTGCCGTCCCTGCGCGACCGCCGGGAAGATATCTGCCTGTTGACGGATTATTTTCTGCGCCGGTTTTCGCAAGATATGGAAATGAACAATCCCGGAATCACCTCCCAGGCCCTGGCCGCCCTGGAAGACAATCCCTGGCCGGGAAATGTGCGCGAGCTGGCCAACACCATTCAAAAGGCGCTCATTTTCAGCCGCGGGACGCCGATCCAGCCCGATGACATCAACCAGGCTATCAGCGGCGCCCGGACGAACACTAAATCCGAGGCCGAAACCCCCGAAGAAGTCATTCGGCACTGGATGCGCAGTGCCATGGCTGCAGGCGGAGCAAACGGCACCTTTGAAGCTATGCTGGATCGATGCGCCAGTATCCTGATCAGTGAGGCCTTGAACCTGACCGACGGCAACCGCTCCCGTGCAGCCAAGCTGCTCGGTCTTTCACGGCCCACCCTGCACTCCAAAATTGAAAAATACGGCTTGAAGCTGCAGACAGTGGTGAAAGAAGAGTAGGGCGGGTTTGCGGGAACGAACGGATTGACGAATGTCGAATGACGAATGTCGAATGGAGGAATTCTATCTGTTTAAAAAATGATCAAAAGACTGAGCAACAGGCGGCGCAAGCGCCTGCGCTGCGGGTGCGACTTCCATAATTAGTCAATATTCAATCGTCATTTTTTTCGGATACGGGGTGCGGGTAGCGGGGTACGAGTTGCGCGGCACAGACGACGGGCATAGAGCAGAGCGTAATGCAGATTAGGTTTAAGGTATAAGGTGTAAGGAGTTTGGCGCAGGGGCCGGGGACTGAAAATCTCCGTGTCGGCAGTTCGATACTGTCCCTCGGCACCATCATTTCAGGCACTTACGAATATTTCGGAGGTGCTTTTTTTGTTTTAGAGCTCACGATTACGGGCACAATTCGTTTGGGGTGCCAAATTAACCTAATGATATCATTTTAAAATTTGTTTGAGGCCCGAGGATTTTAACTCCCCCCTTCCCGTGTAGTCGGCAACGTTGAACCTGTCTATTGATTGAAACCGAGTGAATAATCATGAGTGTGATTTTTTATTGACCTGCGAAGTAAATTCTCCTATAGCTCCTCAATCTCGCAAAATACCAAGCCGGAACCACTGGTGCATATATGAAAAGGTAGACTGATTTTAACGGTCTGTGTGTAATGTGCAGCAAAGCGGTACAAAGGTGCGGGAAATAGGGCAAACGCCCTACCGATTTTAAGGGATGAAAAGAGGGAGAGCATGTGAGCAAGGTGGGCTTGAAAAATTTGAATCAGGAACGAATTGTTTTTGTTATTGCGGCACTGATCTTTATCGCGGCTTCGGTTGGTCTGCCGGGTTTTTTGCGTTCCGCCAACCTTATTTTGATTGTCCGGTCCGTTTCAGTTCTCGGAATTCTCGCGTTAGGTATGGGAATCGTTATTATCGGCAGGGGGATCGATCTGTCGATGGTTGCTATTATGGTCATGTCCACCGCCTGGTATCTTCAGCTGCTTGGCCTGGGCCATAGTAATCAGATGGCGTTTACGCTGGTTATTCTTGGTGTCCTTGCCGTCGGAGTGCTGAATGGATTTCTGGCGGCCTACGCAGATGTACCGGCGATCTTTGTAACGCTTGCCAGCGGCCTTTTCGTGTTTGGATACGCACGCTCGCATCTCATCTCGATGGATGCGGTGCCAGTGCCGTCCGGCCACTGGCTTGAGTTGCTGGGACAATTTCGCGCCGCCACTATTCCAGCGGACATTTTTATCTTTGCCGCTCTGTGTTTCGTTTGCTTTCTCTTTTTGCGATTTACCAAATGGGGACGTTATGTTTATTTCATCGGAGAAAACCCGGTTGCGGCCCGAATCGCCGGCATTCCGGTGCGCCCAATGGTGGTCCTGCAATATGTGCTGTCAGCCTTAGTTTCTTTCATCGCCGGGTTGTTAACTGCCGCGAGCTTACAATCGATCAACACCAGGGTGGTAAATTCCAACCTTCTTTATGACATTGTACTCGTGGCGGTAATCGGTGGTATTGGTCTGTCCGGAGGCAAAGGCGGCGTTCGCAACGTTCTTGTCGGCGCAGTCATGATTGGCATCTTGCTTAACGTCATGACCATTGCAGGCATCTCATTACTTTTTCAGAATCTCATCAAAGCAATCATATTACTGGTCGCAATTATTTTCGATGGGGTGTTGAACCCCCGTGACGAGCAAACGACACAACAGGGAGATTTATAAACAACAATTCCACGACGTAAAAGAAGGATTTCAACTAACACTAAAGGAGGATAACACTATGAAATCTCTGAAGGCGTTCTTGGCTGTAGCAGTGTTTGTAACCGTCGCATCGACGGCTCTTGGGGCAACGGCAGCAGATCCCGGTTCAATCGCCTATCAAAAGGCGCTTAACGGCAAGCGCGTAGTGATGGTGCCCTTGGCCATGGGCTTCGATTTGGCACAAGGCTGGGCCACATACCTCAAGCGTGAGCTCGGCAAAGTCGGTGCCGTATTTGAGACCCGGGACCCAAACTGGGATGTCGCAGCCGGGGCGCAGGCCATTAGCCAAGCCATCGCATCACAGCCTAAACCTGCTGTACTGATCGTCATGCCGCCGGACTTGAACTCTTACTCCAAGCTTATGGAGAAGGCCCAGAAAGCCGGAATCTACGTTATCCTCATCGACAACCCTGCTAATTTCAAGGCTGACGTTTATGTGGGTGAGGATTGGGCCGAAGCGGGCCGGTATGAAGCTCTGGAAGCAATGAGGATGTGCGGCGAAAATTCGTCGAAAGAGATCGGTCTGGTACAGGGCGATCAAACGAACGCGACCAGCCTTTACCAGTATGACGGTATCATGGAAGTTCTGAATAAACATCCGGAGTACAAAGTTGTCGCCAAGCCGGATTCAAACTGGGATGCGACCACTTCGCGCAATGTCACCGCAACAATGCTGCAGCAACACCCCAACATTTGCGCAATCATTGACTTTTGGGACGGTGATGCAACCGGGGCCGCCGCTGCAATCCGCGACGCCGGGAAGACGGACAAGGTTGCCCTGATCGCCAATAGTGGCGGTGAACAGAAAGCCGCTTGCGATAAGATCAAGAGCGGCGACTTCCATGCAGTCGTGATGGAAAATTGCTTGGACGAGGCTAAGATCGTGCTGGCGATGATCAAATATTTGCTGCAAAGCAGCCAACCTCCGGGAACAGCGCATCCCTATATCTACACGGTGTTGCAGACAGTGACCAAAGAAAACTTGGGGTCCGGCACTTGCTGGGATCTAGAGGCCGAGAAGGCATCTGTCAAATAAGCGACGATTGTGTGCTTTATAATGGGAGGCGGTAAATTCCGGCCTCCCTTTTGCTTAATATATCCGGATCAGGACACCACAAAATGAATTTTCACGAGCGACTTAAGGTCTGGCGCTATAACCTTGTGCCCTATCACATCATCGGCGAGGTTCTGACGAAACGCTGGACTGACAATGCAATCCCATTCGCAACCCTGATCGTTACGGTGGCAGCTTTCGGCACTGCAATACCGGGTTTTTTCAGCCTCTATTCACTTCAAGAATCCACGCGCGAACTTGGTGAGTTCAGCTTGGTTGTGATCGGCGTGACGGTGGTGATGCTCGGCGGCGGCATCGACCTTGCGGTCGGCGCAATCTTTGCGCTTTCTGCTTTCTTTGCACTCTCGACTTTTTTTATTTTCGGTATGCCTGTCTGGGTGGCCCTTATGGTGGCAGCCGCCACGGGCCTGATCTTTGGTTCTGTGAACGGCTATCTCATCGGCTACGTGCGTCTGCGCGCCTTTCTGACAACGCTGGTGACTCTCATAATCGGACGCGCACTTTTTGAAATTCTGATCGTGAAGTATGCCTCGCGAGTTCAAATGTCCCAGGTATCATCCGGCATCTGGGATTTTATCGGAGATGGAACGGTTTTAGGTATTTCTATTCCGGCTCTGACCGCAATTGTAGTGGCAGTAATTACGCACATCGCACTCACCCGGTCGCGACCGGGCTGGCATGTGCTGGCCGTTGGCGGCTCGCGTCGCTCGGCTTACAACGCAGGTATTCAGGTGCGGCGGGTAGTCTTCCTGACCTATGTCTTCTCCGGCCTGACTGCGAGCATTGCGGGCTTTCTTTTTGCTACGCGCCTGGGCGCTGCTGGAATAGGTACTGGTCACGGTCTCGAAATTCTTGCGCTGGCCGCCGCGGTGGTTGGCGGCGTCAGTCTGGGCGGTGGGCGGGGTTCTGTCGTCAAAGGACTGATGGGGGCCATCATTGTTCTTGTGATGGCAAACGGTCTGATCCAGTTGGGCTTTGGCACCGGCACCAATCAGATGGTGATTGGTATCCTGCTTGCTGTAGCCGTCACCATCGATATTCGCTGGCTTAAGAACCGACATAAAGTTCTTGAAGAGACGTATGTCGTGCCGGTCTATTTGAAAATGGAAGCGGCCAGGTCTGCGGCGCCCGGCTCGGGCACACCGTTCGAGCTGAACAATGATCTGTCGGGAGCTGAAAGTATCGGATTAAAGGAAATAGAAGGCCCCGAGGACGTCATCCTTGACCGTGGTGACAACCTTTATTGCGGTACACGGCACGGTGAAATCGTCCGTTTCTTCGCACCCGACTATGCCAAGTCAGAGGTTTTCGTCCACGTCGGAGGGTTCCCGCTCGGTCTGGCATTTGACCGCACGGGAAACCTTGTGACTTGTGTCGGTGCCATGGGCCTCTATTTAATATCTCCAGATCGGGTGGTGACGAAACTGACAGCAGAAACCAGAAGATCACTGACCTCTGTCATCGACGACGCAATATTGCGCGACCCCAACGATCTGGATATTGCACCGGATGGTCGTATCTATTTCACCGACTCCACAAAACGCTATAATGCCTTTGATTGGATGATTGATTCGATTGAGAACCGTGGTACCGGGCGACTGCTTGTCTATGATCCAAAAGACGGATCAACAAAAACTTTGCTGGACGGTTATCGTTATACCAATGGCGTTTGCATGGCACACGATAATAAGTCGCTGTTTTTCAACGAAACTTGGGCTTGCAGCATCCATCGGTATTGGCTGGAAGGCCCCAAAGCCGGAACCGCAGAGTGTGTTATTCACGCTATGCCGGGCTACCCCGACAACATCAACCGTGGGTCCGGCGGCACCTATTGGGTGGCTTGGCTGGGAATGCGCACTCCAAGTTTCGATCTTTCCTTGCAACATCCGGCGATGCGTAAACGCATGACACGTCGTTTGCCGCGAGACGAGTGGTTATTCCCAAACGTCAACACCGGCGGCGTTGTTCAATTTGATGAAAATTTCAACATTGTCAGGACCATGGGCGATCTTACGGGCGGTGCTCATCCGTCGGTTACCTCCATGCGCGAACACAAAGGATATCTCTTCATCGGTGGTATTTTCAACAACCGTATTGGACGTTTCAAGCTCGACGGTGCCGATGAGAACTGGACCGCAATGGATGCATACTGGGGGCCAAAGTCATGATATTTGAACCTATACTCGACTTTTTCCGTGGTAAAGCCATAACGATTCCACCATTGGACGGCGCGTTTCGTGCCGACAACACACTTGAGGAGGCGGCGTTATTTGCAAAATTGTCTAGTGCTGACAATCTTGCAGTTTTAGACCATCGAGTAATCGCCAGCAGTGGTAAAATTCTTTATGCCCTTGATGAGGGCGGACACGCGACAGAGTTACAAAGCTATCCTGCTGAAATCACCGCCATTGCGGTTTCTGCTAAAAATGAATTGGCAATTGGCCTTGAAAGTGGCGATTTACTGATTGCCGGCCAGCAAGCAGCACTTCCACCTTCCGTGAAATGCATTACCGCGTTGAGTTTTGCGCCGGATGGCAGCCTGTGGATGGCCAATGGCTCCACCCATCACTCACCGTCGGCATGGGTTGCTGATTTAATGGAGAAAAACGTAGCAGGCTCAGTCTGGAAGTGTGACCCAGGGGCGCAAAGTTTCCGCCTTATTGCGGATAAATTGGCGTTTCCATACGGATTGCTTGCCGACAATAATGGCGTTGTTGTAAGCGAAAGCTGGCGCCACAGGCTTGTTAGAATTGACCGCAAAACCGGAGTTCCCAAGATGGTGCTCAATCATATTCCAGGGTATCCTTCCCGATTATCTCCTGCGCCGGATGGTGGTGCTTGGCTGGCAGTGTTCGCACCGCGCAACCGGTTGGTGGAGTTTGTGCTGCAAGAAACGCATTACCGCTTTGACATGATGGCTAGTGTGCCACGTGATTTTTGGACTGCGCCCGCGTTATCCTCCGGTCACAGCTTTCTTGAACCGTTGCAATTCGGCAGCATTAAGGCGATGGGTATCCACAAGCCCTGGGCACCTGGCAGATCCTATGGCATGGTGGTTCGCCTGGATGCCTCGATGGTACCTACAGGTAGTTTTCACAGCCGTGCGAGCGGAACACGCCACGGCACATGCAGTGTTATTGAGAAAGATAATCGGCTTTTCGTTGCGGCCAGGGGTGATAACTGCATTCTTTCCATAAGTGTCATCGATGCAGGAGGAAGCCAATGAACTCTATCATCAGGATGGAGGGCGTAACCAAGTCCTATCAAGGTGTTATAGCTATCAAGGATATTGATTTTGACTTGCGCAAGGGGGAGATCCATGCCCTGCTCGGCGAAAACGGATCAGGTAAGTCTACCCTGACCAAAATTATGGCCGGGGTGGTCCAAGCAAATGCAGGCAAGATGATCTTTCATGGCCGCAAGGTTAGTTTCACCTCGCCGTACGAAGCCTTGAATGCAGGTATTGCAATGGTGTTTCAGGAAACCAGCCTGGTACCGTCCATGACAGTTGCCCAAAATCTTTATCTTGGCTCCGAAAATTTTCTGAACCGACTGCGCGGAATTCACATTTCAGCGCAACAGTTTTTGCAATCCCTGGATTTTTCAGTCGACCCCACTGCAATGGTAGCAACACTTGGTGCTGCCAAACAGCAGATGGTGGAGGTCGCCCGCGCTGTGCAGCACAACGCCGAAGTCATAATCTTTGACGAGCCGACGTCAAGCCTAACGCCCGAAGAAAAACGCCATTTCTTTGCGTTGCTGCGTCGGTTGAAGGGGAACGGCGTTTCAATCATCTTCATCTCGCATGCGCTGGAGGAGGCGTTGGAGAATTCAGACCGGATCACTATTTTGCGAGACGGCGAATTGGTGGCCACAGACGATACCACGCAGTTTAATCGCGAGAAAATCATCTCGGCCATGGTCGGACGCACATTGTCCGAAGAACTTTACCGGCATCGCAGTAAAGCCGAAACACGGAACCCTGGCAAAAAAGTTCTTTCGGTCCGGGATATCTCGATGGGCAATATGGTACGCAACAATTCGTTTTCCGTCTTCGAGGGCCAGATCACAGGTGTATTCGGGCTGGTCGGGTCTGGTCGGACTGAGACATTCAAGGTTATCTCCGGCATCAATAAGCGCGACTTCCTGCGGGGCGGGGTAATCGAACTTAATGACAAGCCTGTGCGGTACTACACCCCGCATGAGGCGATTCGCGACGGCATTGTGTATGTCACAGAAAACCGCAAGACCGAAGGGATTTTCGAGACAATGACAATTGGTGAAAACATTTTTGCGGGACTCCTGGCTTCCGGACGTGAAAATGGCCGGATCATCCGGGTAAAGGACATCCAAAAGCTTGCGGGACAATGGATCAAGGAGTTGAACATCAAGACTATTGATAACAATGCAAACGTTGTCGAACTGTCCGGCGGCAATCAGCAAAAGACGGTGATCGCAAAAGGACTGGCACAGGGGCCGCGCATCATCATCTTTGACGAGCCCACCCATGGTGTCGATGTCGGGACTATTGGAGAGATACACCAGCTGATCCATAAACTTGCCGATAAGGGGATTGCGGTGGTAGTTATTTCTTCCCATCTGCCGGAAATCATGAGCCTCTCTGACCGGATACTCGTCTGCCGGCAAGGCCGGATTGTCGAAGAGCTTTCACCGGCTGAAACGACCGAAGAAGAAATCATGTATGCTGCTGTGCACTGACCATCAAAAATGAAGCAAGCCTCCCCCCCCGACGACAGTGGGGACCTGGATGGAAAATTATACAAAAAAGATCGGAACAAATCACGATCCGGATAATGAAAGCTGGCATTATTTTCAACATTGATTTTTTGACGTATAATTCACAACTTACGTAAATTCAGGTATAGTTCACGGGTTTGCCCGGAGCCGGATTTTTTAAAAGCAGGTTTCCGATGGATTAACGTTGTATGATCCGGACTGACTGGAACGGGAGTGGATAGAGCTCGCAGGGCATATTCGAGCAGCGAGAAGTGAACTGGTAGTTCTTCCGGAAATGCCGAGGCATGTGGCTGAAGAAAATGAGCTAAAATGCCTAAAATTTGAAATGGTAAGGAAACCAAGACATGAAGGATTCAACGAGTTCAATCCCACTCGCATCCAGCTTGTCCCGGGTGATGCCTTCGCGCATTCGGGAACTGGCGGATGTGGCCTTCGGCATGGAGGGCGTGCTGCGTCTGCATTTCGGTGAGTCCAACCTGCCCACCCCCGATTTCATCAAGGAAGCGGCCATGCAGGCCATGAAGGACGGATACACGTTTTACACCGAAAATGCCGGGCTTCCCGGCCTGCGGCAAGCCATTGCCGAGAAATATGACGAGCTTCATCAAGTCCGACTGGATCCCCGCCGTGAAATCGTGGTCACGGCCTCCGGAGTCCAGGCACTCAATGTGGCTACTCGATGCGTGATGGACCCGGGCGATGAAGCCATCGTGCTCACGCCCAACTGGCCTAACGGTTCGGCCATCGTCGGACTCTGCAACGGAACGCCGCGAGAAATTCCCTATACCTGGAGCATTAATCGATACGACATTGACATGCGCGCGCTGGAGGCGGCCGTTACTCCGAAAACCAGGCTGCTGGTCTATGCCTCACCCTCCAATCCGCTCGGGTGGGTGGCCCGGCCGTCGGATCAGCAAACGCTGTTGGAATTCTGCCGTCGTCACCGATTGTGGCTGCTGGCCGACGAAGTCTATGAACGGACCTACTATGCCGGACCGGTGGCGCCTTCCATCCTGCGGCTGTGCACCCGGGACGATGCCGTCATCGTGGTGCAATCATTTTCGAAGAGTTACTGCATGACCGGCTGGAGGCTGGGCTGGGTGGTGTCCCGGCCGGATTTGGTCAAAAAGGCCACTCAGCTCAACGAGTTCATTGTCTCCCATGCCTCCTCCATGATCCAGCGCGCGGGCGAGGCTGCCCTGAGACAGGGTGAATCCTTCGTGCAGTCCATGGTGGCCTCTTTGAGAGAGAGGGCCGAGTTTTGCTTTCAGGCTTTGAGCACCATCAAGGGGGTATCGGTTGCCCGGCCGGAAGGAGCATTTTACTTGTTTCCAAGAATCGACGGTCTGCAAGACTCCTTCTCTTTTGCGGTATCCCTGCTCAAAGAGACCAAGGTCTCGCTGGCACCCGGTGTGGCCTTCGGAAACGGCGGCGAAGGATCCCTGCGGCTCTGCTACGCCGCCGACATGTCCATCCTCGAACCGGCCATGGAGCGGTTGAGACGGTTTCTGGAAGCGTCGTGATTTTGGATTCTGGATGGAACCGGTCTGTGAATGGCACAAATTAAATTCCACCCAACTAATCCAGTTGAATTCGGACGTCAAATTGAGAATCGGCCGGATCACTTATCGCTGAGACATCAGGCATTCGCACCGGAGGCTCATCCACAATCAAAAAAGGCCATAGCTCGCTGCACACCTCCTCAAAGCCCACCTTGCATTCCAAAATCGAAAAATACGGCTTGAAGCTGCAGACAGTGGTGAAAGAAGAGTAGGGCGGGTTTGCGGGAACGAACGGATTGACGAATGTCGAATGACGAATGTCGAATGGAGGAATTCTATCTGTTTAAAAAATGATCAAAAGACTGAGCAACAGGCGGCGCAAGCGCCTGCGCTGCGGGTGCGACTTCCATAATTAGTCAATATTCAATCGTCATTTTTTTCGGATACGGGGTGCGGGTAGCGGGGTACGAGTTGCGCGGCACAGACGACGGGCATAGAGCAGAGCGTAATGCAGATTAGGTTTAAGGTATAAGGAATTAGACGCGGGGGCAGGGGACTGAAAATCCCCGTGTCGGCAGTTCGATTCTGTCCCTCGGCACCAATAAAATCAAGGATTTAGCAAGAATGCTAAATCCTTTTTTATTTGTGGGGTGCATATAGTGTGCACACGAAAAAGTCCAATCTGGGATAAGAGGGGACATTTTTGGCAGGCAAAGGAAATCCTTTCGACGCATATTTTGAGAATTTGAACAGCAAGATATAGGATAATAGGTAAGGGGGGAATCTATCCCCTTTCCGCCCCCACTCTCCTATCAAAGGAATGCCCTGTGGAGAATTTGTTATGTCAGACTTATCACAGGTTTTTGAGACGGATGATACTTGCACCTTCTGGTTGGCTATCTATCTGAGCGAAGTCCAACAGTGTGACATCTATTTGGCCATTCTTGGTAACGAATACGGACGGAAGAGCGAGGACGGCAAGTCGCCGACTGAATTGGAGTTTGAACACGCTACCAAAGAACCATCGCGAACGACTGATCTTTGTGAAAGGCAATGACGACAAAGTGCGCGAATCTGATATGGCTAAACTGGTAAGCAGAGCAGGCCAACAGGTCACCCGACGCCGTTTTTCTGACATTCCCGGTCTGATCCGCGAGGTCTATGCCAGTCTTGTCGAGTGCTTGGAGAATCATAGAGCGCTCCAGGTCCATGCCGTTTGATGACAGCGTGTGTGACGGCGCATCGTTCCGCGATATCGACAATTCTCAAGTTTCAGCCTTTATTGAAATGGCCGAAGCTGCTGGAAGACTGAAGCTCAAAAGGATCTCGCGCACCGAAGGCTGTTCTGCAAAACTTCGATCTATTGAGAGATGGTCAACCCACCAACGCAGCCATGCTTCTCTTCGGCAAGAATCCTCGCCGGTTCTTCAACAACGCCCAAGTCCATTGCTTCCATTTCCATGGAACGGAAAAACGTAAGCCCATCGCATCCCAGCAACCTTATGATGGGAAGATTGCTCGAAGTCATCGACCAGGCAGTAGAATTCTTCTCGGGCAAGATCGATCGCAGTGTGGGTAGGGAATTTGCTGGCCTCGCCCTAAGCCGGTTCACGGACATATGTAATGCATGCTGTAGGTGGGAGAGCACCAGAAACGCAGGTCCGAAACTTATTCACCCGTCACGATCTTCCTGTCATGTGGGACTTTGCAGAGCCCAGCTTGTTAGCGGAACAGGCTGGCGACTTTGTTCAACCACCCTGAATACGATGATCCAGGGTTGCAGAGAGACTCCAGAAAATCTAAATTTACCAGGTCAGGTTAACCGAGAGAATGCCCGGCATTGCTCCTTACATAAGTGACTGTGCAAGCGTATGGTTCACAGATCCTCCGTATTATGACGCTGTAGCGTATGCAGATCTCTCAGATTTCTTCTATATATGGCTTAAGCGTACGATTTCCTATATCCATTATTGCGATTTCCGGAATTTGACAAAAAGTTAGGCCTTTGCCCTAAAACTCACGAACTAACCGTAACAACAAAAAATGCCCCAGACTCAATACCAATATACGCGTTCTTACTTTGAAAGTGGTATGGCAGAGGTATCCGAAGGTCGTCGCGTATTCAAGAATGATGGTGTAGGCTCCGTCGTCTTCGCTCACAAGACCACCGAGGGCTGGGAAGCGCTTCGTTGACCGGTATGATCCGTGGTGGCTGGACCATTACCGGCTCTTGGCCTATCGCCGACAGAATTAGGCTACGCGCGTTCGTGCGCGCGAGAATCGGCGTCCCTCGCCACCAGCGTCCACCTTATCTGCCGCCCACGCCCTGACGATGCGCCCCCGTCGGCGACTGGGCCGATGTGCTGCGCGAGCTGCCCGAAGCGTGTCGGCGACTGGATGGAGCGGCTTCAGGGAGAGGGCGTTCGTGGCGCAGACCTTGTCTTTGCCTGCATCGGCCCGGCGCTCGAGATTTTCAGCCGCTACCGACAAGGTCGAGACCGCCGAGGGGCGCGAGGTCAAGCTCGACGAGTATCTGGCCAAAGTCTGGGAGGTTGTCGGTCGCATGGCGCTTGAGCAAGTGCTCGGTACCGCCGAGGCCCAGGCACGCAACGGGGCGGCTGGCGCCGTGGAAGAGGATGCGCGGCTCACTGCTCTCTTTCTCTGGACACTCCAGAGCACCGACGGGAATGGCGAAGGCAAGAGTAAAAAGGCAAAAGGTAAAAGTGCAGCAGAGGAGAATGGGGAGATAGAAGGGATCGACGAAGACGAGGAGGAGACGCTCCAAGGGGCAAGGCCAAGGGCTTCACGCCTTGTCTTCGATGTCGCTCGCCGCTTTGCCCAGCCGCTCGGGATTGAGCTGCCCAAATGGGAAAGCCGCGTGATCGAAACCGAAAAAGGGTGTCGTGCGTCTATTGCCGGTCGCCGAGCGCGCGAAGCAACTCTTCGGTGAAGAGGGCGCGAAAGCCGCTGCCGATCGGACTCGAACAAACGACGGCGCTGCAAAACGACCGCTGCAAGGGACGCTGTTCCCCGAGCTTGAAAAAGCAAGGCCGCCTAAGGTCCGCGGTCGCGGCCGCGGCAAGACTCGCGCATTGATGCCTTCTGCCATAGATAGCCTGACCGCGCGCCCGGGAGGCGACAACGCTTGACCGCGTTCACGCGGCCATGCTGCTCCAGGCCGGCGGCCGAACCGAATGCGCTGCGTGCGCTCATCAAGGCCGAGCAGGACCGCGGTCCGGACTTCCTGCGCCTGGCCAATGCGCTCGTCGGCGCTCTACCCGAAGGGCAGCGAGGAGAAGCGCCTGCTCGACGCGATGCTGCTAGCGGTGCCGAGGTGAAAACAAGGCAAATTCAATGGCTATGCCCAACCGCTCTATCTGGCAGCTCTCGCGGGTGCCCGGCTTCACGGTCCTACGCTGATGTGTTTTTGAAGCACGGTGTCGCGCTGATCGGCCCGGGAGACGCAGGACCGTGGAAAGCGGAACGATCCGACGATGAATTCGAGGGCAGCTTTGTCCGGCGCTTTGCGAGCGAGATGCAAGCCGGGGACGCGCTTCTTCTTCGTACCGGAATAGCCAGCATATCGGCCGTTGGTATCGTCGCAGGTGACTATCTGTATTTAAACGCGTTCGACGATGTGAACGGCTGGGACCTGCAGCATGCCCGACGTGTCAGGTGGGGGAAATTGCCGGCGGGAATATGACTTCGGTAGCGCCGTCTTCGGAGCCAACCCTACCGCGATGCTCGCGGGTATGGAACGAAGAGGTGGTAGATTTCGCAGAGCGCTTTCTGAACTCGCCGCCGACCCACTGGCAGGCCGCCCCCGCTGCCGGAGTTGCCGGCCGGAAGAGCCGGTGCTCGAAGAGTTGCCAGCGTGCCTCGCAGGACTCGTGGCGCAGGCGGCCGATCTGGTCCCGCTGATATCAGGAACAGCCAGAGTTTCGGCGAGCTGCCGACCGAGGACGAGCTGATCGTCCACTTCGTGGTGCCGTTCCTGCGCGCGCTCGGCTGGCCACCCGAGCGTCTCGCGGTAAAGTGGCGGTACATCGACGTGTCGGTGTTTGGCTCGCTGCCGCGCACCCCGGAGATTGCCGCTTCGTGATCGAGGCGAAGCGCCTGGGAGCCGGGGTCGAAGGTGCCCTGGAGCAGGCACAGGGCTACGTGAAGGCGCTCGGCGTAGCCTGCGATGTCATCGTCACCGACGGCATTCGCTACCGGCTCTACGACGGCGACCGCGGATTCGCGCCGCTGGCGTATGCCAACCTCGCGCGGCTGAAGGAGCCGGCGGCGGACGCTGTTCGCCCGCATGCAGAGACCTTAGGAGATCACCGAATGGAACCCTGGTACAAGGTTGCCACGCCGCGGAAGGAGGTCCGCGAAGGGCGCTCCTTCAACCCCGACGAGTTCGCCATCGCGCTGGAGCAGGTCGTGGCCGGCACGGCGCCCGAGGACTATCGCGAGCCCGGGAGTTCTTCGCGCGCACCTGTTTCACCCGGGCGCTGAGCGAGCATGCGGGCATGGTGCTTCGGCGACTCGCCGGCGAGACCGATAATACGGCGCCGGTGCTGACTCTCATCACCCAGTTCGGCGGCGGCAAGACGCACACGCTGACTACGCTCTACCACCTGGCTAAGAACGGCGAATCGGCGGCCGGGTACACCGGGGTGGCGGACCTGGTGCGGGAGGCCGGGATCCCGTCCGTGCCCGAGGCCAAGGTGGCCGTGTTCGTGGGCAATGCGTGGGACCCGCAGGCGGGGCGCGAGACGCCGTGGATCGATGTTGCGCGACAGCTCGCGGGCGACAAGGGTGTCGAGGCGCTCGGTCCGCGGCAAGACGACGCCGCCAGGCACCGAATCGATCGCTCGCGTGTTCCAGGCCGCTGGCGGGCCGGTGCTGCTGCTCTTCGACGAGGTGCTGAACTACCTCAATCGGCACCGGGCAGCGCAGACTCGTTTCACGCCTTTATCCAGAACCTGACCGTCGCGACGACCGGCACCACCCATGGCGCGTGCGTGATCAGCCTGCCGCGCAGCCAGGTCGAGATGACCGAGTGGGACCAGGAGTGGCAGGACAGGATCGCCAAGGTCGTGCGACGCGTCGCGAAAGACCTTATCGCCAACGACGAGACCGAGATCAGCGAGGTCGTCCGGCGGCGCCTATTCCAGGACCTCGGGAGCGAGCAGATTCGACGGAACGTCGCCAAGGCATTCGGCGACTGGTGCTTCGAGCGGCGCGCGCAGCTCCCGCCGGAATGGACGGCGGTGGACTCGGCGGCACGGAGGCCAAGGCGCGCGAATTTCTCCAGCGCCGCTTCGAGGCCTGCTACCCCTTTCATCCGGCGACGCTCTCGGTGTTCCAACGGAAATGGCAGGCCCTGCAGCAGTACCAGCAGACGCGCGGCACGCTGGCGATGCTCGCGCAGTGGGTCTCGCTGGCCGTACGCAGGAGGGTTTACGCGAGGCGCGTACGCGAGCCATTGATCACGCTGGGATCGGCCCCGCTCGACGAGCCCGGATTTCCGAAGCGTCGTGCTCGGCCAGCTCGGTGAATCGCGCCTCGTCGCGGCCATTGATACGGATATTTCGGGCGAGCAGGCGCACGCACGGGCGCTCGACGCCGACACCCAGGGGCCGCTGCGAGGACATCCATCGGCGCGTCGGCACCACGATCCTGTTCGAATCCTCCGGCGGGCAGACGGACAAGGTCGCGCACCTGCCCGAGCTGCGGTTCGCGCTGGGAGAGCCGGAGCTGGACACGACCTCGATCGATAACGCCGCGTATGCGCTCGAGGATAAGTCCTATTTCATCAGCAGGCCGGCACCGACGGCTTCCGCATCGGCTACCAACCGACAATGAAGAAGGTGGTCAGCGATCGCCGGGCGTCGCTCGACGACGAGACCGAGATCAAGCCGGCGATCGCAGGCATCGTCGAGGACGAGTTCCGTAAGCGGCGCGACCATTCCCAGTGGCCCCGTTTCCCGGCAGACGGGGCTGCCGATGCAGGACACGCCGAGATTGACACTGGTCGTATTCGACCCGGATTCTGGAATGGACGGCGGGCGGAGCCCTGCGGGAACAGATTGCCGATTGGACGAAGAACAGCGGGGAAAATCGCCGCAGACTCTATCCGGGAGCGCTGGTCTGGTGCTTGAAGAAGCCCGGACGGGATCTCCGCGAAAAAGTCGAGTGTGGCTCGCGTGGAAGCGCGTGGCACAAGTGAGGTTACTGACGGCACCCTCGGCGGAGATTTCGACCTGCCGACCGCGCGGACCTGCAGGCCAAAGTGACCAGGACGCCGAAGAGGGGGCCGCGAAGGACGAAGTGTGGGGAGGCTTCCGCTTTGCGGTCGTCGCTGACGGCCAGGAGCCCGATGGCCTCAAGGTCATTGACCTCGGCGCCGGGCATTCCAGTGGCGGGAGACCCTTTGTGGACGCGTTCTCGCAGCGCTGAAGTCAGAGGCGCTGTTCAACGAGTCCGTCGGTGCCGGCTACATTGAGCGTAACTGGCCACCTGCGTTGAAAGAGTCTGGGGCCTGGCCGCTGGCGAGCCTGCGGCAGAGCTTCCTCAATGGGTCGCTCACGCGCCTCGTTGACCCTGACGCGGTTCTTCGGGTCCAAGATCGTCGAGTTTGTTTTAAAGAGAGATTTCGGCCTGGCATCGGGGAAGAAACCTGACGGTGGATATGAGCGGATCTGGTTTAATGAACCCTTGGCTTCCGATGAGATCAGCTTCGAATCCGGTGTTTTCTTGCTCTTAAAGTCAAAAGCAAAGTCCTTAAAGATAGAAACCGAACCCATTCCTGGCGGTGGTCCTGAACCTATTCCAGAACCCGAACCTGAACCGGAACAGCCTTTAGGCCCGGAACCAGAAACGGAGCCTGGAGCTGGTCCCAGCCTAAAAACATTCCGGATTATCGGCAATGTGCCGCCCGAGGTGTGGAATCGGTTCGGTACGAAGGTGTTGCCAAAATTACGCAGCGGAACCGATCTTAAAATCGGGATTGATTTTTCTGTGAGCATGGAAACCGGTATTGCCAAGAGTTTTGAGACTGAACTCAGGCAGATTCTCGATGATTTGGGATTATCTGATCGAATAAAATTTGAATAATCAACATCTTATTAGTGCGGCTTGAGGACATACTTGAAACCGGCGCTATGACATCCAAAGCCCCTGTGTCAGTTTGGACCAATCTAATAGTAATAGTGTGACAGATCTGACCGCGCACTCTGATTCCAGTCGTTCTTCCTTTTGTGATATTTATTTTGGATCACAGGTTTGTCCAAACCTATGAGAATAGTATCAGGAATACTACGGAAAGGGAATGTGTTTAATCTTGAAGCGTGCCGTAAAAAACGCCCACCATTGCCGCTCATCGCCTGCAAGCGGGTGGTAAAAATCACGCAAAAGTTAACATAAAAAATAATTATCGGACCTTGTCCGAACCTGAGACACTCGGAAATAAAAGAATAAGCCTGAATGCAGCAGATCTTGAAATACAGAAGGTGTCTCATTTTTTCTTAAACCATCATTTGGCAAATTCAAGATAACCGGGCATAGTTCCAGATATCCGGCCGTAATCAAATTTTGACACTAAATGATTCCATCGATTTGGCTGAAAATAAGAGTGTGCCGGCATTATCGAATGAAAGACGTCGATTTTAAGATAATTTTTGAGTAACTCAGAGCTTCCCGCTGCTAACAAAACTGGTGCTGCCGGACAGGAAAACAGCTCTTCAACCAAAGATCGCAAATCGGTAATCAATTAAAATAATGGCGAGGGCAATTTGCAAAGAGATATTTTCGCTCAACGATTGGAACCTGCATATTATGATGAATACATCCCATCCAATCCCCTGATCGGTTTTGGCTTCTTTTCGTGTTTTGAATAGAACAGATTCCTAAACCGCTGGTAATTTGCCGAAACAAACTCCTTTGAACCGATAATGCCCGAAACCGTAAAATAGCGCGTACGATACTCGATTCCGTTGATTGGGGTGCCGAGCAGCAGCCGGATACTTAACGAGTCGGTTGGCTTTCACGAGATCACTGCTCTGATTCCGGCGCTGGTCTCATTGGCCCTGGTGATGCTCCGAGGAATCTAAATCTGAAACCCCACTGAGAGTCAGCAGGTAAACGGATCTTTAAAGTAGTCCGTATCAGCCTCCGGCGGAAGATTGACCAGCAACACGCTGGATTCCGTTTGTGCCAGCACCTGCATGCAAAGACTGCCCCGGGTGTGACGATACAGGTCGTGGCGCAGACTTGCGCCCATCATGATCACGGAATCATTGCCGGCAGATTCCAAAATCAGCTCCAGAGGCCGATCGCCCTTCAATTTGTGCACGACGGCGTTTTTGCCGCAGTTCGCCAACCAGGATTGCGCATGTTGCAGGCACTCGTCGGCCTGGCGAACCTCGTCTTCGGGAGCCGAGGATTTTTGCACGCACACCAACTCGACCGGTTGCGTCAAAGCCGGCAGCAGGTCTCGCAACATGGGAAACTGGCGTCGTGCCGAGGGCGAACCGTCGGTGCAGACCAGCAAGCGGCCGTCGAGTCGCCCGCCGCGCACTACCAGCATGGAACTGTGCAGATCCAGCGCCAGTTTTCGAGTTGGATTCCCCATCGCAAAACGATCAAAAGTACTGCGCCGGGGTGCAGCAATGACCAGCAGATTGTAATGGCGCTCGGCCACTTCGTGGTTCAACACGTCGATAAAAGGGCCGAAAAGCTCATAGAATGGCACCCGCTGGCCGGAAAGCGTGGTGCCGACGAAAATGTGTCCATTGGGGACATCGCGGATGGTCAGGTTTGCCTGGGGCCTGAGAAAGCCTTCTTCCGTGAGCAACTCCGCCGCCTGAACCAGAATCTGGATGCCAACCGGCAGGTCTTGCTGCCTGCTGAAAGGGAATTCGACCCCCAGGGGAGGCGGCTCTTCCGCGGCATAGGTGCCCGGGCGAACCGTGCCTACCGCCATCTCAGCCGACAGACGCGCTGCCAAGCCGGCGGAAAAGCGCAGCGCCGACGCAGCGACCGGCTTGCCGTCGGTATATACCATGATCTTCAACACGCGCAGGGTCCTCTCAAGAAATTCACAGATCCCCATCCGCCAACAGCCGATTGATTGATGGGATTTTCAAATATCTACGTACTTCCGCAGTATTGATTTTAGCGTTGACTTGCGGCGTTCGACTATGTCAGCCGTCCGTGAAAGTTGCTTATGAGTTGGCCGAAATCAAATGATCCATATCGATTGGGCCGACCGTATCCTCAAGTTCGCACATGCTGTCAAACTCAATACCAACGGACCAAGGACAATACTCGCTGTTCAGGGTCGAGGCTCAAGAGTTCGCCGGCCGGGCCTTGCTTCTTTTTCCACATTGGGCAAGACGCACAATCTGGGTTGAACATCCTTCCCGAAAATTCCCCAGTTCCCCTGCTTGAGCTCGAGGCATTCCGTAAAAACCACAAACTCACAGGCGGCGCAGATGACGGGGCAGAAATTCTCCCGCATGGCTTGACGGATGGCCCCCCGGGTCGACGTCCGCACATGAGGTTCCCCCACTTCTTTCAGGAAGCCGGAGTTCTTGAGCACGTCGAACACGCGCGGATTCAAAGCCGAAAAAAACAGGCTGCCGCCCCGTTCCCGCACCTCCTCGAGCAGGATCTCCAAGGCGTGCACCCCGCTGGCATCCATAGTGTTGACCTGGCGCATACGCAGCAGCAGATTGGCCATATCGGGATGGTTGCGCAACCGTCGCTGGAGATCCTCCAGAACGTAAGCTGCCGAACCGAAGAAAATGGACCCTTCGATGCAAACGATATCCATCTGGCAGCAAATTTCTCCGTAGACCGATCCCTCCATTTTACCGGTGCTTAAATCCGGTACGGTGGAGTAGATTCTGGGATGAGAGGTTTTGGCCAGATGCAACCCAATGGACAGCAGGACGCCGACATAGACCGAAAACTCGATGCTCAACAGCAGAGCGGACAAAAAAGTAACGATCAGCACCATTCCATCACTGCGGGTCGCCCGAATGGTGCGCTTGATGTCATCTTTGCGGATCATTTCGTAAGCGATCACCAGCAGGACGCCGGCCAGAGCTGACCGCGGCAGATGGCCGGCCAAAGGTGCCGCCGCAATGACGGTCAAGGCCACCGCCACGCCCGAGATCACGCCACTCATGGGCGTTTTCCCGCCCGAGCGAAAATTCACGGCCGACCGGATAAAGGATCCGCCGGCAGGATAGCCGCTGAAAATCCCGCCGGCCAGGTTGGCCAGCCCCCGGCCGATGAATTCCCGATTGATGTTCAGGCGCTGATGGGTCTGGCCGGCAATGGCTTTGGCAATCGAAACGGACTCAACCAGCCCCAATATTGCGATCGCCAGTGCATCCTGGGCAAGCAGACCAGCTTCATTACCTACGGAGACATCCGGAAAGCTGAAAGGCGGCAGACTGCGGGGTATTGCTCCCACCACGCTGACGCCGCGGTCAGCCAAATCAAATATGCCCACCACAAGCCCCACCAACACCATGGCCATCAGCGTTCCGGGCCATGCCGGCCGGACTTTCTTGATCGCCAGGATGATCGCCGCAGTCAACAGGCCCAGCAGCAAGGTCACCAGGTGCGTCTCGTGCAGATGCACGGCGGTCTGAATCAGCGTGTCCAGAAACACACCGCTTTTCGCAACCTTCAATCCAAGCAGGTTGGGAAGCTGATTAAAGGCAATCAGAACAGCCGCGCCGGCAGTAAAGCCCAACAGAACCGCATGGGAGACAAAGTCCAACAACCTGCCCAGCCGTGCGATTCCCATTATGATTTGAATCGCGCCCACCATCAGGGACAGGAAAAATGCATGTTGAATGAACTGGGGACTGCCCGGCTGAAAGAAATCTATCAACGAGCTGAACACCACCAGAGAGCCGGCCGTGGTTGGGGCGGTGATCAGCTGCGCGGAACTCCCCCAGAGGCAACCGACGATTGTGGGGACGATAGCTGCGTAAAGGCCGTACTGAACCGGAAGGCCGGCGATGAGTGCATAAGCCATGGATTGCGGCACGGCCACCACCGCCACTGTTAGTCCGGCGTTCAGGTCGGCCCGAAAGTAATCCCAACGGTAACGCCGGAGCCAAGACACGAACGGTGCAAAATCATCCAGTTGAACGTTCACAAAGGTCTACGCTCCTCTGTCAATGATCGATTCCGCTTCGCCATGAAGAAACTCGTGCAACCTTTCTATGTGGGAAGATAAGAAGTTGCTTTCCCGAAGTGGAAGAATCGGAAAATGTGAATTGTGTCCCGGCATCAGCTGCAGTGCAACATATTGAGGCGTCTATTAATCGGAATCAATACCCGAGCTAATAACGGAAGCGAGCTTTGTTGTCAATGCAGAGTTTTAGAGTAGGGGTCGAAATTTTTGGCCCAATCAAGTATAATTTACCGCTTTATCCGGAGGTGGATTTTTTAAATGTAGATTTCCATCGGATAATTGGCTTCGATGATATAATCATCCACGCCGGGCGATGAGAACTCATCATAAATTATTTCAATAACTTAAGTGGATATCTGAAGCGATCCGTTTTGCTGAGTTCAAACTCTCTGCTGCGCTCTTTTTCAAGAGCCTTATCCTCGATGACTTTGACACTGCCTTTCTCGGGTTGGTTTAGCACGCCTGCTTCATACACATACCGGCGATAACGTCTTACCCGCTCCTTTTTGCTTTTGACATTAAATTCTTTTAATCCGAAATCGGTTGAAAGAAAATTATCTTTGTTTTGGGTTCGCGCCAATTAAGGGAAACAGATGCAATTCTTGTTACCGGTTTGTGCATAAAGTCCCCTTAGTCCCCTACGTGGCCACCCATCGGAACAGGTGTACTATCATAAAATAGATCAGCGGAAGAAATATGGCGGGAAGCAGATTGGCCACCTTTATTTTAACTATGCCAAGCATATTGAAAGCCATTGCCACGAGGAGCAAGCCGCCAACAGCAGACATCTGGGATATTACCGGATCGGTCAGGAACTGCTTCAAGAAAGACGCACCTATGGTGATGCATCCCTGGTAGAGAAACACCGACGCTGCGGAAAAGAGGACCCCGATGCCCAGCGATGCCGAAAAGATGATGGATCCCAGCCCATCCAACACTGACTTGGCGAACAGGGTATCATGGTTTCCGGTCAGACCGCTTTCCAATGAGCCCACGACGGCCATGGAGCCCACACAGTAAAGCAGGGTGGTGGTAACAAAACCCTTCGATATGCTCCCCCCGGACCTTGAAAACCTCTCTTCCAGCCATTTGCCTAAACCGTTGATGCGATTCTCGATTCTGATGAGTTCTCCTATGACACCTCCGAAGACCAGACTGCAAAGGAGAATAATGAAATTATTATCCTTCCAGGCCATTTTGAGGCCAATCAGCATGACGGCCAAGGCTGCGCCATGGATCAGGGTATTCGTGATTTTCGTGGGGATGAACCGGCTGGCTGAAAGGCCGATGAGACTCCCCACGACGATGGCAAGCGTATTGACGAAGGTTCCCAGCATAGGTCAGTCCTATAAATTTCGTAATCCATGTGGCGGCGACATGAAACAGTGGGCACCTGTCTGAGACTGAAACTCATTTCAATGCCCCTTTTGCAAAGGGAGGGGGACGGGATTTAGTCTCATGCATCCCTTGTGATAACCGGTCGCGCTTAATTCAACTATCAAATCAATTTCAAGACCTTCTCTTCCATCACCGCAAGAGGTTTTGTGCCCAGCATCGGCCTTGATGATGTCGTGTTGCTCCACCCCTGGGCCATGCCCAGGGTAGGCCCTGTAAAAAAATTGGTTTTTGGAAAACTATCACAGATAGTCTGGGGACTCCATACTAAAATTGATATCTCATGCGGGGAGGAAAATCCATATATTGAATATTTCTCAAGGTTAAATGTGGGTTAAGAAAACAAAAGGAAAAGAAAAGAAATGGAATCATCCCCGTTGAAGGAAATAGCGAGCGAGCTACCGTTTTTCAAGACGGTAGATGAACTGGAGAAACTGCCGGGCGTAGCGGGTGCTCTGGTGCTACGGCAGGTAAGTCTCAGGAAAGCCGCCGAAATCATGGGAATGGGAAAGGAAGCCTTTCTTGAATTACTGGATGCCATGAGGGTGGAATTTTCCTATCTTGAGGGAAGCGATGTCGAAACGGAAGTGAAGTGGCGATGAAAGTCGTTTTCAACAGCTCCCCCATCATATTTCTGACCAAGCTTGACATAATCGAAGCTGCTTTTCCGGGAAATTTTCAGTGAATTGATCAAAAGCGGTGACCGAGGTGCCACTGGATTGAGCGTCGAAACATTTCAGCTTCAAGAAAATCGATTGATGGCAGCTCACACCGATAAACCGATTGCTCTCACATCTCGCCACAGGTTTCGGCGGCGGTTATGTATTTTGCGCCACCGCGAAAGTAAAGCCGCGTAGGAATTTTGATTCAGTTAATGCAGGGCTTTGCACCAAGCGGCATGATCTGAGTAAAGAGAACGGGTCTGTGGGGTCGGCTTCTGGCAACACCTGCTCCATCTTAAATTCCGGACGCGGACCACGGGCGATAATCGGCTTAGGGTTCACGAAAAAATTAATTCACAGTTTTAGGTGTTGAGGCGCTCTTCCGGCAAGGCGCGAAAACGCAGGAATATCTGGATATTCCGAGCTTTCGCAACGCAGCCGTAAGAGATGCATCGGCGTATAAAATGTGAAGTTATTTTTGAGTGAGCCCTTAGCCCATTTGTCCATCGGCTCATCCTCTTCGCCCCAATAGTGCTCTTTGGGGTCCCACATCCCAATTTCTTCGAGTCGTAACGGCACAAGGCCCAGTGCGGGCACATCGAGCCTCGTGGATTCAAACTCTCCGGAGCGGTACGGGTGGCCGGCATAGCGCCACTGCCTGCGGGGCTTGATCGTGACGATTTCCCCGGGCACCACATCCCAGAGTCCGCCTGCCCGAAGGGTGATGACTCGCTCGCTCCCCAGTAGACGGCAGCGCGCAGAGCGCTCTTTGACCGAAACGACGACGAGTTCGACTGGCTTACTCAGGTTGAGGTCGTCATCTGTGACCTTGTGTTGACGCTTGCGGCGTGCATGCTTTGGGGTTACGGCAGGATAACCTCGTCCTCGAAATCCTGCCGAAATGCCCAGAGCTCCTCGTCATCGCCGTATGCATCGACAGTAATTTCATTGATCAGCTGATCAAGGGCAGCAAGGTTGTTCTCTCTGTTTCCTTTTTTATTTGAATTTGCATTCTTTTTTTGAATGTGATAAATACAAAGACAAATGATTTTAATTAGTTATTAAAAGGAAAAGTCCATGTCCGAACAAGCTTTGAAAAAAGAAGAAAGGACAAGCCATCCTTATATTATAAAAAATAAGGATGTGTGTAACGGAAGCCCGATTATTGAAGGAACCCGAACTCGCGTAATCGATATTGCCGCTGAATATGAAGTATTGGGTCGTTCTCCGGATGAAATTATCAGATCCCATCCCCACATGAATCTCTATCAGATCCATGACGCGCTCTCCTTTTATTATGAACACAGAGATGAACTGGATCAAAGCATTAAGCAGGATCCAGAGTTCATTACGCGGTTAAAGAGCAAATTTCCCTCGAAAATGGTTTGAGTCTATGGGTGAAATCAGAATCTACACCGATGAAAGCGTGGATGTCGCCATCGCCCAAGGACTTCAACGGAGAGGCGTTGACGCTTTTTCCGCGAGAGATAGTGATAAACTTGGTTTGACTGATGAGGAGCAATTAATTTTTGCCATGGAGGAGAAAGCCACCATCTTTACCCATGATACCGATTTTCTGCGAATTGCCGCCCAATGGGTTGATGAGGGTAGGACACACTGCGGGGTGATTTAATGTCATCAAACCGCGTATAGGATTGGGGATTGTATCCGAAATTTAAAAACATTGGCGATTGTTCTCCGTTCAGAAGACATGATCAATCATATTGAATTTCTATAGAGTTAAAGTCATAAATCGATAACCGGGTAACTACAGTGGCGGGAAATACTGAAACGATAAAATTAGATCGGGTTTTCATATTACCTCCGACAGTCGCTTTAATGAATACATCCCATCCGGACCCTAGATCGGTTTTGGCTTCTTTTCGTATTTTGAATAGAACAGATTCCTAAACCGCTGGTAATTTGTCGACACAAACTCCTTTGACCCGCTGATGCCCGAATCCGTAAAATAGCGCGTGCGGTTTTCTACGATGACGCTTTTGAACCGGTCTCCCCAGCGCCCCCCCCAGCAATAGCCCCGTCGGTTGTAACGTCGCCTAAATTTTTTCATTTGCATGTTAATTGAACGCTAATGACAATCTAATGAAAACCAAACAGACAAAAATTAGTTTGATTTTTACTGTTTTAATAGCATACATTGCAGCAAATGCTCAGATGAAAACCGACCTATATTAAATCGAAACCATTTCAATCGATGCTTCTTTCCGAGCGCCCGGCGCACATTGCCGAGATGGTCCGTCAAGCGGATTTCAGCCGTGTGGAAGATCTATCCCGAAAATTGTTTCCAAAGCGTTATTAGAGCATCAACATTTAAGGGTTTTTACAAACAATCTCAACATCGCCCTACCGGCCTGCACCAACCCCACTTTCGAGGTAACCGCGGCCGGCGGTTGTCTGTGCAACGAAAACCGGGATGTCATGGGTAGCGGAGATTAATCTCCATGAGCAGTATCGATATTCATAAACTGGTCAAACAATGGGATGCCGTCGTTGCTGTTGACAACGTTTCTTTTACGGTCCCTGAAGGAAGCCTGACAGTATTGCTGGGCCCCTCCGGTTGTGGCAAGTCCACTATCTTGCGTCTTATCGCCGGTTTGGAAAAGCATACATCCGGAACCATTTTCATTGGCGGAAAAGAAATGACCCACATGGACCCGTCAAAGCGCGGTGTTTCAATGGTATTTCAGTCATACGCCTTGTTTCCCCATCTCAATGTGCGCGAAAATATTTTATTTGGATTAAAGGTTCGGAGAATTTCATCTGATGATCAACGCTCCCGACTCAAAGAAGCCGTAGGCATGGTGGGCTTGAATGATCTGTTAAATCGCAAACCGTCTCAGCTTTCCGGCGGACAACGGCAGCGGGTAGCGCTGGCACGCTCCATTGTGTCGCGGCGGCGGGTTTGTCTCATGGATGAACCACTATCCAACCTGGACGCCAAGCTCAGAGCGGAAATGCGCGACGAGATTCGCACCCTTCAACAGAAGCTGGGGCTAACCATGGTATACGTCACTCACGATCAGGTGGAGGCCATGACCATGGCGGACCAGGTCGTGCTGCTGAAGCAAGGTCGTGTCGAGCAGACAGGGCGGCCCCATGAACTTTATGAACGCCCCCGGACGACCTTCGCTGCCCAGTTTTTGGGTTCACCACCCATGAACCTGTTAAACATCGATTTAATCGAAGAACGTTCTGCATTGGCCACGGCCTGTGGCGGTGCCCTAACAGCAGATTGCCTGTCAGACGGGTTTATCGGAGTGCGTCCCGAAGATGTGCGTGTGGGACCCAACGGCTTGCCGGTGCGTATTTCTGCCGTCGACTATTTAGGGGCCGAAACGGTGGTGCGCATGATCCATGGCGGCCAGACACTGTTTGCCAAGATTGATGGCCGCCAGGGCTATGAGCCCGGTGAACAGATTCATATCAGCTGGCCCGAAAAGGCAGTTCACCGTTTTGGCTCCGACGGGATTTGTATCGACGACCCGTTGAAGGTGTCAGCCTGAACGGATTGAATTCATTTTCCGATGATGTGCAATTCCAGACCGTGCCTCAGGCGTACGGCCAGAGCACCCAACCCCAAAAAAGGAGGAAGACCATGTTAAAAAGATTAAAATTGATCGGCATTGGGATCATGGCGACGGTTTTTTTAGTATCCGCCGTCACGGCTGTTTCAGCCACGGAACTGACCATGTACTATCCGGTGGCCGTTGGTGGACCGTTGACGAAGATCGTCGACGGTATCGTTGACGATTTTATGAAAGAGAACCCGGATATCACCGTCAAAGCCATCTATGCCGGCAACTACAATGATGCCCGCATAAAGGCGCTGACCGCCCTGAAAAGCGGGCAGCCGGCGCAGTTGTCGGTGATGTTCTCTATCGACATCTACGAACTGATCGAGCAGGATGCCATAGTTGCCTTTGATGATGTGGTGAATACAGCTGAAGAGAAAGCCTGGCTGAATTCGTTCTATCCCGCCCTGATGGAAAACGGCCGCACCGCGGGCAAGACCTGGGGTATTCCCTTCCAGCGCTCCACTATCGTCATGTACTACAACAAGGATGCTTTTCGTGCGGCCGGCCTGGATCCTGAAAAACCGCCGGCAACCTGGGACGAAATGGTGGCTGCGGGTAAAAAGCTGACCAAGCCCGACGGTTCCCAGTGGGGGGTCATGATTCCTTCCACCGGATATCCTTACTGGATGTTTGGTGCACTGGCCATGCAAAACGGCCAGGTGTTGATGAATGGGGATGGCAATACCACCTATTTCGATAATCCGGCCGTGATCGGAGCGCTGCAATTCTGGAAAAGCCTCGGAGAGGAGTACCGGATCATGCCCAAAGGGACCATTGAGTGGGGGACCCTGAGGCAGAATTTCCTCGAAGGCAAAACCGCGATCATGTGGCACTCCACCGGTAACCTGACGGCGGTGAAAGACAATGCCAAATTTGACTTTGGTGTGGCGATGCTGCCTGCCAGCAAGCGCCGGGGGACACCAACCGGTGGCGGCAATTTCTATATTTTTAAGAAGACCACACCGGAAGAACGCAAGGCGGCGATGCGCCTGATCAAATTCATGACCAGTCCACAAAGTTCCGCGGAGTGGTCCATTAAGACCGGCTACATGGGGGTAAGCCCGGCAGCGTATGAAACGCAGCAGCTTAAAGACTATGTCAAGGACTTTCCGTATGCGGCTGTCGCACGTGACCAGCTTAAATATGCGACCGCCGAGCTTTCCACTTATCAGACCGGCCGGGTGCGCAAATTACTGGATGATGCCATCCAGGCAGCGCTGACCGGTTCAAAGACGCCCGAAGCAGCCCTGAAGGAAGCCCAGAAACAGGCTGATCTTTTGTTGAAGCAATACCGTTAATTCTCCGTGAGCAAGATACGAGCAGACGACCGATATTGGGGTCGCTGCTCGTTATTGTTCCTTACGATCCGGAAAGCATATGCGAACCCGAGCTTCGAGACATGTCCAGGGCTGGTTGCTGCTAATGCCCGCTGCGATTTTGCTGATCACTTTCACCCACTATCCAACAGTGGCGAATGTGATCGACAGCATGTTTTCCAAGGCAACGGCCATCCGCCCATCTCGTTTCGTGGGAGCCGCCAACTATGAGCGCATGTTGGCCGACCCTATTTTCTGGAAGGTCCTGGCCAACAATGCCTGGTTCGCCTTGGGCACCATTCCTACATCCATCGCTTTGGCCATTATAATGGCGTTGTTTGTGAATCGTTCCCTTCCGGGACGATCGCTTGTACGTATGGCCTATTTTACGCCGACGATTCTGCCCATGATCGCCGTGGCCAATATCTGGCTGTTCTTTTACACGCCTGACATCGGCCTGATCGATCAGATTGCTTCATGGTTTGGCTTTTCCGGTCACAATTGGCTGGGGGACCCAGCTACGGTGCTTCCTGCCATCATGGTTATGACAATATGGAAAGAGGCCGGTTTCTTCATGATTTTTTATCTGGCGGCCATGCAAAACATCCCGCCTGAGCTTAAAGAGGCTTCGCAGCTGGAAGGGGCCACCCGCTGGTATTACTTCCGTCGTGTGATGTTTCCGTTGCTCATGCCGACCACCTTGTTCGTACTGATCAATGCGGTTCTGAACTCCTTCAAGTTGGTAGATCATCTATTTGTGCTGACCAAAGGTGGTCCTGACAACGCCAGCAATCTCTTGCTTTACTATATTTTCGAAACCGCCTTTTCTTACTTCGAAACACATTTTGCTGCTGCGCTCACCGTCGTTTTGCTAATTTTGCTGGCGATTATGGCCCTGCTGCAGTTTTTCGTTCTGGACAAGCGGGTACACTACCGATGAAAGATTTACGGTCCTTTTCTCAGGCGTTTCATACATCGTTGGAAACGGGCGCGGCCTGGCTGCTGGCTTTGCTTTGGATTTCTCCCCTGGCATATGCTTTCTGGGCCGCCTTTCACCCCGGCGAATATGCCGTCAATTTCAAGCTTCTGGCTCCGTTGACACTGAGCAATTTTCGGGAAGCACTTTCCCAGGCACCTTTTCCACGCTATGCGTTGAATACATTCATCCTGGTCAGTACAATTTTGGCTGCCCAGCTTGTTCTGTGCACCCTGGCAGCCTATGCCTTCGCGCGCTATCAGTTCCGCGGCGCCAAAATTGCCTTTGCGCTGGTGCTGGTCCAGTTAATGATCACACCGGAAATTCTGATCGTAGAAAACTACGTTACCCTGGCCCGATTGGGTCTGGTGGACACAATTCTCGGGATCGGGTTGCCATACATGGCCAGTGCTTTCGGAATCTTTCTTCTGAGGCAGGCCTTCAAATCGACACCCAAAGAACTGGAAGAAGCCGCTCGCCTGGAAGGATGCGGTACGCTGGGTGTTTTATGGCGAGTATATGTACCTCTGGCGCGCCCCACTTACCTGGCTTACGGTTTAGTGTCCATCAGCCATCATTGGAACAATTTTCTCTGGCCCCTCATCGTAACCAATTCGGTGGAGACAAGGCCCTTGACTGTCGGGCTGGGAATATTTGGGGCCCCGGAATCCGGAGTAAACTGGTCCATCATTTCCGCGGCCACTTTGTTATCAGTGGCGCCGCTTCTTGTGGCCTTTCTTCTTTTCCAGCGCCAGTTCGTCCAGTCGTTCATGTATGCAGGCATAAAGTAATTTTTGGACACAGATTTTCACAGATGCACACAGATTCAAGAACCAATAAAGCCCATCGCCTTCGGCGAGGAAAAAACAGGCTAATTTCTTCCGGCAGACGGTGCGGCACTGCACCTTCCCGCCGCCAGGCGGACCTTAAATAATTTATCTGTGAAAATCTGTGAAGATCTGTGTCCCAGCTTTCTTGATAATTCGCTATCACTGAAACCCAGGTTTTTAACTGCGCAATAACTCAATAACCCGCGGGCTTTACCCGTTGGCGGAAATTTGCCGGACCGGCAGGCCTGATTCGAATCTATCCCCAGCGATGACGCTCGATACCGCTAACAATAACATGATGCAGGGCACAGCGAGAAACGAGGCGAGTTCTCTTCTTTATATATTTGCAAGCTTGATTAGGAAATTATAGCTATAGGAGGTGCCCCAATGCTTCAAGGAGCGTTGGAATTAATAGACAAAATAGAGAATTTACGAAATTAAATATTATCAAATAATCCAGATAAATACGAAATGTCTCAGGGTTTTCGACTGTGACATTTTTTTTCATTTTTTGAAGTCCCCCCTCAAGCTTTCCATTATCTTTCTTGGCTGATTATCCACCAAAGGGCCAAAATAGGGCAATTATGCAAAAATCATGCTGTTGCACTGGCTAATTTTCGATCGGCCTGTCAAAAGAGTCTGAAAGGACCAAAAATGGATTAAAATCCTGTTTGATTGTCCATATTAAGGAAAAGGGCACAATAGCGGGTTAATGACGCTGGAAATCCAATTATCACTCAAATAGAGATGTCATTGCGAATAGGATTATTATAGATTGGTCTGAATATTATTCATTATTTGACAGTACCAAATTGTTTTGGTATTCGAATTATATCTTTACAGATTTCAATAACCGTCGAATTAAAACTATTGGCAAAAGCTATCTGCAATCAAGCTAAACTCAGAGCACATCAAATAAGTTTTTCTTAACAATTCAATGTGTCTGAAATATTGGTTGAGGCACTTCATTTTTTTAAAGCGAGTTCAAAATCATCGCCGAAATTCCATCCGGATTGCTTTAATCAGCTGCCTTATCGCTCTCAGGGCACTGACCCATTAGATTTTGATTATTATCTCTTCAGAAATAAATGCTCGCTTTACCAATATTGTCATTATGTTATAAGGCTAATTAGATTCTTTAAATTCTGAGGATTTCAGATGATGGAGGATCGATATGAAGAGACTTGCCATTGGAAACCAATGTCCCGCCTGCTTGCGATCTTTTCGGTTTCGTATTGCGCGCAAATTCTGGATGCGTATTATCCCCGGATCGAGACGCTACTTATGCGATCTATGCGGCAGCACATCATTTTCTATCTTCAAGAAAATAACATTTAGATTAAATCGATTACCGTACAGGAAACTGAGAGGCATTATAGGATACCCCACACCTAAAAATTTCATTCATTGATCTATGACGATTGATAGGTATCTGAGTAATTAGCTTTCCGATATATGCGATAAATTCAAATTTGGCAAAAAAGCATTGCGGTACGGCCGGCGGTCTGGTTCATACTTTTTAATCTGATAACACTCATATTCAGCCATTTCCATTTTACACCAGATTCTCACACAAATAGGGTGCTGACATACGGAATCTATCTGCATTAATCGTATAAAAATTGATAGTTGGACTTCTGGCAAGCTATGTGAAAAACAGTTAAAAACGAGATGCATAATAATAGCCGACGGACCAGTGTTGAGATATGAGCGACATATTCATCAGTTATAAGCGCGAAGAACAGCCACTGGCAAGAAAGCTGGCGGATGCGCTTCAAAAGTCGGGTTGGTCAGTCTGGTGGGACCCCAAACTTCGTGCAGGGGAACACTTTGATGATTCCATTGAGAGAGCGTTAAATGATGCCAAGTGCATTATCGTTATGTGGTCGAAACTTTCAGTCAATTCGCGATATGTTAAAGATGAGGCCACCTTTGCTCTGAATCGCAATAAACTGGTGCCAATTGCAATTGAGGAAGTTGATCTTCCATTCCGGTTTGAAGGCATTCATGCTGGGCAGCTATTTGATTGGGATGGCTCGGATAGTTTCCCTGGGTATCAGAAATTAGTCACTGACATCGTAAGTATCCTCGGTAAACCACCAGTTGAGTTAGAGGAACGAGAGCGGAAGGAAGCGGCAAAACTTAAAGCAGAAAAGGAACTGAAGCGGAAAGATGCGGAGGTCGAAGGAAAGCACAAAGAAGACCTAAAGCGCAATGCTGTGGTTCAGCGTACGAACAAAGAAACTAAAGGCAAAATCGTTGATGAACGACCGTCCATTCCCAGCCCAAAATCACGGCGTCAAAAAAGGTTAACCCTTGGAATTGTCGCTATAGCGGTGATCGCAATACTCAGCGTTATAGGTTGGTCGCTTTTGCAACCTAAATACGCAAAAACTTTCAAAAACAGTATTGGAATGGAGTTTGTTCTCATATCTGCGGGAAGTTTCACAATGGGCAGCAGTTCTGGGATGGATGAAGCCAGTGAGCATCCCTCTCATACCGTAAAAATATCACGCCCCTTTTATTTGCAAAAGACTGAAGTCACCCAGGGCCAGTGGAAAAAGGTAATGGTGGATTTCGATAATCCTTCAAATTTTAAAAAATGCGGAGATGACTGTCCGGTTGAACAGGTTTCCTGGGAGGATGCACACAAATTCATAAATATGCTTAACGAGATGGAGGGAGGCGAAGCCTACCGATTGCCGACCGAGGCTGAGTGGGAGTATGCAGCGCGCGCGGGAACAACGACTTCGTTCTCCTTTGGAGACGACGCGGATAAGTTGACAGAATACGCATTGTTTAGTTCAAATTCTGATTCCAAAACACATCGGGTTGGAACTAAAAAGCCTAATCGCTGGGGTCTTTACGATATGCACGGCAACGTCTGGGAATGGGTAGAAGATGACTGGCATAAGGACTACAACGGTGCACCTGATGACGGAAGTGCCTGGATCGATAAACCCAGAGGCGCTGTCCGCGTGATGCGCGGCGGCTGCTGGGGCTGCGATGCTCCCCTCTGCCGGTCGGCGAGCCGCGACTCCGACTGGCTCGGCCGCCGCCTAAGCGATTTCGGCTTTCGCCTCTCCAGGTCCGTTGCCCTTGGCCCTTGATCCCTTGTACCCTTGGCACTGCCTTTAGGCCCGAAGCGCAGTGAGGGGAGCGAGTAGCTGCCGAAGCGATAGCCGGCAGCGTATGAGCGGACTGAACGTAGCGTAGGGCTGTTGAATATCAGATAGCATACCTATCGGGGAAAAAGAAATCAGGGGGTACAGGGGGATAAATCCCCCTGTCGGTGGCAAAAATTATAAATCATAGAAATGCAGATTGCTGCTATCCCAGAATTTGATAGCTTTGATTCACGTGATATTTACGAAACGTATATGTACTCAGGCCAATTTGCATATACTGGCAAGATATGGGCAATAAGCTTTTTTTATTTCTAAGTTGGAGATAAGAAACCAATGTGGGAACACAGGCACCGCAGCCACAATTTATGTCAAAGCACAGCGATTGCCAGAATTGCACTGTTTGGGTAACGGAGTCGTCCGTTCCATCTTTCTATTTATTCGGATTAATTTCTCGGAGGTGTGATTTCCAGAATTTAGATGTCCAGCAATCGGGTTTCAATTTAACCTTATGATATCATGTTAAAAAATAACTTATGAGTCCAAATTCAATTCTTGTCTACACCTTGGTGCACAGAGAAAGTGTTTATTGAGCCTTCCGAAAACAAACAGGGCAAAAACACCAATGTCAGAAGAGACTCAAGAAAGCTCTTTAAAGGCGATCCTCCGATCATCGCTGAATGCAAGACGATCGATACGGTATGACGGTCGGACAGGCAGTTGCGATGACTTTCACCTTCCCGGCCTCGAAAGAGATAATCATGGCTACCGGCGAAGCCGCCGGAAAGACTCGCTCCGGAATTGCAGTTGAAATCAGCGGCTTCTTCAAAGATTGAGCATCCGGGGAAAGCCCGAGGACTTCAGATTCTGCGTTGCTGAGGGTTCGAAGTAAAGAACTACGACTTCACCCTCAGACGCCTTGACTCTGAAGCCCTCCGGCTTTTGCAACGTTGGGGTAAAGTACCCGTCTCTCTTATTCTTCCAATTCTAAGGCATCGCTCTGCCCCTCATAAAAAATTCGATGCTTCGGACAGGGAAAGCGAAACAGACTCGCGTTTACTGCCATTTATCCGCTCATATATGTAGAAGTAGTATGGCACGACCGCGTCGATGAAGCCGGACTTTATGATCTCGAAGTCCGACTCGGAAAACGCGGGAAAATAGGTGTCACCGTGCACCTCCCTTGGCAGCACGGACAGGTAAATTCTATCGGCCGAAGAAATAGTGTCCCGAAAAATCTGCCCCCCGCCAATGATAAAAGCCTCGCTTTCATCGGGATCGCAGGCTTGCAGAGCACTATTTAAGTCATTCACAACGATGCAGTCCGGGGCCTCATAGTCGGTTTGGCGGGAAATGACGATGTTGGTCCTGCCGGGGAGCGCCCGGCCGATGGTTTCGTATGTCTTCCGGCCCATAATCAATGAATGCCCCATGGTAATCTCTTTAAACATTTTCTGTTCCCCCGGAATCCTCCAGGGGATTCCACCGTTGTGGCCGATAACGCTGTTGGATGCCATCGCGACAATTAATGATTTTAACATATCGTTTACTCCTCATCCTTTTGCTTGATAGGGGTTGTCCAGTATTATTCTATTATTGAAAGCCCGGTTCTTTGGACCAAGATTCTTTGTTCCGGCCGGCCGGCGGCGGAACCTCAACCGATTCTTCTCAAAATGCGGCTTATTGATCAAAAATCCTAGTTCCAAACCAAGGCACCGGCATTCTGATACTCGGTGACGCGGGTTTCAAAAAAGTTTTTTTCCTTGTTTAAATCAGTCGACTGACTCATCCAGGGAAAAGGATTATTCGTCCCAAAAACTTTTTTAAGCCGTATGCGCTCAAGCCTTCGGTCGGCAACATATTCCACATAGCCACCGAATAAGCTCGAATTGATTCCCAAGGTATCCTCCGGGCAGGCATCCTGAGCATATATTTTTTCCAGTCTAACCGATTGAACTATAAGATCGGTAATCTCGGTTTGAAAATCCAATGACCATACCGACGGATTCTCATCGACAATGGTGTTGATCAAATCGCAGCCGAAGGCCAGGTGAAGACTCTCGTCACGCATAATATATTCAAACTGTTGACCAATTCCGACCATTTTATTCTGCCGCTTGAGCGCGAGCATCATGGCAAAGCCGGCGTAAAAAAAGATACCCTCCATGATGACGTAAAAACCGATTAAATCGTGCAGGAATTTTTGAATATTCTTTTCACCCACGGTTGTAAAATTCGGATTGTCGACACTTTGGGTAAGGTCAACGACAAATTGATCCTTATCTTTGATCGAAGGAATCGTTGCATACATGGTGTAAATCTCCTCCGGATCCAGCCCTAAAGAGTCACAGCAATAAATGAAAGTATCGGTATGGACGGCTTCCTCAAAGGCCTGTCTCAGCAGATACTGGCGGCATTCCGGGTTCGTGACATGGTGATACACGGCCAGGACGATATTGTTGGCCGTAAGCGACTCCGCCGTTGAGAAGAAACCGAGATTCCATAAAATGAGCCGCCTCTCCTTCGGATTCAAAAAGGATGACGACTTCCATTGCTCAATATCATCCTGCATGGGGATTTCCTCGGGCGTCCAGGTATTGGCAATTCCGTTCTTATAGTATTCTCTGGCCCAGGTGCAGGTCATGGGAAGTATTTTATTCGGATCCGTTTTAGAACTATTGATAATCGGCATGTGTCTCTCCTCCTCTTAAACCAAGACTAGGCGTTATTTGTAATTTGTATATCGTTGGTAGAACTGGCCGTCGGCCTTATTTAATGGCGTTATGATAAGGCAACTTTAGAGACGAATTTCATCTCTTAATTTTAGGCACTTTAGGCATTTTAGCTCATTTTAGGCATTCAAGAGTTGACGGATAGAATTCGACTGCCGGGATTTTATGACTTCCTTTCTTAATTTGGAAAGCCTTGTCAGCTGCTGTAATCATGAGCACGCTTCGCAGTCGGAATCCAAAATGTCCTTATAACTGGCTATGTGTCGTGCGGGCGTTTGATCCCCCAGGCTGAAATTTTTGGTGCCTACTCCCAGCGCCGCTTGGGCTGCTGGAATCGGTTCATTCAGGTAGGTTCTTTTCTGGGTAAAGTAGTATTTCACGGCGTCAAGCGTCGATTTTTCGATCTGGCTGACCGCCATGGTTCTCAGGTAGTAAGTAGTTTTCAATCCCATTTCCCAGGCAGCGGTGTAGATTTCGTCCATCTTTTTTCCGCTGGTGCCCTCCATGAAAACATTATGCGACTGACTCTGGTCGATCCATTTCGATCTTAGCGCGGTCATTTTTATCAGCAAAACCGGATCGATTTCAAAGACCTCTTTATAGAGTGTTTTCAATTCTACGGGAATCGACTGGATTTTACCGATGTTGCCGTCATAATATTTTAATTGTTCCAGCATCTCCTCAGTCCACAAGCCCAGCCGTTTTAAATCATTTACCAGGTAGTCATTCACCACGGTAAATTCTCCACTCATGTTTGACTTGACATAAATGTTTTTATAGATGGGTTCGATGCTCGGAAAGCAGCCGGCGATGTTGGAAATGGTTGCCGTTGGCGCAATGGCCATCACATTGGAGTTTCTCATGCCCCAGGCGGCAACGGATTCTTTAAGCGCACTCCAGTCCATCCGTTTTTTCCGATTGACAGCTACGGCAGCGCCCCTTTCTTTTTCAAGCTCATCCAGGGTATCCAGTGGAAAGATGCCCTGATCCCACAACGAGCCTTTAAAGCTTTGGTAGGCGCCGCGCTCTTTGGCCAGACCGCAGGAAGATGCAATGGCATGATAAGCAATGAACTCCATGGTTGCATCGACAAATTCAAGGGTATTTTCATCTTCAAACGGCAGCCGCAGCTTGAACAGCACATCCTGCAGCCCCATTAAACCCAGCGCGATGGGACGATGCTTTAAATTGGCGTTTTCAGCCTCGGGTGTCGGATAAAAATTCAGATCAATCGTATTGTCCAGCATTCTGACAGCCGTCTTGACGGTAGCCGCCAAGCGCTGCTGATCGATGGCGTTGTTTTCAATATGGTTCAAAAGGTTTAAGGAGCCCAGGTTGCAGACGGCGGTTTCATCCGTTGAGTTATTCAGCGTAATCTCGGTACACAGATTAGAATTATGAATCACTCCCACATGTTTCTGGGGCGAGCGAATATTGCAGGGATCTTTAAAGGTAATCCAGGGATGCCCGGTTTCGAACAACCGCGTCAGCATTTTTCGCCAAAGTGTTACCGCATCAACCTTTTTAAAAAGCTTTATTCGGCCGGCGTCAGCTTTACGCTCATATTCTTCATAGCGGGCATTGAATTTTTTGCCATACAAATCGTGTAAATCCGGCACCTCATCAGGTGAGAACAACGTCCAATGCCCGCCGGCTTTAACCCGCTGCATAAATAGATCCGGGATCCAGTTGGCTGTATTCATGTCGTGGGTTCGGCGACGGTCGTCACCGGTGTTCTTGCGCAAATCGAGAAAATCCTCAATATCAAGATGCCACGTCTCAAGGTACGCACAGGTTGCCCCCCTGCGTTTACCGCTGCGGTTAATCGCAACGGTGGTATCGTTGGCGATCTTTAAGAAGGGAACGACCCCCTGGCTCTGCACGTTGGTACTTGCTATGTGGGCATTGGTGGCGCGCACGCGCGTCCAATCGTTGCCGATGCCGCCGGACCATTTAGATAATTGCGCATTATCCCCGATGACTTTGAAAATATGATATAGATCATCATTGACGATGCTCAAGTAGCAGGAAGACAGCTGTGGGTGGGACAAGCCGGCATGAAAAAGGGTCGGCGTGGAAGGGACAAATGAGAGCGATGACATCAGCTTATAAAACTCCAGCGACTTTTCCTCCCGATCCTTTTCCAGAATGGCCAATCCCATGGCAACCCGCATCCAAAAGGCTTGCGGGGTTTCGATGAGCTGCTGCCGGCAATTGACCAGATAGCGTTCATAAAGCGTTTGCAGGCCGATATATTTAAGGATCGCGTCCCTGCTGAAATCCAGTTGCGAGGCGAGAAATTCAAGATCAAACGATAATAGGCGCTCATCATATATTTTGTTTGCCACGCCGCGCTGAATGCCGCGAACAAAGGCTTTCCCGGCCTCTAATTCGAAAGTTTCGCGCTGCACCGACTTTACGATGACGTCTTTATATATTCTTTGGAGCAGCAATCCGGCCGCAACAAAACTCAGTTGGGGATCTCTTTCAATAAATGCAACGGTGGAAAGCAGCAGCAGCTTTTCTAATTCCGTAGTCGTTATTTCATTATAAATATTTTTTAGAAATTCCTGATAGATCAAATGGATATCGATACTGACGTCGTTATCTGCCCCTGCCCGGGCCAACGTGTTCATCACTTTATTTTTATCAAACGACACCAAAGCGCCGCTTTTTTTCCGAACCTTTAAGCGGCCCTGTTCAGCTTGCTCGACAACCGTCTTTTTCTTTGCGTGACGTATCTTGGCTCGATTCTCCCGGTAGAGAATGTATCTTTTCGATATTTCATACAATCCATGATTAACCAAATTTTTCTCCACGACATCCTGGATGTCCTCGACACCGATGGATGAATCCGTGAGAATAGCGTGGACTTCGGTAATTATATCTGCATTAACCCGCTCAAACTGGTCTGATTCGACCGGATAATCAGCTGCTTGCCAGGCCTTTTCGACAGCCCTTTTGATTCGCTCGGAATCAAATAACACTTTTTCACCGTTTCTTTTGGTAACATAGTTATGCGCCATAGCTAAAATCCTTTATAAAGACATAGGTTGAGCGATACAGGGTTCCGCCCCAAGCGGACCGGGCTGAAAAATCCCCGTTCAACTCAGGTCAAAGGGATTCTGTTCGAAGAAATTCGTAATCTGTCTGAGGCGGACTATATGGGGTTTTGAAACCAACTCGATTCACTGTGCTAATTCACAATACGTGGGCTAATAGAACCGTCGCCCGCTGAGCCGGTCGTCAATCCACTTTAATACCGATTGATTTTTCACAACGTACCAGATTAAAACTCGCATATATACTATATATAGCGTTTGAAAAAAATCAACCACTATATATGGATATTTTTTCAATTTATCAATCGCATGGTGATCCAATGGCACCGCTTAGTTCCCAGGGCTGCCCCGCAAAACCACAACATCATGTATTTGGAGGGGGATTGACATACAAGATTTCTGGTATACGTTTTTAATACTTGCCGCCGCTTGTGCTGATTGGAAAAACACGAATATAATCCCAAGTTTATGATATAATTCGAGTTATATCTATTCATCGCAAGTCGTTCGCATGGCGCGGCCAATCCTGATTTTGCGTGTTGACACGGTATTCTCAACTGTTGCGCAGACGGGCAGGTGCATCATCCTACGCGGTATCTTCGCACAACCGCGAATCCGTGGGTGGGCACGAGACGATCAATCCATTAATTATAGCCTCCTGGAGTCTAAACACTATGAAACAATACCTGGAATTACTACGTCATGTCAGCACAAACGGTGTACCCAAGGACGATCGCACGGGCACGGGAACCATCAGTGTTTTCGGCTACCAGATGCGCTTTGATCTGTCCCAGGGATTTCCGGCGATCACGACCAAGAAGCTGCACTTTCGATCAATTATCGGCGAGCTGCTCTGGTTTTTAAGTGGGGACACGAACATCCGTTCGCTTCACAAAAATGGTGTGTCGATCTGGGACGAATGGGCCGACAAGGACGGCAACCTGGGTCCCATTTACGGCTATCAGTGGCGCTCCTGGCCAACGGCTGATGGAAGGCACGTTGATCAGATCACCCAGGTGGTAGAGCAGATCAAATCGAATCCCAGTTCCCGGCGTCATATCGTATCGGCCTGGAATGTGGGTGAAATTAAAAAAATGGCGCTGCCGCCTTGTCATACCCTGTTTCAATTTTATGTGGCCGACGGCCGACTGTCCTGCCAGCTGTATCAGCGCAGCGCAGATATTTTCCTCGGCGTTCCCTTTAACATCGCCTCCTATTCTTTGCTGACCCTGATGGTTGCGCAAATCGTGGGACTTGAGCCGGGTGATTTCGTGCATACGCTTGGCGATGCGCACCTTTATCTCAATCACCGGGAGCAGGCGGAGCTTCAGCTCACGCGTGAGCCGCGGGCGCTGCCGCAGATGAAAATCAATCCCGACGTGTCCTCGCTCTTTGATTTCAAATACGAGGATTTCGAGGTAGTCGGCTACGATCCGTATCCCGGCATTCGGGCGCCGGTGGCGGTTTAAGTGCGCGTTGCGGGGCCACGGCACACGGCTTACGCCGCAAGGCTCACGGCGGACGGCACACGGCTTACGGCGCAGGGGAATTTAGGAGGTTCCGGCCTTTAGCCTCTCAACTTCCCGGCTTCTCATCTTCTTATCTTCTGCTCTTCTTTCCGTCTCGTGTTGCGGGGGATGGGCCTAGCGCATAGAGCAGAGCGTAATGGGGATTGCATTAAAAGGTATAAGGAGTTAGGTGCAAGGGGACAGGGGAATGACAATTCACGTGTCGGCAGCTTGTGCGCCTATGGCGCATTCGATCGCCGGAGGCGACTAAAATTCTGTCCCTCGGCACCATAGAAAAAGTCCTGGTGAGATTTTGCCGGGGCTTTCTTATTTTGTTGACACTGGAAGATAAATCGGTTAATTTATGGTCATAATTCTGGTCGACTATAATGGAGGTCTCTTTATGGATATTTTATCATTATCCGAAGCAAAAATGAAACTGAGCGAACTTATCGAGAAGGTTCAATCAACCGATGCAGAGATCGTTATAACCAAAAATGGACGACCCGCGGCTGTTCTGATAAGTCCGGATGAATTTGAGGGCTGGCGTGAAACCATTACAATAAAAGCCGATGCAGACTTGATGAGCGAGGTAAAAAAAGGCATCGCCGCGCTAAAGAAGAATGCAAGCGTGTATACCTTAGAGGAGCTTTTCAAATAAATCATGGCTCCGCAGGACCGTATTCGAAGAAAGCTCAGGGTGCCCGACGAGATCGTTGCTTTAATCAGGGGGTGTCATCCGCAGTTAAAAAGAAAAATCAAGGCTGGATTGCGACACATCATAACTGAACCTGAGTCCGGCAAGTCTCTCAAAGATGAGTTGGAGGGGTTAAGGAGCTGCCGAATCAGCAGGTTTAGAATAATTTATCGCATATCTTCAAAACAAACCATCGATATTGTAGCTGTCGGACCTCGCAAAACTATCTACGAAGAAACCTATCGAATTATCAAGAAGGAGTCCAATCCATAATTAGTGAATTGCGGCGTGCAGTATTTTTTCGGGCGTGGCTTCATCCTTGGAAAATTCCGCCACAATCGTCCCGCCGCGGGCCACCAGGATTCGATCTGAAATATCCAGGATTTCCGGAAGATAAGAAGATATCACGACGACACCGGCACCACCGTCGGCTAACTTCCTGATGATGCTGCGAATTTCGGCAATGGCCCCGACATCTACCCCGCGCGTGGGTTCGTCAAAAATAATAACCATATTTTGAGCGACCGTGAGCTGGGGCACAAGGCTGGTTTCCTGAAAAACCATCGAGATGCCCTGCTTAAATGAATCACGTGGGCTTGCAATGGTCAGCGGTTTTCCTTCGAGCAGCATTTCACCTTGGTCCATGGCGACAACGCCGGCGATAACCTTGCACAGGGTTACTTGCCGGCCCCGTTTTCACCCACCAGGGCGTGGACCTCCCCCTGCTGCAAATCAAAGTCCCCGGCATCAATGGCGGGAATGCCGCCGTAGGTTTTAGTGACTTTTCTGGTTTCCAGGAGGGCGTTGGCGGTCATTACAGTCCCTTCATACTGAGCTTAAGCAGTTCATTGCTTCCCTTGCTGACGGCGATTAAATCGCCCCGCCATTCCAACGCAGCGGTAATGCCGTGGCGCCGGCCGTTGGCCCTTGACTGGGCGCTGGCCATCGGCATGAAATCCGAATCCAGAATCATGATGAGACCGTAAGAAAAAGAGGGCGCCCAGGGCTTTAGTGCGCCAAACAGCCGGGTGGCTCCCGATTGAATGGGAAGGCGGTAATCCGGTGAATAAGCCGGTTTTCACGAAGGTTTTTTTGTTCGACGCCATTTATAATCCCCGGTTCTATGCTTCCAGGGCTTATCAGCCGTTTAAAAATTATCTGGAAAGTATTTACGACATCCTGGAAGAGGGAAAGCGAGACGGCAGCATTCGACCTGAAATCAACAATCGCATTTTTGTAAACCTTTTCATGGGAATATTCAGCCACATGGTTACCAGGTGGTTGTTTACCGAGAAGGCGAAGCATGCGGGAAATGCTGTAGAAATAAATGCCGCCGTTGATCTTCTGTGCCGGGCCGTCAAATTGTTTTAAAACGGCTGGTAACCCTCATTTGGGATTTATCCATCTTCGCAGAGGACCCTGGGCATGTCGAAGATCCCGCCTTGGCCATTGAACATGGAGCTCGTCTCTACTCTACTCCCGTCATAGTCACGCTGCAGGCGTGACGAAGTCGGAAGCCTGGAAGGCGAAGCAGGGGCACCTGATAACTCCTGGTCAAGCGTTTACATCCTGTAAAAAATTTCGACACCGTTGAGAAGACCTTGCCTGCGTTTTCTTCAACGCCAGATTTTATCGCTCAAAAATCCAACAACTTACAAGCACCCGGCGGGATTTCTTATTCTGGCATATCCCTTGCTTTATGATTGTTGGAAAAGCCTGGATGCAGGCATTTACGGATCAGAGGTTAGGGCGTAATTTCGTTGTCGTTCATGTTGGCTTGTCAATGACATAAATGGCTGACTAAAGGGAGGTAAAATCATGTTAGTAAGCAATTGGATGAGCAAAAATGTGATCACCGTCGATGTCGATGATTCCATGCAGGATGCGCTGAAATTGATGAAGGAAAACGGCATTCGCATCCTGCCGGTTTTAAAAAAGGGAAAACTGGTCGGGGTGGTCACCGATCGTGATTTGAAAAGGGCCTCTGCTTCAGATGCCACGACCCTGGATATTCATGAACTGCTGTACCTGATTTCAAAGATCAAGGTCGGCAGCATCATGTCTAAAGACCCTGTCACGGTCCCCTACAATTATACGGTTGAGGAAAGCGCCCAGGTGCTGCTCGAAAATAAAATATCCGGCGTTCCGGTTGTGGATCAGAACGGGGGACTTGTCGGAATCATCACCCAGACGGATTTGTTTCGGGTTCTCATAGCGCTCACCGGCGTGGGCAAGGGCGGTATTCAGTTTGCTTTTCAACTTGAAGACCGGACAGGTTCCATTAAGGAGGTGGCTGATGTCATTCGGAAATACGGCGGGCGGATGGTAAGCATCCTCTCATCTTACGACAAAGTCCCGGACGGGTACCGCAAGGTTTTTATTCGAATGCACAGCATCGATCGCTCCAGGCTCAAACAACTCCAGTTAGATCTCAGCCGGATGGTCGCGCTGATTTACATGGTAGACCAGCGCGAGAATATACGTGAAATTTTTTGAAAAGCAAGGAGGGAAAAAATGAAACTCAAATCTTTTTTAAAAATTGCGTTGATATCTCTTCTGGCAGGGGCCTGGATTGCTGCGCCCGCGATCAAGGCCGCGGCCCAGGATGTATTGAAGTACAGTTGTTCCAATCAAGTGTATGCGGCCTTTGAAAAGGAAAAAATAGCAGCATTTACCGAGGCGACCGGCATCCAGGTGGATGTGAAGACCGCTTCCTCCGGTTCCTGCGCCTATCGCCTGACGACCGGCAATTGTGATATCGCCAGCAGTGCCCGGAAACTGTATAACCGCCATGAAGTTTACGGTTTCAAGGAAACGCCTTTCTGCCAAGATCCTATTGCCGTGATTGCCAGAGCTGAATGCGGAGTTGATACTTTGACGGAAGAACAACTTCAGGACATATTCGCAGGTGACATTACCAACTGGAAGGAAGTCGGTGGCGCCGATCTGCCGATTATGATCGTCGTACCGGACAAGGATACGGCGGCCCATAAGAACTTCAGACGCCAGATAATGAAGCTCAAAGATATTAACTATGATTTTATGGCCTATGATTCCACCATGGTGATCGAAGCGATAAAACATTTTCCCTGTGGCGCCGTGTCCTTTATCTCCCAGGGGGCTGCCGTGCACCACAAGGAGTTAAAGACGTTAAAGATCGACGGCCTGTTGCCGACCGATGCCGATTATCCCTATTATCAGATATTCTATTATGTTACCAAGGGGGAGCCGACCGGAAACTTAAAGAAATTTATCGATTACACCTTTTCCGAAGACGGTCAGAAAATTATCCGCAAGTATGGCATGATACCGATTGCAAGATAAACGTGAAATCATAATCAATAGGAACCGGGGCCACTCGGCTGCAAAAGGGGCGGTCCCGCCTGCATTTCCGCTGATTCGCCCAATGGTACGAGAGGGATTTTGATCCAGCCAGACAAGTATTGACATTTAGCCTAGTTTTCAGATATCTTTTAGCGGACAGGTATTCACGGACCCTTGAATTCAATTGCGCTCATCATCTTTTCCACTATTTCAATATTCCAGGGATTATGTGACTTCCAACACCACCCCTCTCACCGAGCTGTAGGCTCTACGAGCCGGAAGCTGGGGTGATGAAGTCAAAGCCGAACCCTCAGGGCCGGGATTCCTGACACATAGCGAACCGACCATGGATTCTAAACTGCATTTTGACATAAACTGGCAGCCGGACAATACGACCTGCGGGCCAACATGTCTGCATGCCATCTACCGTTATTACAATGATCAGATTCCTCTGCAAAAGGTGACGGCTGAAGTTCCCAGCATCGCGGAAGGCGGCACGCTTGATGTCTATCTGGCCTGTCATGCGCTGCGGCGCGGTTACAAAGCCACCATTTTTCCCTATAACCTGCAAATTTTCGACCCAACCTGGTCTGCCATCCGGAGCAATGAAATTGCCGTCAAGCTGCAGCGTCAAGTGACTTTTAAAAAACATATTCCGGGAATTGAGGTCGTTACCAATGCATACCTCGAGTATCTGGAACTCGGCGGCCGGCTGCGGTTCGAGGTGATGACGGCGGCTCTGGTTCGGCGCTATCTGAAAAAATCGATTCCAATTCTGACGGGATTGAGTGCCACTTATCTTTATAATTCCGCCCGCGAATTTGGTAATGGCGACGAATTAAAATATGACGACGTCCGCGGCGATTCGGTGGGCCATTTCGTGGTTCTGACCGGTTATGACAGCAAAAATCGCAGCGTGTCGGTTGCCGATCCGCTCAAAACAAACCCGGTGGCGGATAGTCGATACTACTCAGTCAGTATTTACCGCCTGGTTTGTGCCATTATGTTGGGCATATTAACCTATGATGGTAATTTGGTGATCATTCAAAAACGCGAAAGAAAAAAAGCGTACCCGTTCAAGTTTCAGCTCAGCCCCTGGCCTGAAAAGCGGCCGGTTTGAACGAAAAGGAAGGCTCAGGATTGATGAAAAGCCTGAACCGATGATTCACAGGATGCGCCGGGAGTACGTTTACGAGTCATGAAAAACCGAGGCATTTTCTATCAGACGGCAGAGGCAGGCCCAACAATTGCGGCAATCGTCCTGACGGCGTCCCTGCTTGTACTTTGGACCGGCTGCCCTTCCAACCAGTCCACCGCGGTAAAGTCCTCCGTGCCCAAGCGCATCACCGAAATCCGGGTCAGCGAAGACGATAAATCCTGGTATTGCACCATAAAAGGCGAGGGGCCCTTAACCTTTACCGCCGTCAACCAGGTTGCTCCGGCCGGACTTTTGCTGTATTTTCCCGATACCGCCCTCGATGCCGGCCGGACAATTTTTATCCCGCCGGATAATGAAATTTTTAAGTCCCTTGAAGCCGACGAAGTTATCGATGGGGATATAAAAGATGCGCGCCTGTTAATTGTCCTGCAGGTAGAGCGGCCTTACGCCTTCTCCCCGGACGAAGACGGCGTCAGGGTTTCCTTTCCCAAGACAACCCATCGCGGGGCGGACACGGACGCCGCGATTAATCCCGCAGCCGCAGAAAACGAAACCGGCCCGGCTGATAAAGATTCTGCCGTCGCAACTGTGTTGGAAACTGTTACGACGACATCCCTTAAAGATCATTTTATTGTCAATGTCAATGCCGACGGCACCATCGGCGATTACAAATCGTTTGCAATTGAAAATCCGGCCCGTATCGTTTTCGACATTTACAACCTTAAAAGTCCTTATGAAAAAGAGCAAATCATCCCCGTTGCGTCCAGATGGGTGAAGCAAATTCGCTACCTGGCCTACCCGGACAAGGTTCGCCTGGTGCTCGACACGGAGCCGGAGTTTCTACCGCAATATTTTTCCTTTCCCACCGCTTCCGGTCTGTTGATCTATGTCGGCCGGGTTCCGGAACCGTTTGTTAAAGATGGATAAATCAGCCCAATCTAAAATTGAAAAATGATATTATGACCAGCGCCACTTACCTGCTTCAGATTGAAGGGCTTAAGACCTACTTTTACACCTTTGAAGGCATTGCCAAAGCAGTTGATGATGTGAGTTTTACCCTTGCAAAGGGCGAGGTTCTCGGCATTGTCGGCGAATCCGGCTGCGGCAAGAGTGTTACCGCCCAATCAATCATGCGCCTCATTCCGGAGCCGCCGGGCAAGATCGTAGACGGCAAGATCCTATTTGACGGAATCGATATCACCAGGTTGCCCATAGCCGATATGCGATCGATTCGGGGGAATCGAATTTCCATGATATTTCAGGAGCCGATGACCTCGCTCAACCCGGTGTATACCATCGGTAATCAAATTTCTGAGATGTTCATGCTGCATGAAAATTGCTCCAAGCGCGAAAGCCGGCACCGATCCATTGAAATGCTCAAAAAAGTCCAGATTCCGGCACCGGAAAAAAGAGTGCACGAGTACCCCCATCAGCTTTCCGGCGGCATGCGGCAGCGGGCCATGATCGCCATGGCCCTGGCCTGCAACCCGGAAATCCTGATCGCGGACGAGCCCACCACCGCGCTGGATGTGACCATCCAGGCCCAGATTCTTGACCTGATGATGCAGTTGCAGGAAGACTATGGTTCGGCCATCATGATGATCACCCACGACCTGGGAGTAATCGCCGAGATCGCCGGGCGGACTGAGGTGATGTATGCCGGCAAAGTGGTGGAAGAGGGCCCTACGGTCGCCATTTTTGATGAACCCAAACATCCCTATACCTGGGGACTGTTGAAATCGATTCCCAAGCTTGGCGAGCGGGCGCGAACCGGCCGCCGGAGGCTTCAGGAAATAACGGGTATCGTTCCCAGCCTTTATGATCTGCCGGCCGGATGCCGGTTTTACCCCAGGTGCCCGCACGCAATGGAAGTCTGCAACCAGCGCATTCCGGAGTTGATCGAAGCCGGCGAATCTCATCGGGTTCGCTGCTTTTTATATTAAAGGGTTATATGGATTTCTTCCAATTTTATGATTCACGGATTTCATCACGAAAACACGAAATCTGGAAAACACGAAATTTGCCTTGTCTGCCTTTCGTGTTTTCGTCCTTTCGTGATTTCGTGATTAATCTATTTTTTAGTTCCCCTACAAATTGGTATATTCGCTTTGCAAAACCTGCTGACGGTCGATAACTTAAAAGTTCATTTTCCGATTAAAAAAGGTCTGTGGTCCAAGACCGTCGGCTACGTCTACGCGGTTGACGGGGTATCCTTGACCCTGCAAAAAGGCGAAACCCTGGGGTTGGTGGGAGAAAGCGGATGCGGCAAGACCACCACCGGGCTGGCGATCATGCGTTTGATCGAATCCACCGGCGGAGAGGTTGCGTTCAACGGGCAAAGCGTCACCCGCATGAATAAGTCCCAGCTGCGGTCTCTGAAGCGGAATATCCAGATGATCTTTCAGGATCCATATTCGTCCCTCAACCCCCGCCTGACGGTAAGTCAGATCCTCGCTGATCCCATGGAGATCCACGATGTTTATGCCGGACGCGAGAGGAGCGAACGGATCGCATACCTGCTGGAAAAAGTCGGCCTGACACCCGAGCAGGGACGCCGTTATCCGCACGAATTCAGCGGCGGGCAGCGCCAGCGGATCGGGGTTGCCCGGGCCCTGGCCCTTAACCCGCAGCTTATCATCGGCGATGAACCCGTGTCGGCCCTGGATGTTTCCATCCAGGCCCAGATCATCAACCTGCTGATCGACCTGCAGCAGGATTTCAATCTGTCATACATCATCATAGCCCATGATCTGGGGGTGGTGGAACATGTCTGTGATCGCATCGCGGTCATGTATCTGGGAAAGGTGGTGGAGATGGCCTCCTTTCGCGAACTGTATGACGCCCCCAAACATCCCTATACCCAGGCACTGCTTTCGGCCATTCCGCTGCCCGATCCGAAAACCAGGAAAAAGAGAGTCATTCTCAAAGGCGATGTGCCCAGTCCGATCAATCCGCCGCCAGGCTGCTCCTTTCATCCCCGGTGTCCCCACCGGATGGAGGTTTGCGACAAAGAGGTGCCGGTGTTGAAAGATCTGGGCGGTCGGCATTACGTGGCCTGCTATTTGTATTGACGCCGGCAGGGGATGCAAGGTATTCAATCAGGAAAAAATGTTGCTGATGGATCACATCTGCCGGATGTAATCCGAATTGTCTCACCATCAACCAAAGGAGGGAAAAATGAGAAAGATCAAGTTACTGCCGTTTATTCTATTGGCGCTGGTTATCCTGGCCGGATATGATGCGCCGGCCCTGGCGGCTTCGTCCATCGTCGTGGCCCAGGACGACTCGCCGCGCATGATGAACCCGCAAGGAGACGACTCTGATGCCGGGCTGCAGTACATGGCCAATTTTTTTGACGGAATGCTGCAGCGCAAAGGTCCCGACGGCACTCTGGCACCGGCCCTGGCGCTGCGCTGGGAGCACCCGGACCTGCTGACCTGGAAGTTTTATCTGCGTCAAGGGGTCAAGTTTCACAACGGCAATCCGTTTACGGCGGCCGACGTCAAGTTTACCTTTGAACGGCTCAGCAATCCGGAAGTTTCGGAATTCATCAACACCGGCAAATCGATTGAGTCTATTGAAACCCCGGATGACTACACCGTCATTATCAGGACCAAGGAACCGATTCCCTGGTTTGCCAACAACATGCACCAGATTTTCATCATGGACAAGGAATCCACCGAGTCCCGGGATCCGGGTGATGTGATGGTTCATCCTATCGGCACCGGGGCCTATAAACTGGAGGAATGGGTCAAAGGCTCCTATATCAAAATGGAAGCCAACGAGGACTACTGGGAAGGTGCGCCACCGATCAAAAAGGTGGACATCCGCCCGATTTCGGAGTCCTCCACCCGTTTTGCGGCCTTGGCCTCCGGCCAGGTCGACCTGGCTACCGGCGTGCCGGTGGAATTGTACGAGCAGATCCGTAAAAATCCCAAACTGGAAATCATCAGCCGCCCGGCGCGACGCTCGATCTTTCTGGCGCTGGGCAATAAGCCCGGTTCGCCCATGGCGGACATCCGGGTTCGCAAGGCGATCTATATGGCAATCAACGAAGATGAAATTATCGCCAAGGTGATGCGGGGCCATGCCGCACCGGCCGCCCAGATTCCGGACCCGCCGACCATCGGCTACAACAGCGAACTGACACGGCTGCCCTATAATCCCGAGATGGCCAAGCAGCTGCTGCAGGAAGCCGGGTACGGCAATGGGTTTAATATCAAACTGACCGGGCCCAACGACCGCTACATTCAGGACGCTAAAATTGCCGAGGCGGTGGCCAGATACCTGGCCAAGGTGGGCATCAAAGCCGAGCTGGACGTGAAGCCGAAGTCTATCTTTTTCCCGGAAGTCAGTGCGGGCAAGCTGGAATTCTACCTGATCGGATGGTTCGACGGCACCTTCGACATGGGGCGAACCTATTTTAAGCTGGCCCATACCCGGGATGAAGCCAAAGGCTACGGCGAGCTGAACGGGGCCGATTACAGCGATGCTGAAATCGACCGGTTGCTGGAGTCCACCGCTGCCATCATCGACCCCCAGCAGCGGGGCCAGGTTCTGCAGAAACTCAACAAGATGGCCATGGTGGACAAGATCGTGTGGATCCCCCTGCACTATCAGGTGGACCTGTATGCCCTCCAAAAAGGAAAGGGGATCGACTTCCAGCCCCGTCCGGATCGCTGGATGGTGTACAAGGAAATTTCGCTGAAATAACATTGCACCGGTATCTTTAAGTATATGGTTACATACATTGCACGCAGACTGCTTCAAGGGGTTGTCGTCCTGCTGGCGGCGTCGATGATATGTTTTTTTATCTTCCGCTACATGGGGGATCCCGTCATCACCATGGCCGGACGATATGCCACCTTCCAGGAGCGGGAAGAGGTGCGGCATGCCCTGGGATTGGACAAGCCCATGTACGTCCAGTACGGGCGGTTTTTGTGGAACGCCGTCCACGGCCATTTCGGGGTGTCCTATGTTACGCGGGTGCCGGCCCTGGGGCTGATCCTGGAGCGCTTTCCCGCCACCTTCGAGCTGGCCTCCACAGCCGTCTGCCTGGCCTTTGTGATCGGCGTGGGGCTCGGGGTCCTGGTGGCCCTGAAGCCCTATGCCTGGCGCAACCGGCTGATCATGGCCGGGTCTTTGGGCGGCATTTCCATACCGACATTTTTGATGGGAATTTTGCTCATCATGGTCTTTGCGGTCTATCTGAGGATTCTGCCGCCCTTCGGCCGCGGGGAAACCGTGCAGGTGGGATTCTGGCGCAGCGGGTTCCTGACCCTGGACGGCCTCAAGCATCTGATCCTGCCGGCGTTGACCCTGGCCATGTATCAGCTGGCCGTGCTGCTGCGGCTGACCCGGGCCGGCATGCGCGAGGTCATGACCGAAGAGTACATCAAAACCGCTTGGGCCAAAGGGCTGCCGCCCCTGAAAGTGATCTTCAAGCATGCCCTGCGCAATGCCCTGATTCCCGTGATTACCATCACCGGCCTTCAGTTCGGCGAAGTCATCGCCTTTTCGATTGTCACCGAAACGATCTTCCAATGGCCGGGGATGGGCAATCTGCTCCTGACATCGATCTATGAGACGGATCAGCCGGTCGTGATCACCTATATCATGCTGGCCGCGATGATCATTATTACCCTGAATATGGTCGTCGATATTCTTTACGGAATCATAAATCCGAAGATTCGCTATGACTGAGCACCGCATCAAATCCAGAATGCTTTACAGCTATCTGAACGATCCTTCCGCCATTGCCGGCAGCGTTATTCTGCTGGCATTCCTGGCCATGGCCGTGCTGGCCCCCTGGATCACCCCCCAGAACCCCTATGACCTGGAAAAGGTCAGCCTGGAGCATTTTTTAACGCCGCCGATTTGGATCGAGGGGGGGCAGGCGCCGTTCATCCTGGGAACCGACGATCAGGGGCGCGGGATTTACAGCACGATCGTCTATGGCTGCCGCACCTCGCTGATCGTGGGATTCGGGGTTGTGTTGATCGCCGGAAGCTTTGGAATTGTCATCGGTCTGCTGGCCGGCTTCTACGGCGGTTGGCTGGATGCCGTTACCATGCGATTGGCCGACACGGTTTTTTCGTTTTCCACCACGCTCCTGGCGATTTTATTTCTCGGTGTCTTCGGCCGCAGCAGTATCTTTATTGTGATTATTGCGATCTGCATTGCCGACTGGGTTCGATACGCCCGCACCATGCGCGGCAGCGTCCTGCAGGTCAAAGAGGAAGCTTATATACTGGCGGCCAGGGCCAGCGGGGCCGGTGATTTCAGGCTTTTGGCCAAACATATTCTGCCGAATGCGGTGGCGCCGATTTTTGTGGTGATTGCCGTCGATCTGGCAGTGGTGATCATGCTGGAGGCGACCCTGAGTTTTCTGGGTGTCGGCGTTCCCCTCACCGAGCCCTCGCTGGGGATGATGATCTCCATCGGCAAAAATTATATTTACGCCGGCATGTGGTGGATGATCGTCTTTCCGGGGGCCGCCTTGATTTTGCTGGTGGTGGGCATCAATCTGTTTGCCGACTGGCTCAGAGAAGAAATGAATCCCAAGATCCAGCGCAAAGCTTAACCGGAATTTTTGTTCGATTTAAGGATTGCCCACCAGGGAGGCCATAACGGCCGCGATAACCGCCTCCACGGCGGCGTCAATATTCATCTTGCCGGTGTTGATGACCATGTCGTAATGGAGGGGATCGGATATATCGGCATTGAAGGAATGTCTTACAAAAGCTTTGCGGCGCGATTCCCGCTGGATGATCCGCCGCTTGGCTTCCTCTTCAGCAACCTTGTAATTGAGGGCCACGTTGCGGATCCTGATTTCCAGAGGCGCTATGACGCGTACGGAAAATATTTCATGCGCCGGCAGGATAAAATTGGCGCCCCGGCCGACGATCACCGCCCGACCGTGCTTGGCAATCGTGTTGATGACTTTGAGAAGATGCTCGAGATAAAGATCGGGATGGATGTAATAATCCTTGACCAGGGAGGCGATGAAATCTTCCATCCCGGACAGACGGTCTTTTTCCAAGGTTTCAATAACGGTTTCTCTGATTTCGGAACTTTTGGCTATCGCTTCAACTATTTCCCGATTAAAGAGGTCGAAATCCAGTCGATCCGCTATTTTTTGCGCCAGGATGCTGCCGCCGCTGCCGGGTTCCATATTAAGGGTTATGGTCGGCAGGCGCGGTTCGGCTTGTCTTCGCCGCCTGGGAGTACATCCGCTCCCACTTCTTCACCTGGTTGCCGACAAACTGTTTGATTGAAATTTTTTCTTTAGCCATCGTATTTGTTCTTTACTTGGTCAAGGCGTCTTGATCTCGGTCAGGTAGCGGCTTATGAATTTCCGGTTGTCTTCCGGGGTAAGCACCTGCGGCAGCCGCTGCAGGGCCTGCTCAATGGATTCGTCTATCAATTCGGATCTGAGCCTTTCTTTGGCCTGCTGGATGTGGCGCTCTATCCAAAACTCGGCATGTTCGATCATCAGTCTGCTTTCCCGCTGGGCGCCTTCGATGATGGCTTGTTTCTTGCGTTCACCTTCGGCGATAATTTTTCCCCTTATTTCTTCAAAACGAGCACTGCTTTCCTGCATTAATTGCTGGGCCTTACGGATTTCGATGTCATTGGCTTCTTTTTGCGCTTCAATATCGCTTATGGCTTTGGCAATGCTTTCCTTCTGGTCCCGGAAAAACCCCTTGATCGGATTTTTGGCGTATTTGATCAGCACGATTGCCAGGATCGCGAAATTCAGCCACATCATAATCAGATCGAAATTCGAACGCCAGCTGCTTCCGCTTTCAGCCGCCAGGGCCGCAGTTTCGAATAAGTGGAAAGCGGTGGTGCCCGCAAACAGAAAGATGCAGAGGATACGTATATTTTTGACAATTTTCATGAAGCCAATCTCCGTTCAAGAATCTTTTCCATGATATTCATTGCCAGGACATGTGTCTCCGTTCTCAATTGTTCACGAGCCTCTACAATCCTGTTTTCGACTTCTTGGCCGGTTTTTACCTTAAGTGCGTGGAGTTCGGTCCGGGTTGTGGCTATAAGCTGAGCAGCTTCGCGGCTGCCGGTTTCTTCGTGCACATTGCTCAAATGGTGTGCTTCCCGAACGACGGCCTGCTCGCTTTCCTTCATCCGGGCTGAAAGTTTTTGAAGCTCTTTTTGCTGATCGGAGATTTCGCGCCGCAGATTTTCGATGTAACTGTCGCGCTCGGACATTGCCTCGCGTAACGGACGAAACATCACCCGATTGATGAGGTATAAAAACAGCAGAAAGGAAATCAACTGCACAATCAACGTTTCATTGATGGTAATGAGAGCGATATTGCTGACGATTTGCATAAGACGTATTCCATCGGCGCCGGTTTCACGGTTAAGCTGCGAAACCATTTAACTTGATACACAAGTCGCTGAAATGAATTAACTTAAAAAAATAAAATCAAACAGGCACAGCATAAATTAATTGATCGGCCGGACCGATAATCAAACAACATGCTTCAGAATCCATAAAATAACTGAACATCCTGAATATGCCATTTTTCAGAGCGGATAAATTAGACGACAAACAACAGAAGTAGCGCGATTACCAGCGAATAAATTCCGGTGGACTCGGTCACCGCCTGTCCGACCAGCATGGTTCGGGTTAAAAGACCGGCTTCCTTCGGATTTTTGCCGATGGCTTCGCACGCTTTGGCCGCTGCCATGCCCTCCCCGACGCCGGGTCCGATTGCACCCAGTCCCATTGAGATTCCTGCGCCCAAAAACGCTGCCGCTTTTACAATATCTACACCTTCAATAGCCATTTGTAACCTCCTGAATTTTTAATTTTTTCCCTGGAAGAATTTGAAATCACACAACGAATATCAAAATAAATGCAATTACCAATGAATATATACCGGTCGATTCGGCAACGGCCTGCCCGACGAGCATGACTCTGGTAATATCGGCCGCAGCGTTTGAATTGCGTGCTATCCAACTTACGGCACTTTTGGCCGTAAACCCTTCTCCGATGCCGGGGCCGATCGCCCCGATGCCCATGCACACGCCCGCGCCGAGAAGTGCTGCGGCCGGAGCGAGAGCCTGTGTTTCCGGAAAACTTTTGAATATCAAGATAAAGCTGATCAAAAGTCCATATATTGCGGTGGTTTGGGTAACGGCCTGTCCCAGCAGCATGACATTGGTAACAGCTGTTACCGCGGCCGGCTGCCGGGCCGCGCCCTCACAACTTGCTTCGGCAACAAGCCCCCCCCCCAACCCCGAACCGATGGCCGATAGTCCCGACGACAAACCGGCGCCCAGGATAGCGGCCCAGGTCGGGGAAATCGAACGCTGTGTAAAATCGGTGAACAGCAGAATGAACGACGTCACCAGCGCGAAAATTGCCGGTGTCTGACAAACCGCTGATCCGATCAGCATGTTGGTGGTGAGGCGTCCGCCCATGGCCGGCTGACGGGACATGCCGCGGCAGGCAGCCCCAGCCGGAAACCCGGAACCAATACCGGAACCGATGGCACCAAGACCCATAGATAGTCCCGCGGACAACAGTACGCAAGCCGTTAAAATGGAGGTCGGGGCGTAATCGGTAAACAAGAGTATCATGGCAATGACCAGGGCGAATATTGAAGCGGATTCGGCAATTGCCTGGCCGATCAGCATGGTTTTGAAAATATCTCCGGAGATCAGGGGGTTTCTGGAGATGGCCTCATTGGCTTCTGCGGCTGTATAACCTTCCCCAATGGCGGCGCCGATGGCACCGAATCCCATGGCCAAACCGCCTCCTGCAAATGCCGCTGCCTTGATCCACGTCTGAATATCAGCTGTCATTTGATTATTTTACCTGAACCGAAATGTAAACTACCGTGAGCATAGTAAATACAAACGCCTGAATGGTGCCGACGAATAACCCGAAAAATGCATTGAGAACAGGCGGCAGAATCAAATTGTAGGTCAAATAGGAAACTACCATGATAATGATTGACCCCCCCATAATGTTGCCAAAAAGACGAAAGGATATGGATACCACCTTCGCCAGTTCTCCGATCAAATTCAGCGGCATCATAAAGAAAATGGGTTCAAAATAGGCCTTGATATAAGGTTTAAATCCTTTGGATCGAATACCGGCGAAATGGGCGATTGCAAATCCCAGCAGTCCCAGGCTTAGCGGTGTGTTTAGATCTTTTGTCGGCTCTTCGAGATGCGGCAGGATTCCCAACCAGTTGGATAACACGAGAAACATGAATAGCGCGCAGATAAGCGGGGCATACTTTTGCGCCAATTTTTTTTCCATAGCATCTTCGGTCAGGCCGTACAGACTGGAAACGAGCAATTCACCGACGTTTTGAAGCGGGCCGGGCAGACGGCTTTTTTTTCTGCCGGCCAAGAATCCAAAGACCAGCAATATAACAATGACGATCCATGTCATCAAGATGACTTCAAGATTAAGGGTGACGTGATACCCCCAGACCGAAATTATCAGCTGATGTATCCTGCCTAATTGTTCCATTGTGACTCAATCATCTTTAAAAATGGGTTAGAATATTTGCTTTCTCTGGGGGGAAAGCAGCAAGGAGAACAAGTGGTCCGCAAGAATGACGAGCTGAACCGCAAAAAGACCGCCAACAGCGGCAATCAGGTTAAACTGCTCAAATTTTACAGCCAAAATCAGAGGAATAGATAATAGTGCGTACCTGAAAAGAATCGAGCCCAGAGAAATAAAAAAGGTCTTCCGTTTTGGTTTTCCAAGTCTGAGCGGCAGCGTTTCGCCGATGAGGACAAAATTGATCACACTGAAAAGGGTTCCCAATATCAGCCCTTTGGTAATCGGAAGATATCCGGCGAGCATAAAAAAAAGTCCTATGAGAATTGCCGCCATCATGGCCCGTGAGCAATACTTTTTCTGGGTTTCCCTAACTTTTTCCATGATCTTTATCTCCCGGCTTGCTTTTCCCTGTCCCGTCCTGGGTGATACTTAAAATTTGCCGGTATACCGTTACCGCCCCACCGACAACCCCCAGCACGGTGAAAATCGCCACAAAAATGCCTTTTGTGCCGATCCACTTGTCTATGTATAGCCCTACAAAGAAGCAAAAGACGATACAACCGGCCATGGTAAGGCCGATCTGCATCACAATGGAGAGGTTTTCGGCCCAGGCGCGGTTTTTTTTAAAATCAAAAAACATTCGCCTGAATTGGAATTGGTTGGTGCACGTGTGACAGCAAAGTTAATAAAGCTTTTTTTATTATCAGACATTCCTTGAATCTGTCAAGGGTGAAAATCGAATTCATTTCAAATTCATGGCGCCACCAGACCGCACATCATTTCCTGCGCCTGATCCAGGCTGATCCTGTGCATATTCAGCACCAGATGATACAGACTGGATCTGTCATAGTCGGTTTTATGCAATTTTCGATAAAGATTTAATCGGCGCTTGTCTTCGCTTTTTACAACCTGCTCCGCCCGGCTTTTTGAAAGGGCATAGCGCTCCTGAATGAACCGCACCCGGTTCGCGAACTCATCAATCAGCAGGAAGTGATAGGCGTCGGGATGGTCGCCCAAGATGTACTGGCTGCCTCGACCCAGAATGACAACGTTGCCCTCATCAGCCATTTGAGCAATGGTCAAAACCAGGTAATCCAGATATATTTCTTCGTCGATATAGCCGCGCTCATCTTTCAGCACTCGCTCCAGCAAGGGCTTTGAAACCAATTTGGCAACAAACTTCGAAAACTTGCCGCCGGCCTCCTTTTCCACCGTCTCGACAAAATCGGTAGAAACGTTGGCCATCTCGGCGACCATTTTGATGATTTCCGTGTCGACGAATGAATAGCCTAGTCTTTTCGCAACCATTTTCCCGAGGGTGATACCACCGGCCCCGAATTGTCTTGAAATGGTGATTACCGCCATTAAATCCTCCATTAACTGTCACCTTTTATACGTTAAATTGAATTGCAATGTTATCGATGTACTTTGGTGCCGGCAGAACGGTTATCACTTTTTCTCCGGCGGTATCAACAGGCTCGGATACATTGACTTTTCGGCTATCGTCTGCGGTATGCTGCCCAGCCATCTTTCAACCCAGGCCGCCTTGGCAGACGAGCCCATCACAATCATGGTCGACTGGCACTCCCGGGCCGCCTTTTCAAGCTCCTCCTCCGGCTCGCCGATGTAAACATGCTCTCTGGCCTCAATGCCCTCGGCTGCGAATATGGCGCTGATCTCCTCAAGCTTCTTCCTTGCCTGTTTGCGCGTTTTCTGGACGGACATGGCCGATGTGGCTTTCAAGTCCTTTTCACTGACCACATGAACGACACTTATCTCCTGAATCACATCTTTAAGCTCCTTTAGATACCCTACCGCTTTCATACTGGCAGCTGACCAGTCCATTGCCAGTAGAGGTCTTTCAAAGGGTTTCGCGATGGAAATCACCGTCTCCGATAAATGTTTATACACCAGAACCGGAGTTTCCGCCCTGCGCAATAATTCCGTGATGTCCGAGCCTGTGTACAGATGCTCCAGCACACCTTTGGGCGAACGCCCGATGACAATAAGATCGGCTTCCTCTTTTTGCGCGGCTTTGATGACTTGCGGAACCAGGCTGCCGACCACGATATAGACGCCGACCTCCAAGCCCTGCTCAAACAGGTTTTCGGACCAGTCTATAAACCGAATATTGGCCGCTTCCCGCAGTCTTATTTCCTCATCCTTGCGGTAGCCCACCCGGCTCATGGCGAAGCGTTCCCTTTCGATGACGTTTAAAAAGACAATGTGGTTCAAGTCGGCTTTTGTCAGGCTCAGCAATGACTGCACGGCATCGTATCCCAGTTCCTCGAACTTGGTGACGAAAAGTAGTCGCGTAATCTTCATGGTTTCCATTGCTCTCCACTGCGTTTTGCTGTTTGATTTTTACGGCATCAGGCCAAAATTTTCTTAATATTATCTGCCAGCACCTCAGGTTCGACCGGTTTTTCCAAATAAATCTCGGGTTCCGGAACCTCCTCGCCGCCGAATTCGGTCAGAGCCTTCTGGGAACGCAGAAACGTCTTTTTGGCGATGCCGGATAGAATGATAACTTTAACAGTCCTCAGCGATTTGTCAGTCTTCAGTTCGCGGTATAGTCGGATTCCGCTTTGCCTCGGCATCAGAATATCCAGAATAACCAAATCCGGTTTTTCTGCTTTGATCATCGTAAGGCCTTCTTCACCGTTGGTCGCCTCCAGGGGGGTGTAGCCGTTTTCTTCCAGAACCGCAACGCTGAACAGCCGGACATCCGGATCATCATCAACAACCAGTACTTTTTTACCCATGATGCATCCTCCTTATGAAAATACTCAGCAATATATCTTAAAAATTGATTTTAACCAAAACTATATCTTAGCCATTACTAGGCCGCATCAGCCACCTTATACGGCAACCGGACGGTAAAAGTGGTTCCCTGGCCCAGTTGGGATGCCACTTCTATCCGGCCCTGGTGTTCTTCGATGATTTTGCGAGTGACCATCAGACCCAGACCGGTGCCTCTATGCCCTTTGGTGCTGAAAAATGAGGTAAAGAGCTTCTGCAATACCTCCTGGTCCATGCCGGCCCCGTTGTCCGTGACTTCAAATTTGATGATATTTTCCGGTTCCATCACGGTTTTCAGTCTGACTTGCCATTTTTTGCCGACGTCCTCATCGAACAGGCAGGCATCCACGGCATTTGACGCCAGGTTCAGCAAGGCTTCATGAATTATGCTGCCATCCATAACCACTTCACCGACGGCGTCGTCAAATTCAGTGAGGATTTCAATGTTGTTCTCCTCGGCTTTAGCTTTGAGCAGTTCGCAAACATCATTTATGATTTCATTGGGCCGGCACACTTCGTATTCCGGCGTGCGTTCTTTGGAATACGACAGCAGATCCATCACAAGATTAGAGGTCCGGCCGATGTTTCTTTTTATCGTTTCCCATCCCTTTTTTAGCTTTTCGGTGTCATTGCGTTGGATTCCGATATCCACCAGATAGCTGCCGCCCTTGAGTCCGTGCAAAATATTTTTAATGCCGTGCGCCAGACCGGCCACGGTTTGCCCGACGGCGGCCAGCCGCTCAGATTTGACCAGTTCTTTTTCCAACCGTTTAATTTCTCTCAAATCCTGAAAAAAAGCAACCGTGCCCATTTCCCGTTCATTTTCCGTTAAAATCGTGCCCGAAAACCTGACCGGAATCTGTTCGCCGTCCTTGCAAGTTATCTCGGTTTCCCGCCAGGCAATTTCCTTCAGGCTGGTATCCGCCCGCAAGGCCTCGTGAAACAAGCCCGTGATTTCAGCCGGGTAAAGCGCCTCCAACTGCATCTTATATATGACCTCGGACTGGAAATACCCGAAAATTTTCTCCGCGCCGGGATTATAAATAACAATCTTCAACTCCTGATCGGTAGCGACAATTCCATCATTTGAGCTTCGAATGAGTTTGATTTGAAAATTGGTCTGTCTTCTTAATTCACTGGTGGCAAGCTCGATTTTTTTTTCGAGATCAGTCGTATATTCCTTTAACCGGCGTTTGATATCGAGTTTTTCTTTGGCTCTTGCCAGGGCGATTGACAGCGCTTCGTCCCGCACAGGTTTGTTGATGAAATCCGAGGCCCCATATTTAAGCGATTCGATGGCATTGTCTATATCACCGTGGCCGGTTATGATAATCACTTCCGTATCGGGATCAATTTCTTTTATTTTTTCCAGAACTTCGATACCATCCATACCCGGCATTTTGATGTCGGTGATAACAATGGAAGGCCTATCCCGGGAAAATGCCTCCAGGCCCTCAGCGCCATTGAGGGCCGGGATGACATGATATCCGTCTGCTTTCAGCGATATGCCAAGAACCCTCAGAATGTCGGGCTCATCATCTATGAGTAATAGTTTGTCCATAATTTTAAAATGATTGGTTCAAGGTTAATGGCTAAAGGTTAAAGGCTTCAGTGTTCAGGTGTCAGAACGGGCAGCGGCAGTGCTGACACCTGACACCTAAAAGTCAAGCCCAATCAACCCTAAACACCGGCCACCGGAAACATCAGCTTAAACGACGTGCCCTGGCCGATTTCACTGTCGATATCAATGCTGCCGCCGTAGTCTTTGACAATTCCGTAGCTGATACTCACTCCCAACCCGGTGCCCTTGCCGACTTTTTTAGTCGTATAGAAGGGTTCGAAAATCTTGTTTCTAACCTCTTCCGACATCCCGGTACCCGTATCAGTGACATGCACTGCGACCTGGCCGTCTTTCCCGAACGATTTAATGGATAGCCGCTTGAGCGCATCCCCCCCGGAACCGGGCTCGCTGCTTTTTTGATCCATGGCATCGATGGCATTGGAAACCAGGTTGATAAACACCTGCTCCAGACGGTTGTGCTCGGCCATAATATCCGGCAAATCCGGGTCCAGATCCAGATGCACCTCAATATCATGGACTTTGAGCTGATGACCGAGGACTTTGAAAACATCCCGGATTGGATCGTTGATGTTCACCCTGCTGCGAATAGGTTCGGATTGTCTGGCAAAATCCCGGACGTGTTTGATAACACCGGTGGCCCGCTCCACATTGGCGACGATGTCGTTGGCCATGGTCCGCAGGTCTTCGTCGTCAATCTTGGCACCCCTTTTCAGCATCTTCAAGAAAAAGTCGGCGCACACCTGGATGACGTTCAAAGGCTGGTTGATTTCATGGGCCATGCCGGCGGCCATCACGCCCAGCGTGGTCATTTTGCCGGCTTGTATCAGCTGGGTTTCTTTCTCGACCACTTCAGTGATATCGGTGGTGGAAACCATGATAACATTGCCTTCGCCGTATTTTGCATAGCTTATGTTGATATTGACGTAAAACGGCTTGCGGCCCTTGCGGTAGTGCCGTTTCTTGGTGAATAGAAGCGATTGATCTTCGGTAAGATTCGCCAGCGCCTGGGCCAGCTCTTTATCGTCTTCTACCCCGATCTCAAGAAACTGCAGGCCCAGCAATTCCTCCCGGGTATATCCGTAGCTGACCTGAGCCCGTTGATTCATGTCCAGAATCTCAAATGTCCGGCTGTCAAGAATGAATATAGGATGGGGATCGCTGTTAAACAGTGTGCGATATTTTTTTTCCGATTTAATGTACTGATCCTGCAGCATGGCATTTTCGATGGCCACCCCGATACGATTGCCGATCAATTCAAGAACGCTTTTCAGCTCATGATTGAAATACTTCGGCTTTTTACTGCCGATGCGGATGACGCCGAACGTTTTCTTTTCTTTGCTGCTGATGGGAATATAGGCAATGGAAGCGATCCCTTCTTCCTGCAGGAGGAAGACTTCATCCGAACACCTTTTGAGCGAGGAATCATTGATGGTGTATGCATTCATCTGGGCAACACGGTGAATCGCGCTGTCTTGGTCAAGAACGCTCACCTTTTCACAGCCTGCCGCCGATAGCCCCCGGCAATTGCGCAGATAGTAGTTGCCGTCCTGTTCCCGCAAATAGATACCAACGGCGTCGGCCGATAAAAACCGTAACAATTCATCCACGGTCTGGTTGATGCGCGAATCCAGATCGGCGGGAACATTCAAGGCACTGTAAATGGTGCACATCGTGCTCAGTTCCCGGTTGTAGCGCTCCCGTTCTTCTTCAGCTTTTTTGTCCTCGGTTTTGTCCCAGAGGGTTTCGATGGCGCCGACGATGGTGCCGTCCGGTGCTTTTATGGGAGCGGCCGTAAACCAGCACCATTTTCCGTTTTCGCCCAGCCGGGGGAAAAACACTTCGGCTTCATAAGCTTCTTCAATCAATGCCGATTTGCGCCATTTTTCGCCGTACAATTTCTGAATTTCGTCTTCATCAATTTGATCCAGGATAACATCGGCCATCGTGGGGCGTTCTTCACCCCAAAAAGGCGTCGACTGGCGGTTGGTGTTCACCATCTCCTCGACCGGAGCGCCCGTAAGCCGCTCCATGGCTTTGTTCCAATGGGTTACGATATGGTCTTTGTTGATGACAAATGTCGGTATCGTACTGCCCCCTATTATCTGGGACAGGGCCCTTTCGCTTTCTACCAGTTCCCTTTCGATTTCCACGTACCGGTCACTGCGCTCTTTAACAACTTCGCCCAAGCGGTCGGCAAATTTTTCAAATAGAGTGTCTAATTCGCCGGCCTTAAAACTGTTCTGCCGTAATTCCTTTAATGCTTTTCGCTTTTCTTTTTCGACCTGGAGGGAACTCCATAGCGACCGCGCCTCGATGTGATTAATTATTTTGATTCCGGCCGGCGCGTTTTTTTTGATGATGCTGCCGAGTTTCACATCGCCGGTCAGCTCCACCACAACCTGCAGGTCAGCGAGGCTGAGAAGATCGTTGAAGTCGGTCGTGGTAAATATTTCCATCTCCCGGGCGTATACCATCCCCTGCCCGGAGCTGTTCCGATCGGCCACCCCTAAAACCTTCGGATGCTGATCCTCAAAATCCTCGCTGAAGAGCAATTGCAGAAATCTTTTGCAAAATCTCCCCCCGCCTACAATGGCGATATTGGATTTCAGCAGCTCGGCAATCATCGATCGATCCCTTTCGATTTAAAAAAAGATAAGGGTAACCACCACAAAGGTTGGGATTAAAAATAATAATGAGTACTTCAGGATGTAGCCGAAAAAGCTCGGCATGGGTGTTCCGGCCTCTTCGGAAATGGAGCGCACCATAAAATTCGGGGCATTTCCGATATAGCTGCAGGCCCCGAAGAAAACGGCCCCGGCGGAAACCGCCTTGAGATAGGCGGCATTTTCTGCCATCAACCGCGGGACGGATTGGACTTCCGGTAATCCGGAATAAAAACTGCCCAAGGCACTGTTAAAAAATGTAAGATAAGTCGGTGCATTGTCGAGAAAACTGGATAGGGCGCCGGTTACCCAATAATAATGGGCGGGCCGGGTTACGTTGTTGATCAAAAACGCCAGCTCCCCATTCGGTCCGGCCTTGAGAATCAGCAGACAAGGGAGCATGGTGATGAAAATCCCGACGAAAAGATAGGCTACTTCGAGGATGGGAAACCAGGTAAAGTCGTTGTCTTCTCTCAATCTGACCGGAGTGAACAGCAATGACAGGATTCCCATAAAAATCAGCAGCCCGTCACGAACCCAATCCTGGCCGGCACGGAGTACGCCGAAAGTGTTGAAATGGCCCCAGTCTACCATGCCGCTCATCAGAACGGCACCCACAATACCCGCCAGAAAAATAAAGTTGTATACTCCATCCAATTTCAAAGGCTCCTTGACTCCGTTCTCCTCGGGAGCCGAAACACCTTCCTTGCGGTAATAGTAAGTATCAATAATAAAATAAATCACCAAAAGAATAACCACAACCGTCAGCATCAGGGGCAGGATATTCAAGGTCCAGAAGAATGACACCCCGTGCAAAAATCCTAAAAAAAGCGGCGGGTCGCCCAGCGGAGTCAACGATCCGCCGACATTGGCCACCAGAAAGATGAAAAAAACCACCATGAAGGTTCTGTTTTTGCGATAATTGTTGGCCCGCAGAAAAGGCCGGATCAGAAGCATGGCGGCACCGGTGGTGCCCATCCAGGAAGCCAGAATTGTCCCGATGATCAGAATGCACAAATTTACGACGGGCGTGCCGCGCAGTGCACCGCGCAGCAGAATGCCTCCGGAGACAGTGTAAAGTGACCATAACAGGATTATAAAAGGAACGTAATCCGCCAGTATTATGTGGAGAATCTCATGGAGGGCGTCGCCTTTGAAAGCGATTAAAAACGGTATACCGATCGCGGCCGCCCAGAATGCGGAAACCTTGCCGAAGTGATGGTGCCAGAAATTCGGCATTAAGAGCGGGCAGAGGGCAATGGAAAGAAGCATGCCGGCAAATGGAATGCAGCTCCACAAGGGAAGAATTTCTCCCAGATCCGCATGGCCCGCTGCTTGGCCCTCGCCGGATGGGCCATGGCCTTCGGCCGTGCTCTCGTTGCCGTGGAGTGCTGAATCGGGCGGGGCAGTTTCACTCTGATGATCGGTTGCCGCCGGCATTATTGCCGACTGCTCGGTAGGCGTCTTGTCGGAGGCGAAAACCGCTATGGAAAATACCAGAATTGCCAACCCAAAAACCGTCGCAGAAATTCTCATCCGTGCCATGGAGTCGCTCCCTCAGCCTTTGATTATTCCATTTCGAATGACCTTTTACAGCCTGGATTCGGACAAAACGTGACGCACCTTACCAGAGTATTTCGCCGTTTAAAAGAAATTTTTTAAGGATTTAATTACTCCGTCTCGAAAAATAGCGGTACCAGCTTTGGATAAAACAGAGTCGTTCAATCGAAACGGATGCAGATACTTGATGTTGCCCGGGCGGAATAATTAAGGTATCCTGTCGAAGCACAAATTAATTCGCAGCGCTTCAAATTATTTGACCCGCAGTGGATAGCGCCCTATATTTATGAACACCGGCCGCTTACGATCATGTGACCTTTTCACCACCTTAATTTTTCCCGGTGGAGGCATAGGTTCCAATTAAAATTAAGGAGATCCGAATCCAATGAAATTGTATTCAAAGATGGTGTTGGGCATGGCAGCCTGCCTTTTTTTATTCGCCTTCGCCGGATTGGCCGACTCGGCTTCGCAACCTCCGGCGGCAGGGGGCAAGCTGCCTGAAATTATTCTTCCTGCACCCCAGGACATCGAACTGCGGCAATATCTGGGGATCGGCGGCCAAGAAACCTTTACCATCCCCGAGATCAAAGCCGAGGTCGTGCTCATCGAAATTTTCAGCATGTACTGACCCTTCTGCCAGAAGGAGGCTCCTTCTGTCAATGAAATGTATCGCCGGATCGAAAGCAGCGAGCGGCTCAAAGGCAAAGTCAAACTCATCGGCATCGGCGCCGGCAATTCAGCTTTTGAAGTCGGCTACTTTAAAAAAGTATACAATATTCCGTTTCCGCTCTTTCCGGATGGTGATTTTGAAATCCATAAAAAACTGGGAGAGGTGAGGACTCCGTATTATATCGGAATTCGGATCTTGGGCGAAGGCGCCTATAAAATCTACTATTCGAAACTCGGCGGTGCCAATAGTGCCGATGAATTGATGAAGATGCTGTTGGCGGGTTCGGGGCTGTAGTGATTGACTATTGATGATTGAAGATTGATGACTTAAGGAATTCTATCAATAAATATTAGATATTCAATTTTCAATATTCAATTCCGGCTTGTCCGGATATGGAGGTGATCCATGAAAACATCAATCGTTTTATTTATCTTTGCGGGCCTGATGGCGACCTTACCGTTTACGCCGGCATGGGGTGCATCGGCCGCTTTTAAGGACAATATCTATAACCCGGGGCCGCTTAAACCCATTGACAGCAAATTGAAGGTTAAAATCGGCGATGCGGCGCCCGACTTTGAACTGCCTTCTGTTTCCGGGCAGAAAATTGCCTTAAGCCGGTATCGCGGAAAGAAAAATGTGGTGATTTCATTTGTACCGGCCGCCTGGACGCCGGTTTGCTCCGATCAATGGCCGGGATACAACATCGTCAAAGATATGTTCGATAGGAACGATGCCGTTCTGCTCGGCATAACAGTCGACAACATTCCAACGCTGTATGCCTGGACCCGTCAGATGGGCAAGCTATGGTTTCCGGTGTTGTCGGATTTCTGGCCGCATGGGCAGGTGGCATCCCGCTACGGCGTTTTGCGATCCGATGGTGTTTCTGAAAGAGCCCTGTTTTTCATTGATAAAAAAGGTGTTATCCGAGATATTCAGGTCAATGATATTAATAAGCGGCCCGACTTGGAGTACTGTGCGACGGCCCTGGAGCAGATGAACAAATAGGGTTACGGGTTGCGGGGGGCGGGGTGCGAGGCAATGCGCATAGAGCAGGCCGCATAGGGCTTAGAGTTAAATTAGCGGTTTTGTAACATTTTAGCTGTTTGAAAAAGCCACAAATTAACACGAATTTTCACGAATTTATTTTTCGGTATAAATGACCCTGCTTTTGCCTATTCCCATAATTCGTGGTTATCCGTGTCCATTCGTGGCAAACTCATATTCTAAAAGACTAAAATCATATGCGATATTCATTTTTTTATGCCATGGCTGTTTTGCAGATTGTCTTTTTCACTCCCTTTTCCGTTCATGCTGAAACGAACGTCACCATCAGGAAAATTGAAGAAGCGGCCTTGGATGAGATAATTGGGGCCGGCGACAATCGAATTGTGATTGTTTTCATGGCTTCCTGGTGCCGACCCTGCATTCAGGAACTGCCGGATTTAAACAGGCTCCATAACAAATATAAAAACCAGGGTTTCGATTTAATCGGTGTCAGCATCGACCTGGAAGGGCCGGAGGCTATGCAGCCTATTGTAAATCAACTGAGAATTGATTTCCCTATATACTGGTATGGCGAAAAGGCCATACCCAAGTATAACCTCAACGCCATACCGATGCTGCTGTTTATTAAACAGGGAAAGATTACTGAACGGTTGCGCGGAAAACCTCCGGTGGCATATTTGGACAAAAAAATTCGCGAATTTCTTAAATAACCTTCGCTGCAGCCTCCTCAATCTTAAAGGCTTTCCTTTTAAATTCAACTAGATAAAAAAGTTTTGTTGAAATTTAGCAAAATTTATGTTCTGATTATAAGTAAAAATATGCGGTGAAAACCCTGCCGGAACGTGGAAAAACGTCCGGCTCGAAGACGGTTTCATCGCCCTTTTTTTAGCTGATTTTGGTCGCTGTTTGTTAATACCGGCGATGTTTCCTTTTCAAAGAACCCCAAATAGCCTTGAAAGTGCGATTTTTCAGGGCGGATTACTTAGGAGGAAGAGCATGCATCCAATTAGAAGGAAAGCCCAACCAGTCGCTATTTTCATGACAATTTTAACGCTTCTGTTGTCGGTCCCTTATCAACCGGCTGTCGCTGCGCTGGTTGGAACAGAGTCAATGCTGGACATGAGCCGCAGCCATGAGGCTCGTGAAACTTTAAGGCAATTCATGGCACGCGAAGATGTGAGGTCTGCGATCGTGGCCCAGGGCGTTGCTCCCGCTGAGGCGGACGCCCGGCTTAACAGTCTAACGGATGCCGAAGTTATCCAACTCGCGGACCAGATTAATCAACTGCCCGCCGGGGGGGATATCTTGGGATTGGCCATTGTTGTTTTGGTCATCGTCATTTTAGTGCTGGTGATCATAAGACTAATGTAGCAGCTGATTTGAGAGATAACGCTCTCTGCGCCCTGCAAAATATCCAAACGCCCGGCAACGGCGGCACTAGGCCATCGGCCCAATAATAATGTAAAAAAAATCAGGTGCCCGGTTAATTTCGTTTTTGATTTGACCGGGCACCTCTTTTTTTGATATCCGATCCTCCATGGGGGGGTAATAAAAATGAAAAATAACAGGAATGGAATGGTGGAATAATGGAATATTGGGGTGGAAAGCGGATGATTTCCTGATTTTATTTGCTGCTCACTGCCATCTAAAGAAAAATAGATCTCAGTCCGCCAAATCCAGTATTCCAACGTTCCAATATTTCATCTTTCCACGACAATCTTATGATGCACAGCCAATTTTTTCTGACCTGGGCTAAGGAACCAGGTTTTTAATGTAAGAATAAAGGGGAAGTTTTTCTATGCCGCATCCCAAAAACGCCATGGAAATTTTTTTGCTGCTCGACAAATCCAATTGCCGGGAATGCGGAGAAAAGACCTGCCTGGCATTTGCCGGCGCGGTTTTCAAAGATCAAAAAAAGATCGATCGCTGCCCGAAACTGGCGCAGGCCATCATCGACCGGTTTTCAGGCGGACCGCAAAATAAACGCAGCGCCGAACAGAACCGGGATGAATATCTGAAAACGATGAGAAAAGCGATCGCCGGTCTTGACCTTGAGGCGGCCGCCGGGAGAGTCGGGGGTCAATACTCGGGCGAAAGGCTGACCCTCAAGATACTTGGCAGGAACTTCAGTGTTGATACCAAGGGCCACCTGGCCGCAGACATCCATATCAATCCCTGGGTGGCCATTCCCTTTCTTGATTACATCGTTAACGGTAAAGGGCTGACGCCGTCGGGCCACTGGATGTCGTTCCGGGAGCTAAGAGAGGGCCAAGAGCGCTACCCGCTTTTTCAGAAACGATGTGAAGCGCCAATGAAGCGGATTGCAGATGCCTATACCGAACTTTTTGACGACCTGGTTCGAATTTTCGGCGGCAAGCAGGTGGCAAGACAGTTCGAATCCGATATTTCCGTGGTTCTTAATCCCCTGCCCAGAGTGCCGATGATGATATGCTACCGGCTGCCGGAAGACGGCCTGGCGTCTACTCTTAATGTTTTTTTCGACGACACCGCCGACGAGAATCTTTCTATCGGCTCCGTTTTCAATCTAGGGACCGGGCTTGCCCAAATGTTCGAAAGACTCGCCCGGCGGCACGGGTTTGCAGCGGCTGAAACATATAAATAATCCGTAATATGACAAAGCAGCGTTAATAGGCGATTCAGTGTCAGTGTTGGATTTGGTTCTCGGAAGACCGAAGAAATGTGTTTGATCGAAGCCCCGGCGGCTTGATTACTTTATGCTGCGCATATTTTTCTTTGAAAATTGAAGAAAATTGTTCATTGATGATCCGGTGGATTAATTACATTCTGTTTAGGACCGAGTCCGATGTCACCAAACCGATGACATCCTGGGACTGTGCTTCAGACCGGCTTTATCCGCCGTTAAGGGGGCTGGATCTAAAATCGATGGGTCATTAAGCGGGTGTTCGGGTTTCAGTTCCAGGTCTTGAATTTTGGACAGCAGGGTCTTATAGCTGATGCCCAGGATTTTATTGGCTCTGCTGCGGTTCCAGCCGGTCCGGTCAAGAACATAAGAAATCACCTGTTTTTCAACAAAGTCCGATGTTTTTTTGCCGATCTCTTTCAAAGACAAGGATTTTAGTTTAGGCTCTTCACCGTTGAGCCCCAAAAAATTAATCCAGTGAGGTTCCGGCTCACCGTGGACAGGCGTGCGCCCATTTCGGTTGCCATTGACGTTGCCGCCGAGCATCGATTCGAAGGCCTCTGCGTCTTCATTGAGCAGAATGAGCCTTCGGAGCACATTCTGAAGTTCCCGAACATTGCCCGGCCAGTTGTATCGGCAAAGGCGGTCAATTATTTCGCAGCTGATGGCGCCCGGCTGCTTTTTGTTGAATTGCATGACGTACTTGTCGGCATAGTATTTGATTAGAAATGGGATATCCTCCGGTCGATTGCGCAGCGGCTCGATAAAAATGGTCGTCTCATTTATTCGGTAATAAAGATCGGCGCGGAAATTTTCTTCCTTGAGGTCCTTTTGTAGATCGTGGTTGGTCGCAGCGATAATCCACACATTGCTGCGAAAGATATTTTCAGAGCCCAGCGGGGTGAATTCACCGTCCTGCAGAGCGTGCAGAAGTTTGGCCTGAAGTGCAAAAGGCATGTCGCCGATTTCATCCAGAAACAGCAGCCCCCCGTTGGCCTGTTCAAATTTACCGCGCATCTTTCGAACCGCCCCGGTAAAGGCCCCCTGTTCATAGCCGAACATTTCGCTTTCCAGCAGCGTATCCGGCAGGGCAGCACAGTTGACTTTCACAAAGGGTTTGCCGAACCGGGGCGATTGTTCGAACAGCATCTTAACCACAAGCTCTTTACCGACCCCGGTTTCACCGCAGACTATCGTGTTAAGACCGGTTTGGGCAACCTGTAAAATTTGCTGCTTTATTTTTTCAATATTTGCGCTTATTCCGATTAGGTCTGTTCCCATTTTTTTTCCTTAATTACTCCGCCCTGAAAAATAGCCCATTCAGTATCGAGTTAGATTACCTGATTCTTTATATCGGCAATATTAAAAATTACTTAAATCAAATTGAATTGGCATTGCGTTGATGCCGGTATGGACGGCCGCGGTTTTTGATTATAATTTCAACCATGGCTTGCAATTCCTCAGAAGCGATTTATTTTTCACGTAATTACATATCTGCCAGATTGGGAGTGGTGGCTGTTCCTTTCAAAATTCGTCGATATCTCATCATGAGAAGCAAATCACCTGTCACACATTTAAGCAAAGGAGGCTGAAAAATGGATTTGGATTTTTCCAAATTGTTGAATACCGTTTACGGCTTGTTGACTGTTTATGGATTAAGAGTCATCGCCGCCATCGTTATTTTTATCCTGGGGCGCTGGGTGGCCCTAATGGTGGCCAAGATCATCGAGCGCATCATGCTCAAGAGCAAGTTGGATGAGACCCTGGTGTCATTTGTCCGGCATTTGAGTTATGTCGGCCTGCTGGCTTTTGTCGTCATCGCCGCCTTAAATCAGCTGGGTATTCAAACCGCATCCTTTATTGCCGTTGTGGGCGCCGCCGGCCTCGCTATCGGCCTGGCCTTGCAGGGGTCGCTGGGAAATTTTGCGGCCGGTGTGCTGATGATCATCTTCAAACCATTTAAAGTGGGAGATTTCATCGAGGGCGGGGGGGTGGCCGGAACCGTCGAAAAGATTGAGATATTTACGACTCAGCTGAAAACGCCGGATAACAAAACCATCATCATTCCGAACGCCAAACTAACCGGGGACAATATTACGAATTTTAACGTCAAGGGAACCCGCCGGGTGGATTTTGTTTTCGGTATCAGCTATGGGGATGATATCGACAAGGCCCGCGGCATTATCAAAGAGATTATCGATCAGGATGAGCGCGTTATGAAAGAGCCGGAGCCGGCAATCGTCGTTTCAGAACTGGCCGACAGCAGCGTCAACCTCACGGTACGCGCCTGGACTTCGGCGGCTGATTACTGGTCTTTTTACTTCGATACCATCGAAAATGTCAAAAAGCAGTTTGATGCCCAGGGCGTCAGCATCCCGTTCCCGCAGCGGGACGTGCATATCTACGAGCATAAGCAAGGATGATGGAAGGTGGAATAAAGCGCATCGGGCAGAGCGCATAGCGCATAGAGTAAAGAAACATCCGGAAGGTGGAATGCAGAAGTGGGAATCATCCGACTGCAGATTGCGGATTGAGTGGGCGAAAGGTAAGGTGCACGGCAAAGGGTTCACGGCGCAAGGCGCAACACTTGAAACCTAGTCTAAAACATCATGAAATCTTGGGTCATTGTTAGACATTAGGCCACTGATAGGTGGGAGTAGCTTTTAGCCTTTACTAGGAAATCCACTGTATTTTATTGACTTTACATTATTCGTGCATACCTTATATTATAATTATTGCCACCCAACTTCGATAAACCCTAATAAACCATGCGCTGGCTAATGGCCGCCAAAGGTTACATTTTAAAAAGGAATGTTTGGGCGGCATTTAAGCCTCTTCTTGGGTGTGCGTGCATCTTCTCTGTGAATAACGGCACCTTTGGAGGCAAAAATCCGGCAGGGTCAGAAATGGTCCTGCTTTTTAATTGGATGAAGATATTTTGTGTTTGAATCTTGCCAATGTAATGTGCTCATAACGGCTATAATTTCCCAGTTCAAAAATTACGGCAGGCGAGTGCGCCTGCTGAAAGGATGCGAAAATGGAAATGAAAAAAGTGCTGGCGGGATGGAGCAATATCTGCCCTGGCTGCAACATTGGGCGCAAATATCCAGATTCCTTTATCGGCAAGAAAGTGAGGAATCACTGGAAAAAAGGTTGCATGTCGCATAACGCCTATGTTGAGGTGTACGGCAGTGACGAGCCTTCACCGAACAAAAGCAAGGAAACCTCAGACAATAAATGAATTTGCGATTGGCCGTGAGGAGTGTAAAAGCTCATAACAACAGGCTGCACAGGGATTGGAGCTACTTTTTGACCATCATCTGTAAGCCGGGGCGTATGTGACCTAAAAAATGCAATAAATAAACCACTAAATCTAAACATGAAGGAGTTAAAAATGGCAGAAGCAAAAGGATTGATGAAACCGGTAAAGCTGAAAAAGGAGCTGGCGGAGCTTCTGGGTGCAACCGAACTTCCCAGGACAGAGATAAACAAAAAACTATGGGACTATATTAAAGCGAATAAGCTTCAGACAAAGGCTGAAAATGGAAAGCCCGAGAACGCAGGCAAGTTCATTGTGGCGGATGATCGTTTGCTCCCGATCTTCAAAAACACAAAATCAAAAAGCAAATCAGGCAAGCTCACCGACCTTACAAACCTGAAGGTGGGCCAGACGATCAACATGCTGCAAATGGCCGCTGTTGTCGGCGCAAACATAGAATAATGCAGGCCGGACACACCGGTGAAAACAATACGAAGCTAACAAATTAATCAACCGACACCTGACAGCACCGGTCATTAAAAACGTTGAAGCCCGCACAGTTGTCGGACATATCAAAGGTTTTGCGGTCGACCGATATCCTGCGGCTTTGGATGGTATTATATAATTTACATCATCTATATTTTATATTTTTCGGAAGTTTTTTTTTGCAAGCTCTGCACGAACGGCTCCTTCGCCCCCTCCGCCACTTTTAATCTCAACGTTCGCTTGAGAAAATAAAATACGGCTTGCTTTTTAAACAGGTGCGCCATATAGTCTTACCAGTAAGATTGATTCTCTATCTGGAGGATAAGCATGGCAAATATAGCAACAACAAAAATGTCCTCAAAAGGGCAAGTTGTAATCCCTGAAAATATAAGGAAAAAACTGAAGTTAAAGGCCGGCACCCAATTTGTGGTTATGGGTGAAAATGACATTGTCATTTTAAAAAGCATATCGCCCCCATCTCTCGATGAATTCGATAGCCTCATTGCTAAGGCCAGAAAACAAGGAAAACAAGCTGGAATTAAAAAAGTTGATCCTATCTTGTAAGAACACCCCAGCGATGGGTTTAACAACTACACATGGAGACAAAAATGGCCTTTCTGACGATTGATGAAAACAAGTGCAAACAGGACGGAATCTGTGCGGCCGAGTGCCCCAGACAGATTATAACCCAGCAAGATGACGCGAGTTTCCCTCAAGTTGCCGAGGTTGATGAAACCTATTGCATGGCCTGCGGACACTGCGTGGCCGTCTGCCCCCACGGTGCCTTGAGCGTGACCGGAGTGCACATTGAAGACTGCCCGGAGATAGAAAAAAAGCTGGTCCTATCCCGGGATCAGACCGAGCAGTTTCTCCGCTCCCGGCGATCCATCCGGTTGTTCAAAGACAAGGCCATGGACCGGGAAACTCTGGAAAAGTTGATCGAGACTGCCCGCTACGCCCCAACGGCCAGCAACGCCCAAAACCTTCATTGGACGGTGATCGAAGGGCGGGACAAATTGGAGTCGTTGTCCCAGGAAACCATCAACTGGATGGAAAGGGTTATCAAAGCCCAGCCCGGCTCGCCGGCGGCCGACTACTTCGGTCCAGTAGTGACCCGCTGGGCCACCGGCTACGACGGCATCCTGCGCACAGCCCAGACCTTAATTGTTGCCTCTGCTCCCAAAGAGAACGCCAACGGCTTGGTGGACTTGAGCATCGCCTTGGTTTATCTGGAGCTGGCCGCCCTGCCCCTGGGCGTGGGCACCTGCTGGGCCGGGCTGCTTCGGGGGGCCATGCTGGCCACCCCCGAGTTGGTGGAATCCATGGGCCTGCCCGAGGGACACACCTGGTTCTACCCGATGATGATAGGGTATCCCAAGTTTAAGTATCATCGATTGCCGGAGAGAAAGGCACCCGTGATTCACTGGAAGTAAGGATTAGCTGAACAAATATATTATAAAATCAAACCAATGGCCGGGTTTGATTGAGGCACGATTTACACAATTTGGGCACCCGCAAAAAATTGAAGGCTTGCGTATGCAAATCTGTGATCGGATGTTTTATGAGATAAAATGCTTGACAATAAATACCAAATGGTATATTTTGTGCTCGATCTGAAAGGATGCAAAAATGAGCAAGGCAGAAGAAACCAGAAATTTCATTATTAAAAAGTCGGCACCTATCTTCAACATGCATGGTTATAAGGGCACGACGATGTCACAGTTGACCAAGGCCATCAATATGACCAAAGGCGCGATTTACGGTAATTTCATCGATAAAGACGAGATTGCCCTTGCGGCTTTCGACTATAATTTTAATGAAATTTCGAAGAAAGTTGAAAATGTTGTCCGTTCCGAAGAAAACGCCTGTGACAAACTCATTGCATTTGCCAATTTTTATTTGGACCACTTTATGGAAATAACCCGCAAAGGAGGATGTCCCTTACTAAATGCTGTCGTTGATTCCGACCATATACATCCACCTTTAAAAGAGAGGGCAGCAGAAGCCATTGGAACTTGGATAAGCACCGTCACACGGATTGTTTACAACGGTATTAAACATAAACAGATAAATGCCAATACCAAACCCGAACAATTCGCATCTGTTTTTGTTTCACTGATAGAAGGTGGACTTATGCTGTCAAAGGCGACCGGCAACACCATTCATTTAAGCCGCAACATCGATCAAATCATATACCTGGTAAATGCCGAGCTTCGATTGTAAATTTTTTTGTCCGTTAAAATACCGATTGGTATAGTTTTTAAGCGCTTTATTAGAAAAGAAGAAGCCATAAAAGCCAAATCAACATTTGTACAGGCTGTGACTCGCAGGATTGAAGTAAAAAACAGAATTTTCCGGTCAGCTACAGTAATGTAAACACTGCAATCTGCGGGAGACTAAAACAATGATTGTAGAATTTAGGCGGACCAATAAATCATCAAGGTCCGGCATGAGTCTGGTTGAAAACCCGTCCTGGAAGGATAGAATACTTAAACCGGATAAGGTGCTGGATAAAATTCGACCCGGAATGAACATATTTCTGGGAACCGGTGTGGCCGAACCGGCTTGTTCTGCACCCGAAGTTCGGCAGCTGCATTCAGCTGGAAAGCATCCTGATCAACGGGGTGCTCAGTGAATATGACCGCCCGCTTGCGGAAAACCCATGCATCGATTGCAACCTCTGCGCGGCCGTCTGCCCCACCGGGGCCATTACCAAAGGCCAACCTTTCGACTCTATGGCTTGCATCACCCACACCTACAGAGACAATTATATCGGGTTTCAGAATTGGGTAGAAGCCATGGTCACCTCTCAGGACATGGCTGAATACCGCACCCACTTCGATGACCGGGAAACGGCCCTCATGTGGCAATCGCTGATGTTTCGGATGAGCTACCGATGCAGCTACTGTATGGCCGTGTGTCCTGCCGGCGAAGACGTCAAGCAAGATTACCTCAAGAACAAAAAGGATCATGTTAAAAGGATATTGAAGCCCTTCAAAGACCGGACGGAACGGGTCTACGTCACGGCCGGATCCAAAGCGGAAGAGCGGGCAAAACGCAATCCCAATAAAGAAGTAAGAATTGTTCCCGGGATGATATGGACACCCCCGAAGTAAAGCAAACTGGATATGATGAAATGAAGAACCTTTTACCGAATTTGCACTCTGAAAAATAGTCTTTTTGAAAGGGCTTCTCATTAGAATGTTGTAAGGAGAATTTTAGGAAAGGAGCGTATCATGGAAGAATGGAAGAAGACTACCTGCTCAATGTGCGCTGTCTGCTGCGGCCTTGAAGTCAAAGTTGAAAACAACCGGATTGTTAAAGTCCGCCCTGACAAGGACAGCCCTATCAGCGAAGGATACGTCTGCCGAAAGGGCTTGAATATCGTTTATCACCAGCACAATGCGGACCGGTTGCTTTACCCGATGAAGAAGGCGGGCGGCAAGTTTGAACGCATAAGCTGGGATCAGGCAATCGGCGAGATCGCAGAAATACTCAAGAAGATACTTCAAGAACATGGGCCGCGGTCCCTAGCCTCGGTCGCCGGCGGGGGCGAATTCAACTTCTACCCGGCCCGGTTCTTGGTCGGCTTCGTTCGGGCTCTTGGGTCGCGATACCAGTACTCATCCGCCAATCAGGAGTTTTCCGGCCGGTATTGGGCGCACGGGCTAACATTCGGAAGCCAGCTGCTCGAGCTGGCACCTGATTACAAGAATACAGAGATGCTGATGGCCGTCGGTTGGAATGGGATGATGAGCCACCATATACCCCAGGCCAGGAGAGTATTGTCCAGGATTTCCAAAGACCCGGACAAGATGCTTGTAGCGATCGACCCGCGGCGTTCGAAAACTGCGAAAACAGCGAATATTCACCTGGCCCTTCGGCCGGGTACGGATGCCTTGCTGTTAAAATCGATGATTGCCATCATCCTCAAAGAAGGAATGCATAACCAGGAATACATCGACAAGCACGTTAACGGGTTCAAGGAGATACTGCCCTGGTTCGCCGGATTTGACGTGAACGCGGCGCTAAAGGTCTGCGAACTGGAGTACGACCAGGTGTTCCGGGTCTGCCAGGAATTCACCAGACGCCAGTCCTGCCTGCGTGACGATCTTGGCATCCTGATGAACCGGCACAGCGCCCTTGTATCCTATCTGCTCGTTGTGCTGCTGGCGATCTGCGGACGCATCGGTGTGCCGGGAGGAAACTACCTTGTGGGCGGAAAGATGTACTCAGATCCGAATGACCCCAAGACGTGGAGGACAGCGGTGACCGACATCCCGGCTATCGGGGGGATGTTCCCCCCCAATGTGATGCCGGAAGAGATCGCAAACGACCGTCCCGACCGGCTGAGGGCCGCCTTCGTCCTGGGATCCAATCCATTGCGGTCTTACGCCGATACGACCGCGTATGAAGAGGCATTCGGGCGGCTTGATCTGCTGGTGGTAACCGAGATTGCAATGAGTGAGACCGCCGCACTTGCACACTACGTTTTGCCCTGCAGGTCAATTTACGAATCATGGTCAACGGCCGACGCTATTATCCCTTCCAAAACCAACGAAGGTTTCCTGGACGTATACAGCCGGATGCGCCGGCCTGTTGTTGAGGTAGAAGGAGAGCAGAAAGAAGCGGGTGAGATATTCACTCTCCTGGCCGACGCCATGGGGCTGATCCCCGCACTACCCGACTCACTTTACCAGGCTGCCGAAAGCGGCAGCCTGAGGACATATCGTGATGCGCTGACAGGTTATGTAAGGGAGCATCCTGAAAACATGATGTGGGTACCCTTCATAGCAGCCAAGACGCTGGGTAATACCATCGGTTCCGCCCACCTGGCCAGCTATTTCACCGGACTTTTACAGAGGTCCCCGGCAAAGCAGGCGGCGGCGGCAGGGGTGGGATTCGACGCCGGACCGGACCAGGGGCTGGCCCTCTGCCAGGCCATCATCGACCATCCGGAAGGCGCGCTGGTCGGAGTACAGGATATCGTGAAAAACCTTGGTAGATTGGCCACAAAGGACGGCAGGATACGGCTTCATACCGCAGAGGCGGAAGACTGGATAAAGGAAATCAGTCCCGATGAGGAAGAGAAACGACTGAAAACTGATAATGAATTTCCATTGATCCTAATGGCAGGACGTCACATGGACATGAATTCCAATACAGCTATGCGGAACCCTGCGTGGAACGAAGGCAGGCGGCCCTGCACCCTGGCAATGAATCCAGCGGACTCAGAGAAATATGGGTTCTCCGACGGACAAATGGTGAAGGTTATCACCGAGGCGGGCGAAGAATCCATCGAGGTCGAAGTGACGACAGATGCCAGAAAGGGCCAGGTCATCATTCCGCAAGGATTTGGTCTGGTCTACGATGGCGTTAAATACGGCGCTAACGTCAACAGATTAACAAAAAACACAAACCGAGACTTTGTCGGAACCCCTATGCATCGCTATGTTCCCTGCCGGGTTGAAGCGGCGTAGTTTGGAGGAAAAACGCATCATGACCGGCGACGTTTATCAAAGATTGGCCGAACACCTCGACACACTCCCGCAAGGTTTCCGAGCAATACTGGAACCGGGTTGGGGCAACAAGGCTTTCAAGGGCGCATCCCGGAATTATTTTTGGCGGCGGCATCTTACGGCGGACGCCAGGCTGGAGAAGCTGGTTTGGGTGCGGTGAGCCTGATTTTTGATTTGCTTCCGCAGATTCCACTACAGCTCATTTTATATGACCGGGATGATGAATTTCCTGACCGGGCGAACTTGTTGTACGATCTTAACGCGACTCAAAGGAACATCAAGTCCGCTAATATATGTAATAAATCAGCTAAGAATATGAACGGTGGAAGTCACCAGAGCTTAACTTTCCGGGTTCGCTTTGCCACTCAAGGCTTCGGCCACGGCATCCAAGACCTGCTCGACCGTATAGAAATCACTTTTAAACACCTGCTCGCCGCGCGGGGAGAAGATCACCAGCAGCGGAATGGTCAGATTGCCGACTTCTCTCAGCTTGGCCTTGCCGGCGGGATTGTTGCCGGTGATGTCCACTTTCATCGGCACGAGTTCCCGGCGTGCCAACAGTTCAATGATTCGGGAATCGTCCAAAACGCCCTTTTCCAGGGCTTTGCAGTTCAAACACCACTCCGCGCTGAAGACCATGACGATCACTTTGCGGGCAGCGGTCGCATCCTGAAACCGTTTTTCGGTATAGTAAACCCAGTCGATCGGCCCCTTGTCGGTCAGCCGAACCGATCCCCAGGCGGACAAGGCGATCAGGATGACGCCGACACCGGCGAAGAATACCTTTATTTTTTTACCGGATGCAATCTGAAGTGTTCGATACGCCAGCCACCCGCCCGCAGCGATGACCAGCAGCATTACCGGCCACCAGTACAATCTGCTGGGCGGATTCGGTGGACTGTTAAACAGGGCTGCAACCCCCACGCCGATAAAATAGGCCGCGGCCGCAAGCATAAACAGCCCCATCACCTGCTTTATCAATACGCTGGCCGGGCCGGTTTTCGGCATCTTTTTGACCAACCCCGGTGAGGCCGAAAGCACCAGGTAGGGAAGGGCCATTCCCGTGCCGATGGCGCCAAAAGTTAAAAGGGTTGTGGCCGGGGTCTGAGTCGCGGCCCAGGCCGCCGCGGCCCCCATAAACGGCGCCGTGCAGGGTGTGGAAAGGATTGCCGCCAGAATGCCAAGTCCGAAAGAGCCGTGCAGGGTATCCTGCTCGGGGTTGATCATATAAATAAAATTAGGCAGCCGCATGGAAAAGAAACCGAACATGCCCGTCGCCATCGTTGCGATGATGACGCCGATTGTGATGGTAAAGGCCGGATACTGGAACAGTTGATTGGTCGCGCTGAAACCGCTGACCAGAGCGATCATGACACCCAGGGCCAGCCAGAATGCCAGAACCCCCAGAAACATGGTCAGCCCGAGCATGAGGCAGCGCCGCCGATTCTGGGCGGCATTCGACAGACTGATGATTTTAATCGGAATCAGCGGCAGCACGCAGGGCGTAAAGTTCAGCAGCAGCCCGCCGAAGGCGGCGGTGATCAGCAGCAGAACCAATCCCAGGCCGGACGAAGCATCGATCGAAAAACCCCAGCCGAACAGGTCAAAATCGACGCTGCGGGGCGCTGCGGCTGCGGGCGCCGCGTAAAAGCCGGCAAACAATTCCGGATTGATTTTTGAAACGACTCCGCCTTTTGCGACCGTAAGGGTTTCTTCAATCTTAATCTTTTGGGGGAACAGGCAGTAATTGTCGGCGCAGGCCTGATATTCAAACTGAAGTTTCATCCCCGCTTGGCCCGGTGCCAGGGTCTCTTCCAGCCTGATGGGCAGGTAGATGACGGTCCGCCCTTCAAAAGACAGGGATGGTTCGGCCGCATACTGCACCTTCAAGGCAACAGCCCTGGGATAGCGGGGGGACTCGATGGTCATCCCCTCAGCGGCTTCAACAACGCTCACTTGCGTGGGATACGGTTTGAAATCTTCAGATGATTTGACCTGGCGCGCATCGGCATTGATGTGGTAGCCTTTTTTAATGTCCGCCACCACTGCCAGGACGATCGAATCACCGGGACGTGCCCGGTCCGCCGACCATGCCGTTCTGACCTTAACCGCCTCGTCAAGCGCGGTTGACGCTATGCAAGGCGGAATTAAAATTACTGCGGCAAATAAAGCAAACACCAAAAAGCAGAACCAGCGTTTTTCCATGTCTGTCAGCTTCAATGGTAGTACCCGCATTCGACGTTCGATGTTGGACGTTCGATGTTCATAAGTTACTTTTCCCCTCGCCTTGAGCCGTGCACCTGTTCCTTGACCCTATGTCCTAAACCCCGGAACCCGGAACCTCTGAACCCCGGGACCTTGGATTCTGCATCTCCATAAACAGTTTCACCCCGGCCTCAAACCCTTCTGCGCGGGCTTTGATGTCGAGGTGCAGTGTTGAGATCTGTTCAAGGGGCGGATAAATCAAACGGTTTGCCCGGCGTGAATCGACGGTTTTAATGTATTTTTTGCAATTATCGCAAAGGTCCACCCGAACGTCTTTTTCCTCTTCACTGAATAAATAGTGCAGCAATTTGCTGTCTGAATTTTCACAAAAAGGACAGTAGAGCCGTTTCACCGGCCATTTGTACCAGCAGAAACTGCAGATTAAACTTCGCGCACCCTCATCTTCAAGGATGGAAAGTATCGGCGCACTGCCGCATACCGGGCAGTTCCCCAGCAGCCAGGGCTCGCTCTGATTCAAATAGCCCGCAAGCTGGTCAGCGCAGGTGCAAAGTGAAGGCTTTAAGCTGTTGTAGGTGATAAAGCCCAGGACCTGTTTTTCGATTTCAAGCTCGGCGCTTATATTTTCAAATAAGGCTTCGTCGCCGGCAAGCAGCGCCCCAAAAAGTGCATCCGGCGCTACCGTTTCCTCCACCGCATCCAGGATGCGCCGAGCCGCGCGGGCCAATTTGGGGATGGCTTCGTGGGCCAGCCGGCAGATTGAGATAAACAGTTTACCGGACTCAATTTTGTCATAAGCAAATTGCTTTATTTTGATGAGGGGGAATTTTTCGCCCGTCTTGACGGATCGAATTTTAGCCGGAATTTGAAGCGGTTCTATATGGAGACGGCTCATACTTGCTATCTGGGCGGCAAACATGCGGCCGTAAAAATTCAGGATTTCCTCATAAACCGGTTTGCTTTTTTTTACTGCTTCAACGGCCCTTTTGACCTGATCGGAGGTTAGGGCGAAATTTACTTTCATTTGCTTTCCTTTTACATTTTTGAATCAGCGGGTTTAAATTATGGCTACCTCGCAATATCGGAATTCAAGCAAAATCCAACCTCACAACTTCAAAATATAATTTAATTAATCCGCCCGGAAAATATCAATACAATCTTATCAGTTTCAATCTGACCCATACGTTTATACACACCAGGTATTCTTATTTTTCAGGGTGGAGTAATTAAATTATTACCATATCCATAAGATATTAAAAAGGGGAGAAAGGAATCTCCTCCTCCCCTTACATTGACGCTGTGTAGCGCTTAAATATACCACTCGGCCTGTTTCAGCCAAGGCCCGCAGCCGCCCGGCTAAACGGGCGAAGCATTTTTCTTAAGGCTGCTTGCCGGGTCATGCCTTTAAGGCGGACAGACGCTACCGCTGCGTCATGGTAATGCATGGGATCAAACCCGACCAGGAAAATGGTTCTGACATCTTGCGGGTCCAGCAACCGGGCGTTGGGATACTTCTTTTTGGCAGCGGCCAGACGCTCATTTGCCAGCGCCACAATTTCCTCTCTTTCGCCGAAGTTCATGGCACCCGTCGGGCACACCTTGACGCAGGCCGGTTCCAGTCCGTTTTGCACCCGGTCGCTGCACATATCGCACTTGGCCAGCGTGCCGTCTTCAGCCTGACGAGGAATGTCATAGGGACAGGACTCGCGGATTTCGATTGGATCCAGATGACGGGTGTTGTCCGTGTAAATCACGGCCCCGATCACCTCTTCGGTGAAGATGGCCGTCGGGTCGCCGGCCGTGTCCTGGCAGGGCGGGTCAATGCAATGCCGGCACTGATCCTGAAAAAACAGCCATCTCAGTTCACCGTCGATGACCTCTTCACGCATGCGCACCAGTTTGTAGGTGTCGAAGGAGAGATCGGCCGGGTTTTGGTACGTACCCCGGTTGACGGTATTTTCAGCCGGCAGATTATGCCATTGCTTGCAGGCAACCTGGCACCCTCGGCAGGCCGTGCACAGGGTTGTATCAATTAAAAAAGACTTGCTCATCGCGATCACCTCCTTCTATTTTTGGGTGACATTCACCATAAAGGCTTTGGTTTCAGGAATGCGGGTGTTGGGATCGCCGGTGGCCGCCGTCAGCAGGTTGGCACTTTCCTCCAGACCGCTGACCGGCATGCGCCAGCCATAATGCCACGGCAACCCGACCTGGTGCACCACGGCACCGCCGATTTTAAACGGCTGCAACCGTTTGGTGACAATTGCCGTTGCCATCAGGGAGCCGCGCGGGGATGAAACTTTGACCCGCTCACCCTTTTTAATGCCCTTCAATAGGGCCAGTTCCTCGCTCATTTCCACGAATACCTGGGGCTGCATTTCCAGCAGCCAGGGCTGCCAGCGCGTCATGACCCCCGTCTGCCAGTGTTCCGTCACGCGGTAGGTGGTCGCCACATAGGGATATCGCGGATCGCAGCTGGCCCATTCGTCAGCCTTGGTTCCATAGACCGGTGCGGTCGGGTTCATCCGCTGGCTGCTCAGCAGGTTTTTCTCGATGGGACATTCCAGCGGCTCGTAGTGTTCCGGGAAAGGACCGTCGGCCCGTCCCGGGCCGAAGATCTGGCCGTGTCCGTGCTTGCGCATGATAAACGGATACTTGGAATCCGCGCGCATGGTGCCGTCGGGATTCTGCATGGGATACCAGCCGCCGTCGGGAACATCGCCGACCCATTTGTTCGAAATATACTTGCCGTCGGCGGAATCGCCGGCGAATTGGATGACCGGCTGTTCCTTGTCCCAGGGCTGCCCTTTGAGATCCACCGAGGCGCGGTTGTATATGATACGGCGGTTAACCGGCCAGCACCAGGCAAACTCCGGGTACAGTCCGATGTTGTTGGGGGCATCCTTCTGGCTGCGGCGGGCCGCCATATTGCCTTTTTCGGTATAGCTGTTGCAATAAAGCCAGTTGCCCGACGAGGTCGAGCCGTCGGTCTGCAGAAAGGCAAAACTGGGCACCAGGGTGCCTTGTTTGTAGGTTTTATCTTTGATAGTGACGTCTTTTAAAAAGTAGCCGTTGATTTCTTTGGCGACTTTGTGGGGATCGTACTTGCCGTCGGTCAGATAATCCCACTTGAGATTGACAATTGGTTCCGGCAGGGTGCCGCCCTTTTTATATTCGGCTTTGATTTTGTGGCCCAGTTCCATGATCATCTGGCCGTCCGGCAGGCTGTTGCCCAGCGGTTTGGGGCCCGGGTAGCGCCACTGGCTCCAGCGGCCGCTGTTGGTGATGCTGCCTTCTTTTTCAACTGACACGGCGGCCGGCAGGAAAAAAACCTCGGTCTTGATTTCGGCCGGATCGACCCCTGGTCCTTTCCAGAAGGAGCCGGTCTCATTGGCAAAGAGATTGACATTGACCATCCAGTCCAGTTTGGCAAACGCCTTGCGGTTTTTACCGGCGTTGGCGCCGCTGCAAGCCGGGTTCTGGCCCCAGGCAAAGAATCCCTTGAAGGCGCCCTTGTACATTTCGTCAAACAGCGTCAGCCAGGAGTAATCTTGGCCGTCGTCCACCTTGGGCAGCCAGTTGAAGCCGAAATTGTTGGCAGCGGTGGCATTATCCCCGAAAAACGACTTGAGCAAGCTAATCGAATATTTAGGATAATTCTGCCACCAGTTGGCACTGAGTGGGTCGTTGCTCTTAGGGGTCGACTTCTCATTGTAGACTGCCAGTGACACGTCGGATGCCCGGGGGGTTCTCAGATAACCGGGCCAGATGTGCCACAGCAGGCAGTGATCGGTGGAGCCCTGGACGTTGGACTCCCCGCGCAGGGCATTGACGCCGCCGCCGGCAACCCCCATATTGCCCAGCAGCAACTGGATGATCGCCATGGCGCGGATGTTTTGAACCCCTACGGTGTGCTGGGTCCAGCCCATGGCATACATGATGGTCCCCGCCTTGCCCCTGGCACCCGTGGCGGCATAGGTCTTGTAAATTACCAACAGACTCTCTTTTGGCGTTCCGGTGATTTCAGACACCAGCTCGGGGGTGTAACGGGCATAGTGATTTTTCAGCAGCTGAAACACAGATCGTTTGTCCTGCAGGGTGTGATCCATTTTCGGCACGCCGTTGGCGTCCATCTCAAAGGCCCATTTGCTTTGGTCGTACTTGCGGGTTTGCGCATTGTAGCCCGAAAACAGACCGTCCTTAAAATCATAGGCCGGCCCGACGATAAAAGGCGCATTGGTGTAATTGGCGACGTATTCCTCGAAATAGAGGTCATTGTCCAGGATATACTTGATCATACCCCCCAGAAAAGCGATATCCGTCCCCGATCGAATGGGCGCGTAGATGTCTGCTTTGGAAGAAGTGCGCGTGAAACGGGGATCCACATTGATCAGCTGGGTGCCGCGCTGCTGGGCGGCAGCCACATATTTGAAGGAAATAGGGTGGTTTTCGGCAGCATTGCTGCCCATGATTAAAATGCAGTCACTGTTTTTGATGTCGATCCAGTGATTGGTCATCGCGCCGCGTCCGAACGACTCTGCCAGAGCCGCAACTGTGGCGCTGTGTCAGATACGAGCCTGGTGTTCGATATATGTCACCCCGATGGCCCGGATCAGTGCCTGGTAAAGCCAGCACTCCTCGTTGTCCAGAGCGGCACTGCCCACCGAGGCGATGCCCCCGGTGCGGTTGACGAGCTGCCCCTTGGTGTTTTTGGCCTCAAATGTAGCCTCGCGCGTGGCTTTGACGCGGTGGGCGATTTCCGTCAAGGCCCAGTTCCAGGAAACCTTTTGCCATTCTTTTGAATACGGCGCCCGGTACATCGGCTCGGTGATGCGCTCGCTGTTTTCCACCAACTGGGTCAGGGCCGCACCTTTCGAGCACAGCGAGCCCCGGTTGATCACATGGTCCGGATCGCCTTCGATGTTGATGACCCGGCCGTCGCCTTTTTGGCTGGTATGTACGATGGCACCGCAGCCCACCGCGCAATAGCAGCAGATGGTGGTGGTTTCCTTGGCATACTTGGTTTTCAGCATCTGGGCATGGGCTTTGACCGGGCGCAGGTCAAATCCCAATCCGCTGAAGGCAAGTCCGGCAGCCGCAGCTCCGGTAACCTGGATAAACTCCCGTCGGTTTACTTTCATAATACCTCCTTCGCTTTTGATTTTTGTTTGCCTGGAGTATTGACAATGGATTCTTAACTCAAAACGTATGCCGGCTTTGTTGCTGAAAAAATTTGAAGGCAGCCCTATCACCTCCAATCTATCAGACAACAATCATTTGGGCGCATATGAAGCCAATAACAGGTATACTAACAAAGTCAAACAAAAATCGGTTAAATATTCAAGTGGCAACCTGCTTATTGACAGAAATTTTTTGATGATTTATGATCATTTATTTTAGTCGCAACTTAAATATTTCCGCCTGTTTTGTGACAATCGCGTGAGCAATCTTTCTGCTTGATTTCGCGCAACGCCCAATCCAAACGGCAGAGTAAAATACAAATAACCGGATCAAGGAGAGAATTCATGGATAGATACTTTTTTACATCCGAGTCAGTGACCGAAGGCCACCCGGATAAGATCGCCGATGCCATATCCGACTCAATTCTGGACAGCATTATGGCCCAGGACAAAAATTGCCGGGTTGCCTGCGAAACCATGGTTACGACCGGTCTGGCGTTTATTGCCGGAGAAATTACGACTGACTGTTACGTTCATATGCCGCAGATCGTCCGGGAAACCATTCGCGAGATCGGATATTCTTCATCGCGGATGGGGTTTGACTATCAAACCTGTTCGGTCATTACCAGTATCGATCGCCAATCGCCGGACATCGCCCAGGGCGTCAATGTAGGCGAAGGACTCTTTAAGGACCAGGGCGCCGGCGACCAGGGGCTGATGTTCGGGTTTGCCTCGGCCGAGACCCCTGAACTGATGCCGATGCCGATCACATATGCCCACAAACTCTGTCGTCGTCTGGCCACGGTTCGCAAAAACGGTTCCCTGGATTTTTTACGGCCGGACGGAAAATCCCAGGTTACCATCGAATATGAAAACGGCACCCCTAAACGCGTGGATGCCGTGGTGGTTTCCGCCCAGCACAAAGAGGAAGTGACCCATGAAGATCTGAGAGAGGCGATTATTGAGGAAGTTATCAAAAAAGTGATTCCGCTGGAGATGACGGACGGTGACACCCGCTATTTTATCAATCCCACCGGCAGATTTGTCATCGGCGGCCCCATGGGCGACTGCGGATTGACCGGCCGCAAGATCATCGTCGACACCTATGGCGGCCAGGGCAGCCACGGTGGGGGCTGTTTTTCCGGCAAGGATCCATCCAAGGTGGACCGCAGCGCCTCATACATGGGACGCCATATCGCCAAAAATATCGTCGCGGCCGGCGTCGCCAAAAAATGCGAAATTCAAATCGCCTATGCCATCGGTGTGGCCGAACCCGTATCTATAATGGTCGATCTGATGGGCACCGGTATCGTTCCCAAACAACGGATTGAAGAAATTGTAAAAGAGGTATTCGACCTGCGACCCCGCGCCATCATCGAATATCTTGACCTGCTGCGTCCCATATATCGCAAGACCTCGGCTTACGGTCATTTCGGCCGCAATGAACCCGAGTTTTCTTGGGAAAAAACAGACAAGGCCGATATGATCAGAGAGATGGCAGGGTTGAAGGGCGAAAAACCGGCCGACGCCTGCAAAGGCTAGCCCCGGTCTTTTTGCGTATACGTGCATTAACTCGATGCGGATAAATTTGAAATAGGGAGAGGATCTGATGACGAAATATGATGTTAAGGACATTAAGCTTGCCAAGGAGGGAGCGCTGCGTATTGAATGGGCCGATCAGAATATGCCGGTATTAAACCGTATTCGCCGGCGTTTTGCGGAGGAAAAACCACTCAAAGGGGTTCGAATCGGCGCCTGCCTGCATGTGACCACCGAAACGGCATCTTTGATGCAAACTTTGAAAGCCGGCGGGGCCGTCGTCGCATTGTGTGCGTCCAACCCGTTGAGCACTCAGGATGATGCGGCGGCATCTTTGGCCAAAAACGATAAGATAGCGGTTTTCGCCATAAAAGGCGAAAACAATACAACCTACTATTCCCATATCAATGCGGTGCTCGACATCCGGCCGCAGTTTACGATGGATGACGGGGCCGATCTGGTTTCAGTCCTGCACACCAAAAGAACGGAGCTTGTTGACGGGGTGCAGGGCGGAACCGAAGAAACCACCACCGGTGTTATTCGACTGCGCAGCATGGCCGCCGGCGGGGTTTTGCGCTACCCGATCATTGCCGTCAATGACGCCCGGACCAAGCATTTCTTCGATAATCGCTACGGCACCGGCCAGAGCACCGTCGACGGCATCATCCGGGCCACGAACCGGCTGCTGGCCGGCTCCCATTTTGTCGTTTGCGGATACGGCTGGTGCGGCAGGGGCGTTGCCATGCGGGCCCGGGGCATGGGCGCCAAGGTGATTGTGACCGAAGTCGATCCGCTGCCGGCGCTCGAAGCCGTCATGGATGGTTTTGAGGTAATGCCTATTCGCCAGGCGGTCCGCATCGGTGATTTTTTTTGCACCCTGACCGGAGACATCAACGTGATCCGCAAGGAGCATTTTGCGGCCATGAAAGACGGGGCTATCGTGGCCAACTCCGGCCATTTCAACGTCGAACTGGATCTCGGGGGGCTCAAAAGCATTGCCAAATCAAACCGCGTCATTCGGCCGTTCGTGGAAGAATTCGTGCTCAAAGACGGACGCCGAATCAATGTGCTGGGTGAGGGACGGCTGATCAACCTGGCGGCCGCCGAAGGCCACCCCTCCAGTGTGATGGATATGAGTTTTGCCAACCAGGCCTTGAGCATTGAATACATGGTGAAGCTCAAAAATCCACTGGAGAAAAATGTCTACCCGGTTCCTGAAAAAATCGATGCGATGATTGCCAAGGAAAAGCTGGCCGCGATGGGGATCTCCATCGATCGGCTGACAGCCCAGCAGAAGAAGTACCTGGCATCCTGGCAGTTGGGAACCTAGAGTTCCAGACGACAGAGGACAGCGGACAGCGGACAGAGGGCAGAAGTCAGATGTAAGAAGACAGTGGGCGGAAGACAGATCACGGATGGAAATTGGGGGAAGGAAATTGAGTCGGAATATGGAAAAAAACATATCTTCTCAACTTCTAACCTTCCCACCTTCTCACCTTCTGACCTCGCGTCTGTTCTCTGTCTGCGGGGCCATTCACATCGGATCGAGGACGATAATCACCCGGCACTCTCTCAGAAACAGCAGATGCTCCGATTCTCGGCGCAGCTTGCCGGCATCGGCATTGCTGATGATAAAGTCGCAGCGGCCCGGCCAGACGGTTTTAAGGGCCTTGACTATTATGGGATTGTCGGAAACCCTCTGATCGAATTTTGCCTGCCAAATGTTGGTTGCATAATGCACGACGCCATGCTGAACTGCGAATTCACGACTGGCATATGTCGGTCCGAATACTTCCTCCAGATTTTCATCCAAGATTCTGGGCGCTATTGCCGGGACGGCCCCAATACCCCTGGCATCGACCACCATTCCGGTGTATATATCCGTTGAGCGCTTCCTGTTGGGCGGATTTGCGGGATCCCGGCGCGGTAAAACCTGTTTAATGGACTCGATTTGCCTGATATCAGGGGGGAGTATGAGCTGTGAAAATCCACCGTTGAATGCCAGCTGGGACCACGCCTCCACCCCGCCGTCGTAGAGATACGTCCTTAGATTTTCGACTTCCGGCGCTTTATAAGCCATCTCCCGCAGAGAGGTCATAATGGAAGGGTAATTTTCGATAATATCGATCACCCTGTCCTGGGCATTTATCCGCATGCCGACAATAGTTTCCAGCAGGTTGTGACGGGCTTTGGTGATGGCTTCGGTTGCAGTCTGTTCTTGGTTTCCCTGGGTCCTGGCAGGATAGCTGTAGGTCGAAGGATCGCCGATGCCCCTGGCCGTGACAACCCCTGCGGTCCAATCAATGCTTCCCTGGCCCTTGAATTCGATAAGTGAGAGGAGATCGGCGCCATAGGCGGCGGCAGACGCGAAACTAAACAAAATTATCAGACATGCCGTGGCCAATTGCCCTTTCGTCCCTTCTGCCGGACTTCGATGTATGCGCACAGCAATTCCCTGTTTCTTTCAGCAAAGAAAGGTTGCAGGCGGTTCTGCGGCCTTTCGACACCCTTTGGATGTTTCGTATATGATAGAACCGGTTTTAACCCCGCTGATTCTAATTCGGTTGACCATTGGGTTCTATATATTGTAAGAGAAAACGTAAGTCAACAATCCGAAAAAAGGCTGATTGGAAAATACAAACATCCTCTGAATTGCTGAATTGTTAACGATTTCACCTGCTTGATTGGATCACAAAATGAAAGTTGCCGTCTGGTACAACAATAAAGATATTCGCATCGAAGAGGTTCCACGACCAACGCCCGGCCCCAATGAGATCCTGGTCAAAGTAAATTCGTGCGGCATATGCGGCAGTGATGTTGTTGAATGGTACCGGCTTCCCCGCGCACCCCTGGTGCAGGGGCATGAAATCGGCGCTGAGGTGGCGGCCGTTGGGGAATCGGTAAAAAAATATAAGCCCGGAGACCGGGTTTTCATTGCACCGAAAGTGCCGTGTATGCAATGCGATTATTGTAAAAAGGGGCACTATCCTGTTTGTTCTATGATTGCGGAACGACTGCCCGGCGGATTTGCCGAATATGTTCTCGCACCGCCGGCACTCGTCGAAAATGGTACCTATCGTCTGCCGGACAATATCGGCTATGATGAAAGTACGTTTATCGAGCCGCTGGCCTGTGTGGTCAGAGCCCAGCGCCTGGCAGGGGTGCGGGGCGATCAGACGGTGCTGGTAATGGGTTGCGGTATGTCCGGACTGCTGCATGTCCAGCTTGCCAAAGCCGGAAAATGCCGCATTATTGCCACCGATATCAACCCGCAAAGGCTGCAAATTGCCTCCGGCTTGGGAGCGGACGTCGCCATTGATGCCGCTGAAAATGTTGCGGAACGACTGGCTGCTGAAACCGGCCGAAAAGCCGATATCGTCATTTTGTGTACCTCGGCCATGTCGGCTGTTGAACAGGCCTGGAAGTGTGTCGAAAAGGGGGGGGCGGTCGTCTTTTTTGCAGTCCCCGGTCCGGACAAAAAAGTTACCGTACCGATTAATAAATTCTGGACCAGGGAAATCAAAATACTTACCTCCTATTACTGCGGACCGCCGGATATAGTCGAATCGATAAACCTTATCGATTCGAAAAGCATCGTTGTGGATGAAATGATCACCCACCGGCTGCCTTTAAAGGATATTTCCAAAGGGTTTCAACTGGTCCTGGATGGGCGCGAATCGATTAAGGTGATTATTAAACCGAATGCCTGAGTCGGTTGGTAGGAAGTACTTCTGATACGGAAAAAATATTTTGGCTCATTTTAAGAGGCCGTGATGCTGCTAAAACATGTGGGACTTACCTGCAGTACTGAAGACAAGGCGGATAAATTCTATCAGGATCTATTAGGCTTGAGTAAATCGGAGCCTAAAACTTTACCGTCCGATCTTTCCAAAGCCATTTTCAACCTCGAGGCCGAACTGCAAATTATCAACTACATGGATGAAAAGCTCCACTTCGAGGTATTTATTACCAGCCTGATTGATAATAAATCCAGACAAATTTCGCACCAATGCCTTGAAGTCGATGCTCTCTCCGATTTTATCGCAAAATGTCGCACTTTAAACGTCGAGATCAGCCAAATACCGAAGGGAGACAAGACCCTGACCTTTATCAAGGATTTCGACGGGAACCTATTTGAAATAAAAGCAGTCGATAGGATATAGATGATGGTACATCGTCGATAGTGCATGGATGATAGTTCATGGGGCATAGTTTTTGGCAGATAATTCACCGTAAATCAAAAAAAGCTGCAGCCAGATCCATTTTACTATCAACTATGACCTATCAACTATGACCTATCAACTATGATAATCTATCAACTATCACCTCACCTATCAAGCCCTTCCCCCCGACCACCTCAGCTTCGCTTTCAGCACGTCAAAATAGTGCTGGCCGGGCAGTGTAATCATGTTGAGCGGATGGGGACCTTTGCGGACGATAATGGTATCCCGATCGCTTATATCGAGGCCTTTCTGGCCGTCAAAGGTCAACATGATATCGGACGCCCCCTGGGCGAGCTTGAGTGTGATCCGGATTGAATCCGGAATGATCAAGGGCCGGTTGGTCAGAGTGAAGGGGCAGATCGGGGTGATAATGATACCGGGAACATCGGGATGGATGACCGGACCGCCGGCCGCCAGGGAATAGGCCGTCGAACCGGTCGGAGTCGCCAAAATGAGCCCGTCGGATCTGAATGTCGTCAGATAGTGATCGTTGATGTGGGTTTCAACGTCGGCCAGTCTGGCCAATGCGCCCCTGTTTATGACAATATCATTGAGGACGGATTCGCTGACGATCTTCTTATTTTCCCGTACCACATCCACATTGAGGCGCATGCGGCGGCTGATGGAATAATTACCGCTGATTATTTTTTCGGCGGCTGTAAACAGGTTTTCGGCGGCGGTTTCCGCCAGAAATCCGATCTCGCCGAATTTAACTCCCAGCACCGGAATATTCAGATCCCCGATCCAGCGAGCGGCGCTCAAAAAGGTGCCGTCTCCCCCCAGCACAAACAAGCAAAACAGATCCGGCGGTGCTGAAATCTGATTATCGGCCGATGAATGCATGTCCGGCGGTGCGCTCTGCTTTCTGAGCACCTGGATATTTTTGTTGGCGAGCCACGCTTCAAATTTATCGGCTTCCTGGCAGGCATTTTTATCTTTTTTGACAAATAATCCGACTTTGCGCAAAATAGCAGTCCAATCTTTCTAATCTTATTTCCAGCAGGTTCGAATCGACCTGCGGCAGGCATAAATCCGGAACAGTGTATTCATACAAGCATCAGGTTTGAACAGCAAGCAATTTTTGCGAATTAGGCCGCCCTGATAAACAGCGCTTCGGCGGGTGTAAATTGTGCTTTGGAAAACTTGAGAATATTGAAATTCGATCTTGACTCAGTGTTTCCATTTTATTATAAAAACATGTTTTCGGACGAATCTGTTTTCGGACGAATCTGCCCTACATTATGCAACTTGAAGGAGGAATAAAGTATTATGAAACGAAATTTCGGAAAACTGGTTGTTCTGACTATGGTTGGTCTGTTTTTGGCCGTCTGTACCTTTAGCCCTGCCCTGGCCGGGGATACGATTAAGATGGGCGTTGCCGGGCCTCACAGCGGTGATCTGGCTTCCTACGGAATTCCCACCGTTCATGCCGCCGAGCTCGTCGTCAAGGATATCAATGCCAAAGGCGGAGTGCTTGGTAAACAAGTTGAGCTGCTGGTTGAAGACGATGTCTGCAAACCCGAGGTAGCAACCAACACCGCCACCAAGCTGATATCGGAAAAGGTAGATGTGGTTTTGGGGCATATTTGCAGCGGCGCCACCAAAGCTGCGCTTGGTATTTACAAAGATTCAAACATTATTGCCATGTCGCCGTCCGCCACCAATCCGGCTCTGACCCAGAGCGGCGACTACCCCAATTTTTACCGTACCATCGCCTCCGACGACGCCCAGGCACGCCTTGAAGTCGACTTTGCGCTGAATGTTCTCAAACTCAAAAAGGTCGCGGTGCTGCATGACAAGGGTGATTACGGCAAAGGACTGGCGGAGTTCGCCAAAACATTTCTGGAGCAAGATCCGCGGGCCAAAGTGGTGCTGTTTGAGGGAATTACACCCGGTGCGGTTGATTATTCGGCCGTGGTTCAAAAAATCAAACGCTCGGGCGCCGAAGCCGTCATTTTCGGCGGTTATCATCCCGAAGCTTCTAAGATCGTGACCCAGATGCGTAAAAAACGCATGAAAACCATCTTTATTTCCGATGACGGCGTCAAGGACGACACCTTTATCAAAGTTGCCAAAAAATACGCCGAAGGCGTATATGCCACCGGACCCAGAGATGTATCTAAAAACCCCATGGCGATTGCCGCCATTGAGGCCCACAAAAAAGCCTACGGCGAAGATCCCGGTGCATTTTATCTGAATGCCTATTCGGCTGCGCTGGCGTTGCTGAATGCGATCCAGCAGGCCGGTTCCACGGATTATGCTGCGTTGTCCAATGCCCTGCACACCAAAAACGTGGATACCCCCCTCGGATCCATTCATTTTGACGAGCGCGGCGATGCCACGGGTGTCGGCTTTTCCGTGTACCAGGTTAAAAACGGGGTATATGTCGAGGTCAAATAAAGTGTTGACTTAAACCCATCAGGGGCAGGTCCTTTAATGGACCTGACCCCTGATTTGTATTCAACTGCTTGAAAGTATGTTCCTCGGTCCGGACTGAAAATATCCGGCTGTGTCGACAAGGGCAAGGCGGGTGGGGAGTTGCCTCGATTTCGGATTTTTGATTTTAGAACAAAATTTTAAAATAAAGTTTTCGAACCAGGATCCTTGTCATCAATCCGCAATCCGCAATCCCAAATCCCAAATCCGCAACTGCATTGGCGCCCCCTTCCTTGCTCAAAAAGCCTTAAAGCGCTGCGTCCGACTGATTTCGTCGAGAGGCACGACCAGGCCCGGATCCACCTAACCCTGGATTCATTATATTTTAGCGCTAATAAACGATTCGCCCTGCAACGGTAAATATTATGGAATATTTTATTGAACTTTTCATCGGCGGTTTGGTGCGGGGGAGCATATATGCCCTGATTGCCCTGGGCTACACGATGGTGTACGGAATCATTGAGCTGATTAATTTTGCCCATGGCGAAATATACATGATCGGCGCCTTCACCGCCTTAATAGTTGTCGGGGTTCTCAGCTTCATGGGATGGAACCATATTGCGATCATTTTCATCGCCTCGATTGTGGCGGTTATTTATTCCATGGCCTATGGGTATACGGTGGAAAAAGTCGCCTACAAACCGCTGCGACACGCACCGCGATTGTCGGCCTTAATCAGCGCCATCGGCATGTCTCTGTTTTTACAAAACTATGTGCTGCTGGCCCAGACCTCGGACTTCCTGCCGTTTCCCAGCCTCATACCCGACCTTAAAATTCTCGAACCTTATTCCGCTTTCCTCAGCACGCCGGAGGTGGTAATTATCATTACGACCGCCATCGTCATGTTGTTGCTGACCTATCTGATCAAATTTACCCGGGTCGGAAAAGCGATGCGGGCGACCGCTCAGGACAGGGAAATGGCGCTGCTGGTGGGGGTGGACGTCAACAAGGTCATATCCTTTACATTTATCGTCGGATCCGCCACGGCGGCACTGGGCGGTGTGCTGATTGCCTCGCATATCGGCCAGATCAATTTTTATATCGGATTTATTGCCGGCATCAAGGCCTTTGTGGCCGCCGTGCTGGGCGGGATCGGCAGCATGCCGGGGGCGGTTTTGGGAAGCCTGGTTTTAGGCTGGTCCGAATCGTTTTTCACCGGATTTGTATCCAGCGACTATGAAGATGTTTTTGCATTCGTCATCCTGGTGTTGGTCCTGATATTCAGACCGGCCGGCCTCCTGGGGCGCTCCGATTCGCAGAAGGTGTAGGCGTTCGTTGAGTTTGTATAGTTTATTGAGTTTGTTGAATTTATTGAGCTAAAGGGGTCAACGTACCTTAGCTCGTTTTGCCGGTTTTATCCGGGTTAGGTTTGGGACCATTGGTCACTCTTGCAGAAATCAAAAAATCATTTTTCGCTTCCATATGGTTTATGTTTTTGACCTTCCCGATTATGGTCATCCGGGTCAACACGATTAATAACGTTATCGAGTGGCGCTGGGAACGAATGTTTCTGGTCGGGATCGGAAGTTTTTTCTTGTCGTTCGTCTGGCGCTATCTGCTTAAACGCAAGGAGCTTGGCCGGAAAAAGACCGATCTGGCTGAAGCCGAAAGCGTTTCCTGGAGCCAGCGGATTTACCGGGATCGCCGGCTTTCCATTCCGGGACTGATCGCCTTATGCGCTTTTGTTCTGGTCTTTCCCTTTATTTTTTCACTGTATCAAACCAATATCATGATCACCGCTCTGATATACGTGATCACGGGTCTTGGATTGAACATCGTGGTCGGGCTGGCCGGTCTGCTGGACCTGGGTTATGTGGCGTTTTATGCCGTCGGCGCATACAGCTATGCGCTTTTAAACTACCATTTCGGCCTGGGATTCTGGCTGGCGCTGCCCATCGGAGCCGGATTGAGTATGACGTTCGGCATCCTGTTGGGTTTTCCCGTATTGCGCCTGAGGGGGGATTACCTGGCCATCGTCACGCTTGGCTTTGGCGAAATTATCCGGCTGATCCTGGAGAACTGGAATCAATTTTCCTTCGGCCCCAGTGGCATTGCCAATATTCCCCGTCCCGGTTTATTCGGAATCGAATTGTCGCTGTCCCAGGCTACCACGTACCTGTATTTTTTGATGATTGGCTTGGTGCTGATGACGATTTTTGTCGTCGCCCGCCTGCAAAACTCGCGCATCGGCCGGGCCTGGATTGCCCTGCGCGAAGACGAGGTAGCCTGCCAGGCCATGGGCATTGACAAAACCAAGACCAAATTGACGGCATTCGCCATGGGCGCCACCTGGGCCGGAATGGCGGGGGTCGTATTTGCGGCCAAGACAACATTTATCAATCCGGCAAGTTTTACGATCTGGGAATCCATCATCATTCTTTGCGTGGTGGTGCTGGGCGGCATGGGCTCAATTTTCGGCGTTATCTGCGGTGCAATGATTCTAATTCTGCTGCCGGAATACCTCCGGGCTTTTTCCGAATACCGGCTGCTGATTTTCGGGGCTGTCCTGGTTGTGATGATGGTCTTTCGCCCCGGGGGAATTGTCAGTGAAGTGCGCCGGACATACCAGTTCAAAGGTGCAACAACCGCTAAGACGAAATAATTTAGGATATGGAACCGATACTGGAAGTTAATGAATTAACAATGGATTTCGGCGGCCTGCGGGCGCTGGACCACCTGGATCTGAAGATCAGCCGGGGGGAGATTGTGGCCCTCATCGGTCCGAACGGTGCCGGCAAAACCACCTTTTTCAACTGCATTACCGGTATATATTCGCCGACGTCGGGTATTATGCTGATTCGTCCTCCCGGTAAAAAATCCAGGAAGCTGAACGGCTTAAAACCCAACAATGTCACGGAAAACGGCCTGGCGCGAACTTTTCAAAATATCCGGCTGTTTCCGAATATGACCGTGCTTGAAAATGTCATGATCGGTCGTCATTGCCGCACGTCATCCGGTATCGTGGGGGCCGTTCTGAAGAGAGCATCGACCCGGCAGGAAGAGTCGCAAATTGTTGAGCACAGCTACCTGGTCCTGGAAAAAATGGGCCTGGCGCGGTTTGTCAATGATTTTGCCAAAAACTTGCCGTATGGCGCCCAGCGCCGGCTCGAGATTGCGCGGGCCATGGCCACCGAACCGTTTTTGCTGCTGCTGGATGAACCGGCCGCCGGCATGAATCCTCACGAAACACAGGAACTCGATGAACTGATCGTCAAACTCCGTGAAGAAGAAGGCGTTTCCATTCTTTTGATCGAACATGACATGAAGCTCGTGATGAGTTTATCCGATCGAATTTATGTCGTGGATTACGGAAAAAAAATTGCCCAGGGATCTCCGCAGGAAATAAAAAATAATCCCGAGGTGATTAAAGCGTATCTCGGAGAAGATGTCGATGCTTGAGGTAAAACATTTAAAAACGTATTACGGCAACATCCAGGCCTTAAAAGACGTTTCGATTAATATATCCGAGGGCGAGATCATCACGCTGATTGGGGCCAACGGCGCCGGCAAGACCACTACCCTCATGTCGATTTGCGGAATCGTTCCGCCCAGATCCGGTGAAATCAATTTTATGGGCAAGCCGATTCAGGACCTGCCGCCCAATGAAATTGTCGCCCTCGGCATCTGCCAGGTGCCCGAAGGCCGCCGCATTTTTCCATTTCTGAGCGTGGACGAAAATCTGGACATGGGAGCCTTTTTGAGGTCCGATCAGCAGGAAATCAAACGCGACCTTGAATATGTCTACGAGCTTTTTCCAATTCTGGCGGAACGACGCCATCAGGCCGGCGGAACACTGAGCGGCGGCGAGCAGCAAATGCTGGCCATATCGCGGGCTTTGATGGCCAGGCCACGTCTTCTGCTGATGGACGAACCTTCCCTGGGGCTGGCACCGATTTTTGTTAAACGGATTTTCGATATCATCCGCCAAATAAATACTGAAAACAAGACCACCATTTTTCTGGTTGAGCAAAATGCCAACATGGCGCTCAGAGTGGCTCACCGGGGCTATGTCATGGAGACCGGCCGCGTTACTTTATCAGACACCGCCGCAAACCTGTTGGCCAACGATCAGGTTAGAAAAGCCTACCTGGGAATCTAGCGGGAATTCGGAAGTTCACGCTAACTTTTTTTTGAAGTTACGGTTTAATCTTCTTTTTTATATCAAACTTCTAACCCATCCGCCATCAACGGTAATCGACGTGCCAGTCACATATGAGGCTCTTTCTGAAGCCAGAAACGTAACAACATTCCCGAATTCCTCCGGCTCCCCCAGCCGATTCATGGGGATGTCTTTTATCCAGGTCTGGTAGGCTTCTTCTACAGAACCGCCCTTTCTCCCGGCCGTTTCTGCGGCCAAATTCTCCAGCCGTTCCGTTCTGGTATATCCAGGCAATATGTTATTCACTGTTATACCGAAAGGTGCCACTTCGTTGGCCAGGGTTCGGGCAAAACCCGTAATTCCCGCTCTAATGCTATTCGAAAGAATCAGGTTTTCCACTGGTTGTTTCACGGCAATGGAGGTAATGTTCAATATTCGTCCCCATCGTTGTGATTTCATTCCCGGCAAAACACTTTTTGTCAGCATCACGGCGCTTATAAACATGGCTTCATATGCATCTTGCCAGTCAGCGATGCCCAGTTCGTCGAATTTGCCGGGAGGAGGCCCACCGGTGTTGTTTACCAATATATCAATGTGGCTATATCGTTTGAACAGCATTTCGATGAGCCTGCTTACATCGTCACGTTCGGACAAGTTCGCAGAAATTGCCGTCACCTCCGTGCTTGAAACCTCCTGTATATCCTGTTTCGCCTTCTGCAGGTTATCTGGATTGGACGAGCACAGGATAACGGAGGCGCCTTCTACCGCAAGGCATTTGGCTGTTGCTTTGCCTAAACCCTTGCTCGATCCGCAAACTAAGGCGGTTTTATTTTTTAAGCCTAAATCCATTTTTATCCCCTCAAATAAGCATCTTCCTTTTTCAACCAATCCTCTCTGGGAGGGGCAAAAATGTCGACGTCTAAGGTATCCTCAAGTGCCTCTGCCTTATGGGAAAGATTAGACGGCAGAATCAGCACATCCCCCGGGCCAACTGTTATAGGATCCGCATCCTCGCTTTCAATCCAAAACTTGAGCTTTCCCTCTAAGATATAGGTGATTTGCTCATTGAAATGCGAATGCATTGGCACCACGGCACCTTTTTTCAAATAGACATGCGTGAGCATAACCTTTTCGCCGGTGATAATTCTCCTGGCAATGCGATCATTTAGTTTCTCTTTGGGCATATCGTCCCATTTGAATCGCTGAACTTTACTATTTGTCATTTCTTGGATACTTTCCGACCTGTGCCGGCATTCTTGTAGATGGCTTGGCGCCGAATTATTGAGCAATAATTTTGTTCCCGGCGCCGAAATCGCAATGGAAAACATCAAGGATTTAGAGATCCAGCAAGTCTGCCCTGGTCATAAGTTTTTAAAGTCGACAATTAATTATCCGGGGTTTTGCAATATTTAAGTATTTTACACCGGATGCCGATCATTCGGGGGCGGGCGAAACATCCGGCTCGACCCGATAGGCATTTGCAATACAATTTGTGCCGGAAAACACGTCCACCACGGCCACGATCTCACCGATGGCCTCGTTGTCAAGTCCAAGCCGCTTCACGGCGGCGCTGTGGGAGTGGATTCAGTACTCACAATTGTTGGTGATCGAAACCGCGAGGGCGATGATCTCCTTGGTGCGCAAATCGAGCTTGCCGGGTTTCATGACGGCCTTCAGCTTCTGCCAGACGGCTTCCAGGTGATCCGGATTGATCGAAAGCGCCTTCCAGAAATTCGGAACGAAATCGATCTTTTTGGTCGCCTTGAGATCGTCATATACCTCTTTCACTTTTCCGGTGGCCTCGTTTTCCGAAACCGTTTTGTACAACGACATATGCCTTACCTCCCTTTCCATCGGTTTTGGCTCGATATTCACCCTGCCAGGGTAAAATCCAGCCGGTAGCGTATTCCGGCCGATCTAAACGACTTTCTCCCGCCAGCCGTGCGGGTCATCGGCTGCACCATACTGGATGGCGACGATCGTGTCGAAAAGTTTCTGGGCCAGGGGGCCGGTCCGACCGCCGGAAATCTCATAGTCCGCGTCCTGGTAACGGAGCGTGGACACAGGGGAAACCACGGCGGCGGTCCCCGAACCAAAGACCTCTTCCAATTCGCCTGACCGGGCCTTGTCGATCACTTCGTCGATGGCAATAGGACGCTCCCGGACTGTGATTCCCAGGTCTTTGGCCAGGGTGATGATCGAATCGCGGGTGATACCCGGCAGGATGGTCCCGCCCAGGGGAGCCGTGGCCAGTTCCCCTTTGAATTTGAAGAAGATGTTCATGGTCCCCACTTCTTCGACGTACCTGCGCTCTTTCCCGTCGAGCCAGAGGACCTGGGTGAATCCCTTTTTATGGGCTTCGATCTGGGCCTTGAGGCTGGAGGCGTAGTTGCCGGCGGTTTTGGCTTCGCCCACCCCGCCGGGGGCCGCCCGGGTGTATGTATCCTCGACCATGATCTTGACCGGGGCAAAACCCTCAGGATAGTAGGCCCCAACGGGGCCGGTGATGACATAGAGGAGATACTCATGGGCCTCTCTCACGCCGAGAAAGGGTTCGGTGGCGATGATGTTGGGCCGGACATAAAGAGAGGTTCCCGGGGCCGAGGGTACCCAGTCCCTGTCCAGGGCGACGAGCTGTTTTATCCCCTCCAGGACCAGATCCTCAGGATAGTCCGGGATGCACAGCCTTTGGCAAGTCCGGGACAACCGCGCGAGGTTCGCCCTGGGCCGGAAGAGGAGAAGTTCACCCCCGGCGGACCGGTAGGCTTTGAGTCCCTCGAAGGCCTCCTGGGCGTAGTGGAGAACTGCGGCGGCGGGATAGAGCTGAAGAGGGGCGTAGGGCTCGATGCGGGCGGAGTGCCATCCCCGATCGGCATTATAATCCAATTTGAACATGTGGTTGGACATGAGAACTCCGAACCCGAGCTTGGATTCGTCGTCCGGTTTCCGCCGTGCCATAGCGGGAATGACTTTGGTGACTGGTATTTGCATAATATTTTCCCTCGATCCTGAAAGTGGTTTGGGTAATTTAGATATAGCTGGTTCGGCCGTTTCCTTGGCTCAGAGACCGCCCAGGACGTCCAACTGGGCTTGGGCGTCATAATTGTATTGAACCGGATCGGCGATCCTGTACTCGTCCGGCATGGCCACCGCCCCCTTAGCGACGAGTCTGCGCGACTGCGCAGGATTCAAAACCACCAAAGCCGCCGCTTGCTTTTTTCCAGGTGTAGCGCGGGGTGGTTCAAGAGGATAAAACATGAGGAATCTCCTAGTAGGATCACCGAAAAGTTTTCAATTCTACATTGACATCCTAAGGCAGGTTTATTAAATAAGTCAAATTAATTAATCTAACCTTTTGATTAAGCTGAGCTTATTAAGAGTTCTTTTAATAAATAAATCCGGCATGTTGTCAATTGACCCATCTTAACGACTTGGCGGGTGGTCCTTGTTTCTTCGCTGTTGGCATGAATTGAGGCTTGGATTCAGGGTCCTGGAGAATCGAAGAGAGGATGTTCTCTATGCTTCCGGACTTCAATCGTCTAAAGGTTTTCTTCTACATTTATTTAAAAAAAAGCAGTGTGGCCGCGGCCAAAGAGCTGCATATTACGCAATCGGCGGTCAGCCAGCATCTTCAAAAGCTTGAATCTGAAATAAACGCCCCCCTTTTTACCCGACTTCATAGACGATTAGTGCCCACGGCCGCGGGTGACAGATTGTTTCGTGTTTTGAAGCCGTTTGTGAAAGAGTTGGAAGTCGGGATCGGGAAAATCAAGAAAGCACAGGGAACCCCTTCGGGGCTTCTCAGAATCGGGGCTCCCGTTGAATTCGGAAAGGCATATATGCCCGGCATAATTTCCTCGTTTAGAAAGAAATACCCCGAGGTGACTTTTTTCCTTAAATTGGGTGATCCAGCGACGCTATTGCCCATTGTCGGAGATGGTGAACTCGACTTCGCCTACATGGATGTATTTTCGAACGACGGCCAGATTTTCGGTGAGCTCAGCGGCTATAGTATCGAGCCGTTTCTCGAGGAGGATGTTATTATGGCCTGTTCCGGACCGTACTATGAGCGCAACATCAGGAAGGACCATTCCTTCAAACACCTCGCAGCCACAGAGTTTATAGAATATAAGCTCGATGCTTCCGCGCTGTTGAGCTGGTTCAAATATCATTTCGGGAAGTCCCCGCTCCAATTAAATGTCGTCCTGACCGTTGACAACGTGCAAGCGGTTATTGCGGCGATAAAACACCATTTGGGCCTGGGTGTCATAGTTTCACATCTTGTCACTCAAGAAATAAGCAATGGCACGATTATTCCGGTAAGAATTCCTTCCAAGAAAGTAATCAATAAAATATCGCTGTTTCAATTGCAGGATAAGATCCCGAATCAAACCGAAAAGGCTTTCCAGCGGCATTTCCGGAATGAAATAAGTTTAATGGGCATAGGCGCTTTGTAGCCCTTTTTGCCCCCTTTTTTGATACAAAATTTTCAAGTTTTCTTAAAAACGATATCCCGTATCAGGGATGCCAGCTTATTTGAATCATGGCGAACAATATTTTCTGAGCTATCCATCAGATCTCTGGCATAGATCGTGCGGCTATCGATCCAGCCTTCTACTTTGCCAAGTTCAACAAATTCAGCTTTTTCTTTTTCATACTTTCTCAGGATTTTTCTGTCCGGCTCGCGGGTATTGCAGATGACGCCGTTGACCGGGCGGTCTAAATAATCTTCAATCTTACGAACAAAATCAACCGCCTGGTAATGATCGGTTTCGCCGAATTTGGTCATTATGTTCAGTATGTAAATGATTTTTGCATCCGTTTGCTGAAGGGCTTCCTTAATACCCGGGATGATGAGGCTTGCGATAATGCTGGTATATAAGTCTCCGGGACCGATAAAGATATAATCCGAGTTCTCAATGGCCTCGATCACAGGCGGGTAAGCGGCAAATGAATTTTTATAGTGCGGAACCAGGAACAGGTCCCGGATCTGCTCCCTTCGTGAACTTTGCGGTATATCGATTGCAGATTCACCATAGATGCGGGTCCCGTCGTTTAACTCGGCAACCAGCGTTGTTTTGCTGATCGTTCCCGGCAAAACCCGGCCTTTGATCTCCAGAATCTCTGATAAAGCCCTGATGGCTGATGGAAAATCGCCCGTGTAGCGGGAAAGCATCGTCAGTAGAATGTTGCCGGCATTGTGGCCCTTTAAGCGTCTATCGTTATTCAGTTTTTTAAGCATGATTTTGCGGGCGGCATCACGAAAGGGCGAAAGTGCAATGAGACATTTCAGGGCATCGCCGGGCGGCAATATGCCGAGCTCGTCCCTCAAGCGGCCGGTGCTCCCACCGTTATCGGCCATGGACACGACCGAGGTTATAACGATGTCTTCCAAGTCTCTCAAACCGGACAGCAGTGTGAATTGTCCGCTGCCGCCGCCAATGGTTAATATACTGTACGCTTTGTTTTGCATGTGGTCAGATATCCTGATTTAGGCATTGGTATCCCGGCCCGGGATCTCCGCTGCGCCGCGGCCGGCCGGTCCGACTTGTGATGTTGTCCAAAGATTATAATACAAGGTGCAGAAATTACCAAAGACAAATAATATCTATTGACTTCGAGCGTAAATTATTAGCCTATTATACACCAAAAGATAAAAAGTTGATTAAATAAATTCAGCTACTTAAAAATAATCAATGGCGTTTCTGACTGATCTCAAACAGCGTGCCCGTCTTCTGAAAGCGGAAACATTCGCGCTCTACCTTGCTGCGCGCCATCCCGGTACACCGTGGTATGCGAAGCTCTTAGTCGCGGGAATAGTCGCCTATGCGCTTAGCCCGATTGATCTAATTCCGGACTTCGTGCCGGTTCTGGGCTATGTGGACGATTTCATATTGATTCCTATGGGAATAGCCCTGGCAATAAAAATGATTCCACCTGCCGTTCTGGCGGAGTGCCGCGCACGAGCGCAGAAAATCATATCAAACGGTAAACCGGTGAGCCGTGTAGCGGCAGTCGTTATCGTCGCAATTTGGTTAGTGTTGGCGGCCTTTTGTATCGTATGGCTCTATAAAGTGTTTGGGTTCACGAAAAATTAGGTTCATAATTTTTAGTCGGGTTTTACCGGCTTCACCGAATGTTGTTGACCACAGATTCCCGGCTCCTTAAATTAAGCGTTAGCAGAATTTTATTCAGGATATCCATAAAACTAAATGATCGGGAAAAAGTCAAATAGGCCCATCAAATCGAAGGGGCAAGATTTCCCCTTAACTGAAAGGAGATTCCGATGCCGATCTATACTTGGCTGCGCCCTCGTCTGAGCGATAACAACGATACACTGAACACCAAGCGGAGAGCCGCCCAAAAGTTAAAAGCGCTGCGTGCTGCGTTTAAAGCGCACGTTGACGCTGCCGTACTGCCGCAAGATGTAGTGCCGCCGTCTGACTCGGCGAGCTATGTTCGGATCGCGACCTGGAACCTCCGCGAGTTCGATGCGCCGAGTTATGGACTGCGGAGCCAGGAGGCGAAAGCATACATCGCTGAAATCCTTTCGCATTTTGACCTGATTGCGCTGCAGGAGATTCGCCGTGACCTCGGCGCGCTCAACGACGTAAAGAATCTGCTGGGTTCCAACTGGGACTATATAGCGACCGACGTGACCGAAGGCAGCTCCGGAAACGATGAACGCATGGCGTTTCTCTTCAATCGGGACAAGGTCTGGTTCCGCCATGTCGCCGGCGAACTCACGCTTCCAAACGGGCAGAAAGTCACCGATCCGTTCGGCGATCGATTTAAAATCGAAGGTGGAGCGCAGTTCGAGCTTCCGGCAGGGCAGATCCTCACCTCCCCGACCGGTCTGAAGACCGGCAAGCTTGCCTCCGGCCAGACGAAGCTCGCGGAGGACGTCGACATCCTGCTTCCAGATGGGACGAAGGTCCTTCTGCCGCCCGGCTCGTTGCTCCGGTTCGCAAATAACGCGCGCGTGCCGATCACAGCCGAAAACGGGATTGCCATCGAGGCGACGTCCACGCCGACGCTTCCTGAGGCCGGGGAGATCGTACTGCCCCCGAACTCGCTCGTGGGCGGTCCGCAACAATTCGCACGAACACCATTCATTGCATCATTTCAGGCCGGTTGGCTGAAGATCAATCTGGCTACGGTGCATATATACTACGGCACCGGGGCCGCGGGAGTCGAACAGCGCAAGGAGGAGATCCGACGCCTCACGGAACTTCTCGCCGAACGCGCCGAGAGCGACAGCGATTCGGACGCCGACTCGTATTTCATCGTGCTGGGCGACTTCAACATCGTTGATCGCGAGCATGAGACGATGGAGGCGCTGCAGTCGAACGACTTCGTAACCCCGCAACCGCTGCAAAATATCCCTGGTTCCAACGTCAAGCAGGACAAGTTCTACGACCAGATCGCACTGTGGATGGGGAAATCAAAGCGCCGCAAGACCTATACCCATATTATCCCGTATCGTGCCGGTGTCTTTGACTACTTTGAGACTGTCTACCGAACCGATGAGGAAGACATCTACCACCCGTTTATGCGCAAGCCCGGTTCAAACGAATTCTACTCCAGCTACGCGAGCTGGCGGACATACCAGATGTCCGACCATTTGCCGATGTGGGTCGAGTTGCAGATAGATTTTGCTCGTGAATACCTGGACGGGATCGAGGCGGAGCTGCAGGCGCAGCTAGGCGGCTATATTTAAGGAATGCTCTAAACCAGGATTGGCTGAAGTGCTGGTGACAACAAAAAAATGCAGGGGGCATGCAACCAGGCAGGGCGAATTCGGCAGTGCTATCCATAAACTGATCGGCCGCGCGGTCACGTGCCGTTGATTTTCACGTCAGGCTTCAAATAAGGAATACGAATTTGGTGACCCACCGGTTCAGGATCGTCCCGGCAATCCTGTGTCTGATGACCATTTCCTGTCTTACTTTTAATCCCTACAAAAAATTCCAGGACCAATTGCAGTCTGAAATCGGAAAATCCATAGATGACGTGCCTTCATATTCATGGCATGTTAGACCCGAATTGGTCTTTAAAACCCTATTGCCAAATGGGAATATCGAATACCACTATGTATTCGAAAACATTCGGGGACTCTGTCGCTACGTCTTTACGGTCGATCCAACAACCCGCAAGATCGTGGGTTGGAGATATGATGGAGAAGACAAAGACAAGGCCTGCTTTGACAGCCCATAGCCTCGAAATGCGCCGTTCTCTTTGGCGAAGTCCCGCTGCACATCCGAAAAAAGGTGGAGGGAGTCTTTACGCCGGACCTGTGGAAAATTACCGATAAGTTTTATAGAGAGAAAATGTAGGGTGCGAACATGCTGTATATGGTAGTTGAACACTTCAAAAATGATAGCGCCGGGAAAGTATACCGCCGGGCTCAGACCAAGGGACGCATGCTGCCCGCAGGACTTCAATATGTGAATAGCTGGGTGGCCACAGACTTCGATCGCTGCTTTCAACTCAGGGAAACGGATGATCCGTCACTCTTTTCCAAATGGATTGAAAAATGGCAGGGCCTGGTTGAATTTGAAGTAATTCCGGTAGTTACCTCCAAAGCAGCCTCCGCAAGAATTCTTGGTTGAGAATGCAACGCCAGTCTAAAGAGAACTGCTGTAAAATGTTGCTGAAGACTTAGAGAATACTCTTATGATTCGAAATATGGATAATGCCGACTTGCAGGCAGTGCTGGATGTCTACCAAAAGGGCATCGAGACCGGAAATGCCACTTTTGAAACAGCGCTGCCCACGGCAGAGAAATGGAATCAGTCCCACCATAAATTCTGCCGCTATGTCTGCGTCGATAACGGGACGGTGGCCGGCTGGGCAGCCCTGAGTCCGGTGTCGCAAAGATCATGCTATTCCGGCGTTGCTGAATTAAGCATTTATGTCGATCCCGACCAATCCGGCCGGGGAATCGGCACCCAACTCATCGCCCATCTAATCCCCGAATCGGAAAGAAACGGCATCTGGACCATTCATTCCTCCATATTTCCTGAGAATAAAGCCAGTCATAGATTGCTCTTAAAATTCGGTTTCAGGGAAGTGGGCCGGCGAGAGCTGATTGCGCAGTTGGATGGGCTTTGGCGATCCACGCTGATCCTGGAACGACGTAGTAAAATTGTTGGTTGCAACGCCCCTGCGATAACTGCCAAATAGACAATTATATTTATAATTTCCCCAAACAACTATCCCAACGAGTAAACTATTCAAGGAGATTTTAATTTTAATTGACCTTTGAAGCAGCTCTTTAGTATAGAATTTACGGATCACCGGCCACAGTGAACAATGTTGAAGCCCGGAGTTTTTCCAACCCAAAATTCAAAACAGGAGGCATTGCAATGGAAGGATTAATTTTAATTATTGTCGCCACTGTGATGGTCACCCTATATTATTTCTCAGATGCATCCGCGTCCTTTGGGCAGCAGAAAACCGGCGTGATTGTGGTTGATGTACAGGGCGACTTTGCCACCTACAAAAGCGGATCCCTTGCAGTAGACGGAACCGATAAGGTCTTTATCGATAAAGTCCAAAAAGCAACCGTAGAGCTGAGTGAAAAAGGTTACCCAATTTTCGGAACCCAGGACTGGCACCCTGAAAATCATGTGTCCTTTTTTACGAATCATGAGGGCAAAAAACCCTTTGACGTAATTAAAATCGAAGATAGAACCCAGGTGCTCTGGCCGCCGCATTGCGTTCAGGGGACTGAAAATGCCAGGGTTCTGATCGACAACAACCTCTTTCTGGCCATTGTTAAAAAAGGCCAGGACATGCTATATGACAGCTACTCCGGATTCCAGGATGATGGCGGCGCTAAAACGGAAATGAACCGAATCCTGCAAAAAAACGGCATCAAAGCGCTGATTGTTTACGGTATTGCCACCGACTATTGCGTCAAGGCAACCGCGATCGATGCCGCGGATGCCGGGTACAAAGTTTCCGTCATAGAAGGTTTGAGCAAAGGGGTGGCACCCGGTACAACCGCCAAAGCTCTGGAAGAAATGAAAGCCAAAGGGATAACGATTAAATCAGAATTGGATGTGTAAAAGGAGTAGCGAAAATGAAAGCAACAAAAGTTTTTTGGGCTGTCATAGCCTATGTTTCGATTTTCGTGGCGGGGGCAAGCTCTGCTGCTCTGGCTGCGGACACCATCAAGATCGGCGAGATTCAAACCTACAGCCAATTAACCAACTTTACTTTCCCTTACCGCAACGGCTGGCAGCTCGCCCTTGAAGAAATCAACAACTCGGGCGGTGTCATGGGCAAGCAGCTTGAAGTGATCTCCCGCGATGATGCCGGCAAACCGGGAACCGCCGTCACAGTTGCCGAGGAGCTGGTTCGGAGAGATAAAGTCCTCCTGCTGATGGGAACCTACTTTTCCCACATCGGGTTGGCCGTAACGGATTTTGCTAAACGCAACAAAGTGTTGTTTCTCGCTGCTGAACCGCTTTCAGACGCCCTGGTATGGGAAAATGGCAATCGCTACACCTTCCGGCTGCGCCCCTCGACTTACATGCAGGCAGCCATGCTGGCCGAGAAAGCCGCAAAAAATCCTGCCAAACGCTGGGCGACCATTGCCCCCAACTATGCCTATGGCAAGGATGCCGTAAAGTCGTTTCAAGCGGTGCTGAAAGCCAAACGCCCGGATGTCGAATTTGTAGCCGAGCAATGGCCGGCCCTTTTTAAAATCAATGCCGGTGCCGAAATTCAGGCTCTGACGGATGCCAAACCGGAAGCCTTATACAACGTCACATTTGCCGGCGACCTGGCCAAGTTTGTGCGGGAAGGCAAATTGAGAGGGTTTTTTAAAGGTTTATATGTCGTCAGTTTATTGACCGGTGAACCTGAATATCTCGATCCCCTGAAAGATGAAGCGCCGGAGGGGTGGCTGGTTACGGGATATCCATGGTACGACATCAAAGATCAGCCCCATGTGAAGTTTGTCGAAGCTTACCAGAAGAAGTTCAAGGATTATCCGCGCACCGGATCGATAGTGGGTTATAACACCATGATGTCCGTTTACTTCATGTTGAAAAAGGCCGGCAGCACCGATACGGAGAAAATGGTGGATGCCATGGAAGGCCTGACCTTCGATTCGATTATCGGACCGATCACCTACCGTAAAATCGACCACCAGTCCACCATGGGCGCATGGGTGGGATACACAGCGTTTAAAAACGGCAAGGGCATTATGGTTGACTGGCAATATGAAGACGGCAAAGATTATCTTCCCAGCGATGCCGAGGTAATGAAATTGCGGCCGCAAGACTAATCGAAGTCGGACCTGGTTTAAGGGACCGCACCCATTTTCAAATTCGGATATCGAAATTCAATAATGTCCGTTGTCAGTTGGTTAAAATAGGATATTTGCACCATATCTTACGCAACGAACCATGGACAACCGGCGTCTGACCGTTCGCTGTCATCATCAATTATTTATTAAGGTGTACTACCCCTAAGCGATTTTAGGATATAGGCATAGTGGGCTTTTACGTTGTACAATTTCTCACCGGCTTATCGGCTGCCTCCGGCCTGTTTCTTGTGGCCTGCGGTTTGTCTCTTATTTTTGGCGTCTCCCGCATCGTCAATCTGGCCCACGGCTCTTTTTACATGGTAGGCGCGTATTTGGCTTACTACCTGATTGCCTATTTCCCGCCGGGCATTGTGCCATTCTGGGGCAGCATCCTGCTGGCGGCCCTGGTGGTGGGTTTGATCGGGGTCATTGTGGAGGTGTTATTATTGAGGCGTTTGTACCAGGCACCCGAGCTTTTTATTCTCTTGGCCACCTTCGGGATCGTCTTAATTCTTCAGGATCTGTCCCGCTGGCTGTTCGGCGCCGAAGACCTGCTGGGGCCAAGAGCGCCGGGTCTAAAGGGCAGCATTGACATTATGGGAGCCTTGCAGCCGCAGTACGATCTGGCGCTGATCATCATTGCCCCGCTGATTCTCGGCGGGCTGTGGCTGCTATTGAATCGAACGCGGTGGGGTATTCTCGTGCGCGCCGCCACCGAAGACCGGGAGATGTCCGATGCTCTGGGGGTAAATCAAACCCGGCTGTTTACCGGCGTATTTTTCCTGGGTTCTTTTTTAGCCGGACTGGGGGGGGCGCTGCAGCTGCCGAAGGGGGGTGCAGATCTTCTAATGGATTTAAATGTGATTGCCACCGCCTTTGTGGTTGTGGTGGTAGGAGGCATGGGCAGCATCTTCGGGGCTTACCTGGCAGCCGTCATCATCGGAGAGCTCAGTTCATTCGGGGTTTTGGTTTTTCCGGCCAGCACACTGGTTCTGATGTTTCTGGTAATGGCCGTGGTGCTGGTCATTCGGCCGCATGGTCTGCTGGGCAAGGCCGAAGCCCATGCACATAGCTCCCCCAACGGGGCCGGGTCCCTGCTGCGGCCGGCCTCGGCCCGGCTGAGGCTTCTCGGTCTGGCTTTATTGATTCTGATCCTGCTGATGCCCATGTTTGCGAGTACGTTTCAGCTGATTTTGATTACCGAGATCGCCATCTTTGCACTGGCCAGCATGAGTGTGTATTTCCTGTTCGGACCGGGAGGTATGGTCTCATTCGGGCACGCCGCCTTTTTCGGGGGTGGCGCGTATGCCGCCGCCCTGATGGTGCATTATGTCCAAAGCCCGATGGAGTTGGCCCTGCTGTTGGCGCCCCTGCTGACCGGACTGTTGGCGTTGATTATCGGCTGGTTCTGCGTGCGGCTGTCCGGAATATATTTTGCCATGCTGACTCTGGCCTTTGCGCAAATCTGCTGGTCGATTGTGTTTCAATGGGGTGAATTTACCGGTGGAGACGATGGTATTTTAAGTATCTGGCCCTCGCAATGGGCCGACAGTAAAATCGTTTTTTATTACCTTACCGTTGTGTTGTGCAGCGGGGGCATCCTGGCACTGCGGTATCTTGTTTTTACGCCGTTCGGTTATACGATGCGCGCCTGTCGCGACTCGGCCCTGCGGGCGGATTCCATCGGGATTAACATGCGCCGGCACCAATGGCTGGCGTTTATTGTCGCCGGAATCTTCGCCGGATTGGCCGGTGGTATCTACGTGTTTTCCAAAGGCAGTGTCTTCCCGGATGAAATGGCCATTCCGCGTTCTTTTGACTTCCTGTACATGGTGTTGTTGGGCGGCGTTAAAACCTTGTTCGGACCGGTTGTCGGATCAGCGGCCTACACCTGGCTGTACGACAAGATTTCACGGCTCGATTTCTGGCAGCTCATTTTAGGGTTTATTTTTATTTTTCTGGTAGCGGTGTTCCCCCAGGGGATTGTCGGCGGGATTTACAACCGCTTCGGCAAGTATTTTGCCGACCAGACCCAAGAGGGAACGTCGAGCGTCGAATTTCGAATGACGAATTAAGGAATTCTATCGTTTCCAAATTACCAAGTGTCAACCAATATAATGAAGGACGGAGTGCAACGACTCGACAATTTTAGGCATTTTAGCGCATTTCAGGCATTTTTCCAGAGCAGCAGGACTGGGGATTGTAGAATCGAAAATTTTTTTAGCTTCCAAAATGAGGTGACAACACTCAATGGCAAAAGTACTCGAAGTACATGAGCTTGCCAAATCGTTTGGCGGGGTGCAGGCCGTCAACAATTTAAGCTTTGATTTGAGTGAAGGCCAGTTGCTGGCGATGATCGGCCCGAACGGCGCCGGCAAATCGACCTGTTTCAACCTGATCAACGGCCAGCTGCGGCCGGATCGCGGCAGTATTGTTATCAGGGGCAAAAAGATTAACGGCCACCGGCCGCGACAGGTCTGGCAACTGGGAGTGGGCCGAACATTTCAGATCACATCCACCTTTGCCTCGATGACCGTGCTGGAGAATATAAAAATGGCGATGCTGTCTTACCACCGGCAGACCAAATCCTTTTTCAGCAGGGTGCGCAAACTTTACAGCGACGAATCCATGGAATTGCTCAAAATGGTAGGAATCGAAGATCAGCATGACAGGGCCTGTGATGTGCTGGCCTACGGGGATTTAAAGCGGGTTGAGTTGGCCGTCGCTCTGGCCACCAGGCCCAAACTCCTGCTGATGGATGAGCCGACCGCCGGTATGGGTCCCGCCGAACGCCGGGCCTTGATGAAATTGACTACCAATATCGTTAGAACCCGGAACATCGGTGTTTTGTTCACCGAGCATGACATGGATGTTGTTTTTACCCACGCCGATCGCATCATTGTACTCAACCGGGGCGAGCTGGTCGCTGAAGGCACACCGGCGGAAGTTCGCAATAGTCCGAAAGTTCAGGAAATCTATCTGGGTAAGAGGGCATAGGGCATGGGGCCGGGGGCAAAGGGATTTGTTCAGGGGTTCAGAGGTTCTGGGCCCAGGGTTCACGGTTCAGAAGGGCCGGAAGTCTATCTTTTGATGCAACAGCGGGAAGATACGAAATTGAGAAGTAGAGAGATTGAGATGCCGGGAGGTTGGATGTTGGCGCCATTGAATTGTCTTGATGAGATTTGTCGGACCGTTCAGTGATATTCGACTAGCAATTAATAAATGTTTTTTTATTGTCTTTTTGCTCAACTTCCCAACTTCTCAACTTCTTTCTTCAAAAAGCGAGGCGTTCTAAACTATGGCAGTCATGCCAAATGGTAAAATCCTTCAGGTTAGCGGGTTGAACACGTTTTACGGAAAAGCCCAAATTCTATTCAACCTGGAATTTGAAATCACACAGGGTGAGGTTGTCGTGCTGCTCGGCCGCAACGGTGCCGGCAAGACCACTACTTTCAAAAGTATTATGGGAATCGTGCCGCCCAAGAGCGGAAAAATAATATATCAAGGACGGGCGATCGAGAAATTGCCCCCATTTAAGATCTGTGCTCTGGGGCTTGGTTATGTGCCGGAAGATCGGCGCATTTTCAGCGGCCTCACCATTTTGGAAAATCTGGAGGTGGGCCGGCAGCCTGCCAGGAAAGGTTATGAGCCCTGGAATCCGGAGAGGTTGTTTGAATTGTTTCCCAATCTGGCTGAGCGACGCACCCGGATCGGGAGAACCCTCAGCGGCGGCGAGCAGCAGATGCTGACCATTGCCCGCACCCTCATGGGCAACCCTGAAATGATTATCATGGATGAACCTTCCGAGGGACTTGCCCCCGTCATCGTCGATCAGCTGGCGCTGATGATTCAAAAACTTAAGAATGAGGGCGTGTCGATTCTGCTGGCCGAACAAAATTTAAACTTTGCCAGGTCTATTTGCAACCGCGCCTATCTCATCCATCACGGCGCTATCCGCCACGAAAGTACGATCGATGCACTCTCAGATGTGGTTTATGAAAGATACTGTGCGCTTTAATCGGAATTTCCGAGGCTGGGACGATGTCGATCCTTCATTCTAGAATCGCACCAATTCCAGACGTGGATTCGGACTATACTTCCTGCCGACCTTGGCGCAGGGCTTGCCTTCCAGCAGAACAACATCAGCGGTAAAGGCGTTGACGCCGCGCATCAGGTAGCTGCCCACTCCGTAGGCATCCACCGGCACCTGCAGTTTCTCAAACTCGGCGATGCGGTCCGGATTGAATCCGCCGGACACAATGATTTTGACATGATTAAAGCCGTGCTGGTCCAATGTCTTACGCGTCATTTCCACCAGACGGGGGGTGACTCCGGTCGGGTTGAAGTTTTGCATGACCGGGATAATGGACTTGTCCACCAGAGTGTTGGATGTATCCAGCCTCACGCCCCAGAGCCTGTCTCCCAGAGCTTCACAGCATTTTAAAGCCGTGCCGACACAGTCGTTGTCGAAATCCACCAGGGCCACCAGATCAACCTCGGGATAGGTCTCACCGAAAAGCGTTATGGCCCTTACCGTATCGCCGCCGACGGCTGCGATCAATGCGTGAGGCACCGTGCCGGAGGCCTTGGCACCCCACCACTGGGCCTGGGCGTCGGTGGAAACACCGGTGGCGCCGCCGATGTGCGCCGCATACCCATCGCCGCCCTGCAAGGCCCAATGATCGAAGCGGGCTGGAAAGTAAAGCACGATCTTGCCGTTGGCCGCCGCCACCACGCTGCGGACATTGCTGGCAATCTTGGTGCGGCGCGCCAGAATGCCCAGATAGACCGTCTCCAGATGGGCAAAAAGGCCGGCGTCTCCGGTAATGTGCATCACCGATTCCCAGGGTGAGATGTGCGCACCATCGTACAGGGTTTCAACTTTCAGCTTTTCGAAACCGCTTTCCCACAATTCGTCCAGCTGCTTTGAAACTTCCATCTTCTGTTCGATGTCCCTGAGATAGGCCTTGTGATTGCCGAGAAATTGCCGGCGGGCATTGATTTTGAGCTCAATCAGCCTATCGAACAACTTATAAGCCTTCTCGTAATCCGTATATTCGCCGGCCGCCAGCTTGAGCACGGCCACGGCTTCATCCACCCCGCACAGTACGGCGTCTTTTTTTTGAAATACCTGCATGGTTACTTCAGGGTGCAGATTGTGCTTTTCAAGGGTGATCTTCTCGCGCCAGAAATAAATATCGCTGAGATATCCACGGCGCAGTTCCTGGACGGGTAGATCAAATATATGGGCATCCAGATGGTTTGGCATAACCGGATTTCCTTTTTTATGGGTTCAAATATTCAGGTCTTCTGGATTCAAAGGTCCAGGGTTTGGGGATCCGCCCTTCGGGCTTCGACCCCACACGCAGGGTTGATGGTTCGGCCTGACCTGCTTTGCAGCGCAGCAAATATTTTATGAAAATTCACATGCCGGCGTGATGGCTTACGGCATGAGCATTCAGCTTTTGAACCCCTGAACGGTTTCGCTAGAGAATTCGGAGTATGGCCAAAACCGGCTGGGATGTCAAGTCATGAAGTATCACCCGCCTTTCATTCCAGGGCGCGTTCGCCGAGGTTGCCGTAGCGATGGTAGTTGTGGCAAATGCTTTGCTGGCGGTAGTATTGCAAAAGTTCGAGGCGCCCGTCCATCATGACGGGCGTGCGGGCGATATAGAAGCCGCTGGCTGCCGCGGCCTCATATACCTCCGGGGAAACTCTGGCCGGAGCGGCGTATCTGATCCGGTCGATACTCGGCAAGCTTTTCAGCATATCCTGGTCAAGCTCATAAAAAATCGGGGCCTTCGCGGTCAGCCGCTGCCCTTCTTTGGCGTGCAGAAAGCGGGTGACCGGATTGTCCAATCCTTTGGGGACGCTGATCCACAGACGGCACCCGGTTATTTTTACGGCCGCAATCCTGGCCAATGTCTCAAACAGGCTGTCGTCTGCGTGCAGCCTGACGACCATTTTGCCCACCGGCAGATAGTGCAGGATGTTGTCCTGGCCGCGCAGGTGAAAGTAATCAATATCGCGGGAGAACTCCGCTTCGACATGGTAGAGGTAGCTTTTAACGGCCCGAATGCTCTTTTGTATGTCCGACTCGATCCCCTGAAATCCGCCCCAGTCCAGTTTACGCTGCCATTGCTGCACCAGTTTGAGCAATGGATGAGATTTTGCAACGGGCCCCACCGCCGGCAGCCCGCTTTCCTCATACGCCATAAACTGCGCCACATACTTCGGACTGCCGGCTTTGATGCCGGCTCCCAAGGCGGATTTTCCCATCCCGCCGAAGGGCTGGCGCAGGGTAACCGCGCCGGTCGTGCCCCGATTGATATACAGGTTGCCGGCTTTGATGTGCAACTTCCAGTAGTCCTGCTCGCGCCGATCCAGGCTTTCGAGGCCCGAGGTCAGGCCGTATCCGGTCTGATTGACCATTTCAACGGCCTGCTTGAGATCTTTGGCCCGCATAACTGCCAGCAGCGGTCCAAAGAATTCCGTCATATGGGTGTAGCTTCCCGGTCTGACATCCCACTTGATTCCCGGCGTCCACAAATGAGGGTTGTCTTCAATATTGTCGGGTTTCAACGCCCAGGATTCACCGGCTTCCAATTCCGTCAGCGCTTTGGCCAGATCTTTCCGCGGCGGTTGAATCAACGGCCCCATCTTATTGGAAAAATCCCATGCCGATCCGGTACCCCAGCTGCGGGCGGCGTCGACCAGCTGGCGTTTAAAGCCTGAATCTTGATAGACTTCGGGTTCGAGGATAAGCAGCGACGTGGCCGAGCATTTTTGGCCGCTGTTGCCGAAAGCCGAATAAATGACATCGCTGAGGGCCTGATCGCGGTCGGACATGTCGGTGACGATGACGGCATTTTTGCCGCCGGTTTCAGCCGCCAGAAAGATATCGGGCCGCTGCTTTAAAATGGCGAGCCCGGTTGACGTGCCGCCGGTCAGGATTATAAAGTCCACCTTCGGATGGCCGGTGAGCCTGACCGCGGTGTCGGCGCCGGCGCAGGGCAGAAATTGCAGGACCGTTTGGGGCACGCCGGCGCGCCAGAAACAGCGGCACACCTCCCAGGCCACCAGGACCGCATCGGATGAAGGTTTGAAAATCACGGTGTTGCCGGCTGCCAGCGCGGCTGCAATCCCCCCGCAGGGAATGGCAATCGGAAAGTTCCAGGGTGAAATCACCACCCCGACGCCTTTACCGCGGCAGCGGGTATGGCTTATTCCAAAAAAATCCGCGGCGGAGTGAGGATAGTATTCGGTGAAGTCCACCGCCTCGGATACTTCCACATCGGCCTCGGTAAAAATCTTGCCGGTATTGGCTGCTGCGGCCCCGATCAGGTCTCCGCGCGCCTTGCGCAGTTCCATGGGCTGCCAGGGAGAGAATCCTGTGACGCTGCCGGTGGGTTTTGCGGCGCCAGCCGTCCGCGTCCTCATGGGCGATCGCAACGGCTTTTTCAATATCCTGCGCATTGGCCAGGGCAAAGCGGGCGACCACGATTTTCCGGTTAATTTGGGAAGGGTCGATAATCTCCCGGATCCGCCGGCCGTTAAAGATTTCTTTGGCGGCGACCACCAGCGGGATTTCCATTGGCTTGTCCTGGGGACCTTTTTTCCATTTGCGTCGAATTTCATCCGCCCATTTCCGATTGGCGGCCAGCGACCAATCCGTATTCGGTTCGTTTTTAAAGTTGGCCTCATGGTAGGTGCCCATTTTGTCCGGAAATTTTTCGGTGAGCCGGTTCTGGATGCGGTGCGGCTGGGCCGGGGGCCGGCTCTTGTGCCGGATGGATGATTTGAAGTGATCCGTTAAAAACTCCCAGGAGCTGGTTTTGGTTTGCAGCTGGTTTAAATGGCGCAGAAAATTTTCAGGGCCCGTGTTTTCATCCAGGCGTCGTATCAGGTAGGCGATGGCGTGAATGAACTGTTTTTGGGTGGCCACCGGCGCATACACCACCATTTCCCGGCCGGTCTCCTGGATGGTGCGGCGTACATGATTGGCCATGCCCTCGATCATTTCAAAGGTAAAATAGTCGGTGACCCCGTTTTCCCGGGCCCGCAGATAGGCATAGGCGATGTCAAACAGATTGTGCGAAGCGATTCCCAGCCGCACGGCGTTTATGTTTTCAGGCTGCATGCCGAAATCAACCATGCGCTTCCAGCTGGCATCCGTTTCCACCTTGCTGTCGAAAGGTGCCAGGGGCCAATCGTACAAAGCCGCTTCAACCTGCTCCATCTCCATGTTGGCCCCTTTGACGATGCGAATCTTAACAGGGCTGCCGCCGCCGGCCACGCGCCGGCGCGCCCAGGCGGTAATTTCCCGCAGGATATGGTAGGAGTCGGGCAGATAGGCCTGCAGGGCCATGCCGGCGGTAAAGTTTTTAAATTCCGCCTGATCCAGCGTGCGGATGAAGGCTTCGGCGGTGATGGCCAGATCGCGGTACGCTTCCATGTCCAGATGCACAAATTTTTGCATCCGGGTGCCGTCCTGGCGTACAAATTTATTTTCAGCCGCGGTTCGATAAAGCGTTGATAGGCGTTTTTGCAGGACATCCACGGTATGGTCGAACGCCAGCGGCTGAATCTGGGAAAAGATGGTTGAAATTTTGATGGAGATGTGTTCCACAGCCGGATTTTGGAGGTCAGACAGATACAAATCCATACGGGAAGCGGCCTCTTCCTCTCCCTGCACCTCCTCGCCGATATGATTGATATTGATTTTAATTCCCTGGCGCCTGCGTTTCCGTAAAAAAGCCATTAGGGCTTCGCGTTCACCCGGTATGATCATGTGGCTGCTGTCCTGCCGCATTTTGTTGATGATGCGGGGCACGCTAATCCCGGGCAGGTAGCGTCCGGCATGGATGAAAAGGTGCATGAGAATCTTTTCGGGGAGTGAAAAAAAAGAGGGGATTCCATAGGCGGTCAGCAAATAATGGATCTGGTCGGCCACGCGCCGTCTATTGGCAGTTCGAAAACTCTGATCGATCATCCGGGTCAGAATGACTTTATCCCTGGGGTTGGTAAACAGCCGTTCGAATTTGCGGTGGCGTGTCTTTTCCTGAGGAGTCTGCAGTTCGTTGGCGCGATTCTGCCAGCGGGTGGCCAGCCGGATTGCTTCTTCAGCGAGAGTGTCGGTATCTTTCATAGCTTGTGTGCCATTATCCCAGTTTTAAATAAGCCTATAACCAAATCATTTCACACGTGTCAAATTCAACCCGTATCATCCATAAATGCATAGCACAAGGCTGACCTTTAACATTAATGCAGCTCAGGCTTTATATCAAGTTCGGCATAATTCGAACGGGTGCTTATCCCTGCTTTGAAAACTATGTTCTCCAGTCGATATCGGAGGTAATCGGATAGGAGGTCAATCGAATAGCATGAGGTAATAGGCTAATGGAATGCGGGGCTATTGGGTTTGGCGGGAAACGTTTTTCTTTTGACAATAGAATTATAATACGGTATGTGTTTTTGAACATTATCCCATAACTATTGATAAAATGAAAGGAGGGAATTATGGCGGAAAAGATGGATGTCGGCTGTGCACGACCGACCGGCGGTCCGGTCGGTGAGATTGCTGAAGAAGAAACCAAAAACGAAATTCCAACTACTCGCAAGGAGATTTCAGCTATGATTCATGTCGGCCAAAAGGCGCCGGATTTTGCAGCACCGGGATATCACAAGGGACAATTTATTTCACTTAAGCTGTCGGAGTTTTTAGGCAAATGGGTACTGCTCTGTTTTTATCCGGGCGACTTTACCTTTGTCTGAGCAACGGAGATTTCAGCAGTTGCTGAAAAATACCCGGAGTTTCAGAAGCTGGGCGTTGAAGTAATATCCATGAGCATCGACAGTGTGTTTGTCCACAAAATGTGGGATGACCACGAGTTGTCAAAAATGGTGGACGGCGGAATTCCTTTTGCCATGTTGTCGGATACCGGGGGCAAGGTGGGAAAAGTATATGGCGTCTTCAATGAAGAAGCCGGGGTCGAAAACCGGGGCCGCTTTATCATTGATCCGGACGGTGTGATTCAGGGCTACGAGGTGCTGACGCCGCCGGTCGGACGCAACGTGGGGGAAACATTCCGGCAAGTCCAGGCCTTCCAGCTTGTCCGGGAATCAAAGGGCAAGGAAGCTACGCCCTCCGGCTGGAAACCGGGCAAAACGACGCTCAAGCCGGGCCCGGATCTGGTCGGAAAAGTCTGGCAGGCCTGGAAAACGGAGATGGCCTTCGACTAAAGTATCCCGGGCGGGTATGCCGCGGGCAGTATGAATGGCCGTTCCTTTACTTGGCGGGACGGCCTTATATAACCCTATCATTACCCTTAAGTTGCATAAAGTATCTTCTTGAATTTAGCCGGGTAATGAAAGTCATTGGCATTATTGCCTGATCCTGGATACTGGTTTCTGGATACTGGATGTTTCCGGATCACGCTCGCGGCGCATTCCAGAATATCCAGCATCAAGGATCCAGCAGCCAGCATCGTCGGGGTAAAAACGACCGCATTACTTCTACCAAACATGAAGATATAGAAATATTTATGCAATGTTAGCATTTACTTGACCCGGTCCATCCGAATTGTGTATATAACTATCTAATGATCTGGGCGTCTAATTCCATCTGATCCGAATCTGTTCCTGCTGAAACAGCCTTTAGATTTCCCACCGGATAATATAAAACTAACGAAAACGTCATGGGCAAGCATATAGGATTTATAGCAACCCGATTTTCCGGGACCGACGGCGTCAGCCTTGAAGCGGGCAAATGTGCTGCCGTGCTGGAAAGAAACAGTCACGAATGTTTCTGGTTTGCCGGTATGCTGGATCGTGCGCCGGATAAAAGCTTTCTGGTGCCGGAAGCCGCTGTCCTGTATGAAAAAAACCATTGGATCGATCAGCAGGTTTTCGGGAAAAAGAGGCGCGACGCATCGGTTACCGACAGCATTTACGAGCTGAAAGTTTGTTTGAAGCAGCAGCTCAAGGAATTTATCCGGCGCTTCAAGATAGACCTTATCATCGCCCACAATGTTCTGACCAATCCCGTTCACATTCCGCTCGGGCTTGCGCTGACCGAAACGATTGCCGAAACCCAGATCCCTACCGTCGCGCACCACCACAATTTCTACTGGGAGAGTCCCCGTTTTCTGGTAAATTCCGTGGGAGATTACCTGCGAATGGCATTTCCCCCGAACCTGCCCAACATAGAACATGTGGTTATCAACTCGGCGGCTCAGGAGGAACTGGCGTTGCGCGCCGGAATCTCGTCGACAATCATCCCGAATGTCCAGGATTTTGAAAATCCCCCGACAGTCCATCAAAAACAGATCCGAAAATTCCGGGAATCGCTGGGATTCAAACCGGATGATGTCATCATTCTGCAGCCGACCTACATCATCCCGCGCAAAGGTATCGAACACGCTATTCAACTGGTGGAGGAATTGGGCGATCCGCGTTACAAGCTGCTTATCACTCATGAAGTTGAAGCCGAAGCTTATGAATACGGAATCTGGCTGCAGGAAAGTGCCCTGCAAAGGGGCGTGGATCTGCGAATGGTAAATACGAGCTCTGACGACCCCGCCGGCTTTGAATCGCATGGCCGTCAGATTTCGCTGTGGGATGTTTACCCCCACGCGGATTTCATAACCTATCCGAGCCTGTATGAGGGTTTCGGCAATGCCTTTCTTGATGCCGTCTATTTCAGGAAACCATTGCTCATCAATCGTTATGCGACTTTTGTCAGAGATATTGAGCCTAAGGGATTCGATTTGATTGCCATGGACGGATATCTAAACCGGAGAACCGTATCCCGGGTCAAAGAGATTTTAACATCCCCTGAACGACGAGAGATCATGGTGAATACGAATTATGAAATCGCCTTAAAACATTACTCCTATGCCGTCCTGCAAAAATGTGCCGAGCGGTTTTTTATCAAATTTTTCGGCCTGGATTTCTAGCTAAGTACTCTTCTTCGTAATTGCGGTGACGTATTCGCAGTAATAATTTTTCGGCGGTGAGATCCTATGCCTTAGACCTCGCGCAGTTTGCGCCGCAAATACTTTCCGGTCAGCGTCTTGGGAACTTCATCGATGATTTCGACGATCCGTGGATACTTATAGGCTGCCATGCGCTCTTTGCAAAAGTGAGTCAAGTCGTTCGCTGTGACGGTTTCTCTGTACTCGTCCGTCAGGGCAACAAAAGCTTTGACTGTTTCGCCCCGGTAAGCATCCGGTACGCCGACCACGGCCGCTTCTCTGACCCCGGGATGCTGATTGAGTACGTCCTCCACTTCGCGCGGCCAGACTTTAGACCCGGAGGCGTTGATTAGATATTTTTGGCGGTCGGCGATGAAACACCAGCCGTGTTCATCGAGCTTAGCCACATCGCCGGTGTGCAAGCGGCCGTTGCGAATGGCATTGGCCGTTTCCTCCGGTTTTTCCCGGTATCCGTTCATAGTAGTGGAGACACGGATCATCCGGATAGGCGGTGGCGGACTGTATAAATTCGTCCAGCAGGCTGACCACCGGTACCGGAAGTTCCCCCGGCAGCCATTCGGGATAGGTTGCCCGCCACGGTTTCTGGTTGTAATAAGAAGTCATTTCGACGCCTTTTCCCCTTTTTTGTGCTGGGGAATCCCCGCCAGGGCTTTGGCGAGCTTGATTTTTTCGGCCAGTTTGCCTTCTCGAAAAATCATGATGCGCTGGGCCTGGGGCGAGCCGGCCCCGTGCATGGACTCCACCATGGCCGTGCCGCCGGTCATGGCCTCGATCAGCCGGCCGATCTTGATGCGGTCTTCCACGGGAATCTCGGACACCCCGACAAAATACTTTTTGACCAGATGGCCGACATCCTCGCTTCTCAGGTCGTACTCGCTGGGCATGGTGGCGATGAACCCGCCCGCAATGTCGGTGGCCAGCCGCGCCACTTCGAAGTGGAAGCGGGTCACATTCTGCTTGCAGACGTTGGCCAGCATCGTGTCCACCATGTAAGCCCCGGAGGGGGTCGGCACCCCTTCGGCCGAACAGGCGATCGATGAGCTGTAAAGGGTCTCGCTCAGGTGGATCATCTCGGTCACCTTGTCTTTGATATGCGAGCCCTGGGCTGCCCCCTGAATCTGCGCGAGGTAGCTGACCGCCCCTGTCAGCACATCCATCAGCCCGGTTTTGCAGGCCCCGTAATTGGCCCGGTGATGGGCCGCAAAACGATAGACCAGCAGGCCGGTAAACTCGGTCTCGCCGTTCAGGAAAATCCGCTCATTGGGCACGAACACATCTTCGAATGCGATCACGGCCTCGCCGCCCACGATCCCGAAGCGCGGCTTGCCCGAGTCGATCCGCTCCTGCTTGTCGCGTCGGTCGTCGCCCGCCTGGCGGCCGAAAATCAAGGTGATGCCGGGGGCGTCGATCGGAATCGCACACACCATCGCAAAGTCCTTTGAACGCTCGTCCAGCGCGGTGGTGGGCATGACCAGAATTTCATGGGAGTTGACCGCGCCGGTCATGTGCAGCTTGGCGCCCCGGATGACCACGCCGTCGGCTCGGCGTTCGACCACGTGCACATACTGGTCCGGATCCGGCTGCTGGGCCGGGCTTTTGGAGCGGTCGCCCTTGGGGTCGGTCATGGCGCCGACCACCATCCGGTTTTCGTCCTGAATGCCGATCAGCCACGATGTGAACCGTTTCAGATAATCGGTGCCATGCTTCCGATCGATCTCATAGGCCACCGAATATACGGCGTTGATGCCGTCAAATCCCACACAGCGCTGAAAACAGGTGCCGGTTTTCTGACCCAGCACCCGCAGCAGTTTGATCTTTTTGATCAGGTCTTCGATGTTTTGATGCACGTGGGTAAAGCGACTGATGGTGCGGCCCGTCAGGTGGGAAGTGGCCGTGGCCAGATCGCGGTACTTCGGCTTGGCGGCCAGCGCGTAGGTCATGGAGGCGGCGCGCACATGCGGCGCCGTCGCTGGATGACGCGTGACATCCGTGATGCGCTCGCCTTTGTAGTATATATTGGGCTTCAATTGACGCAAACTTTCGATATATTCCGCCCCGTTTTTTAGTTTCATGGTGGCTCCCGGTATTAGTTATTGGTTTTTGGTTAATGGTTTAATGGTTATTAGCTATCGATTTATAACAAAAAACTACCATATCGTCCATCCGCCGTCGACATAGATCGTCCGGCCGGTGATGAAATCCGAGGCCGGGGAGACCAGAAATGTCAGGGCGCCTTCCAGCTCGGGCAAATAGCCCCACCGGCCCATGGGCGTGCGTTCGTTGATGAAATTGAAGCGCTCCGGATCGTTGCGGATCTGGGTAACCAGTTCGGTCTCGAAATAGGTTGCTTGGATCGATCTGCGAACAAGATTATTGAATACAGAAATTTTGTCAAATGAAAAAAATATTCTTTTATTTACTTTTTTGAGGCAATTTGGCATTTTATAAAATTAAAAACGATTGAAATCCTTAAATCGTCAAGCGTCAATAATCCATCAAGTGACCACCCGCATGACCAAAAAAATTCTAATCATTGAAGACAACCGGGACCTGGCGCATCTTGTAGAAAATCATCTGCGGGACCTGGCATTTCAGGTCGATGTGGCCTTTGACGGTCCAACAGGGCTTGCCAGAGCAAATTCTGTTAATTATGATTTAGTGATCCTCGATTTGATGCTGCCGGGGCTGGACGGCATGGAAGTCTGCCGGCGCCTGCGCCGCAGGCCCGCTTACCTGCCCATCCTGATGCTGACCGCCAAGTCCTCGGAAATGGACCGGGTGCTCGGGCTGGAAATAGGGGCGGACGACTACGTCACCAAACCGTTCAGCATCAGAGAACTGCTGGCGAGGGTCAAAGCCATCTTAAGACGCGTGGAGGAATTAACGGAGGGGACCGGTGAGGCTGTGCCGGCCGTCATCCGGGCCGCCGACCTGGAGATTGATCCAACCAAAAGAATTGCCCGCTGCGGGGGTCAAAGCGTCGACCTGACGGCCAAGGAATTCGACCTGCTGCTGCATTTTGCCCGCAACCCCGGCAAGGTCTATACCCGGTCCCAGCTGCTGGATAGAGTCTGGGGCTACGGGCATGACGGCTACGAGCATACGGTCAATTCGCACATCAATCGGCTGCGCGCCAAGATCGAAAAGGATCCCGCTCATCCCGTATATATTCTCACCGTATGGGGGGTCGGCTACAAGTTTGTAGACAGCGAAGCTTTGAAAGAATCCGGCTGATGGTTAAATCCCTTTACGCAAAACTTGCGATGACACTGCTCGGGGTGTTTTGTTTGCTGGGCGTGTCGATTGTCATTGTCACCCAGTTTGCATCGGACATGTACCAGCAGGAAGTCGTTCAGAAACTCAACCGCAATCTGGCCCGGCAAATCGTCGCCCAAAAGATCCTCATGCAGGCGCATCGCATCAATGAGAAGGGGCTCAAAGATATTTTTAACATGCTGATGGTGGTCAATCCCAGCATTGAGGTTTACCTGCTTGATCCCGCCGGCCGGATCCTGGCCTATTCGGCACCGCCCGGCAAGGTCAAGCTGGACCGCGTTGATATGGCGCCGATCAAGTCCTGGTTTGAAAAGGACGTCGTGCTTCCGCTGACCGGCGATGACCCCCGCAATCCGGGAAGAAAAAAAGTTTTTACGGCCGCGCGCATTCCGGAACAGGGCCCGCTGCAGGGATATCTGTACATTATCCTGGGCGGAGAAATTTTCGACAGCATCGTCCAGAACCTCAAAGGCAGCTACATCCTGCGGTTAAGCTTCTGGTGGATCGCCGCCAGCCTTTTTTTTGCGCTGGTTACGGGATTGCTGTTGTTTGCCTACCTGACCCGTCGACTGAGACGCCTGGCCTCCGTTATGGATTCCTTCGACGGGGCGCAGACGGCGGCCCGGCTGCAATCCATCCGCGTCAAGGACCGGCAGCAGGGCGATGAAATCGACCGATTGACTTTTACGTTTAATCAGCTCGTTGAACGCATTAATTTGCAAATGGAAAAATTGCAAAAGGCGGACATGTCGCGCCGTGAACTTGTCGCCAACGTGTCCCACGACCTGCGAACGCCGCTGGCCACATTGCAGGGGTATATCGAAACGCTTTTTCTTAAAGACAAAAACCTGACCGCCCAGGAACGCAAACAACACCTTGAGATTGCCATCCGGCATTGTGAGAGGCTCGCTAAACTGGTCGATGCGCTTTTCGAACTCGCCAAACTGGATTCACATGAGACCAAGGCCCGCTATGAACCGTTTAACATCGGCGAGTTGGCGCAGGATGTGGTACAAAAATTCGATTTATCCGCCCGTGAAAAACAAATCGCCATTCAGGTCGACCTTGATCAAAGCCTGCCTTTCGCAAACGCCGACATCGCCATGATTGAGCGGGTCATCGAAAACCTGCTCGAAAACGCCGTGCGCCACACCCCCGCCGGCGGTTCGATCCGGCTGGCTTTCAGCCCGCAAAACGGTGATATCGCCGTGCGTGTCAGCGATACCGGTTGCGGTATCCCTGCGGAAGATATGCCGTTTATTTTTGACCGATTTTATCACAGAGATCAAACGCAAAACGGCAAAACAGGATATTCCGGACTCGGACTGGCCATTGCCAGGCGCATCCTAGAATTGCACGATCGAACCATCAGGGTCGAAAGTGCACCGGGAACCGGCACCTGTTTTACATTTTCCCTGCCGGCCCGACTCCCTGCCCGCACCCGCCCCTAACCCGGACAAGCCGGAATTGAATATTGAAAATTGAAGATTGAATATCTGTTGTATCGCTTCGCTCTGTCTTTTAAATTTAAAATCGGTAACATACCTAAAATATTCAATCTGATTGCTGCATAATTCATGTGCAAACACGACGTGATTTTAGTTAAATAGTTTCTAAATAAAAGTATGAAATTCGAGCAACCGCCTGCTTTTTGGGTTCTGGTTTATCCAAGGTAAGGACTCCGCAAATTTTGTGACAGAAATGTTATAATTTCGTGATGATCCCGTGAAGCTGACTGATTAAATTACAGATCAAACAAGACAGAACCAAAAATAGCGATATAATCAGTCCGGCATAACAACCATCGAAGGGATAAAACCATGCCAAAACACAATCGAAAATTTGGCCTCAGGTTGGCCTTTTTTACGCTTTTAATCCTCGGCAGTTACGCCAGCGCACATGCCGAGGATCCCGCATTAGCCAAAACCGTGTTTTATGTCCAGTGATATGATGTGGGCCAAGCAGCCCTGGATGGGCTGCCGGGAGTAAAAAAGATCGAAAAAGGGTTTCAGAAATTCAAAGAGATAAACACAGTTTATTATGATCCGTCGCGGGTCACCATTGCTGAGATGGAGCATATTCTGAAAAAAGCGGGGACCTATATCGGAACCGCAAGGTAGCTTGAATTGACGGCAACGGCTGCTTATTATTTTTAAAGCATTGCTCAGTTTAATTGAGAGCAACAGGAGGATTAACATGAAAACTACAATCCGGGTCGGCATCATCATTCTTTTGGGATTGGTGCTGATAGGCATTCAACAAGCAAAAAGTCAAAAGCAGGATGCAACTGCCAATATGAAAAAACAATACGACGATAAAAATTTGAAACGAGCCACCTTTGCCGGCGGATGTTTCTGGTGCACGGAATCGGATTTTGAAAAAGTGGACGGAGTGGTGGAAGTTATATCCGGATATACCGGCGGACATACAGAGAACCCGACTTACGAGGAAGTGAGCTCCGGCGTTACGGGGCATGCGGAATCCATCCAGGTGATATATGATCCGGCCAAGGTTTCTTACGAGCAGCTGCTGGATGTTTTCTGGCGACACATTGATCCGACCGATGCGGGCGGACAGTTTGTGGACCGCGGTACCCAGTACCGCAGCGCCATTTTCTACCAGGACGATGAACAGCGACGTCTGGCCGAAGAATCCAAGGCCAAGCTGGCGCAGTCCGGGCGGTTCGACAAACCCATTGTCACCGAAATCGTCAAGCTGGGGCCGTTTTATCCGGCCGAGGAGTATCATCAGGATTACTACAAGAAAAACCCCTTACGTTATAAGTATTACCGTTATGGCTCCGGCCGCGACCAATTCCTGGCGCAGGTCTGGGGCAAAGAAGAAACAGCTGCCCCCAAAAAGATGCAGAATACTTCCGCTACCGCCGGAACCGGCTATACGAAACCGGACGATGCCGTTTTAAAGCAAAAATTGACCCCCATGCAGTATAATGTTACCCAGCAGGAAGGCACCGAGCCGCCGTTTCGCAACGAGTACTGGGATAACCATAAACCGGGAATTTACGTCGACATCGTCTCCGGTGAACCGTTGTTCAGCTCCACGGATAAATTCGACTCCGGCACCGGGTGGCCCAGCTTCACCAAACCCCTGGAGCCCGGCAATATCGTAGAGCATCAGGACCGCAGCCTGTTTATGGTCCGTACCGAAGTCAGGAGCAAACACGCCGATTCCCACCTGGGCCATGTATTTCCGGACGGGCCGCCGCCCACGGGTTTGCGTTACTGCCTCAACTCAGCGGCCCTGCGATTTATTCCGCAGGATAAATTAAAAGAAGAGGGTTACGAGCAATATGCGAAGCTCTTTACGAGCAATATGCAAAGCTCTTCCAATTAATTAATCCGCCCTTGGAAAGCACATTATCCAAGGGCGGACATTATTCTATGAAAACTGAAGAATTTTCGATGAACAGTGGTGGCGGATTAATTATTTTATGCGGCGCATTATTTTTTTAAAATTTATTATAGCTGCATGCGCTTAAAGAAAAATTCCGGTAATTGGAAAGCCGGTTTCAAAGTTGAGTAATTTGAACAGCCAAATATAGCTTCAAATTTTCCTGCCTTTTTCGACTTCCTCCCAGCAGGACCACTGACAATCGACGGGTTTGAGATCCATCAATTTGGAGTTGTTGCAGCTGATGCTGTTTGGAACGAATTTGCCGTCCTTTTCGCGCCATTCGACTAGAAGCTCGGCGTCGACTTTATCTTCCGGACATTTAATCCGGCATTTTTCCCAGCGGGACTGCTGTTTCACGGAACTACCTCCGATAAGTTCGTTGATTAAGTTGATTATGTTTATTGGGTTGATTAGGTTGACTGAATTGATTGAGTTGATTAGGCTATATCGGAATTAATCTTCCCAACTTCCCAAATTCTCACCCTCTTACCCTCTTACCTTCCCACCTTCTTACCTTCCGCATTCCCACATCCCACTTTAACCTATTCCCCCAGGTAGGCCTTCTTGACCTGCTCGTTTTCAAGCAGGGCCGAGGCTTTGTCCGTCAGCACAATACGGCCGGTTTCCATGACATAGCCGGAGCCGGAGATGGTCAGCGCCATGTGCGCGTTTTGTTCGACCAGAAAAATAGTCACGCCGCTTTTGTTGATTTCAAGAATCGTGTCAAAAATTTTTTCCACCAGTTTCGGTGCCAGGCCCAGCGAGGGTTCATCCAGCAGCAGCAATTCCGGGCGCGACATGAGAGCCCGGCCGATGGCCAGCATCTGCTGCTCGCCCCCACTCAATGTTCCGCCAAGCTGGCGCACGCGGTCTTTTAACACCGGAAACAGGCTGAATACCCATTCCATATCTTTTTCGATGCCAGATTTGTCCTTGCGCAGGAAAGCCCCCATCTCCAAATTTTCAAGGGTGCTCATGCGGGGGAAGATCTGACGTCCCTCCGGCGTCTGCGACACCCCGAGAGCGGCAACTTTTTCCGGACGCAGCTGTTGGATGGGTTGGCCTTTGTATCGAATCTTACCTTTAGAAGCCCGCTGCACGCCAAAGATGGTCATCAGGGTGGTTGATTTACCGGCCCCGTTGGCACCGATCAGGCAGGCAATTTCACCTTTGGGAATGGAACAGGAAACGCCTTTTAAGGCGTGAATGTTGCCGTAATAGGTGTGGACGTCGGAAAGCTCAAGTATGGGTTGCGGGTTCGTCATCGTGTCAGTCCTTGGGTTTAGGCTCGTTGCCTTCGTGCAATTCACGCTGGCGGCGCGACGCCGGAATTAATCCTTCAGGCTTGAGGACCATCATGGCGGCCATGATGCCGCCGAAGGCCAGCATGCGATAATTTTGCAGGCCCCGGAAAATTTCAGGGGCGGCGATCAGAATGAAGGCGGCGACAATAACGCCCGGAATGCTGCCGATTCCCCCCAGTACCACGATGCTCAGCACGATGCAGGATTCCATGAATATAAAGAAGTTGGGGTTGGTGTAGCTCAACTTGGCGGCGAAAAAGGCCCCCGCCACCGAGGCAAATGCAGCGCCCAGGGCATATGCCAGCAATTTGATCCAGGTGGTCGGCACACCGGAAAGTTCCGCCGCCACTTCATCCTCGCGAATCGCGATCCAGGCCCGGCCGACGCGCGAATGGTCCAGGCGCCGGACGGCGATAATGGTCAGGATTGCGATTGCCAGGATAAGATAATACAGGGCCGGCAAGGATTTAAGATAATAGGCCGCCCAGGCGAATCCGTCATCCGCAAAGCTGGGATAATACAAAGCGGGCCGCTTCATGCCGAAGAGGCCGTTGGGTCCGGCGGTCAGGGAATCCCAGTTGTTGAGCACCAGGCGCACAATCTCACCGAAGCCCATGGTGACGATGGCCAGATAGTCGCCGCGCATCTTCAATGTCGGATAGCCGATGATGCAGCCGACCACCATGCCCAGAACAACACCGATGGGCAATGCCGCCCAGAATGACACCCCGTAGGTAAGGTTCAGCAGCGAATAGGTGTAAGCCCCGACAGCGTAAAAGGCGATATAACCAAGATCCAGCAATCCGCACAGGCCGACCACGATGTTCAATCCCAGACCCAGGCAGACATAGATCAGGCAGGTAATACCGACATCGATCATATAGTTGTCGGCAAACAGCGGGAAAATTGCGGCCGCCGCCAGCAGCCCGCCCAGCGTGTAGATTCGGGGGAAGCGATTGATTTGTTCACCGATACGCTCGGTCAGAGGCGTTTTTCGTTCGGCCTGATCTTTTTGCCGGCCGCGGAATATTTTAACGCCAAAGTTTAAAACGAGGACCGCCATAAAAACACCCAGCGTCTTAAAAGCCCGGCCGGGTTCAAACGTCGGGCTTTTGAATCCGAGCATCGGAATGATCAGGATGGCCAGGAAGATACCGTAGACAACGAGTTTTTTGAGTTCTTGCCGTATCATTAGACGCGCACCTCCGTGGAGCTTTCACCCAGGAGACCGGCGGGTCTGAAGTAAAGAACCAAAATCAGCACCGTGAATGTCGTCACATCCTTCCAGGCACTGGGCAGGAAAGCGGCCCACATCACTTCAATGGTGCCGATAATCAACCCGCCTACCATCGCGCCGGGAATCGAACCGATGCCTCCCAATATGGCTGCCGCAAAAGCCTTGATCATGAAAATAAACCCCATGTCGAATCGGACCGCGCCGTAATAGAGGCCCACCATCACGCCCGCGGCAGCGCCCAGGGCCGGACCGATCATAAAGGTTATCCGAATGGTTTGATCGATGTCGATCCCCAGGATGCGGGCCATGGTTTTGTTCTGGGCGGTCGCCCGCATGGCCTTGCCCAGCCGCGTGCGGTGAACGAACAGCTGCAATCCGACCATCAGGGCGACAGCCAGCAAAATTATGAAAACCTGGCCGTTCGTGATTCTGGCGCCCATAATCTCGATGCCTTCGAGGCCGAAAACCTGGGGATAAGCGCGATCGGAAACTCCCTGGCTGAGCATCATGCCGTTGGACAGGAAAATTGACATGCCCAGCGCACTTAAAAGCGCCGACAGCCGGGAGGATGCGCGCAAAGGCTTATAGGCGACATGTTCCAGGGCCACACCCAAAACCGCCACATAAGCCATTGCCAGGGCAAACACGATAATCAAGGTGAGGACGAAATGGGAGTCCACAAATCCGATCTGCTGCAGGGCCGTCAGGACGATGACCCCGATAAAGGCTCCGGCCGTAAATAATTCACCGTGGGCAAAATTGATCAGTTCAATGATGCCGTACACCATGGTGTAGCCAAGGGCAATCAGGGCGTATATGCTGCCGAGAAAAACGGCATTGATGATTTGCTGAAGTAAAAAAGAGGACAGATCCATTGGGTTTGAAATCCTTCCCTAGATTACAGAAGTCAGATGTCTGAACACAGAAGTCAGATGGCAGAAGACAGATGTCAAATGACAGAAGTCAGCCCAACCGCTGGCCGCCGAATTTTATATTTTAGGGTGACCAGTTTGATCGAAAAAAAAACTAATGAACGCCCGCCTGCCATGCATAGGTCGTTGGGTTGGCGTAAGCAAGGATATATAAATCAAAAGTTCCATTTGGACACACACCGCTTTCAAGGCATTGCGGGCAGGTCGAACACTGAATCACGCCAAGGCGTGAAACGTCCAACATCGAATATGGTATTCTGCCAATTAAAAAAAAACTTAGCAACAGGCGGCGAGTGCGTTGCGCGAGCTAACCGATCATTTGAAATTTTGCGGTTGGCTTTTTTAAGTATAAATAAAGAGCAGCGCCATTAATATTGAGCGTTCGATGTTCGACGTTCAATCTGTCTTCTATCCGCTACCCTATAAAGACGGACCGGGCACCAACGGCACCCGGTCTGGTTTACAGATTACAGGTCCTTGCCGGTCAGCGGATCCCAGTAGGGTACAAACTTATTGTCCTTGACGACCCAGATGATATGGGCCAGTTTGCGGTCGCCATTGGCATCAAACTTGATTTCCCCGGTTACACCCGGCCAGGTGTTGCCGCGGATGGTTTTTTGCAGCGCATCCCCGTTGGTGGTCCCGGCTTTTTGAATGGCCGCCAGGGCCATCATGCCCGCGTCATACGCAAAGTAAGCGTAGGTGCCGACGGCGTCGACATTCCACATGGCTTTGTAGGTCTTGATAAATTGCTCTTTTGCGGGGGTTTCAGGGGTTTTGGCAAAGGTCAGGTAAACGCCTTCGGCCGCCGGACCGCCCACTTCCAAAAACTTCGGATGATAAACAGCATCCTCAGAGATGAAGATGTTGTTCATGCCCAGCTTGCGGGCCTGCTGGATCATTTTGGAGCCTTCGGGCTGATAGACACCCATGTAGATGACGTCGGGATTGATCCGCTTCAATTTGGTCAGGACTGCGGTAAAGTCGCTGTCGCCGGGGGTGATGTACTCATGGGCCACGATTTTTATCTTGTTGCCCTCTTTGGCGAATTTGGTGATATTGGCGGTCAGGCCGGCGGTGTAGGTCTGTTTGTCATCGATCAGCGCCAGGGTTTTGGCTTTCAGCTTTTTCTCGATAAACTGAACCGTCGACCAGGCCTGGACGTCGTCTCTGGGCGGCATCCGGAAGAAATACTTGTCGCCTTTGGCCGTCAAACGTTCGTTGGTCGAAGCCGGGGTAATCATAACAATCTTGGCATCCATCAGCGGTATCTGCGCCGGTTCGGTGGCCGAGGAACAGTAGGCACCGATGACAACGTCCACGCCGCTGTTGATCAGCTTATTGGCGGCCATGGTGGCTTTGCCGCCGTCACAGGCGCTGTCGCCGGGGAGGACTTCGACTTTATCGTAGCCCTTAACCGGTCCGAAGACGGCTACTGCCGTTTTGACACCCTGCAGAATGTCCGTGCCGTCTTGGGCGTAGGGCCCGGTCAGGGGGCTCAAGGTACCGATTTTCAAAGTCTTGGCCAGAACCATACTCTGAAAACCCAGAACCAAGGCTAAACACAGAACGAGAATTCCACCCTTTTTCATGATGCTACCTCCTTTTTTAAATGTTGTCCCTTTTAACAGCTTGATTAAATACCCAGGATATTTTTTATTTCCTGGTACAGCGGAAAAAATCCGAAAATCGAATACCGAAATTCGAAACAAATGCCAATGATCAATTTATTTGAATGACCAAAACGGTTTATTTGAGTTCCAGAATTTCCTCGTTTTGGATTTTAAATATTCGGATTTTAATATTTTTTCGGATTTCGGATTTCGATATCCGGATTTTACAAAAGCCTTAGTAATATTATTGACCTAAATCAGCCAAAAGATCTTTCGGACAAAGCCTAATTCCGCGCTTTGGCGCCGGTTCCCAGGTAGGCTTCAATAACTTTTTCGTTCTGCTGGATTTCCTTGGGGGTTCCCTCTGCGATTTTTTGGCCGTAATCAAGTACGGTTACGATTTCCGAAATCCCCATAACCAGACGCATGTCATGTTCCACCAGAAAAATGGTCAAACCCGTATCCCGCAGCTTGAGGATCAACTCCATCAGTTCAGCGGTCTCTTTGGGATTCATGCCGGCCGCCGGCTCATCCAAAAGCAGTAATTCCGGCTGTGTGGCCAGGGCCCTGGCGATTTCCAGGCGCCGCTGTTCACCATAAGCCAGGTTGGATGCGTAGTCGTTTTGATGACCGATCAAACCGAAAAAGTTCAAAATTTCCCGCGATTTTTCCGTTATTTCCCTTTCCTCACGCTTTTCACTGCGCGTTTTCAGCAGGGCCCTTGCTGCACCGCTGCGGGTGCGGCAGTGCATTCCCGACCTGAACATTTTCAAGGACTGTCATGGATTTGAACAGCCGGATGTTCTGAAAAGTTCTGGCAATCCCCTGGGAAATGATACGATGGCTCTTCAGGTTGTTCAGCGTTTTACCTCTGTAGGAAATTTTGCCGTCGGTGGGGGGGTAAACGCCGGTAATTATGTTGAACACGGTGGTTTTGCCGGCGCCGTTGGGACCGATCAGGCTTAGTATTGTGCCTGCGGGCACCTTCATGTCCAGCTTGTTGACCGCCAGCAAACCGCCGAATCGCTTCGACACATTTTCCAGAATTAGTTCAGCCATAGCAATCGACCCGGATGGTCTCCAAATTTACAATTAGCGAAACAATCGAATAATCAATCACGCAATTCTATCTGGAGTTTGTGGTTTTGGTCCCATTCGCCTGCTTTGATAAAATCAGGCGATAGATCGGCTTTATAATCATTTTACGTCAAGATTGTCAACCCAGTCGCTATATCATTTGCCGGACTTGGGGAATATTTTTGGCGTATCCATAACAGCTCTCAACCCCGGATGTCAAAACAATATAATGCAATATTTTAGGCGATTATAGCGTTAACCCAACCAATTTCAAACCAACCCCCCTTCGCTCAACGGTTTGTTTTCCAGAATCCGCTGCGGGCTGAATATTGCAAGATCCAGCGACAACGGTTGTTTCAGAATGAGTTCGGCCAGATAGCGGCCCACCGCCGGGGCCTGCTGCAGACCGTGCCCGGAAAAGCCGTTGGCCAGATAAAAACCGTTGAGCTCCGGCCATTCTCCCAGAATGGCATTGCCGTCCAGGGTATTGACGGCATAAAGTCCGGCCCAGCCTCTGACCAGTTTAAGCCTGTCAAAGGCCGGGACGAATTCCGCCAGTTCGGGCCACAAAATCTCCTGAAAGCGTTTTTCATCCCAGGAAAAATTAAACCCCGCCGCATCGTCATCCATTGATTTGCCAAGCAGTATGAGTCCTCCGGTTTCGGATCGAAAGTACATTCCCGACGGCAACACGGTTAACGGCAGGGGACGCTCGGGCTTGACGGCCGTGTCCAGTGCAAATACCTGACGTTTGATGGGAACCACGGGCAATTTTACTCCGGCTGATTCCGCGATCCGGGCCGCCCAGGCACCGGCGCAGTCGATCACATGCCCCGCGCTCAAGGTCCGGCCGTCCGCGAGCGCCACTCCGGTCACCCTGTCGCCGGCCGTCCGAATTTGCGCAACCTCATCGCTGATGTATTTCGCCGCCCAGGACCTGGCCTTGGCCTTATAGGCCATCAGCATGGCATAGGCATCGATGTGACCGTCGTCGGGGCCGAATGTGCCGCCGACAAGTTGGCCCGGCTCATACAGCGGGTATTGCTCCCTGATTTTTTCCGGCGGCCACCACTCGATCCGGCAGCCCAGCTCTTTTTGCAAATTAAAAGCCCGTTCGGCAGCGGCCCGGTTGTCGCGATCGACAAGGAACAGATTGCCTTCACGATGAAAGTATACTTTGGGTACGCGGTCCTCTACCGTCATTTCCTCTGCGAATCGGTCCAGTACCTCCATGGTATACCGGGAAATCTGGATATTTTCTTTGAGACTGAACTGAATGCGAACATTGCTCAGGGACAGGGTGGTAGACGCCCGGGCGTACGAAGGGTCCGGTTCAATTACGGCCACTTTGAGTGCTTTGTCGGCTTTCATGAGATTATAGGCGGTGGAACTGCCCATGATGCCGCCGCCGATTATAATTACATCATATTCTTTGCTGTTCATCATGCTTGTGAGCTTTCTATAATGAATTCAAAATAAGGGAACTAAATCCAAAGCACGTATATCGAAATTCGAAACATATTTTTTTAACGGATTTCCGGGACGCAAAACTAGAGAGACAGCCACGTCCCAATACCTTTTTCCTTCGCTTTCCGGTAAATCAACGGCGCGACCGCCATGTCATTCAACGCCAGCCCCAGGTTGGCGGTCATGGTGCGTTCTGCGGGCGTCTCGCGCCCCGGCTTCCGGCCGGTGGCCAGCTCGCCCAAGTCGGCGTGAATTTCCGGAATATCCGGGAAATAGCCTCCCTGCCGCGTCGCCTGAAACTGGGCCCGGTCGTCGGTGCAAAATTTGTCGGCCTCGTGCATGGCCGCCGGCTGCCAGTAGGAGTCATAATCCACCAGCGATGCGAAGGCGCCTGCATCCAGCCAGCCGGCCTGAATCGTGCCGTGGGGCTTTTTCTTCATGGGCCCGGCCGTAACCACGATATCACAGCCGCTGACGGCTTCCTGCGGATCTTTTACCGGCACAACCTCCAGCTCGAAATTGCGTCCCACTTCCGCGGCAAACTGCGCCTGGACATCCCGCTTCGTGTCGAAGACCATGACCTTTTTCAGGGGGAACAGTACCTGCATGGCTTCCACATGGCTGCGTCCCTGAACCCCGCACCCCAACACTCCCATCACGGAAGATTCCGGGCGCGCCAGATGGCGGGCGGAGATCGCGCTGGCGGCTCCCGTTCTTTTGGCGGTGATCCACACGCAGTCCATCACCGCCAGGGGCAGGCCTGTTTCAAAATCGTTGAAGATTACCAGGCCGGATATATACGGCAGGCCCTTGGCGGGGTTTTCCGGAAAAGCACTGACCCATTTGATACCCGCGGATTTGAGATCCGGGATGCAGGCCGGCATGGCGTGCAGGAAACTGTCGCCGCCGCCGGGGTGAATGCCCGGTTTGGGGGGCATCTCGGTGCGGCCCTCTCCTTTGGCGTGAAACATGACCTGCATGGATTCGATAATTTCGGCCATGGTCACACCGACATTTGCGACATCAGCCTGGGAAAGATAAAGCAGCTGGTTTGTCTTTGATTTGCATGTTGCCTCCAATCCTGCAGGCATTTTTCACCTGAGGATAAATCCCTCATTTATTGGATTAACTTCTTCTGAGTGATAGATCCGAAATATTTTGACATTGTTTATTACTTTCTCAATATCCTTCTCCAATTGGAATGTCAATGCCGGTTCCAGCGGGTGCCGTGTTTCGAAGAACATATGTGCTTTTCGCCGGGAATCGCCGGGCGGATCAATTTAGTCTTGCAATTCATGTAAATTTATATAAAAGATACTTTCTAAATCAGCAGGCTGCGGCCCGATTTACCCAACCCTTTCCCCGATATTACTTCTTTTCATTAATCATCCCGCCCGCTGATGCATGGGGGAGGACCTGTACCTGATTTTTTTACCGATTGAATTTTAACCGCCTAACCCTGTAACGGAAAGAAAGGAGGATGGAAAATGAAACTCATTAAATCGATGCTGGTTGTGTTTTATGGCCTTGGGCCTGATTTTCCTTGCATCCAACAGTTTTGCGAAAGTCACCCTGGTCTACGGCACCACCGAAAAGGTGACCGATATGGATCCGGCCAATGCCTACGACTTCCACACCTGGGAAATTTTCTACAACATTTATCAGGGACTTATGGGGTATCCGGCCGGGAAAACCAACCTGGTGCCGCCACCTGGCCGATAAGTATCAGATTGTGGACGAGGGCAAAGGCTACATTTTCACACTCAGGAAAGGCGTAAAATTTTCCGATGGGACTCCGTTTGACGCCAACACAGTCAAATGGTCCATCGATCGCATGATGCGACTCAAGGGCGATCCGTCCTGGCTGGTAACCGACTTTGTGGATCGGGTGGAAGTCCTGGACCAGCATCGCGTGAAATTTGTTCTGAAAAATCCCGTGGCGTATTTCCCTTCCCTCGTAGCCACCCCGCCCTACTACCCCGTAAATCCCAACGTATACCCACCGGACAAAATTGTGAAGGACCCCACTGAACTAAAAGGCGGCAAGTTGGTGGGCCTGGGACCCTATGAAGTCGTTTCGTTCAAACGCGACCAGGAAGTCGTCATGGAGAAAAACCCTGAATTTTACGGACCAAAACCGAAAAACGACATGGTCGTCATTCGCTATTTTGCCGATGCCACTACCATGCGGCTGGCCCTGGAAAAGGGAGAACTTGATTTTGCTTTCAAGTCTTTCAACCCCTCGGACGTCAGTGATCTTGAAAAATCAGAAAAGATCAAAACCATCAAGGGCCAGGGCCCGTATATCCGCTACCTGTGCTTTCAATGCAAAATCGACCCGTTTACCAACGAAATCGTCCGTCAGGGAGTTGCAGCGGCCATCAACAGGACGGAAATCATTAAGAAAGTGTTTCTCGGTCAGAATGCCCCGCTTTACTCCATGGTGCCTGCAGGCATGTGGACGCATGAGGATGATTTCAAAAAAGCCTTCGGCGACGGCAATATCGAAAAGTCTAAGGCGCTTCTGGCCAAAGCCGGCTTCAACGCCAATAACAAGCTCAAGTTTGACTTCTGGTATACCCCGAGTCATTACGGCGACACCGAAGTTGACATGGCGGCGGTTCTCAAGGCCCAGTTCGAGGCTACCGGGGTGATGGCGGTCGATGTCAAGTCGGCGGAATGGGCCACTTATAAAGAAAACTGGCGCAATCAGGTGATGCCGGTCTATCTGCTGGGCTGGTATCCGGACTACCTCGATCCGGATAACTACACGGCTGCGTTTGCCGGGACCGCCGGATCCAAGGGAAATGGAATTTACTTCTCCGACCCAAAATGGGATGCGATGTTTGTTGAAGAGCAAAAGGACCCCGACGAGGCGGCGCGCGCCAAAATCTTCAAGAAAATCCAGCAGATGTGGACCCAGCAGGTGCCGACGGCTCCCATCTTTCAAGGCAGTTTGTACCTGTTCGCCCGGAAGAATATCAGAGGCCTTATGATCTCGCCCACGCTGCAATTAAATTACGCTCCGGTTTACATGGTGAAATAAATAACGGCTGCGCAATGGGATTCGTCTGAGGAGGCGAATCCCATATTTCTTTCAATTCTTGACGGCGCCAGATTACATACCCTTCAGGCATTCATGAAAAACCTGCTTCAATACATTGTTGCGCGGACCTTGCTCACCATCCCCATGCTCTTTATCCTTTTGTCGATTGTCTTCGTAGTTGTCCGCATCATGCCTGGAAACCCCGTCGGTGCCATGCTGGGAGGCCATGCACCCGAAAAGGTCATCGAAGAAAAAAAGGAGGAATTGGGACTCAACCGGCCCCTGATCGTTCAATACGGGAGCTATCTGCTGCAGATCTGCCGGCTGAATCTGGGGGATTCCATGATCTTCAAACAGCGGGTTGTTGATGCCATTAAAGATAAACTTCCGGCTACCGGAGAACTGACTTTTTTCGGAATGCTCATTACGATTCTGGTGGGAGTTCCCCTGGGAGCCTATGCCGCCGATAAACGCCGGTCGCCACAGGACTACGGCATCCGCCTATATGGAATCGTGATTTACTGCATTCCGGTCTACTGGCTGGGTCTGATGCTGCAGATGATTTTCGGCATATGGCTGGACATCTTTCCCATCGCCGGCAGAACCGGTGCCCGGGTGTTTACCGCCGCCTTCGAGCGAACCGGCTTTTACGTGCTGGACACGATTTTAGCCGGAGACTTTGCGGCCCTCGGCGACGTGCTGATGCATCTGGTTTTGCCGTGCGTTACCCTGGGGCTGACGCTCTCGGGAATATTCATTCGTCTGACACGGGCCAACATGCTCGATGTTCTCAAGTCCGACTATATTCTGGCGGCCGAGGCCCGGGGCATTAAACACTGGCGCGTGGTATACAAACATGCCATTATGAATGCCTTTGTGCCGATCCTGACCATGATGGGGCTGCAGGTCGCCCTTCTGATGGCCGGTGCCGTGCTGACTGAAACGACGTTCTCCTGGCCCGGAATGGGTCGGCTGCTGCTGGAACGGATCTACCTGCGGGATTATCCGACCATTCAGGGGGTCATCGTGATTTTTGCAGTGATCGTTGCCCTGGTATCTTTGCTGGTTGACATCATCTACGCCCTGGTGGATCCGAGGGTGAGATACTAGGATTGAAGATTGAAAATTGAAGATTGAATATTTGTGGAATTCTATCCTTCTGATTGTTTGTCAGAAATATGGAGATTGATTCTATCGGTGAGTGAATATGAAAAGTGAAGAGCTGGTAAAAAGGACCAAAGAGTTTGCCCATCGCTGCGTGAAGCTGGCGATGGCCTTGCCGGAAACTGCTTTGGGCAAACATCTTCGGGGACAGGTTATCAGGTGTTCGACGTCCGCAGCTGCTAACTATCGAGCAACTTGCCTATCGCAATCAAAGGCGAGCTTTGTTGCAAAGATAAGTATCGTTTTGGAGGAAACAGATGAGACTGCATTCTGGTTGGAATTTATCATCGATGAAGGTCTGTTGGAAAAGAAACTGGTTGAGCAATTACTTAATGAATCTAAAGAGCTAACTGCAATTTTCGCGGCTTCCAGAAAAACCGCGAGCGCAAAGGATAAAATCGACAGAATTCATTAAATATTCAATTTTCAATCTACAATATTCAATATTATTATGAAACATTCTCCCACAGAGGCTTTGGCCGGATTGATCGGGCGCTTCGCGCGCATGGGACAGAAGTACGGCGTTGAGTGGTGGATTCTGGTGGCCGGCGGCGTCATCATTGTGGGGATTATGTTGATGGCCCTGTTTGCCGGAGCCATTGCACCCTACAGTCCTTATGACCAGAATACCGGCCCTCAGCTGGCTCCGCCCAGTGAGGCGCATTTAATGGGGACCGACAATTTGCAGCGCGACGTGTTTTCCCGCATCATTTACGGCGCCCGGACGATTCTGGGGGTGGCCATTCTGGCGGCCGTCATATCTTCGCTGGTCGGCATTACCATGGGGCTGATATCCGGATTTTCAGGCGGGGCCTTCGACCGGATTTTATCCCTCGTCATGGACTCCGTTTACTCCTTCCCGGGTCTGATTCTGGCCATCGTTTTTGCGGCCATGCTTGAGCCGGGCGTCATCAGCATTACGTTCGCTGTGGCGATCATTTATATTCCGACCTATTTTCGGCTGGTGCGCGGACAGACCTTGACCATCAAGGAAGAGCTGTATGTCGAGGCGGCCAAGGCCATTGGTGCCCCCGGTAAAACGATCCTGTGGAAATATATTTTCCCCAATGTCATTGCCACTACGGCCGTGGTGTTTACCATGAACGTCGGGGATGCCATCATGATCGAGGCGGCTTTAACTTACCTGGGTTTGGGACTGCCGCCCAGCGTGGTGGACTGGGGTATGGATCTTGCCATGGGGAAAAAGTTTTTGCCGTCGGGCCAGTGGTGGCTGATTACTTTTCCGGGCGCCATGATTTCGCTATTAGCGGTAGGGTTTACCATGCTGGGTGAAGGGCTTTCTGAAATTTTGAATCCCAGATTGCTGGAGCGCTAGTGTGAGCAGCAATATCCTTGAAATCGAAAACCTGCACGTGCATTTTCCCATCCACATCGGGACGGTCCGCGCAGTTGAAAATGTAACCCTGGGCCTCAGGCAAGGCGAGGTCATGGGACTGGTGGGAGAGTCCGGCTGCGGCAAATCCACCCTGGGTTTTTCCATTCTCAGGCTGCTCAGACCCCCGGGAAAAATCGCCGGAGGCCGGATACTCTATCATGGCACCGACATTGTGACCATGAGTGAAAACGAACTCCTGCGTATCAGGGGCAAACGTATCGCCATGATTTTTCAAGACCCGCTGACATCGCTCAATCCGCTTTTCCGCGTCGGCGACCAGTTCGTGGAAACCATCCAAACCCATGAAAAAGGGGTTTCCAGAAAAGAGGCCCGTGAACGGGCGGCAAATATGCTCGAACGTCTGGGGATTGCACCGGATCGGCTGTACGAATACCCCCATCAGATGTCCGGCGGTATGCGGCAGAGAATAATGATCGGAATCGCCCTGGTGCTGAACCCGGATCTGCTTATTGCCGATGAACCGACGACGGCACTGGATGTGATTGTTGAAGCCCAATTCCTGGATCTTCTAAACGAGCTGCGCCGACAGTTCAACCTGACCATCCTGCTCATCTCTCACAATATCGGCATCGTTGCCCAACTGGCGGATCGGGTTTCGGTCATGTATGGCGGCCGTCTGGCGGAAACCGGCAGCGTCGAGGCCGTATTTGCCGATCCCAGACATCCTTACACTCAGGGGCTTCTGACATCCATTCCGAACATCAAACTGGACCAGCCGGAGCTTCACTCCATGCCGGGCGCACCGCCGGATCTGGTGGATCCGCCCTCCGGCTGCGTATTCCACCCCAGGTGTCCGTACGTCATGGACAAATGCCGCCGGGAGATTCCGCCGTTTTTTGAAGATGACGGCCATCTTGCCGCATGCTGGCTGTATGATTAAGTCTCAGAATTAGACCATGGAAAAATTGCTTGAAGTTAAAAATCTGATTAAACATTTTGCGCTGGACAAGGGGTTCCTGGCGCAATTGCTGTCGAAGGAAAAGCGGGTCGTTCACGCCGTTGACGATATTTCATTCTTTATCCGGGAAGGCGAAGTATTGGGACTGGCCGGCGAAAGCGGTTGCGGGAAGACCACTACCGGCAGATTGGTATTGAAGCTGGTGGAACCTACCGCCGGGGAAATTTTATACCGTGGAAAGTCTCTGGCCCTGAAAAAGAAAGAGGAGATGCGCCGGATGCGTGAAAAAATCCAGGTTATTTTTCAAGATCCTTTCGCATCTTTGAGCCCGCGCATGAGCATCGGGGCTTCCATCGGATATCCGCTGAAAATCCATACCGCGTACAAACCGGCTGAAATCAGGGATATGACCCATGAGATCATGGAAAAGGTCGGGCTTGCACCCGCCCGTTTTTTGAGCCGGAAATACCCGCATCAACTCTCCGGGGGTCAGCGCCAGCGGGTTGTAATTGCCAGGGCCTTGATCACGAATCCGGATTTCGTGGTGGCTGATGAGCCGATCGCCATGGCCGACGTTTCCGTCAGATCGATGATTCTGGAACTGATGGTTAAATTAAAAGAAGAGTTCGACCTGACCTATCTTTTTATAACCCACGATTTGGCCACCTGTAAATATATCTGCGACCGCCTTGCCATCATGTATCTGGGGCAGATCCTTGAAATAGGCCCCTTAGATGAAGTATTCAAACGTCCGGTGCATCCCTATACAATTTCGCTGCTGGCGGCAGTACCGGTGCCGGACCCCAAGTTTCGACGCACCGATCCCATTCCCAAGGGTGAGATTCCCAGCGCCATCGATCCGCCCGCGGGGTGCCGGTTTCATCCCCGCTGCTCCTATGCTATCCCGGAATGCTCAGTCGAGATGCCGATTCTTGAAAAAGTTGCCGGTGATCACTGGGTGGCATGTCCCGTGAGACTGAAGGCCCTTGGGTAGATGAGAAAGAAAGAAGGCAGCAAGGTTGGGAAGGTGAGATTAAAAAGGGACGGAAGACAGAGGAGGGATATGAGGTTTCAGGTGTCAGAAGACAGAGGTCAGAGGGTAGAAAAAAGCTATAATTATTAGTATTTGCGTTCTACCTATGTTAAGTTAAATAATTAGATCGCGATCGATATTGGAGAAACCGGTTAAATATTATCAGGGAGTAAATGAAGATGTTTTCAGCAGAGACGTACATCGCCAGACGCAGACGTTTGCAGGAAGATCTGAAATCCGGCCTCATTTTATTTTTAGGCAACCAAAGAAGTCCGATGAACTTTCCGGACAACCAATATTTATTCCGGCAGGACAGCTCCTTTCTGTACTTCTGGGGTATTGATTTGCCGGGACTGGCGGCGATCATCGACATCGAGCAGGACCGGGAAATCGTGTTCGGTTCGGAATCGACGGTCGATGACATCATCTGGAGCGGACCCCAACCATCATTAAAAGCGCATTGCCTGAAATGTGGTGTAAAAGATGAGGCCACCCTGGCGCAGCTAAATGTCACCATAAATGAAGCCGTGCGAAAGGGTCGCCGTATTCATTTTCTGCCCCAATATCGGCCGGAGAACCTTATCAAGATTCAGGATTTGCTGGGGCTGAACGTTGCGGTTGTCAACTATCATGCCTCGCCGGCCCTCATCAAAGCCGTGGTGGCCCAGCGGTCTGTCAAGACCGAAGAAGAAATTCAGCAGATCGAGACCGCGCTTGATGTTACCTATGATATGCAAACCCTGGCAATGAGAATGGCGCAGCCGGGTATGAGTGAAAATGAGATCGTCGCAGCCATGGTCGCGTGTGCCTATGCCCGGGCCGGCAGCGGGCTGGCCTATCCGATTATTTTTACGACGCAAGGGCAGATCCTTCATAATCCACGACACGGCAATCAGATGCAAGCCGGGGCTTTGGTCATCAACGACTCCGGGTGTGAGTCGGCCCTGCACTATGCCGGCGATATCACCAGAACCTTTCCGGTCGGCGGGAAATTTACCCCGCGGCAAAAGGAAATTTATGCCGTCGTTTTGCAGGCCCAACAAAAAGCAATTGAAAGTATCCGCACCGGCATTGAATACCGTGAAGTGCATCTTATTGCAGCCAGAGAGGTGGTACTGGGTTTAAAAGCCCTGGGTTTAATGTCGGGCGACGTGGACGAAGCCGTTGCCGCCGGTGCGCATGCCCTGTTCTTGCCCCACGGCCTGGGACATATGCTGGGTCTGGACGTGCATGACATGGAAGATCTGGGCGAAGACTATGTGGGGTACACGGATACCATTTCGAGAAATCCGCAGTTTGGTCTTTGTTATTTGAGGCTTGCCAGAAAGCTTGAGCCCGGTTTTGTTCTAACAGTCGAGCCCGGTTTGTATTTTATGCCCCATCTTATGGATCAGTGGAAGGCTGAAAAAAAATTCGCAGAATTTATTGATTATGCCAAAGTCGAAGCCTATCGGGATTTCGGAGGCGTTCGCATTGAAGATGATGTCCTGGTTCTACCCGACGGTCGGCGGGTACTGGGAAGACCCATTGCGAAAAATATTGAAGAGGTTGAAGCGCTGGCCAGCGAATAATAAGGGCAGACTTATCAAAAACTGACTTTAATGTTACTCTGGACGAACCACAGGTGAAAGGAGGAACTTAAAATGAAACCTATCATTTTCCTTGTTTCCTGTTTGTTCCTGGTATCTGTTGTGGGGTTGCTGCCGGTTTTCGGCAGCCATACCGCAGGATCGAAGAGTTCACAAGCTAACGCGGGCCCGTCCCCGGAAAAGATCACGTGGGAGGTACCGATTGCACCCGGCATCTATTATCCCAGCGATGGTCCGGTGCCGGATCATCCGGTTCGTTATTACCGGGTGCGATGCTGGCCGGGCTGCCATACCGGCAGCTCCCTTGGAAAATATCCGGATAAAGCGCTGAAAGACACCCCCATTTTCCCGACATCAACCATTGACGGACATAGCGGCAATATAAACAAGGCAGATTAAGTATGAAAGTTAACCCCATGATCGAAGCTTAAGGGTTGATCAAAGTGTCGGTTGCGTGTTGTTTGTGGTTTGTTGTAAAAACGGATTACGTCGAATTTTTATCTTCATCCTTGAAGATTTAAAAGATGACGTTCGCCACCTCAACTAATCACAACCAGCAACCTGCAACTCACAACACACAACATACATCGAGCACATTAGGCTCAGACTTATCGGGCTTAGCAGAGAAACATGTACGATTTTTATAAGTTTCTAGAGAAGAACCGCATTGAGTACGAACGACACGATCATCCGCCGGTTTATACGGTAGAAGAAGCCGGCCGCCTGGTGCCGCCGCTGCCGGCCGCCAAGACCAAGAATCTATTCCTGCGGGATAAAAAAGGAAAGCGGCATTTCCTGGTAGTCGTTCCGGCTGAAAAAAGGGTCGACATAAAAGCTTTGCCGCAAGTGGTTGGATCAGACCGCTTAAGTTTTGGATCAGCGGATCGGCTCAAAAAGTATCTCGGCGTAGAACCCGGTTCCGTCACTCTGTTCGCCGTTTTCAATGATCCCCACCAGGCGGTGGAACTAATTGTCGATGAGAATTTATGGGAAGCAGAGGCTTTTCAGTTTCATCCGCTGGTAAACACCAGCACCCTGGTTATTTCCCGCGAGAATTTGAGGCGATTTATCGCCAAAACCGGCCATGAGGTTAGGGTATTGAAGGTGCCGTCTTTGAATGACGATTGACGAATGACGAAAGTTATATGCTAAAACTTCTCATCCGATCCAGACGGCTGGTAATCTCGGTGACGCGTATGCCGTACTTTTCCCTTTGAACGACGACTTCGCCTCTGGCGATCAACGTATCGTTGGCCAGAATATCAACCGGCTCCCCCTCAAGCTTGACTAGTTTGACGGCCGATCCGGGTACCAGGTTCAGCAATTCCTGGATCTGGATTCGGACCCGGCCAAGTTCAACCTTGATTTCCAGCGGAATATCAAATAACAGCTCAAGGTCGAAATCTTCAGGAGGGGTCGGTGCATCTTCTTCAGGCTCTGCATAATTTGCTTCCTGAGCGGACGGCTCTACCGGTGGGTGCTGCGGCGGTGCGGTTATCTGATTTTCGGCCGGAAGTTCAGCGACTGGAGCCGGCGAGACAGCATCAGTTTCGGCGGCTTCTTCTGCTGCTGCTGCAAGCGCAGCTGCGATATCTTCCTCGGAGAGGATCTCAGCACCGGCTGCATCCGCTACGGAATAGTGGATGTCCTTACCCTGCTGGCCGGCTGCCTGCACCAGTTCAGATATCTTTACCCCCATTTCGACGAAAACGATGTTGTCATCACAATTAAAAGCGAACCGTTCATATTTACCCATATTGAGCGATTCGATTTTGAAGTCGGCTCCGGTAGTGAAGGAAGGGGTGGAGAGGGCACAGACCAAGCCGGCATCGGTAAATGTCGATTTTAAATTTCCGCCGACGATATTGCTCAACTCGCCGAGCATATCCCGGATCTCTTCATCGCTCTCAAGCTCCTCAATCTCCATCCCCAGCATGTCGGCCGCCAATTCGCGCGAGAAATTATCCCCCACATGAATGCTGACCATACCGGTTGCATCTCCGGCAAAACTCACTGAGCCCACGTTGCGGACCTTTTCCAGACTATCAGGGGAAATCGTATCGGTAATTTCCAGCTTGGCCGAAAGCATCGTATCAAAAACATCAATTACCGACTCGGAGACGATGGTCTTTAAATTCAGGTCGTTAATTTTTTCGATATCGACATGCTTTAGCCGGCCCAGAGAATCGTTGGCATTGAGATCATCCGCTTCCGCTGAAATCTGCTGGGTTTTGACACCGACTTCCACAATGATAAATTCTTGCCGGTAACTGAAGACAAAGCGCTCAAACCTTTCCATACTGAGGGATTTGATGGAAAAATCGGCCCCGTAGGTCAGCGAAGGCGTTGAAATTACACAGGTGTGACCGGCATCATTCAAAGCCGATTTCAGATTGCCGCCGACGATGTTGGTGATTTCAGCCAGCATATCCTTGATTTCGGCTTCATCTTCGACCTCCTCAGGTTCGATTTCCTGCATATTGGCCATCATCTGACGGGACAATTCAGAGGTAACCTGGATATTGATCAGTCCGATGACATGACCGGCAAAATTCACGGCGGCCACCATGCGGCTTACACCGGTGGTATCGGGCGGTTCGGAATCAGAAACCTCGATTTCCATCGATACCATCGTATCGAACGTCTCGACAATGGAATCGACGACATGGCTCCGGATATCAAAATTTTCTATACTCATGCGGCGTTCCGAAGTGATCCCCAGCAGCTGTTGATTGGAGAACCTTGGGCGAAAGATTGAAATTTGAGTTTGTCATGCATTAGAAAATCGCGTATCCTGACAATATGGTTGCATTGTTTCTTTGGTCGACAGTCGCCAACCAACACCCCTGGGGGGCTGAAATTAAAGACGGGTCCTTTGGTTTATGATTCTTTAACCGCACCAGGCAGCCCTCTTATCGGTTTTGTACCGTATTGAGGTCGTTAGCATGGTCAGGAATGCAAAATTTATTCCATAAGGCCGGATAAAGGCTTGCTTCAGGTATAAAAGGGTTTTCTTTTCTTTTTCTAAGAGTTTTAAGGTACTTAGGTTGTCATCCGAAGCCCGGTTGCCGTAAAATTGTAAAGACGCTTCTGGCCGGCTGTCAGGCAGGATGTTCATTTCTTAAGTTTCATGTGTTGATGAAATGACGCTTTTAATAGGAATCATGGCCGACAGCCACGGACAGCCCGATACGATTCAGGCCGCCCTGGAAATGCTGTCAAAATTGGCCTGTCTGGCCGTCTATCATCTTGGCGATGTCTGCGACTCCGCCCACCCCGAGACCGCCGAAGCCTGTCTGCGTCTTCTGCAGGAACAGCATGTGACTATGATCAAGGGCAACAATGATCAGGCGATCATCGCCAATAACATCGATCGTCAATGCCCGTTTGCGGCACCCGGGGTTTGGCGATATCTGCAGGCCGCGCCGTTGATCCAATTTTATCAAAATGCGGTTTTTACCCATTCCCTGCCGTTTGCCGACACGCTGGGTCTTTCCTCCATGATCGGTACATTGGGCAAAAGTGAAGCACTTCGTTCCTTCAATGAATTTCCCCATCATATTATTTTCAGGGGTCACAGCCATTCCCCGGAAATTGTCCAGCCGCAGGGTCGGGGAGTCACATCCCACCGCCTTGGGCCGGGAGAAAAGATCGATCTGGCGGGAAGAATACCCTCGGTGGTAACCTGCGGTGCATTGACCCGAGGATTGTATATGGTGTGGAACCCGGCTGATAACTCCATTAAATCCTTCTCACTCCATTCATAAGCCACCGGCTCCGCCGGTGGTCGCTGATTTTCGGAATTTTCAGTTCTCATAGGCGGTTAAAGGAGAATTACGGGTTCTTAAAATTATATTACAAAATTTCAGGTACTTGGTACAGGATATGAATCGGTCCTGGGAGTGTCCCCTGTGAAAGCGGTCTTGTCGTGTCCGAAAAAGATATTGGGAAAATTTTTTATTATAAGTAATAATAAATAGTTACCGAACTGGCATTGATTTTGAATGTACTAACCCGGACGCGCCAAAGAAAGTTGCCGCAAAGACCCTAATAAGACACATCAAGTCCGGTCACCACTAATAAAAATTCGGAGCTATGTGATGCACGATCGAATGCAGACCTTTACCCGGTATGAATTGAATCAACTCCATGACGCATCCATGGATATTTTAGCGCATGCCGGTATTAATTTTAACGACGCCGCGACCGTAGATCTATTTAAAAAAAAGGGTTTCAGGACCGAAGGCAAGCGAGTTTTCATTACTGAAAACGACGTATCCAACGCCTTGAAGACGGTGCCGCCGCGGTTCACCATACTTGCCAGAAACCCGAAAAATAGTGTTTCCATCGGTGAGGATGATTTTGTTTTCATTCCGACGGCCGGAGCGCCGAACGTGGCGGAGGTCAGCGGAGAGCAGCGACCGGCGACATTTAAAGATTACATAACCTGCTGCAAACTGGTGCAAACATCCGATCAATTGGACCTGACAGCTTTTCTGATGGTGCAGCCGACCGACCTTCCCCCGCACACGGCTCACCTGGACATGGTTTATGCCAACATCGTCATGTGCGACAAGCCTTTCGGGTCGGCCACGACTTCCGGTTCGGCAGCCCGCGATTCTCTTGAAATGGCGGAACTTGTCTGGGGCGGGAAGGATAAATTAATGCAGCAACCGGTTACGGTAGTCATTGCCAATCCGACATCTCCGTTGCAATATTCCCTGGAACAGACAACCCTGATCATGGAAATGGCGCGCTATCGCCAGCCCGTTGCCATTACGAATATGCTTCTGGCCGGTTCCACTGCCCCGGTATCCTTGCCGGGGCTCCTGGCGTTGCAAAATGCTGAAATCCTCGGCGGGCTGGTTCTAACCCAGTTGGCCGGTCCCGGTACGCCTGTGATCTATGGTGCCACTTCGGCTCCCCTGGATATGAAAACAGCCGCTTCTGCTTTAGGGGCGCCGGAAACCGTGGTTATTGCTTCGGCGGCCCTGCAGCTTGCGGGATTTTATCATTTGCCAAGCCGCACCGGCGGAATACTGACGGATTCCCATTGCCCGGATGCGCAGGCCCTCGGCGAAGGGGCCGTGCTGATGAGCACCGCAGTGCGCAATGGTGCGAATTTTATTTTGCATGCCTGCGGTCAGATGGGATCCTTCATCTCAATGAGCTTTGAAAAATGGCTGATCGATGAGGAGGTCTGCGCCACCATTCGTCGCATGCTGGTGCCGCTGGAAATATCCCCCCAAACCATTGATGTGGAAACCATCAAAAGTATCGGTGCGGGCGGCAATTACCTGCTGCACCCCACAACCTTCAGTCGATTTAGAAGCCTGTCGCAGCCCCGGTTGTTCAATCGCCGGGACTATCAGAAATGGTGGGCCAATGGGGCCAAACGCATTGATCAAAGCGCCGCCGAAGCGCTGGCCGCCCGCATCGCCACCTACAGCAAACCGGCGATTGACGAGGGACTGGAACAGGCTTTAGCGGAATACGTCAACCGAAGAAAACTAGCAGAGAAACGCCCTTTGACGAATCAGCCGCTGAAGAAGGTGGCTTAGGGCTCACTCATGGTCTGATTTTTTCCAGGATTTTGCCGTCCGCATTCAGCATGAATATCATGAAACCATTTTTTGCTGCATCTTTGGTGAGTTCGCCGAAGGGTACCGCCTGGACTTCGTATTTATCTCCCTTTTGAGTAGCCATGTGAATCAAACATTGCTGGGCATCCTCCTTTTCGAAGAATGCGGGTATAAATGATTCGTCTTGATCCTGGTCATGCTGGCCCAAAAACTGCTCGTCGGATCCGGGATTCTGAACCACAATCCAGATCCAGGTATCGGGAGTCAGTTTGCTTTTCATTCGATTGTGCCTCCATATTTGATAGTTGTTGAAGCTTTGGGCGGCCGACTGAGTTCCCCGTGCAGACCGGTTTGCATTTTTTCTTTGACGACTTCCGGCGGCAGGCTGCGACTGAAAAGATAAGCCAGTTTTGCCAGAGCGGCTTCCACCGTCATGTCAAAGCCGCTGATTACGCCTGCCTCCGCCAATACCGAACCGGTCGCATAATCTTCCATATTCACCGTGCCCTTGATGCACTGGGTGCAGTTGATTATCACCACGCCCCGTTGCACCGCCCTTTTCAGTTCGGCAATAAGCAACGGATCCTGCGGCCCGTTTCCGATTCCATAAGTCTCCAGTACCAGGCCTTCAATGGGCGGTTGCAGAATGTTGCGGACGATATCGGCGGATATGCCGGGGAACAGCCGCAATACAGCCACGCTGGACGCCTTCATCGGTTTGACGGCCACTGGTTTAGGCCCGCCGGCCGGGCGCAATACCAAGTCATGGTTGATTTTAATTTCAATGCCGAGCGAACCCAGGGGGGGAAATTTGGCGAGTCAAAAGCATCGAACCCGTCGGCGTCGACTTTGATGGCACGGTTGCCGCGCAGTAATTTGCTGCCAAAGCACAGGCAGACTTCCGGAATTGCAAAATTGGCCGCAATCAGCATAGCGGTAATTAAATTTTCCCGGGCATCGTTGCGCAGCTCACAAAGCGGTATCTGGGCGCCGGTTAAAATGACCGGTTTTTGCAAGTCCTGCAGCATAAAAGGTAAGGCGGAAGCCGTATAGGCCATGGTATCGGTGCCGTGCAAGACCACAAAGCCGTCGTAGGGATCATAGTGGGAAGCAATGTCCTCGGCAATTTTAAGCCAGTCCCGGGGAGCCATATTTGATGAGTCCAGCAAGGGCTCATATTCATGAATGTCATAGACCGGCAGGGCGGCACTTTTTAATTCCGGAATTTTTTCCATCTGTATTTGAAGATATCCCGGCACCGGAGCATAACCTCCGGCGGACTTTTTCATCCCGATCGTGCCACCGGTGTAAGCAATGTAGACGTGTTTGCGCATTAATTTTTACTTCGGCGGAATAAAAATCTGCCTGTTGTTTGTGGTTTGTTGTCGAAGAAACAAGACCCTGAATATATCTCACGCCTTGCGGCGAGATAAGACGCTGGACGTCTTCCTGATTTAACCTCAACTGAATTATACCCCAGCTTCATTAAAATCGACAGGATACCGCAATTTTAAGCAGTTTAGGCAATTTGAAATTTTAGGCATTTCTTTGAGCAATGTCTATCGACCCGGCCTGGACTCCTTCAAAATCGACGGTTACCACGCTTTCACAGATTTCCTGGATTTTTTTGATTAGGGGCTGATGCTGCGGGTGGGTTTGATAGCGATCCAGGGCTTCCAGATTGGCAAAAAGAGCATTCAGGGCAAAATCATACGACCTTGGTGAGCGAACCAGGTCCCGGCCGAATTCATAAGCGTGGATTTCAATAATTTTATTCGGAAGTTCATTAAGCATTTTTTCCAGCTCTTCGATATCGACTTCGCTGACGCCCGGGTTGAATTTCATTAATACCACATGACTGATCATGCGCTTTTCTCCTTGTCAGACCCGTTAGCCGTTCGCGGGAGATTTTAAAACACTTTCTTTTTTTTAGTTATCTTGCGCTGGTAATCAATTTGGTTTTTGATTTCGCTGAGGATAAAGGAACTCTTGAGGCTTGCAGCTATGGTGTCGTAGCCCGGTTCGGCTCCGGTTGTTTTTATCATATACTGCCGGGTGGCCTCGATTGCTTCCTGAATGCTTTTGTGAAAGACCCCGGCCCGGGCTAAAATGTTTTGCCCGGGACCGCTTCTTAAATTCAAAGTCCAGAAAGGACCTTTTAAGTTTGTTGGCTTTTCTGCATCATTCTGTTCATCTTTTTTGAGCTGATATTTGATCTGGTTGCCGACTTCATTGAGAATGAAAAAGGACTTCAATATCGCGGCAACCTCCTGCTGGGTCGGCTCAACTCCTGTATGGGCTTTGATATATTTCATTATGGTTAAAACAGCATCTCGAATGCTGTCTTCGAGCCGCACAAAATCTGCCAAGATTAACTCCTTACTTGGTTCCGAATATTTTATCCCCCGCATCTCCCAGACCGGGAAGGATATATCCGATATCATTCAGCTTTTCGTCGATGGCCGCCACATAGACTTCCACATCCGGATGGGTAGTGGTCAATTTTTCGATACCTTCCGGTGCGGCAACCATAAATATCCCTTTAATCTGTCGGCAACCGGATTCTTTAATCAAATCGATGGCGGCGATCAACGAACCGCCGGTGGCCAGCATGGGGTCTATAATTAAAGCAATCCGTTCTTCCATCGCGCTGGTCATTTTGACATAATACCTGACCGGCTTCAGGGTTTCTTCGTTGCGGTAGAGTCCGACCACGCTGACCCTGGCAGATGGTATGAGATTCAGGACGCCGGCCATCATTCCCAGGCCTGCTCTGAGGATGGGCACAACGGTTATTTTCTTGCCCTTTATTTTATCTACCACGACGGGTCCGGCCCATCCTGTGATGGTTTTTTTTTCGGTTTCAAGATCTTTAGTCGCTTCATAAGTCAACAGCATGGCCAATTCTGCAGCCAGATCTCTAAAATCTTTGGTAGTTACATCACTTTCCCTCATTAAAGCGAGTTTGTGTTTGATCAGAGGATGATCCACGACATGTACCGGCACAGCGACCTCCTTGTCTCTAAATGGTTAGCGGTTGCAGGAAGGATTACAAATTACCATATTGGGGCATTGGAATTAATATGTCCGGTGCCAGTCATATGCAAATAAATTTTTTGTGTCAAGGATATAGAGGGATTTCTAGAGGTATCATGCAAGATGGACGCCGCGGCAGTCCTTCCGGCAGGTGTTTTGCAGAGGTGGTTTTTTTCCGGTGTCTGGTGTTTAGCCTTGTGATATGCTGATATAACAAAACGATTGCATACCGGACACAGCAGACTAAACACCAGACGCCGGACGAATTCTAAAATATACGAGCTTGTTAAAATTCACCCAGCGGCCTTTTGAAGGTGTATGCGGCCGGTTCTTTGACCAGCTTCTGGCCGGCGACATCGATATTGTCTCCTAAAGCCGCAAAGGGCGAGGATACCACATAAAAAACAGCGCCTACGGCCGTTGCGACGATGCCGACCGGCCGAACCACACAAAGGTCAAATATCATGGCGCCGCCGGTGGGCGGTTGCGTCTCTGTGTATATCTGAGCCAGGGCTGCGGAACCAAACGGTATGAGCAGCAGGGATGCAACCACCGCCAGAACCAGGGATTTTTTAACAATTTTAGCCATATTTTCCTCCTCCACATGTTTGCTATCTGAACCAAAATAAAGCATACTCCCCACAACCTGTTAGGATTTGTGGTTTATTGCGGCCTCCGAATATGTTGAATTCGACAGGCTTGAGAACATTATAACGCTTTTTTATTGTAAATTTCAATAAGTTTGTTAGAAACACCTGATCCAAGACCTCTGCCGAGGTATGCCCAACACCCATTTTTGTTGATCTAACCAGGATAAACCGAAAAAATGCCTAAAATGCCTAAAATGCGCTAAAATGCCTAAAATTATAGTGTCGATGTGCTGCGTCCTTTTTCGATGGATATTTGGCGTATTGAAAAATCGAGAACCGATATATGATTTCTGCGGAGCTTTCGTTCCTATTTTAATCTCTTTAGGAGTTTAATTGCGAACAATAGGCTGTGAACAAAAAGGAGAAATCGACTTTTAATACTCGGCGGCAGTTTGTCAAAGTGCGGCGGAATTTCGGCGTTAGCGGATAGCGGGCCATTCATGAAAATTGAAAGAATACCGCAATTTTAGGCATTTCTTTGAGTGGCTAATTCTTTCCGTTAATATATATTGACACAAAATGCACAAAATTAGCCTTGGGCCTATGAACTCCGACGTCTGCTACATAGAAGTGGCCGTTGCGCTTCCGGTCTATCATACTTTTACCTACAGTGCGCCCGAAACTTTCCTGACTTCCGTTGCCGTTGGAAAACGAGTCCTTGTTCCCTTTGGACGGCGCAGAGTCACCGGGTTTATTTTTGATCAAGACACGCATATTGCCGACAAACAGATCAAGCCGATACTGGATGTTCTCGACGAACAGCCGCTTTTTCCACCTTCCATGGTCCCTTTTTTTCGATGGATTGCCGACTATTATAAATACCCCGTCGGGGAGGTCGTTAAAAATGCCCTTCCCGGCGGCTTGAATGTCTACGATTATGCGCTGCTCATCCTGACCGATAAGGGGCGCGAGGCCCGCAATGACGTTGGTTTGTCACCGGATGCCGGAAGGATTTTGGCACAATTGGATGCGGAACCCTGCCGGTTGAAAGAACTCCATAGGAAGGTAGGTCAAACCATACCGGCGGTATTGCTGTACAATCTTGAGCAAAACGGCTGGATCGAGAAAAGCTGGGAACTCAAAGCGGCCAAGACCAAAGCCAGATTGGAGCGGGTTGTGCGCCTGGCCGATAAAAAGCCGCCGGTTCCGCAGGTGTCGGAGTCCAGGCAGAAAATATTGGGACTGTTGGAAGCCGAAGGCGAAGTTCCGGTTAAAAAACTAAAAGAAGCCGTCCCCACTGCGACCGGTTTGATAAAAAGCCTTGAGAGCGCGGGTTATCTGATAATCGATCATAAAAGGGTGTTCCGGGATCCGCTGGGTGAATCCATCGAGCCCGATCGGCCTCCCGTATTAAACCGGGAGCAGGACCAGGTGGTGTCTCGTCTTTGTGCCGACCTGAATCAAGGATACAGGCCGTTTCTTTTAAACGGTGTGACCGGAAGCGGTAAAACCGAAGTTTACCTGCGGGTGGCGAACGAAGTTTTAAAACAGGGGCGCCGTGTCCTGGTCCTGGTTCCGGAAATTGCTCTGATTACCCAGATGGAGCGGTGCTTCCGGGCACGCTTTGGTGAATGTGTTTGTGTGCTGCACAGCGCGCTGTCCGCCGGAGAGCGATATGATCAGTGGACCCGCATCATGCAGGGGGAAGCCGCGATCGGCATTGGGGCCCGCTCAGCGATATTTGCCCCTTTTGACAATCTCGGCATTATTATCGTCGACGAAGAGCACGATTCATCCTACAAGCAGGAAGGCATGTTGCGGTACAATGCGCGGGATCTGGCGGTGGTGAGGGCCAAGCAAAATGAATGCATTGTGCTGCTGGGATCGGCCACGCCTTCGATCCAGTCCTACTATAATGTCGTAACCCAAAAATTTACCGAACTGACCCTTGAAAAACGGGTTGAACAGCGTCCCCTGCCTGAAATCCGTATTGTTGACCTCCGTCAAATAAGGGATGCGCGCGGCATTCATCGTTATGTTGCTCCCGAACTCTACGTGGCTATTAAAGAGACGCTCGAGCGCGGGGAACAGGTTTTGCTTTTCTTAAACCGGCGGGGTTATGCCAGTTTTCCGGTTTGCGGGGCGTGCGGACAGCCCATGCGCTGCAAACACTGCGATATTTCGCTGACCCTGCACCAGCACACGAATGCCTACCGGTGCCACTACTGCGGGTATAGCCGTGCCGCCACATCCAACTGCGAAACATGCGGCTCCTCCAAGATTAAACAACTGGGTCTCGGCACCGAAAAGTTGGAAGATATGCTGAAATCTCATTTCCGGAAGGCGCGGATTGCCCGCATGGACCGCGATACCACTACCCGTAAGGGTTCGATTCTAAAGCTGCTGAAAGGGCTCAAGCATAAAAATATTGACATCCTGGTAGGCACCCAGATGGTGGCCAAAGGCCATGATTTTCCAAGCATCACGCTGGTGGGAATTATCTGTGCGGATCTTTCCCTGAGCTTTCCCGATTTTCGAGCCGGAGAACGCACCTTTCAATTGCTGGCACAGGTTGCCGGGAGGGCAGGGCGGGGAGACAGACCCGGCAGAGTGATTTTACAAACTTACAATCCGGAGCATTTCTGCATTTCCGCCGCCAGAACCCAGAATTTTAAATCTTTTTATCAACAGGAGATCATTTTTCGGCAAGCGCTCAACTATCCGCCGTTTGCCAGGATGGTTCAACTCAAAATATCGGGCCAAATTCCACAGGAAACAGCAAATCATGCCCGCCTGATCGGAAATTTATGCCAGACGCTGAAACAAACCGATCCCGTGCCGTATCAGAGTATTGAGATTATGGGGCCGATTGAGGCGTCTGTGACCAGAATAGCCGGCAGATACCGCTGGCAAATACTGCTAAAAGGTTCAGACACGCGAGCGCTTCATCAATTCATCAATCAGCTCATGGCTGAAAGCGCGGCCGGTTTTACCCGCCGCCGGGTACAAGTGGCGATTGACGTGGATCCGGTCTTTCTGATGTGAAATGCTGGGTGCTGGATGCTGGATGAATAAGGAAGGTTTCAGGTTGCGGCCTTTAATCACCCAGCTCCTCAGCTTCCCGGCTTGTCTCCCTCCTCCCCTCTTACCCTCTTACCTTCTCACCTTCTGATCTTCTCACTTTCTTTCTGTCCTCCGTCCTCTGACAGTTGTGCCTTGACATTCTTCGGCAGGCGTCATAAAATTTTTTCAAGATTCAAATAATTATACCGGGGAAAGGAGTTTACCATGCGATTTAAGGCTGTTGCAGTATTAGGGGGTGTTCTATTTATGACAGTTTTCCTTGCGATCGGCGTCGGCGCCCAGGAGGATGCCCAGCCGAGCGCTTTTTTTCCGGCGACCAGCTATGAATTTTCGCCGGTGCTGGATGGAACCAAAGTCATGCATGAATTTGTCATCCAAAACAAGGGCAACGCCTTGCTGAAAGTTGAAAAGGTAAAGACCGCCTGAGGATGCACGGCTGTCTCTTATTCAAGAGAGATCCCCGCCGGCGGCGAGGGAAAAATTACGTTAAGCGTCAACACCAAAGGCTACGGCGGCAGATCCTTAAAGAAAACGGCGAATGTTTACACGAATGATAAAAGCCGTCCGAACCAGGATCTCGTCATATCCGGGCAGGTGGATAATTTTGCCACGATTCGGCCGCAACACATCAGCTTAAGAGGTCAAGTCGGTGCTTCCATCAAAGGCATGGTTGCCATCATTCCCGAAAAAAAATATCCCTTCAAGATCCTTAGTGCCAAAGCCGAATCCGGCAAAAATATCAGTATTCAGCTGGATGAAATACAAAAGTCCGAAGGCGCTGCCTATGAATTGAAAGTTGAGAATCTCAGCCAGCAAAGCGGACGATATTATGACACCATCGTTTTGCAAACCGACAGCCCAGTCCAGCCGGAGCTAGATGTAAAGGTTTATGGATACCTGCGGGAGCGCAAGAGTGAATAACATCCAAGCTGTTGTATTTGATTGTGACGGTGTCCTCTTCGACACCGAAGCAGCCAACCGCGTTTATTACAGCCGGATCCTGGAGCATTTCGGCCAGCCGGCCGTAACTGACGAACAATTTACCTTTGTTCACATGCACACGGTTGCCGAATCAATCGACTATTTATTTGCGAATGAAAAAAGCCGGGCGGCGGCCCATGATTTTCGCAAAAGCATGGATTATCGAGCATATTTAAGCTATATCGTGATTGAACCCCATCTCGTTTCCCTGCTTGAAAAGCTCAGGCCGCGAATAAAAACCGCCATAGCCACCAACCGGACCGACACAATGAACCGGCTGTTGGCTGAATTTAAACTGGAAGCATATTTTGATCTGGTAGTCACCTCCAGTGATGTTGAGCAGCCCAAGCCCTATCCGGATGAGCTGCTTAAAATATTGCATTATTTCGGGCTCGCACCCAACCAAACGATTTATGTCGGTGATTCCAAGCTCGATGAGTTGGCAGCTGAAGCGGCATGTATTCCGTTGATCGCCTATCGCAACCGGGATCTGGCAGCCGACTATCACATTGACACGCTCAAAGATCTTGAAGCGTTGCTGAACCTTTGAATGCTTGCCGGCTAGACATGCGCGCAGGGAGTAGGAGAATATGGAAACTGAGATACCACAGGAGAATGAAAACGAAGACCGGGCCGATTCCGGTATCAACTGGGATAACCGCATCCTATGCAGTGACGGCAACTGCATCGGCGTGATCGGAGCCGACGGGCGCTGTAAAGAGTGCGGCAAGAAATATGAAGGGCCGCTGCCGGAGACAAGCGCCGTGGAGCAGGCAGATCAGGTCCTGGACGAGGATGAAGAAATTTCGGCCGCAGCAGACGGAAGTACTGTAGTGCAGGCAGATCAGGCTGTGGACGAAGATGAAGTAAGGCCGGCCGCAGCAGACGAAAGTAAGACGATAGAGGAATCTCCGGCGGATGGAGAGTGGGAAAATCGCGTTTTGTGCCGCGACGGCAATTGCATCGGAATCATCGGCCCCGACGGAAGGTGCAAAGAATGCGGCAAACCTTATAAATGACGATTTGCGAATGTCGAATGCAGAATTGTGGATGTCGCTCGTGCAGCGCAGGCGCTTGCGCCGCGTGTTGCTCCTTTAATTTATAAAGCCTAAAATCAACTGGCTTGCTTCGATAAAATTGCCGAAGACGATTTATATAGATAGCATTTCTTAATTCTTCATTCGTCAATAGTCATTTGTCATTCCCAAGACTGGAGCCTTCCCTTGCCATTGCTAAATTTCATCCCGTCTCCCACCTGGCGTGATCTGGTCGATATTCTATTTCTTACCCTGGTTGCCTATCAGCTTTACGAATGGTTCCGTGAAACCCGCGCCCTCCGAGTCCTTATTGGACTGGCGGTGTTGGGGGGTATCTATTCGGTGGCCAAGTTGTGGGGACTGTTTCTGACTACCTGGGTTTTTCAAATCCTGTGGCAGGTTCTTTTAATATTGTTGCTGATCCTGTTCCAATCAGAGATCCGACAGGTTTTGGAAAAAGTCAGTCCGCTGCGATATCTTCGATCGCGCCGGCGGGTTTTGCGAGGATCGTTTACCAAAGACCTGACCCAGGTCTTGTTTGAGTTGGCCGCGGAAAAAACGGGTGCCCTGATTGTGTTGACCAGAGATGATAGTCCTTCTGAAATGATCCATGCCGGTCAAAAAATTATGGCGCTGCCGGATCCGATGCTGATCAAGAGCATCTTCAACCACCATGCGCCGGCCCACGACGGTGCGGTCATCATATCACAACAAATTTTGACCCATATGGGATGTATTCTACCCCTATCTGAAAAAGAGGACTTGCCGGAAAGATACGGCACCCGGCATCGCGCTGCCCTTGGTCTTTCGGAGTTGACCGATGCTGTGTGTCTGGTTGTTTCCGAAGAAAGATCAGAGGTGGCCAGTGTTGTGGGCGGTAAAATTATCATCTGGCCGCGCCCCGAGCCCTTGCAGGAAAAGCTCAGAGAATGGCTGGGAGGTCCGGAAATTCAGATGCCGACCGTTCAGCGTTTTTTTCAGGATTTTTTTATCAAAAATTGGAAAAGGAAACTGGCCGCTCTTGCACTGGTTGCTGCAGCCTGGCTGTTTCTGGCAAGTCAGCAGGAAGTCGAGCGCACGGTTATTGCCCCGGTTCGTCTTGACAACATTCCGGCGGAAATGCAGGTAGGGCAAAGTTCAACCCCGGAGGTAGAAGTGAAACTTTCCGGCTGGCAGAATGAAATAAAAGCATTTGCTTCCAAAGGGGTGGGGGTGCATGTGAATTTAAAAGGGTTAGGGGCGGGAAAGCACCGGATCAGGCTTTCAGCTAAAAATGTCAATTTGCCGGCCGGCGTAAAAGTTGTGCAGATCATACCGCAAAACATCGAGGTGGAGCTGAGCCCAATTGAAGGCAAATCAGGGGAGGGCACTCCGGGATACGAGTGATGCGGATTCAGGGTTCAGTCCATCCGCTGGCCGCGAGCGTCCAATCTGATTGTGGAGAATCTTAATTAAGTTTCACACGAGCCGGGCCGCTGGCCAAAAAGACGGCCAGATTAATCGAGAAAAAAACTTTTGGGAATTCGGACACAGTTGGATTTACTATCACGCCCACTTCGTTAGAGCTCACAGAGACCGCGGAGAACATTTTTCTTTCGCCGCAGGCGGCTGCCAACCCTTACCTCTGTGACCTCTGAGCGCTCTGTGTGAGATGTAGTTTCATATAAGCCTATCGGGGGCATGGATCAGTTTTCAGGGCCGGCGCTGATTAAAATCACAAATTCCAAATAACAAATCCCAAACAAATTCCAATGATCAAATATCAAAATTCCAAACGGGACGTTATCTGTGTTGGTCTTCGCTTCAGATAAATAACCGATGTTTTTTCACGAAAGCATGAAAGTTCTAAAGCACAAAAAAATAAAACAGCTGGATTTTCTTGGTCCGGCCGGTTTCGGTCATTGATTATTGTGATTTGGGGTTTATCTGTTATTTGGTGCTTGGAATTTGGAATTTATGCACCGCCGGCTGAGCTAGACCCCGACCGTTAACCTTGAACCTTGAACCCAGACCCCCCACAGGTTCAGGCCACCGGCAATCTGATGGTAAATACGGCTCCGCCATCTGCTATGTTATCCCCGGCAATGGTCCCCTTATGATCTTCAACGATACCGCAGCAAATCGAGAGGCCGACCCCCAATCCCATTGTTTTTTTCCGCGTGAAAAAAGGATCGAAAATGCGATCAAGATCTTTAGGCGCTATACCCGGTCCGGTGTCCTTGACAGTTATTATAACTTCATGCTCCTGATTGATAGTCTCAATGCGGATTTGACCACCCATTGGAGGGGACTCTGTTAAATTGTCTTGGAAACCAGGCGCATGGACAATGGCTTCGACGGCATTATTGACCAGGTTCATGATAACCTGACCGATCTGCTGGGGTGAGGCAATAATTTGTGATTTTTCAGCGGCCAGATTCAACTCGACGTCCACCATGTTTTTTTTCAGGTAACTGCGCATCAAAGCGACCGTGTTTTCGATAATTTGATTGACCTCCATGGGTTGCTTTTTTTCTTTTCCCGGCCGGTTGAGGTCAATGAGGTTGCGCACCGTATTGCGTATCCTGATAAAGGCACTTTTAATCAGGTCTAATTTCTCCAGGAGGTCCTCATCGTTGGCATGCTTCATTCGGATCACACTCAGCAAAGCGGTAATACCCTGCAGGGGGGAATTGATTTCATGGGCGATGGATGCCGCCAGCTGGCCGGTAGCAGCCAATCGTTCCGATCGCAGCAATTGATTTTGAAGTAATTTTGTTGTGGTTATATCCCTGGCAACGCATAAAAAGCAGGTCTTGCCAAGATAAGTAACATAGCGGCAGTTAACTTCATTTGGTATTATAGTGCCGTCTTTGGTTTTAATATTCAGCTCGAACCGGACCTCGTTGGCTTGACTTACCCTTTTTAGCATGTTTTCGATATAAGGTATCTGCTCGGGCTCCACGATTTTGGTGATATTCTGATCCAACAACTCTTCCTTGGAGTAGCCGGTGCTTTCCAGAATTCGGTCATTGGACTCGATAAATTTACCCTTGGGGTTGAACAGGAACACGCCTTCGGCAACATTGTCAAATAGTTCCTTATACCGCAGCAGCTCTTCCGCCTGTTTGAATTCGGTGGTGTTGGTCGAAATAATGGTCGCGGCAATGACGCGTCCGTCGAGTCGCAAAGCACCGATTCGGTACGTAAACCATTTGGGATTCATAAGCGTGCCCATGCGGACTTCGAAACTTTCCGTCTCACCGCTTTGAAAGACGTTTTCGATGCAATCCTCCGCCAGGTAGCGATATTCCTGAGGCAAAAAATTATAGAAACTTTTTCCGACGGCCTTTTCCCGCGGCAGCTCGGAAATATCCTGATTTATAAAGCGAATAATCCCATTGTGATCTACCGCCGTGATCATATCCGGTGCGGTCGCCACCAGTGAGCGCCACAGCTCTTCGGAATCATTCAGCTTTTGTTTTGCTACCCTGAGTTTGTTGATAACGGACTGGGCATGGGAGCCCAACATTATAAACAGGCATAAGACGATGACACGCAGATAGATATCGTAAAGGTCCGGACCGATGAGTTCGACAATGAGATTGAATTTGTTGGAGAAAAATATGTTTAAGACAGAATCCAGCACCCAGTAAATAGTTGCCAGAAAGATTACCGCCAGGACCATGTTGTCCGGCAGGCCCTCCCGCCCGGCAGTTTCCACTTTCGTCTCAAACCTGGCCTTTTCGTCTGATTTCAGCGGCTTAATTCCCATCGGCGTCTTGGTCAATTTAAACGTTGAAGCATTCATGCGGTTTCACCTATATCTTATGTTTTGGGCGGTGCAGTATCGGAAGTCAAAGTTCCATATTCGGTACCAGTTATGACCTCCTACGGCAGCCGGTCAGGCAGCGTCAATGCCGAAGTGATCCGATGTGAAAAGCCCCTATTCATGCGGCCTGGTAAATATCACAGGGCTCTCTTTTATCATAACGGGCGCGAATTGGAAAAAAAGAAAAAAACACATTGGGATTTGTGGAAATCATTCGTTTTGACGTTTACCGGTCTATAATATGACAATTATTGTCAATTTTTCAATGGGTCGAACAGCGGAATTATGCTAAGCTACTGTAAATAAATTGAATTTAACACGTCTTTCAAGCTGGCATAAATATTGTAGTGATATGAGTTCGACAGCTTTTTTGATCCGAGGGGGAAGGCCGTCAAACCGCAAATTGAACAATTTGGTTGCCGGTGGCTTTTAAGCAAATAACGGCTTAAGTTTCAGACAATAAATTCAAGCTAACCATTGGGGGGGGTATGGAACAATCTGAGGAATTGGTTGGAGCGCAGACTGGTGCTGACAAACAGGTGGGGTTTTATATTGAAGATTTGGAAAAAGAAGCCTTCGAAAGAGGCCTTCCTGAAAAAGGTAACGTCCTATTCGGTTCGGGAAATGATGAGGTGCTGAATCATAGGTCACACCTGCAGCGGATTTCCGGGCAGGGGGAGTCAGTCGGCAAAACGCCTGTGATTTTGCTCATCGATGATGAAGAGCCTTTCCGTTCTGTTCTAAGGCAAGTCTTACGAAATGCCGGATATGACGTCGTGGAAGCCTCCAATGGTGCCGAGGGCATAAGGTATTTTTATGAGAAGCCGGCTGATATGATAATTACCGATATCATCATGCCGGAAAAGGAAGGGATTGAAACCATTATCGAGCTGAAAAAAGCACACCCGGATGTGAAACTGATCGCGATGTCCGGCGGTGGCTGGTATGGAACGGACATCGATTTTGATATGGCAAAAAAACTGGGTGCGCACACCCTCAATAAGCCATTTGCGCTGCAGGAATTGTTGGACGTAGTTAGTGAGCTTTTGAATTAATTAATCCGCCCTGAAAAGCTATACAGTTATTAATGGAAGTTGTCCTTATGCTTTGAGAGAATTGCGTATATGTCACGATCTTTTGCAAAAGCTGCTTCAGCGGCAATTCGGTAATTGCTCAAGCGGTCCAGAGGGATGGTCGGAGTAAACCGGCAGTCGTTTTGCCAGTCGACATATATCGGTTTGGGCCGCAGAACTCGGGCGTCGATTTGCAGATCCCGGCAGAGCAAATCGGCCAGGTGCAATTTCTTTTTGTATTTACCGGTTAAGCGGGAAAATGGAATATCGCGGTTTGTTAGGATTCTGTCCATTATCCCTTCATCCATTGTTCCCAGGACCTGTATCAGCGTTGAATAGGATTGGGCGGCTCCAGCTTTGGTTTCATCCAGCGAGATTATGGAGTAGCCTTGCCTGTAATTGGTTAAATTGACAATCCTGGAATTACCCGGAATGATTCTTTCTGCCTTTTCACTGATTTCGGCAATCGAGGGATAGAATTTTGGTTCGGGAAAAATTTGATTTAAGCGCTCACCGATAGCATTGTAGGTGGCCGTGTAATTACCGGCCGGGTTCCAGACCGACCAACTCTTATTTTCTGCCAGCATTACACCATCGATCTGCGCATTGATGTCCTCCGGGGTATACCAGAATCCCTGAAGCCACGGGCGAATGCGTTTGTTCGTGCGCCTTTTGATCCGCTTCATACTTAATTCCATTATTTCCAACGGAAATTTGGCAGGATTTTGCTTGCCAAGAAAACCGCGCGGAAAATGCGACGGGTAAAACATCGGGCAGATGACATCCACGTGCGGCGCAATTGCCTCTATTTGTTGGCCGACGCCGAAATCTTCAGATTTCCAAGCTACCAGGCCGAACAAATCGACGGAGATCGTAACTCCCGTCGGCTTTAGCCGGGCATAGGCCGTCTCCAGAAATTTTCCGATGCACCGGGTCCTGGATAACGTTCCGTCCATGACCGGGTAATTCATCACGGAAAGATCACCGTCACTGGGAAACCGAATATAATCAAATTGAATTTCGTCAAAGCCAAGGTCAATCAGTTCATGACAAAGGGATATATTATACTCCCAAACCTTTTCATTAAATGGATTGGCCCAGTATAAGCCGTTTCTATCAGCCCACGGTCCGCCGGTTCGTATGTCTAAAATGCCAAGATATGGATCATGGCGCACAAGGCGGTGATCGGCAAAAACATCTAATTTTGCAATACACCAGAATCCCTGCTCTTTTAACTGCTTTAAGGTGTGTTCCACCAATCCGTACGAGGCGACGGCGCCGCTTGCCTTGGCCAATTCGTTCCCGGATTTCCATCGAATCATACCATGAGGATCTTTAACATGCAGCACAACGGCATTGAAGCCGGCCAAGCCGGCGTAATGGCTGAATTCGGTGATTTTGCGCTTGGTAAAGCAAGGGGAAGGCAGATAGATTGCTTTGACCTTTTCCGGCGGGACCGCGAAACTGTCAGTGGACAACATGACACTGCCGGCTAAAAAAATACAAAATAAAAAGGAAACCAGTTTTTGTTGTTTAGGCGGAAATGAGTTTGACACGATTATCCTTCTCCCTGTCGGATTCACGGCATGCACTCCATTTGTCATGGGATGATATGATGCCGGTTTGAAAAGTTCGAATTCGATACAAGGATATATCGGTTGTTTGGTTAAACTCTTGAGTGGATGATATAGAGGGAGGGATAGGGGAATGGCGAACGGCGTATGGCGAATGTGAAGGGAATGACGAATGACGAAATTCGAATGTTGAATTGTATCGGTAAAAAGACGGGATTAAATTAGGATGATAGGATAATTTAAGAATTTTATTTGACTTATCACCGCTATGACGGTAAATAAATGCTTTACAAGTAAAAATTACTCTCATGGAGTTTAAAATCAGATTTTTTTACCGTTAAAACAGTAAAAAATATTTTCCAGATTCCAACTTTGGTTTTGGGAAAGAAAAATAAATTATATTTACTTCTAAGGCGGTAATTTAAGGAATGAACATCTATGGATTATAAACTCAGTGAAGTGGTTTTATTTCATAGGAAAAAAAGTGGGCTGACGCGGAACCAGTTGGCTGATCTGGCGGGTGTCGGCAAGACCGTTGTTTTTGATATTGAAAATGGCAAAGAGACCATTCGGTTATCTACCTTGCAAAAGGTGCTTAAGGCTCTGAATATCAAAATAACTTTCACCAGCCCGCTGATGGAGGTGTTATCAAATGAGAAGAGCTGAGGTATCGATGCATGGTTTGCCCGCCGGTGTTCTCGAGGAATTAGAAGCCGGCCAAAAATTCCGATTCGCCTATTATGAAAACTACGATGGTCCTGCTGTTTCAATAACCATGCCGGTAGAGGATATGGCATTTACTTTCGATCGTTTTCCTCCTTTTTTCGACGGACTGTTACCCGAAGGGCTTCTTCTCGAGGGGCTTTTGAAGCAATGTAAAATTGATAAATATGATTATTTCAGCCAGCTTGTAGCAGTGGGAAACGATTTGGTGGGTGCGGTTACCGTTCAGGAGTTAGAATAAAGAGATGATCCGTTGTCCGATTACATATGAAAAATGTGAAGATGGCAAGTATTCGCTCAAGGGATTGAAAAAGCTATCGCCGAGATTGAGATCTTTAAAAGACTTCCCCTTTTCGGCCGAGGAACAGGTCAGAGAGGCAGTTGCTCGCGCTTCAAAAATGTCAATCCAGGGGGTTCAACCCAAATTAAGCGTTCGTTTAAACGTTAAAAATGAGATTTTTGAAGTTGTGGATACAAACGGCCACTATATATTCAAACCGCAAACGATCGCCTATCGGGAGGTTCCGGAAAATGAGGACGTGACCATGCGGATGGCGGAACTGATTGGAATCAATGTTCCGCTGCATGGTTTAGTGTATTCTAAGGACGGCACACTGACTTATTTTATCCGGCGCTTTGATCGCAAAAGCAGAAGCAGGAAAATACCGGTTGAAGATTTCGCCCAGCTTTCCGGGAAAAGCCGGGATACCAAATATGAGTCGTCCATGGAAGGGGTTATATCCATTATCGGGAGGTTCTGCACTTTTCCGGCGATCGAGAAGTTGAAGCTGTTTAATTTGACGCTGTTTAATTTTTTGATTGGAAATGAAGATATGCATTTGAAAAATTTTTCCGTCATCCGACAGGATGTGAAAGTTGAATTGTCGCCGGCTTATGATCTTTTAAATTCAACAATCATTTTAAATTCCCAGGAAGAACTGGCGCTGCCGCTGAACGGAAGGAAAAATAAGCTGAAAAGAGATGACTTCTTTGTTTACTTTGCAAAAGAGCGTCTTGAGTTGACCCCCAGAACCATCCAACAAACCCTGAATCGTATCGTAAAAGCATTTCCCCAATGGATAGATCTTATCCGAAAGAGCTTTTTATCCGAAGACATGAAGCGTCAATACGTCAATCTTATTAATGAAAGATTCAGAAGACTGGACTTAACCGTTTAATCTATTTATTTGAAGAAAAGGGCCATAAATAGTTAAATGAGGGGTCGGACGTTCTTTTTACCTTAAGTTTTGGCGCTGGCTGACGTGGTAAATGCGGATGCCGGTGTCCTAATCTGAAAATTCGGAACTGAACAAATTCCATCATCCCTGCGGCTTGACATGTAACTCTCACGCTGCAATATTTAAATATTGCCGGAACAATTTTAATTGCTATTGCTTTTCAAATGCAAGCGTGCGGATAATTCAGGGACTATAGTCCCCCATTTCATTTTTCCAGAAGGATCGCATGACGTGCACCATGATCTTTGGCTTGACGCAGGGCTTGCTTATTGCCATAGTATTGGGATTCCGAACCAGGTGAAGTTGATTTTAGGGTTGCCCGAAGTTAATGAAGGCTGCAATCCTGCAACCCAGGAGTGACGGGGAATCCCGGTTGTGAATTCCCCCTGAGGGCTTAGGCCCGGGCGGTAAAACATTGATGATCTCTACAATAAAAGTGCTGGCCGGAGTGAGTATCCTGTTTAGCTTCCTGGCAGGTTTTGGTACGGGTTCAAGCCGGGCGCAATCTTTTAAGAATCTTGAACTCGATGGCGGCCGGGTCTCCTGGTCTAAGCTTTCGTTTTCGGCCAAAAGTTTTGCGGTTACGGTGACGGTGGACATTCAACTGAAGGCGTTGCCTGCCGCCGAGGTTGAGGCGGCCCTGATCGCAAGTCCCCGGGGGATCCCAATTCAGCCTTCAACTCCCGATGCCTGGCATAGCACGGTCATCATGAGCATAGATCCGATTTTTCGTTCACCGGTGAACATGAGGAATGAGGTTTGGTTTAACCCGAAAGATGCCGCGGCGCTGGGATGGGTCCGATTGGACCGGGGCGATGACGACCAGAAAAAAATTTATCGTTTTACCCGCGAAGGCGTGTTCCGGCACCGGATAGAGCCCGGGGACCGGCAGGAAGCCAAGCAAGCCCCGGAGAAATGGACGGATGTTAAGGATACCTTCTATCCTTATGACTTGGCCCGATTGGGGTGTCCGAGCGTTTCCGAAAACCTGTCGCTGATTTATATCATCTCCGCCGCCGATAATTCCTTAAGCCGGCAGCCGCTGTCTGTCTGCGTCTTCGGCAAAAGGCAGCTGCAAAACGTCCGGCTGCGTTCAGGCGGAATCCAGCCGCTGAAGGTCGACTTTATCGAAAAGAGAGCGCAGGGCGACGTTCGCAGACAAGGCAACGTTGACGCCCTTAAAATCATGATCGAGGCAACGCCGATGGCGACGGATCAGGAGGAAGTCGAAGCATTTTCATTTCTGGGTTTTCACAAGGACATCGCGATTTATGTCGATCCTGTTTCCCGCCTGCCCATCCAGGCCTCAGGTTTCCTGCCCACCATAGGCCAAGTGGATTTAAAGCTGAGTGAAGCCCGGTTAAAAAACTGACCGGAAAAAAACGCTGAGAAAAATTATCAAGAAATCGCTGGATCCTGAAGAAAGAGATTTTGAGGAATTTTCATTTCCGGGGCTGCAGGGAGATTTTGCAATATATGTCGTGAGCGCGACCGGAATCCCGGTTCGGGTAAGCGGCCAACTGCCCGGGATTGGAAAATTCCATTTCCGGCTGGATGAAGTCGAGTTTTGACAAATAACCTGTTTTTCAACGTTCTCTCGAAGGTAGGTCAAACTTATATGATACAATATGATGCCGCAGCATGGCCCCCAAAACGTTATTTAAGAAAGTTTCATAGACGTATTCTTGAATTCCGCCAAAGGTTAACCCGTGATATTCACATTATTGACGGGCAGTACGATTATCGGTTTCGCTGTGAAACCGTGCGTGAATTCAACCGCTGCTTAAAAATATTCGGCAAAGAGCCCGGGACCGTCGATTGGATAAGAGAAAATGTTAAAGCGGATGATATCTTCTATGACATTGGCGCCAATATCGGCGTTTACTCAATATTGGCGGCTTCACGCGCGGGAAAGGGGGGCCGGGTATACGCCTTCGAACCCCACGGGGCCAACTTTGCCCGATTGATTGACAATATCGCCTTAAACAACTTTCAACAGGTTGTTTTTCCAAATAATTTCGCGCTGAACGATCAAGAGGGGCTGTTTTCTTTTAATTATAAATCGGGTGACGTTGGAACGTCGGACAGCCAACTTGCAGCCGTCAGCGATGCCGCCGCTGATGAAAAAGGAATCCGGATTTCCGAACTGAAATATGCCACTACTGTCGATCGCCTTCTGGCTTCAGGTGATATCATAGCCCCCCATCACATAAAAATCGACGTGGATGGCAATGAGTTTCTCATCCTTACCGGGATGCGTCAGCTGCTTTCCGGTGCGCAGCGTCCGACATCCATCCAGGTCGAAATGAATGACCCGCATAAAGTGCAGATCCTGGAATTTATGAAAGACCACCGGTATCGATTGTCCCACAAGCATTACACGCGTTCGGCAGGCCGGAAAATGAGCGAAGGCAGCGATTCGGAAGCGCTCAGCTACAATGCCGTCTTCGTCACTTCAACATGACGGCATCCCACAAGACTGACATCGGCAACCAATTGTTGATATGGAATCGCTCGAATTAGGCTAGGCATGCAGTTTCCCCAGGCGTTGTGTGATGGGGTCCAGGAATCGCAGGACGATGTTCCTCTTCGCCTTACGGGGCAGTTGCTGCATATACAGCGAAGAGTACTTCGGCTCTATGACGGGATCCGGGCTGAGCGCCCAGTCGGCAAGGTCATATCCAATAAGTTCCATATAAGGCATAAATGCCGGTTTAAAAAGCGCGACGTCCTCTTCGGTGAACCAGTCGCGCCAGTCGCCGGTGCTTTTTTTGCGAATCACCTTGGCTTTGCCGGATGAGCTGGGGACGGTTGCATCGGCCTGGACTTCAAACCCGAGATAATTGTTGAGGGCATCGAATTTGTTGGCCACCATGTCTTCAAAAGTGAACCGGAACCAATCACTTCCCAATCCTTCGACAAAATTAATCATCTGCTGGTAACGATGTCTTTCTTCTTCTACCACCTGGTCGCTTGTCCGCGGCCAGCTGCCGTGTCCCGTATAACGACAAATTTCAAAAAACGGGACGGCGTGGGGATCTTTTTCCTTTCTTAAGACCAGATCCAGATGGGCTTCATATTGCTTTTTCTTGCCCATGAAACCTTTGTGCCAGCGGTACAGCATTCGGCTGACGGCGGCATCGCGGGGATCCCGGGCCATCCAGATCTTGCGATCGTAATGTTCTTTGTCTAAATGTTCCTGGAAAACTTCGAAGCTTTTACCTTTACGCTCTTCATAGGTATGCTTATAAACTGCATTTTCGTAATCGCCGACATATTTGCCCGGGCGACCGCCGGAAAAGGCATAACAGTTCGGCAGCCCGCCGGCGACCTTATATACCATAACCGTGGTTCCTGTTTTTCCTGTGCCAAGTATCAACACCTTCATTAGATTTCTCCTATCTTTTATTTCGTTACTTCGGATTGTGTATGCGTTCATGGCATTTTTATGGAACGAATATTGCCGTTGCCCTTGCCAAAATCCTTGTTAGACAGCGCTTAGTGCTTCGAATCGCAATTACAGTGACGTATTTTTAGTATGCGGATCATTAATAGTGCTTCCTCAGCACCTAAGCCCCGGGTGAATAAATACGTTATCGTATTGATGAATCGAGGGACTTAGCGATGGACTACAAATATCTGATCCGATATTTGCTTGGCGCTGATTGCGGTGGTGTCACCGAGCACCCTTTGAATTTTTGATATCCGGTCAATTAACTCCTGCAGCGAGATGCCGGGATAGCGATGCCGATGAAATTCCGCCGGCGCCTGCTTTTCGTCGAATTGTTTTTTTATGGACTTAATTGCGCGCCGCCAATAGGCAAAACTGCGTCCAAAAGCCCGATCGATCAACGCCGGCTTAGGCAGATACGGTCGATCTTCTACAATCTTCACAAGAACATCAACAATTCGCTCACAAGCCAGCGGGCCTTCCTGAGCTGCCAGATATTGGTTGACCAGCGCCCGGCGTTCATCACCGTTGGCTGCCCCTAATTCTCCCTTCAGAATCTTTGCAAGGGTTTCCAGCAATTGTTGAATATCGAAACATTGATGGCTGATCAGATTCGGCAAGCGGTAGAATCCCAGATCGTATTTTTCATTGATCTTGGCGCGGTAGGATACGGCCGGTGTCCCCATGACGTAGGCTTCCACCCCGGTGGTGCAGCCGTTGTGGATAACGACATCGGTGCCCATTAACCAGGGCACGACATTGCCTTCGTTGGTCACCTGGACGCGTTGGCATTGATCGGCAATGTCTTGATAGATCTGCTGATTTTCAGTCGGGTGCGGCCGCACAATGATCGTATGATTCGGAAATTCCCGGTCGAGGATCGGGATCAGCTCCTTGAAGGCATTGAGGATATTCAGTTTGTGATCCCGCAATCCTTCAGCATATTCCCGGCTCATGCCTACGGCCGCCTTGCCGAATTGAGGTTCCTCGCCGGCCCTTTTTACCGGGCGGAACAGGTTCTGGGCCGGGAAAAAGGCATTTACATGATTAAAATTGGTATTAACAAGGATATATTTTCCATATTTTTTCTGCAACTCTTCCGATTCGGGTTCGTAGAAGGCCCGCAATTCAGGCCTGAGCATATCACTTCTAGGATTTCCCGTAACATGGATCGGCATTCCGGCAGGAAGATGAGGATACCGGCGCCACAGCTCGGCGTTGTCCTCCCCCCAGGCAAACAAATGCGAGTTATACCTGATCGCGTCCGGTGACAGCCTGCGGGAATAATAAGTTTCCGCCGGCAGATGCACCAGGGCCTCTTCATCCCAAGTCAAAATTTCATGGCCTACTTTTTCCATTATCCGCAACATGCTAAGATTGCGTTCCGTCATGCTTTTATTGAGGTACCAGCTTCTCGGGAAGGAAGTAATCTGAAAATCCACCTCGCGGTGAGACCCGATAATCACGGAAAATCCTCGCCGGACAGCGATACAGGTCAACAACAATTTGGGATCGAGTTCACGCACCTGGTTTTCGACCGGTATAATGAGAGACGCTCCGGCATCTTTAATGTTCATGATATTTTTTCCTTCTTCCTCACGCCGATATCCGAAAGAGCACATTGCTCAGTTTTTCGACTTTCAGCTGGGTCATATCTCCGCGAATCTGTTGCAGGCAGTCAATCTTTTTTTGCAGAGCTGCAAGGGATATTCCCGGGTAGCGGTGACGTTGGAATTCCGGCCTGTTATGAGATCCCGGCAGCCTGGGCTGCAGCCACCTGTATAGATGATACCCGCCGGCGATGATCCGGCACTGGAGACGCTGCAACCCTGAAGGCCCGCTGTTGTTGTTCTGACTATCAGCGAAAGATGCCAGAACGTCGACCATCTTTTCGCAGGCCAGCGGCCCGGATTGGGATTCCAGATAATGCTTTACAATCGTTTGGCGCTCATGGCCGGCCGCCGGTCCCAGCCTGCCCGCCAGAATTTGCTGCACCATATCCTGCAGCTGGTCGAAATCAAAGCATTGGTGGCTGACGGCATTGGGCAGGCGGTAAAAACCATTGTCATACTCTTCGCTGACAGATTCACGGTAGCTGATGGAAGGCACACCCATGACAAAGGCCTCGATGCCGGTGGTACAGCCGTTGTGCAAAACCACACGGGTGGCCAATATCCAGGGCACGACATTGCCTGCATTGGTCACGTGCACCCGCGAACAGCGGGCGGCGATATCATTGTACACCGCATGGCGTTCGGTCGGATGAGGTCGAATGACGATGTTCAGATCCGGGAAAGCCTGTTCGAGTTTGGGAATGAGATGTTGAAAGCTCTTAAAAACCGCCTGCTTGTGATCCCACAGGCCCTGGGCGTACTCCCGGCTCATGCCGCGGGCGGCCCGGCCGAATTTAGCCGGCTCGCCCGGCCCGGCAGCCGGTTGAAACAGATTCAGGTCGGGGCCAAAGGCATTGACATGATTGAAGTTGGTATTGATCAGAATAAATTCCCCGTACTTTTGCCGCAGGGCCTGCACCTCCTCCTCGTAAAACGAATGCATCTCCGGTCGCAGCATATCCGTGCGTGGATTGCCGATGCTGTGGATCGGCAGCTCCGCCGGCAAATGAGGGTATTGCCCCCATAATTCGACATTATCCTGACCCCAGGCGAATAAATGCGATACCAGTTTGATGGCTTCCGGATGCAGTCGACGGGAGTAGTAAGTTTCAGGAGGCAGGTGAACCAGCGCCTCCTCGTCCCAGGCAACGATTTTATGACCGAATTTTCGGGCAAGGCGAAAAAATATGAGGCTGCGCCCGGTCATGCTCTTGGACAGATAAATGCTGCGTGGATAGGCGTCGATTCGAAACTCCAACTCCCGCCGGGATCCGATCACGGACGAAAACCCGCGCGTTGCCGCCACGCAGGCCAGCAGCAGTTTTGGATCAAGCTCCCGCACCTGATTTTCAACGGGAATCAGCAGTAGCGGTTTTGCATTACTCATGGTTATAATAACCCCAGATCACGCAACATGCTTCAAAAAAAAGCGCCGAAACGCTCTATTGCTGGGCCAAAGGATAAAGATATTTCGGAATCGCTGGCCACGTAACACTCAAGGCCCCCTCCTCGCTTATCGTTTACGTAAGATTCCGACTTATGGCCTGTTGCGCTGAAATGACAAATGTGCGATTATCTCATAAAGGTGCTGAAATATTAGCCTTAAGTTTGTTAAAGTGTCAATAATTAATAATATAAATTCAGACCCTTGACAAGCAAGGGTTTTTAGCGGTAATTAATTCTGACCTATATTTAGATCCAAGAACTCTGTAGGCAGGTTTTTATTGTATCCACGAAACAGACAACCCATAACTAGATAAAGCCTAAAGCATAAAACATGTCTTTCTATCCGATTCGCTCGAAAGCCAAATCATGGCCCCCCCCCTAAATATGTTCGAAAGCTCCATGGGCGCACCCTTGATTGGATCATGAAGAATGTTCATCCCGGCGACGTGTTTTATGACATAGGTGCCAACATCGGAGTTTATACCATCCTTGCTGCTTTCCGAACCGGTAGCAAGGGTAAGGTGTATGCCTTTGAACCCCACGGCGCCAACTTCGCACGATTGATTGACAACATAACCGTAAATAACCTTCAGCAAAATGTCATTCCGTGTAATTTCGCCCTGCATGAAAAAGAGGGCTTTTTCCCTTATAGTTATATTTCAAACAAAGCAGGAACTTCAAATAGCCAGCTTGAATCTTCTGACCATAACGGTGCAAAATTTCAACCAGAAATTTCAGAGTTGAAATATGCCGCAACCATTGACGGTTTTATTGCCTTAAGGAAGATTGAGGCACCTAATCATATTATGATAGACGTTGACGGAAATGAGCTTTTGATTCTTCGCGGAATGCAGGAACTGCTGAATAAGGCCAGTAGGCCTAGAATTATTCAAGTAGAAATGAACGCTCCCTGCGGTTCGGAAATGCGAGAATTTCTAGAGGTCTGAAAATACAAAATGGTGAAAGAGAACTACACGCGCGCGGGAAAAAGACATCTGACCGAAGGAGTGAATGCTTCCGAAATAGGGTTCAATGCGATCTTTCTGGCCGCCTCATAGAAAAGCCTCTTGATTGGGTACTTTTAAACCGAATGCTTCATGCTCGGTATCACGCGCAATAAATGGGCACAATCGTACCCATTTATTTTTTCCTCCGGTAGTGGAAAAATTCAAGCCATTGCCTCGCAGGTGATCATTAGCTCTTTTAGTTATGGCCTTTAGTTCTTCTTACAAGCCATGGACCCAACAAACAACATCTGAAAAAATCGGACGCAGTTTGATTCCGGCCGGCGTTATAAACTATAGATTTCTTCCTTAGTGCTATGGCAGTGATGGACCCGTTTTGTTTAATGCCGGAATCGAACAAACATGAACAAGATGATGAGAGAGCCAAAACGTATTGACACAACATATTGAAATCTATATATTTTTATTCAATTTGTGAATTTTTTTACTAACTCAATCCCAATTATGGAGAGCCAGCTGTGAAATTAAATACTTTTTCAAAATGGAAATCACCAGTCTTTGATGAGAAGAGACCACTATTTAAGCGTATTAAAAAGAGAGCCAAGCACACTTTAGGCGTAAAACGTCGATTGCCCTATCAGACAGAGCGTACCGAAGGTACCGATAAACGGTGGGAGATTATTAACAATTATTTACAACCTGAGGACCGTAACATCCTTGATCTTGGGTGTAATCTTGGTATTTTGACACATCGAGCCGCCGAATCGGGTCTTCTTGCCATCGGAATTGATGTGGACAATAGTTTTATTCAAAAAGCAAGGTCACGCTTCCGAAAAATTCCTAACTTGTCTTTCCTGTGTATAGATATTAACCCTGACACCATTAGTTTTCTGCCGGAATTTGACGTAATCCTTTGTCTGTCAGTTCATCATTACTGGGCGAAATATTATGGTTTGGAGAAATCCTGGGAGATGATGGCGACATTGCTGTCTAAAACTCGGAATAAATTATTTTTTGAGCCCGCCGGCCAAAAAAAGAAGTATGGGCAAAATGCGCCAAATATCATCGATTTTGATCGTGACTCAATAATCCAATACAGCACCCAATGCTTGAACCGAATGGTGACAAAAGGCCAGAGTGTAAGGTACCTGGGGGAAACTCCCTGCATAGGCCGAGAACCATTTCGCTTTATATTCCTGGTGGAGAGATAGCGGTGGCAGGAACCAAACAGCGAGGCAAGTATATCATCAAAGGCCATGATGTCATCCAAGGTCTTATTACCCTATCAAAGATTGAGCAGCGGCTTGATGCACTTCGTGGTCAAGTTTCAAAGGAAGGTTTTTTTAGAATTATCGGAAATTGGCTGGTGAATGAAAAAATTTTATGGAATCAGCTGGTTCATCCATTGTCACGATTGCCGTCTGTTTCCATGAAGACCGTTCCAGGCTTTCCGGTTCAAAGTCCCACTTTAGCGCTGCGTTATCTGCTATTTTCTGATCGAATTCGAGTACGGACATTATCCAACTCTGTCTCCTTTAAGTCCAATATACGTGCATTTTATACAGGTCTTCAGCCATTGACTCTATGGGTGGCCATTCAAACCCAATCTGCAGAAAAGCTACCGATCGCCATGAATATAAGAAAACGGCTCAGTTCAAGCTCAGGAGTTCGGGCTCCCAATGTCATCGAGCATGATATAACAACTGTGCCACTATATATCCTGGAGGAGCTCATTATCGGCCGTCCATTCGGCCTGCACACGGACTGGAACTTATTGATGAACAAGCTGCTGCCGTCCTTGTTAAATTTTTATGATAGCGAAGGCATCAGCCATCAACGCGTTGCCTCTCTTTACGATGGAGCACGAATGGGCCGGGATATTTCCAAATTAATTCCCATCTTCAAATGGAAGAAGAGAAGAATGGCTTCCTGTAGACAACTATTGAAAGCTACAGAACAATGCTTGCGATTCAGCGATGAGAAGGTACCTATTTGCGTTGGTCATGGCGATTTGACTAAAAGTAACTTAAGTGTTGATTCTGATGGTGAAATTACCCTATTGGACTGTGAGAGATCTCGAGAGCTTCCGCTCGCCGAGGAGCTAATCAAGGTAGTCCGTCGAGTTTATCGTCAGCACCCCGAGATCGTGAATCACTTGGCTCTTGAGGTCCGGAGGCGGACCTTAAATCCGATTAGCATGCCACCAAAGCGCCAATTTCTACTCGCAACGCTAGAAAAGATAGCTGACTTTTCGAGCTCTGGAAATGCGCGAAAAGCCGAACCGTGGGTAAGGTTAGCATCAGCACTAATAAGTGGGCCAGATCTGTAAAGGGCTGCACGAGGGATCCCAAAAGATGCAAAACGCAACTTGGAGAGCGATGGATATTTAGGGACCAATTGCATTGTAAATATAATACTGGCCGTCTAAATTAAGCTAATTCGTGCGCTAATGAGCGGTGGGCAGCGCTATTATTTGCGAGCCCGACCGGGAAAGCCTTTGGTATAATGCAGCATTTTGGTCTTTGAATATTTCCACGTCTATCATTTTTTTTCACCCAGCTGCGGCCGGTCATGCTCTTGGACAGATAAATGCTGCGCGGGTACGTGTCGATTCGAAACTCCAACTCCCGCCGGGATCCGATCACGGACGAAAACCCGCGCGTTGCCGCCACGCAGGCCAGCAGCAGTTTTGGATCAAGCTCCCGCACCTGATTTTCAACGGGAATCAACAATTGTAATTTTTTGGCGTTCATGCCTGTGCTCAGCCTTTTCAAGGCCGCTTTTGATATATATAGCGTCCTGACGAAAAGTCCAGATTTCGGGTAGGTTGGTTTGAGCCCGGCCATAATGTTGGGTTTCGTCCCTCAACCCAACCTACGAAAATCATGCTCCTTCGACGGTAGGAAACCCTAAGGGCGAAACCCAACACAGCTGTTGGCTGCGCTTTCGTTCATTCACTATATAGGATTTCTTTTAAATTTATTAAATGAATTTAAAAAATTCAAATATTCAATACCTTATAGACCATTTTGTAAAGTTAATCAAGGTCGCGAACCTCCAGCACCTGTTGGTAGATCATACTTTCTTTCTCAGTATCTTTTCTTTGTCGAAGACAACTTGTGCCAGTTCTCGGCCGCGTTTGCTCACTAATTTTGCTTCCTCATAATTGCGAAAGACGTAAATTATCTTGTCCGCCAGGGCTGAAGTATTGCGAAAAGGCACAAGATATCCCGTATAGTCGTCGATGATGACTTCAGGATGCCACCCAACATCATATGCAATGATAGGAATTCCGCACAGCATAGCTTCTACCAATGTGGATCCTGAGTAGGGACAGATGGCTGCCATTGCATGCGCAGTCCAATTCAAGACAATATCACTCGAACAAGCACCTAACAAAATAATCCTCTCACTGTATCTGCTGCGCTGTTTTCTTTGATCAACTGCATGTCTCATTGCGCCGTCTCCAATAAGAACGAGTCGGCATTCTGGAAGATTGGCGGCGGCCAGATCGAAGGCATCAAGTGGGTCAAGAGGAAATTTGATTTCGTCCAAACGTCCAACGAATAGTATATATGGGTAGTCAGCTGGTTTTGGCAAAGGTTTTTCAGGATCGTACGAGTTAAATGAAGCGCTGAAGTTGCTAACTCTCAGTACAGACAGCCTCTCCGGTGGCGCTCCCAGTTCGAACGCATATTCACAACTTCTTATCCCTCGAGATAATACATGCTGGGCATTCTTTAATGGAAATCCAAGGAGCCAATTGGTTGCCCGGCGGCCAAATATCCGGATGAAAGGCACCTTATTTAGGTCTCTGAAGTAAAAGTCCCTGCCGGTAAGCCTTCGGATCAGCTCGAAATTACCGATTATGTCTACTATGAACGGTATTTTAATAAATTTCGACACCATCAAAGCCTCTAAGGCCGGGTAGTCGTGTTTGTAGACGCGAAGCATTCCAATTTGATGCTTGACACAATACCTCGTAATCCTAAAAACAGCGATAAGCTCGCGCAAAAGCATTGAAGTTGCGGCAAATTTTATCTTTTTCAGAAAAATGACGATTCCCGGCGATTTAAAGGCTATAAAGTGAAGGTCATCGGTAACCTTGATCTCGGCATTTACAGAGTTTACGGCATCCAAAAAGCCGATCCACTTTAGGACAGGGTTTCGATAGGGCAGCCAACGCTCATAATCAAAGCTCTTTATCCTTTCCACTTTAAACTTTCGCAGGATTAGCGCCTGGGGACTACCTTTAACAGTGTGGTTCCAAATTCGCCTTTGTTTCAATATCCATGGTACCGTCAACAGCGAACCTATGAGACAAATTGGGAAAATGCATATAAAGGTAGGATAATCGAAAATTAGCATAAATTTCTTGAAAATATGTCTTAATTTTTTGTCAATCATATCAATTGAATTTGTGCTTCAATAATTTAAGTTAAAAATTAGCTCACTGGGCTTTATTAATATAGGCGACAATATCATTAATAGATGCCAGGTTTCCCTGCTCTAAATCTTCTTCAGCGAACCTAATTTCGAACCTTTCTTCCATGGCGAATAAAATTGTAGTTATATCCAGCGAATCCAGTCCTTGCTCTGCTAAGGATTCTGAATGATCTAGTGATTCAAAATCAACCTTGATTTCATTCGCCAACATTATCGAGAATATTTCTTCTGCAGTAGTCATAAAAAACTCATCCTCCAATTGAATTTCGGGTTAGAACAGTGCTTGACCAGGATAAACCTACTCCAAAACCACTGATCAAAATTCGGCCTATATTTTCTTTGAAAAGAAGACTTTTCAGCATGATCGGTATTGAAGACGATACGGTGTTTCCGTAATCTTCGATTACATAAGGCGTCTTTTCTTTCGGAAGTTGCATGCGTTTGATCAAAAAATCGATCATATATTTGCTGCCCTGGTGAAGTAAAAATCGATCGATATCTTCCAACTTGAGATTGTTTAATTCCAGCACTTTTTTGATATCTTCGGGCACCGCTCGGGCGACAAAATTAAAAATTTCCCTGCCGTTCATGCGCAGATTCCCGTCAATGCAAATCAGGTTTGTGAAATCTTTACCCCGTGTCCCGAATGTAAATTTCCCACTTGTCAACACAGGGCGTTGGCTGATATACGTCACTGTACCGGCGTCACCAAACAGCAAAGCCGTATTTTTGTCTTCTCCATCAATGATTTTTGAATACGGATCGGCGGTGAACAACAGGCCGTTTTTCATCCCGCAGGATGTCATCAGACTCTCGATAACGGCCAGCGAATAGACGTATCCGGAACACCCCATGGATACATCGAAAGCAGCGCATTTTTCAGGCAGATTCAGTTTGCCGTGCACGATTGCAGAAGTGTGCGGCAGTCGATGATCGGGATTTTGAGTGCAAACAATGATGCAATCGATTTCTTTCGGATTTAATGAGGTTTCATGTGTCAGCAAATTTTCATAGGCCAGGCAGCTCAAATCAGACGCATTTTGATTGTGCTCAATTTGCGATACGGTCTTTACGCCGAGTTTGTTTTCAATAAAGTCGTCGGAAACTTGAAACCGTTCTTTCCTGTCGTAGTTGCTTATTTTTTTTTCGGGAATATAGAAATCTATATCGCAAATTCCAAGCATCATCTTTCCCTTTAGAAGGCTTTCGAGAACCAAATATGGCCTAACATATGATCGTCCAAAAAGACGGCATTTTGTGTCAGTCGATTGTGGAAATTTTTTAATGCTTTTATCACCAGTTCACGGCCCGGATATAAAGAAGGATCCAAAACATCTTTGATGTCGATCCTGGTAAACAGCCATTTTTCAACCATATCCGGGTACAGCGTCAGGTGCAGTTCCTTGGTCATTGCTACAATCTGCTCAATATAGGTAAATGCTGACGTCGCAAGCATCTTTGCTGTGTCCTTCTCCATCACCATTTTTTCAAGAACTATCTTTTCATCATATTCATATGATGAAGTAATATGGGAATTAGCGTTGGTGATGCTGGCGGTGTAGGAATGACTTTTTAGCTCTATGGAAAAAGCTGCATAAGGGTCGGCATGATCTAATTCTTCACCCTCATTATAGATGCGCAAGATAGCGTCGCTCGCTAAAAGGCGATGAAAGGTGCCTTTAATCCTTGATGGATATTCCTTGAAAAAAACCATAGCCATACTTAATATTGCATCAAACAGGTCGGTCCCGTGAACGTAGTTGCGAGTGCCTTTAAATCTAAATTGGATTTTTTTTTCGAATAGCATGAAAACTCGCTGACAATGATAATGGCTTTTGTTGATTTCTGAGAATTACTCTGCCTTTAATCTCTCAATGATTCTTGCCGGATTACCAAAAGCAACTGTGAAGCTCGGCAAATCTTTAATGACTGCTGCTCCTAATCCAATAACACTGTACATTCCCATTTTTGTGTTTTCAAGTATGCAGGCATTAGGGCCAACGTGCACCCCCTGCTCTAACTCTACACGTCCTGCTAAAGTCGAATTCGGGCCCATATAACAGAAATCGCCGACATTACAATCGTGTCCTACATTTGCCGATGCTCGCAAGGAGCAATGGTTTCCGATAGTAGAGTTAGGCATAATTGTTACATTAGGTCCGATATAAGTCCCATAGCCGATTTTTGAGCTTCGGGAAATAGTGGCTTGTGGATGAATAATGGTGAAAAATCTATTTATTGGTATTTTTAGGTTTCTAATTTTTTGAGAACGTGTATAGGCTTCTTTTACTTTTAATAATGCACTCACAAAGTATATATCATTTTCACCCAAAAATTGTGTTGCATCGTCAATTTTCCCTAAAACAGGAAGTCCGTTGATAGTCGTGCCGCATTGTTCAAAGTCATTCAAAAAACCAAATGGAACCACATCTATATTAGATAATGTGAGATCTTTCAGAGCAGAAGCGACAACTATTCCATCGCCATGACCTCCAAGAATAATAATTCTTTTCAAATCATTTCCCCTTATTTCATAGAATCCTATCAAAGTAAAAATTATAAAATGAGAACTTTCTATCAAGCTATATACTTCCGCAGCCACCATTCAAGATTCAGAAGGGGTCAGATCAGCAGCTTTCGATTTCAAATACCTTTAGTATGTCCATTTACTATCCATGGTGCGACGTATAAAATGTGAAGGTATTTTTGAGTGAGCTCTTGGGTCAGGGCTCATTTTCATTTAAACCCACTAAATCACCCAGGTTGCCCAGTTCCTATGATACAGCCAGCTGTGAGGCGAAATCCACCAGTTCATTATCTAAAAACGGAAGCCGGGTTTCGAGTCCGTGCGCCATGATCAGTTTATCGTCCACGAACCTGCCAGCACCTGTCTGTAGATCATACTCTCTTTTTCTAATATCTTTTCTTTGTCAAAGGACAACTCGGGCCAGTTCGACGCCCGCGCTTGCCCACTAATTTTGCCTCCTCGTAATTGCGGATCACATGGATTAATTTGTCTGCCAACGCTGCGACATTCGCAAAAGGTACCAGAAATCCTGTATAATCATCAATTACAATTTCAGCATGCCATTCAATATCATATGCAATAACCGGCTATGCTGCATAGCATTGCCTCCACTAAAGTTGAGCCGGAGTAGGGACATAATAACCACTTTGGCATGGGCAGTCCACTCGAAAACGATTTCGGTCGCGCATGCACCCAAGAGGATTATCCGATCTTTGTATTCGCTTTGTTCTTTTTTTTGCTTTATAACATTTCGCAGTAGCCCCGTCGCCGATAATGACCAGGCGGTAATCGGGAATGTGCGGCGCAGCAATTTCAAAAGCCGCCATGACGTCCTCGGGATATTTGATTTCGACGAGTCGGCCGACAAATAGCAAATAGGGGTATTCCGCCGGTTTTGATGGCGGCTGTTCCGGATTGTATGAATTATAGATCGCGTTAAAGTTGTTGATTCTAAGCAATGACAGCCTGTCGAGGGGAGCTCCCAATGCAAAGGCATGTTCATAATTATTTTTATTTCGACCAAGTACCTAGGTAGGCCTTTCGTAACGGCAATCCAAGCAGCCAGTTCGTTGCAGCGCGGGCAAATATCCTGATAAATGGCAGCCTGTTCAGCTTTTTAAAATAATAGACCCTGCCGGTGAGTCTCCGCATTAACTCGAAATTACCCATCACATCAACGATAAACGGTATTTTTATTAAGACTGAAACGAGATAAGCCTGCAAGGCCGGGTATTCATGCTTGTAGATGCGAAGAACCCCTATCCGCTCGTCAACACAATAGCGGGCCGTCTTAAAAACAGCAATCAATTCGCGAAAAATCATGGCATTCGCGGCGAATCCATAGTCTTCCATTATCTCTGACTATGTTGGGCAATTTCCATGTCAATAGGTAAAGGCCATCTGCAATCTGAACATTGGTCTGCTGCGAGTTTACCGGATCCAGTATGCCAACCCATTTCAAGTATGGGTTATAAAGCGGAAGTAAAGGCCCAAAGCCGCGATTCATCACTTTTTCCAGAGTAAATCGACGCAGTATCAGCGCCTTGCGGTTCCCTTTGCACTCGGTTTGCCAGATTTTCCTTTGCTTCAATATCCACGGTATCGTGAAAATTAAGCCAGCAGGTATAACCGGAAAAATGAATACAAATATAATATAATCGGGCACGATTGCAGCATATTTAATTATCACTCTTGCTCTTTTATTTATCACTGCGGACTATTTTTTTCCCTCTGAGAGTTGTTATAAACCAGGTGCACGTTTCTGTGCGAATCTGACACAACTAACCCGATGGCACAGGCCGGTATCCCGCCGCCGTTCAGCAAACTAAAAGAACCAATCCGTTCTGTAGGTACCCAGCAACTTGCTAAGATTCAGGTCTTTTGTGCTGCTGCTGATGACGAAATGCAAATGATCATCTTGGCATATATTGACGCAGCCACCATTCGAAATTAAGCAATGACCAGATCAGCAGCCTTCGATTGTTTTTGCCTTCGATATGCTCGGTAACCAATCTTTTCACCTCGTCGATATCAAAAAATTCGAAGATCGAAGCGCGTTTATTGAAGAGCAGTTTTTCGACATACTCAATACTTTCTCCTTTGAACCAAGATGAATCCGGTGCTGAAAAGCCCCGTTTAATTCCACTGGTGATCGAATCAGGAATATAACGGTTCATCACCCTTCTTAAAGCTATTTTTCCGTCTCTGGCTTTTTGAAAATATTTTTGGGTTTTATTCCCGGGTTCGTTTTCATTTAAGCGTACGACTTCACCCAAGTTGCCAAGCTTCATCGATACCGGCAATTTTGTAGCAAAGTCCACCAGATCGTTATCTAAAAATGGGACTCGGGTTTCCAGTCCGTGAGCCATGCTCAATTTATCTTCTACATTCAGCAGACCATGGAGAAATGTTTTGGCCTCAAAATACAATGACAGGTTGACATAGTCTCTCGGTCCGGAAATTTTATCCGGCTTTGTGATGAAAACATCACGGAAGGTATCCCGTGTCCAAACATGCTTTACCGCAGGCCAGATTGGTCTGAAAACTTTTTGAATGGTGGTGTTCGGTATTAAACGTTGCCAGTAAAGATAATATTTATCAATATACTGTTCAAAATCATCGTTTATGACTGCCCGGTAATAACGCCACGGATAACCGCCGAAAAGCTCATCGCCGCCGGTGCCGCCCAAAACGACTTTGACAAACTTGCCGGCCAGTTGCGCCACATAAAAATTCGGATAACTCTGACCGACTCGCGGCTCCTCGATGTGCCAGGCGACTGCGGGTAAAACTCTTTCCATATCGCCGGCTTTCAGAACCATCTCATAGTGTTCGGTCCTGAATAAATAAGACATATACTCCGCTTTTTGCCTCTCATCGAACCCAAGCTCAAGCCCCGAGGCGGAGTGCAGATCAAATCCACAGGTAAACGTTTTGATATACGGCAGCTGCGTGGCTGCAAGGGCCGTGATAGATCCTGAATCCATCCCCCCGCTTAAATAGGCTCCCAGCTCTACGTCGCTTACAAGTTGCCTGCTGACGGCCTGCCTGAAAAGGCGGTCAAGTTCTTCGAGATACTCCTGTTCAGTGGCAACAGCGTCGGGTTCGCTGAAATCGAAATCCCAGTATCGGAAAATATCAAGAGCTGAAGTATTGCTGTTCAAAGATCCTAGAGGGAGCTTGGCATAGCATCCGGCGGGAAAGAGGCTAATTCCCTTTAAAAGCGTTTTATTGGTAAATATGTTTTGGAAGGTAAAATACTCCAACAAGGCTTCTAAATCGATTTCACGATTTAGAGCCGGGTGGGTGATAATGGCTTTTTGCTCCGAAGCAAATAGAAATTGATTTCCGGAATATGTGTAATATAAGGGTTTAATGCCGTAGCGGTCCCGAGCCAGAAATAATTCCTGCCGGGTTTTGTCCCAGATGGCAAATGCAAACATCCCATTGAATTTTTCAACACACCGGGGGCCCCATTTGGCGTAAGCATTCAGAACGACCTCGGTATCGGTTCGTGACCGGAACGGGTAGCCTAATGCCTCCAGCTCGACACGCAGTTCCTGGAAGTTATATATCTCGCCGTTATAGGTAATCGCATATTGCCCATCTCCGGATACCATGGGCTGGTGCCCTAAAGGTGACAGGTCTATGATGGCAAGCCGCCTGTGGCCCAGGCCGATGAAGCTGTCAATGAAAAAGCCTTCGCCATCCGGTCCTCGATGCGCAATGGAATCGGTCATTTTCCGTAAGAAAACGGGCGAGACCGGTCCGCCATTTAAATTAAATATGCCACAAATTCCACACATAATAAAATTCGAGCTTTTAACGACAATTGATTTCTGCCAAATCAAGCTTTTTCAAGCAATTTGATTGGAACCTCTATATCCCAAAGATTTCACCCTCACGACAATTTTGCCTCAATTCTTTTCCATTAAAGATTTGGCCGTCATACGTCGCCTCCAATATTTCTATCGTTCCAAGGCCAGTATTAACAAAAGTGCCATCTATATCAGGCAGAATTTCACCAGATGCAAATGATGCGCCTGGTAGTCTATCTTTTGGCCTTGCTCTCCAAATCGATAGCTCTTTCCCCTGCGAGGTAGTAAATGCACCCGGATATGGTTTGGTCTGTGCACGTATAAAGTTATATATCTGATGTGCACGCAGTGACCAATCGATTCTGCCATCACAAGGTCCCCGTTGCGGGAAAACACGCCGCTTGCTTTCATCCTGTGGTATCAATTTTGCGCTACCCCGGGCGATCTGAGGCAGATGTTTATTGATGAGTTCAATACCCATTTCTTCGATACGCGAATAAAGAGTTCCGATTGTGTCGTCATAGCTTATTTGAGTTTCTGCTTGCCCCACAATCGGCCCGTCGTCTACACCATCGCCAAGCTGAAACAGGGTCAGGCCAGTTCTCTCTTCCCCGTTGATTATGGCCCAAACTAGCGGTGCACCGCCGCTGTAGTCGGGAAGTAATGATGCGTGCAATCCATACGCAGGAGCTAAGGTGCGCCAACTTTTAGGGACCATATGGTACCAGCCGGCTACAAGGAATATTTCCGGCTGCCAGCTGCGAACCAAGCCGATGAGCCGCTCATCGTTCATACTATGTTGCATCACGCTATAGGGAATATTATTAAGGCGGCAATAGCTCGCAATGTCTGCATGCAAAACGTTGAAAACACCTTCAGGTCTATAGGAAATGGCAAAAGTTTGAGGAGCCGTGACAACCCCCACCAGTTCGCAGTCAATCAACTCCAGCGCTCCGTGCATGCAACGCATTCCGAATTTAGTGGAGCCGATGAAAACGATCCTCATTTAAAATTTCCTATACCCATGTAAATAAGAAATATCAAACGCCAGCAAAATTTTCCGTTTTACTACCGCATGCACTTCAGAAGATTCGATACGACAAACTCCAGTTCTTCATCCATCATATCGTGGTAAAGCGGTAAGGTTAAGCAATGATCGAAAGCATAGCGGCTGCCGGACATTTCGCCGGCGATGCGGCAGTTTGAGTTTTGGTTAAACGCCGGGTGCAGATGCAAGGCATAGGTTCCGATTTGGGTCTCGATCTGCTTTTCTCTCAGCCTTTCAATGATCCCATCCCGCCGCCCGGTAAAAATGCAGCAAGACTGCCAGGAGTGGGTGCCTTTGGGGGTTGTCTTTGGCAAAGATATTCCGGGCTGTTCGTCGAAATACTCGCGATATTTGGTTGCAATCCGCTTGCGTTCCGCCAAAAGCAGATCAATCTGTTTCATCTGCTCCAGACCGATCGCGGCCTGGATATTGCTTAATTTATAATTTGTGCCGATGGCCTCAAACCGGGTGCCGATCCTGGAATCATGCACGCCCATGCCGAAATGCTTGTAGGACTCCATCCACTCCGCCCACTGCCGGCTGTTGGTCGTTACCATGCCGCCCTCGCCGGTGGTTATAAACTTGCGCGGGTGGAAGCTGAAAACCGAGATATCTGCCAGGTTGCCGGCATGTATTCCGTCATATTGAGCCCCAATGGAGCAGGCCGCATCTTCAACCAGATAAAGATCATGTTTTTTTTTGATATCCCACAATTTGGAATAATCAAGGGGATTGCCGAAAATGGACACCGGAATAATGGCTTTCGTCCGGCTGGTAATCGCCTTTTCAAGCGCCTCATAATCGATGAGCATATCGCCCGGATCGACATCGACAATTACTATTTTTGCGCCGACGATTTCAACGACCGACGCCGTCGCCGGATACGTATAGTCCGGTACAATGACTTCATCACCCGGTCCGATTTTTAAAGCCCGCAGGGCCATTTCCAAACCAACTGTGCAATTGCATACTGCCAGAGCGAATTTGCAGCCGGTATAATTCTCGATGGATTCTTCAAACTGCCGGGTCACAGGGCCCTCAGTCAGGTAGCCGCTGTCAAGGACCTCAGCGACGCGCGCCTTTATTTCTTCGGTAATGTAAGGCTTTATTAACGGGATTTTCATGATTCATTCTTGCTTATAACGCAGTGCTGTTTAGGATTTATACCTTAGGTCATTTAATTTAAATTATCTCCGCTTCGGCGGCCGGCCGCTATATGGAGCTTGCGCCAATCGATCAGCTTTTGCAACCCTTCAGCCAAATCAACCGTCCACTTAAATCCCAGATCTCGCGCCGCGGCTTCAGGATCCCCCACGCGGTTTGTGACAAACGTCTGGCCGGCCGGCTCGTATAAGATGGGCAGATTCGAGCCGCTGATTTCCAGGATAATTTCTGTTAATTTTTTTATGGATGTCTTTATGCCGCGTCCTACGTTGTAGAAACCGAACGGAGTTTCACTTTTTAAGGCGCACACATTGGCGCGCGCCGTATCTTCGACATAAATAAAATCATAAGCCTGACTGCCGTCTCCGAAAACCACCGGAGAGATTCCCTTATCAAGATTATCCAGTATTTTCATCATGACGGCGATATAGGCCCCTCTGTAATCCTGACGCGGGCCATAAACATTCATGTATCTCAACCCCACGCCTTGCAAGCCGTAGCGCTTATGAAACGATTTGAACATGTGCTCCCCGGCAATTTTCGTAGCCCCGTAAAAGGTCCAGTTATTGTAGGGATGATTTTCAGTCATCGGCTCTTCGACGGCATCTCCATAGACGGATGCGGAGGAGGAATAAACCAGGCGTTTGATGTTGTTTTTTACACAGGCTTCAAGCACATTGAAGGTCCCGCGGATATTCACATCAAAGGCGGCCCGCGGATATTCGTGGCATTGCAGCAGCCAAAGCGCCGCCAGATGGACAACACCATCGACACCCTGCATGGCGGCATTCAAGATATCGGTTTGAAGAATATCTCCTCCGATTTCAAAGATGCGACACCGGTCATCTTTTAAGGCGCCGGATAGATTTTCATGGGTGCCGCGGCAAAAATTGTCGAAAACGATAACTTCCCTTATATCTTCCTTAAGCAGTTGTTCAACGACATGTGATCCGATCAATCCCGCGCCGCCGATAACAAGAATCCGGCTTCCGTTTATTTCCATTTAAATACTCCTGATTAATCCGCCCCTAAGAATAGCATCTTCAGGGGTGTGAGGTGTTCTTTATAAAGTTGAAGAAGGTCCTAAGATCGAAGCTCCGGCGGATTAATTACTTTATGCTGCGCATTTAATTTTTTGCTGTCAGTGTTTATGCGCAATTGCGCGTGCATTAATCCTGTTAAAAAATACCTTCAGTAATTTATAGGCCTTACTCCATGGCCTGCAATATGCGGGCGGCCAGGCTCGGTCCGTCCAGCTTGTGGTATGCCAGTGCTTCGGCAGGGGTTCCGCAGGCAGGATACTCCTCGACACCGTATTTGATCAGTCTTCGGGTGCGCAAGGCAGCGGAATTCATCATGGCATTCAGCAGATGATCCCCCAGACCACCGTAAGTTGAATGATTGTCCAGCGCGAAGACGGTCCCACTGGTGCCGACGGCCTCGACCAGCCAGTGCGGGTCGACCCGGTTAAGCCATGGCAGATTGATTACTTTCAGTTGAAAATTGCGTTCTTTTAATTCCTCGCTGGCCCGCAGGGCTTCGTTGAGCATTACCGGGCCGTACGCGAACATAACGGCATCGGCGCCGGCGGTAAGAGCGACGCCTTGGCCCATCGAAAGCTGGTAATTGTCCGGCAAACGAATAGATCGCGGAGATGGCGAAATCACCAGCCGAATCATACAGCTGGTTTCAGCTTCTTTAACGCACCACTCCAGAATCTGTTGGGTCTCCAGGCTGTTGCAGGGCTCCAGGATAACAACATTCGGCAGGGCGCCAAAAAGGGATATGTCCCGCAAGCTTTGATGGGATTTGCCCGGTCCGGCCGGGATGAGTCCGGCATAGTGGCAGACATAGATGATTTTGGTTTTCTCGGTGGCGTTGTTGTAAATCTGCTCGTTGGCGCGGGATGACAAAAATACTCCGAATGAGTTGACTACCGGCAGCAATCCCTGCAGGGCCAGACCGCCGGCTGTGGATACCATGTCCTGCTCGGCGATGCCGCTTTCGATAAACCGCTGCGGGAAGGCATTCTCAAAGAGCCGCAATCCGCAGTCGGCCGATAAATCAGCGTCCAGCACCACCAGATCCTCTCTTTCCGACCCCATTTTTACCAGGGCTTCGCCATAGGCGGCGACGACTTTTTCAGCCGTGTCCTTGAGCCTGACCCGATTCTTTTCGCGGGTCTCGATGACTTCGCTCTTCAAGGCTTCCAGGCCTAAATTTTGAAATCGATGTTTTAAACCTTGGAGAAGCTCGTGATATCCGGCTTCAAATGTATCATCATCGGGAGCTCCGGCATGCCATTTGTAGAGATATTGTTCGTCCGGTGATTCCGTCGGACTTTCCATGAATGAAATGCCCTTGCCTTTGATCGTGTCGGCAATCAATACCTTCGGTTTGTCCGAAACCCTTTTGAATCCGGCAAATACTTCCGCCAATGCGGCAAAGTCGTGCCCGTTGCAGCGTTCGACGTGCCAGCCGAACATGGCAAACTTTGCGCCCAGATCACCCAGATCGATGATGTGTTTAAGGGCTTTATCCGACTGAAACTTGTTGTAGTCGACAATGACGATAAGATTGTTGACTTTTTGATGGGCGGTGGTTTGCAAAGACTCCCAGATTTGCCCCTCCTGGAGTTCGCCGTCCCCGGTCATTACCATAACCCGACCGCCGGATCCTTTCGCTTTTTTGGCCCATGCCATTCCTTTGGCTTTGGATATTCCCATGCCCAGCGATCCCGAATTGGCTTCGATGCCGGGCATGCTTACATCCGGATGGCCGTGGGTGCCGCCGTGACGTCTCAGATTGATGAATTTTTCCTTTGACAGCAGGCCCAAACCATAGAGCACCGCATAGTGCCCCGGAACATCATGGCCTTTGGAGGAAAAGTAGATATCCCGATCCGGGTGGGCGATGCCCAACTCCGCAATGTTCATTTCGGCGAAGTACAGGGTGGAAACGATATCCAGTGAGCTGAAACTGGACCCCAAATGTCCGGATCCGGCCCGTTTCACGGTGGCGATGGCATTGGCGCGGCACATATCGGCCAATAAATGCAGTTTCGCATGCTTGTCAATATTTGATGCGCGGACGCGTCTAAATTCTTTCTCAGGAATCAGTCGAATTTCGATCATTGTAATAATCAGAGCTCCTTTTTGCTTTCTAATAAATTTGTCCAACCGCAGAGAACGCCGCGGGCGCTGAGCTTGTCCCCGTAAGTATGATTCAGCAATCTCAGCGTTCTCTGCGAGCTCCGCGGTGAATAATTATCTAATAGAGTACGCCGGTTGAGTTACCCCAGGCAATTTTGCCTCACCTTTTTTAACCATTTGCTCGGCAAGCTGCCAATCGTACTCATTGTTCACGTCGAACCCTTCATAATCTACCGTGAAAAACGGCATGACCACATTGCCGGCGATGCTTCGATCCTCGAAAACGACCCGCGACCAGGCTATTTCCAGACTGGCATTCTGGACGTATATTTCCGGCAGCGAAGGGTATTGACTGCTGTGCCAGGGTTGCTCGGCCGGTCCCAGCGGCAGCAGGGGCATCATGCGGTTGCCCCGCACCACCCACATTTTGCCGGGATGCTGGGTGCATTTTTCGACCGCCCGTAAAGAGTCGACCCCGGTTTGGGAGGAAAATTCCTGCCAGGCCCGCCGGATGGTTTCCGGCAGTCGAAACGGACTGGTCGGCCGCAGAATGCTGAAACAATCATATTTGCGGCCGGCATCCCGCAGGCGCTCGAGTGTGTAGGCCAGCCATTCAATGTCGGGGGACTGGTCGCCCGCCAATTCAGCGGGCCGCAGAAACGGTACGTGCGCCCCATAATAGTCTGAAACTTCGGCGTACTTATTTGAATCCGTTGAAACGATGACATCGTTAAAAATCCCGCTGCCAAGTGCGGCGGCAATTGTATAAGCGATGACCGGATGTCCGGCCAGCGGCCGTATATTTTTATCCGGCACACGCTTTGAACCCGCGCGGGCCGGTATCAGGGCAACAATTTTGTAATCTTCCTGCGCCATCGGTGTTTCCCCAATTTGAATGAATATTGAAGACTGAATATTGAATATTTATGGCGTTCGCTTCGCTCCATCTTTTAATAAATATCGGAACAATTCCTTAAATATTCAATCTGCAATTTTCAATTCATTATAGTTTTTCCGGATCAATATTTATTATGATGTTTTTCAAGTCGGAGTAGACATCCAGGGCTTCCGTTCCGGGTTCCCGCGTGCCGTTGCCGGATTGCTTCAACCCGCCGAACGGCATATGGGGTTCGCTGCCGTAGGTCCCGGCATTGACGACGGCGACACCCGCTTGAATCTTTTGGGTAAACGCGATGGCCCGGTCGAAGCTGCGGGTATGAATACAGGCGGTAAGGCCGTAGGGCGAGTCATTGGCCAGCTGCATTGCCTCCTTAAAGTCGCTGACACGATAAAGGCAGGTGACGGGTCCGAACAGCTCGCGGGTGGAAATATCATCCTGCGGGTCAATGTTTTCAATCAAAGTCGGTGCCATATAAAAACCAGCAGCATGTGTATCATCCGTCAGCCGGTTTCCGCCGGTTAGAACCACAGCGCCTTTTTGCCGAGCCGCCTGAATGGCAGCCAACATATTATTGAGCTGTCTTTGATTGATTACCGGACCGAGATCATCTTCATCACCCGGTCCGACAGTAAGCGTCTGGGTGCGTTCAACCAGCATAGCGCGAAATTTTTCATAAACCGCCTCAAAAATAATGATGCGGCTGCCCGAGGCGCAGCGCTGCCCGGCATTGCTGAAGGCCGAAAGAAGCACCCATCGGGCGGCTGCTTCCAGGTCGGCATCATCACAGACAATCAGTGGATTCTTGCCGCCCAGCTCGAGGGACACCTTGGCCAAACGCTCACCGGCAATCGATGCGATCCGGCGACCAACGGCGGTGGACCCGGTAAAACTGACGACGTCCACATCCGGGTCGGCAACCAGGGGCGCACCGGCTTCTTCGCCGTATCCCTGGATAATATTTAAGATTCCCGGCGGCAGACCCGTTTCATGAGCGATCTTGCCGAAATACCAGGCGGTAGCGGGCGCGTCTTCGGCAGCTTTCAATACGGCCCCGTTGCCGCAAATTAGTGCCGGAAACACCTTCCAGGCCACATTGGCAATCGGCGTATTGGCGGCGATGATCAGCCCCGCAACACCCAGCGGCTGCCGGATGGTCATGGCATATTTGTGGGCCACCGCACTGGTGGTGGTACGGCCGTAAAAACGGCGGCCTTCACCGGCCGTAAATTCCCCCTGGGCGATGGCGCCGCCGGTTTCACCCAGCGCAGCCTTATAAGACATTCCGGTTTCCGAAGCGACGATGGCCGCCATTTCCTTTTGATGCCTGCGCAAACCCTGCGCGATTTCATGCAGCATATCCCCGCGCTGAACCGGGGTGAAGGCGGACCATTCCGCCTGGGCCTTCTTTGCGGTCCGAACCGCATTTTGGACATCCTGCGATCCGGAGCGTGCGACTTTGCACACCTGGCGGCCGGTGGCGGGTGATAACTTGTCAAAGGTTTCCCCCGATTTTGCAGGACACTCTTCACCGTTGATCCAGTTGGGAATCATGTCAGGGAGATTGCTAAAATTCATTGTAACTCCGCTTCATGTGTAACTCCATTTTTTTATAAAATAAAAAAGTGGCAGCATTCCTCAAATATTCAATATTCAATCCATAAATCACCAGGCCGTAAAACCACCGTCTACAATAAGTTCGGTGCCGGTGACGTAAGATGAAGCCTGCGAGGCCAAAAATACCAGAGGTCCGCAAAGATCTTCCGTGGTGGCCATTCTTCCAAGGGGGACCCGTTCGCAAAATTTGCGTTTGAATTCTTCGTCCTGGCCGCCCAGCACGCCCCCGGGTGACAACGCATTCACTCTCACGCCATATGGCGCCCAAAGCGTTGCCAAATAGCGTGTCAGATTGACCACCGCGGCTTTGGAGGCGCCGTAGGCCGGCGGTTTAAGGAAAGGCGGGTCCCCCGGGATGTGATCATAGAACCGCTCATCCGGTGAGACGCTGGCATACAGGGATCCGATATTGATGATGGATCCCCGGCCGGCGGCGACCATCCGGGCACCAAAAACCTGGGTTACCTGAAAAAGCCCGAGAGTATTGACTTCAAAGATCTGCCGGTTTTCTTCCAGTGGAATATCCTCCAAACGATATCCTCTAGCCGCATTTTCCGGCGGACGGTCAATGCCGGCATTGTTTACCAGGATGCCGGGCACACCCATGGCGGCGATACAATTTTTGCACGCAGCTTCCAGCGACCGGCGATCTCTGACGTCGGTGCGATCCAGCTGCAGGCGGGTATCGCCATAGTGCGATTGCAGGGCGCTGAATTCTTCCGACAGCGGTGCCTGGGCTAAATCGAGAGCGAAAACCGATGCCCCGGCATCCAGCAAGGCTTCGATCCAGACCGGTCCCAGCTTGCCCAGGGCGCCCGTTACGACTGCAATTTCAGACTTTAAACTGAAAACATTTTTCAAGATGCGGCCTCTGCCAGACTCTCGGACCCGTTCAAAATTTCAAAACTGATGTCGTCGTCTGCTTTCATCGCCTGGCGGGTAACCCGTCCGATGACTTTGTCGATCTCGTAAGGCTGCAGCCCGTCTCCCGGTGATTTGATGGCAAGGTCTTCCCGCCGTATCATATAACCCGCCGGAAGATCGTGAGCGGCCACCAATTTTTTGCCCATCTTGGTGATCGGCTTTACCTCGCTTTCATAAACCCGCTTGATGCCGTCGCCCACCGCAACCTTGGTTCTCTTCAGGTCCCGGACCAGTTTGCGAAATCCGATGGGCTCCAGGGAAAACGCATGATCGGTGCCTTTCCAGGTGTGATTGAGGGTGAAGTGCTTCTCGATCACCCTGGCCCCCAGCATAAAAGCCGCTACCGCCATGGCAATGCCGTTGTCGTGGGAAGAAAGGCCGATGGTGGCGCTGGGAAACCGTTCGCGGAAAGTTGTAATTACCCGAAGGTTCAGTTCATCGAATTCCGCCGGGTAGCCGGCCGTGCACTGGAGAATACACAGTTGCTGATTGATCGGCATAATCACATCATAAGCGCGATTGACATCCTCCATGGTCCCTCCACCGGTGCTGAGAATCATCGGTTTTTGAAATCCGGCGATGTGGGTGAGCAACGGGATGTTTTTCAGATCGCCGGAGGCAATCTTGTACATCGGAATATCCAGTTTTGCCAAAAAATCGGCGCTGTTAAAATCAAAGGCGGTGGAAAACATCGTAATTCCGATTTCATTCGCGTAATCCATAAGTTCTTTATATTCTATCCAGCCGAACTCTAAATACTCCCGATGTTCACCGTAGGTGTCGCCGTAGCTTTGGGGATTGTCATAAGGCTTTTCATAGCCGGCTTTGGTGAACAGCGAACGATTGTCTCTTTTCTGCAATTTGACCGCGTCGGCCCCGCATTCCTTGGCTACCCGGAACATTTCCTTGGCGGTTTCGAGTTTGCCCTGATGATTGTGCCCGATCTCGGCGATCACGTAGCAATCACTGTTATCTTGAATGACTTTGCCGTCCAGTATAAGTTTGCGCATTTTTACCTCCTCCCACTGGTCTGGGTTGTAATATTAGCTGCATTTGCAGGCAAAACTAAATTTGATTATATTTCAAGCAATTATAACAATTGAAAATTGGAGATTGTAAATTGAATATTTGTGGAATTCTATCGTTTTTAACTTCATTCATAAGATCATTTGGTTAATCTTTAATAGACAGAATTCCTTAAATATTCATTATTCAATTTTCAATCTTCAATATCCTTTGTCAGCACCGCCTCGAACAAATCACAAATCTCCCTTACCGCGCCGTGTCCGCCCGCACTTTTCGTTTGATAGCGTGCGGTCGCCAGAACATCCCGGTGGGCATCCTGCACCACGATGGGCAGCGCGACGCATTCAAGACAGGCCAGGTCGTTTATATCGTTGCCGACAAATGCAATCTGGTCTAATGCAATTTTGAATTCGGAAGCAATTTCCTGCAGGACTGCGCGTTTGTCCTGGCAGTTCTGTACACAGCGAATATTTAATTTGCGTGCCCGGGCCGAAACCACTGGATTGGTTTCGGTGGAAATTATGACGGTTTCGATGCCGGCGCGTTTAAGTTTTTGCAGACCGATGCCGTCGCTGCGCGAGCATCGTACGGCTTCGGAGCCGTCTTCAAATACATACACCTTATTGTCGGTAAACACACCGTCGAAATCAAAGGCAACCAGACGGATACGACGGATAGTTTCTTTAATCTCACTTATGTCTTCTGCCTGAACCAAACTGCCTTCCTCCTCAGGGAACTCGTGCTTCACCCGACCCTGTTTTGCAGCGATCACGCAGGTTTGACCACAAAGCGGGGAGAGGGGAAGCCTTCCTCATCGACATCTTGATTGGGAAGACCGTCCCCGGAGCGGTCATCGATCGTTACAATTTTTCCGTCCTGCACGTAATAGGACCGGTCCGCTATTTTATTCAAAGCTTGCTGATGCGAAATGGTCAAAATGGTAAGTCGTCCCCGAAGCTGCCGTAGCGTTTCACATATGGCGTCCTCGCTTGCAGGGTCCAGGGAACTTGTTGCCTCGTCGAGGATCAGCAGCCGGGGCTTGTGTACGATTGCTCTTGCGATGGCAATACGCTGCCGCTGGCCGCCGGACAGCTTGCCGCCGCGTTCACCGACAATGCTTTGCATTCCCAGGGGCAGGCTTTTGACAAACGCCCAAATCCCGGCCGCGCGCAGCGCGCCTTCCGCATCTTTTTCGCTCAGGCCGGCGTCACCCAGGGTAATATTGTTCAGGATGGTATCGTGCAGCAGCAGGGTTTCCTGCGGGACATAGCCGATCATGTGTCGCCAGCTTTTCTGATCAATCCGTGACAGCGGTTGACCGTCAATCCACACCTCGCCTTTTTGAGGCCGCAGCAAGCCGGTTATCAGGTCGACGATGGTTGTTTTCCCTGAACCTGACGGCCCGACGATAGATGTAATCTGTCCGGCCTGAAAATCGAGGGATATGTTTTCCAGCACCCGATGGTTATCATAGGCAAAATCCACCTGCTCTATCCGAATGCCCCGTTTTAGTTCCGGCACCGCGCTGCCGGTCAGCACTTCGCGTTCACGCTGCATGGTTTCAATGGTCTCCTTCATAGACCAGTAGGCGCTTTCGAGAATAACCATCTCCTGATAGAGGGTTTGAACACTGTTGAATTGCTTGAGCAACTTCGAGACCAGCAATACCAGCAGAATGATGCTGGCAACCGGCATCTTCAGGTACACCAACATCACGTAAAGGCCCGCGGCGAGAATTATCATCAGCAGCTGATCTTGAAATGCTTTTAAAAACTCTTTGTTTAATACCTGCTTTTGTAAGGCCTTGTTCAGCCGATTGGTCTTTTTTTCCAGCAAAAGGTCGGATACATTTTCACGGGCCATGGCTTTCAGCGGTTTTATGGACTGCAGAGTATCCGTAAGCAGGGACAGCAGGGATTTCAGAACATCCGTCTGGCGGATGCCGGCGTGGCGTGCTTTGCGAACAAAACGGCGCAGGCCATAAAACGTGATCAGCCCTGCCGCCAGCGCGATAAATGTGACTCTCCAGGAAATCAACAATGCAATGACGGCATAGATCGCCGCCTGAATAAAGTCGGCAACCATCATGACGCCGCTCATGTAGGCTTTGGAAGACCTGGCGGCTTCCGTCGCCATGGAATTGGCCAGACTTCCCAGGGGTTGTTTGAGAAAATATTCCCAGCGGCTGGCGAGCAAGGCCCTCAGCATTTCGAGGCGCAGGTCGGTGGCGACTCGTGCGACTGTGTAGCCGACCTGCTTTTTGGCCAGCAATACCAGCGTACTTTTTACTGTGATGGTGGCGATAAAGATCACTAAAAGCACGCCGATCGTCGGCGACAGGCCCAAGGCTGAAAAGCCGTCTGTCACCAGTTTTTCGAGCGCGGAGACGGCAGAATTCGTGCTGCCTGCTGCCGGTGGTGCGATACCGGGCGGCCCGCCTGATGCAACCTTCAATATAGGCAGCAGCATGGAAAGGCCGACACCTTCCAGGATGCCCGCCAGCATCAGCGCAATGACCATTACGATGCTGTGCAGGGGGTAGGCTCGCGCCAGTTTTATCAAAAAACGCATAGTCGGATTTTAGGTTTAGGCGCTTAGAAGCGCAGTATTGGAAATTCGTTGTAAGTCGTTGAGTTTTATTGTTATAAATGAACAAATCCCGCTTTCAGCGAGATAAAAATGACTAATCCGCTAAAAAAATGGCGGACAAGAATGCGCTAAAATTGTGCAATTTTATGGCGGCTTTTATTCTCATCAGACCGTTTGGGCTGTTCCCAATAACTCCCTGGCGGCCGTAAACGCCCGGCAAATATTCTCCATCTGTTCCGGAGTGTGGGCAGCACTGACGCTGCAGCGCAGCAGCGAGTCCCCATCGGGAGTAGCCGGCGGCAAAACCAGATTGACATATACCCCGTGTTCCAGCAAAGCACTCCAGAGGGCAAAGGCCTCTGCTTTATCCTTCAGCCGGACCGCCACAATCGGACTCAGCTCAGGTCCCACCTGAAAATTTAAATCCTGCAGTTTCCGGTAAAGCAGGTTGGCATTTTCCCAAAGGCGTTGACGCAGTTCAGATCCTGTTTTTAGAATCTGCAGGGCCGTGCGGGTGGAAGCAATTATAGAAGGTGAAGAGGATGCCGTGAAAACATAGGGGCGGCTGGCATAGCGCACCAGATTGAGCTCGGGATGGTTGCTGACGCAAAAACCGCCGATAGCCCCCAGGCTTTTGCTGAATGTGCCGACCACAAAATCCACCCCATCTTCCACACCGGCTTCTTCGGCCAGTCCGCGTCCGTTGGCCCCCAGCACGCCCAGGGAATGCGCTTCATCCACCAGCAGATAAGCTCCGTGATCACCCTTGACGGCGACAATGTCCGCCAGCGGTGCACGATCACCCATCATGCTGTAGAGACCTTCGACAACGACCAGGATATTGGTGTTGCGTTTTTCAAGCCGCCTCAGCCGTTTTTCCAGATCCTGCGGGTCGTTGTGACGGAAGCGGTGTATTTCGGCTCCTCCCAACCGGCAGCCGTCATAAATACTGGCATGACAATCGGCATCCAGCAGGATGATTTCTCCGGGACCGACCAGGGTGGACAGCATGGCCAGATTGGCGACGTAGCCGGTTGAAAAAACAATGGCGCCTTGTCGATTGAAAAAACCGGCCAGTTCCTTTTCCAATGCCACGTGGCCTGAAAAAGTTCCGTTGGCCATCCTTGAGCCGGTGGTGCCGGTGCCCTCCTTGCGGGCGGCCTGACAGGCGGCTTCAATACAGCCGGAATCAAACGAAAGTCCCAGGTAGTTGTTGCTTCCGGCCAGAATCAGGGGGCGACCGTTCACAACGGCCTCGGTGCCCGAAATGATTTCTTCAATAACAATATTGAAAAAACTATCGCAGGTTTGCTCCAACTCCTTGCGGGCGGCGGCCAACTGCCCGAATTTATCAAATATGGTCATCTTCATCCTTCCCCATTTATTTCTTGAATTTGCAAGGCAAAATCTTTTACCGTGCGTACATCCGGCAATACATTCAGCGGAATCGAAATATCAAAGGTGTCTTCCACCGATTCCAGGATTTTCATTACCTTCAACGAATCCAAACCCAGATCCACCACCAGATCCGTATCCTCACCGATTGCCTGTCCCTCAGGAACGAAGGGTTTTAATATTTCAGTTAACTTCTCCATTATTTTTTTATCAAGATCCATGCGCCGTTTATTCCTTTTTTAATGTATGCTGCAATCCCTCCGGCAACAATGTCCGCGGCGACCATTCGATGGCGGCCTGGAGCGCTTTATTATCACAAATCCAGTTGGAATGATACAATTCGCGCACTTTGCCGGGGGTCAGCATGGGTGCATAGCCGAAAGTTTTGGCGGCAAAAAGATTTAACGCTGCTGCGAGCCTGACCAGAACCAAGGGTATTTTTAGGCGAACAATATATTTGGCACGCAATTGTCTGACGGTATCGATCACATCATGCCATGAGTAGCCTCCCGGCTGTCCATCATGCAACTCATATGTGCCCGACCGGCAACTATTGCGGTCCAACCATTGGACGACCGCTTCCACCAGATCTTTCACATAAAGCAGGGAAAAGCGGCTGCTGCCGTCGCCCAGTACCGGAGCAATGCCATTTGCCATCCACCGAAAGACCGGCAGCATTTCCCGATCACCCGGACCGTATACCGCGCACGGCCGATAAATGGTCCAGGAGAGTTGGTCGGATTTTTCAGCCAGCACCTTTTCCCCTTGTCTTTTGCTGGCGGCATAATCGGACAGGTGCGGTTCCCGGGCTGCCAGGGAAGACATCAATAAAAAACGCGGTGTCGGGTGCTGATTCACCGTCGCCTGCACCATTCGTGACAATCCCTCTGCATTAACACGGTTGAATTGCTCGCGGGTGGCACCGCGAACCGTGCCGGCGCAGTGTATCACCGTATCGACGCCTTCAACCAGGCGGCGCAGACTTGCCGTGTCTTCAAGGTCACCCTCGATCCACCTGACCGCAAATCCGTCCGGGCGCTTATGGCTTGAAGCAGGGCGGATGAGGGCTTGAATTTTGCGGCCGGTGCCTGCCAATCGCCGTGCCAGCGCGGCGCCGATAAACCCCGTTGCACCCGTTAATGCTATCGTGTCAGAATTTCGCAAAAACCTGTCCTGCACTGACCAATCGAACCGGTTTGATCAGTGGGTAATTCATCATGAATATGGCTTCTTGGTAATAAATTTCAGGCTAACGGCCCGCTGACGGAGCGCTGCGGCGCGACGATCTTCGCCGGGTTCTTCAGCTTGTGCAGCGGCGACCCGTTTCAGATACTCTTTCCTTGCTCCAGAGCGGGATAGCTTTCCAGATGTAGTTCTAGGTAAGGTGTTTCGAGGTACCAATTCAATTAGGCAATCAATGCCGAATTCCTCTCGGATCAGGCTGCGCAATCTTTCCCGCAAGTCGGCGCGCTTCTTTTCATCGGATTCGCGGCACTGGACCATCATAACGGCCCTTTCCTCTGCCATCGGCATCGGGCACCGAAAAGGACGAAGCGTCACCCGTGCGTACTTCAGGCTGCTGCTCCGCAAGGTATTCCAGGTCCTGCGGCCAGATATTGCGGCCGTTGATGATAATCAGGTCCTTTTCACGCCCTGTAATAACGATGCCGTTTCCAACGCGATACGCCAGGTCTCCTGTATTTAACCAACCATCGGGAGACAAAACCTCCCGGGTGGATTTGAGATCTCCAAAGTAGCCGGACATGATACTGGGTCCTCGAACATAGAGAGTGCCGCAATGCCGCTCCGGCAGCACATGTCCGTGAGTATCTCTGACCTCAACTTCAAATCCCGGCAACGGCGCGCCGCAGTTGGTAAAACTAGTTGAACGCCCGGCTTCACCGATTTGGCTGGGATGCAGCGGCACGGCCTTTTGTTCTTCAGCCAGCGCGGTTATGTCCACCTTGTCCAGGTCAGCCCCCTGTCCCAGCGGCGCAAAGCTTACCGCCAGGGAACACTCCGCCATCCCGTAACACGGCACGAATGAACGCCGGTCAAACCCGGTGGGTGCCAATAGATCGGCAAACCTTTCAAGGGGTTCGGTCCGTATCGGCTCGGCACCGACACCGGCAATCCGCCATTTGCTGAGGTCAAAATTATGGGTCTCCTCCTCCCGTATGCGTCTAGCGGCTAACTCGTATCCGAACGGCGGGCTGAAAGACAGCGTTGCCTGGTTTTGTGACATCAGCGTCAGCCACAGTCGCGGCCGCATCGCAAAATCGCGCGTACTCAGATAATCCACGGATAATTGAGCCGCCATGGGGGCCAGCACAAGACCGACCAGGCCCATATCATGATAATAGGGAAGCCAGGATACCCCCCGATCATCCAATCGAACTTGGATTCCATATTTAAGGATGGCAAGCAGGTTGCTGAGCACCGCCTTCTGCGTAATCATAACCCCTCTTGGAAAACGGGTGCTGCCCGAAGTATACTGCAGATAGGCGATGTCGTTTGGCTCCGAGGGTCGCAGACGGGTGCCGGTTATCGGCAGATCGTAAAAATCCTGGGGACTGCCCAGGAATCGCAGGTTCAATTCTCGGGCGGCTTCCGTCAAATAGGGGAGATAGCCCTCGGGTGCCATGGCTATTTCTGCCTGGCAGATTGAAAGCAGTCTTTCCAACTGCGAAACGTATGCCTGCCGTCCGCCCAGATGAACTGAGGCCGGCAGCGGTACGGGAACTAAACCGGCATACTGGCAGGCGAAAAAAAAGCGCATGAAATCCGGATGGGTATCTGCCACGATAGCGACCCGCGCTCCGCGGCTTGTCCCGAGATCAATGAGACGACGGGCCAGTGCCTGGGCATCTTCTCTAAGTTGCCTGTAGGGCAGACTGGCATATAATTTGACGCCGCCGGTATAAAAATTATAGCCGGTTTTTCCGCGGGCTGCGTAATCGAGCGCTTCTGCTAGCGTTGAGAAATTTGCAATGCGCAACGGCAGATCACTAGCGGCAGGTGTAGCATCCATAGCAACTAAAGCCTCCTATGTCCGGTCAAGTCAGGTCAGCGATTCCCTCCCCGGAATATTCGCCTCAACCTGACATCTGCAACTTACCTCTGAATTTTTTGTATCTTTGCCATTTCAGACAGAAAATTTCTGCCGATGTGGCTAATACCTGATTTAAATTTAAATGTCAAATACCTGACATGCTTATTTTGCAATGAACCAATTAATTTAAACCAAAGCCTAACACGGATTTTAAAAACTGTAAAGTATAAGCAATAATTATGCCAAAAATTATTATAATTTTAATATAATGGGGCTATTCTATTATCAGCCTCCGAGTGTCCTGAATTATCCATTCCCGGATTTAATAGCTCATAAAATTATTGTAATGATAGTTCGATCAATTCGGATTGTCAAGATTTTAATAGAAAAATATTTTGGCATAAAATTATATTTATAAAATAAAATATTTTAATTTTATATAATTTAGAAATAAAAATGTTTCATATTAAAAAATTATGGTCAGAAGTTTCAATTGTTTAAGTTGATGGTGGGTTTACCTACTTGGGTTTACCTACTTGTTGATAGTTAATAGAAAGCAAAAAATCCGGGCCCAGAGGGCCAGGCATTGACTTCACCCCAGCTTCCGGCTCGTAGAGCCTACAGCTCGGAGAGAGGGGTGGGGTTTGCCGTCAGAGAACCTCTGGAATAATGGAATACTGAATATAATGGTTGGCTCAGTCTAAAAATCGTCATTTCTCGCCCGACTTTACCTTTTCGGCCGCCAACCGCTCCACCAGTTTCCAGTCTTCAACCGAGTCGACATCCACAGCCGCTTCGGCAAAAGGCATGATAACGGCACCGGCTTTAAATCCAAGACGGCGCGATACCCGCTTCAAGGCTTCATCCAGGGAAAGTCTTCCCATCAAATAGCGTGAAACTGCTCCCCAGCCCAGAACTCGAATCATGCGCAAAGGGCTTTTGCGCTGAGCCTCGACGCGGCGCCAGAAATCTGCCGCCCGGCGGGCGCGAGGGGTTAGGAAGGCAAACAGATTACAGCCGCAGTAGGCACCATCTTCCAGTCGCGTTGCGGTTCTGCGGGTTTGAGGGTAGGCTTTCAGCACCAGCTCGTGCCGGGCAACCCCGACCACCACATCGCATCCCGTGGCTCTTGCCCCGCTGCAAAAATAGTCGACCACCCGGTCGCTTAACATGGCATGATCGGCGGTCGTTAACAAGACCGGGACCTCATCCGGCAGGGTTTGCAGAACATAATAGGCACTTGAACTTGGTGTCGCCTGGTTTGCAAACCATTTTACTTTCCCGGCGGCAATGAGACCCCTGAGGTCAGCCTCCTGGTCCAGTATGGATTCAGGCGGGCCGCACAAAATTTTCCAACCTATTTCCCTGGAAGCGTCAAGTGCGTTCAGTACGCGAAAGACCATCGGGCTGCCGTTGACCGGCGTCAAACATTTGCATGAAACACCCGCAGCCCGGGCAACCGGATCATCCGGTCCACGGTCTGCGGCCAGCACCAGGGCGGTAAATTTAGTTTGGGGAGTTGTCATTGCAATTTTTTGTTGGATTGGGGGAATTCTATAAAATCGATTTTATAAAAGCTGCTTGCTGTAAACGCGATATGTTTTATAAACACGTCCGCTGATGGATTCAATTATGTTTCGCATTCCCATATTATCTTCGAGGATCCAGGAAAGCTCCACTTCTTTCAGGCCTCGTTGTATGGCGGGTTGCTGAGTACCAGCGATTACCCCGAATGCCAGGGCAGCACCCATCAGGCTGTCGTGAAAACGGCGGCGAACGCCCATCAGGGGAATCCGGGCAGTCTGCGGGTATTTTACTTTTAAACGCCACAACATTTTTAGCCAGCCGAAGGGTAACAGCCTGCCGTTAAGATCCCGGATGATTTCATTGATATTCGGAAGAACAACAATAAAGGCAGCCGGTTTTCCGTCTACTTCGGCAATTTTCACCAACTCTTCGTCGGCCAACATTTTTAAATCCTTACCCAGATGTTCGAATTCTGCGTTGGTGAATGGAACAAAATTCCAATTCTGTGACCAGGCATCATTAAAAATGTCCCTTATTGTTTCCAATTCATTTGCAAAATTGGATTTCTGCAGCCTTCTGATGTTGATTCGACCTTTGGTCGTTGAAGCAATTCGTTTGGCGGCTGCAGACATCTTAAAATCGGAATTTATGATATAAGCCAGCAGGTCCTTTTCTTTCCGATACCCATTTTCTTCAATCCTCGTGGCATAATAGGGGCGGGCATGACCCATCATCAGTGACGGCGGTGAGTCAAATCCGTCCACCAACAATCCCAGTTCCTGATTGATGGACAGATTATAAGGACCGCAGATTCTTCGCATTCCCTGACCGCGCAGCCAACTTTCCGCAGTATCCAGCAAGCTGCTGAAAATAAGGGGATTGTCCTCTGCCTCCAGCATCCCAAAAAAACCGGTAGCGTCCTGATAACGATCGATATGAAGCCGGTCGATTTGCGCACTGATCCGTCCCACCGGTACGCCGTTGCGGTATGTAATCCAGGAGCAAAATTCGGCATGTTCAAAATACGGATTTTTCGGAGAAAGATGCTGTCGACGTTCAAGCAGCAGGGGGGGGACCCACATCGGATCTTCAACGTAAAGCGACCACGGCAGGCAAATAAAATCTTTTAGAGCGTTCCGGCTCTCCACTTTAACAATTTTAAATGTTTCGCTGGTCTTATCAGGCGTACGGTCCTGCAGCTGGAATTCAGGTTTCATGCTAATGTCCTCGCTCTGAATCATGGGCAGATTTACCCTTCACGGTTGCTTATGCAAGCCATGATACACAGCCGGCAGGACGAGGTCAATATGGAAAACGCCTAAGCGCTCGCAAGCCCGGATTTCACCGTTCAGGCTGCAAGGAGTCCATTCGGCAAGGCGGTCATTACAAAACCACTTCATTTGTGCATATGATTTACAACTTATTAATTCAAATTCCTAAATATATTATAATAAAATATTTTAATTATAAAATTATTAAATTTATTTTAATTTTTGAAGAAGAACTCTTTACAAACCATATTTTTTGTAATATAAATAATATTCGAGTTCGGTTTCAAAATCAAACTAAATTGCAGGTGGCTTCATCCCCCCCCCATGAATGTCGTAGTTCTCGTCTTTTTGGGAGCATTGGGATTTTATTCTAATTTTTATAGTTTTTAATAGTATTTTCATTCGGTTTTGACTTTAAGGGAACAGATGGGAAAGAGCACAGAATCGCTGATTTATGATATGGCCTTCCGGGTGCGGTTATACATTGCCTCGAAGGTATCAGAGCAAAAGGTAGGTGATTTAACAGACCGCGAGAGTCTGATCATTGAGCTGCTCGGTATGAAAGGCAGTATGAGCATATCCGAAATCGGCAGCTTATACCCTTCGGTCAGCAACAGCACGATATCTACGACGATTACCAAACTGTGGAAAGACAAAAAACTCGTCGACAAAACGATTCTGCCGGAAAATCAAAGGGTGACAACTGTTTCCTTGACCGAAAAGGGCAAACAGGTTTTAATAGAAATCAAACGCAGCCATGCGGATGTTTTCAGCACAATTGCAGTCTCCCTTGGTTTATCTCCCGATCAGGTCGAAAATTTTCATGATATACTAAAAAATGCCATTGGCTTTTTTGATAAAACGCTGGGACTTAAACTCGAGAATGAAAATAGCTAGCTCGGACCCGCCGGATTAAGCGATTGAACAAATTATTTTTGACGAGCCTGACATCAAAACACAAATTCCACCCCGCGTCATGTCAAATCCATTTCTGAGTCTTGAACATATCGGTATTCTTGATCGTCCCCCCGCCAGTCTCTCAATCTCAGATATATATTTACCGGTTGTCTTGCCGGACAAATGCCTGTATAAGAGATGATTATGAATGCGAACCGCTTAAGCAGTCAGGCGCAGAAGGTTCAACTGCCAACAGAAAGCATGCCGGGTTGCGTGAACCATCGGCCGCTTTCCGATCGAATGCTCAAGGTTGGCGTACTCAGCAACCCGCTGAGCGGAGCTAACCGAAACGGCCTGGATCCGGTGAAAAAAGTGATGGCCGGCTATTCGCGAGTACTGCATCACAAAGTCCAGACACCGGCGGATATTCAACTGGCACTGACCCGTTTCGCTGAACAGGAGGTGGATATCCTGGCGGTAAACGGCGGGGACGGGACCGTGCATGCCTTGCTGACCGCGCTGTTTAATCGCTGTCCGTTTGACTCGCTGCCCCTGCTGGCTCTATTACCGGGGGGTACGGCCAACATGCTGGCAAAGGATCTGGGGCTGAGAGGGTCCCTGGAAACAGCCATGCACAGGCTGCTGGGCTGGGCATCCACCGGTACTGCCGACCCGGTCGTCGAACAGCGGACGGTGCTGCAGGTGCAGGCGCCGGGATTTTCGGAGCCGCTATTCGGACTGTTTTTCGGTACGGGCCTAATTTATCAGGCTATCCGGTTTTTTCACGACCGGGTTAAAACCTGGGGGCTGCGCGGCCGATCAGCCCAGGCGTTGATTTTAGGATGCTACCTGCTGGCGCTTGCCGCTAAAAACAAGGATGTTGTCAACCCGGTGCACATGGACATCGGCCTGGATGGAAAACGGGTGGCTGGGCAGCAATGCCTGCTGGTGCTCATCAGCACTCTTGAAAAGCTCATTTTAGGACTTCGCCCTTACTGGGGCTGTGAAGACGGGGCGTTGCGGTTCACCGCTTTGAACGCCCATCCGCGGTATTTACTGAGGACGATACTCGGCCTGGCCTGCGGTCGCAACAGCCGACACCCCGGAACGGAACACGGCTACCTCAGCCATAACGCCCGTGAAATAGAGCTGGTTTTTCGAGGCGGTTTTACCTTGGACGGAGAGTTGTACATGCCGGATGCCGGCTGCGGTCCTGTGACGTTGCAGGAAGGCGGGCAGGCATCATTCTTGCGTCTGTAACCATGCCCGGGCACATATCACTTGAAGCTATCGCGCAGATACGACAGCAAACCTGCCTATCGCCCTCAGCGGGCGGCAAACAGGTTTTGCGTTGTTGGCGGTTTTCGCACTCCCCTGGCGGCCTTAGCGGCGCAGGGCTTTCCGACATCTGGCCCCATTTTTATTTTTTTACCGGTACCGACTGAACAAAGGCCCCAAAGTTTTTCACTTCCTCCAGACGGCAACTCCACATGAGCTTCCCGTCATGAACCGTAATGTCCGGGCAGCTGTCACACATATCCTGTCTGCCGTCGGGCTCAAAATTAACCGGTTGAATAATCATAAAACTCTGTATATACGCTGATCGAAAAAATTTAAGCGGATTGATTAGGGATCCTTTCAGGATATTGAAAAAGATCTTTCGCATTTGTTTATCCACCAGACCGAAAAAAAAGGCTGCCAGTTTGCCTCTGGACACACTTTTTGGATCGGCATATGCCAGGTAAGTTCCAGTGAACAGGTGATCAAAGGTTTGCACCAGTTCCATAAATCGGGGTGACACATAGCCCATGGTTTTACCATTGAAAACGATGCGGTTGGCCAGCAGCCACTTGAACGAATCCGGGTTGGCGGTTCCGTTCAGATAAGCTGCCGGTTCATACATCGGATCGGCTTCCCGGATCTTCTCGACAATATCCGGCGCCATCAGGGTATGTGCGCCGCCCCATTCGGATTCTTTATAGGTGTCCAGGGCTTCTATTTTTACCCCATTGGCATAAAAATCGAAGTTTCCGGTCAGGCTTGGAGATCGAAACAGAATAAAAACCATGGTGTGCACAATATCCGCATGCCCCTGGGCCCAGCGCACCAATTCAGGAATTTCATGAACTGTTTTATCCGAAATCGTGGCGTTGAACGAACAGGCGATTCCGCCGACCTTTGCCAGCATTTCGGCATAATGCAGCCTCAGCTCGTTGAGCCCGGTTTCTGTTGCGGCGGTGACTTTCGGGCGCTTCTGGCTGGTGTCGATGTGAAAGGTAAAGCCGAATACACCGGCTTTTTTGAGTTTCCAGAGCAGCTTTTCATCCAGGGCCAGACCGTTGGTGTTGATAATCGGCTTCCAACCCATGTCTTTTATCATGGAAACCAGTTCGACAATCTGGGGGTAAACGAGCGGATCTCCTCCGGCAATACTCATGCAATCGCTTTTCCGCAGCTTTTTAAAGACATCCAGATCGGCCCTAACCTCTTCCAATGTTTTGTGACCGTGGCCGCGTGGGTCCCGGTAACAGCCTTCACATCGCAGGTTGCAGTCGGTGGTCGGTTCCAGCCAGGAAATACCGTTGTCGGCGTAATTCCACGGAAGGCGATAATAATCCAAATGGTTTATTTCGGCAGGCATATCTCTTTTCCTTTTTTCTAACAATATATACCGTCACTACGTGTTAAAATTCAAAATGCAAATCATAACCGTTTATTAATCGTTTAGCAAGCAAGAAAAAGGTGGCGGGATGGAGTTTTGCGCCGCCGGGTTGCGAATACATGCGTTGACACTCCATTCGGTATCTGGTAAAAAACGCACCCGTATCGGATGGCAAACGCTAATTTAACCTGAAATTCACTTGTTGACAATCCCTATGACTCGACAAGCCCAGGACCATAAAGTGCTGCGTACCTTCATCGCCAATATCCCCAAACGCCATATTGTGAAGACGGGCAGGCTGCTGGGAATTCTGATGTATTTTCTGGATGGGCCCCATCGGCGGCTGGTAAGACGCAATCTGCAATTTTGCTATCCCGATTGGTCCCGGCATCAAATCAGCGAGCTGCGCAAAGAAGTTTTCAAAAATGCCGGAATCACTTTTCTGGAAATTTGGCAAATGGCTTGTTTTTCCCGGGAACAACTCTTGGATGCGGTCAAACATTTGCAGGGGTTGGAACATCTCGTCAACGCTCTCAAGCAAAACCGGGGGGCTGTCGTATTTTCAGCCCACCTGGCGAACTGGGAACTCGGGTTTATATATTTTGGGTGTTATCTTGGGCGGCCTTTGACCGGGGTGGCCAGGCACCTCCGGCTGCCCAGGCTGGATCGCTGGTTTTATCGTTTGCGCACCCGCTTTGGCAACAAGATTATTTTCAAAAAAGGTGCGTTGCCTGAGATGAGACAAATCCTCCGCAATGGCGAGATTCTCGCCTTGACCCTTGACCAGAGTCGGCACAAACAGGCCATTGAGGTTATGTTCTTTGGCCATCGGGCCACCGTAACCCCTGCCGCAGCTATGCTGTCGATGCGCTGTAAGAGTCCGGTTATTCCAATTTTTTGCAGCAGAGAACCGGATGGTTCCCTCACGATTCATATCGCTCCACCCCTCAAAATGGAGAAAACCGGGGACCTGAGAGCTGATTTGCGGACAAATACCCAAAAAATGGTGGACGCGATGGAAGCCATGATCCGCCGCTATCCCGATCAGTGGATCTGGTTTCAAAGACCCTGGAAAAAGACCTATCCCCAGCTTTACCCGGAATGGGCCGCCCGCCGGCGTAAGAAGCACGGGAGCCGGGTTACCCATTAAAGGGCGTGCCAATGAGTTCTGCTAAACGACTGCTCACCCTCCTGGATGAAACGATTTTCTTCTTGTGAATAGATGCGCACGGCAACGCTCACATCATAGCTGTTTGCGCCGGCAGTGATCCGGTAAATGTAATAACGGGCCCGACGCTGCGGGATGCGGCTGAGGGACGAGGCCGATGGCGCGCCCATAACCGGCACTTGGCCGGCCGGAGTTGTTAAAAAGTTTTGAAGATGGCGATGGGCGTGACCGTGCAGGATCAATTCGGATCCATAGCGCTCCAGAAGCAACTGCAGGGCAGCCGCATCGGTAAGCCGTTTGCGCCAGCTGACGGTGCCGGAAGCCGGGGGGTGGTGAATGAGGATCACTCGAAAAAGCTGCTGTTCGGCCGCAGCGGCTAAGATGGACGCTAATTTCTGCATTTGCGGTGCGCCGATGCTGCCGACCGCCAGATGCGGAGCACTGGGCCGGGCGGTGCACACCCCGATCAGGGCGACCGTGCCGCGGATGCGTAGGCTGGGGAAAATGGCGACGGGGTTTTCGGCGCCATTTTGACCGACTTGGGTATTATCCGAAAGCATATAATCGGTCCAGTGGGCCAGGTTTTCCCGCCAGCCGTCCTTGACGTAGGCATCGTGATTGCCGGGGACAACCATTACTTTCTCCGGTGGACCCAACGTCTGCAACCACTGCCGAGCTGCCTTAAATTCGGCCGGCAGGCTCAGATGGGTCAGATCGCCGGTGACGGCGATTTGGTCGGGTCGGATCTGTGTCAGGTCATTTTGCAAAGCTTCCAAAACCTTGATCCCGTGTTCCCGGCCGCGATGCAAATTCCATTTTAAAAAGCCGAACAGCCGTTTGCTGAAAAGATGCCGGGCCCTGAAGGCGTGCATGCAGGATATGTGAGGATCGGAAAGATGAGCCAGGGTGAGGATAGGCTTTCCGGATTGGCCGTCAACTCCCAAGGATTGATTGATGATGTTAAAGGTGCTATCAGATTCCCTTGCAACCATTCGTGCTTAATATAGTAATCAGCCGCAGAATGCAACCGGCCGTGGAAATTGAATAGTGAATATTGCAGAATGAATAATTAAAGGTTTTGGTCTATAAAAAGGTTGAATCTTGAACACGGTCCCATGCCGGCCGGACAGTTACCTGCCGATCAACAGGCGCCTATTAATGGGAAATATGGCGGCACCGTTTCTTTTTTATGAATGTAATTATGGAAATACCTGATCAGCTGTTGATCGCCATCAGCCGTAAATCCGAGCGCACAGCCTCGCCCGCGGTACGTGTTCTGATCGACGAAATCCTGGCGCGCCACGGTGAGGCCGCCCTGGGAGTCCTGTTTTACGGCTCCTGCCTGCGGTCGGGCGATGAGCTTGACGGACTGGTGGATCTCTACCTGCTGGTGGACGATTACCGCAAGGCGTTCAAAAGCCAAAGGCAGGCTTTTTTAAACGCGCTGCTGCCGCCCAATGTTTATTACCTGGAGCGTGAGTTCAAGGGAAGTCCGGTGCGAACCAAATATGCGGTCCTGTCACTGGCGGACTTTCAGAAAGGGACCTCGCTGCGCTGGTTTCATTCCTATCTGTGGGGGCGGTTTTGCCAGCCGACCGTTTTGCTTTATGCCCGCAATGATGATGTGAAAGAACTGGTCCAACAGGGCTTTGCGCAGTCGGTGATGACTTTTATCTCCCGTGTGCTGCCCATGGTTTCGCATGAATTCACGGCCAGGCAGTTATGGAGCCGGGGTCTGGCGCTTTCTTACGGGGCCGAGTTAAGATCCGAAAAACCGGAAAAAAGGGCCCGTTTGTATGACGCAGCGCCGGATTACTATGAAGAAGTCACCCGTTTGGCGATGGGTGCCATGACCGATCCTGTGGAAATCGATGACGGTGCCGGCACTATCCGCTACCGCCTGCGGATCTCACGGGAGAGGCGATTGCGAGGCCGTTTGGCCTGGAGGCTGCGGTCCGTGCAAGGCAAGCTGCTGTCCATCCTGAGATTGATGAAAGCCACCCTCACTTTCGAGGGCGGGGTGGATTACATTTTATGGAAGATCCAAAGACACTCCGGTGTCACGGTCGATGTCGAACCGCGGCTAAAGCGCCGTCCGCTGCTGGCGATGGGGGTGTTGGCATGGCGTTTGTACCGCAAGGGCGGGTTTCGATAGGGGGTTGCCAACCGGGTGATGACGGCAATCCGGATCCCTTTCCAGGTTCGGCGTTGAACCGATGCCGGCAATTTGCTTCCTGCCGGAAGCCGGCCGCTTATTCAAAAAGTATGCCCGCTATTCTTTTCATTTTGCTATTCAGTATAATTATCTGGTATTGCTAATATATAAATGGGGATTTCATTTCATATGCCGGATGCACCTGCAAGAGATCGAATCATGGAAAAAGCAGCAGACATTCAAAAACAGATCAGAGATCTTTTTGGATCCCAAAACCTGGCAGTGCTTGCCACCCAAAACAACGAGCAGCCCTATGCAAGCCTGGTAGCGTTTGCTGCCAGCGAAGACTTAAAATATCTTTACTTCGTTACACCGAAAACTACCCGCAAATTTGCCAATCTAACCGCCAATGCGCGGGTGGCGCTTCTGATCAACAGCAGCACCAACCAAACAGCCGATTTTCATCAGGCCATCGCGGTGACGGCCGTCGGTGAGGCTGATGAAATTACGGGAGCCGAGCGGGAGCAACGCCTGTCGCTTTATCTGGCAAAGCACCCCTACCTGGAGGAATTCGCCCAATCACCGACCTGTGCACTTGTGCGGGTGACAGCTCGATCCTATTATCTGGTTAAAAACTTTCAAAAAGTTTTGGAGTTTCATCTGACCCCATGACCTGGACTCTGACCGCAGCGATGGCAGAAACCGACCCGGCTGCCTTGTCGGATTAAGATCTGGCCCAGGAGGTTAGGCGCCGCTGGGAAATCAATCACAAGCGGGTCAATATCTACTGATGAGATTTTATCCCGTTTGCCCATGGTGTGCGTTTGTTCGGGCAGGTATACAAGGACGTGATGCATCCTGCAGTCCTTTGAGATTAAGGCCAGACAGCTGGTTGTTCAACCGGCAGGCCCCGGCCTGGCCCGGGGCAAGGCCCGGGTGATTCGACAGCACTCCGACGTGGCGGAATTTAAATCCGGCGAGATTTGATTGACTATATCGCTCTTATAGATACAACCAGGAGGTGCTGCATGGAAGAACGTTTAAAACTCGGAATCAGCAGTTGTTTGTTGGGGGAAGAGGTACGCTGGAATGCAGGGCACAAGCTGGATCGGTATCTGACGTATACACTCGGACAGTTTGTCGATTTTGTGCCGGTTTGTCCGGAAGTGGAGGCGGGCTTCGGTGTTCCCAGGGAATCTATGCGGCTGGTGGGTGATCCGGAAGCTCCCCGGCTGGTCACGTTCAAGACCAAAGAGGATAAAACCGAGCCCATGCTCCAATGGGCCGGCAAGCGTGTCAAAGAGCTGGAAAAAGAAGATCTTTGCGGTTTCATTTTCAAAAGCGATTCGCCCAGCAGCGGCATGATCCGGGTAAAGGTTTACAGTGAAAAGGGGATGCCGGAAAAAAAAGGCGTCGGCATGTTTGCCCGAGAGTTCATGGCCCATTTTCCGCGCATCCCGGTGGAAGATGACGGTCGGCTCCACAACCCTGAAATCAGGGAGAATTTTATCGAACGCATTTTTACCCTCCGGCGCTGGCGTCAGACCCTGGCAAAGAAGGCAACCATGGGAGGCCTGGTCGAATTTCACACCGCTAACAAGCTTTTGATATTATCGCACAGTCCGAAGCATGCCGGCCTGATGGGCAAACTGGTCGCCGAAGGCAAAAGCCTGCCGATCAAAGAACTTTTTTCTCGATATGAAAAGATCTTGATGGAGGCCCTGACCTTGAAAACCACTCTCAAGAAAAACATGAATGTTTTGCAGCATATGATGGGCTATTTTAAAAAACAGCTGACCGCCGACGAAAAACAGGAGCTCGTAGAGGTCTATGATCAGTATTACAAAGGCCTTGTGCCGCTGGTGGTTCCCATAACTCTAATGAATCATTACGTTCGAAAATACGATCAACCCTATCTCAAACAGCAGACATTTTTGAATCCGCATCCGGTGGAGCTCAAGCTGCGCACCCACGTTTAGAAATTGAAACCGAAAAAGAAAGAGAAGAAGGACACGTCGACACCCGTGAGAAAAACTTCGAGTGTGAAAACAAAGATCCGCACCTAGGCTGTGATCCCGGAATCGATGTTGCGGGATAACCACAGCAGCGAAATCTATTACATATAGAAAGTGATATAGTTTAATATGAAGCAAGGCAGGATCCACCAGGTTCTGCCTTGTTCATTTCGACGGATACGACGCCGGTTAAAGGAGGTCGTCATGAATCTGAATCAATACTTTGATAACACTAAAGGTTTAGGAATTTTGTCTACGGCAGACAGTGACGGCAAGATTGATGCGGCCGTTTACGCTCGCCCCCATTTTATGGAAGATGGCACCATAGCCCTTATTATGCGCGACCGTCTCACCCATCACAATTTGCAGACCAATCCCCATGCAACCTATCTTTTTAAAGAAGAAGGCCCCGGCTACAAGGGGATAAGGCTTTATATGACAAAGGTAAGAGAGGAGCAAAATTCCGAGCTGCTGGAATCCCTGCGACGGCGAAAGTCAACAAACGGAAATGGGGATGGAAGGTATTTAGTTTTCTTCAAGCTGGACAAAGAGCTGCCGTTGGTAGGCGAAGGAAAGTAATTGCCTTGCCAATTAACAACGGGTATACATCCCAACTGGTTGCTCAGGCCAAGAAGAGATTCCTCAGCTTGCGTTGAATCAAGAATTGGAAACCTCTGCCCATGAAATCGGATCCTATCCTGGTAACGGGTGCCACCGGCTATGTCGGCGGGCGCCTGATTCCGGCCTTGCTCGATGCCGGCTATCGGGTGCGGGCCATGGGACGAAGTCTGGGAAAAATGGCTTGCCGCCCCTGGGCCGGGCACAGACAAGTTGAGCGGGTACAAGGCGACGTTTTGGATCTCGAATCTCTAAAAAAGGCAGCCGCCGGATGCCGAACGGCTTATTACCTGGTGCATTCCATGATCGCCCGGAAAGATAAATTCGTTGAGGCGGATCGCCGTGCGGCTCATAACATGGTCGCAGCGGCAACCGCTGCCGGATTGGAAAGGATCATTTATCTGGGCGGACTTGCAGAAGCCGGAGAGGCCGCCTTGAGCAAACATCTGCAATCCCGCATCGAAGTGGCCAATATTCTTCAATCCGGACCGGTACCGACCACCGATCTGCGGGCGCCGATGATTTTGGGATCCGGCAGCGCTTCTTTTGAAATTTTACGTTACCTGGTCGAACGATTGCCGGTTATGATTACGCCTCGATGGGTTCAGTCCTTGAACCAACCCATTGCCATCCGTGATGTGGTCGCCTATCTGGTGGGCTGCCTCGAACACGAGGAAACCGTTGGCAACACCTTTGATATCGGCGGACCGGAGGTAGTCACCTATCGTGACCTGCTGGATATCTATACCGAGGAAGCCGGTCTTAGAAAACGGATTATTATTCCCGTGCCGGTGCTCACGCCGACCCTGAGCGCTTACTGGATACGCTTCATTAGTCCGGTGCCGACCTCGATTGCGCTGCCGCTGACCGAAGGTCTAACCAGCGCTGCAGTTTGCACCGACAAGCGTATCCAGAGCATCATACCCCGCCAACTGCTCAGCTGTCGAGAGGCGATTCGGCTGGCCCTCGATCGTATCAAACAAAAACAGGTGGACACCTGCTGGATGGACGCCGGCGAACTGATTGCGCCTGAATGGGCGCATTGCGGCGATGCCGAGTGGGCCGGCGGCACGATCATGCATTGCGGCTATCGGGCGCAAATAATGGCTCAAGTCGAAGATCTATGGCGTCCGGTCAGCAAAATCGGGGGCAAGACCGGCTGGTATCACCTGGATATCCTCTGGCGGCTGCGCGGCATCATGGATCGTTTTGTTGGAGGGGTGGGGCTGCGCAGAGGACGCCGTCATCCGACCGATCTGATGGTGGGCGATGCCCTCGATTTTTGGCGGGTGCTGGAAGTGGAGCCGCCCCGGCGATTGCTGCTGCTGGCGGAGATGAAAACACCCGGCGAAGCCATGCTGGAATTTCAAATTGCGCCCCTGGGAGACCAGCAAGCCGAGCTGCAAATGTTTTCCAGTTTTTTACCCAGGGGGCTGGGCGGGATACTTTACTGGTATGTCTTGTACCCTTTCCATGAGTGGATTTTTTACGGCATGCTTAAATCCATTGCGCGATCCATCGGCAAGCCGATCGTGGCCGGGCCCCAACGATTTACACCCAAACTGCATACATCGTGTCGTCTGCCGGAGGGATAGTTTCGGTCCTGGCGGAGCAGTTTTTGTTGCGCCGGGTGGCTTAAGATTATTAATACCGGCGATGTCTCTTTACTTTCATGTGGCTAATTTGAAACAAAAAAAGAAAAAAATGCGCAGCATAAAGTAATTAGTCCGTCTAAGGGCTCACTCAAAAATAACTTCACATTTTATACGCCGCTGCATCTCTTGCGGCTGCGTTGCGAAAGCTCGGAATATCCAGATATACCTGCGTCTTCGCGCCTTGCCGCAAGAGCGCCTCAACACCTAAAACTGTGAATTAATTTTTTCGTGAACCCTAGGCTTCGATCAAACAGGTTGCTTCAGTTTTCCCAGGACCATACAAAAACTTGAATATACTTTTTATCCGGGCGGAGTAATTAATGGACTATCAGACGATCCAAAAATCCCGCATCCAGATCCTCAATGATACGGCTGTTACCAAAGGCAAGTACGTTCTCTACTGGATGCAGCAGTCCCAACGGGCTGATTATAATCATGCGCTGGAGTATGCCATCCTCCAGGCCAACCGGCTGGGGCAGGGGGTTCTCGTCGCCTTCGGCCTGATGGATGACTATCCGGAGGCGAACCTGCGCCATTATACGTTCATGCTGGAGGGGTTGCAGGAAACCCAAAACACTCTTGCCCGGCGCGGCATCAAAATGGTCGTTCAACAAGGCCCGCCGGCCGAGGTCGCTCTATATTTAGGACGCCACGCCTCCCTGATCGTATGTGACTGCGGTTATCTGCGGCATCAGAAAGCCTGGCGTGACCAGGTGGCCCGGCAGGCTGTTTGCCGGATCGTACAGGTGGAAAGCGATGTGATTGTTCCCTTGGGGGTGGTTTCCAATAAAGCCGAGTACGCCGCCCGCACCATTCGCCCCAAAATTCAGAAACACCTCGCTGATTTCCTGAATGAATTCAAACCCGCCGCGATTAAGCGCTCTTCGCTCACGCTGAACGTTCAGGGCATTGACCTGGCGAATATCAACGCTGTTTTGCAGACGCTCAAGATCGATCGCAGTGTGCCCGCGGTGACCGATTTTTTCACTGGTGGTACTTCGCTGGCTAGGCAGAAATTTAAAAGTTTTCTGCACCAGCGCCTGGCACGCTATGTCGACAACCGCAATCAGCCCCAGACCAACGATATTTCCCGCATGAGCCCCTATCTGCATTTCGGCCAAATTTCGCCGCTTTACCTGGCCCTCCAGATTAAGCAGGCCGACAGCCGTCTGCAAGACGCTAAAGAGTCTTTTCTGGAAGAAATGATCGTGCGGCGTGAGCTGGCCATGAATTTTGCCAACTATACCCCGGGCTACGATTCTTACGAGTGTTTGCCGGACTGGGCCCGCCGGACCCTGGCCGAGCACGCCAACGATCCGCGCGATTATGTCTACACCCGGCGGCAGCTGGAAAACGCCCGGACCCACGACGATTACTGGAATGCGGCCATGCGGGAGATGAAATCCACCGGTTTTATGCATAACTACATGCGCATGTACTGGGGCAAGAAAATTTTAGAATGGTCCAATACTCCCGAACACGCTTTCCGAACAACGCTGGCCATCAACAACAAATATTTTCTGGACGGCCGGGACGCCAACTCTTATACCGGTGTGGCCTGGGTCTTCGGCCTGCACGACCGAGCCTGGTTCGAGCGGCCGATATTCGGCAAAATCCGGTACATGGCCGCTTCCGGCCTGGAGCGCAAATGCGATATTCAGGGTTATGTAAAAAAGGTTGATTCCCTATCTGTGATGAATAACTCCCTTGACAATCACAACTGATTTCGATTATTGAACGATCAGTTTTTTCGTCTTTTTGGGGACCTGCAGACATTGTTTTTGAGTTTACAGCGGTAGACCGTAAAATAATTCTGCATATTTCACTCCCAGAAACGAATACTTATTAGTTAACTTACCTAAAGGCCCATATCATACAAGTTGAATATACGCCAGGCCGACGAAAGCATGCTGTTTACCGACTACTGCGGCGGGCAGTCCTGCACCGCCGGCTGTGCTTCCTTTATAACAGGACAGAGCGTGGTTCGCACCGGGCTTTCCAAAGTCGGACTTCCCGGCACCGAGCTATGAATCACAGAGCAGGACCCAACCGTCGCGGCCCTCCTAAAAAAACAGGGATAGGCTGCGGGACAGTTCGGCGAGAACCACCTCGGCGACATGAATGAACATCTGCCCACAATCATGTCTTCGACGAATTTGTAGGGAACCTATATCATTAGAATTGAAAATAGGAGAAAAAATGAGGAAGATCGTACAACTCTCAATTATTTTCATATTCATGACAGCTGCTGTTCTAATGAGTCAGGCGGCCGAGGAGACAAAACCGAAAGAGGAGAAACGCTTCAGCAATGAAACCAGTTTTGCCCTGGTAAACACCACCGGCAACTCGGATACTCTGGCGGTGGCCGGTAAAAATGAAATGAAGTACAAGTTCACCGACAAGTGGACCGGTTCCTGGGTGGCCGGCGGCCTCTATAACAAAAGCGATGGCGATAAGACCGCCGAAAGATATTATACCGACCTGCGGGCCGACTATGCCGTTACCGATCGCTGGTATGCCTATGGACTGGGCACCTGGCTGCGGGATAAATTTGCCGGATTTGAAAATCGGATCGGGATCGGTCCCGGTTTCGGCTATAAATTTTTGATCGGCCCCAAGCATTTTCTGCTGGGTGAGACCGGTTTGAACTATGCCTATGAAGACTACTCGGATCCGGATCAAGACAATGAACAGTATCTGGAAGGTCGTCTTTTCGGCAAATACGAATGGGCGTTTACGGAAAAAACCAAATTTTCACAGGGGTTGGAGTATTTGCAGAGTTTCAAATCCAGCGGTACATGGAAACTGAATTCCGAGACGGCCCTGATTTCGGATATTACGGACGTTTTGGCTCTGAAAATTTCATATTCGGTATTTTACAACAACGACCCCCATCCCAGTGATCTGGATAAGACCGACACCGTGCTGGCCACCTCACTGGTTGTCAGCTACTGATTCTGCGTTTGAAAAACACAGAAAGGAAAACCCAACATGCGAGCGCACTCTTTAAAAGTCTTTATTGGGATAGGGCTTGCTTTTTTGCTTTTGAGCGCGACGGCCTGGTCGCAGAGCTCCATTAAGATTAAATCCGGCAAAAAGCACACGGCAGTAAAAGCTGAAGAAACCCTCTCGCTGCCGAAACAGCTGGATGCAGAAAGCATCGACCATCTCATGGCCGGCCTCAGTGACGAACAGGTGCGGCGTCTGTTGATCGATGAGCTGAAGGCGCAAGCCCAGCGGGAGGCCCAGGCGGAGGACGGCAAGTCCAAACCCACGGGGATCGCCGGTTTCATCGATAAGATCAAAAATCTGACAACTTTGCTGCAAACCCGCATCGATTACATGCGCTCCGGCGGCGGGGCTGCGCCCGGGCAGGCAGCCGGGATCTATGCGTTTCTGGGCCATGGAGAACGCGGCAACAAAACCGTGACCGCGGTCATTTTAAGCGTTGCCGCCATATTGGCCGCCGGTCTGCTGATCGAGTGGCTCTTTGTCTTGTACACGGTGGCTGCGCGCCGCCGGATCGAATCAACCGTGCCGGACAAGTGGAGCGCCAAAATCGGGAGCCTGACCATGCGCGCCCTGCTGGATTTTGCGGCCATCATCATCTTCATCATAGCGGCCCTGGTCTTTTTTTACCTTTTCCTGGATCGCACCGCCGGGCAGCGTGTTCTTCTGGCGACCTATTTGGCGGCATTCGCCATCGTGCAGGTCGTCATGCTGGTTTCGCGTTTTTTACTGGTCCCGCGGCATGCAGCTTTAAGGTTTTTGCCGTTCAGCGATGATGCCGCACTTTACTTGCACCGCTGGCTGATTGTCCTGACCGCGGTTATCTGCTTCGGGTCCCTGACCCAAGGTGTCATGGGTCTGGCGGGCGCCAGTGAACTGCAAGTCCTCAAAGCGAACATGCTGATTGGTCTCATCGTTGCCGCCATGCTCATTTGGATGATTCTGCAAAAGCGCAAGGCCGCGACGGCCGCATTCAGACGGGGCCTGCCGGAATCCAGCCTGCGCTATCGGCTGGCGCAAAGTTGGCACCTCTTCGCCGTCGCCGCAGTGATATTGCTGCTTGTTGTCTCGCTTATCAACCGGATTCTGGACTTGGAGTCGGGTAGAGCGACCCTGACGCTTTTAATGGTGCCGCTTTATTTTCTGATGGATTGGATCCTGCGCTCGATCCTGGAGGCGGCCTTCGGCATCGTGCAGGACAACACGGCCCGACCGGTGCCGGCCGAAACTGCGCCGGCTGTGTCCGAAGATGCGGATGAATCTGAGGCGGCCCCGGCCGCCACCGGCCAACCCCCAGAAGCGGCGCCGGCCCATGCCCGGCGCCTCGATCTTGACCGCATGAAAGGACCGCTGCGAGCCGCTCTGCGCATTGCCTTGGCGGCGCTGCTGTTTATCTGGATCATGAAAATCTGGGGCATTTCTCTTCCGATCGGCCAGACGGTGGTCAGCAGCGTTCTCAAGATCCTGGTCGTCGTGCTGATCTGCTACGTCGCCTGGGGCATTATCAACGCCGCCATCCAGCGCCGGATGCGGCAGGAACTGCCGGAGGGGGCGGAAGATGATGAAAAGGATGAGGGCGGCGGCGCCGGCGGCTCGCGTATCGCCACCCTGCTTTTGCTGCTGCGCAAATTCATGCTGGTGGTCATCCTCGTCATGGCCGTCCTGATCATTTTATCGGCGCTGGGGGTGAACATCGGCCCGCTGATCGCCGGCGCCGGTGTCTTCGGCCTGGCGATCGGCTTCGGTGCCCAGACCCTGGTCAAGGACATTATCTCGGGGGTATTCTTTCTCATGGACGACGCCTTTAGAGTCGGAGACTATCTGGAGTGTTCCGGCACCAAGGGCACGGTCGAGCACATCTCCCTGCGCTCCCTCAGGCTGCGCAACCCGCGCGGCCAGGTCTATTTCATTCCCTTCGGCGACATCAAGCTGGTGACCAACCTCAGCCGCGACTATGTCATCATGAAACTCGACTTCCGGGTGCGCTACGATGCCGATCTTGAAAAAATACGCAAAATCATCAAGAAGAAAGTCCACAATGTTATCGCGGCGGATCCCGAGCTGGGACCCAAACTGCTGGAACCGATCAAGTCCCAGGGGGTACGGGAGATGGGCGACTCGGCCATGAGCATGCGGGTCAAATACAAAACCAAGCCCGGCGACCAGTTTGCCATCCGCAGAGAAGTCTACCGGCTGATGCAGGAAGCATTCAAGCAAGAAGGCATCGAGTTTGCGCATCGCAATGTGACCGTCTACATGCCGCCGGAGTCCGGCAGCAAGGCCACCGCGCCGGCAGCGGCTGAAAACCAGCAAAACAATGGGCCGGCAGACAGCGATGTTCAGCGTCAGGCGGGTGCGGCGGCGGCGTTAGCGCTCATTCAGGCCGAGGAGGAAGCGCTGGCGAAGAAGAAACCTGCGAAATAGGCCTTTTTTCAGATAAGGATTTTGGATGCCGCTAAGCCCGAACCAAAGCTGCGGGCAAAATGAATGTATTCGCATAGCTATCCAACGGGTCATAACGATAACGGGTCCGGCTGTCCGTCGCAAACGGATGACAGCCGGCGTCCTTCTGCCGAGAAAGTCCTGTCGCTTTGCCACAGCTAAAAATTTTGAGGTTGATTCTCCGCGATCAGCTCAACTTAAATCACAGCTGGTTTAAATAGCGCGACCGCCGGGTGACTTACGTGCTGATGGAAATCCGCCAGGAAACGGACTACGTCACGCATCACATTCAAAAAGTTGCAGCTTTTTTTGCCGCTATACGCAACTTTGCCGCCAGCCTTAAAGCCTCGGGTCACCGGGTGGTCTACATCCGTCTTGACGATTCGCACAACTGCCAGACCCTCGACGGCAACCTCAACCGCCTCATAAAAGCTAAGAAATTCAATCGATTCGAATATCTGCCGCCCGATGAATACCGCCCGGATCGACAGCTCGCGGAAATCGTCTGCCAACTTCCGATAGCCGGACGGGTTGCAGACGCCGAGCACTTTTTGACCGCACGCCGGGATCGATGCCCTTTTGCTCGACCAGGTAAGTCCAGGCAGCCCGGGCATCCGCATAATCCTGCGCTTCGGTTGGAAAGGTTCCATCACTTTTCCCGGACCCGCGATACGAGACAAGGAAAACCGAAAAGCCCATCTGATGGAATCGTTGGGCGTGGGTGATATTTGCTCCGATATTTAACGCACTTCCGTGCAAAGAAAGCGGATATCGATCGCCGGGATATTCAGCAGATATCCACCAGGCGTGAATGCGTTCGTTATGCCCATTACCATCTCTTACTGCTACGTAAATGTCCTCGAAGGGCAGCTGATGCTCATCCGGCGTGCTGGCGATGATGCGTTGCGGTCTGAAAATAAAATGCGCCTGCCTTGCCCAGAGGTAAATCGATGCAGAGGCATAGACGGCTGATAGAACAGTAGCTGCCCCGATCAGAAATTTTCGATATGTCGGTCCTTTTTTCATGGCCGGTCAACTCTCCAAGTGATCCGGTCTCATCCGCAACATTCAGCCCACGCTTATACCCTATGCATCAAAACTAAATATTCAACATTTGCCTTAGCAAGTTAGTATCTGAGCAAATAAAGAAAGAAAACTAATGCCGCCGGCTTGGTAGCCACTTTTTACTTGTTCTGGCAAGCAATCCTTTTGAAAGGCGTTTTGAAAAATGAAGAAAAGGATGCCTGCAATATACATCAAATAAAAAACGACAGCCGCTGTCCAATTAACTTGGGGGCTTAAAATGAAGTCCAGTTGGCGGCGATAAAATCCTTTGGCGATAACCCCCAGCCAGAGCATATCGATGATAAAAAAAATAAGTACCGTCAACACGTAGCGCTTTAGATAAAAAATTGTTATAAATCAACTCGTTTTGAAATTTTACAAAATTCCCTTATTCCTCAATGCATGAATTGCCAGAAAGGTATTCCACTCCGGTTCAGAACGGCTCCACGTGCCGTCGCTGTTTTGATTGTCAATTAACCGCTCAAAGGCCTTTACAAGTTGTTTTTCGGCCGGCGGTGAATCCAAATGCGCGAGTGCATTCAGGGTCTGATAAAATCTTAAATCATTTCGCCAACCACCATTATCGGTCTGCATACCGGCCAGCTGTTCCACCGCCAATGCCGTCGCTGGGTCTCGGGCGAATACGGGATGCACCACCATGGCACGGAAAATATTATGGGAAGAGGCCCCGTCAAACCACCGGCCCCTGTTTTTTATCCCTTTGGTGCGCAACCACTCGTAAATCGCCAAGACATCCGGGTCCCTTTCGTGTCCGAATATGCTGGCCAGAAACAGGGTGGCGCCGGTTAGAAACATATCAGCACGACTCGGGATAAATGGAAGTCCCGTCAGGTCGGTGCCGGTGATATCTTCCTCGCCGCTGACGTAAATTTCATCTTGCCGGAGGTCTATCTTATCCAAAAGCCAGGCCAGTGCGGAATCTATCTGCAAGGTGGATGATCGTACGGTCAGGTGAAGCCCGAACAGATGTTTTACGGTTGCCGCGGTCGCGTGATGCCATGAGCCATCAGGAAGCTGATCCGCCCACAGCGCGGTTACCGTTTCCTGAAAGTCACTTTTCCACTGCGGCGTCTCGGCCTCTCCAAGCCACTTTTGGCGGGCATAAAGGCCGGGCGGCGTTTTGCTGAGGCGAAATATCTGATAGGGATCGTAGCGCAGATTCATTTTTGACTTATTGTTTTGCGAATTTGTGTACCAGAGGGATTTTTCTTAGGGCATAGCATAGCGGTTCTCACTGGCTATTCCAACAAGAAAAAATAAATTTGGGGGAAAAATAAATTATGCATTTTTTTCATGTACTGTATTTGCTTAACTAATTCAAATTTCAAAGACTTAAGGGAAAGGAAGATTCTTAAATGTGGCAGTACAGAGGGGAAAAAAGACCGGATTTTGCAGCAGTGCCGGGAATCGGTCAAGAATCGGTATGGGACTACCCCAGGCCCCCTGAACTGGTGCCGGATGGTCGCCTGGTTGAAGTCTATGACGGTGATCAGCTGATAGCGTCGTCCAGCAGAACCTATCGTGTGCTTGAAACCGCCAGCCCGCCCTCTTTTTACTTACCACCGCAAGATGTGGACTTAAATCTGCTCAGCTTTGCACCTGGAAGCTCAGTGTGTGAGTGGAAAGGCGTGGCCGAATACTGGACTCTGTCGTCCGATTCAAAAATGGGTGTTGTAGGCTGGAGCTATCCCGAGCCTAAGCCGGCGTTTGAGCAAATACGGGGTTACATCGCGTTCTACCCGGCCGTTATGGTATGCTATGTTTCAGGTGAGCGGGTTCGACCCCAGCCCGGGCAATTTTATGGTGGGTGGATTACAGGTGAAATCGTCGGCCCTTTTAAGGGTGAACCGGGAACGGAGTACTGGTAATCGCCGAACTACCCCGCAATCGGCTCCAAGTGTTTGCCGGCATACTGTAGGCGCTGAATTAAACATCTTTTGTTTTAACGATTGATGCTCTAAAAAAAACCAAACCTCTATGTTCTGCCTCGCACGATGATCAAACATTTTAGATTTGACTTCGAAATACACAAATTTTACGCAAACTTTTCAAAGTGTTACTTAGGCACGATAGTCCAACAAAAATATTTTCTGAAAAAAGTGCATATTCGCCCTGGCTAATCTGCAGAATTATAATCGGGTGAAGATTCGGTCGGACAATATGATATCACAACAATTTTTTAGGCTCCAAAATCTTTGCTTTGTTTACAGTATATGCAAAAAAGGAGGCTGCCAGATAGTTGGTGTTTGTTGGAATAATCACCGATTTTGTTTCAGATTACACTGCCAAAATATTTTGTATAGGACGCCAAGTAAAAAATGTGAGATTGCAATGTCAGTTCTCGTCTCTGGCTGAAGAGGAAAAATTAGAAAATTTAAATATTTTTGATCTACCTGGCATCAAACTAAAGTAATGAAGGTTGTCTGCGCTGCCGTTTTGTAATAAGCCCCAATACGAAACCAACAAAGAGAACGCCTGATCCCGTCAGAAACCATTTAATATAATATGAAACTTCAAGTTCGGATACCTGCTTTTCTAATTCATTGGATTTTTGAGTTCGCTCAGACAGCTGCTTAGATACCTTTTCAAATTTTGATTGTAAAGTTATAAATTCCGCTGAGTCGGCTTTAAGGGCTTCATAATCGTTGCGAATCCTTTCAAGCTCTTTTTTTGTATCGGAGAATTCTGAGCCCAGCTTTTTATTTTCAGTTTTTAATTCAGAATTTTCCTCAAAAATTGAGTTGACTTTTGCTTTTAGTGTCGAGTGCTCTGATTCTAATTTGACCAGTTTTATCTCACTTGTTTCATCTGATATCATATATCTATTTAAAATCCAGCCTTCCTTACCATCATTAAGTCTTACTAAACTCCAATCCTGGCCAGGTTCTATCAACTCAATTTTTTCCCCAGATTCAACCATTTTGATAATTTTATGACCTATGCTGGGTCCGGTTCGGAGGTCGACTTTAATTACATCGGTTACATACATGGATTCAGCTTGTGCTGATAGAGTAAAAATTAGAATAATATACTGAATAAACAGGGTATATCCAACAAAAGATTTCATTAAAAAAATTCTCCTATTCTCTTACTTAATCTTAATTGTGCAGGGTCTATATTATTGAATTATATTAAATACAATGATTTTTTTAGGGATTAGATTGAATAGGTAAAGATTTCAAACAGCGGAATAATATGACGAAAAGTGGAGATTTTTACAACTTCCCACAGTGCGCTATCGTTCATGTCTCTTGGTTATCGAACACTGCGAAGGGTATTGTTGATTTTTACAAATTATGGCGAACCCCATATGTTGTGGTCGGTCTTTTTCTGTGGCTACCTTTGATATATTGAGACTACATGCAAAATCATTAAAATTCATATAAGTAGATGGTACCACCATACCGGCACAATTGCAGATATCACGAAAACCATGCACCAAGTCAAGAAAATCCTAAATTTGATTTTTCGGAAAATTTTCTGAGCTCACCGGTACTTTAATTTAAGGATGGATTTTGGGGCCAGATCACCCGCAGAGAGAAATAACATATCATCGTATAAAAGCCTTTGAGATATCCATTTGAAGCATGTATTTTTCACAGAGTTCGGTTTATGGCTGAATTTAGCTCCCAGATTGCATTAGATTTCGTTTTGATTCTGTGGATATCACAATGTTGCCCGAACCGTGGTTACAAAGCATCTATTTTTTGGAAGTTTGCTTGAAAGTTTAAAGTTTAGCCTGGAATCGAAACCGGTGCGGCTTTGCCGATATACTCCATCGTTTCTTCATACTTTTCCCGCATATCGATGCTGTCCTCTTCGATCTCATTTTTCATCGGGCTCCATTCAGAGGGGCATTCGGTTTTCAATTTTTCAATTCTGTCCGACATTTCTTCAAAAAACATGTGGAGGTCTTCGATATTGGGCAATACTTTCTCTTTTTCGGCTGTGCCCAGTCTGTCGACCCTGCGCATGACATCATAGAGCTTTGCTTTCCAGGCGGTCATTTCCGTTTCCATACTCTTGCAATAATCTTGAACGTCCATTGGATATCTCCTTTCATATTATTCGGCAATTCAAAAAATTCTCTTAAATCCTCTAACTATTTGGGCTTGCGCGGATCTCCAGCCGGACTTATTCTGTAGTGACAATCATTTTTGATGAGGCAGGCCCAAGAGCGGTTTGCCCCTCATCCGTTTCAACTGATTCTAAAGTAAAGTGGAAGATTGACCATGACCGACCCTATTTATTCTAAATCCCGCGGTGCCCTCTGCGGTCTGTGTATCGGCGATGCGCTGGCGATGCCGGTTCACTGGTACTACAACCGCCAGGCGCTAAACGACGACTATGGACGGGTGACGGACTATTTGGCGCCGCGCAATCCCCACCCGGACAGCATCCTCTGGCGTTCTTCCTATGCGACGCCAAACTCAAATGGCGAAATTCTTCATGATCAAGCCCAATACTGGGGGCAAAAGGGCATTCATTATCACCAGTTTCTCAAAGCGGGAGAGAACACGTTAAATGTCAAGATTTGCCGGCTGCTCATTGAATCGATTAACCAAACCGGCACCTATGACGCGGACGATTTTCTAAGAAGATATATCGCCTTCATGACGACGCCGGGGAACCATCAGGATACCTACATCGAGGAATGCCATCGCAATTTCTTCGCAAACTATGCCAGGGGCCTGTCGCCCCGCAGGTGCGGTGTCGAAGAGAAGCACATCGGCGGCGGTTGCTCGGGCAAAGCATGCGCAATGCGATAGGTTCTCAGGTGTCGCCAGTCGCCGACCGCTGAGCCGAACCATTCCGTGAGCTCTTCACGGACGATAGTTTCCGCGGAGGTGTCGTCGGCATCCAGATACCTGATCACCACAACTGAAACCAGGTGTTGGCCGGCAGGCGCATAGGTGGGCGCGACAATGCTTGGAACTGTCAGGCTGTTGACCCAACCGGTTCCATCGCCGTTTAGAACCAGAAATATATTGAAATACCCGGCTGGATGCTCGAATTTGGGGATCGAGGCAGACACCGCTGAAAAACGGTATGAAAAATTTCCGAATGATCTTTCTAAATAGTCGGACACGATCTGCCGGGCCCCGGAAGTCCTTGCCTGACGAATCAGCGGGAACAACTCCCGGCAATCTTGCAGGCTGAGCTCTTTTGTCAACCGAATGCAGACCCGCTCGTCTTGCAAATTGGGAAATGTGCGACCCCGCCCATGATCTCCTCTTCCACTATGAATAATGAAGCTATCGATTCGGAAACCGCGTGCTTGCTGCGAGAAAAATTTGACGTTCTGCGGGATGAATTTACGGTCATTTTGATCGGCAAAGATGGCCGTATCAAGCTGGATCGTAAAGAACAAACGCAATTGGATGACATTTTCGCCCTGATCGATTCCATGCCCATGCGCCAGCAAGAAATGCCCCAAAGAAAGAACTTAGGGGCTTCGTCCCAATAGGAATGATGGAACAATGGAACTGTGGAATGATGGGTTTAAAGAAAAGGAAGTTAAAACACACATTCTTGCATCGATTTTCTGGTTTTGATGCAGTTTCAGATGTGGCAAAAAATAGAAAATGGCGGCCTGGCCTGATGAGCATCATTAAAAAATTTAGACTGAACATTCTTTACAGAAAAATTTTGCCTGCCTTATCAACTTGATGAACTCTTCAGTATTGGTCTGAATATATCCCTCTTCCTGATATGCACACAGGGTTTTATCTTCAGCATTGCTCATGGTGCGCTCCTTTCGTTCATAAGTTTTCGAATCGTTTCTACTCTGCGTCGATTAACCCCCAGATCCGAATAACCCACCCGTGAAGCCGACCTGACCTGAATCACTTTTTGCCGTTTATCGAAATAAAATTCAACGTCGTCAACAAACCGCAAAATGGCTGAAGTGAACTCTGCATGTATATAGCCCGCTTGGACCTCCACCACTTCTGCCCGGCTCAGCGAATCAATGATTGCGATTAGATTGACTTGGGCCGCTGCAGAATCTCCGCTAAAATGGATCGGTTCAATGTAATGCCCGTCGTTTTTTTCTTCCAAAGAAGATACACAGTTCGGCGTCTTCGGGCATGGGGCTAAGGTCTTAGATGCTTTGGTATCCACTATATCTGTCCTGCCAAAACCGGTTGCGGGCTCAACCCCTTACTGAGCATGGTTGCAACCGGAGGCGATTATTGCTACCCAAAAAATTAATGCGACTAGGTTACGAGTCATCACATAACTGCGGGTATTAACCGCGTCACTCATTTCGCTATTGTTTCCGTCCCCATACGGCATATACCGGATCGGAAAACAAAAACTCGGGGAAGTATTTGTCATCGCGTGGCCTAGGCAGCCCCCGAATTGAATAGGTATGCAAGTCTTTAAATCCGCCTGCCCGCAAGAAGTATTCCTGCACCAGCCCCATGCGCTCGAATTCGTGGAGTTCCTGCCAGATCTTAATGGCCTTGGTTGGAAACCACCGATTTGAAAAGGTTACTATAAAATAGCCATCCGGCCGCAATACTCTTGAAACTTCTTCAAATACCGTCAATGGATCGATCAGATATTCCACCGATACCGTACATACCACCGCATCAAAGCTGTTGGACGCGAATGGCAGCCTGGAATCCACATTGAGATCCTGAACTACTGATTCAGTTAAGCGGGAATTTTTACTGAGTTCATGCTCATTGAGTCCTAACCCTGCAAGACACTTAAATCTTAAATTTTCGGGAAGATGGGACTGCCAGCTGCTCATCAGATCCAACACACGCATATCGTTCATTAAAAACCGACCGTATGTACTTTTGACCATCTCGATAGCGGTGCCATCGATATGCTGTACATAGCGTGGCTCCCTGTAAAACCGGGAATCGGGCCTTTCGTCGTCTCGGCGAAACGCGTCATCAGAAAAGAAGTCTGTCTGTCGACTCTGCCACCGTTCCTGCATACCAGGGCCGGTAGTCAAAATTTCCATCCAGTCTACACTGCTGCCGCCGCGCTCGGTAGTTTTGGTTTCGACTTTACCTATGATCGCAGACAAAATAAGATCTTTGGCCGACAACGGGTGATTAAAGTCAACCGTCATGTCTCCATTGTTGAGTTGAACGCATCTGAAGGGCTGAACATTGGCGCTAAACACGCCAGCAACATTCTTAAGCAAGCCTTTAGGATAGAACCGGCCGACCTTGGGCGTCCCAATGGCATCTGATGCAAAACGACGATCAAACTGGTTGATTTTGACTTGAAACAGATTTTGATTGTCGAATGGCGGCAGAACATCTTTCGACTTGAGGTGCATTTCTATTCTCTCACCGACTTGCTTACTCTTTATTTGGTCAAGTAAAAAAGGCGGCAGGTAATCGCGCCAGATATTGACCCGGCTGGCCTGGTACCCGTCTGTATGAACTGCAGTGTCGCTTTTCCACTTCAGGTGAAATATCATGTCTACAATGCTGTCAGAGTTTATCCGATTAAGTTCCACTTTCAACATCCTTTCATATTCAAATTCGGCCAAACCAAAATTCGCTCTTGCAACTGATAGGTTTGCGACCAGCCGGATCAATCTAACAGAATTACATGCACTCGGATTATCCTAAAATCCGATTATATAGTACTCACGGTAGGAAAAAGCGCAATGGGAGAGAATTCGGAGTCTAATGATAGGGAAAAACTAATACCTGAATTTTGGTGCGCCGGTAAAACCGGCGGAAAGTAGTGAATGAAAGTTTCATACAGTGAAGACGTAGCGAGTCACACTGACCCCGAGTCATGCGTGTACATCCGCAAGGAGGTGCGCGAAGCGTTGGCAGGGGGACGTGCAGGCCAGGTATTGAGCCGCGAAAGCAGGTTAACTTCGGGGTGCCGACGGCGTCAAAATGTACGGAAGGCAACATGTAACATATCGATATCGCGAGAGATGTTATGGCCCCGCGTGGTCGAAGACCCTGTGCATGCACGCAAGCTTTTCGCACGGGAACCGGGAGGCCCCTTAGCCGGCCTTGGTGGATGGCACCGAGGCCCGCGCTGTGAATCCCAAGGGAGCACGACAGCGATGAACGGCAACGGGGAGTCGGACAGGCCCATATGTACCGTAGAAGCATTCGAACAAAAGTGGGTGCGAATCCCGCTGGCGGAGAAAGTGGAGGGAAGGGGCCTGACCAAGGGGAATCTGGTCCGTCAAAACAAGTTCTGGACACAGTCACCGGGAAGGAGTTGCAGTTATGAGCTCTGACAACTTGCCAAATGCGATGGAACGGATACGACAAGCAGCATGTCGGGATAAGAGGCTGCGGTTTACCACGCTCTGGCACCATGTCTATACCATCGACCAGCTGCGCAAGAGTTACTTCATGCTTAAGCGTGATGCGGCAGCGGGGGTAGATGGTGAGACGTGGCGGCATTACGGTGAGGATCTGGAAGAGAATCTTCAGGATCTTTGCGCGAGACTGAAGCGCGGAGCGTACCGAGCAAAGCCGGTGAAAAGAGCGTACATCCCTAAGCCCGATGGTCGGCAACGGCCTTTGGGGGTGACCGTGCTGGAAGATAAAGTAGTCCAGCGCACAACGGTTGGGGTGCTGAACGCTATTTACGAGACGGACTTTGTCGGTTTTTCGTATGGTTTTCGTCCGGGGCGCAGTCAGCATGATGCCTTGAATGCCCTGTATGCGGGGATCATGACGAGAAAGGTAGGCTGGGTGCTGGATGCAGACATTCGGGGTTATTTTGATGCCATCGACCACGAATGGCTGATGAAATTCGTCGAGCACCGCATAGCGGACAAGCGCGTGTTGAGACACATCAAAAAGTGGCTCAATGCAGGCGTGCTTGAGGACGGAGCAGTGACCCGCAGCGAGGAAGGCGTACCGCAGGGTGGAAGTATCAGCCCGCTGCTGGCCAATGTCTACTTGCACTATGTGTTGGATCTGTGGGCTGACCAATGGAGGCGTAAAGACGGCTGTGGTGATGTTATCATCGTGCGGTTTTGCGACGACTTTGTGGTCGGTTTTCAGTATCAAAAAGATGCCGAACGATTTTTGGTGGAACTTGAGAAGCGATTTTCGCAGTTTAGCTTGCAGCTTCACAAGGACAAAACACGGCTGATCGAATTTGGTCGTTTTGCTGCCCAAAACCGCGAACGCCAAGGCAAGGGCAAACCGGAGACGTTTGATTTTCTTGGTTTTACCCATGTGTGTGGCCAAAGCCGGAAAGGCAAATTCATCATCCATCGGCATAGCATCGGCAAGCGGATACGAGCCAAGCTTATGGAGCTGAAAATAGAGCTCAGACGGCGTCTTCATAGCCCGGTTCCAGTTGTTGGCAAATGGTTGCGCGTTGTGTTGCTCGGACATTACCGATATTACGGACTGCCGGGCAACAGTCGAAAGCTGGAGGCCTTCAGATATCATTTGAGTCGCCTCTGGTATAAGACGTTGCTTCGCCGCAGCCAGCGAAGTCGCCTCAATTGGGAACGGATGAATCGATTGATTAATCGCTGGCTACCGAACGCCCGTATATGTCATTCATATCCTGATCTGGGCCTGTACGTCACTACCTGAGGTAGGAGCCCAGTGCGGTAGTCCCGCACGCTGGGATCTGTGCGGGGGGTGTCGGGTAACTGGCATCCCTACCGCGACCAATT
>CAVYNY010000012.1:0-69001 GCA_963769935.1 uncultured delta proteobacterium | reverse complement strand
GTCAGAGGACAGAGGGCTCAGTTGGGAGATGGTATCCGGATTGTCCGCCTCAGATGTTGGTACCCTGGTTGATGCTCCTGATGTCGTTGCGGTTGCGCTGACCGGGGGATCGTTCAGAACCACCGGGATAATCATGACGGAAGATCTTAAAAAATGGGATCCGCTCGAAAATGGCCTTCCATTGCGGGGGAGAAAACAATTTAAGATTATCGGAATAATTGGCGACTTTAATGTCATTGTCGAGCACAGTGAACAATTGATGATATGGAGAAAATTGGGTTGGATTGAGCGTGTTCAGGGAAGGTACGGCGTGTCTTTTTGAGCGAAATACTCTCCCTGGATCATGCCTACTTTCAATTCTGAACAGATTCAAAGTGATCGTTGCGCAGATTTTTGGACAAGCTCCGTCGTCAAATGCGGGTGTTCGGTCGGACCGGCATGCGCCCATTTGATATCGTATTTCAATAGACTCTTAACCCTAATATCCCATGAGTTCTTTTCAATCAAAGGTTAGGGTATCGGATAACTTTTTTAACCAGCCGCGACTCTTTTCAGCAAATACGTCATATTGCTCAGCCTTAATACCCAAGCGGCTGAGTACTGAAGGAACTGGAATGCTCTGCTGCTTTTCAACTGAATCGCTGTTGCCATTGAATTGGCACATTAAGTTGGCTAGATAGACTATTTCCGGGTGCAGATTTGAATTTTTCAAACCTTCCGGATAGTGGTGCCACCGAACCGCGTTGATCAGATCACCGGGAAATCGCCATCTGCTCAATATGAGTGCTCCAATTTCAGCATGATCCGTTCCAAGGACATCTTTTTCGGCCATAAAAAACGGCACACCCTTGGCAACAAGGGCTCTGATTTTTGGCAGTTCCGCTTTTACAAACTCTGCCAGGACCAATTTCCCCAGATCATGCAGCAGCGCCGGCGTAAAAAAGTCACTGGTTTCAGGCAACTTCCGATTTTTTGCCAGAGCTTCCGCGGTAGTTGAGACGGCGATCGAATGCATCCAGAGTACTCCCGGGGAGAGTCCGTAACCTTCTACCGCTTTACTCATAGTTTTGTTCATACAGGCACCAACTGCAATCTGGGCAAACCGCTTGACCCCCAATAAGACAACTGCATGCTTTAACGTGCTGACTTTAGTGGACATACCAAAAAAGGCCGAATTAGCCAGTCTGAGAACATTTGCGGCAAGTCCCGGATCGTGGCGCAAAATTTTCTCGATTTCATCGGCCGACACATCCTTTTCTGCGAGCAGGGCCCGGAGCTTCATTCCGGCTTGAGGCATGTTCGGAAATATGGACACTTTCTGTATAATCTTATCCGGTATATCTTTATCGGTCTGTCGGCTGTTATCTGAAACTGCCATAGCAACTTTTTCCTATCAGTACCCGATGGACAATTATCGAACCTGGATACGGCAATTAGTTTTGCTTAATATATTAAAATTTAATTTAATCTCAGATAGTTGGTAAAAGAAAACGCTTTCCGTCGGCAACACGTGCTTGGGAGCAGGGATTTTATTATAACATATTTATAAGGGATTTCAATTTGGGGTTCTATGTCCGGTTTAGACAGGGAGCTGCAATTCACAATTCATGCTTTGACCCTCTGCCGACGCTACTGCAGGTTGGGCGGGTCATGAGATTGGGTCGCGCCCGGGTTTGAAAACTGCAGTCTTACCGAACCGACTTCAATGATATCAAGGTCTTGCAGCAGAATCGATTCCCTCACAACCTTCTCATTGACTTTCGGCTTAGCAAGCCCGCTGATGTAGCTCAAATAGTAGCCGCCGGGCTCTTGCCGGATGGTCGCGGTCGTCGGGTCGACCAGCATCCCTTTGACGACGATGTCGGAGCTGGGGTCTTTGCCGATAGTGGTAATCTTGGGCTTAAGCGTTACCTGGCCGCGGCCGCCGGAAAGATATGTCAGAACACCGGCGGCTTTTTGCGCCTTTTTACCGGCCTCGGCGGCCTCCGGTTCGATGTCTCTGACCTTGCCCCGGTTTTGGCTCTTGTCCCAGAATTTCACCAGGTTAATGCTTTTATTGGGGTTGCTGCGAGCCAGCATCCGGCGATGCTGCGTCGAATTCATTTCCAGCGTTTCGCTGAATTCGTCCGGGTCCGCAGCGGGTCTGCTCTCACCTTCGGGATAGTGCAGGACCAGCGCATGTCCGCCGATAGTGACAACGTCCCCGTGTTTCAGCCATTGCGTGCCGACCAGCTGCTCGTTGACGAAAGAGCCGTTTTTGCTCTTCAAATCAATCAGCACCAGGCCATTGCCCACCGAGTCTATCCTGGCGTGATGTCCTGAGACAGCCGGGTCATCGATGACCACGTCATTATCCTTCCGCCGGCCGATGGTTATTGATGCGCCTTTTTTGAATTGGTGCGCCCCCAGGGATCTATTTTTAAATTCTAATGTCGGCATCTTGTCGTTTCCGCAAAAAATTGGATTGCCTGCCGGCAGCCATAGCCCGCAGCAAGCTGCTGCCCCCCTATGGGTGATAAAAGCGGCAGCCGAATCAATGGATTTATTATAGCATGATCGCCGAATATCCTCACCTGAATTTTTAATAGAATCCACCTGACCGGTTGGCGGGCGCGTAAGCTGCGAGCTGAGGCCGGCCTAAAAAACCGGCAGCACGTATTGAGGTTTGCTGCCGCCGGCGAAAGCGTTTTATTGCAATTTCCGGTGTTGAGTGTCATTTTTGCTCCTTGCTCCGACCGCAGCAGACATCGTTGCGGTAGAATTCGCATGCCGTGCAGGCATGTGAGCCGCCCTCGGGCAGTGTGCGGCGCTCCTCCTTGAGAAATGCATCCAGAAGATGCCGGGCCTGCGACAGTTTCTCAAGGTCGACACCCACCGTTTCCCCCTTGTTTTCGAGCGCTTTAACCACGGATTCGGTGGCCACATTGCCCGTGGCCCCCGGGGCGAAGGGGCAGCCCCCGATTCCACCCGTGCTCGCATCGAAAATTCTTATCCCATAAGACCACGAAGTCAGCACGTTCTCCACCCCCCGGCCGTAAGTGTCGTGAAAGTGAACGGCGATCCGTGGGGGTGAAATCCCCGGCAGCAGGCGATCGAGGAGGCTTGAAACCTCCGCTGGTGTTGCTTTCCCGACGGTGTCGGAAATTGACACTTCGTCGACGCCGATGTCGAAGAGCTTATTCACCACGCCAACGGTAGTCTCCGGTGAAATTTTGCCCTCAAAGGCACACCAGAAAGCGGTCGAAACGTATCCTCTTACCGGGAGCCCTTCGCCCCGCGCACGCGCTATCAGCGGCCGAAAACGCCGCAGGGCCCCTTCACCGGAGGTGTTGATGTTTTTGCGGTTGAACGTCTCGCTGGCCGCAGTAAAAACGGAAATTTTATCGACCCCAGCGGCGATTGCACGGTCAAGTCCCTTTTCGTTCGGCACAAGCGCCGAATAGACGACGCCGTCTCTGCGGATAATTTTTCGAAAAACGTCAGCCGCATCGCCAAGCTGGGGAACCCGTCGAGGAGAAACGAATGCGCTGACTTCGATTTCGCCGACACCTGTCAAGGAAAGTGCGTTCACGAAATCGATTTTGGCCTGTGTGGGAACGGTGGCGGCCTCGTTTTGCAGCCCATCCCTGGGTCCGACTTCTACAATTTTAATCGTTTGCATAATTCTCTCCGCTTCAGTTACATCTGCCGGTTAAAGGTTTGTATTCCGCAGGGGAAGATTAATCGGCGCCGAACGGTCATGCTATTAAAATATCCAGCAAGCCAACTTAGTCAACCGATTTATGCAGCGATAAGGTCCAGATGGCACTCATTTTCCATACTTGCAGGGTATCAGTCATCTCTTGCCGCAGCTGGACAAACGCTTGCTGAATGTTTATTGTCTTATCCAATTGAAGAAAATAATGAAATTAAGAGGTGGCCAACTTGCACGAAACCAAAGAACATCCGGCTCCCTTCAGGGGAGAGAATATCAAAAAACCTATCGTTCTGCGCGGCGCGGGATTGACCATCGATGAAGTCGTTCAGGTGGCCCGTTTTGGGGCTGCTGTGCGGCTGACCGACGACCCGGATGTTTTGCAGCGGATGGCAGCCGCCCATGACTATATATTAAACGCGGCTCGATCCGGCCGGATCGTATATGGCGTCACCACCGGCTTCGGCGGCATGGCGAACACGATCATATCACCCGAGGATGCCGCCGAACTTCAGGAAAACCTGATCTGGTTCATGAAATCGGATTCGGGCCGGCGTTTGCCCAGAGAGGATGTGCGGGCGACCATGGTCATTCGAGCAAATTCGCATATGAAGGGATTCTCCGGTCTGCGGCTGGAACTGGTGCAGCGCATGGCAACGTTTCTCAATGCCAATGTCACCCCGCATGTGCGCGAGTTTGGATCGATCGGCGCCAGCGGGGACCTGACACCATTGGCCTGTATCACCGGCGCCCTCATCGGTTTGGACAAATGCTTTACGGTTGACTTTGACGGGCGGGAGGCGGACGCCCTTACCGCCCTCGAACGGCTGGGGCTGCCGCGCCTGAAGCTGAATCCGAAAGAGGGGCTGGCCATGATCAACGGAACGTCCGTCATGTCCGGCATCGCCGTCAACTGTATCTACGATGCCCGGCTGCTGCTGGCCCTGGCCATGGGAGCCCACGCCCTGGCGATTCAGGGGCTGCAGGGCAGCAATCAATCCTTTCATCCCTTTATCCATCAGAACAAACCCCATCCGGGGCAGCAGTGGGCGGGCAGCCAAATGCTCCAGCTGTTGTCCGGCTCCAAACTCATTCGCGATGAATTGGAGAAGCGGCAGGAACGGCAGAGCGGCGATCTGATCCAGGACCGCTATTCGCTGCGCTGTTTGCCGCAATATTTAGGCCCCATCGTGGACGGCCTGGCGCAGATCGCCCGGCAGGTGACCATTGAAATCAATTCGGCCACCGACAACCCGCTGATCGATACGGACAATGGCCGGGATTTTCACGGCGGCAATTTTCTCGGCCAGTATGTGGGGGTGGGCATGGATCAGCTGCGCTATTATCTGGGGCTTTTGGCCAAACATCTCGACGTTCAAATCGCCCAGCTGGTATCGCCGGCCTTCAACAACGGTCTGCCGGCTTCGCTGGTCGGCAACCAGGAGCGCAAGGTCAACATGGGGCTGAAGGGGCTGCAAATCAACGGCAACTCGATCATGCCCCTTTTATCTTTTTTCGGCAATTCGCTGGTTGACCGCTTTCCCACCCATGCCGAACAATTCAATCAGAACATCAACAGCCTGGGGCTCGGCTCCGCCCGTCTGGCGCGGCAGTCCATCGAAGCGTTTTACCAGTATATGGCGGTGGTCCTCATGTTCGGGGTGCAGGCCGCTGATCTGCGCACTCAGCGGGTTGCCGGACACTATGATGCCCGTCAAGGTTTGTCGCCGGCGACGCTGCCGCTTTATGAAGCCGTGCGTGAAGTGGTTGCAGTAGCGCCGTCCGCCGCGCGGCCTTACATCCGCAATGACAACGAGCAGGCTTTCAGTGAGCATATACAGCGGATCGCAGACGACATTGCCGGCTTTGGCCGCATACCTCGTTCGGTTGAAAATGTGTTGACGGCTTTGGATCAGGCAATTTGAAATTTGAGAAAGGCGTTATCTAAGGAGACATTGTCATGTATAAAGTCAGTGTTATGTATCCGAATCAGAAAGCGGCGCGCTTCGATATCAACTATTATCAGACAAAACATCTGGACCTGGTAAAAAAGCACCTGCAGCCTTTCGGTCTTATCAAAACAGATGTAGAGAAGGGTATTTCCGGCGGCGGCGATCAGCCGGCACCCTATATCTGCATCGGAAATCTCTATTTTGACTCCCGGGATGGATACGACCGGGGAATCGCGGAGGCAGGACCGATATTGCGGGGGGATATTGCCAACTTTACCGACATCTCACCGGTTCGGCAAATCAGCGAGATCCTTGATTGATTTCGGAAATGATTACAATTGAGACCTGTTTTCACAACAAAACCAAGCTAAAAATTCATCGATATATGGGGATTGGGTAGTTAAGACGGGTTTACGAGGTTTATGCTTACCGGGGTTGAACATACTCGATCCGCTTGATGCCCTCCCGATTCAATACTACCCGGTACCGCATTTCCAAACTCCGTCCGGCGTGCGTCATCCGGACGATCAAGTTGAGGTGATAGACCCTTGCGCCTTTGATCCGATGATATCCCTCGTCGTCCATGACGAACAGCTCCTTCCTGGGGTCATCCATCCTCCGCAGAAATTCCTCCACATTGAAACGCATGATGTCGTTGACACCGGCCACCTCATAATCCGAGAAAATGCGGCGGACGCTTTCGGGATGCAGTCGAATGCGCTTCCGGTAAAGCATAATGTCCTCGCCGATCCATCCATTCTCAATTTCCGTGATGTGATCACGATTTCGCAACTCCTGCACCTCGGCCGGGAGGTTGCTGTTCTTGGAAAACCCGAAGCTCTCCCTGCAAACCCCGACGATTTTGCCGGCAACGTCGCGCACGCGAGTTTTATGATCAAATAAAAAGCGTGTCATTTTGCGGGACAAGTGATATCTCAGAAGGTCCTTGATCCGGTCTTTAAAGATATAGCTGACGACAAAAGTCACAAAAACCGGCAAGGTCAAGCTGCCATAGATAGTTTGAGAGATGAAGGCGGCGGCAGTGGCAAACGCCATCGCTGCGGCGGCGGCCAAACCCAAAAAGACTTGCTGCAGAAGAAGCCACTCTGTTTTCACCTCTGTATCAAGAAAAAGAATACTGGCTACATATTTTTTCAATGCGCTCCTGCGAAACACGAGTGTTTCGTTGTCCTTCTGTTCTTCCGGTACCGAAGCATAGCGTCTTCTCCGGCGATAGCGGACTTCTGCCTCAATCAGCGCCAGCAGCTTTTTTTGGTTCTCCGGGCTCGGCTTCGAATTGCTGGCTGAGAGAGCATCCAACAAGTGGTAGGTGTAATCTTCCACAAGCAGGCTGTTGTACTCGTCACCAAAAAGGTAGATTTCAAAAGCACGTTGGTCAACATTTGGGATCTGGATAATAGGTTGGAGTTCACGGTATCCTGCTGTTACGTCCTGAACCGTAGCCAGATATTCGCTAATAAGTCGATCCCTGTCTTGGGCATCAACGGTCTTATGGATAAAGGCCACGAAGTCGCGTACCGCACTCTTGAGGATGCAGCAGAACAGCTTGATTTGCTCTTCATACTCCGGTAGAGGATGCTTCGAGGGTTGCTGGGCCTTTTGCTCCAGAGCGGCGCGAAGCTGTGCCAATGGGCCCGCTGCACTTCCTTTAAAGCGGTTCAACGGCACCGAAGGTGTCCTTATGCGTATGTAAGACTGTAAGTCGGTATAAAACTGTTGTTTGCTATATGTCTGGGGATGCACCCCTAAGCTGCGAGGCGCGAAAAAATACAGGTTTACCTCGTACAAAGTCCGGCGGCGGTCGGCAGGGAGGGGGTAATTAAACTTCAATTCCATTTGATACTGATCGTGGATGCCGACCCTAACTTCCATAACAGCTCCCGTTACCGTTGACTACGCCTTAATAAAAAACTATCTTCCAATTGGCAAGATCGAATCCCGATTAAAAACAACTGCTATCGGGGTATCCTGCAACATGATCATAAAGGGAGGCATTTTTGCCTGCCGGCCTGCATGGGAATGATTTTACTGTCTGGAATTGCTGCCGACAGTCCCATGCTGCTGCTGAACAGGAGTCCAGTGGCGTCAGGCATTCAGGCATAAAGCACCCGTCCCCTAATTCTCCTTTCTGCAGGGTGAGGCACCTTGGATCAAAGGTGCCGGTCCATATTAGAAGCTCAAGACAGTGCTGTCGTCAGTCAGGTCGATCAGCTCATCGCCTTTAGCGAAGCGGGCGCCTTTCACAAGGTCGGTCTCTTGGATTTGGCGGGTGACGGCACACGGGGTGCATACTAAAAGCGGTACGTCATACTCCTGAAGAAAAGCCAGATGGTCGTCGGCCGAGTCACCGGTGGCAGCGCGCAAATGTTCGATGATTCCCCGCTTGGCGAGATAAACGGCCTCATCCAGCAGAAAAACGACCACATCCCGGCCTTTCTTCTTGGCCACCGTGGCGAAAAACAAGGCGCGGGTCGCCCGGTTAGGATTGTCGGTACCGCAGGAAAGTATGATCAGGATACGATTTTTCATGAAGAGTTCCTCCTTGTATCAGGTTTCGGTCCGCAAAAGACCCCAGCATCACACTTCCCCATGAAGTTGCAATGACCAGCCCGATCCGGCTGCATGCTGAAGATTCGCGTTCCATTTTTATCAGATAATCTGTTCTTAGCATAATCGAGCGACAATTTCAATCCAGCGGGCATGCGTTGCGGGGTTTCGGATTGATAGAGCGGCTGTTGCGAAAACTTGATCGGCCTGTCTAAAACCGCATTCTCGACCGGCTGAACGACCGGATTGAAGGTTGTAAGAATGCGCGGCATTTTGGGGAGCCGTTAAAAGGAGACCATGCTGGTTTGTGGCGCTATCGGATAGGGGACTATCGCATCCTGTGCGAGATCCAGGATGAAAATATAGTCGTCTTGGTTCTCACGATTGGGCATTGGCGACAAATCTATAAACGGTGATTCGTTTTGTTTGATGTATTAAAACTTCATTTAATTTCAGTTGGTAGATAAAACAAGACGGTTTCCGTCGGCAACACGCGCCCGGGAGCAGAGATTTTATTATGCCACATTTGGGAAGGATTTCAATTTGTGGTTCTATGTTTTGAGCTAACCGGTCCGCAGCCGGCGGTACAGATTGCGCCCCTCTTCGTAAAGATCTCTGCCATGCAGATCATTGACGACAATGGCCGGAAAGCCGGTCACGGTCAAACGATAGATGGCCTCAGGACCCAGATCTTCGAATGCAACCACCTCTGCCTGTTGAATACAACCGGATAGCAAAGCCGCTGTTCCCTCAACCGAACCAAAATATACGCAGCCATGCTCCATGGCCGTCTGCCGTACCCTCTCGGAACGGCTTCCCTTTCCGATCATGCCTTTCAGGCCCCTTTCGATCAGCATCGGCGTAAAAGGGTCCATTCGGCTCGCAGTGGTGGGGCCTGCCGAGCCGATGATGCGCCCCGGCGGCGGCGGCGTAGGACCCACATAAAAAATAATCTGCCCTTCCGGGTCAAACGGCAATTCTTTGCCCTGCTGAATAGCTTTCCACATCCGCTCATGTGCTGCATCACGAGCGCTGTAAATTACTCCGAAAATTTGGACCTGATCACCGCTGTGCAGAACATTAAGCGCGTCGCGTGTCAGGGGGGTCTCAAGGTAGATGGTTTCCCGAACAGTCACAAGACCACCTCCTTGCCTCTGTGAGAATGGCAGTCTACATTCACTGCTGCCGGAAAGCTTGCAATATGAGTGGCACATGTTTCGATGTGCACGCCCAGAGCGGTTACGCTCCCCCCGAAACCCGCAGGTCCGATTCCAAGGTCGTTGATACGTTCCAAAAGTTCCGCTTCGATGGCGGCCAGGGATCTATCCGGGTTGGGCTTTCCCAGGGGCCATAGCAGAGCCTTTTGAGCCAGCAGTGCTGCTTGTGCAAAGGGTCCGCCCATGCCGACGCCAATGACAAAAGGGGGGCTCGCGTTGGGTCCGGCATTGTCTGCAACCTCAACGATAAAATCTTTGGCCGATGCAAGGCCTTGGGCCGGTGTAAACATCCGCAGTGCGCTGACGTTGTCACAACCGGCCCCCTTGATAAGAAGGCTGATCTTGAGTCTATCGCCCGGCACGATTTCAGTATTGACGACCGCCGGTGTGTTATCTCCGGTGTTGGTACGCTCGAGAACATTGCGCACGATGGAATTGCGTAGAAAGCCCTGTTGGTATCCCTGTCGCACGCCTTCGTTCAAAGCCTCGACAAATGACCCACCGGTGATGTGTACATTTTGTCCAAGTTCCACGAATAAAACCGCATAACCGGTATCCTGGCAAAAAGGTATTCGCTGCTCTTTTGCCACCGCGGCATTGAGAATCAACTGCTGGAGCACCTCGCGGCCGGTCTCCGACTCCTCCTGCTCCATAGCCCGATGATAAGCTTCAACCGTATCGGGCCTGATCTCAATATTAGCGTCGATACAGAGCTGGCGTAGTGTTGCGACAATATCATCAACATGAATTCTCCTCATAATCTTTCCTCAAGTTCTTATCAAACCTGTCCGAGAGCGTTTGAGCAATAATGGGAGGTGGTTTATCGTTCTCAAAGATAAGGGCCTGGGAAGACTCTAATAGCGGGTGGGCAATATTGTCAAAGCCTTTCAAAAAGCCATTGGCGCAGAAAGCCTAAAGCACTGGACTCATCACTACCACTTTTCCACGAGGTGCTCAGCAGCATTCATCTTTTCAAGCATCAGCCCCAGGAGGCCCTTGCCGCCCCAGTTCCCCTTTTGCAGAACCTATGTAATATACATTGTATCGATCCTGTCCCGTTGTTTTAGAAACTCGATTTGCTCATCTATGGACGAGTACTCGGAAAGATCCACTTCCTCAAACTCATCGAAATCGGTATTTGTTGTTCGGATGACATTTTGAACAATCTGATCCAATTGTTCCTTTGAAATTTCGGCAACTCTGGTGATCGAACTTTTCTTTGAAACACCATTTTCGATCTTGAAATTATAGCTTACCATTTCCAGCGTGCCGCTGATCTTTTCCTTGGCCAGGATGCGGTATTCAAAATGATAATGACGTCCGGCCCTGGGACGAAAATAGTAGAATTTATACAAGCGTTCACCCCGTTTTATTCGCATCAAAAATTGATCCTGTCCAGGGTGAAGCTTTTTGGCCCTTACGTTTTTGTGCTTCTTCGTCATGGCTATGAGCACCTTGGCTTTATATTCAGCCGCTAAAAATTAAAACCAAACACCTCTCCAAGTCAATACTGACGGTGAGGCTTCGAACCCGGTGGATGCTGTTTATTGTCATATTCCGGTATCAAATAATTGTCAAATGAGCAAATGAGGGTCGGGCCACGCCAACTATTCGGTAATCTTCAATTAAGAGGAAAATAAGGCCTTGTTATCAGCTCTAAACCGACGATTTTGGGGTCAAAACTGCCCGGGTAAGCTTTCTGCCCCCTGAGCAAATTTTGTTTTTACTTTGCACTTACAAATTCTGCCCTGTTGCCGACAATAGAGCATTGGATCGGACGCTGAATGCGAGCCTGCCGGACATTGATTTCACGATTTCAAGAGTTGCTCTAATTTGGGGCACGCGATCAATAAAATCTCAGGCGAACATGGCTTTACCGGCCAACATACCAATGGAGGTTCCCAAGTTCCCTCAGGCCCAATCTATTTCAAAAATAGTTGAAAATACATAATGATTATTCTATATGCTATTCTTTAAAAAAATAAAACCGCAAGTTGCCAATATTGGCCGGAGGCTGACCGTAAATCCATGCCTCATAGCGTGAAATTTGATTCGAGCAATGCCCAAAAACAGCCTGCCAAAATTCTATGACTTTCCCTACCTGCTGCTGATTCTGGCCGTCTTTTTATGGTCGGTCAACTTTATCGTCGGCCGGGCCGTGCGAGCGGACGTGCCTCCCATCGGACTGGCGTTCTGGCGTTGGAGCGGCGCATCGCTGCTGATCTTTTTTCCAGCCCTGCGCCATCTGAAACACGACTGGAAGCAGGCCAGGAAAAACCTGCCGATATTGCTGCTGCTTTCGGCAACCGGCGTTGCCGTGTTTAATACGCTGGTGTATATGGGTCTGCAGCAGACGATCGTCATCAATGCGGTCCTGATGCAGTCGATGATGCCGGTGCTGATCGTGGCCATGTCCTTTCTGTGCTTTAAGGAAAAAATATACCGCCTGCAGGCCCTGGGCATCGCGCTGTCCTTGTCCGGTGCCCTGTCCATTATCCTTAAAGGCGACCCGTCTTTGCTCGGATCAATGTCGATCAACCGGGGAGACCTTCTGATTTTTATTGCCGTGATCTGTTACGCCGCCTACTCGGTAATGCTGCGCCGGAGACCGGCCATCCACCCGTTAAGTCTCAGTGGCAATCACGTTTGTGACCGGTTCGGCGATGCTGTTGCCTTTTTATTTGTGGGAAAGCTTTGCCGTCCGCCCGATGCACTGGGATGCGACAACCGTGGGGGCGGTCTGCTATGTAGCCATTTTTCCATCGATTATAGCATATATCTGCTTTAACCGCGGTGTGGAACTGGTTGGTGCCAACCGGGCCGGATTGTTCCTGCACCTGATGCCGGTATTCGGCAGTATTATGGCTATTGCATTTCTGGGAGAATCCCTGCGTTGGTATCACGGCACGGGCATCGGGCTGATCGCCCTGGGGATTGTGTTAGCCACCCGGAAGTAAACCTCAAGGTTGCAAAAAAGATGGCGAAAGGTTGGAAAAACTTTAAAGACCAGCCCGACAACAGTGCGTCGCGCCGTCGAGAGTGCGGCTGCAATTGAGGATTTGAAGCAGCTGTCTGATCACGCTTTAAAAGACAGGTAAATCAATAAAGCCGGGTCGGGTTCAATATATTGGAGAGCCGCTTCATTGTAAATATGCAGCGGATGTCCCCATCATGCCTATGCGTTCTTCGACCCTGTTGGTATGATATTAGTGATGCGGTCCCCTGCCGCAGCAACTGCCCGGTCCGGCACACCCAGCTTGAGCCGGCCTGGATCCGCAGCATGAGGTGTCACCCGGCCCGGGAAGGCTTCCGGCATGAGTGCCCGAAAATGAAGAGTGGGCTGACAGCATCTTTTTAAGATTGCGGCTGCCACATGCGCAGCAGACAGGTTTTTCATCCGAACCGGTCACCAGCAATTCGCTGATTTCGGCACAGTCCAGACATAGATAATCGTATAGAGGCATGTTAAAACTCCTTTAACATAAAATATCGTCATTGCAGGCAGCGGCGGGTTTCAATGGGCACAACCACCATGGCCGCCATGGCCGCCGCAGGTTTGATTCATGGTGAATTCGGGCAGTTTCGCCGATTGAATCAATGCCAGATTGTCTTTTACGCTGCCGTCCACAGCCCGATAGGCCTTTACTCCGGCGGCCAGCAGTTTGTGCAGCGCTCCTCCGCCGATTCCGCCGGCAACCACCGCATCAACCCGATTTCCGCCGAGCGCATTGAGTGGTTGACATTGACCGTGCAAATGATCGCGTTCCGGATTCTGAAAGGTATTAAATGACCCGTCATCAGTTTCCACAATCACAAAATATTCGGCCGAACCGAAATGTCCATGCACAATGCTGTCCAGGCCCCGATCTTCCTGAGAAGGAAAAGCAACTTTCATAAACACACTCCAAATTTGAATTGTCAATCATACGATTATGGAATCTATCTTTATAGATATTTCCGCCATAGATGTCAAGTTTTTTGGATACGTCCATTTAGCAGTTAATAGAATCCGAGCAAAATCCTTTAAAAAATCACCAATACCAGAATTTTTAAAACCAAACATCGCTCGAGGTCATTTCTGACAACCTGGCTTCGAACGCTGTAGATACGGTTTGCGTGCAAGATTCAGGAATCAAACGGATATTTTCTCCCCACCACATGTAAACTACAACCAGAATAGGCCGCTGCCTGATAAAAACATAAGTTGGGCAGCTGTTGAGATTTAGGCCGGACAGCCGAACCTCTCTATTGTCACCCATCAATAAACTGTGTCGATACCATTCGGGGACAGGATGCAATTGCTGCCGGCGTCACGGGTCTTTTAGGCCTGATTCCTGAGATTCAGTAAATACGCAGTGTCGGATAGCTGCAGGGATTTTAGGCAAAATGGCGAAGATTTCAATGGTGAGCACGGCGAAGCCAGTAGGTCAACTCAGTCACCAACGCCCCCTGTATTTCCCCAAAACGAATTAAGTTTGACGGGAGGTGCCGCATGAAAACGTACCGCAAAAAAGACTTTCCAGTCTCCAACATCCGCCGGTTTATGGAGCCGGGACCGATCGTACTGGTCAGCTCGGCCTGGAAGGGTGAGAAGAACATCATGACCATGGGCTGGCATATGGTCATGGGCTTTGAACCGTCGCTGATCGGCTGCTATATCTGGGATGAAAACCACAGCCAAAGCCTGATCCGGGGAAGCAAGGAGTGTGTGATCAACCTCCCGGAGGTTGATATTGCACCTGCAGTGGTGGGCATTGGCAACTGCTCGGGTCGGGAGGTGGACAAGTTCGGGAAGTTCAAGCTGACGCCGGAGCGGGGAAGCGAGGTCAAGGCGCCGCTGATCAAGGAATGCTATGCCAATTTCGAATGCCGGGTGATCGACACCAGCCTGATCGCCAACTACAACCTCTTCGTGCTCGAGGTCGTAAAGGCGCATGTGGCCGTGGCGCCCAAGTATCCGAAGACCATCCACTATCGCGGGGAAGGGCTGTTCATGATCGCCGGAGAGACGGTCTCCCGCTTTCGCAAGGGTTTCCGGCCGGATATGTTGGAGTAGAGGCAAACCGCCACCCCGGCGGAAGCCGGGGGCCAGGTAATTTACCTGTCCCTCTTATGCACTCTTGAAACGGACGCTTGGTTGGGTCGTGATTCAGTCAACCCAGTAATTCACGTTACCGATATCTGATAAAATTCAAGTAAGGAGCAAGCCGAAAGTGTCAGGCAGGTTTGCGGATACGAATCGAGCTTGGAGTGATAACTGAAAAAGCACTCTGGATATCCTTTAAATATTTAAATCATACCCTGGCAATTGTCTGTTCAAACTGTAACTAATCGGGGTGCTTGCGTCAAACGTTTAAAGCTTCGGGTACTCTAATTTCTGCGGCCAATATTTATGTCCATCAGCTCTGATACCTAATTTTGATATTCTATAGAGCTGATTTCTGTTAGCTGATCTCCGACAGCCGCTTCAACGAATACATCCCATCCAGACCCTTGATCGGTTTGGGCTTTTTTTCGTGTTTGGAATGAAATAGGTGCCGAAAGCGGCGGTAATTCTCAGCCACGAACTGCTTTGATCCAATGATTCCGGAGTCTGTGAAATAGCGCGTGCGGCAGCGGAAACGGCTGATGCGGCTGATTTCAAAATCTTTTTTGCGTTCTTTGGCAACAACTTTGGCATCGATGACCTGCGCCAGCACCTTGTCTGGGCGGTTCAACGCCCCGGCCTCATACACATGCCGCCGATACCGTCTGATCCGCTCCTTTTTGCTTTTGAGACACTTGTCCGCCGGAGGAGGATTGAATTCTTTCATACCGGAATCGGTGGACAGAAATTGGTCTTTGTTTTCGGTCTGAAGATGATATCCAAGCGAATTCCAGCGATAGTCCTCCGGGCGGTCAATTTATCCGGCCCGCAAAGGATTTACCCTGTTAAATAAGATTTAAAACAATCCTTTTACTGAATAAATCTTAATTTGAGCCAACTGGCGAATAAATGATTTAAAGAATGATTATCATTTACCGAGGCGTCCACAACCATTTAAGGTTAAGGGCTCAAATTATTTAACTGGGTGAAGATCGATATAGGCCAGGCAGTTGACCAGCGTTTCACCCTTGTCGACAAGTAAAATTTACCTATCCCTATTTCTCTGTTTCTCTTTTTCCGAGATTCATATTAGATGGGGTTTTGAAACCACTTTAAATATAGCTTCTGCCAATAGACTAAGAATTGTCTGCATCAACGGTGATGTGCGCAGGCGCTTCGTTGAGAGCTTTGACGGCCTTCTGGTAGCGTTCTTCGAGATCTACCCAATCATTGTCCGCTGACAGCCTAACCTTACATCCATGGATTACCATGTCGGCCTGGCGCAAAAGGGCCTTGCGGTCTTCCTTTCCATGTACCTGGTCTGCAACGGTGGCAATGGTTTCCAGCAGGCGAATCGACACCGCCGGTATGGCCGCGGAATTCTGGCGAATCATATTAAAAGCCGCATCCACCATTCCTTCAAACGTAAAGGGCTTGCAGATAACACGCAGCCTGTTCTGTCCGTCATATCTGTGCGAGGAGGGCATTCTACGATTAGCCAGCTGGCAGAGGATGGCACCCAGCCAATCAATGCAGGTAATAGCGGTAATCGGATCATTGATGCCGGGTGAGAGCGCCCGAACGGCGATTTCAGCCAGCTGGCTAATGGCAAATTCAACATCCTGCTCCAAGGTCCGCTCGGGTCCTAAAATAAAAACGGCGTTGATTGTTCGGGAAAGCTCATCATCAACCTTGTTTCCAGGCCAGACAATGACTAAGACACTATTTTGGGTGATAAAATCTCCTGGGCGGTAAGCAAGATAAATAAGGAGATTTTCTTCGATGGCAATTTGCATCAGCGCTTCGATGTCTACGGCCTGGAGATAACCGCTGTTTTGGCTTCTGACCTGACAGACCTCCCGGTCGCATTCCTTGGGGATATGGTAGTCATGCTTAATAAGATTACGGTGAGAATCTTCACCCTGGAAAAGCTTCTCCGGGAAAATTCGATCCACCGCTCTGTCTAAATCGTTGCGTACTCTGGCGATGATATTTTCCGCCCGGATCGATTCCGAAACGCTATGGATAAAATAGATCAAAACCCCCAGACTCAGGAGCGCCATTACGATGGCTATCGTGATCGAAAGACTCGGCACGAACCTTTCCTCCGAGCTGGAATCGACGGTGCGAAGCACGAGAATGCCGTAGATAAATGTCGACACAAAAGTGCCCATGACGATCTTGTTGGCGCGAACATTCATAAAATTTTTAATTAAACGCGGACCGAACTGTGATGAAGCAAGTGATAGGACCACGATGGTAATTGAGAATACAACGCCGGCAACGGTGATCATGGAGCCGGCGATCACGGAGAGAACCGTACGAGCCCCATCGGCCCCCCCGCTGTAGATCAACCATTGCTGGACGCCGGTCCGGTAGATGTATAATTCGTCGGTTTTAATGGTGGCGAAGGCTAGAAAAAAAGCAGCGCAAGACATCAGCGCAGGTAAAAACCAGAAACTAGATTGAAGGCGAAACCAAAAATTTCGAATTTTTATTCGCATCAGTCCCTTTCCTCGACTCGGTGTTCACGGCAAGAAGACCGCTCATGCTTAATCGTAGATTATTGCTTCCTTTATGATCACAAAAAGCATATGTTCTAAAATGGCAATCATTTTCCACATGTGCAAGGTGCCAGTCCTCTCTCGCCAACACCGGGCAATAATCAATTGAATGATTATTGTCCTACTTAAATTTCCTTATCTAAGCCTAAAGTCTCGACCGAATCCGCCGATAATAGAATTTGTATAAAAGGGGGCAGGATTGCGTTGGAGTTGTTTGTGCGTAGCCGCGGTCTCTGTCGCCATCTTTTTATTCTATAATCTGATGGACGGTCTGTTGACCTGCCACATGGCCGGGAAAGGATACATGTTGGCCTAGTTTCTTCGATTCGGATTGGTTACGGGGGGGAATATATGCCTGTTTATAGCGTTATGCGAAATACTGGTGCAAGTGTAATTTGCCGTTCATGCCGTAAGAACCGGCCGGGAACGCCAATGGCTTTTTATCATTAAATAATGATTTCGACTTGCTGCTGGCCAGAGCTTATGAGGAATTGAGAGAAACGGATGCGGCGCTGAAAGAATATTCCAGGCTGGTCAGGTACTTTTCCGGCGCAGAAGCGCCTTGTCGATATGCCATGCTGCTTAAAAGAATCGGCGGGGGGGAAGAAGCAAAGACCATTTTCAATAAAATTGTAAAAGATGCACGGTTGTCTCCAAAATTCTACCAAAAAGAACAAAAAAAGTGGATTAACAGCGCCCGTAAGGAGATATAGTTTCTCCGCACTGCTGGCAGAACTGTATCGATTCAACCCAAAACCTGCACCTGCTCGCATCATCTGATAAATGTCAAGATGGTAAGGATATCCCCATTATTCCCCGTGAGGCATCTTTCTTCGCAGCTTTTCTTGACTTTGTGTATGCAATGTGTATGATGTGAATTAAACCCATTAAGGGAGTCTATTATGCGAACCAACATTGTAATCGATGACAAATTACTGGATGAGGCCTTTCTGGTCAGCAACGCTAAAACGAAGAAGGATCTCATTCATGAGGCTTTGACTGAATTTATTCGGCTGAAAAAGCGCAAAGATCTCACGGAATTGGCAGGTGCTGTCGGGTTTCACAAAAATTTCGACCATAAAAAACTGAGGAAGCTGAAAGGATGATCCTGGTCGACACATCGGTTTGGATAGAAATATTCAGAGACAAAACCGGCAATTTTGTCAAAGCCTTTCAAAAAGCCATTGGTGCGGAAAATTATGAAATCAGCCGGTTTCAGCAGCTTGAGCTGCTGCAAGGGGGGGCTGATGAGAAAGAATGGACGTTGCTCGAAAAATACCTCACGACCCAATATTACCTGGAAGCATCACAAGATACGTGGCCTGAGGCCGCCAGGATATATTTTGAACTGAGGCGAAAGGGAGTAACGATCAAACAGCCCCGTGGAATGCTGTATCGCGCAGATTGCGATGGAAAATGGTGCCTTTCTCTTACATCGTGACAAAGATTTCGAAAAAATTTCCCGTATCAGACCTTTGCTGCAGGGCCGATTTAAATTGCGATAAATTTCACGTATCGATAAGGAGGGAGAGATGAAATGGTCCGATATTTTGATTGACGGCTATAACCGCGTACCGGAGTATCTCGGCAGCATTCTTCAAGGTCTCACCCCGGAAGACCTGAAATGGCAGCCCGGCCGCGATGCCAACAGCATCGGTTGGCTCGCCTGGCACCTGACGCGCCAGCATGACGCCCAGTTGGCGGATCTCATGGGAGACGAGCAGCTCTGGGTGGGTGACGGTTGGGCGAAGAAGTTCAAACGGCCGGTTGACGGAAGTGACACGGGATTCGGGGACACACCGGAGCAGGTCGCCGCTTTCGACCCGCCGGATAACGCAACCATGCTCGGCTACCAGAAGGCCGTTGCCGAAAAAACGTTCAAGTACATTCGCTCGCTGTCGTCGGCAGATCTGGACCGGGAACTTGGCGGACCGTGGACGCCGACTCCCACCGTCGGGGTGCGGCTGGTCAGCATTCTGCAAGATGCCGTTATCCACGCCGGGCAGGCTGCCTACGTGCGCGGGCTGCTGCAGGGCCGGGGTTGGCAATCCTACTAGCGGTCTCGAGCACTTGGTTTTATTTTTGCTTCATAATGCTGCTGGCGCACTCGCTGGTGCTGAAGACTTCTCGACCGGCAAAATTTGGGCACAGATCAATTTCGGCAAAATCGGTTAAATATTTTTTTCTTAAACCGTCCTTTTTGGCATCAAAATTATAACTTTAAGCCCAAGAAACGGGCCTGTTTTTGGCATAGATCCCTATTTGTCAGGCGTTCAGCCTGGTCCGACCCGGTCCGCCGGCTATTCATCTTACGGCGTTAACCTTCAAATGAATACCCTCACGTTCCTGAAGGTGGGCTATAATATCAAAAAGATTGCGGGCCTGCGGATTTCCCTTCGGCCCAAACATTCTCATCAAGCTTTTTGGTGATCTATCAGTAACCTCACCAAGGGTTTCAAATCCCACAGTGGCGTTAATATAATCACGCAGCACCGCTTTGCCGGTATCCACGTCTCCAGCCAGAAGACATTCAATACCTTCCTTGAGCAGTTCCTCCCGAAAAGCTGGATCCTTTCCAACCCGGTTTTTGATAGTATCTTTAAAGTCTTTTGTAAGCGCCATTTTCAATGCTCCTGTCGTTTTCGTCGTTTATATTCTTTCCAAAGTACCTTGGCGTGGTCTATATCCTTTTGCTGGCGCTTCTTTGAGCCACCGCCAAGCAGTATTACGAGATTATCCCCATCCTTGCCAAAATAAATGCGGTATCCGGGTCCAAAATCAATACGGCATTCGAATACGCCCTCTCCAACACCCTTGGAAGTTGAGAAATTACCTTGCTCGATCCGGATTAAAGCTGTTGCAACTTTGGCCGCGGCCGGCGCATTCAGCCGATTAAACCACTTGGCGTAGGGACTGCGGCTATTGAGATCAAGATATTCTCTAATCGTGACCATGTATTAACAAGTAACGCATATGTTACCAAAGGTCAAGATTTTATTTTACCTATCCCATTTCATTTACGCTTTATATCTGTGCGAGCTATATCCAATTTATCAACGAGGCTTTTGAAGCTGAGAAGAGGCGGGGTATTGTGCTTAAAAAGATAGAACCTAATTTCCCTTTGCAACTGACAACGGGCAATTAACTATGGGCACTCAATTGAATTTTTTGGTTCAATTGGGGTAAAAGAGAAAACAAGCCGGAGATTGAAATGATTACACTGCTACAGGCTGCCTGATGAAAATCTAAATTGCGCAACTTCGGCGGTTTAGGCCGATCGGCCGAGAATCTCAAGTGTGAGCGTTGCGGGGCTAGTTGGTCAATTCATTCAACCACGTCCCAAAAACACGTCCCAAAAATTTTTTATAAAATGAAAAAAATAGATATCATTCAGGCTTTGCATCTGTTTAAAGAGGAAAATCAAAATAAATATGGAATTCGAGCCATAGGTATTTTCGGGTCCGCTGCCCGGGATTCGCTTAAGGAACAAAGGGATATTGACGTTGTGGTTGAACTTCAAGATCCCGACTTGTTCAACCTGATTGGCATCAAACAGGGCCTCGAAGAACGCTTTCACTGCCCGGTGGATGTCATCCGGTATCGAAACGGAATGAACCGTTATCTTAAGCATAGAATTGATCAAGAGGCAGTTTATGCATAATAAAGAAAATCATGAAAGATGTCCGAGAAAACCGAAACCGATAGTTATTTCTAAAACCGGTATTTCAGGTTGACCATCTCAACTCAGTAACTACGCCTCACTATTTCGCCCCCAAGATTTCTCTAAATTGATAAATGGAACGGACGTCCCCATAATCCCACATCTACTCAATTCGTATCACCCGCTCTTTCAGGGCCATCCTCTCAATTGATGGTGATTACCGGCGTTTTATTTCTCTTCATCCTGATCATGATTCAGCTTACAAGTGACCGAGCTGCTACTGATCACCCAAAGCATACCAACAGTACTTCATATCAGTTCAGACACCCTTTATCCTCTGGAATTTGATGCATTCTGTTTGATCAATCCGTTTATATCAGAAGAGCCGACCTGCCAAGTATAATTTAACTGTCCCTTTTTATTTTTTGACGCTTAACTTTTAGACTTGGAAAAAATAGATGGTAATAGCTTTATGGACGCGTCATTTCCTTTGGGGGCCGATATATCAACTCAGCCAACCACGTGCCCCACATTCCTGATAGTGAGCGTAAGAAGCCGGTAAGTCAACTTGGTCAATGCCCCTGAATTCCCGAAATATCAATAATAATCTTGCTATTGGCCAAAAAAAGGATTATATTCCACCCAATCAATTAAGTCCCGTTCTTTAACTGCGGGATAGTTTCTTTCTGCAGGAAAATCCATTTGTCAAAGTGACATCCTCCAGTCAGCAACGTTGAAATTTTGAAAGAAAGGAGAATGTTATTATGACTAATGGAACTGTTAAGTGGTTTAGTGACAGCAAAGGCTTCGGGTTCATCGAACAGGAAAACGGACCGGACGTGTTTGTTCATCATTCAGCAATCAACGCAACCGGTTTTAAATCCCTCAATGAGGGCGACCAGGTATCATTTGACATAGAGCAAGGCCCAAAAGGTCCAGCTGCTGCAAATGTCACTATGATTTAACTTTCGTTTACGAAAAAAAAGGACATTCTTCGATTAGCGAGGGATGTCCTTTTGTTTTTTCTGATCTGATACCTTATTTTGATATTCTATAGAGCTGATCTTTGTTTTCGGTCTGAATATGATATCCAAGCGAATTCCAGCGATAGTCCTCCGGACGGTCGACTATGCCGGCCCGCAGCGGGTTTACCCTGTTAAATAAGATTTCAAACAATCCTTTTACTGAATAAATCTTAATTTGAGCCAACTGGCGAATAAATGCTTTAACGGATGATTATCATTTACCGAGGCGTCCACAAACATTTAAGGGTAAGGGCTCAAATTATTTAACTGGGTGAAGATCAATACACGCCAGGCAGTTCACCAGCGTTTCACCTTTGTCGACGATCACGCTTTTGAAGCGGTCCCCCCCAAAATAGCCCCGGCGGTTGTGACGCCGATTGTAATATCTGGCAAAACCAACCTTGATATCCCGCATGAACTCGGAAAGACTGGACAGCTTTTCTCGCCAATAGGGGATTTGACCTCTCGGCAAACTCCCGGCTGTCGCAGTAAAATGCTTCGAATCGCTTTTGGATTTCTTCGATCCGTGAAATGGTTTTCCGGGATCATTTTCACCAGCAAATGAAATGGTATACAGCTTTTTCCTCGGGAATGATCAGGCGTGAGGTCCTTGGCATATTCAACCTCCTCTTTAGATATCTCTCAGATTCGTTCAATCGATTTGTATCATACTGTCCATATTTTAAAGTATAATTTACCTGTCCCAATTTCTTAAAAAGGCCTTGAAATGTACGGTTATATGCCGTTCACTAATGTATAAATTTTTGAAGGAGATTCGATTATGTTGGAAGAAAAATCACATAACGCTGACGCAGTCGGCCGCCGAAAAAGGAATAGGCTGGAGGCCCGAATCAGCGACAAAGAAAAGGAGCTGCTAAAGCGGGCCGCTGAATTACATGGATGTTCACTGACAGAGTTTGTTGTGCGCAGTGCGCAGGAAGCGGCGAGAAAGGCGCTGAAGGAACATGAAATGATGACCCTGTCGGCGCGCGATACGGAGGCTTTCGTCAAGGCGCTCTTGAAGCCGCAGGCACCGAGTAAAAAATTAAAACAAGCGGCGGAAAAATACAAGAAAGTCATGGGGGACTAATTGACCGAAAAAGACGCCGCCAAATCTCTATCTCCAAAGATAGAACTGCTCGTCAAAAAACACGATCGAGCGTTTTTTTCCTGTGGAAATGATGCATTAGACAGCTATCTTAAAAAAAGAGCCTCCCAGGAGGCAAAAAAGAAGATTGCGACGACCTTTGTGATGGTCGGTAACCAACCGAGTGAGATTATCGGGTATTACACATTGTCGGCAACCAGCATCCTGCTTGATGACCTGCCGGATAAGATTTCGAAGAAACTACCCAAATATCCACAGGTGCCGGCTACACTCCTCGGCAGACTGGCTATTGACAGCCGCCACCAGGGAAGAGGCCACGGTGAAATTTTAATCTTGGACGCACTGCGCCGGTCTTTGAATGCTGCGACCGTGGTTGCCTCCATATGCCGTCGTAGTGGATGCGATTGATGAACACGCGCGATCCTTATATGAGCACTATGGATTTTGCGTTTTCCCTGATCGAAAGCTGCGCTTATTCATGCCGATGAAAACAATTGCGGATTTGTTCTCCTGATTTTGAGTCCTATGCATAAGTCAGAAAGTCAACTCAGACTATAACGTCTCAAGAATTACTCCAAATTGAGAGATGGAACAGACGTCCATAGTATCCCTCGGTGCGCTGAAATATAGCGAGTTTGCACCATTCTCCGGTTAAATGCCGGTAATGCAGAATGCAGAGAGAAAATTGCAAGGTCATAATAGCCGAAGCTCCTTGGGGGGCTACCTGTGTTTTAAAAGGGTGAATAATAGGACCCCCGGCCCTTGCCGTGTTTTACAAGTCGGCCGATTTTTACCAAATACTGCAAGTGCTTCTTTATCGTGTTGCGATTCGCCTTGAGTTCTCCTGATATAAAAGCAACCGTAATGCGGCCGCGGTCACTTGCGAGAGTGCAGATTTTTTCTGATAGGTCGGGGAGACGCTGCGCTTTTTTCTCGCGTTCGATCTTTGCCTTCAGATCATCCTTTTGCTTTTTCAGCAATTCCAGAAAAAACTCCATCCAAGCTAAAGAAAATTCCTTCAGCGGTCTCAGTTTCTCTTGAGACTCTCTTAAAGCCAGGTAGTATTTATCTTTATTCGCCTCCACGACCCTTTCATGGGAGCTATACTGGGCAAACATATAACCGTTGCGAAGCATCAGCAGATTTGTCAAAACTCTAGAGAGACGTCCGTTGCCATCTTGAAAGGGATGAATTGCAAGAAAACGAACAATAAATTCAGCGATCGTCAACAGTGGATGGATATCTTCATCTTGAAAGCGTTCTTGTGTTGTCCTAACGAGCAGTTCCATCAGCCTGGGTGTATCCATAGGCGTCGCGGTTTCAAATATGACTCCAATTTGATTCCCCTCTGAGTCAAAGGCGGCGACATGATTGGGGTGTTTTTTATACTCGCCCAGATGCCAGTTGTCCTTTTCCGAGAATTGCATGATAACTTTATGCAGATATTTGATATTGTTCTCGCTCAGATCTATTTCATCATAGCTGTCATGCATCAGATGCATGGCTTTGGCATACCCGCCGACCTCCTGCTCATCCCGGCTGCGAAAGGAGCGGACATCGAGACCCTCAAGAAGCGCTGCCACCTCCCGATTACTTAGCTTTGCCCCCTCGATACGCGTGGAAGATCCGATGGATTCTATCGTTGCTAAAATCCGCATCGAAGACAGAACCTGCGCAGGCAGGCTTTCCATGCCTTTCCAATAACCTTTAAATTCATCAATTTCAGCAATCAATTTAACGATGCGCGGTGTCATCATTGGTTTCCTATCAAATATCCATTATTGTATCCATTTTTATCCAATAAAGTCGGGCGAGTCAATTAGGAAATGGATATAAACGGATATTTTTCTGGATAATTAACATTAATCTATCTATCTCATCGGGTTTAGTCTTTCCGTCGGCCTATATACCCTTCGAGTTCAAATTTGGAGATAGATTCTAACGGGTTACTCAGGATCTAAATAGGTCCGCTGTAGAAAATATGATATCGATTAAGGTGGCCGGATTCGTCCGGAATGGACGGCCGGAATCAATCGGAAAAGGTGGCAGCCTTTGGCCGGAATTGAGGGGAATATGCAAAGAATGCCGTGTGCAAAGCCTTCGGTTGGTGACGCTTTTGCTTAAACCACTCTTTTTGGCACCAAAAATATCACTTTAAGCCCGAAAAAGGGGTCAATTTTTAGCACATATTGAAGATTGTCAGGCGGTTACCATGGTACGACCCCAGGCTAAAGTCACGGATCGTCAAAAATTGCTATAATTCACCAATCGAGCCTTGCCATCTGCTCATTGATTATTGTCGAACAACGGGAAAGTTATGATTTTATGGGCGTCCCTAAGATCCCCCCACATGAGACTTTTGAGGATCACATGATAGGCTTGCTTGAAAGATGGTGCAGCCGAATTCTAACGTGAAGGGGATTTATCTGAACGTTTAGCCAACCACTTTCTAAACGACTCCTGCGATTCACCTGATGGTCTTCCTGCTAATAGCCCTTCTATACTAATATCTTCATCAATATCTTCCCAATGAATTCCTTGTCCCTTGCCGATCAATCTCCAATTGTTTCGTTCCTGTTCGGTAGAATATAGAAGTCTCGGGAACCAGGCAATTGGAACCGAAATGCTGCGTCCATCACTAAGATCAACACTCAGCGTGTCATCAGTTAGTGAAACGCTTAAAGCTTCAGGTACTCTTATTTCAACTGCCAAAGTATTCATTCCAAGCCTCCACGAATTGGGCGTAGTTGTCTTTTATTAATGAATGTATGCGATTTATTTCTGCTCTTGTGAATCCGCCGCTGCTTTGAAGTCGTATCGGATTCAACCAAAATTTGGCAACATTATCATCCCGTTCAACATGGATATGTAGTGGCTCGCTCCGATCACCAGCGTAGAAGAAAAAACGGTATGGACCAATTCTTAGAATTGTCGGCATACATTCCTATGGTAATTACAGATAGAGATTCAATTAAAGATCTACAATTTAGAAACAGTCTAATATCATACTTTGATTTTGTAAAGGCTGAATTTTTTAGATGACTTCCGACAGCCGCCACCAGGGAAGAGGCTACGGTGAAATTTTAATCTTGGACGCACTGCGCCGGTCTTTGAATGCTGCGGCCGTGGTTGCCTCATATGCCGTAGTAGTGGATGCGATTGATGAACACGCGCGATCCTTATATGAGCACTATGGATTTTGCGTTTTTCCTGATCGAAAGCTGCGCTTATTCCTGCCAATGAAAACGATTGCGGATTTGTTCTCCTGATTTTGAATCCTATGTATAAGCCAGTAGGTCAATTCAGACAACAGTGTCCCCTTTGTTCCCTAAGAATCTCGAGATCTAAAAGTTCACAGACCGTATTTCGTTCAAGCGTGGTCAAAGGATCGTCAAAAATAAGCAATTGATACTAAACGAAGATAAGAAATTTATAATTTTATGAGCGTACCATAATTATACAATTGGGGTAAAAAAAGAAAACAAAAAGGAGGTTGAAAATTGGTTGACGACGGTATCAGGGATGAGCGCAATGAAGCCGGATAGTCAACTCAATCAAACACGTACCCTATATTTCCCTAAAATGATACCACCAAAAAATGGGCAGGATATATTCTTGCAAATTAGAAAGAAACTTCTATAATACAAAATATGGTCAAGCGACATCTTTCAAATTTAATCAAAGAACATTTGAAGAACTATCCGGCGGTTGCTCTTCTGGGAGCACGGCAATCGGGCAAGACCACACTGGCCGGAACATTTTCAGACCTGTATTTTGATCTTGAGCTGGAACAGGATAAGCTAAGACTTGATTTGCAGTGGGATGAAGTTGCCGCATCAAAAGTACCCGTAATTCTGGATGAAGCTCAAAATTTTCCGGAAATATTTCCCCGCATTCGGGCTGCTGTAGATCAGAATCGGAAAACAACCGGCCGGTTTCTTATTCTGGGGTCGGTTTCACCAGGGTTGATGAAACAGGTATCTGAATTTTTAACCGGGCGTATTGCTGTTGTCGAGTTAAGTCCTTTTGCTTTAAACGAGCTGCCGCAAAAGTCGATTGATGATTTGTGGCTTATGGGTGGTTTTCCGGATGGCGGAATCTTGAAAAGGGAGCAATATCCATTTTTTTAGGTCCCACAAAAGGTGGTCTTAACAACTTGCTCCGGTCTGGGGGCTGATTTATAGCTGTTAAAAAGATCCTGCTCCTCGTACGGTTTTTTAAGCACCTCATTCATTTCATGAAAAGGACTGAAGTCCCCCTGCAGTCCCGATTCAATCACCTGCTCGATCTTGTGGTTTCTGGGAATAAAAACCGGATTAACACTGTTCATTTTTTCCTTGATTGTCCTAGTTTTCAGATTCTGGTTTTGTATCCTTTTGCGCCAGAACTGACAGAAATCCTGGAAGGCCACGGTCTTTTTAAAGAAGCCATCATCGTCGTCATTTGTTGCCAGGTCGGCAAGTCTTCGAAAACTTAGAGTATAATCGAGCTGCTCCGTTTCCAAATAACGGAGCCATTTACTGATAAGATCCTCATCCTCCGTCTGCTCACCATTTAAGATACCCAGTTTTTTTCTCATTTTGGAGGCAAGCCTCTGCTCAAAAAGACTGCTTAAGGATTCCAATTCCTTGTTAAGCATTTCAATTGCCTCCGCGGAATCATTATTGGTCAGAAGAGCCAGACAACTGCCGAGCCGGGACAAGTTCCAAAGTGTGATTTGGGCCTGGTTGGAATAAGAATAGCGACCGAATTGATCAATTGAGCTGAAGACCTGATCGAAACGGAATTGATCCATGAAAGCGCAGGGTCCGAAGTCGATTGTTTCCCCTGCTATGGACATGTTGTCCGTGTTCATCACACCGTGAATAAACCCCAGAGCCATCCAGTCGGTCACAAGTTCAACCTGCGCGCGTCCTGCCCTACGAAAAAATTCAAGATAAACCTCAGAATCTTTTTGAATTTCAGGATAATGTCTTTGGATAGAGTATCTGGTTAAAATCTTTAAATTTTCCAGGTCCTTTTGGGCAGCAAAATATTCAAATGTTCCGACACGAATATGACTTGAGGCAACTCTGGTTAAGATCGCCCCCGGATAAGCCTTGTCCCGGAAAACCGGTTCGCCCGTCTGGACCGCGGCCAGGGATCTGGTAGTAGGCAGTCCCAGATGATGAAGGCCCTCGCTTACAATATATTCCCGCAGGACAGGGCCAAGTGGAGCCTTTCCGTCTCCACTGCGCGAAAAGGGAGTTTCACCTGAGCCTTTGAGCTGAATATCATAACGCCGTCCCGAAGGGTCCAGAACTTCCCCCAGCAATAGTGCACGGCCATCACCAAGCCTTGGGACGAAGTAACCGAACTGATGACCAGCATAGACAAGGGCAATGGATTCTGAACCGGGAAGCAATTTTTGACCCGTAAATATTAACTCCAGTTCTGTTTTTGTAAATGAGTCTGTTTGAGCCCCTAAATCCCGTGCTAATTCGGCATTCCACTTTATAAGTTCCGGTCTGGGGGCCTTGGCCGGAGCCACCCTGGCATAAAATTTTTCTGGAAGTCGAGCATAAGTATTGTCAAAGCTAAACATGTGCTTTTCTTTCTCTAAAATCAGCTGCAGATCTAAAACTAAGAGGCTTTAAAAGTTAAAAGGCAACCATTGCATATAAAATAGTCACCGATTAGGATTCCTGTCAAACCATGTGATTCCCAACACCAATTTGCTTATCTTAGCTGAAATAGTGATTCACATCATCCCCGGAAATTAAAAGTCCGCCGTCAAAAAAAGTGACAGGTCATAGAATCGCGCCCGGTTCTATACTATTTATCGGTGCGTAAATTGGGATATGTAGGAGCGGAATACTACATCCCCAAGATTTCTCCAAATAGAGAAATAGAACCGATGTCCCCCTTATTCCCTCCATTTTGTTTACGATCATTTAGGGTGTGAATGAACTGAAGGTATAATATCGTGATTTAGTAAAAATCCATTTTTTGCCACACATATTGATGCTCATTGATCTTCTGTTTTGTATTTTCAATCTCCCGGGCATTTGTCCTATCAAAGGGATCGAGCACTTTTTCACCGGTCAGAGGATTTAATCCTAAAGGCTTCATGGGCGGAAGAAGGTAGTCGGCAAAATTATCCAACTATTTTAAAAATTAATTTTGTTATCTGTGTAATCTGTGTTTATCCATGTCCGAAAAAAGAGGTTTTGACCGCATCTGTCAACGGCACATGCTATTATCAGAATAAACTTTGAATTCGAATGAATCTTGCTCCAAAAAAATAGGGAGAATTTATATGCTTATTCCTTCGTTAGACAGCGGTATTACCGCAAACGTGGTTCACATGGCCTCAGACAAAAATGACCGGTTTGTTCTGAAAAGCTGCATAAAATACATCATACGCCATTTCGAACGGTTTCCGTCATTTGATGAGGAGACCATGATAATCTTGTGTTGGATTTTGGGGGAAGACATGGTTCGGATCGGAAGGTTTCTACTCGAACATGCTGACCCGGATTCCAGATCGGAGCTGAAGAAGGAACTTTCGGAATGTGATCTCGACCCCGATGACTATGCCCGAACTTTGCATTCAAGCTTCAAAAAGACCCGATCCGTCAGATCCGGCCAGATGCGAAGTTTCCTGTTAAAACTGCTTCAGGCAAAGTACAAAAGCCTCAGTTACAGGGGAATGCCGGAAATCGAAAAAAATGTGACGGATTTTAAAAAGATGTTCAGCCTTTCAGAACCTGAGATCGATTTTGCCGTGTTTCTGTTCATTGTCAACAACTACCCGGCTGCCGAGCGATTTTTTGACAACCACCTGGAGTGCAACAAATTTATCGGATACAAATATCTGGCCAACCTCCTGAGTCTGAGCAAAACGCAGCTGAAAGCCGTTTTTTACGGTAGACTTGCCCAGATGGGACTGTACACCATAGAAAAATGGGGGCTGAGCATTGAAGACGAATTTTTCGAACTGATTCAAAACCCGGCAACTGGCAAGTTTTCGCAGAATTTTTACTTCAAAGTTCCCCGGGGCACGCTGCCTTTGGAACATTATTTAATCGACAGAAAACAGATTAATCACATTTTAGATCTCATAAAGTGTAAACCGAAATCCGCTACCCATCTTTTGGTTTACGGCCCTCCGGGTACCGGCAAGACCAGCTTTGTATACAGCCTGATCAAACAGCTCGGGGTCTCCGGCTATGAAATTGTCCGGAGCAATGAGAACACGGCCGAAAAACGCCGTGCCGCAATTTTAGCCTGTCTGAACATGACTGACTGCGGGTCAGGTTCGGTTGTGGTCGTCGACGAGGCCGACAACCTGCTGAACACAATGGGCTCCTGGTTTTCCCGGGGGGAAACCCAGGACAAAGGATGGCTGAACCAGCTTCTTGAAAAACCCGGGACAAGAATAATTTGGATCACCAACCGGATAGACGAGATTGAGGATTCGGTCTTGCGCCGCTTTGCTTACAGTGTGCATTTCAAGCCCTTCAACCGCCGGCAGCGGCTGATGCTGTGGGAAAACATCGTGCGCAGAAACAGATGCAAACGCTTTTTTGAAGAAAATGACCTTCTTGAACTGGCCAAAAATTACGAGGTCAATGCCGGGGTAATCGAGCTGGCTGTAAAAAAATCCGTCGAAAAGCGGCTGAAGTCTAAAGTGGAATTCCGCCGGGCTGTCGAGATGGGTTTGGAGGCCCATGAAACTTTGCGCAATTACGGAGAGAAGCTGTCGCATGCCAACCGGGTTGAGGATAATTTCAGCCTGGAAGGGCTCAATGTGGATGGGGACCTGAATTCAATGCTCGAACGGCTCAAATTTTTTGACGATTATCTCCGCCGGGCAGAGCAGCATCAAGTTATGAATATGAATCTGCTTTTTTATGGCCCGCCCGGAACCGGCAAAAGTGAACTAGCCAGATATATCGCCAATCAGATCGACCGCAAAATTATCTGCAAGCGGGTCAGCGACCTGCAGAGCATGTACGTCGGGGAAGGGGAGAAGAATATCAAGCAGGCTTTCGCCGAAGCCGAGGCCGAGGAGGCCGTCTTGATCATCGACGAGGCCGACTCGCTCCTGTTCAGCCGTGACCGGGCCATTCGATCCTGGGAGATCAGCTTCACCAACGAGTTTTTAACCCGGATGGAACGCTTTCGGGGGATTTTGGTCTGCACCACCAATCGTCTGGACGATCTGGATCCGGCATCTTTGCGCCGGTTCAATTTCAAAGTGGGGTTCGACTATCTGACGCCGGAGGGCAATGTCACATTTTACGATTTATTATTGAAAGATTTAGCCGGCCAGCCCCTGAATACCCAGTATATAAATAAGCTGAAAAGAATCGAAAACCTGGCTCCGGGAGATTTCAAGGTCGTGCGGGACCGCCACTGCTTTTGTCCGCATGAGGAAATTACTCACATGCTGCTCATAGATGAGCTGGAAGTGGAAGCCAATTTGAAAAACAGCCATGGCAATAAGAAATCGATTGGTTTTTAGAAAAATTCTAATGGGACACGGATTCACGCAGATTAAACAGATGAATACTATACATACTGGAGAACAATAATGTGCCAAAAATTTGATAATGTGCCGATTGAAAAGGATACCAGGATCTTATTTAGACACCCGGCCAAATTCGGAAAATATGATGTCCTCTATGAGATGTGGTCTTGGGAGGGCATAAAGGCCGAAAGCATTATTTTTGCGAATGACGATGTTTCAGAGATGACCGATGAGGAAATCGAGCAGGAGGTCCGGACATCACCACTTGTGAAAAAGGGCTCCGCTGTAACAATCAAACGGCTGGATGCTGGATTTACATTTGTAAACTTTAATTTTGAGCAGGATTAAGTTTATTTTCTAATGCAGCAATAATTATTAAACAAATTCAAAACGATCGTTGCGCAAGATTTTTTCACCCTCCCAGCGATAGGCAACCAGAATCCCCTCTTTGGCAACGCTGTAATCGAGACAGCAGATGTAAACTGTCTGAACTTTTAGCTGGTGTATTTCCGGGTTGCGCCAGTAATGACCGAAAAATACCGGAATAGGTTCCTTATAATGAGATAGCCCCTCAACTTTTTCCGGTTCGATAATTTGGTCACCGCAATCTAATGATACTCCTGGAAAGATCATTTCCCCATAACTTTTATCTGCGGCCGGTTCCCACCATCGAATTCGGGCTTCATTACGCAGGTATCCATCTTTGTCCTCGAGCTGACAACCGTTTGGGAGTACAATTTCAACGCCCTTTAAAACCGCTTCAAAAACATTGTACTCTTCACTTCTCTTTTGCGCAGATTTCTGGAGAAGCTCCGGGGTCAAATGAGGGTGACCTTTCGGGTCGGAACCTGTCCATTTTCGGATTTTATCTAATGCGGATGAAACCCAGGCCGCATGGACGATGCGGATGTCGCCCAGATCAAGAAAAAGAGGCAGGGTCATAAACCAGTTCAGATAGTTTTTCCATTCAACAGGGTGGTTTTTGAACTGGTCCAATGTTTCTTTATGCTGCATTTTATTTTTTTCGGTGCGCGGCCGCAGCCACTCCTCCGCATGCCCAGGCTTTTGGGTATTATAACAAAGCGCGTTGTATTCGTGGTTGCCGAGCACGGCCCTGGCAGCCCCTCGGTCACACATTGATTTGACGATCTCAAGGGTTTGTCTAATTTGGGGGCCACGATCAATAAAATCTCCGACGAATATGGCTTGCCTGTCGGAGGGTGGTGTGTAACTGCCATCCTTCTTTTTGTAACCCAATTTTTCAAGCAGTTGACGCAGCTGATCGGCATGGCCGTGGATGTCACCGATAATGTCGTATTTCATTATCTGGTCCCCCTTTTTGAACTTGGGTTGAATGTCCAACATTATTTTTTTTTAACTGATACGGTCAAATGATTAATTTTTTTTAATGTAACGGCCTATATTTTCTAAATCTTCATTGGTCGTTCCCTTTGCTGCCGGGTGAGGGATTACATAAAATGAAGTTGCGGCCGCGGCTGCTTTGTGAATACCCTGACTGCCGCTCTGATTTAAAGTCTTTCCGACAATTCCTTCCCAGAAATCTTTATATCCAAGTCCATAAAATATTACCTTAGAAGGCTTGTGCTCTTTAATTTTTAAGCGAATAGTATCCGATCTGTCCTTGAATAAATGATGCTTGTACACGGTTCTATTTATCAGGAAGGAAAGCGTGGAATAATCCCGATAAAACCATTCCCTGATAGAAGGCGAAGGAAGTGGGAAAAGTTCCATGAGACAGGTTTCTCCTGAAAGCCTTCCCCATTTTTTTGATTGATAATTTCGGACATCTTCAGTTCCTGAAGGTGCCCCTTTTATTGATAAAAAAATTCTGATTAATTTATTCCAGGTGCTTTGCAATACAGGTTTCTCTCGGAAAAATTTTATGTCGGGATTTATATCTTTATGATATTCATACACGTCTTCAAGATTTCTTCGACCTCGTTTGTCCCATGAATTAATCCTGTTGCTGATTTCCCCTATGCTATTCCCCCCTCCTTCTTCCATTCCGACGAACCAGATATCTGCACTCCAGTTGCCATAACCAAAAAAATCTTTCATAAACTTTTCAAGAACTACATCATTCAGCTTTAGTTTTTGATTCATGGAGTATCTCCTATTAAGGCTAATAAATCCGAATTAAGGATTAATATCGGCATAAGCAGTTAGATCCTTAATGATCGAATTAAAATCATGTTCTGTGCAAATCCGTCAAAGGCGTGAGGAGTCCCTTAAACGGGTCTGAAATAAAATTTCTAAAAGCCTATGTGGAAAAAAGCCTTTCTCAAAAGAATATCACGCCGCTTTGACAGATCCGGTCAATATTTCTAACCTGCTGTATCGGTTAAAGTTCCGACGCATTATAACCGATATAATCTCTATATACCTGTTAGAACATATGAGAATTTGTGTCCTGATTAAATTAATGAGAGGCGATTATGGCTCGTGGCGATCAACTGGCAAGACAGTGGATGATTTTTCAGAAATTGCTTTCTTCCAAATACGGCAAAACCGTCAACGACCTGGCGGCCGACCTGGACTGCCACCCCCGCACCATCTACCGGGATCTGGACGCATTGCAGGCGGCCGGTTTTCCGATCTACAACGAAAGGGTCAACGGCACCGGCTTCTGGGCGCTGCTGGAGTCGGCCAGAAAGCCGGTTCCCGTCCCCTTCAGCCTGTCGGAGCTCATGGCGCTTTATTTCAGCCGGGACGCAATCCAAGGCCTGAAGGAAACCGTGTTCTACGACTCTCTCGAATCCCTGCTCAAAAAGATCAAAAGCACCGTGCCGGCCGATGCGGAAAAATACATGCAGCAGGTTGAGAAGAGCCTGAAGGTCGGCAGCGGGCCCCACAAAAAATACGGTAAATTCAGCAAAGTCCTCGATATCCTCAACAAATCGATGATCGAAAAGAAAGCGGTGAAGATTGTGTACTACACAATGAGCCGCAAAAAGCTGACCCGGCGGGAAGTGGAGCCCTACAAGCTGTGGTTTTATAGCGGTGGATTCTATCTGATCGGCTATTGCCGGTGGAAAAAGGAAATTCGGATTTTTGCCGTTGAGCGGATCAAGGCGCTCGACCCGACCGAAAAATCCTTTAAAGTGCCGGCTGATTTCAACTTCCATAATTTCATGCGCCACAGTTTTGGCGTGTTTCGCGGCGAACCGGAAAAGGTCAGCATATGGTTCGCCACCGAAGCTGCCGACTACGTGAAAGAAAAAGTCTGGCACGATTCCCAGGAGATCAGCGATCAGGCTGACGGCTCCATCGTTTTCAGGGTCGATGTCGCCGTCACCAGAGAGCTCAGGCGCTGGATCATCAGCTGGGGGGCGGCTGCGGTGGTCTTGGAACCGGAGGAGCTAAGGGATGAAATCCAGGCCGAAGCAGGGGAAATGCTGGCCGGCTACGCCAAAGAAGCCGGCCAGCTTAAAAAGGTTCAGGCAGCCTGAAAAGTCGGTCATGGTCTGATTTTATTCGTTGTATTAATTTCTCGATGTAAACTTAACGCCCAACGGTGAAAAACGGCATTTTTGTCCGGCTCGGCTTTTATGACCCGCATCAGGCAAGCTTTGGCAGCGGCGCGATCTTGACAGCCCTCCCACAGGATCTGGGCTTTGAGAAAGAGCGCTTCGGGGAAATCTGGATCGCGGGCCAGAATTTCCTCCAGTTTGACAAGGGCGCTGTCATGGTCCTGTTTCATTTTGTGAAAACGCACGCAGCTCAGATCCCCGGCCAGACGCTCCCGCAAAGTTGAGGTTCGGCGGCCGAATCCGTAAAGTGTATTAATGGATCCGCTTCCGAGCATGCCGGAAAACATTTCGGTGCACACAGAAACCAACGCACTTGCTGCGGCTGCAACCAAAAGCCCCTGAAACCCGCCGAGCACCAAACCCAGCATCCCGAGAAACGGAACGGTGCGCATGAAATTGTTCAGCCGTATTGCCTGGCGCACAGAATCGACGTCCTTCAGCTGTTTTTTTGAGCTCATATCAACATCCTTTCATGAGTAAAGATAAACTTATTAAAATTAAGAATATCCGCCGCGCGGGATTGCCCACCGATCTTGTCTTATTAATCTTACTGAGTCTTTCTCGGCGGTCTCTGCGAGCTCCGCGGTGAACTATAAAGTTATCTTTTTCCATCAATGACCGCTCCTTTCAGCTCCCGGCCGGTGACAGCTGCAATTTGTCCGGCTTGTTCGGCGTCAGGTTTTTTGAAGTCTGAGGATCTGTCGGCTGCAATTTGATAGGTTTGCAGAATTCTGGATTGCTCCGTTTCGACTTTTTGCCGGTCCAGGGCAATCTGCCTGCCGCTTGTTGTTCGAAAGAGGACATACGGGTCCTTTTCGCCGATTTGATGCTGCTGGATTATATAGTTGGAGCTGGTGCGCTCTTTGGGGCGAAACTCGACCGTGCAGTCGTCGGCCACCCGGTGGCCGTCTATCGACAGGATCACGTCGCCGGGCAATATAAAGCCGTCCGCCGCCGAATTGGGAAGCACTTCAGTCACAAGGGCCCCGGTCTGTTCACTGTTGAGACCGTGCATTTTTTTGAGGTTTTGGTTTTCCATGGGCTGGACGATAACGCCGTCCTCCGGAAACCCGTCGTAGCGCCCGTCCTGCATGTCGGTCAGAAAATGTTCGATGATGGGCTGCGGCACCATGTAACCTATGTTTTCCGAGTTTTTCAGCGATTGCATGACCACCCCGACGATGCGATCCCCCACCACTACCGGTCCGCCGCTGTTGCCCGGGTTGATGGCGGCATCCAGTTGACCGGCCAGCAATGTGATAAGGCTGTGGGCGTAGCATTGGTGCTCGATCCGGGAGATGACGCCCCTGGTAGTGCTCAGCGAGTCGCCGCCTTCCGGAAAACCGTATACCACAACCTCCTGCTGCACCTGCGGCAGTGTGCCGAATGTCGAGAGGGGTTGCCCCCTCAAAAAAGGAAGGTTCGTCGACGGTCAGCAGCGCCAGATCTGCCTCGTGGGAGACTGCCCGCATCCGGGCCTGGAATTTTCGAGCCTGACCGTACCGTCGCACCTGAATGTAGGTGTGGTCGCTGACCACATGGGCGTTGGTCAGTATTCGATTTCCCGCAATGATGCAGCCCGAGCCGCTGAAGGATTCGGGACCTTTCATGTTCCAGGGGTTGTCGTAATCCGGCTGGTTCTGAACCGCGTAAATCTTTACCATCGCGTCGCGAACGTCGGTTGCAGCGAAAGCAACCGAATGGAAAGATACGCAAAACGATGCCGCACTGATCAAAAAGCCAATTCCAAAAAGCTTTAAGAAGGTAATGCCTGAATTTTTCGACGATCTGTTCATAACCAAATCTCCTTTTTCAGCTGGTTTTATTCTTTTGCTTCCCAAAGAATAACACCTGAGTTTGACACATCCGGTCAAAACAATTCGAAATGAATTGGGAGTTAATTTTTTTCGGGCCCTGCTGCAGGAGGTGAAATCCGGCCGGTTTTACCTCACTAAGTACCGCTGCGGCTACAAACCGTCACTGGGTGCCATGATATGGCCCTATGAAAGAGAGGAACCAATTTTTCGCCAGGTGCAACTGGTAAAGAAGGTTATCGATTCATGGGAAGAAGTTTAGAATCCGTCCTCGCGCATCAGCGTTTCAAACAAGCTGATCCTTTTGGGGTGTCGCCGGCCGGGGGCAGTCCTTATGCGGGCTGTGCGGACAGAACCGTCTTGCCGGAGGTACTGCATGACCAGTTCGTAGCAGGGATCATAATCTGCGATCAATTTGGCGGCGGCTGGGTTCGGCTTCTGATTGTCGTAATCATAATGGCCGTGTTGGTCGTGATACGGTATACCCATGTTGAAAGTTTGGATTTCCCCTGAAATCCTTCGAGGCCACTGTTTATCTTATTGAAAACATTCTGGGCAATATCTTCGGCGTCATTTGAGCCTGCTATTCTTGCGAGATATTGAACTATCCTTTCATAATATTCATCGTACCCTTTAGTTCCCTCAGCGAAGCACATCCTGGCATACAATAGGTTCGACTTAGAGCCCTATGAGTCGCTTGACATATCATGAAATAATTAATATAAGGATATCAGAAAAAAAGGAAAAAAGGAATTAGGGTAATGCTGGCAAAAATGACCTCGAAGAATCAAATCACCATCCCCAAGAAAATCGTGGAGCAAATACCGGAAACAAAATATTTCGAAGTCGAACTCAAAGACGGACTTATTGTGCTGAAACCGCTGCGGCTCTATGAAACGGATCTCGATAAAATTCGCTCTAAAATCAAGGGGCTCGGTCTGAAACCCGACAGTGTTCGAGAGGCGCTTAAGTGGGCGCGATCGAAATGATCCCGGTGGTTATCGACACGAATGTCTTCGTGTCCGCTCTTCTGTTCGGCGGAACGCCCGGCAAACTCATTGCGCTTTGGAAATCTGGAAAGATCAAGCCTCATTTAACCTCGGAAATCCTGGCCGAAATTCTGCGAGTACTGGCCTACCCAAAATTTCAGCTGACTGAAAACGAGATCCAATACCTGCTTTATGTTGAGACCCTGCCTTTTTGTACCGTCGTTGCGGCAAAATCCGGTTCTGCCATCATCAAAGCGGATCCTTCAGATGACATCTTTTTAAGATGCTGCGAGGCAGCTAAAGCCAAGGCGTTGATCAGCGGGGATAATCACCTTCTCAATCTGAGATCACATGGGAATGCGCAGATTCTCACACCATCGCAGTTTCTAAAGCAATTCCGTGAAGAGCTGCGTGTATAGATTGTCAGTGAGGGCAAAACAATGAGCATACAGCCGTATGAATACTTAAAATGAGCAAGCGGGAAGATTAAGGCCGGCAGTCGAAGACTTTGAGCTTGAGCGCTGCCGGGTTTACTAAATCAAGCTGGTCGACAAAATTGCCGGTATCTGGGAAAATTCAAGTAAGGAAACAATTCCTTATGCACTATTCAAACTTTGACGCCCTTATTTTCTTTCCATGCCTGTTTAAATACCAGGCGGCTGCCGGGGTACGACTCCAGGGCGACCTATGGGGCCAGAGGCAATCTTTTGGTAAAACGACGTGCCGACGGTGGCTATGTTGCCGCAGCACGGTGGATAAAGACGATAGATAAGGAGACTGAGGTGAAGAAGGATTACTCGGAAGTTAAAGGCAAGTTACGCAGCCGGGAGTGGTTTAATAATACTTACAACATGGGCATGACAGCGCTTTATGTTGAGCGCTACATGAACTATGGCTGGACGCGAGAGGAATTGCAATCGGGCAAGCCCATTATCGGCATTGCGCAAACGGGCGGCGATCTGACTCCGTGCAATTATGTTCACGTTGAGCTGGCACAACGGGTAAAGGACGGAGTCCGCGATGCCGGAGGCCTTGCCTTTGAATTTCCGGTACACCCTATCGCCGAACAGGGCAAGCGACCGACCGCCGCCCTGGACCGTAATCTGGCCTACCTCGGTTTGGTCGAGGTGCTGCACGGCTACCCCATTGACGGCGTTGTGCTAACCGCCGGGTGCGACAAGACAACTCCCGCCGGCGTTATGGCTGCCTGCACCATGGACTTGCCCGCCATTGTACTCTCGGGTGGACCCATGCTTGATAGTTGGTGGCGAGGGCGATTGGCCGGGTCGGGCACAGCGGTCTGGGAAGCGCGCAAGTTGCTTGCCGCCGGCGAAATTGACTATGAAGGGTTTATGGACCTGGTCGGCTGTGCGCCAAGCTTAGGGCACTGCAACACTATGGGCACCGCGCTCACCATGAATTCGCTGGCAGAAGCGCTGGGTCTGTCCTTGACAGGGTGTGCCGCCATTCCTGCGCCCTATCGCGAACGCAGACAGATAGCCTACGAGACCGGCCGTCGTATCGTTGAAATGGTCCTGGAGGATCTGACGCCTTCCAAAATTTTAACACCGGCGGCCTTTCGCAACGCGATCGTCACAAATTCGGCGTTGGGTGGATCCACGAACGCGCCGGTCCACATTACAGCCATTGCGCGCCACATAGGGCTGGAATTGCCCATTGAAGATTGGCAGACCTACGGCTATGAAATTCCGCTGCTGCTCAACTGCCAGCCGGCCGGCGAGTACCTGGGCGAGGGTTTTTACCGCGCCGGTGGCGTACCGGCAATTATGGCCGAACTGCTAAAGGCGCGCAAATTGAATGGCGAATGTCTGACGGTAACGGGCAAGACGCTGGGTGAAAATCTGGCCGATCGAAAAATACTGGATGAGCGGGTGATCAAGCCCTATGATCAGCCGCTCAAGGAAAAGGCCGGCTTTATAGTGCTGAGCGGCAACCTGTTTGATTCAGGCCTGCTTAAAACATCGGTTATCGGTGATGATTTTCGCCGCAAATACCTGGAGCGCCCTGGCGACCCCAATGCCTGGGAGGGTACGGCTATCGTTTTCGATGGGCCGGAAGACTACCATGAACACATCAACGATTCCGATCTGCCTGTTAACGAGGACTCGCTGCTCTTCATCCGCTACTGTGGCCCCGTTGGCTATCCTGGATCAGCCGAGGTAGTCAATATGCTGCCGCCGGACCGGCTGGTAAAGCTGGGCGTTTCCACCCTGCCCTGCATTGGTGATGGAAGACAGAGCGGCACATCGGCCAGTCCGTCCATTCTCAACGCCTCGCCCGAAGCAACTATCGGCGGTGGTCTGGCCCTGCTTAAAACCGGCGACCGGGTGCGTATCGATCTGAACAAGCGCACGATCAACATGCTGGTCAGTGACGCTGAGCTGGTCCGGCGACGCGAAGCGTGGCAGCCACCTGAACTGAATCACCAGACCCCCTGGCAAGAGATATATCGTGACACTGTGGGGCAACTGGCAACCGGCGCCTGTCTGGAACTGGCGGTTAAATATCAGGGCGTGCGCAAGAATATTCCGCGACACTCGCATTAGGCGGTTGGGTTTGCTGCTGTTAGTCTCAAGGCGGCTGGATTTGTTTCCTAAAGTGGGTTGAATCCTGGAAGGGTGATTTTAGAAATGAGCGCAGCGAAGCCGGTAAACCAACTCAGTTAACGACGTCCCTAAGATTTTCTGGAACTCCTATTTAGGCGGCGAACTATCATTGAAAATTCGGATTGACAATCCGATATTTCAATGATAAATTTACGGCATGATTGAACGCCCCTTTTATATCAGCCAATTATCCCATGCTGTTAGGCGCTCCCCGATTACGGCCCTCATTGGCCCAAGGCAGTGCGGTAAAACGACGCTCGCCCGCATGTTTGCAGAGGGACGAAAGACGATTTTCTTTGATCTTGAATCTCAACTTGATCTTAACCGCCTCCAAAACCCTCAACTGATGCTCGGTTCATTGCAAGATTTCGTTATCATTGACGAAATTCAGGTAATGCCCGAGCTTTTCCGCGTGTTGCGCGTGCTGGTCGATCGTCCTGAAAACAAAGCCCGCTTTCTGATTCTGGGGAGTGCATCGCCCGACCTTGTCAAGAATGCTTCCGAGTCCCTTGCCGGTCGTGTCGAATTCGTCGAGCTTTCCGGTTTCGGTCTTCGCGAAGCGGGAAACGACCGTGCCGATGTTATCTGGCTCAGGGGCGGATTTCCCCGTTCCTTTCTGGCCGACAGCGATGCGGACAGTCTTGCCTGGAGGGAAGGCTTCATTCAAACCTTCCTGGCTCGCGACATTCCACAACTCGGCATCTCAATACCGCCTGCAGCCATGCGACGCTTCTGGACCATGCTGGCCCACTATCACGGTCAAACCTGGAATGCCTCGGAGCTCGGCCGTTCCCTCGACCTGTCGGACAAGACAGTGCGTTCCTATCTTGATATTCTCACAGGAACCTTTATGGTCCGGCAACTTCAACCGTGGTATGAAAATCTCAGTAAGCGCCAGGTCAAAGCACCGAAAATATTCCTGAGGGATTCCGGCCTGCTGCATGCTTTGCTCAGCCTCCCGGATTTCCAGACTCTCCACGGCTATCCGCGGGTGGGGGCATCATGGGAAGGCTTTGCTATTGAACAGGCTTTGGAGATCATTAGACCGTCCCAGGCATTTTTCTGGGCCACCTATAGCGGTGCCGAGGTTGATCTTTTTTTCATCCATCACGGCCGACGGTATGGAATCGAATGCAAATTCAGCGAAACCCCGAAAACGACCAGATCGATGAACCAGGCCATTGAAAGTTTAAACCTCACTCATCTATGGATTATCTATCCCGGAGAGCACGCCTACCCCCTCTCAAAAAAAATCGCCGCTTGGCCAATGAAGAATATTCTCACGCTACCAGAGCAGCTGGCAGCCCAGAAATCCGTCTAAAAATCGCTATATAAGAAAGATGTCAAATCCTGATCAGTGACTAATCGGCATATATAATCACTATTCAAGCTTTGACCCCCTTTTTCCACGCTTTGATTGCTAATTTAGCTAAATCGCTTGACTCCTGTTCCGATCTTCGTTATTTTAGAATAGAGCCTTAAGCTAAAATAACAAAAGTTCTTATTTTAGGATACGATGAATGATGAAACGAGATCTTCAAGGTTATTACGTCACGATATCAACCGTGGGTGAAACGGCGCGGGCTTTCGTCCCTGATCCATTACCTCCGAATCCGGACCTTGATTGGATGGTGGAATTACACAGTCAGTTCGATCAGGCGCTATTAGCTCTCGGTCGGCTAGACAGCATCTCGACCTTCCTGCCGGATATTTCTTTGTTTCTGTACATGTATGTGCGCAAGGAGGCGGTGCTTTCCTCCATGATCGAAGGCACGCAGTCTTCCTTGTCCGACCTCCTGCTATTTGAATTGGATATGGAGCCCGGGGTGCCATTGGACGATGTACGGGAGGTCAGCAATTATGTGGCTGCCCTGGATTATGGGCTGAAGCGACTGGCTGAAGGATTTCCGTTGTCTCTGCGACTGATCAAGGAAATGCACAGTATGCTGCTCCATAAGGGGCGGGGCTCCAACCAGACACCTGGTGAATTTCGTAAAACACAAAATTGGATCGGTGGCACCCGACCAGGAAATGCAGCCTTTGTTCCGCCACCGGCCGATAAGGTAATGAAGTGTATGGGTGAGCTGGAGTTGTTTCTACATGACAGGCCGCAGCCAACCCCTGCGCTGCTCAAGGCCGCACTGGCCCATGTTCAGTTTGAAACTATCCATCCCTTTTTAGATGGAAATGGTCGTCTTGGTCGCTTGCTTATCACGTTGCTCTTGTGTGAACAAAAAGTACTCCAGGAACCGATGCTGTATCTGAGCCTTTATTTCAAAACGCACCGGCAATATTATTATGAACTGTTGAATAGCGTCCGTTTGAGTGGTGACTGGGAAGCCTGGCTCAATTTCTTCGCAGAAGCAGTCATTGTCACCGCAACCCAGGCCGTGGACACGGCACGGCAACTCATTAATCTGGCAAATGAAGACCGTGACAGGATTAGTGGCCTTGGCCGGGCGGCGGTTTCAACACTGAGGGTTCATCGGGCTTTATTGGAGCGTCCAATCACATCTTCCGGCTGGTTGACGGAAAAAACTGATATCACCCCGGCTACTGTAAACAAGTGTCTAAGGCATCTGGAAAATTTAGAAATTGTAAGGGAACTGACCTCTCGCAGCCGCAATCGACTTTTCAGCTACAGCGGAATTCTGAAAATCATGAACCAGGGAATCGAGTTGCCCGGTTGATAGCCATTGCGCCTTTAATCCGGCGGATAAATTCTCCCGAGTCGGATAAATGTTTTATTCCCCGCCCCTTGACCGATCGTATCTTAAAATTAGGCGAATGGGTACGGTCATGAATATATGCATATCATTCTTATTGCGTCTTAGAAATGCATTAAATCATGGATGTCCCCAAGATCCCCCCTGGTGAGCATGAAAAGCCAGTAAGTCAACTCAGACAACAACGTCCCCTATATTCCACAGGCTGTTTGGAAACACGCCGGAGTTCTGGCTAAATGCGCAGCGTGCGGCAGATCTCGGGAACGCTAAAATGGAAAACAAACAGGAGGCTGAAAAAATGAAGTTCACCGCAGCAAGATGCGGGGTATCAAAACGGAATTGCGATGAAGCCGCACCTGTCTTCGCATAGAAAAGTATAAAAGCGATTCACCTTTCCTTCCTTCCCTTAAGCAAGCAGAATGGTATTCATGCGAAGGCGAATGAAGCCGCTTCCGGCTGCCTGAAGAAAACCCAACTTATGCAAATGTAGGTTCAATGTTGGTTGTCGACAATTCCAAGGATGAGCATAGCGCAGCCGGAAAGTCAAGCCAGTCAAAAACTTTACCTTTATCAGATAAAATTCAAGTAAAAAAACGATTCCTTATTCACTTTTCAAGCTTTGACCCAGCTTTTTTTTATCACACCCAAAAACGATCTTTCAGCGGGAGAACACAGCGAGTTTTTGGATTGGTATGGAAATGAAGTAGTTGAACCGGGTTTGGAATATTTTTTGAGAAGGAGGAGGGCAACAAGAACAGTCAAAACAATGGCCAAAAGGACAAAAAAAATAGGCATCTTCATTTTTCCTTTTGCATGGTTTAATTAGAACTTCTCGGCATCCTTCTTTAAAGCATTATGATGCTCAGTCGCTTTGGTTTTGGCTGACTCATTTTCTGCGAGATTCAGGTAGTGTTTGTCGAAATAGTGGAGTTGAGAAAAACCGCCGCCACCCTGCAGCATTGCATATGCATTCTGATTAATATTCCAGAAGATTTTATGGATAAGGTATTCTTTGTCAGTTTTGGAAGGCGCACCATACTTTTTGCTCATTATCGATTTAACTTCGGTGAAGAATTCTGATTCTTTGGATACTCCCTGGCCGTTCCACTTAATCGACAAGGTACACAGCTTCTTGGTGTTCGGGGTAAAGACCAAGTCGACTCTGGCCCATTTTCCCAGGATTTGATCTTTGTAATAAAATTTTCTGTACGTTTCGGCGTACTTGCGGCTGACGATTGGATTAAAATGTTTGTTAATGGAAATCAAACCATCACGATGGATGGGGATATCATTGCGCTCCGCGATGTCCATAAATTCATATATGCTTATGCCCGATCTCCAATCATCAAAGACAAAGCCGCTGTTTGGTTTTGCAGCCTGATCACTTTCCCCGATTTCTAATCGCTCGACCTGGTCTTTGGGGTAGCCGATAACAGATCCGAAAACTTCACCTTTTATAAGGTCGTCTTCTTCCCACACCTTCTTGACCTCGATGGATTTGCCATTTTTCAAAATAATAGTATCCGCGGTTCCGAATGCGGGAAAAAGAGACAGAGGAGGACCACTAAGAATTTTGCTTTCATATCAATCTTTTCTTATTCTTGGAAACGATGTTTACTTAAGAAGCGATCAGGTTTCTATAATATAAGGTCGTTACCGTTATTATACCCGGAGCAGGCAGATTTTGCCAATATTTTAATCTTTATGATAGGCTGCCGAAATTTTTCTTTTGCCGGAAAGTCATAATTTTAGGATGTCCCCTTGATCCCATATCCCCAAATAGAGAAATAGAACGGACGTCGGAGCAGCCGACAAGGCTGCAATCCAGCTGGTGGAAGTCCAGCCGTATCAGGTGCTCGTGTCGGATACGTAGTGATACCACACCCCGGGGCAGGTAACCAACCGGGCTATGCGTGGTGTAAACGGCCTGGCTGCCCTGAAGCTTGGCTTTAGCGGTGGGTGCAACCTGGGGTATAGTCCCGCCGCGGGGGATGGGAGCCTGAACATAAAGGAATGACTGCAGCCCCGAGAATCCATTCCCTGTTGAAATTGCATTGCAGGGGCAGATTTGGCGTGCCGAACCTCTGACGTCTAAGGCGAGGCCGTTGTTCTTGAGGAAGAAGCGAGCAAATGCACTGAAGGGACGCCGCGGCGTAGAGCATGAAGTACCTGTCCCTTTTTCTTCTTTTTTAATAATATTATTATTATAGAGAATGTGCCATCGGTAAAAAAAATAGATTGACATCGTCATTAATATGATTGTATGAAAATCACATCATATAACAATTTTGCGTGGTGGAAAAATGTCCCAAATACGAAAAAGGAGACTTGCCGACGATGTCATTGACGAAATCAAGCGGATGATTCGTGACTGTGAACTTGAAGACGGGGACAAATTGCCCAATCAGATCGAATTTTCCTCCCAGCTGGGAGTGAGTCGCACATCATTGAGAGAGGCATTGAGCACCTTGTCGCTGGTTGGTGCGGTTGAGCAAAAACAGGGGGTCGGCACGGTTTTGGTTTCCAAATTCAAAGCGCTGAGCGTCCATTCCTTTGCGCCACCGCTGATGTCGGATTCGATCGCCGCCCTTGAGCTTATAGAGGCACGCAAAATCATTGAAGTGGGAGCGGCAGACCTGGCAGCAGCCAACGCCAATCAAAGCCAAATTGACAAACTGGAAAAAATCGTTGCGTCAATGAAAATAGCCTTACAAAACCACGACTCCCAAGCCTACATTGACCTGGACATGGAATTCCATCTGAGCATCGCCAGAGCCTCCAATAACCGATTCATTATTTATTCCTATAAAAATATGCAGGGGTACATAGAGCAATACATCCAGGAATGCCTTCACATCCTGCCGAATATGCAACAAACATCCATGAAATTTCACGGGAATATTTTCAAGGCCATTAAAAGCCGAGACAAAATCCGATCGATGTCGGAAATGCAGAAACATATATCGGACATCAAAGAAATGTATGAACGCTACTACAAAATTACGAACTAACTACGGAAATTCAAATTGGCATCGAAAGCCGGATCCTAACAAAGGAATATACGGATAGCCACTGAAGTGGGTGAGGCTGAAACAGAGACAATTATTTGGCAAAAATACTAAAAGGAGGGAAAAGATGAAAAAACTGAAAGGCCTTGTGATTATTTTGGTTCTGGTGTTGGTGTTTGCAGGTGCTGCCTCGGCAGAACCATATATCATCAAACTATCCCATCAATCGCCAGCTACTGAAGCCGCTGCCGAGCATCTTGCCAGCCTGGCAATGATAGATTACATAAATAAACACGCCGACGGCAGGATCGAAGTAAAGTATTTCCCAGGAGCCCAATTGGGTTTTGAACGCGAGGTGATGGAATCGGTTCAACAGGGAACGGTGGAAATGAACTTTTTGGCCGAAGGACCGCTGTCGGGTTTTTTTAAGCCATTTTATGTATTCAGCATCCCCTATCTGTTCAAAGACGTTAGCATCGCCTGGAAGGTTCTGGACGGGCCTTTCGGCGATGAGTTTGCGGACGCATTCTTAAAAGCCACCGGCACACGGATTCTTGCTTTTGGTGAGAATGGATTTCGCGATTTCAGCAATAGTGTCCGGCCTATCGAAAAAGTTGAGGACATGAAAGGCCTGCAGATTCGAGTTATGGAATCGCAGATTTACCAGAAACTGGTGGCGTCACTGGGAGCAAACCCGACCCCGATGCCGGGCGGTGGCGAACTATACAGTGCAATGCAGCAGAAAGTAGTCGATGGACAGGAAAACCCGTTGGATCAAATCTATTCTTATCGCATGTATGAAGTCCAAAATATGTAACCACCGATCACCACACTTACAGTCTTTGCGGTTCTTATCATCAACAACAAGTTTTATGAGAGCATTCCGCCGGATTTACAAGAGGTTGTCAAAGAAGCGGCAGATGTGTGGAAAACCGTATTAAGAGGAATCAAATATGATAAGAATCGTGTAGCAGCAACCCTGTTGGAGAAAAAGGGTATAAAGATTTCGCATCTCAGCCCTGAAGCAAGAAAAGGTTTCATTGATGCTTCGAGACAACCGGTCATAGAATGGATTAACGTTCAAATCGGACCTGAATGGCCGAAAAAAATAATAGAGGCGACCGAAATAGTGGAGAAAAGCTATCAGAAATAATGCTAACCAAGGAGCGGTCCGCTTTTTCAGGTGCTGGATCGCTCCTTCAAAATTTTTCAAAAGCAATATTGGCCGTATTGAGAGTTTAAAAGAATGAGCGCGATCGACCGATTGGACAGGTTTGCCAATGGCGTGAATCTGGTGATCGAAACCATTGTCGGCATCAATATGATTTTACTGACAGTAGTGGTTTTTGCTCAAGTTTTTTATCGTTACGTGCTGCGAAACCCGATTCCCTGGAGTGCTGAAGTGGCGCGCTACCTTTTTATTGCTGTTGTTTTTCTCGGCCTGAGCTGCGCATACAGGAAAGGCGAACATATCGGTTTTACGGTCCTTTTGAATTATGTGGGCGCCAGGCTGGGTGCAATAATTCTCATATTCATCGATCTGAGTGCTTTATTCCTAATGGTGGTCCTATTGCTTTACGGATATGAAGGGGTCGAACCGCGTCGCGGCAAATATCGCCCGGTATTCGGATACCGATGAGCATACCCTATGCGATAGTACCGGTTGGAAGTGCTTTGGTGATCCTTCAAATTCTACCCACCGTTTTAAAGAAATGCCGACACTTTTTTTCTCTCCAAAGTTTAAAGTAATTAAGAAGGCGATTTTATGATCTGGATTGTTGCATCGGTATTTCTATTCACCATTTTTATAGGCATCCCGGTTTCGTTCGCACTTGGCCTTACGGCGTTTTCGGATTCTTACTCAGTGGTCTTCCCATGAGCAAAATGGTCATTCGTACATTTACCTCAATTGACACTTTTCCTCTCCTTGCCGGACCGTTCTTCATTCTCGCCGGAGAGATTATCAACAGAGCTAATATTACCGGTAAAATAATAAAATTTGCAGAAGCTCTTGTCGGCCACATCCGGGGAGGTCTGGCTTTCACCAATGTTATGGCCAGCATGTTTTTTGCCGGTATAAGCGGAGCTGCTGTTGCCGATGTTGCTGCTTTGGGAAAGATAGAGATTGATATGATGACGGAGGGAGGCTACGAAAAAGATTTCAGCACTGCTGTGACCATTGCATCTTCCGTCGCAGGGCCGATCATTCCACCCAGTGTTATAATGGTCATTTACGCGATGGCTGCCAGCATTTCTGTTGGCGGATTGTTTATGGCAGGCATTCTACCAGGAATACTACTTTGTTTCTCTCTCATGCTCGCCTGTTATGTTTATGCAAGAAAAAGAGGCTATAAAGTTGTAAACGATTCATTTTCACTTAAAAGGCTTTTTGTGGTCGGTAAAGATGTCTTTTGGTATTTACTTTTGCCCTTTATCATTATTGGTGGAATTATTTCAGGCGTATTTACTGCGACCGAATCCGGCAATGTTGGTTGCGTTTACGCTATTCTCCTTGCAGTTTCGACGAAATCACTGAAATTGAAGGAACTGTTCAGGGCATTTGTGCGAGCCGGCATCATTACCTCCGTGGTAATCATCATTATCTCCATGGCGAGTGCGCTTTCATGGTTCATGGCAATTGAACAGATTCCGCAAAAAGTAATCGGCATGCTGGAACCTCTGACGGCATCGCCACCCGCTTTTTTGCTGGTATTCAACGTGTTACTGTTAATAGTTGGAACGTTTCTGGAACCGGGAGCCGCTATCATCATTCTTGTACCAGTGCTGTTACCGCTATTCGATGCCATTGGCTTACATCCATTGCACATTGGTATGATAATGGTGTTAAACCTGACAATCGGCCTGATTACCCCACCGGTTGGGATTTGCATATATGTGGGAAGCGCTATTGCCAACCTGCCAGTCGAAAAAGTGATTAAAGCGACATTTCCTTTTATTCTGGTGCTCATTGCAGTGCTGATGATTGTTACTTATGTATCCAAAATTTCTCTGCTCATACCGGAAATTTTCGGCTTCATGTGACAAGGGCAAGATGAATAAATGATTCTGAGAACTCTCATTGACAATAGAACTAATTCAATTTTGAATGAGGCACATCCATGGCTGAATTAAAATCTGGCAAAATACAAACGGTTCTTGGTCTGATAGATGAAAATCAACTTGGGACAACATTACCTCACGAACACCTTTTCATTGAACTCGGTTTGTGGTTCAAAGAACCAAGCCAAGCTACCCGGAAATTGATGGCTGAAGAAAAAATCCGCATCGATCATCCCGACATCAGCTGGTTTAAGTATCATCCTTACAGTAACAAGGACAACTTGCGCCTGTTGAATGAAAAAGAGGCGGTGTATGAATTGATGCGTTTTAAAGCAGCCGGCGGCAACTCAATTGTAGATGTCACACTTGACAATATCGGTCGTGATCCGGCTGCACTGGCAAGGGTTTCGCGAATGACCGGCATCAATGTTGTTATGGGTTGCGGTTACTATGTGGGCGAGATACAGGTTGGTGATTACGACCAAAAAACTGTGGAAGACATCACGGCGGAAATAATTCATGACATCGAAGTCGGGGTCGGCATAGAACAGATAAAGGCAGGCATTATCGGTGAAATCGGATGCTCCTGGCCTTTGGATAAAAGAGAGAGAAAAAGCCTGATCGCTTCTGCTCATGCTCAGGCTGCCACCGGAGCTGCTATAACCGTTCATCCGGGGCGACATGATGATTCTCCGCTTGAAATTATCGACATATTGAAACAGGCAGGCGCAGACCTCGAAAAAGTGATCATCTGCCATATTGATCGCACCCCGTTTTCACTTGAAACCCGTTTGAAAATTGCAGAGACCGGCTGCTCGATTGAATATGATTTGTTCGGTTGGGAAGGCTATTATCCATTGGCAATGGCCATCGCGCACATGCCCAATGATGTTCAGCGGATTAAAGAGATTTTAGAAATGAAGAAAAATGGGTACTTAAACCAGGTTTTGATTTCACATGATATCTGTTACAAAACACGCCGATACACTTATGGGGGGCATGGATACACGCATATTCTGGAAAACAGTGTCCCTGTGATGAAAGCATGGGATCTGAGCGACAACGACATCGATGCACTCTTGATCCATAACGCCAAAAGGCTCATCGCGTTACGTTGAAGCCAGTGAATTACCGATTTTGGGTCATCACCAGGGGACCCCAGGTCTGACATGTCGGCATGACCTCAATGCTGTTTACATTCATATGGTCGGGTAGGTTTGTAACCCAGAATGCGACTTCAGCAATATCTTCTGGTTTTAAAACCTCTGCTTGGTCGAATATTTTAGAAGCTCGGTCGCTGTCGCCTTTGAAGCGAACAGCTGCGAATTCGCTTTTAGCCATCCCAGGTTCAATCAAACTCACTCTTACCCTGGTACCATGAAATCTGCGCGAAGATTTAATGAAAACTGCCTTACGAATGCCTTGGTGCCGCCGTAAACATTTATATAGGGATAGACCCAGTTTCCCGCTATCGAACCGATATTGATAATGTGCCCACGGTTACGCGAAACCATTTGGGGCAGGATGTAGCGAGTGCAATACATCAAGCCTTTTATATTAGTATCTACCATAACTTCCCAATCTTGAAGATTGCACTCATGGGCGGGTTCCATCCCCAACGCAAGGCCGGCATTATTGATAAGAACGTCAATTTTTGAAAAAGGTTCAGGCAGAGCCTCAATGGCCTCGCGAACAGCATCCCGTTCCCTGATATCCAGGGTTAGCGAACATATGTCCGTTTTGGTCGATAGGTCTTTTTCGATCTCTTTTAAACGTTCGGTCCTTCGTGCGGTTAAAACCAATTTGTAGCCATGTTTTGCGAAACGGTACGCACATGCACGTCCGAAACCTGAAGAAGCGCCGGTAATAAAAATGATCTTGTTCATCGATTCAGCCTTTCGAAAAACAGGTTTTGGTCAGCCGCATTTATTCGGCAATAATTTACAAAAAATAGAGGAGTTTTACATAACATTGCCGGTGCATCACTTCAAGATGATTTTATTGCCGCTGAAGTTTGCGAATACCCACGGAATGCTCCTTTGAGGCACTCTGATGCGCACATTCAAAAAAATCAATAAGGATTCTGTTAGAGATTGGAATAAAAGGATATAATTTGTGAAAAACAGCCAAACATATATGAAAGGAGAAGTGCCCATGTCGACCGCAATGATTAGAAATCGCACTCGAAACAATCCGAATATCGTAAAAGGAGAGGGGATTTATCTATACGACAGCGACGGTAAAAAATACATCGACGGATCAAGCGGATCATCATTGGTATGCAACATCGGGCATGGGCAACGTGAAATCGCTGAAGTGATGACACCACAAGCAACTATGCTGGCATACAATCCGACCCATTGTTCTCACTCGGATGTATACATTGAAATGGCAGACATTCTCAACCAATTTACCCCTTCAGGACTTGATACTGTTTTTGCAGTCAATTCCGGTTCCGAGGCCACTGAGACAGCGCTTAAATTTGTACGACAATATCAGGTAAATCGTAGAAAACCCTCAAAATACATCGTCATTTCCCGATGGCAGTCTTACCACGGCAATACGATCGGGGCATTGTCCAGTTGCGGTCACACGTTTCGGCGAAGAAAGCATACCCCTTTCCTGAAGGCCTTTCCGCATATACCGCCGGCTTTCTGCTATAGGTGTCACTTTGAGAAAACGTACCCGGAATGCGAACTTTTGTGCGCACGTGTATTGGAGAACGCGATCCTTCAGGAAGGTCCCGAAAATGTATCTGCTTTTATTGCAGAACCCGTTGTCGGTGCCTCACTCGGTGCCGTGCCAGCTCCCGAAGGATATTTTGAAATTATCCGTAGCATCTGCAACAAGTATGAGGTGGTTTTTATCGCTGATGAAGTCATGTGCGGTATGGGAAGGACAGGAGAAAAATTCGCCATCAATCACTGGAAAGCAGTACCGGATGTCATCGCGACGGCAAAAGGAATGGGGGGCGGTTATTTTCCAGTTGGCGCCTGCATTCTATCCAGAGATATAATGAAAACTATGATTGAAGGAAATTTTGCGTTTGAAGGCGGCCATACCCATAGCGGTCAGCTGCTCGGCTGCAAAGTTGCAACCGCTGTCATGAAATTTGTCATCGACAATGATCTTGTCCAAAATTCCAAAATCTGCGGAAAACACCTCCTCAACGGATTGCAAACGCTAAAGGAGAAACGGCCGTCCATCGGAGACATTCGCGGTCAGGGATTAATGTGCGGAATCGAGTTTCGTCAAAAACAAAAGGACAAAAGAGCCTTTTCCGGTAGAGACAAAATTTGCAGAGACTGTAATGAACAAATGCTTCGACAGAGGCTTGATTGTTTTCCCCGGACATGGAACGGTGAATGGCGTCGCCGGGGATCATCTGCTGATCGGACCTCCCTGGTTATCAATCAATCCCAAATAGATGATATACTTGGAAATTTTAAACGATGTGTTGACGATCACTGGAAAAAAATTTGCAATCGAATAATTTATCGAAACGATATGGATTCCAGATCAATTGAAAAGAGTGTATTAACAGCGGGCCTGCCGCCCGGGTGGCCCGTTTTTTTGACTGATCCAATTTTTCAGATAGCGGCAGGCCTGGCAAATAACTGCGCTTGAGCAGAGTCCACCACAACAGGTTCAAGACCTCTTTGCTTAACAAACCCTGCCCCTGCCGGAGTGGTGATGATATGGGTCCCCCTGCCGCACAGATAATCTTTGAACATGATCATCTTGCCGTCTGCCAGGCTCAGGATCGGCTTTTGGCACGTCAGTTCTACAACCGTGATGTCTGCATCAGCCCCGACACCTAAATGCCCCTTGTTCGGCAATCCCAGGATAAGGGCAGGGTTGCGGCTCGTTTTAACTACGAATTCTTCGATCGTTAGAGCCGCCAGTTTGACCAGGGCCAACCCCATTTCCACCGTGACGTTCCGCGGGATGCCGCCCCCGTCTGTACTGATACAGTCCACGGCAAATTGACCGGTTTTTCTCTTGGCGGTTGCCAGCATCAGGCGCGGTATAGCAGGGTTGACTGGGAAACTTACCGAGGTATCGGTAAGTTGTTGCCGCCACCACTCCACGGCAGGCCCACCTGTGGCCAGTATGACCCGGCCGCCGGATTCCATGTTGATATTGGCCCAGCCGGCGTTAATGGCTTCTTCCAACCCTTTTTCGGTAGCTGCAAAGCCACCATCCGTCAGACACATTTCCGTCACTCGGCTTTCCGGAACCCCCCCGGAGCATTTGGCACTGGTGCCGTTAAACGGAGACAGATAGGACTCCGAGCATATTTGGGGATGCTGTTCAAGCGCTTCGATGGCCTCCTGGGCTTCAAGCAAGTATGTTCTAACCCTTCCGCGACAGTAACTGTTGATATGGGCCAGGTGAATCGCATGATCGCCGGTCAACTTCACAGCTTCATGAAACCCTTCGATATCCGATTTGGTTTCAAGGCTGCCGGCATGGAAAGCCAGGTAGGCATTGTTTGTACGGGCCACCTCAATTGTCCGTGCAGTGGCCTCCGGTGTCAGTGGATAGTGTCCGCCGAGAATCTTTAATCCATAGGCACCCTGCCTCAGTGAACGCTGTAGCAGGTTCTCCAGTTCGACGCCGTCTGGATTCGCATCCCTGACCGTATGCCCGGGCCACACATATTGCAGGCTGGCGAGATTAAGCCCTGCACCGTACTCTCTGGCAATGTCCAGGACGCTCTCCACCGGTCCGGACATATCCAGGGCCGTGATAACACCGGCCAGAGCCATCATTTTATGCCCGAAGCGTCCTCCCAACCAGGAAGACGCGTGCACGTGCAGGTCTATGATCCCGGGTAGGATGTATTTGCCCTTAACTTCAATGCTTTCATTCGACCGGACAGGATCCAGATCTTCTCCGATTTCCGCGATTTTGCCATTGGCAACAGCTATATCAGCCACCTTTGTGACGCGGTTGGCCGGATCGACAACCGTGCCCCCTTTCAGCAGAATGTCATACTTCACAACCATCTCAATTTCCCTTTTCTAAATTGTAGTCAGCTGGTTCCCGCGATCCTTTGAATTTGCGGATATCGATGAAAATACCTACAAATTGGGTTGGGAGACGTCAGTGTTACGGGTGCTGTGAGCAATTCTTCCAGTCTTTTTATGAAAAGGAGGTACGTCATCTGCTCAATGGAATGACCTCCATGGGATTAGATATGCCACCTGACCAAAACGCATCCCAGATGCGGTTGATCTGATTCCTAAGTTCACCTGTGATCATGTGTGTATCTCTCTTTCTGATCTCAAGTTGTGTGATGGCGGTATCTGCAGTTGGCTTCGGTTCAGCTAAGATGCTGGTGATCTTAGTACCCGGATTAGATGTATCCATTTCCGGGTTAGATATCCTAAGATCAGACATATAATGAACTTATTAGTCAAGCTTTTTGAGAATTCATCAACGGTCAATTAAAAATTCATTTTTTTGAGTTAAGGGGGTGTCTTTTCTCTTGACCCACCCTTTAATGGGTGCCCCCCTTCTTTTCATTACTTATCGATTTCCTTAATGGGCGTAAAAAATGAATTGATTTTTTAATCCTTTCAAAAAGCCGCTTGTTTTATCGGAACGATTTTGCGGCATTTGGGGAAATTGGAGCAGGCCATGAAATGTTGACCTGCAAACTTGCCTTTTTGAGCTTGCCGTTTTACCAGCGCGCCTCCGCAGTCCGGGCAGATCTCAATGGTTTCGGTATCATCCGAAATAGGTTGGGTTTTCCCCTGGCCGTTTGAGTCTGAAACTGACCGAGCGGATTTGTTTCAGATTTGGCTGCCATGAATAAGAAATTATTCTGCAGTTGATTCTGAATATCGACGACCGAATAGGTATTTTGCGCTCGGATATGAACAATAGGGATGCCGGCGGCACTCAAGGCACTGTCCAAAAACCGTCGCGTTTCTGGCGTTTGGCTGATTTGTGGCTTTGATCGTCGAGTTCAATTACCCCCAAAATTGATAAATCGTTTTTATTGCAAACCACAAAATCGACATGCTTGCTGGATATGCGGTTGAGGGCGCTTTGTCGAAGGGATTTTGAAACACCTTTTGGTATTTCCAGCAGATCCGCCAGTCTTACTTTTAAAATTACCCGGTATTTGTCGGCGAATAATTGATCTAACACACCCAAAAACGATCTTTCAGCCGGGGAACATAGTGAGTTTTTTGATTGATATGGAAATGCTTTGGATGAATCGGGTTTAAAATATTTTTTGAATATGAGGAGTCCAACGAGAACCACCAAAATGATAACCAAAATGGTCAAAAGATTCTGCATCATTCATTTCCCTTATTAAAATTCCTGGCGGTAAAGATGCGAGGGTCACATCCGAAATTTTTGACATTTAAAGCGAAATTTAATAGTTAGGATGTAACCGTTTTCCCTTTTCGATTAATGCAAGAATGAAAGGTCTACAGCTCGCGTAACCCAATGGACTGCAAATAGGCAAAAGTCGAATCATAATAACTCGGATCTCTTGTTGGATCCACCGTGCTTCCCTCAGGAATAAATATTACCATTCCTTGACGTGCCCTTGTGAGAAGGACACGATAAGCATTCTTGAGGTATTTTTTTCTGGAAGGCTTTTTGATGCGTTGCCACTTGGTGCCTCGAAATGAGAAATGCTGCCAGCTGCGGTCATTATAACGAAAATCTCCGTCCCATGATACGCATACCCAATCTAGCTCAAGCCCTTGTACGTGAAACTCGGTCGCAACATCCTCAAGGTAATATGATGATCGCACATCGTCTTTTCCTTCCAAAAACCAATGCACGGGATTCATAGGAGTTCGAACATCAATGGCATATGGTTTCAACCGTTCTGCTTGCGAAGACACAACAATTCCATACCGCTCGTTTCCGCTGGCTTGATCGCGCAGCCATTGTCTTGCAATGTCTAAATCCCGCGTCAAAATGATAGGATATCCGTGGCATTCCTAAACGTATATGGGCGGGACCTTCAAGTGTGCGGGAATAAGCAAATATTTTTTTTGATAGCTCGTCATCAGAAACTGCAGACAGGTATTCCGGGTTTAACAAACTTTCTTTTAAATCTTTTGCCTTTTGTCGGGATTTAACCGGATATTTCGCGTCTTCATCATTTTCGCTAAGCCAATTTGAGTAAGCGCTAAGGAGCGTTGAAAGTTTTTCATCGTCTAGAGAAAAGGGACATTCTATCATATTAAAACCTCTCTCTTAGTTTTGTATCCTTAAATGCAGAGGGAATGAATCAAGCCTCTCACCACTTTTTTCGCAATTGTTTTAAGGCGCTGGCGCATGGCCCGGACAGCCGGGTTGGCGGAACACAAAAAAAGGTAAATCCCTATGCCCTTTTAAAGTTCCGTTCAAGGCGCCTGCCTTGGCAGCGTTGATCCTGTATTTCGGATCTTTTTCAGAACGCAGACTGTTCCAGGCATTTTTCTGAAAGGTGATAGCGGCACCCCTTGGGTTGATGAATTTTTCGGCCAGTTTTATGACCCTGGCGGTTTCTTCCTGTTCCAGCTTGCGGAAGGCTCTGGCACCGATAAGCTTTTGGACACCGGCCACACCGCCCCAGAGCCCTCCCGGGGCGCTGGGAAATGTAATCAGCACGCATAGCCCGATCCGAAAGGGAGAATCATACGCCAGATTAAGCAGCTGTGTTTTGCGAGTTTTATTTAGCTCATCGACCGGTTTGGTTTTGTTGTATGATAGTTCAAGTATTCCGGAATCCTTGAGGATATATTTCCAGAAGCGGTGTTCGGTGCCGTTGTCTTCAAAGGAAAAGAACATGCCTTTGGCGATGGACTGGCTGGCAGGGTTACCGAGGATCAGTAGGAGAGGAGGTCTATTATCCTGTTTTTTGGAAATCAACTGCTCGGATAAAAAGTGCAGTCGGTTCCCAGATTTTTTAAAAATGTCTGGATTGTGAGGATCGGATTCGAGAAACGAGTCCCATCGATCCTCAAAGCATTCTCTTTCTTCTTTGGTATCAAACAACCGACAGAGATCGATTTCGCATTCCAACTTGATTGAGTTCGCCTGGCGGCAGGTTATAATTTTGGAAGATTTTGCCATGGTTTATTCGGGATGTGCTTCAGTTTATATGTTTTCGGGAGATATATATTTATTGATCAAGTTTTTAACGATATCGATTAAAATATCTGCCTTTTTAATCCAGGCTGACGGCTGGATTGTTGGGTATTTATCGATATAATCGTCGGGTATTGAGAAACCGAGCTCATTTTTTGCTGCGTTCGCAAGATCAGTGCGAAAGTTTTCAATGGATTCGTTGCCTTTTAACCCGCCAAAACTTAGGACAATTGATCCATTTGCATAACAGCTGATAATTGATTTTGAGAAAAGCTCCGATTCGACTATGGTAAAGGACCCTGTTTCTTTTCCAGTACCCCATCTGATGTATAAACCATCCGATTTGCCAATGGCAAACAGCTTGGTAACGGCTTCCAACTCTTCTTTGGAAAGTCTTTCTCTGGCCTGTTGAAAAAATTTTTCTTCATTCCACTGCATACGACTCCCTGACGGTACCATAACCGACTTCTTAATCCTTCTGGCTTCCTCAGTATACCCAAACAGCCGGGGAACTATAATTTTAGTACCGTTTCTCTGATATTGTTTCGCCTCTACCACCAGAACTTCGGTTCTCTCCATCTGGCTGTTTAGAAATTCGACGATGCTTTTGAGTTCGTTTGGTGCCTCTTCCATAAAAAATATCAGACGAAGCTGGCCTTCTCGAAGATTGTTTTCAATAAGTTCTAAAAAATCATCAACGGATTGACCTGACTCCGGTTTTAGGGAAAAGATGACTTCGTCGAGATTTTTAGAGCTTCTGCGGGCTTCCGCTGACGCGTACCCTCGGATAATTTCCTTATCCCAGTAGTATTGCCCATTGGCAGCGTATTCCATCATCTGGCCAACCACCTCGCGACGCGAGCGGGTATCCTGGAATCGTTTGCATTCCACGAATGTCGGCATCCCTGTCTGATCAACAAAAAAGAAATCAATGCTCCAACGGCCATCACCGGTATTTGGATCGGGAACCGGCATTTCCCGCTTGATTAACAGCCAGCGGCAAGGATCGTCCGGCCGAATCTGGCTTCCAGGCAGAAGATTATAATTTTTTTCCAAAATATCCTGCAGCTCTTTTTCTTCATTCTTGCACTGCACTTGAGACATGGCTTTAGTTGAACCATCTGACTCTATCATATATACATCCGACATACTGGTCGCATCCTTCTCTTGCCTTTTATCTATTATCCGAAGGGATTAATTTTTTATCTTACTCATGTTGCTGTTAAGCCTATGGGAAACTCGGTATTGACTGAGTTGACTATCTCTGATCCTTTAACGCCCAGGCTCCAAAGCTTAACCTATACTTGAAAATCATAATCTAAATGGTTGCTCTGCCTCGTTTTTCCGGTTCTTATATGGGAATACTTGCTTGCATTTAGGGAAATTTGAGCAGGATAGAAAATATTTGCCAACATGCTTGCCATGCTCCACTTTCCGCCTGATTATATCAGCATTGCATGCGGGGCATCTGCCATAGCCGATTCCATCTTCGGAGCTTATTTCATCTTTGCTAAGGCCATCCTCCACTTGTATATCGGCATAGTTGGGGTCAAACAGCGTGCCGCGGATATCGTCCCCTACTTCCGGGTAGCAGAATCTAACAAATATATTGTTCGAACTCATCAGATACATTCCAAAAGGAATGGGGAGAAGACTTAAAATAAGCGCCTTAAAATACATCTGTCTTTCAATTTGAAACATAGCATAAAGCGCATTATTAATTTCTCTTCCACCGAATGGAGCTTTTAAACTAATTTGTTGCAGCTGGCCGTAATCGGTTCCGGGGAATATAAGAAGGTAGACGATGCTCATTGAAGCAACGATTCCGCTGCATACAATTACCAGTCCAATTACTTTGGAAACAAATTCAATTTTATCGCTTTTACTTTCACTCATTTTTCGTATCGTTGAATGAGTCCGTTAATCTTAATAAAGAAACCATGGGACTTTGTTGACCGAGTTGACTAAATTTAATAATTTGCACCTGATACTTGTATGTTTTCCACTCTTTAAAAATTTTATAAAAACCAATCAAGCATTCTCTTTTTAGATCTCAACAGCTCTGTTTCAATAGTCCAACAGCTACACCCAAAATCACCACCTGATCTTCATTTAGCATAATTGGGTCATATTTGGGGTTTTCTGCCAGCAATAGAATATTGTTTCCCATCCGGCTGAATCTTTTCAGCGTGGCACTGTTATCAATCGCTGCGACGATGATATCCAGATTTTCAGCAGTGGTCTGGGAACGGATGACGACATAGTCATTGTCTTCGATGCCGGCATTGCGCATACTGTCGCCCTTGATTTTTAAGATGAAATACTCGGCGCCGCGATGCCATTCTTTCGGGAAATAAAAAGTGTCTTCCAAAAGAGGGTTCATCTCCAGGGGGTCGCCGGCGGCGATTTTGTCATACACCGGCAGGCTGATCATGTTATGCTGTTCGACAAGCAGGCTGCCATTTTCGCTTGAGACCTCTAAAGAGCTTGGATCGTTTTCGTCAATTGCCAGGTTGTATCTGCGACTGGTTTTAAAATTCAAATAGCTGTAATTCCTTAAGGAGGCTGAAAGCCAGGTGCTTTTGAATTTCGGGATATCATTTAGCGGTTTAAACTCGTGGTCGATTACCTTAACATCATTTCCGTTGGTCACTAGGCCGTACCGGCAGACCTTGCAATGGCTCATGTAGCTCTTCAGCTGGTCCAGGCCATCGTCCATACTGTGCCCGGGGCTCTTTGTCTCCATAAAAATAAACGGAACGAGGTGACCCTTGATCATAAATCTGGACGGCAATATCCACAAATCCTTTGCGTGAGAATTCTTTTATCGGATATTCAACGGTAATGCAGCTCATCGGATAGTTGTAGGTGCCTATCAGCTCGTATATCATCCACTGCCGGATCTTTTCCTCGGCGGTATGAATGTTGGTAATTTTATCCTTGAATCGATAATCAGCGGTCGAAATGTTGTAAAACCGAGATATCCGTGTCTGCCGATCCATTCTTAAAAATTTGGGATTGATGTCATTTAAAAACTTTGAAGGTGATGAACTGCTCAGAACATAAAGTGTTTCCGTAGCCCGAGTCATGCCGACATAAAGAAGACGCCTTTCCTGAACCTCCTCATCCTTTCTTGTTTCCGCGTCAGCTGTGGAATAATAGGGCAATACCCGATCATCCAACCCGATGATGAAAACAATCCGAAATTCTAGACCTTTGATCGAATGCATGGTGATCAGCTTGATAGTGTCGGATTCAAATGCGGTCTCCTTATCCTTGAAAAAAGAACACTTCAATCCGGTGGATTCGAGTAAGGGCTTGACACTCTCCAGCTGGTTATTAAATCGAGCTATAATGGCGATGTCTTTTTCTTGATTGGACTCAAGAAGTTGTTTGATTTCGCGGCAGATAAAATCAGCCTGAGTTGTTTCATCGGGAAAGCCTTTGAAAACAGGATACTGCCCCTGTTTGTCAATCAAAGACGGCTTCACAAAATTTTCATCCTCGACGATTTCAGGACAATCTTCGATCAGGCTGTATGCGGCTTGTGAAATCTGGGTGGTGGTACGGAAATTTTTACTCAGCGAGTGGCTGCGGCCGCCCATTTTAAAACCGATGCTGGCGAAACTGTGGCCGGTTCCCAGCCAGCTTTGGCCGTAGATGCTCTGGGCAGTGTCGGCAATAAAAACAAAACTGGAATAATCCTTCTGATTGTAAATCTGATTTAAAAACAGAAGTTGAGCCCGCGTCAGATCCTGGCTCTCATCCACAATTATATGGCTGTATTTTTGTTTGGGATGTTGTTCCGCCTGCCTCAATGCGAGGATTCGCATTTCCTGAAATGTCACATACTCCCGTTTGCGGAGCGCGTCGTCATAGAACAGCATGAGTTCATAGATGGCCTTGCGTGTTTCGGAATTCTTGGCAAGACGCTGGGGGGTGTTTTCGCTTTGGGTTTTTACCCTGCCGATCCGATCGACGCTCTGATATTCCTCCTCCTCCAGATACAGGCAGTCCTTGATCCATTGGATTTCGTTCAATAGGAAGCGTGTATTCTTCTGGTTCAGGACGGATACTTCCGGGTACCGCTTTTTAAGCTTGGATACGCCTTCACTGATGATTTCGTAACTTATTCCTTTCGGAGGGTTGAGCTCAAATTTCAGCATATCCCGGCTCAAATAGTCCCGGTAGTATGAACGCATCAAACTGTCTACGGTGCAGATATCGACTTTTTCATCCGGAGCTGCAAACAAGGATTTTAGTGCCGCCAGTTCCTTGCTGTCCAGCTTGCTGTACAAGTAATTCATATACCCAATGAGGGTTTTATTGTAGGTTGCTACCAGGATGGCGTCGTCCTTGGCGAAACAATAGTTGTTTAGAAGGAATGCGATACGATAAATGCCAACGGAGGTCTTGCCGGACCCGGCAACGCCTTTCAGCAGGAAATGACCTTTGGGCTCCTGCACCGCGATTTTTTTCTGCTCAGCATTGAGATCCAATACCCGGTACCTCCATTAAATGTGGCGAAAATCTTTTTGATGAGTCTTGGCTGTTGCTAAATTCGGAACCAAATAGAGAATATCGGCAATTTATTAAATTTGATTAAATCTTTCAAGGTATACGGTGTCCGCTTGATTTATACAAATGTCAGCTGAATTATTGATTTTGCTAAGGATGATATGTGGACTGCAAAATAAAAAATCCCGCTTTCAGATCTGAGAAGCGGGATATGTTAAGGCTTGAGGCGTGTGCGGCCGTCTGGTGATCCGGTTTATTGCTCCGCATGAGTTGCGCTCGCTGTCCTTGGTTGGGTTTGGTGATAATTGAATTTATTATAAACGAATTCTGTGCACTTTTCAATGCGTAGAAATATTCAAATTGATTGAGTAAAAATACCTAATGATCGGTTACTGTTTTCAATTTGAATGCGCCAGAGGTTTATCCTCCTCTAAAGGGCGTTCAAGTCCTATTGTTCTTTTAGAATATGCCGGCAGATTTTGATTATTCAAACCCGTCTGCAATTATCGTGAAAATCATATAAATTCATCCTGCTTGCCGCATCTTGTCAGAGCTTTTTTAATTTGCTTGGCGACAGCCTTTTTTAGCTCCGGCTTAGGAGGATATGACAAATGTTGTATCGGACAGAGGGTTACCTTTGTTCCTTTTTCCGTCCAGCCATTGTATGACTTTCCCATAGCCTGTCTGATACCCGCAGGCGGCTGTACTTCAAATTTTAATACATCCCTTAACTGCCTAAGCGCAGCATTACCCATATTTTTCATCTTAATCGGTTTGAGAACCAAAAATCTCATTCCTAAGACCTTCGGCATTTTGCGCCCGGAACTAAATAAATTTCAGCGCTGAAAAAAATCAGCGCTGAAATTTAGATCAATAGACCTCTAAAATATGCCATGGATACAAGGTCTCAAGGACGTTCTGCACAAAAACTATTTTCCAATCATCGTGCCATCTTGAATGCTCAATTGGAATTTCAGCGGGATTATAGGCGTAAATAATATTTTCAGGATCAATAACTCCTTTCAAGTCATAAAATTCCATTAACGAATCTATATATTTTAAAAGTTCATCGGAATAACGCTCTGGAAATCCGGCACTTTCATTAACTATAAAGCTTATTTCGTTCTGCCAGCTTATGCGGGGGAAAAACTTTAAAATTTCGATGCATCTCGAAGCCCTCGAATTAAATGAGTATTCTGCTTGTTTGCCGGCAACATATTCTTCGTTCCATTGTATAAGCATCCCTTGCATCAGAGACCGCGAAAACACAATGTACTCATTATCGGTTTGAAAATTGTCAGGATACTCTCCGTTGTAATCTAAAATGCCATCGATGGCCTTTCTAAAGAACTTAACCAAATCGACATTACTTAACGGTTTGTTGCCCTCCCTGTTTTGTACCAGATTGAACCTATCAAATACGACCGTATTCCGGTGCGAAAAAATACTTTTACTGACTAAATCCAAGCCGGCATCAATATGAATTATCATTTTCCCCCCCTGAGTTATTAATGGGATTCCAATAAAAGCGCATCGTCTGATGCACCCCCTTAACCACCATAAGAGGATCCCGGAAGGGCCGTCGATCTCGATGTTTCCATGACATTTCCGAGGCTTTCAACAAGCACCTAATTGGGGGAAAAATTATTCTATTTCAAAAAACCAACCTCCTTTACATGTTCAATTTTCATGCAATTAATATATCATTATCGATTGACATATCCGGTCAAAGATAACGCCAAAATAATACCGCGATTCAGAAATTACCTATGGTCGGAACCTGAATCCTCAGCGTCAGCATCAAATCCATTTCTATATTTGACCAGCCAGCTAATTTAAATATTTGACAATTTTGTAGATCGGTTGTGGATTTCCCTGGCTCAAAACATCATTATCGATGGAATATACGATTCCTGGTTCCAGCTGATTCAAAAAGGGATATTGGTCTCTTGCTTTGCTATGAGACTGCTTTGGCATTCTAAAAGAACGACAAATAATGAATGGGCTGATTTTAATTCCAAAAATATCGCACTTTCCAGGGGTAAATTGGCTGTACGTGCAATTGTCGCATGATATGTGTCCGCCGTTCGGCATAGGAACTCCTCCTTAAAATTTCTAGCTTGGGGTTGATTTAGTTGACTAACTCTGATCTTATTCGTCCAGCCTCCAAAGCTTCCCTTTATTTTTTTCAATTTTTCCGGCTGCGCTTGCCGTATTTTACCTGGCCTTCTTTTATATATTCGATCTATAAGCTGCGCGGTCAGTGGCTTATTGTTAGTCCTAATGAAATACGCTTCGCTGTCATATGCATGAATTTCATGGGATAAATTGTCCGTTGTTTACTTTTGACTGCTCCAGATAGATAGGCTTTACATAGCAATTTGTAATCATTGCGAATCCGCAGCTTCAAGCCGGCCTTCTCGTTCATCTGTATCATCCATTTGTTAGCCTCTCCTGCAATCACGCTACAAATTCTTGCAGCTAGATTTGTTGTGGCTCGTGAAATAGATGCAAACTATTTTGTGGATCATATTTTAGAATTCATGAGCCACAAACTAGTTTGCTGTTAACCTGTGATCCTCAAAAGATCTCATGTCCCTCTGCTATGTTCAACAGCTCGATGAAAGCGAGGACAAGCCCATAAATAAATCTAGCCTAAGACGAAACGGTGATCTATGCGCGAATTGGCTTAAAATTTCGATACCGGCACAACAAATCAATGCTGACAATATAGCCAGATTTCGCTGTCCGGATGATTAAGGATTCTCTTCACAAAAGGGCTTCTCCGGCAGCAGCCTTTTTTAGCCGTTGATCAAAAGTAAGAAACCTCAATTCATGGAATTCTTTACGCAATGTAGCGGCGGCGGCAAGATGCCACAAATCTGCTCCCCTTAGCGGCCATTTGGCAGATAGAGCACGCACGATCTCCCATTCGGGCCAGGTGTATATTCGGCGCCATGGTCCCTGATCTAAAGCTTCAAAAGCGGCATTTACAAGAGTTTCGACCAATATGCGTTCTCTTTTCATCCTTGCAATGACAGCACTGACTTCAGCATAGGCCAGTGAGGAAATAAAATGAAGTCCCGTTTCGTCGGCCCGTTTTTTTGCTGCATTACTATGGATATCCGAAAAAAGTGCCGAAAGGATAGCTGATGAATCCCAGTAGATTAATAGCGCATTATTGGTCATAATCTCTGTCTTCCTGGAGGAATTTTTGGGCAATGTTGTCAGAGACGGGAATTGGCGCTGGAATTTTCATCTGACGCTTCGTGGATTTTTTTTCAATTAGCCCTTGATCTTCCAACACCTTGATACGTTCTTCCAAGGTCCGATCCTCATTTTGAATGGGAACAATTTTCCCGACCGGCCGCCCACGATCGGTTATAATGACTTCGGTGCCCTTTTGTACCATTTTTATGTATTTACTGAGATGCATTTTGGCATCCCGGATGCCAACACTTGCTGATTGCATGATGAACCTCTTTATGTGGTCATAGTAGTTATGTTCAGAATGTAGTCATAGTAACCATTTACATACAATCTGTCAATATTCAACGTTGTCGAGAGATTTTTTTCACTGGGAACGTAAGGAAGAACTGATGGTACATTTTTAACAGACCTACACTACCACATGAATCCGGATTGCCTTTGGATTTTCCTTTGCAGGGCGGTCTTCAAGGAGACATCGGGGTCGCATCTCAAATATTAAGTATTTTCCTTCTGAATCGATGCTCCGCTTTTTAGGCTTGCGATCCGTCTCAAGTTTTTTCGCGATCCGGCCATGCCGAGCCGCGATTCCAGCTCCGCAGATGTGGAATCGTCGGCCCAGGGCGACGCTGGTCCCTCCCGTCAGTTCCCTGCAAAGATAAATCGCCGCATCCCGGGCGAAATTCAGACAGCCTTGTACAACGGCCGCGGTTAATGATACCGATCAAGGCAGCTTGATTTTCCTGCAACTGGCTTGCCCTCTTGGCTCTGCAAATCAAAATTTGCTTGCTTTGATAGGGACTAAACTATTATATAGATACATCTTAATTTGTAACGTTGCGGTCAAAAGTCACGAGGCACGAACGATCTTTTGCGAAACCGCTTGTTGAGCAGTCGTCTTGTCGTGGTTAAGTCGCCGCTTCCCACAAGCCAGGGTACCGGATGACGAAGCCGAACTGATTCACCGTCAACACAGCCGCATAGTGAACTATCGGTGCTTCGTACAAATAGGTCGCCTCTGATCTGCGGGCGTAGTGTTGACGAAGGAGCGTGAGCGTACCCGCCGAGACGTTAAGCCAGGCTGCAGGAACGTCTGCTGCCTGACCCTCTGCCAGATCTAATCGACGAAGTGGCATCAGGTTTGTTGCCGGAGTGAAGCCCAGATCGAGATCGATACAGGTTTCAAGGTTCGGTACGACAAAATCATTCAGTTGCCACGAATCAGCCTTCGTTCGGGCAATACGAAAGGTGACTTGTCGCTTTCCGAGCCAACCCTCCACCTGCCCATATAGCGTCCGCCAATCCGCATCACAAACAACCTTATAAGCCAGCATAGCCGGATTCCCGTCATGCAGGAAGACGGCGCTACCGCTCAACTTCCATCCGGTAGCGTTTTGGTTGATGATGCAGGCATCATGCCCCGGTGAGTCGAGGCGTTGCCATAAGATTGATTCCACTGCCATATTTTTGCCCCTCACTCAACCGAAGGTCGCAGTTCAATCTTCTTGTTCAGCTGTCTGCACACAAGTGATCGGATAAACGCGAATGTCAGTCCGAGCCGTTTGCTGCCTGCTCAAGGGCTGCAATATCGATCTTGACCATATTCATCATCGCTTTCATCGCTCTTCGCGCCCGTTCTGGGTCAGGGTCTCTGAGCAATTCCTCCAATCGAACCGGCACTATCTGCCAAGCCAGTCCCCATCGGTCCTTGATCCAACCGCATTCAATCTCTGTCCCGCCATCGAGCAGACTTGCCCATAGCCGATCGACCTCCTTCTGATCGTCACAATGGATTTGAAAGGACACCGCTTCGTTGAATTTGAACTCAGGGCCACCATTCAGCCCGAGATACTGCATCCCTGCCAGCGTGAATTCGACGGTAAGGACCGAGCCGGCCGGACCGCTGGGGGTATCCGCGGGCGAATGGAAGACCCGATCGATTCGAGAATTCGGAAGCAGGGTCACGTAAAACGACGCAGCATCTTCTGCATCACCGTTAAACCAAAGGCATGGCGTTATCTTTTGCATATTTTCCTCCCTGATACATGTTTCGCGAACGGCCAAATTAAATATGTGCATGCGCCGATGTTGCGCAACTTGTCGCGTCTTTAAGCAGTCTGAGCCTCCGAGGGAATCGCTGTCGGATCCATCCACATGGTCTCCCAGACATGGCCATCGGGGTCCGCCAGGTTTCGATTATACATAAAACCAAGATCTAGTATGAAGTTGACGTCCGCTGCACCGCCATTTTCAACTATTTTGAATTGTCGATCGCATCAACTGCAGGTGGTTAGTCGTACCACCCGCTTTCCAGAATGCTACGCCCGTGGCCTCAGCGCGTCATGTCGGCTGATAGCGCAGGATAACGGCGCCCGTCTGGAGAGGCCGCGCGTCTATGAGCCGCAGCTTCAGACGCTTCGGGCTTGCCTTGAACAGGGGGGTGCCGCCGCCGAGGACCGTCGGCACGAGGCAGACGCGGAACTCGTCGATGAGGCCGTGCGGGATAAGGTCGGCCGAAAGATCAGCGCTGCCGAATATTAAGATGTCCTTGCCGGATTCAGCCTTCAGCCGCGAGATCTCCTCCGGCACGTTCTCGCGGATGAGCTGCGTGTTGTGCCAGTCGGCCTTCTCCATCGTACGCGAAGCGACGATCTTGGGCAGGTCATTCATGAGGTCAGCGATCTCACCCTTGGCCGACGGCCAGTAATTCGCCATCAACTCGTAGGTGACGCGGCCGAAAAGAAGCGCGCCCGCCGCGCGGCACTGTTCGATCGAGAGCTGCTCGAGCTCGTCGCCCCAGACGTCCTCGTGCCAGTCGATGTCGTGGTTCGCCCCTTCGAAGCAACCGTCGAGCGTCATGAGATTCCACATGATGAGTTTACGCATGATCCATGCCTCCTGTCTTCACTTCACCGGCACGCTTGTAATCAGTAACAATAACGCCGAGTGGTGAAACTTTGCTGCCGGTTAATTTGAAAGCTGACGCAATCGTGCCTTCGGCAAACAAACGTTTGCCCGGGCCGAGCGTTATAGGGAAAATTTTGAGCCACAATTCATCGACCAAATCGTGCTTCAAGAGCGTCTGTATCAAATTGCCGCTTCCCCAAACGTGCAGGTCTGGACCGTTCTCACTTTTTAGTTTCTGCACCTTTTCGGCAACATCGCCGGAAAGAAGCACGGAATTCTCCCAATCAAGCTTGAGCGATGCGTCGTGAGAAGCAACATACTTTTTTACTTCGTTGATGCCGGGCCAACCAGCAGCGTGGTGCGGCCAGTATCCTGCGAAGATGTCGTATGTCTCCCTGCCAAGAAGAAGCTCAGATCGCTCTAACGACATCTGCGCTTCCATCACTTTGCCCAATAAGTCGTCCATGTAGGGACCCATCCACCCGCCATATTTGAAGCCTTCCATTGTATCTTCCTCGGAACCTCCAGGTGCCTGTATCACGCCGTCTAGTGTAATGAATTCTATGACAATAATTTTTCTCATAATTTTAGGTCCTTATTTTAAATTTAGTTTATCCCGACGCGGTGCTTATCCGCGAGAACGATGGGTGGTCGCAGGTTTGCCCGCCGCCATGTGGAGTGCGCAGTCGGGTCGAGCGTTAGACGGCTCCGGCAAAAAACGCGATGAGGGACATGGGCTTTAGCGGAGCTGCTCAGCCAGAGCAATGAGAATGCCTTCAGGACCACGAACGTAACAGAGCAGGTACATATCTTCGTATTGAACGATCTCTCCAACAAGTTCAGCACCAAGGGCCTGCAGGCGAGCAAGAACTTCATTGATATCCTCAACGGTGAACATGATACGACGTATACCCAACGTGTTCACCTGTGCGTTCAGCTCGACGTTGGACGCAGTTGGCCTTTGGAACTTCGACAGCTCAAGTCGACCGTGGCCGTCAGGCGTCCGCATCATGGCGATGTCGCTTCGGACACCGTCGAGCCCGACGATGCGGTCCACCCATTGCCCCTCGACCGTCGTTTCGCCCTCCAGTTCAA
>CAVYNY010000011.1:557500-643031 GCA_963769935.1 uncultured delta proteobacterium | reverse complement strand
ATCATTTCTTAAATCCGTTTCATCTATCTCTTCATTAAAGATTATAGCCATTGATGAAGTTTTAACGCGAAGCGTATTGCGAATACGTTGTAACTTGCTTCCATCTGCTTATCACCTTGATATTCGACTAATCCAGACGGAAAATGAAACGATCTACTCTTATCAACTCTATACGGACTATCCAATCGTAAGATGGGATAACGCTCCGCATTTCCAGAAAATATCAACTTTTCCTCATCATTATCACAATTCAAAAGGAGACGTTGAACCATCGCCTCTGAAGGGATCTCCTATTAAAGATCTGGATCACGTTCTTAAAAATATCAAAGACATGTTGCTATCAAATGAAATTTGAAGGGAATGGGGTTGGGGTGTGACAATGCCAGGATGTAGCCCGCAGGGTGTGTTTGAAATCACGTAATAAGTCTCGATATCCCAGCGCATGTGATACAGATTAGCCAGTTCTGAAGCCGGAAACAGACTTGGGTGCAGCAGAGAGGTAACCAGGCGGCGTCGACGATACCCCTTTCGATAGACGAAGTACCCGAACGATGAGGGTTGTATGGTCTTGGATTCGAGATTGGCATAGATAATCGCCTTTGCCGAGCGTCCGCAAGACTTTCGGGCGATTGTTGGATTTAGCGGGGATAATAAAGTGGGCCTGTCGGCGCCAGATTTTGATGAAGTGGCGCAGTAGTAGAAGCCCGAGCCGTGAGAACGATGCAATGACGCCCAGTTTGTGTAAAGTCGCCGACATGGCGGCACCTTTGATCGGGCCACCGTTGTCGGAATAAAGCACGAGCTCTTCAGGCTGCACACCGTGGATCATGCACGCATGGGCCAATAGCATCGCGCTGTGATCCATGGATTCTTCAGCAAAGATCTGGGCGGCGATGATTTTGCGGCTCCAAACATCGACAATCATGTAAAGATAGAAAAATAGGCCCTTAACGGAGTCTTCAGGTACGTTATGTCCCAACTCCACACCTGGCAGGGACCGGTGGCTACATGCTGCTTTGGACGGCGGCAGACAGCGGATTTTGAAGCTGCCGATGCCCAGCATCTTATGCTCTTTGAGAACCCGGTAAAAAGTCGATTCAGAGGCCAGATAAACACCCTGATCCGCAAGTTTGGGTACGACCGGTCATTTTTTGTATCATCGCATTTTTGAACATATCAGAATACTGCATGTCAACCTCCTCCGCCCCCAAAATTAAATTACGCGGAGAAATATTGGGTTGCCGCCGATGGGGAAGCCCCCCGGGGGGGCTTCCCCATCGGCGATCAGATCGGTCAGAGGTGACAACTATCCTACACAGGGGGAATTTGGTGCTGGATTGTTCCAAAATCATGCGCAAATTCGGAATTCACCCGCGACCGTGGACAAAAGCGCTGGAGGAGATGATTGCAAGATTATACACCGCAGAGTCAAAGCTTTTATAGATTTAAGGAGTGGATGCGATTTATATTTAGAAATATTTGACAGGATTTACAGGAGATGCGCTGGCCAAGCCGGCACAAAGGTATGGCTGAGAATGCCACACAAAGGAAGGTAGGTCAACCACTTTGTCCCCGAGTCATGTCCCATGCGGGGTAACTCACTTGGGGAAACGTTGACAGGGGTTGGTATAGGCCAGGTATTGAGCTACGAAAAATCCCAATCGAGGGCGCCGACGGTATTCCTGTACACGGAAGGCGACACGGACAGCAACGCTAAAGACAAGGAGCTGCACGGCCCTGCGGAGTCAGAGACCCTGAGCATGTACCTGTATACTTTGGTGTCGGAAGCCGGGAGGCCCTAATGGATCTGAAAGCTAGAGATGGTTTAGATCGGTGGGAGAAGGTGAAGGAGCCGAACGTCCCACACGTACGCCGTTAGGGAGTCATACAGCCCCATAGTACCGTCAAAACAGGCGAACGAGCAGTTCTCAAGCACGCCGGGAGCGTGCCCAACGACTGGAGGAGTCTGGTCAGGGAAGGGGGTTGGCCAAGGGGAACGCGGGTCAAGTCGCCCACCACCGGAACCCAGAGTTCGGGCAGGAAGGTGTCGCGTGGACTGATCGACGTACGGAAGGCAGCTGAGCGAGACAGGCAGATGCAGTTCACCGCGCACCCAAGGTGTAAGCATCCCTGGCCCAACCAGCGGTTTGGTTGTCATTACCCAAGGCAGGAACCGTATGCGGTAGTTCCGCACGTACGGGTCTGCGCGGGGGGTGTCCCGTGAGGGGCATTCCTACCGTGCTTTATGGGGATATTACTTTTTTTATTTACCTGAGGCAAATAAAAAAGCTTAATTAACGCTTTCGCGAAAGTGATGCGAATCCCAATTGATTCAAATAATAAGATTGTCAGTAATAAACTACCAAATTTTTCTCGCCGGAGGCGATTGATTATTCATTGTTTCTTCCGGAAACAAAGAATAGCAAGATATCCAGTTGATCCTGTTGATCCTGTCTAATTCTCTTTCATATAAAACAGAATCCAATCATTTGCCAAAATAATTTTGGAGGTTTGCATGATCGATATTTCGTTTCCCAAGCCCAATCACACTTCGGTTAAGGGAATTATTCTGGCCGGCGGATCCGGCACCCGGCTGTACCCCATCACCCATGTCGTCAGCAAACAGCTTCTGCCGATCTACGACAAGCCGATGATCTACTACCCGCTTTCGATTCTCATGATGGCAGGCATCAGGGACATTCTTATCATCTCGACGCCGGAAGACCTGCCGAAATTTGAGGCGTTGTTCGGCGACGGTTCCCGCATCGGATTGAACATGTCTTATGCCGTTCAACCGCGACCCGAAGGCCTGGCTCAGGCTTTTATTATCGGCAAGGAATTTATTGGGGATGAAAATTGCTGCCTGATACTGGGGGACAATCTCTTTTTCGGCCACAGCCTGCCCGAGATTCTGGGCAGGGCTATTCAAACCAAAAGAGGCGGCGTCGTTTTCGGATATTACGTCAAAGACCCGGAACGCTATGGGGTTGTCGATTTTGATAAAGAGGGCAATGTGCTGAGCATTGAAGAAAAGCCCCGCAAACCGAAATCGAATTATGCCGTTCCCGGACTGTATTTTTTCGATCGAGAAGTCGTTGAGATTGCATCAAGACTGAAGCCTTCTGCCAGGGGGGAGCTTGAAATTGCGGATGTGATCGATGCCTACCTTAAGCGAGGGGTGCTCAAGGTAGAGCTGCTCGGAAGAGGTTTTGCGTGGTTGGACACAGGAACCCACGAATCATTTCTGGAAGCATCATTATTTGTCGAAACGATTCAAAAGAGGCAGGGCTTGAAGATTGCCTGCGTCGAAGAAATTGCCTGGCGCATGGGCTATATCGATTCAGACCAATTGAAGAAACTGGCAGAGCCTTATTTGAAAAATGAATACGGGCAGTACTTGATGGAGATTGTTGATGAAAGGCGCTAAAGAGATAGAAGATTAGAAATTAAGAAGTTGAGAAAGGTAAAGAAAGTTGAGAGGCAGAGCGGATAGAAGTTGGGAAGTTGAGAAGAGGGTGAGACACTGGAACGTCAGTTAATTGAGTTGATCCCGGTTAAATCCGCTACGCTGATCTATCGATATTTAACTGGATAAATTAAGTTGACTGGGACGTTGATTCGATAAAAATTAAGGACAAGGGTTAAAGGCAAAAGGATAAAGGAGAAAGGAAAGAGACGAAAGATGTGGCAATTATTAGCCAATTGAATCGTTTTTTCCCGTGCACAAGAAGATTATGGGTGGAATTTTTTTAAAATAATATTTTTTATTACGGTATAGTGTTTTGTATTAGCCGTCAGCAAGGGAAGACCGTATATCATTGAGGTGGCGCCAACTAAAGCATCTGCCAGTTGTAGAGAATGACTGAGGAAATATTGTTCGACCAAAAACATAGCCTTGATTGAAATTTCTTCGTTAATGTAAATTATCCCGGCATTCCAACTCTTAAAAGAATTTCTTAAAACATTTAATTCTTCTTTGTTTCGAAGTCCCTGCACCAATTCCATATAGGTTACGACTGATATGGAAAAACCATCAGAATTTTCAATCACTCGTTTGGCTTTTTCATTTCCACGCATGTACCAGACAAGCACATCAGTATCAATCAGCATTAAAACCTTCCTTTTCGCAGCTTTCGAACATATTTTTCCACATTTTTCACATCCTGGTGATCTATCCATATGCCGAAAAGAGGATCCGCTTTTAATACTTTTTTATCAGTCTCCTTGAGAGGGATTAATTTCGCACAGGGTTTACCACGATAGGTGATGATGACCTCTTCTCCGCGAGAAACAACATCCAGAAGGTTTTTTGAATTAAACCTCAATTCTTTAGCAGTCGCATGCATGGTGAATTCCTTTCGATTGAAGTTGATACTTTGAAATATAAACTTTGTTAATTATTATGTCAACCTTTTGTTATGAGCTGATGATTTAAGAACCAATTCGCTCTGCTTCTTTCCTGTGGAAAATTTAACGGGGCAAGTACGGTGAGAAGTTGAGAAAGTGGGTGATGAGGCGCTGACGCGCCATCAGATAGCTCATAGTTCATGGCTGATTGAAAAAAGCTGGGAAGCGCTGACGTACAGGTTTATTGAGTTTGCCCCAGTTAAATCCGCCGCGTTCATCTACAAAGAAGCATCTAACCCCAGTACGATAGCACCTGCCTACCCCAGAGGAATAGTAGGCTTCGCCCCAGAGAAATAGCCTTCAAGCTTTTTAGCCTTTGATCTCTGTCGTCTGTCTTCTGGCATCTGTCCTCTGTCTTTAAATTACCATCTTGTAATTGAAATACCATGTTGTTTGAACAAAAAGATACAATCAAAATTGCAATCAAAGGATATCGCTGTTTATATTTATAATAATTTAAGAGTATTAAAACGATCCCCAAAAATCTCAATGTTTGGCATTTAATTTGCTCTATACGAAGGTGACTTATTTTTTCAGGAAGAATTGCTTGATAAAGGCAAACCACTCGAAAGGGTGGGACGCAAAGCCACTGGCCTAAGTTCCAATATTCCGGAATATGGCGGCAGGGTTGCCGGGCAAACGTAGCACCTTTCATGGTTGCTGCGCCTTGCGCGGTGCATAACGAAATTGGAAGGTGCTTCAATGAAATCAAAAACGTTAAACCGTCCTCGAAAAAAATCCCGGTTGTGCCGAGGATTTTTTCTTTTTGCCGCCCTGACCGGCTTTATGATCCTGGTGCCTGTTGTTGCCCACTGCGCCGATGTCACCCTGGCGTGGGATGCCAACAGCGAATCCGATCTGGCCGGTTATATCCTTTATTACGGAACTTCCAGCGGAAATTATACCAGCAACACGATGTCGGCAATATAACCGAGCATACCCTTGCGGGACTCCAGGATGGGACCACCTATTATTTTGCGGTCACCGCCTATAATTCTGACGATTATGAGAGCGGCTATTCAACAGAACTGTCCTACACGGTCGGTAATCCGACATATTACAATTTCAGCCTCAGCCGGATCCAACGGCAGCATTTCACCTGCCGGAACACTGACGGTCAACCAGGGCGCCAATCAATCGTTTGCCATCAGCGCCGATCAGAACTATCAGGTGCTGGATGTCCGGGTGGACGGTGCCTCTGTGGGGGCGGTCACCTCCTATACGTTTACCAATGTGACCCAAAATCACACGATCAGCGCCAGCTTCGTTTCCATCAATCAGGCACCGACAGCGGATGCCGGCCCGGATCAGACCGTCACGGAAGGCGCGGCGGTTACATTAAACGGCAGCAATTCGACGGATCCGGGTGGAAGCATTGCTTCCTATCAATGGCAGCAAATCGATGGATTAACGGTGCAGCTGTCGCATGCCGGCACCCAAGCGGGCCTCCTTTGCGGCGCCCAACGTCGGCATGGCCGGTGAAACCCTGACTTTCAGGCTGACCGTGACGGACAACGGCGGTCTGCAGGATGTCGATACCTGTGTGGTCACGGTCACCAAGGCCGCGGTTGTGGACAGCGACGGTGACGGGGTGCCGGATGCTCAGGATGCCTTCCCGTACGATCCGGACGAGTACCTGGACACCGACGGCGACGGCGAGGGCAACAATGCGGATATTGACGACGACAACGACGGTTTGCCGGATGAATGGGAACTGGCGTACGGTTTAAATCCGCTCAAAAACGATGCCGCCGACGATCCGGACGGCGATGGGGTCAACAACATCAACGAGTTCAATCTGGGGACCGCGCCGAATCACTATGAAGGCAATTTTAGTCCGAATCCTCCGAACCTGTTGATGCCGGAAAATGGAGCGACTGTCGGATTAACCCCGCGGCTTGAAACCGATCAATTTGATGATCCCGAACGTCAACGATGTCCACGGCAAAACCCGGTGGCAGATTGTCCGGGCCTTTGATGATGTCTGCGTGTTCGATGTCACCACTTCCGCTTCCCTGACCTCCATCACACTGCCCAATCAAATCCTGGAGGAAGACACCGACTACGTCTGGAAGGTAAAGTACATCGACAACCATGACGATGCATCGGAATGGTCTGAAGAAAGAGAATTCACCACGGCTTATGCCGGACATGATCTGGATAAAAACGGTGTGCCGGATGATCAGGAGGTTGTCGAAACGCTGGATCTCGATGCGGACGGTACGGCGGACAAGACCCAGAATGATATCAAATGTGTCAGTGTTGATAATGATGCTGCCCAAATGTGTGTCAGCATTCGGGATGCCGAAAATGCTTATTCAATCCTTTCACTCGCAGCGGAAGACCCCACCGATCCGCAAGTGATTTCCGGGTCAAAAGGGAAACCGAATTTTTTTGAATTCGCTTTGCTTGACTTCAAAGTGCTGGTCAATAACCCCGGCGATGAGACGACGGTGACCATTTATCTTTCCAAGCCGGCTTTCAATGAAGGCAACTGCTTCAAATATGATCCCGTTGATGCGGTCTTTCTGGATTATTCCGGCTATACCGAATTCAGTTCCGACCGCAGGGAGGTCTATTTGACCCTTAAGGACGGCGGCTTCGGCGATGCGGACGGCATCGCGAACGGTATTATCGTCGATCCCCTCGCTTTTGGTTCTGCGACGGATCCAAACGGAGGTTCGGGTGGTTCACCGCTCGATGATCTGTTCGACGGCCTGATTCCGAGCGACCTCAGCTGTTTTATTTCGGCGGCCGCCTCGCCGCTCAACCGGCTCGCCGTCATGGTGGAACCTATGGCGTGAAATCAGAGGCCGCGAACTGGCGATTGTGTTTGTGGCGATATTCCTGTTGTTGGCTGCCAAAGCGATTTGGAGGCGACGAAGCAGCGGCTCATAGCTCGTAGCTCATAGCTGATAGCTGGTAGGGAAAAGAAAGAAGATGAGAAGATAAGAAGATCAGAAGCTGAGAAGCTGACAGGGCAAAGGGCATAGAGCATGGCGCATAGGGTGTAGGAAAAAGATGGAAGTGGGGGAGGTGGGACGGTTGGGAAGTTGGGAAAATGAAACGAGTGAAACGTGGGTGAAACGGTGAGTGGGTGAAACGGTGAGTGGGTGAGCGGTTAAGAAGCTCGTGAGTTTTTGAGAATCAGGCCGTTCAACCAAATTAATGCAGTTGTAACCAATAATAAAACGCAATTTACAACAAAACCAGCGATGCCGGCCGATATTCAACAAACAACAAACAACAGACAACTCACAACTTACAGGCAAAGTTCCCAAAGCTTTCAATTATGTAAGCAAATCTGCTTATTAATCGCGGCAAAAAATTCCTGTAGCCCAAAAAAATTGAATCCGAAGGAGGGCAAAGTTCTCCTTCGGATTCTGGTTTGGGGAGGTATAGTTGCTATATGGATTGGGGTTTTGAACCCCCTGAATCCCTCTGTTTGCTTGTCGGTTTGATTTCTCTTTTTTCCCGACATTTTCAAACCCTCCTGTTTGGAGCTAATTTTTGTGCTTCTTCCAGGTGGGTTTTAACTTTTGGAGCTGCAAAAGATATACCAGGAGGTAAACATTTTTCGTTTTGAAATGATATCAGATAGATAAAATAAAAACAGGTTTTCGGAAGGATTGCTTATAAGGGAATCCTTACCATAAAAGTATGAAAATAAATCCACAATGTTACGTAGTTTACCCAATTTAGGTTAATTAGTACCTGAACGAAAAGCCCAGATTTCGGGTAGGTTGGGTTGAGCCCGACCGATAATGTTGGGTTTCGTCCCGCAACCCAACCTACGTCAATCAAGGTCTACATGCCGTCATGGATTTCCAAGAGCGAAACCCAACACAGCCTTATGTGGGCGGGTTTCCGCTCAACCACTAATTAAGCTTAGGTTCCTCTGAGTCTTCAGCGGACTCTGCGAGAGATAGAGTTCAACTTTTTCACGCATCGAGTCAGAATGAAGATTACCAGCATCAGGGTCAACACGAAGGCAAGCTCAGCTAATTTTTGTCGGATAGCGCGGACCGGTTATTTTTAAACTGTTAGATGAGGCGGATATGAAACAGCCGGCTCCACCGCCCCCACCGCCCGATCCAGCATCCGTGGGTGAAGACGTTATCGCTAAGCCCCAATGGATCGACAATAATCCCGTTCGCAATGCCGTCCGCATCGCCAAAGCCGCCGTCCACCAGCGTTAAATAAACTGTTTTGCGATCGGCACTGAATTCGGTATAAGCGGAATAGTCATACCAGACATCCTCCACCGGATCGTACTTAAACCAGGTACTGTCCGCCGGAGCCGTCTCCGGATAAATGCAGCGTCACCATAACTTCATCCCCGGGCTGGTCGACGATCAACTTAAAACTGATCAGCCCATAAGGAAGACTTGCCGGTTGGTTGATAGAACTGGCGTGTGACTGAAGGTCTGCGAGGTTTTCCGATTCGATGGCCACAATGGATTGGACCGTATCTGCATCTCGAATGCTGAGTCCGATTTGAGTGGATTCCCCTTGAATCTGGACACTTTAATATCGTTTGTTCTCTGTCCGGCATGCCGTCTTCATCCAGATCCAGGCGTGATGTCGCAATTCCTGATCATCAGGAATACCATTACCGTCTGCATCCTGGCAACTGTCACCAGTAGTAAAAGCGCCGCTTTCGGACCAATCAGATGCGAACCGTGATTGTCTATAAACTTAACCTGCCACACGTATTCTGTATTCTCTTCAAGGATCAAATTGGGTATTCCAATAGAGGGTGAAGAATGGCTGAAGTTACTTAAAGACAGGGACACCATCGGCCCGGAAAATTTGCCACTGGGATTTGCCGTAGGACATCGTTATGCATCCGGATCGTGAAACTGTCGGTTTCAGAGCCGACAGGGTTAGGTCCGACAATGTCGTCATTTGAAGGCGATAATAGAGCCGGGGGATTCAGGTGGGAAAATTGTTCATAAGTGATTGGGTTCGGTCCCGCCATATTGTATTCGTCGATGTTGCTGATCCCATCGCCGTCCAGGATCCTGGAAGCATCATTCTGAGCGGATTTAAGCCGTGCAAAGTTTCCCATGCATCCGGCATACCATCGTTGTCGTCGTCAATGTCGGCATTGTTTCCAACACCATCGCCGTCTGTATCCAAGGTTTCGTTAGGATCCAGCGGAAAAGCATCCCGGTCATCGGGCACCCCGTCGCCGTCGCTGTCCGCAATGTTAGTGTAAACCAACTCTGCGGAATAGGCACTCTCCAGACCGTTCCCGTCATAGGCGGTAACGGCAAAATAATAGGTTGCCCCATTCTGAAGTCCCGTAACGGTATATCTGGTCTTTTTTTCCACGTCAACATTATGGCGTAAATCCTGCTGGAAGTACCATAGTACAGAATGTATCCGCTTTATCAGTGGATTCCTTGTTCGAATCCCATGCCAAAGTGACATCCGCGGCGGAAGCAAATGCAGGCATACAGGCACAGGGCGAATAAAGGCAAAAGGTAAAAGGAAAAACGTAACAGGCGACGCGCATAAGCTTACGGCCTGCGGCAGTTGATAGTTGATAGGTGATAGCTGATAGGATAAAGGATACCCGTCGACGTCCTGATAGGGCGGGACTATGCCGCGGCAAGAAAGGTAAAAGGCAAAAGGATAAAGGCTTATGGAATTTTGCCTTTCTATGCGGTCTCGGTATATTTAAATGATCAATATTTTTTTGAGTACAAAACCTGGTAATTAACAAAATACTGTCCCCCTCCATTAAATTATGCAGCCGTGGGCTGCACCGTTTGCAGGGCCGGTGCAAACGTCCTGGATTAGAGCAATACCAGTGCCAGTTATTTTTTGAACGGGGTTTATAAATTCAAAAAAGGATCAAGGTCTGAAGTGATAGAATCCTATTAATTTTAGCAGGTTAAAAGAAGCAATATTTTCGACCGACCGGGAGTGACCAGACTAGGTGCATCTCCAATTTAAATAAAGTCCCTATTCGGCGGATTCGGGTATGAATTAATATACGATGAAGTATGTTTTATCATACATAAATTACGATTACGTTACTGTAATTACGAAATAGAGTACTTAGCGTTGTCAGCGGACTTTATAGGAGTTCAACATTTTCAGGCATCGAGCCAAAATGAAAATTACCAGCAATAGCGTCAACATAAATGCAAGCTCCGCTAATTTTTGCCGGATAGCGGCCGGGCTGGTTATTTCTATACTGTTAGACGAAGCGGATATGAAACAGCCTGCCCCACCGCCGCCTCCGCCCGATGCACCTTCCGCAGGTGCAGGTGAAGATGTTGCGCCAAGTCCCAACGGATCGACAATGATGCCGTTCGCGATGCCGTCCGCATCGCCAAAACCGCCGTCCACAAGCGTTAAATAAACTGTTTTGCGATCGACACTGAATTCCGTATAGGCGGAGTAGTCAGACCAGACAGCGTCCACCGGATCGTATTTGAACCAGGTACTGTCCGCCGGAGCCTCCCCGGATAAATGGAGTGCCACTTCAACTTCATCCCCGGGCTGGTCGACAATCAATTTAAAGCTGATCAATCCCCATAGGGTAGATTTGCCGGCTGGTCAATGGATTTGGCAGTGCGGCTGAAGGTCGGCGAGGTTTTCCGATTCGAACGCTTCAATGGATTGAACCCTGTCTTCTATCTCGAATGCTGATTCCAATTTGGGTGGATCCTCCTTCAACGACGACACTTTTAATGTCATCTTGTTCGCTGTCCGGAATACCGTCTTGGTCCAGGTCAAGCGTGGTATCTAATTCCTGGTCATCCGGTATACCATTTCCGTTTGAATCCTGGTTATTGAAATCAGTTGTAAAATGACCGGCAACTGACCAATCTGATGCCGAATCGTGATTATCTAAAAATTTAACCTGCCATACATATTCGGTATCTTCTTCCAGGATCAGATTGGGTATCTCAATAGAGGTTAAAGAATTTGATGAAGTAACATTAAAGACAGGGACACCATCGAAAGCCCGGATAATTTGCCACTGGGTTTTGCCGTGAACATCGTTAACGTTGGGATCATCAAACTGATCGGTTTCAAGCCGCGGGGTTAATCCGACAACCGCTCCATTTTCCGGCGTCAACAGGATCGGAGGATTCGGACTAAAATTGCCTTCATAGTGATTGGGCGCGGTCCCCAGATTGAATTCGTTGATGTTGTTGACCCCATCGCCGTCCGGATCCTCGGCGGCATCGTTTCTGAGCGGATTTAAACCATATGCCAGTTCCCATTCATCCGGCAAACCGTCGTTGTCGTCGTCAAGGTCGGCATTGTTTCCAACACCATCGCCGTCGGTGTCCAGGTACTCGTCCGGATCGTACGGGAAGGCATCCTGAGCATCCGGCACCCCGTCACCGTCGCTGTCCACAACCGCCGCCTTGGTGACCGTCACCACACAGGTATCGACACCCTGCAGACCGCCGTTGTCCGTTACGGTCAGCCTGAAAGTCAGGGTTTCACCGGCCATGCCGACGTTGGGCGCTGCAAAGGAGGCCCGTTGGGTGCCGGCCTGCGACAGCTGCACCGTCAAGCCATCGATTTGCCGCCATTGATAGGAAGCAATGCTTCCCCCCGGATCCTTGGAATTGCTGCCGTTTAATGTAACCGCCGCGCCTTCCGTGACGGTCTGATCCGGTCCGGCATTGGCTGTCGGTGCCTGGTTGACGGAAACGAAGCTGGCGCTGATCGTGTGATTTTGGGTCACATTGGTAAACGTATAGGAGGTGACCGCCCCCACAGAAGCACCGTCCACCCGGACATCCAGCACCTGATAGCTCTGATTGGCATTGATGGTAAATGATCGGCCGGCACCCTGGTTGACCGTCACCGTTCCGGCAGGTGAGATGCTGCCGTTGGATCCGGCTGAGGCTGAAATCGTATAGGTCGGTGTGGCAATCGATATATTACGGCAGCCCGACCAGTCGGAGATCGCACCCTGGCTGTCTCGGGCGTGCGCTTTCACACAATAAGTGCCGGCCGAGGACCAGGAATGGCTTCGCGTGGCAGCCCCCCAGCTGGAGGCGGCTCCGCCGCTCCAATCGAACTGGTATTCAATCGCATCGCCGTCCGGGTCGGAAGCCGAGGTGCTGAATGAATAGCTGGTACCCACAGACCCGCTGGAGGGGCTGTTGGGCACGGCCGGGGTGGTGGGACTGCTGTTCTGGTTGCCGGCCGTGTAAGACAGTTCTTGTGAATAGCCGCTCTCATAATTGTCAAGATCATAGGCCGTGACCGCAAAATAATAGGTGGTCCCATCCTGGAGTCCCGTAAGGGTATGCTCGGTTATATTGCCGACATCGATATTTTGCGTATAATTTCCGCTGGAAGTTCCATAATGCAGACGGTAACCGGCGACATCATTTTCCTGATTGCTGTCCCAAGCCAGTGTTACATCTGCGGCAGATGCAAAGGTAGGCGCAAGGCACAAAGCGAAAAAAATAAATATGAGCGCTGCGCTCAAGGAGCACTTCGTTCGAGGATCGTTACACTTTAGGAGCGGTTTGGCGGTCTCACTTTCCCACCTTCCCAACCTCTCAACTTCTGTCCTCTGACCTCTGCCGTCCGATCTGCGTGGGCTCGATGAATTTAAATAATCAACATATTTTTGAATATAAAACCTGATAAATAACAAAATTCAATCCCCCTCCAGGAAATTAGACTGCCTCGTGTGCAGTAGGGTTTGCAGGGCCGGTGCAAACATTCTGCTTCAGAGCAAGACCAGGTGCCACATATTTTCTGAACGGGGTTTATAAAATAGAAAAAAGGATATAGGCTCGGAATTCTAAAACTATCGTAATCTCAGTAATTTACAAGAAACAGTATTTTCAACCGATCGGGAGAGACCGGTCTGAGTGGTATCTTTAATTTAAAAAAGTCCGCTTAGGAAGATCCGGGTATGATTTAATATACGATTTGAGTATGTTTTATCATACATGAATTACGATTTGGTAAGCAGCAAGGCAGGCGATAGAAGAAAGAAGGTAAGAGGGTGTGAGGGTAGGAGGGTAGGAAGCGTTGACGCTTAAAAGATGGAAGTTGGGAGGTTGGGAAGGTGAGGGCATCGAAGACGCTCAGCCTACAGATGATAGTGAAAGGATAAAGGCAAAAGGTTAATAAAGGTAAAAGGATGAAAGCGAGAACCGCTGGGAGTCGGGAGGCTGGAAGGTTGAGAAGATAAGAGGGTGAGAGGGTATGAAAAAATGGGGCGGGGGAAGGGGAGAGTGTGGCGCTGTTTCGCTCAATGATTAGGGTGATTGTTGTTGATGCTTACGAACAAGCTTAAGAGCATAAGAGCTTATCAGCTTCCCAGCCTCCCAGCTTCTCACCCTCTTACCCTCTCACCTTCTCACCTTCTTTTTCCCTATCAGCTATCAGCTATGAACTATGAGCTGTCCTATTTATTTTTCCGCCATCTGGCGTGGGTGATGCCGAGTTTTTTGATGCGGTAATTTAAGGCGCGCGGCGTTATACCCAGTTGGCGGGCGGCATCCTTTTGGATCCAGAGATTGTTTTCCAGGGCGCCGGAGATCAGTTCCTTTTCCTGGTCCGGCGACAGCGTGAGTCCTGCCGGCTTGGTTTTTGAGGCAGATAAGGCGTCGACTTTCGGCAATGAAATATTTTCTCTCCGGATCACCATTTCATCTTCCATCAAAAGGGCTCTTTCAATGGTGTTCGAAAGCTGGCGAATATTGCCGGGCCAGGGGTATTGGCGAAACATTTCGATGACTTCGGGTTCGAAAGCATCAATTTTTTTCTTTACGGAGCGGCCTAATTTCGACAGGAGGTAATGGGCCAGGGGTTCGATGCAATCCACGCGCTCGCGCAGCGGAGGCAGATGGATCCTGAGCACATTTATACGGTAATACAGGTCCTCGCGAAAGTTGCCTTCCCGCACCAGTGATTCGATGTCGCGGTTGGTCGCGGCAATGATGCGGGTGTCGGCATGGATGGTTTTATTGCCGCCCAGACGCTCGAAGGATTTGTCTTCGATGGCCCGCAGAAGCTTGGCCTGCAGCTCAAAGCTCAGCTCACAGAATTCGTCCAGAAAGATCGTACCGGCGTTGGCCTGTTCAAATCGGCCGGTGCGGGTTTTGTCGGCCCCGGTAAAAGAGCCTTTTTCATGGCCGAAGAGCTCGCTTTCCAGCAGGGTCTCCGGGATATTGGCGCAGTTGACCTTGATAAACGGTTTGTCGCGTCTCAGACTGTTGAAATGGATATTGCCCGATAGAAAGCTTTTGCCGGTTCCGGTTTCGCCCGTAACCAGAATCGTGGAATCCGTGCCAGAAAGCTTTTTTATGGTGCTGATGGCTTTTTGCATGGCCGGACTGACGGCAATGATGCGATCATAATCATAGACGACGTCCTGCTCCCGGCGTAAATAATCGATCTCATTTTTCAAGCTGCGATTTTCAAGGGCCTGGTGGACCGATAATTTGATTTTTTCAGGCGGGTAGGGTTTGGTGACAAAATCAAACGCACCGGCTTTAATCGCGCCGACAATTAACTGGACATCATTCTCCCGGCCGATCACAATTATGGGGGTGGTCGGTGATAATTGCCGCAGAGATTGAAGAATGCGCTCCAGATCCGATCCATCGCTCAAGAAATCATAGATGATGGCATTAAATGTCTCTTTGCCGAGGCGGCGGGCGGCTTCCTTCAGATTGGGCGAAGCGCTGATGTGATACTCGGCCGCCAGGGTGTCCGCCAGATTCCTGGTTTCATCCTCGACCTTGCCGATGATAAGGATGGCGGCGGTTTTTCGATTGAGCTCATAGTAAGTTGATTGTGTTTATTGAGTTAATTGAGTTAATTGAGTTTATTGAGTTTATTGAGTTAATTGAGTTGATAGTTGACAGTTCATAGTTGATAGGTAAAAGGATAAAGGACAATAAGCTCTTGAGTTCGTAAGTTCCTAAATTCGTGAGCACAACCCAAGCAACTCAATCATTCATCAGCGCCCCCTCTCCCCTTCAAGCCTTTTTTATGAGCTATCTTCTATGAACTATGAGCTGGCGCATCAGGGGCTCCACCCCATGCCCATTCCCCGCAACCCCATTGCCCTGCGCCGTATGCCTTGAGCCGTGCGCCGTTTGTCTTTTTCCTATACTCTATGCGCCGTGCTCTATGCCCTTTGCCCTTTCAGACTCTCAGCTTCTGATCTTCTGATCTTCTAACTTTCCTACCCTCTCACCCTCTTCCACCCTCTCACCTTCTCATCTATCTGTCTTTCTCTCGCTATGAGCTATCAGCTATGAGCTGGGCATCTTCGATGCGCGCACCGTTTCCCCGTTTCATTTTCCCAACTTCCCAACTTCCCAACTTCTACCTTATCCCGCCTTCAAATGAACCCTCTCTGCTGCAGGTGCAGCACGATCTCGCGAGCGGCTTCATCGGGGGTAATGTTGCTGGTATCGATCAAAACCTCGGGCGATTGGGGGGTTTCGTAGGGATCATTAATGCCGGTAAAGCCCTGGATAAGGCCGGCTCTGGCTTTGGCATACATACCCTTGCGATCCCGCTTCTCGCAAACCTCGAGCGGAGTGGATACAAAGACTTCGGCAAAACCACCATAGTTTTCAATGATTTTTCTGATTTCAGCCCGGGTGGCGGCATAGGGGGCGATGGGCGCACAAATTGCAATGCCGCGGTTTTTGGTTATCTCGCTGGCGACAAAACCGATCCGCCGGACGTTGATATCCCGGTGTTCCCGGGAGAAACTCAGCTCGCTGGATAAATTATGCCGCACGATGTCACCGTCCAGCAGGGTTACCGGACGCTCTCCGATCTCCAGAAAGCGCGCGTAAAGGATTTTAGCGATGGTGGATTTGCCGGCACCGGACAGACCGGTTAAAAAAACCGTAAAGCCTTGTTTGCGTGGCGGCGGATAGGCTTTCTGCAACTCCTCGATGACCTCCGGAAAGGTGGCCCACTCCGGGATGCGGCGTCCGGTGCGGATCCGATCACGGATGTCGGAGCCGGAAAGCGATATGAACTGAGTGCCTTCCGGCACCTGATCGGCACAACGGTATTCGTCCTCAAAGGGCAAATAAACCATCTCCGGGAAGGGGACGATGGTCATACCTATTTCATCCGCAAATTTTTCAGTCAATTTGGCGGCTTCATCACTGGCATAATAGGGCTGCCCGTTGTGATCCTTACCCGGGCCGGCATGATCCCGGCCGGCGATAAAATGTGAACAGCCAAAGTTTTTCGAGACGATGGCATGCAGCAGGGCTTCCCGGGGACCCGACATGCGCATGGCCAAAGGCAGCAGACTCAGAATATGGGAATCGGGCGGATAGTGCCGCACCACTTGATTATAACACCGAACCCGCGTATGGTGATCAAAATCACCGGGTTTCGTCATGCCGGCAATGGGAAGCAGGAGCAGGTTGGCCTTGGCTTGTCGCATGGCATTGATGGTCATGGCGAACTGGGGCCGGTGCAGGGGATTGCGGGTTAAAAATGCCACCATCCGCTGCCAGCCCAATTTTTTAATGGCCGCCCGGATTTCCTCCGGCGTGCGGCGCAGGTGTTTGAAATCGAAATGCAGCGGAAGGTTTAAAACTTCCAGCTTCCCGCCCAGATAGAAGCTGCCGGCCCGTTGGAACAGGTACTCCGTGCCGGGATGACTGCGATTGGCAGTGCCGTAAACCTTTAGCGCTTCTTTTTCAGGCTCGACCTGCCAGATATCTTCAATATGCATGATCGCCAAAAGAAATCCCTCAGGATCCCTGAGGGCAACAGACTGTCCCGCCTCCAAACTGCGGGCCTTCAGTTCGTTTACATCAAAGCAAATTGGAATCGGCCATAACAGATTGTTCTGCAGACGCATGCGATCCAGCACGGATTCGTAGTCGGAGCGGTTCATGAACCCCGTCAAGGGGGAAAAAGCCCCGGTGCTCAACAGTTCAAGATCGCACAACTGCCGGTCATTTAAAGTAATGTCCGGAAGATTCAGGGCAATTTCCTTGAGTAAGGCTGCGCGGTGCTCATCTACCAGTAAGTTAACCAGTGAACCGCCGTGGGGTTCAACAAAGGTGTCGTTGTTCATATGAGTACTCTCAAGTCAGGATTCAACCTTAAAGGTTCCGGTATTAGCTTTATAGTTCATAACCGAAAAACTATATCAAATTTTTAATTCTAAATACAGTATAAAGAAATGCCTAAAGTGCCTAAAGTGCCTAAAATGTTGCTAAAATAAAACGGAAATTTTTAAATTGCCTGGAATCACGATTTCCGGATGATCAAAACAAATCGTCTTAGGGTTCACGAAAAAATAAGTTCACAATTTTAGGCGTCGGGGCGCCCGGCTGGCAAGGCGCGAAAACGCAGGAATATCTGGATATTCCGAGCTTTCGCAACGCAGCCAGGCGGGATGCAGCGGCGTATAAAATGTGAAGTTATTTTTGAGTGAGCCCTAAGCACCTGGTCGTTGACTCTATCGCCGAAACATTGCATAATTAATCCGCTATTTTTCAGGACGGATTAATTAAAATTTTCAACTAACAACCCGTACTCGGTATCCCGATGACTGAACCCAATACAATACCCCATCCACCGGAAATTTTGGCGCCGGCCGGCAACAAGGCCTCTTTTTTAGCGGCCGTGGCCGCTCAGGCGGATGCCGTCTACTGCGGTCTGAAAGTTTTTTCAGCGCGCATGGAAGCCAAAAATTTTACACTCGAGGAATTTATCGATCTGGTTCATCTGGCCCACGAAAAGGGCGTTAAGGTTTTTGTGACGCTCAACTCCCTGCTGAAGCCTGCTGATCTGGCCCAGGCCGGTCAAATGCTGGATCTTTTGCAGCGGCATGTAAAGCCGGATGCCATCATAATTCAGGATTTAGCGCTGGTGCCATTGGTGAAACAAACCGGATTTGCCGGTGAAATTCATCTTTCGACCCTGGCCAACGTAAGTTTTGCCGGGGCCCTGCGCGTCGTTCGCCAACAGCTTCAGGTAAACCGGGTGGTGCTTCCCAGAGAGTTGAACATTGACGAGCTCAAAACGCTGGCGCACGAATGCCCGCCGGGCCTTGACCTGGAGGTGTTTGTCCACGGTGCCCTTTGTTATGGTGTTTCCGGCAGATGTTACTGGAGCAGTTATCTTGGAGGGAAAAGCAGCCTGCGGGGCCGTTGTGTGCAGCCATGTCGACGGCGCTACTCCGCAAAACAACGAAACCCATCGTTATTTCTCCTGTCAGGATCTGAGCGTCGACGTATTGGCCAAAGTGCTTTTATCCATCCCCCGCGTGCGCACCTGGAAAATAGAGGGGCGCAAAAAAGGGCCGCATTATGTTTATTATACTGTTTGCGGCTATCGGATCCTCAGAGATCACGGAGGCGACCCTCAAATGAAAAAAGATGCGCTGCAGATGCTGGACTACGCTTTGGGGCGCAGCGGCACCCATTACTTTTTTTTGCCTCAGCGTCCGCAAAATCCAATCGACCTCCACAGTCAAACCGGTTCCGGTCTGCTGGTGGGAAAGATTAAGGGCACTGCCGAAAGCGCCTATTTTAACACCAGGGAAGAATTGCTGCCCGGAGATGTGCTTCGGCTGGGCTACGAGGATGAGGATGCCCACAGCATAAAGCGCATCGCACGGGCGGTACCCAAAGGCGGTCGCCTGCATATCAGTCCGTCCTCGCAAAAAGGATTTAAAAGCGGGGTGCCGGTGTTTTTGACGGATCGGCGTGAAAAGCACCTGGACAGCATGATCAGCGCTCTGCAGGACCAGCTCGGTCAAACATCCGCATCCCTGAACCGGATCTCAAAATTTACGCCTGTCCTGCCGCCCGTGATTTCAAGGAAACCAAAGGTTCAGGAAATAGAAGTATATCGGTCACTGCCGAAATCTCTTCCGCAGGGGTGGCTCGGTATCTGGCTATCACGCCAGGCGATTAAAAAAGTGTCCGGCAAAACCGCCTCCCGGATCTGGTGGTGGCTTCCGCCGACAATTTGGCCGGACAATGAACAAGCCGTCAATGACGACGTGCAGGCGGCCGTCAAATCGGGAGCGCGCTATTTCGTATTGAACGCTCCCTGGCAGATTGCCTTTTTCAAAACTTCTCAAGGCTTTAACCTATGGGCCGGACCGTTTTGTAATCTGGCCAATCCCCTGGCCATCGCATCTATTGAACCCATGGGGTTCAGCGGCGCAATTGTCAGCCCCGAGCTTGGCAGTGAAGATTTTCTACAGCTGCCGCAACAATGTCCGATTCCGCTGGGAATCGTTGCGGAAGGCAATTGGCCGCTGTGTGTTGCCCGTTCGGCGGCGGAAGAAGTACAGCTGGAGAAGCCATTTGCAAGCCCCAAAGGAGAGCAGGCCTGGATAACCCGGTATGGGCCGGATTACTGGACCTACCCGAACTGGCAGCTTGATTTGGGAGATCAGAAGAGGGCGCTGCAAAAAGCAGGCTATACGCTTTTTGTCAATTTGATAGAACCGGTGCCCAGGAGTGTCAAGCTGAAGAAAAGGAAGGGACTGTGGAATTGGGAGCATTCGCTGAAATAAGGGTAATGTCCGCTTACCATGGATGGTCACTGGAGCATTAAGGTTTGGATTCTGTTTTTAGGAGAGATAATTAGACAGGATTTACGGGATTATTAGGATTATATTTTGTTCGGATCACTTTCCGGATGAAAGTGATCCTACCAAATTCGCCTGGCGGCGAAAAAAACAGTAACAGCCGAATCAATCAATGCAGAAAATTATTTGACTTCCAGGAAATAAATTGGCGTTTTCCCATTGGCCGAAGGCGATTCGATTTGACCGTTTTCTTCAGGAAAACGGTTGAACGACAACCATTTAATCCAGGTAATCCTGTCTACAATAGCTATAAGAATAGAATCCATTCCATTATAAGTTTTCGAAGTCGGAGATTAAGATGATATCCATGTTTTGTCAATCCATTGAAGTCAGCCTGAAAACCGGGCCGGATATTTGCGACGTCACCTCGGCCCTTAACGCGTTAATCCGGGAATCCGGCATAGAAAATGGACAACTTAGCGCTGCCATCGTGGGTTCTACCGGTTCGCTGACCACCATCGAATTTGAACCGGGAGTTGTGGAAGACTTGAAAAGGGCTATCTTTTTTTTCTCAGCCTGTTCATGGCCAATCTCAAACTGGTCTGCATGCGGCCGATGGCCTGGGCCAGCAATCCGATCTCATCCTTTGATTTGATGTCAATTTTGACATTCAGATCTCCCAGGCTCATACGCTCGGCGGCATCGGTCAGGCTCATTATGGGAGTCACGATGGTCCGGGCCGAGAACCAGGATATAACCAGCACCAGCAAAACCGTACACCCCAATAAAATCAGGGCAAATTCCTGCACCCGATTTAAAGCTTGGAAGACCTCTTTATCCTGTTGCTGCAGCACCAGGGCCCAACCGTAATTATTGCTTCTCACATAACCAAATGCCGTTTCCCCGTCCGGGGTCTTAAATTTGGCGGTGGTCGTCAGCCAACCCTTTTTGCGAAAGCTGGCAATGAGAGGATGGTTGTTAAGATTTTTGCGTTTGAGTACATACTGTTTATCCGGATGCGCGATCACATAGCCTTTTTCATCTACCAGAAAAGCAAACCCGGTTTTTCCCTGGCGCCAATTGGCAATGTGATTGGAAATTTCATCAATCGTCATGGCAGCGGCCATGATTCCCACCAAAGTATCGCCCGATTTGATTGGAACGGCCATCACCAGAGCGGGTTGTTTGGAGGTTCTGCCGATCAGGGTCTGCCAGCTGAGTTTTTTACCGGCCAACACGTCCTTGTAATACTGACGATCCGAATAATCTGTTAAGGGACGATCATCATTTCGGGCGACGTTCATGCCGTCGAGCCCGACGGTAAATACCAGGTACATCCACGGATATTCTTTTTGAATGACCTTGAGCACCGGCTCCTGTTCAGCGCGATTCATGCTGATGATTTCCGGCAGGTTGGCGGCCGTCCGCAGGATCGAAACATTGTTGTCGATCCAGCTGTCCACCTGAACTCCCAGCCCCTTGGCGGTTTGGGCCATTAAATTTTCGGTTTCAATACGGATACGTTGGCTGGTTTCCTTGAACGTTATACTCCAGAAGACGGCCAACGGCAGCAGGCTTACAATCAGCATGACAATGATTATTTTGGCAAACAAACCAAAACGGATTTTCTGGCCGCTTACTAATGCGGCTGCCCTTTTTTCCGGCGCGGCGGGCTGCTCTGCCGTCTTGGCTCCGGAGCGTTCAACCACGCTTTGCGGCACCTTTTGTGATTGTGACGGAGGCGGTACCGGTATATCGGCTGTTACGGATGGCTGGTAATTTTCGGAAGAAAATGAAGGCGGCCGGCCGACTTCCGGGCCGGGCCGGGTAACCACCATAATGTGGTTGCAGGCTTTGCACTTTACTTTAGCCTGCGTGCCCTTCATCTTGGTTTCATCCACCCGGTATTTTTTTTCGCATTCGTCGCAGGTTATTTCCAACATCGTTTAAGCTCCTTGGCCCTATCTTCGCATTTTGTTCAGGATCGCAATCATAGATTTCTTAAACTGCATTTGATTTTCTTCATCGGGGACTTCAAGAGATAATTGCGTGATCAATTCGGCCGCCTGGTTGATGGGGATGGCAGATGAGTCCACTTGCATTTCCTCGGTAACGTCTGCAATGAGAATTTCGGCTATGGGGCCGATCGCTTTTGATAAATTGATTCTAAGTGTTTCAAGAAATGATTTGTCCAGCACCAGCAGGTCTTTTTGGACGGGTTCGATAAGGCCTTGCCGCAAAAGATTGGACAGCGCAATTTTAAACGCGGTATTGCTCATATCCACTTCTTCGGCAATCTGATTCAGGCTTTTGCTTTCATCAACGGCAATCAACAGGCGGATCATATCCGCATCCAGTGAAATCTCGTCATTATCGCGGCGGATCACTTTGCGGTAATATATGTTCGAGCTGCCTGTCAATCCAATGTCCATTAATTAACCTTTAAGTTATGTCGATCGGGTAATAACCAATCCGGATTAAAGGGGATGTATACATTAGTAAATGACAAAGGGCATTTTATGTCAAGTAAAAAATTTATTATTATATTTAATACTTGGGCATCTTTTTTTCCAGTTCTTCTTTGAGCTTTTTTTCCATATCGGCAAAAAGATTCTTTTTTTTCTGCTTTTGTTCGGCCTTCATAGATTCTATTTTTTGGGACAGGGCTTTCTGAGAATCCTGAAATTTTTTGAGTTCATCGTCCAGTTTGCTTCCCGGCTCGCCCCGGGGGATGTCTTCCAGCTTTAAATGGTCCTTGATATACCAGCGGGCGCCGTATGATCCTGCCACCGCCTCGATGATCCCCAATTCTTCAAGTCTGCGGCAGATCAGGTTTCCGCGCTCAATGGAAATATGAATGGTCCGGCACAGGTCTTCGACAGTCGGCGGCCGTGAATTTAAGTGATTGAAAATTCGGATGGCCGCAACCAGAAGATGGGCTTCCTGATATAAGTCAGTTTTCTTATCTTGCATAGTTCCCCTTGCCCGGGCACGCCGGCTTCCGGTCGGTGGAGCCCTGCAGCTTATATGAAACTACATCTCACACAGAGCGCTCAGAGGTCACAGAGGTTCGGGTTGGCAGCCGCCTGCAGGCAAAGGATTACAGGAATGTCTCTCGGCCTCTGCGAGGGGCTCTTTCGGCCGTCAGGCCGTATCTCGAACGATCCTGCTGAAGCCTGTCTAAAGTTGGCGTTAATAGTAAATCCAACTGAGCTCCGAATTTCCAAAAGTTTCTTTCTCGATTAATCTGGCCGTCTTTTGGGCCAGCGGCCTGGCTCGTACCTGCCTGCGCTGCGCCCGGCACGCGGGCGGGGTTTTTATGGCCGGCAGGATTTTCGATGCCGCGCCGCCATAGATATCTCCCGGATATTCCGGCAAAAAAAAGAAAAAATTGCCGCGACCGGCAACGGTCATTGCTTGACATACGCGTGGAAGCAGAGTAACATTTCATTCAAATTTGTCAAGGCTCAAGATGGCGACTAAGGTTAAGGGCGTTTGTCCCTTGGGAGTACTCCATTTTTTCCTGAATCCTTAACTGCGAATACGCGCAGCGATGAAAGGAAGACCGCGATGACTGAAATAGTAGATGTAAAAGCCAGACAGATATTTGATTCCCGGGGAAACCCTACTGTAGAGGTAGATGTGCATGTTGCCTGCGGTGCAATCGGACGGGCGGCTGTTCCCTCAGGTGCCTCCACCGGCACGCGCGAGGCGCTTGAGCTCAGAGATAAGCGATCCAAGCGTTTCGACGGCAAGGGCGTCACCAAGGCGGTGAAAAATGTGCAAGTGAAATTGCGCCCGCCGTGCTTGGAATGGATGCCGCCGATCAGGTTGCATTGGACAACCGCATGATTAAATTGGACGGAACGGCCAACAAGGCAAAACTTGGCGCCAATGCGATCCTCGGTGTATCCATGGCAGCCACCCGAGCCGCCGCCATGGCCTTTGATATGCCGCTTTACAGGTATCTGGGCGGAATCAATGCCAGATATCTGCCGGTACCGATGATGAATATAATAAACGGCGGCGCCCATGCGGCCAATAATCTTGATATCCAGGAATTTATGATCATTCCATTCGGAGCACTGTCCATTACCCAGGCGGTACAGATGGGTGTCGAAACCTTTCAGCAATTGAAAAAAATTCTCAAGGCCAAAGGGCTGTCAACGTCAGTCGGTGATGAGGGCGGATTTGCACCGGATCTTGAGTCCAACGAAGCGGCCATTCAACTCATCATGACGGCCATTGAAAAAGCCGGCTACAAACCCGGCAAAGATATCGGACTCGGTCTGGACGCCGCGGCCAGCGAATTCTGCAAGAATGGAAAATATATTTTAAAGTCGGAGAAGAAGAGTCTGACCGCCGCCAAGATGATCGATTATTATGAAACCCTCATCCATAACTACCCGATTATATCCATCGAGGATGGTCTGGCGGAAGGCGACTGGGAAGGCTGGAAAATTATGACGGACCGGCTGGAAGGAGCCGTCCAGTTGGTGGGAGATGATATTTTTGTGACCAATCCCAAAATATTCAGCAAAGGAATCGAACAGGGCATTGCAAATTCCATTTTAATAAAGTTGAACCAGATCGGGACCGTTACTGAAACCCTGGACGCGATCGAATTGGCCAATCAGGTCGGCTACAGCACAGTAATATCTCACCGCTCCGGTGAGACCGAGGATACATTTATCGCCGATCTCGTTGTCGGTGTAAACGGCGGCCAGATTAAAACCGGTTCCATGTCGCGCAGCGATCGCCTCGCCAAATACAATCAGCTTATCCGCATCGAAGAAGAATTGGGGGCAGCGGCCATGTTTGCGCAGGAGATATTTTAGGGGTATATGAAGCAAAATTGGGTCGTCTATGAAAGTAAAATAAAGATTAACTTTCGTTTGTTTTTTGCCATTACATTTGTTTTTATTTCCCCGAGCCACGCTTATGTGCTTCAGGGGCGCCATGTGCTGGATTTGATGGTCGAAAAGCTGGGGGTGGCCGAAACTCTTTTTGTCTCGCAGAAGCTTATTTTTCATCGGATGGCCCCTTCCGCCGCTGCCTCAACTTCTGCAACGGCTGATGCGCCGCAGACCAATGCCGATGCCGGTGGCGGCGCCATTCAGGCGGCCGCACGCTTCGCAACCTATAAAAAGGTTCCGGCATCGGAGACGATTGAACTCGAGGGGTCTCTGAGATTTGTTTTTTCAGATGCCTTTCGCTCGGATGCAAGATCCCAAAATTCGGAGCGTATTTTTATCTTTTCCCACGGCCGGACCCTGACGATAATCGATGGGAATATCGTGCCGGATGCTGCCAATCGATTTGAGCTTTATAAAGATATTTTGTTATACCGCTCACGCCCGGCGCTATCCGATAGACTGTCGAAGCTGGGAGTGGATGTGTCGATTTCGAGCCTGGGACGGTTTGAGGATAAGATTGCATATGTCCTCGGGGCCGAATACCCGGATGAATCGGCGAATCAATTTTGGGTTGATAAAGAAACGCTCCTGCCCTTGCGTCTGATCATCAAAGGTTCCAATGGCGGCGCTGATTCGGATACAGTGGAGGTGCGGTATCTTACCTGGTGGAACATCGGCGAAACCCGCTATCCGTCGCGAATTGAGTTTTATCAGGACGACAACCTGGTGCGCGTCAACCAGGCCGAAAATTTTGAGGAAAACGCGACGTTTTCAAAAGAGCTGTTCGACATCGATCATCTGGAGATGGTCTATCCCCGAACGATCTCCCCGCCGCCGGCCGCATCCGGCGCGCCTGAAGAGCCGAGCGAGATCCAGAAAACCATCGAAGAGTTTAAGCACATTTTTGAATAACCCCTAACTCGGATCCGCCAGCGGCTGAGAACCAAAAAAGAAATTAATCACGAAAGCACGAAAGGACCCCGGTTAAACAGAAAAAAGAGGTTTAACGGGGCAGGCGAAAACACGAAAACGGGAAAAGATAAATTTCGTGTTTTCTAGACTTCGTATTTTCGTGATGAAAAAATTTTTCATAAAATGCAAAGAAATAACAATTATGACTCTAATGTTGCATAAACACCTAACGCGCAGCCTTGAGGAAATCTGATGGGAGATAATTCGAAGTTTATATTTGTGACCGGTGGCGTCCTGTCCTCTCTGGGGAAAGGGCTTGCCTCGGCCGCCATCGGTGCTTTGTTGGAATGCCGGGGTCTAACGGTGACCCTGCAGAAACTGGACCCCTACATTAACGTCGATCCCGGTACGATGAACCCTTTTCAACACGGTGAGGTATTCGTCACAGACGATGGTTCTGAAACGGATCTGGATCTCGGCCACTATGAGCGTTTTACCCACGCCGAGCTTGGGCGGGACAATAATTTTACCACCGGAAAAATCTACCATTCCGTTATTACCAAGGAGCGGCGCGGCGACTATCTGGGTGGAACCGTCCAGGTGATTCCGCACATCACCGATGAGATCAAACAGAGCATCAGAATGGCCGCCACCGGTGTCGATATCGTAATTGTCGAGATCGGCGGCACGATCGGCGATATCGAGAGCCTGCCTTTCCTGGAAGCCATCCGGCAATTCAGAAACGATGTGGGCCGGGAAAACGCCCTATTTATCCATCTGACCCTGGTGCCCTATATCGGCACCGCCGGTGAGGTGAAGACCAAGCCGACCCAGCACAGCGTAAAAGAACTGCGCAGCATCGGGATTCAGCCCGACATTTTGCTGTGCCGCACCGACCGGTACCTGTCCAAAGATATCAAAGCCAAAATTTCCCTTTTTTGCAATGTCGGTATCGATGCCGTAATCACCGCCAAGGATGTGGACTGTATTTACGAAGTTCCCCTGGTGTTTCATAAGGAAGGCTTGGACGGCAAGATTGTCGAGTTGCTCAATATCTGGACCCGGGCACCCCGGCTTGAGCCGTGGGAAGAGCTGCTTCAAAAAATACAGACGCTTACACAGTCCGTCAATATTGCCATTGTCGGGAAATATGTCGATCTGACCGAATCTTACAAAAGCCTGAACGAAGCCCTTTTCCATGGCGGCATTGCCAATAACTGCCAAGTAAATCTCACCTTTGTGGATTCCGAAAAAATCAGGGACGGAAACTGCCGTGACTTTCTGGCTCAAGCCGACGGCATCCTGGTTCCCGGCGGATTCGGTACGCGCGGTATTGAAGGCAAAATATGCTCGGCGAATCATGCCCGGGTCAACAAAATTCCCTATTTCGGCATATGTCTGGGGATGCAGATCGCAGTTATTGAATTTGCCCGCAATGTGGCAGGTCTGAAAGATGCCAACAGCTCCGAATTCAACGAATTTACACCGGATGCAGTAATTTACCTGATGCAGGAGTGGTTTGACGAAAGAACCGGCACCATCCAGCGACGGGATGCGTCCTCGGACAAGGGCGCCACCATGCGTTTGGGTGCTTATCCCTGCCGGATCGTCAAAGATACTTTTGCCCACCGGGCCTACGGGGAACTGGAAATATCCGAGCGCCACCGCCATCGCTACGAATTTAACAATGATTACACGGCGCGGTTGACTGAAAAAGGCATGATCATCAGCGGCACCTCACCCAGCGCTGATCTGGTGGAGATCATCGAGATCAAAGATCATCCCTGGTTTCTCGGATGTCAATTCCATCCGGAATTCAAATCACGTCCGATGCAGCCGCATCCGCTTTTCAGAGATTTCATCAAAGCCGCGCTGGAGTTTAAAAATAGAAGTTGAGAAGCGGAGAAGTTGAGAAGTGGAGAAGCGGGGAAGTCGAGAAGGGGAGAAGGTGAGCGGCGCTGGCGCTTAAAAGATAGAAGCAGGGAAGTAAGGAAGTGGAGAAGGTGAGCGGGCTGGCGCGCAAGTTGATTGAAGCTTGATAGTGATGGTTCGCGCTCACAAACTTACGAGCTTATCAGCTTCCTATATTCTCACCGGGTCCCCGTTTCATCATCTCACCGTCTGATCTTCCCATCTTCTGATCTTCTCATCTTCTTTTCTTCTCACCGTTTCCCCGTTTCCCAGTTTCCTCGTTTCACGGTTTCATTTTTTCACTTTCTCGCTCTTCTTATCTTCTTATCTTCTTATTTCCCCGCTCCCTTAGCTTTTTCCAACTCGGCGTCGATAACGGTCCCCAGAGTTTCCATATCGCGCTGCCGCATTTTTTTGCCATTGATGAAAACAGTCGGTACACCTCTTAATCCCAAACGGATGCCCTCTTCATAATCCTGCCGAATTTGCTCGAGGATTTCGGGATTTTTCTGCTCTTGCTGAAATTCGGTTTCATTCAATCCCAGTTGTTTTGCAATCTCGTTAATTTTCTCATCGTTGAGAATATTGTAATTTTTATAAAGCTCGTCGTGAAATTCCCAGTATTTGCCCTGACGGCCGGCCGCCCGGGCCGCCATGGCGGCTTTGAGGGCAAATCTATGAGATCGAATGGGAAAGTCTTTATGCACCAGTTTCACTTTGCCGGGGTATTTCTCGAGCAACTGCTCAAGTTGCGGAACTAAATTCGCACAGTACCCTCATTCATAATCACTGAAGACCGCGATGGTGACCGGCGCAGTTTCGGCGCCTTTAACAGGTGATCCGGCAGTATTTATCTCCTGGATAAAGTTCAGCAGGATAATATCTACGGTTTTATTTTGTCGACTGGCGGCAAACAATCGCTCACCGCTCGGGTCGATCTCAATTCGATCGATGTGAGAACCCACATTGATGGTGTCTTTTAGATCGCCCTGTTCGTCGTATATCAGCACGGTGCCTTTATCGGTAAGTACGAAGGTCGATTTACCGTCCGGCGAAACCGCCACGTCGATGGGCGCTGCGTCGGGTTTCAATGTTTTTTCAAGGTCGATTTCAACCGCGCCCTGGACCCGGGAAGCGTTCGACAAGAGGATCAAAGCTGCCAGTACCATACAGGATTTGGCAAAATTAGAAATCATTTCAAAACTCCTTCAGTTCCAAATTGTTATATACATGATGTTGTTGTGAATCAGGCGCCGAATATATAATATCTAAACACAATCCGGTTATTTAGACAACTGGAAATAAAAGGACGCTCATGGTTTTTGGGGCAGGGGGGCAGGGCTTCGGGTTTTTTGGATAAAATCGGCCATGGTTTTCTGAGCGCAATCCGGACAATAACTGGAGGTTATGTCAAGATTGGCTTTTTCGTGGATAAATTCTTCTATTCTCATCCATTCGCCTGTGCCGGGTTTTTTGCCGGAGTCGTCTCGTATCTTTTTACAAACGCAGCACATTGGCAAAATTTTTTGATAAAGGCTGACTTTTCGCGCCAATTCCAGCTTTTCCAAGCAATTTTTCACCCGAAATATCATCTCTTGGGATTCACATGGTTTGAGCAGGTAATCATCGGCATTATTGCGCAGGGCCGCAATCGCCGATTCTATGTCGCCGTATCCGGTTAAAATGATCACCTGAGTTGCCGGGTTTACCCGTTTGGTCGTTTGCAAGACTTTAATTCCGCCAGCGCTTTCCATGACAAGATCGGTAATGACCATATCGAAATCCATGGATTCAAGCAGGTTCACAGCCATTTCTCCGCTGGTGGCCCGGGTTACTTGATAGCCATTGTTCTCCAGGTCGTCTCCGATGCCTTCGAGTATAAAAGGATCGTCATCTACCAGCAACAGGTGATATCTTTTCATGGCTTCCCCCTGGACAATGGCGGACATGAATGAGTTAACCCCTTAATTGCATAAACAACATGGCAAGGATTAGATAATGGTCTGCAATTATAGCCAATATCATAGCAAAATGACAAATTCTTAGATACCTCCAATGGTGAATTCGAAGGATGGGGTCGATTTTGCCATGTTGTTTCCCCTCCGGCTATTGCAACGTTAGGGTTAAAGCTATGTTCACCTAGTTTTAAGCAAAAAACATTCCAATTAATTCTGGATACTGGATGCTCGATGCTGGCTGCCGGATACGGGGTGCGAGGTGCACGTTGCGGGGGGGCTGGAGCGCCAGCTCATAGCTCATAGCTGATAGCATGAAGGAAAAAGGCGCACGGCTGCGATGCTTGGAAGCCGCAAGGCTTGAAACCTGAAAGCTTAGCAAAGTTGATTAAGTTGATTGGGTTGTGCTTACTAACTTAAGAGCTCACCAGCTTATCAGCTTATCAGCTACCAGCTTCCCAAATTCTCAACCTCCCATCTTCCCATCTTCCCATCTTCCCATCTTCTCATCCACTCAGCTTCCTATCTCCCATCCTTTCACTATGAGCTATCAGCTATGAGCTATGAGCTGGGCATCTTCGATGCCCTCACCTTCTCATCTTCTCAGCTTCTAATCTTCTATCTTTTACTCCCCAATATCGTATTTGGCAATCAGCCGTGACAGATAGGTCCGTTGAATTTCCATTTTTTTGGCAGCCAGGCTTCGATTGCCGCCGGTATGTCTGAGATTCAGGCTGATGAATTCTTTCTTAAAGGCGTCGATGGCCTCTTTTAACGTCAGTCCCAATTCCAGGCCGGGATACTGCGGCCGACAGGCAAACGTCGGCAGATCTTCGGGCATAATCTGTTTGCCGTTGCCCATCACGACTGCCCGCTCCAGCGCATTTTTCATTTCTCGCACGTTGCCCGGCCAGTCATATTGGATCATGAGATCCATAGCCTTTTTGGAGATGGTCAAATCCGATATGCCTCTTTCATTCTTGTAAATATCTAAAAAATATTCAGCCAGCACCTGGATGTCTTCCCTGCGCTCCCTTAAGGGCGGCATTTGGAGCTGAACGACGTTGATGCGGTAGTAGAGGTCTTCCCGAAACCGTCCCTGGGCCACGTCCTCTTCAATGTTGCGGTTGGTGGCTGATATGACCCGCACATCAACGGGTATCGATTTGTTGCCTCCCACCCGGTAAAAAACGCCTTCCTGTAAAATTCGCAGCAGTTTGGTCTGCATACTCGGGCTCATCTCTCCAATTTCATCCAGAAAAATGGTACCCCGGTCCGCCAGTTCAAATTTACCGATTTTGCGGCTGGCGGCACCGGTGTAGGCGCCTTTTTCGTGGCCGAACAATTCATCTTCGAGCAGCGTTTCCGGCAGAGCCGCGCAATTGAGGACGATCATGGGTTCATCTTTGCGGGCACCGGCCCGATGGATCAGCCGGGCCAGCAATTCCTTGCCGGTGCCGCTTTCTCCCAGAATGAGGGTCGTTGATTTTGAATTGGCGACCTTGATGGCATCGGAGATAACTTTCCGCAGCGCCTTGCTTTCGCCCACAATTTCATATTTGCCCTGCAGCTCTTTTTTTAGATCCTGGATTTCTCTCTTATCATGTTCAATCTTGCGGGCATTGCCGATGGCCTGGGCCGCCAGATCTGCAAACACGGACAATATTTTCAAGTCTTCTTCCCGGATGGCACCCCCGTCGGCCTTGTCGATAATTTCCACCACGCCGATGATGCCGCCATTTATCTTCATCGGTACGCAGGCGATGGATTGAGTTTTAAAACCAATAGATTCGCTGATTTCTTTGTACCAGCGGGGGTCCTGGGCGACATCCGGAATCAGCAAGGGTTCGCCGGTGGCGGCCACATGACCGGCAATGCCCTGTCCGAGATCGATTTCGAACTGTTTGACGTCGGTACTCTTTTCACCGGTGGCCACTTTAAAATACAATTTTTGGGTCTTTTGATCCAACAACAGCAGTGAGCTGGCCTTGGCATCCATCATGCGGGTAGCTGTTTCGATGATGAGCTCGAGGAGTCGGTCAAGGTCCTGAACCGATGACACCCAGGTGGAAATCTCTTTAAGGCGATCGATGGAAGAATCGGTATTGACAGATAAGCTATCCATATTATTGCACTCTCATAATCTTTTGGGAACCTTAACCGCTAAAGAAATGCAATCGATTTTTCGGTTTTGGATCCGGATGTTTACAATAAAATTCCAGGCCCTCGGAACCTGGAATTCGCTTTTTCTTAATTTCTGACTGGAATTATATGAATTTGTATTATTGTTGACATGTTACAATAAAAATAACGCAGTTGTCAACTTTATTGCAACAATAACGCCGGGCGGAGAGCATAGAGCAAAGGGCATAGCGTAAAAGGCGGATTTCAGTGTGTGCGGTTTCGACGGCATACGGCGCACGGCTAACGGCGCACGGAGGCAAAGATAGAAGGTGGGAAGTTGAGAAGGGGAGAAGTGGCGCTGTTGATTGGGTTGGTGCTTAAGAACTTACGAACTCACGAGCTTATCAGCTCATCAGCTTAACAGCTTTCCAGCTTTTTAACGCAACAAACGCAACAAACTCAATAAACCCAATAAACCGGCGCGTCAGCGCCTTCCAGCCTCTCATCTTCTCACCTTCTGCTCTTCTGCTCTTCTCATCTTCTATCTTTCCTTCTGTCCGTTTTGATGCGACACGATGGATTCGCCGATTTTTTCAGCCGAGCGGCCGAACAGCTCTTCGGTATCCACAAGTTCGAGAAGACCATTGTGCCAGACGATATTGTTTTCCTGCACAATATTTTTTATGTGTTCGTATTTGCCGCCCAGGGCCTTAATCTTTGAGTCGAGGTCGACGGTTGTTTTAAAAGATATATGCAGCAGCAACAGATATTCTATACGGGTCGGAGTTTGGCTCGAGATGGTTAAAATGGGAATAATCAGTATGCTGCGCTCGTCTTTGCGACCCTTCCCGATGTAGACGTTGCCCTGTCTTATGATAATCCGCTTGGTTCCCTTCAAACGATTGTCCTTTTCAACCCGGGACCTTACATCGGCAGCCGCTCCCGTCTTTTTAATAACCGCAATGGTTGTTTCTTCGGCAGGTTCGCCGAGGACATTCAAGCCGTCAATACGATAAAGGGTGGTTCCATTGATTTGCTCGATGATGGCCTGTAGATTTTTCAGGACAATGATATTCGTGTTGGTCAGCTGGGCAATGGTAAAACTTTCACGGTGCAGGGCATCAAACAGGATACCTTCGATCAGGTCGGTGATTCGGCTGGTACCGACCGTAACGGTTTTCGCCTGGTGTTTAATCGCATCCACCGGGCGGGCCATAATGCCGATGGCTTCTGCCAGACATTTAAACAGGGCATTGAGCATGTTGGCGGCGGTGCCCTTTTGATTGAAGTCGAGGTCGAAATCCGCTACCGGCAGCCGGCCGGAAAGATACTTGAGAAGCAGCGTGAGATCGGAGGCGACATCCAATCCGATGGCCACCGGGAATTTCCCGGCGGCTCTTTTTTTTCTGAATTCAGCATAAAACTCGGCGATTTTTTCCCGAAATGGCTGTTCGAGAATGATTTCGTATACGTTCAGGCCCCCGGCAGAATATTCGTCGATCGTATTTTTAAGTTCATCCCGGAAGCGGTAGAGAAATCTTGAGCCGTCATTAATGGCCAAGGCCGCATAGTAGCCCCAGATATGACCGACCAGGGTGTTTAGAATCGGGGCGAGGTGTTCCTGGACCCGGGGCACATGGATGACGGTATCCGCATAAGCATCGAAACGATCTTCGCCTTCATCGACAATGACGACGGGAGTGGCTTTATGAGCTTTGAAGATGGCGGTATCCTTCATAATATCACCAATCACCGAGCTGCGCATGCCGGCTGCGCAGACAATGATCAGCGGCTCCGAGGACAAATCAATGTGCTTTTTATCCTCCACAAAATCCGATGAAATCGTCTTATAACACAATTCGCTCAGCTTGATGCGTATTTCATCGGCCGACGCTTTATTGGGGCCGCTGCCCACCACGGCCCAGTATGTTTTTGTGACGGCCAATTTTTCAGCCGATTTTTGAATGGAGTCGGTTGCGGCCAGGATTTTGCGCATATGACCGGGCAGCTCGAGAAGCTGCTTGATTTCTGCGGTAACAAATTTCGCATCACGGCGCTTTTTGACAGTTGCAATATAAAGCCCCAGGATTGCTCCCGCCACGATCTGGCAATAAAAAGCCTTGGTGGAGGCTACCGACATTTCAATGTCGCGGCCGCTGCTGGTATACATGACGCCGTCGACTTTAAACGTAAGGTCCGAATCTCGGCGGTTGACGATGGCCAGGGTATGGGCGCCTCTTTCTTTCACCATGTCCACGGTGCGATTGGTATCGGTTGTGGTGCCCGACTGGCTGATAGCGATGACCAGCGTGTCGGCCATGCTGGCGGCATCGTCAGTTTCCTTTATCTGAAATCCGCTGAATTCAGACGCTTTCAACGCATGGATATGGTAGGATGGATTATCCAGATAGTAATTCAGGATGTTCGCGCAAGCCAAGGCGGCCACGCCGGCTGTGCCCTGGCCGATGAAATATATGCGTTTGATCCGGTCCTCGGCCAGCGCACTTTCCAGCGCAGGCGGAATCACGGTCTGATCCAGGGTTATGGTGTATTGCCGGCTGTCGTTTTCTGATACTTTCCAGCGATTCCGCAGCGTTTTTTCCATGGAATCCGGCGATTCCGAGATTTCCTTTAAGAAATAATGGGGGAATGCCTGGCGGTCGATATCCCGCGAGGTAATCTGGGTATGCTTGAGGTCCTTTTGACCCAGATCGAGGGGCGTGCCGTCGTAATAAAAAGCGGTGATGCCGGCCAGAGATCCGGCAGACTGTTGGTCCAAAATGAAAATTTGACCCTGGGTTGGTCCCTGCTTGCCCGGCACCATGGTTTCGCCGTCCAGCTTGATGTAGTCCTGAGTTTCTTCGACGAATCCATAGACTTCGGAAGTGGCCATATAATGATCGGCGGCAATCCCTACAAAAAGGGCCTGTCCGCTGCCTTTTTGACCCAGAAAAATTTTGCCGGGGGCCAGATTCGTATGCATGGAAATGGCGTGGGATCCGGCAAAATCATTCAGGGCCAGCCGGAAGGCCTCTTCCACGGGATGGCCCTGCGTAATATACTTTTGAATGGTCAGGGGTATAATCTTGGTATCCGTGGTGATGTCATCCTGGATTCGATCGCCGCTGGATTCGAACTCACGTTTGAGCTCTTGAAAATTATCAATATCTCCATTTAGACAGGTATGAATGATATCCAGGTCGGTCGTCGAATTTTGCACGGTTTGGTTGTCCACCGGGTGGCAGTTGGCTTCGGTGATGGCACCCACCGAAGCCCAGCGGGTGTGGGCCGATATGGTATCAAACTCGCTGGGGCGGGCGGCCAGGGTTTGCAGGATCGGGTCATCGGCAATCTGCCGGCGCAAAAATGATATATTGTCACCCAGGCTGCCGACTTCGTTGGCCACTTTGTAGACCATCGAAACAGCAGCATGTCCGTCAACCGCGTCCGGGTTGGGGCGGTGGATGCTGATCCCGCCGTTGACCAGGGTGTCCCGGACGCAGCGCTCATCCAAGCGGTTGTAAATGTTTGCCTTTTTCAAGGCATTTTCAAAATTTTCAAATTCGGCGGCCTTCAATACGAATATCAACGAAATGCCGGCCGAATCACGTCCTCTGACTTCCAGTCGATCAATGCTGTTTAAGATGGTATTGATCTTTTTAAAAACGCTGATGGTTCCGGGTTGCGGCGGCTGCGGGAGTCCCCGGCATAATTCCTTTATCTGGTTAATGTTGTTTGTAATTTCATTGAGGAGGCACCAGGCGATATCTTTAAGCTTTTCAATGCGGGCAAACATCAATTCCGCTTTTTGGGCCGGAATTCGACCCATCAGCTCGGCCAGCAATCGCAGTTCGGCTGCGGCTACGGCGTTCAGCTGCCGCCCGAGCTTTTCAAGCTGCTTCTGTGCATCGGAATTGGTATAAAGGGAAAAAAACGGGTTTTCGGATTTAAGGCTCTGGGCCGCCAGCCACAAAGAATCGATAAGGGCTTCTCCGCCCAGATATTTATCTTCGATGTCGTTGTATCCGGATTCTTTACAGATTTCACAGCCCTGCTGCTCAATTGCGGCGGCCATTTCATCCAGCCGCGCTATCTTCGGGGAAGCTGCTTTGGGTTTTTTAATCTTATAGGAAACCATGGCGGCGATCCCGCAGCACAACATGCTTTCGCGATAAGGGAACAATACGATGGATCCCGGAAGTTGGCCGGCCGGGCTGCGGCCGAAATAGACATCCGCGGTCAAGATCCCGGTCAGAGCCTCCCAGGCCGGCCGGCTTAGCCTGCCGAGAGTTTTTACGATCCGTGCCAACTTTGAATGGATATGTTGCTTCATGTGATCAGCTCCCTACCCGGATAACCTGGAGACTGAAGATTAACCGCAGAGACCACGGAGATCGCAGAATTGAAAATTTGTTTCATCTATCCTTTTTAATCTTGTTCGTCGTTATCGGATCAGTCTCTGATACAAAAATCATGCGGTGAACATGATTAAGCTTTATTATTCGGGATTAAAACCGTGCCGCTCATTTCAGGCCGGTGGACTCGCCTGACTTCGCTCCTGCTCCATTATGATTCTGCTTGCGATTTCAATGTCTTCCGGCCGGTCCACGCCGATGCTTTGATGTTTGGTCACCACAATATGGATGGGGATGCCGTTTTCAAGCAACCTCAGCTGTTCGAGCTTTTCGGTGACTTCCAGGCGGCCCCGGGGTAAAGCAACGAATTTTTGCAGGGCCGGCATGCGAAACGCGTAAATCCCGACATGCCCGTAGTGACTACTATTTTCCAACTGCCGGTGGTACGGAATCGGTGAGCGCGAAAAGTAAAGTGCGCGGCCTTCTGCGGCAAACACCACTTTAACCAGATCCGGATTCCGGGCCTGCCCGGCACTGATTTTGCGTGCCAGGGTTGCCACCTGAATTTCCGGCTCACGGAATGGCAGAATCAGTTCCGTCAGCATGGCCGGGTCCAGCGCGGGCTCGTCGCCCTGAATGTTGACGACAACCGCATCCGCGGCTAGATTCAGTTTTTGCGCCGCTTCCAGCACGCGGTCGGTACCGCTGGGATGATCGCTGCGGGTCATGACCACCGGGATATCGAATTTTTGGGCCGCGGATTGAATGCGCGCGTCGTCGGTGGCCAGAACCACCGCTGCAAGGGTCCGGCATCGGCGGGCCCGCTCAAATACATGCCAGATCATGGGCCGGCCGTGAATATCCGCCAGGGGTTTACCGGGAAACCTTTGTGAATCATAGCGGGCCGGGATTATTCCAAAACAAGGCGGTAAACCGTTTTTGTGATTTTTATCGGCCATAATAAGTTAAAAGCGACACAAAATCCCAAAATACAAGCACCAAATTATTTACCCTGTTAAATAATGCAATTAATGGTGCGGCGTTCTGCGTTTTTAGGAATAAAGATCAGACTGACAACTTATGCCGCGAACCCATTTAACAGGGCAGGCAAATCTCAAATTCCAATATTCAATGACCCAAACACAATTAGCGCGCTACGAAATTATCTACAGTGAGACGTTCGTTGTGTGCTCAAGTCCGATGTACCCGATGTGCTGCGGGCGGCTCTGAGCTTTTGTATGATGGCGGACCGAATTTCGAATTTTGATCATTGTGATTTGTTTGATATTTGTTATTTGTGATTTGGAATTTACGATATTCCGATACACCATTGTTCCCAGTGTGCTCCCGTCGTTCCAATGCACCTCAACGAAATTCTTATTCACCTAAGCGGTGTTCCGGGCGCCACCGGTTTGTCCAGGGTTGCCAGGGTGGGGCCGGCATCACCGACAGCCGCAACCAACATGCCGTTGGAGACAATCCCCATCAGTTTGACCGGCTTTAAGTTGGCCACCACAATCACCTGTTTGCCGACCAGTTCTGCGGGGGTATAGGTACCGGCGATGCCCGCCACGATAATCCGTTTTTGCCCCAGATCGACTTCGAGTTTAAGAATTTTATTGGCTCGGGGGATTGTCTCCGCCTGAACCACGGTTGCCACTCTCAGGTCGACCGCGCTGAATTGCTCAATTGTGATCTCCGGTTTAATCTCAGGGTATTGGGCCGGTATTTCCTGTTTAGCCGCCTGGGCATCTTTGTTGTCAACCGGTTCGATCCGTGGAAAAAGGACCGTGGACTTCGGCAGATGGGTGCCGGGTTGAATGGCTTTCCAGGATTTGAGCCGATCAAGCAAATAGAATGGCTCGTCCGGATTTAATCCGAGATGTTTTTGCATTTTGGCGGCAGTCTCCGGCATCACCGGATAGATCAGGCCGGAAATAATTCTGAGTCCTTCCAGCAGATTGTGAAGGACTACCGCCAATGATTTGCGGCTTGATTTTTTCTTGGCCAACTCCCAGGGAGCCGTGACGTCCACGTATTTGTTCATGCGGCTGATAAATTGCCACACAGCCCGCAGGGCATTGTGAAACTGAAATGATTCCATCAGGGGTTCATACTCGGCAATTGCGCTTTGGGCGTCTGCTTCCAGACCGAGTTCGCATTCCTGCTCCACCGCCGGATCAATCTCCGGAACAACGCCCTCGAAATATTTATGCACCATCGACAGGACCCTGGAAAACAAATTGCCGAGGTCATTGGCCAGATCCGCATTGATGCGCTGAATCAGGGACTCCTCACTGAAACTTGAATCCAGGCCGAATGTCATGTCCCGAATCAGAAAAAAGCGAAACGCATCCAGGCCATAAATATTTTTAAGCGCCAGGGGCTCAACGACATTGCCGAGGCTTTTTGACATTTTGCTTTGCTCGACATTCCAATACCCGTGAACATTCAGGTGGCGGTAGATCGGAATGCCGGCGGCCTTGAGCATGATCGGCCAATAAATGCCGTGGGGTTTAAGGATATCCTTGGCCACAATGTGCTGGGCCTCCGGCCAGAAAGTTTTGAACAGCTCACCATCCGGATACCCCAGGGCGGAGACGTAGTTTAACAGAGCATCAAACCAGACATAGGTGACATAGTCGCCGTCAAAAGGCAGGGTAATGCCCCATTTCAACCGGGATTTGGGCCTGGAAATACACAGATCTTCCAGGGGCTCTTTTAGAAAAGCCAGTGCCTCGTTTTTATATCTTTCAGGGCGGATGAAATCCGGTGTATTGTTGATATGCTCCACCAACCAATCCTGATACCGGCTCATTTTAAAGAAGTAGTTGGATTCCTTAATCACTTCCGGTTCGGTTTCATGATCCGGACATTTTCCGTCCACCAGCTCGCGTTCGGTGTAGAAGCGCTCGCATCCAAAACAATATAGCCCTTCGTACTCGGAAAAATAGATATCGCCGGCATCATAGATTTTCTGCAGCACCTGTTCTACGACGGCCATGTGGGGGGCATCCGTGGTTCGGATAAAGCCACTGTTGTTGACGTTCAATTCCGGCCAAAGATCACGAAAAAGCTGGCTGATAGTGTCCACGTAATTTCTGGGCGTCATATTCTCTTTTTTTGCAGCGCGCACAACCTTGTCGCCATGTTCGTCGGTGCCGGTTAAAAAATAAACCTCGCAACCGCGCATGGTATGGAAACGCGTCGCCACATCGGCCACGATGGTGGTGTAGGCATGTCCCAGATGCGGACGGGCATTGACATAGTAAATCGGGGTGGTGATATAAAAGGGCCTGGACATTTTTTAATCCTTTATGAGTTGATTGACCGCGGTTTCGATTTCCATACCGTCTTCCAACCGAACGGTTATCCGGTCACAAATCGCATTGTGACGAATCACTTTGCCTTTGCCGTTGGTGGTCGTTACGGATTTTCCGATTCTGGGCATTTTTTTTTTCAGATCCTGATAGGTTTCAAACTCATAGGTCAAGCAGCACATCAAGCGTCCGCACTGGCCCGAGATTTTTGTGGGGTTTAGCGACAGGCTCTGCTCTTTGGCCATGCGGATAGACACCGGTTCGAATTTATCCAGAAAAGCGGCACAGCACAGTTCCCGGCCGCACCGGCCCATACCGCCGCACATTTTAGCCTGGTTGCGGATGCCGACCTGGCGCATTTCAATGCGGGCCCCCAGTTCTTTGACCAGCATTTTTACCAGTTGCCGAAAGTCAATCCGTCCTTCGGAAGTGAAAAAAAATGTGTATTTATTGCCGTCGAAAGATTTTTCCACCGAAAAAAGATTCATTTTCAGCCCCAATTCCTTAATGCAGTTAACACAATAACTGTGAGCTGTTTTTTCTTCGGCCAGGTTTTTATTGAGCAGCTCGAAATCTTTCGGCTGTGCCAGGCGGTAAACTTTTTTTAGAGGTCGATCCGACGGGTTGGCCTCGTATTCCAACGGTGCCACCGCCACTGCGCCGAGACCGAGTCCCTGTTCGGTTTCTACAATTACTTGGTCGCCGGGCTTCAGCACGAAAGCGCCGCAGTCAAAATCATACACCTTGCCGGTGGATTTAAATCTAATGCCAACTTTTTTATTCATTATCTCCTCGCGCTTTTTCCAGAACTATCCCCCGGTAAAGAAACTTATACGAGACACTCGCAAAGGCTATAGTTACAAATGCGGAAAATCAGGGTTGTCAATCCTTATGAATCGGAAAGAATTTCGTCTCCAAGCATGCGCTGTCGAAATCAAATATAGGATTCATTGCCGACAACATCAACAAAAAATTTTTCGGAGCCTGAAAACAGCGGCCCGGCCCCTGTGAAACTTCAATGAAGGTATGTGGAATGGATTCGATTTTTATTTTTATTTAGACAGGATTAACAGGATTGTCAGAAATTTTTTCGCCTGCGGCGAGGGGCCTTTCGGCCGAAGGCCGCATTATCCTAACGATCCTGTTGATCCTGTCCAATTATTTTCTTTAAAAGAAGAATCCATTCCTCTTTTTCTTCCCAGTTATAAAGTTTTTTATCTGATCAGACTGGACGCTCGCGGCCGGCGGACGGGCTGACATCCTAATGCATGGCGGCTTCATATGAGGTTTCAGCGGCCGGGGAATCGGCTCAAATGCGAGACAATTTCAGGACCATGGATTCCATTGCCAACCTTATATTGGTGCCGGCTTTGATGGCATTTTCGGTAGATTGAATTGCTTCAAATTTTGACAGCAACGATGACAGCGTCATTTTGCGAGAAGTCTGCTGCAGTGTGGCGGCCAGATCCTGGTTGATGATGTTCTTCGGATTAAGCTTGGCAACCATCAGGTCCCGCAGCCAGGACTTTATCACCTCCAGCGCCTCGGGCAGGCTTTCTTTATCCTTTGACAACCGGTCTCCAAAAGCCAGCAGGCGATTCGCAGATCCAATTGATATTGCCTCGGACTCCTTAATCAGCCAGTTTCTGCGGTTTATCCAATTGGTCTGATGCATCTGCACCGCGCGGGATAGACTTCCGCCGGCCATGGCGGCGATGATTTGAGCTTCCCTGGGGTCCACGCCATGTTCACGTACCAACACGGATACCATATATTTTCGCGGAATCGGGTAGAAACGGATTTGCTGGCAGCGGGACACGATTGTCGGCAGCAAGTCCGATGTATGGGAGGCCGCGAGTATCAATACGGTACCGGCCGGCGGTTCTTCAAGCATTTTCAACAGGGCATTGCCGGCGGCAGGATTCAGCGCCTGGGCGTCGGAGATGATCACCACCCGCACCTTTGCCTCGTAAGGTTTCATGGCCAGCGTTTGACAAAGTGACCGAATCTGATCGATTTTGATGAATGAACCGGCGGGCTGTATCCGGATGATGTCCGGATGGGAATCGGATTCGATTTTACGGCATGGTTTGCAGGTCCCGCAGGGCAGAACGGTTGATGACCGGGCGACGACGTCAGTAGGATTGCTTGTTCGGCTGTCCTCCCCCGCGGGATTGAAAAGTGAACGGTTTCCGGCGCAGTTGCACGCCATGGCGAATGCAACTGCCGCGCTTTTTTTTCCAACCCCTTCTATTCCGGTGAAAAGAAGGGCGTGTGGGAAGGTCCCTTTCTGAAGGAAGGCGGTTAGGATTCTTTTAGGACGATCTTGACCTATTATTGAATCAAATCCAGGCACAAATCAGTAGTCTACCCGATCTTTCAATTCTTTTCCCGATTTGAAAAATGGAAGTCTTTTAGGTTTTATAGTTACTTTGTCCCCGGTTTTGGGGTTTCTGCCGGTGTAGCTCTTGTATTCTTTCACAAAAAAGCTGCACAGACCCCTGATTTCGACGCGCTCTCCCCGGGCCATGGCATCCGCCATGTTATCGAAAAATATCTGGACCACTTTTGCCGCTTCCGCTTTTGAAATATCCGCTTCGGTTTTCAGGGCGGAGATTAGCTCCAGTTTATTCATAAGCCCTCCTTCTTAAACAACAGGTATTCATTAGTATATTAGAAATTTATAGCCCGAAACATAATTAAATGTCAAGCAGTTATGATAATATTTTCGGAATAATTTCTATATCTTCCTCATTCACCTCAACCCCGGCGTACTGACCGAGTGCCTCGATATTGACAATGACGCGTCCTTTGCCTCCATAGCGAACGAAGGTCCCGACAACGCCTGCAAAAGGCCCGTATACCACCATCACGCGATCCCCTGATTTTAATTGATTCCCGGTTGTCACGGCATGATTGCTTTCCACCATAATTTGCAGAGAGCTTACGGTTTCATCCGGCACGGGTACCGGTCCGTGGTTGCTGCCGATCAAACGCACCGCGCCGACGGTCTTAACCACTTCCAGATGAGAGTTGGGGTGCAGGTCCGTTTTGACAAATATATAACCCGGAAAAAGGGGCACCCGGATCATCACCCGGCGGTCTTTTCGTTTGCTGCGCACCGTCACCAGGGGAAGATAAACCTCGATTGATTTTTTCAGCAAACCGTCGGTGACAACTTTCTCGTGACGACTTTTGGTGTGCAATACGTACCACAGAGGCTCAAGCCTGCGATCATTCATTTAGATATTACCTTATCGACAGATTGAAGATTGAAGATTGAATATCCAGTATCCAGCATCCAGCATCCAAGCATCCAGCATCCAAAAATTAGATTCCGAACTGACCCAACCCGAAAAGTTGAATTTGAAATGTATAACTCAAATTACTGGTATTATCGACGTTTGTCTTTTCGAGTATACGGCCGTTAATGGCCCAGCAATTCGCCTTGTAATTGATTCCAAAACCTAATTGGACCTGGGTGTTATCCAGAAAATTATATTCATAAAGTGACGAAACCAGGAGCCGGTCGGTTACCTTAAGCTCCAAATCTGCAAAAATAGAATGGGCTTTGTTTAAAGTGACTGCATTAATAAAAGGGGCATTTTTTGAAGTGATTTCATCGGACTGCCTGGTATAGCGGTAATCGATGGTCAGTTTGTCCCCTCGTCCGTCCCAGATATTTGTCCCAACGTTGTGGGATAAAAATTTATTTTCATATACGGACCACAACGCCGTGGCATCCAACGCAATATATTTTCCCGGATATAGGTCCAGCCTGGCGTTCAGCGGAGAAAACGGCCTTCCCGGATTATTGTTCCTGGCTTCATTTATATCGTAACTTTGCTGCAACGCAAGGCGGAAAAAATCATTATAATTGTATTGCGCCGGCGAGTCGATGACCGCTGATTCATCTTTGTTGACGACGCGGGAAATTTCAAAGCTGCCCTTTTTTCTGGTTTTGGATGTCAGGGTATTGGTCAGGGAGTAGGTGATAAGATTCTGCTTTTCAATGCGATCAATGGCGCTAACATTGCTATCGATGGCGTCAAAATTCGGCAGGTTTGTCTGATCGATGTCCGGAATATATTCATAAATGATGCGGGGTCGGAGGGTGTGTTTGATAGCATCGAACGTTTTGCCTTCCAAGCGGAATATCTTGAACATTTCCGAAAAGAGATCCAGACGCGTGTCGTAAAGGCCGCGAGTGTAATATTGTTGATTGTCTTGCGGTCCGAATTCTTTTTTATCCAGGCGCCAGGCGGTTCCGCGCAGCCCTATCGACGGCTCGAGTGTGAGATAAGACTTGAGCTTGAAGGGCAGATAAAACCGCGGATAGGCATCGATTCGCTGGGTTCGCTGTCCGTCCACACTCCAGTAATAAATATACTGCGAATTCATGTTGTAAAAAAAGGGGGATGCGGAGATACGCTGTTTGATGGCGTCAAACTGGATGAGCGGAAGCTGTTCCAGGGTCAGATCGGGTTGGTGGCTGTTGCGAATATTGCTGTCCAGATCGTAGCGCAATTCCGCATTGAAGGTATAATTGGGCCACAGCCGGTTGAAATTCAAGCGGTTGGTTCGGATCGGGTCATTGTAGTCGTTGAGGTTGCGATGGAAAACCTCCTCAAAATAGGCCTTTGATTGCGACCAGCCCATATAGCCGTCTTGAAATTCACGGGTATAATCCTGGTCGCTGACAATGTCGATATCCAGCACGGCCCGGAAGTCGTAGGGCAATTGTTGATGATGGCTTCCCCGCAGCCAGTAGCGATCCTGGTTTTTGCGCAGGATATCCTGGGTGCCGTCTTCAAATCCCCATTGTTTGCTGGACTCGCCGCCATCGTCGGTTTTGCTGTCGATAAAACCATCGAGCTGCCAGGCCCCTTTGGACCAATCGTCCAGATCATAACGGTATTCCAGACCCCCTTTCGTACCGCGTTCGGACATGTACTGCCCGTAAAACGTGGCATCCGAACTTTTGTCGATAGCCCAGAAAAAAGGCTGGTCGTAAAACCAACCCAAACGGTCGGAGTGGCCGCCTTCGGGCCATAGTAAACCGGATTGTCGATCTTTGCGGGCCGGATAGTAAAAGTAAGGCGTGTACAGAACCGGCATATGCCTGGCCCATAAGGTTGCGTGCTGGGCGGAGCCGCTGCCGTCCTCGTCAACCTTAACGTTTTTTCCGGTTATCTTCCAATCCGGGTTGTCACCATCGCAGGTGGTCAGGGTGGCATCATCGATGGTGTAAGTCTTCTCACCGACCTTTTGGATGACCCCCCCGGTTATATGATAGTTGTTTTCCTTGATGTACAGAGATCCGTCTTCAACTGTGCCGACCTGATCTACCAGGTCGATGTCCATGCTCGTGCCGCTCAGGATGTCCTGCCCGTTGGTCAACACCACATTGCCTTCGGCATAGGCCTTCATGTTCTTTTGATCGAATCGGACAAAGTCTGCCAGCAGCTTGATATTGGCTTTAGATATCATTACGTTGCCTTTGGCGATGTAGGCATCGTATTTTTGGTCATAAAAGATCTCATCGGCTTCCAGGTTCCAGGGAATCTTTGGATTCTTGATGATTTTCTCTGTCTGGCTATTATCAGCACCTATCTGCCCTGCTGCCGGCAAAGGAGAAATCATATGATAAACGGCCAGGATGCCGAGCGCAGCAGCGATGAACAGGCAGATCGGAGATACCAACTGCCGCCTGAACCCGGCGTTCGGCCTCCGGCCCTTCATATGGGATTTTAAGATGGATTTGTCCTGCACCATTCAGGGTATGACAGCCAAGAGTTTTCAGATTAAAAGTCAGGTCCGGGCAACTGATTCACGCCTTTGACAGGCAGATTTCAGATTCGGCTGACAGACTAAAATCGAAGTTCGAAACAAATTCGAACGGTCAAAATTCAAAATCCAAACGTGTTGTCCCGGACAGGGCAAGTATGCAACTTGAATCATATCAGGATTTAAGATATAAATCCAAGTCGACGAAAAAAGTCAAGATATAGTTGTGTTATATTATATCGAATGGTTTAGCGCATTGTATATATGTGGGTTTTAGGGGCAACCCTTTCTTCGGGACGAATGAAAAGTGCCTAAAGTGCCTAAAATGCCTAAAATGCCTAAAATGGTGGTGTCGCTGGGCTCATTCATTTTTATTGAACAATCGAGGCTTGTTTGAAATTTTAGGCATTTCTTCGAAAAGCGTTATGTTTGGATTAATATATACTCCATCACAGATCGCACGGAAAAAATTGATTGGTTAATGATTGGTTAAAATGAACATTCTATTGACAAATGATGACGGTATCTATGCCCGGGGGTTGCGGGCGCTTTATGACCGCCTTGCTAAAATCCATCAGGTGTCCGTTGTGGCCCCGGATCGGGAACGAAGTGCCATCGGGCATGCCATCACACTCCATCAGCCGCTGCGTGTAACCCGGTTTTCGCTAAACGGCGAATACGGCGGCTACGCGGTCAATGGTACGCCGGCAGACTGCATTAAACTGGGTATTCTGGAATTGCTGCCCACCCGGCCGGACGTAGTGGTGTCCGGCATTAATCCGGGCGCCAATGTGGGTGCCAATTTAAATTATTCCGGCACGGTTGCAGCCGCCAAGGAGGCGGCTCTGTGCGGGACCATCGGAATTGCCGTTTCAATTGTCGGGCCCGGAGTTGATTTTTATGATGATGCCGCCTTGTTTGTTGCACGATTAAGCGCAACAGTTTATAGGAAAGGGCTTCCGTTTGGAACCTTTCTCAATGTGAACCTGCCGAATCTCCCGCTGAAAGAAATCGCCGGGGTTCGGATCAGCCGTCAAGGCGTGGAAGTGCTGTCCGAGTATGTTGAAAAGCGCCTGGATCCGCGCAATCGCACCTATTATTGGCAGGGCGAAGACAGGCAGTCATTTGGCAATGATCCTCAGATTGACGGGGTGGCGCTGGCCCAAAATTTTATTTCCATAACCCCGGTCAAATGCGATATGACCGACTATCGCGCCATGGAAAATCTGGCCGATTGGGAGTTGGATGAATGGCTTGGGCGGCTCGAATGAATGCGGAAGCTGGAAAGGGCAGAGAGCCAAGGGCAGAGAGCATAGCGCGGAGCGCAGAGGGCAAAAGGCAGAGAGCAAAGCGCATAGCGCAGAGCGAAAAAAAACGGAAACAAACAACACTGAAGAAACAACATGCAACCCGCAACATTTGACATACAATTGACTATCAACAGCAGACAATTTGCGAAAGGCTGATTGAATTTAATGTTCATCTCACTGGAAGGTATTGAAGGCTGCGGTAAAACGACCCAGATCCGGCAGCTGAGCATCTATCTTGAAGAAAAGGGACACCCGCATATTGTAACTCGTGAACCCGGCGGCACGGCCATCGGGGAAAAAATCAGATCGATCCTGCTGGATCCTGCCAGCAAAGACCTGGTAGCGACCGCCGAATTGCTCCTGTATATGGCGGATCGGGCGCAACACATTAACAAATTGATAAAACCCTGTCTGGCGGAAGGTAAAATCGTTGTGTGTGATCGTTATTTTGATGCCACGGTGGTTTATCAGGGCTTTGCCCGGGGGCTGGATACCCGATTCATATTGGACCTGCACCGGCTCCTGTTCCAGGATCTTAAGCCGGACCTGACCCTTCTGCTGGACCTTCCACCCCGCATCGGATTGGCGCGCGCCTGGCAGGAGCTTGACAGCGGCAGCCGCTGCGGAACAGAAAGCCGCTTTGAGGAAGAAGCCATCAATTTTCATGAAAAGGTGCGCCAAGGCTACCTGGAACTTGCGCGGCTGGAGCCCAGACGATTTAAGATCATTGACGCATCCCGGCCGGTGCATGCGGTCCAATCGGATATTCGCGAGGCGCTGGCTAAATTTTTGAAGTAAACGGACGGTGATTAAGGTGTCAGGTGTCAGGTTTCGGGTTTCAGGTGTTCCGAAGGCGGATTATTCTGCTGTTCATTAGTTTCTTTTCCGATCAAACCGGCTGCCCTCCCAGGGAGGTTAAACTTCAGCGGCATAGGCTGACACCTGAAACCTCGTGTGAAACTACATCTCACACAGAGCGCTCCGAGATCACAGAGGTCTGGGTTTACAGGCGCCTGCGGCGAAAGAAAAATGTTCTCTGCGGTCTCTGTGAGCTCTAACGGCTTGTCGGGTCGTAGCTCGAAGAGCGAAGCCTGAAAGTGGGCGTGATATTAAATCCAACTGTGTCCGATTTCCAAAAGTTTCTTTTATGATCAGACCGGCCGTTGTTTTGGCCGGCGGCGGCGCTGACACCTGAAACCTGACACCTCAGCAGTTTCGAACAACACACTGTAAAATAAAATGCCCTGATCGCGTTTCTTGTCGATTGCTAAACACATCAAAAGGTTAACGAATACTATGAAACCAATTTATTTTCCCTTTACCCATGTTTCCGACCCCATGGCAGATGCGGTGGCAGCCTGTTTCGGACAATTTATTGTTTATCGACCCCTGGACGATAAGGTCCCTGAGCCAATGCAGCGCCGGGTTCATCAGGGTGTTCTGGAACTCCGGGTACCCGTGACCGAAAATGGACAAGCGCTGACTGCGGCCGTGAAAAGCTATTTGAACTGGGCTAATTTGCACCTGCGGGGCTCCGCCGACAAGACCGCCGATCTAAAGGCGCGCATGGGCGGTTTGCCGTTTTTTGATGATTTTTCATCCTCCAAGATTCTGGCGGATGTTAAAGCAAAAATCCAAGGCGGTTCTGCCGGCAAAATCACGGATCCGACTTTTACCGCCAGGATCTTTTTATGTCTGGCGCAGGAGTTCGATCGCCAAAATCAGGAGGTAGCCCACGAGCTATACCGATTCCATCAGGAGAATGCGGATTTGGTCCGGCAACTTAAAATGGAAAAAGATTCCCTGGCAGATGAATTGCAGACGGAGCCGCTGCCGGATCTTTTGGCGGATTATATGGTTTCCGACCGGATGAAAGCCTGGAGCCGGATTTATCGCCGGGATCCGGATGCGTCCGGCTTATTTGTTACCCCCAGTCCGGCGGTGATGGCGCATCTGCTGGAAAGATCGCCGACGGCTGTCAGGGTTATGCATTTGGAATCGATACCGCTGGATATCGGAAAGACCGCGGCCGGTGAGTCCTGGCAGCAAAAATTGGCATTAGATTTGGAGCGCTGGGCTCAGAATGAACAGGCGCCTGCCGCAGCCGTTGGGCATGAAAATATCGAGTTTCCGGCGGCGGAAACCACCGTTTCCCTCAATGTCTATCTGGTGCCGCATCAAATTCCCGGCGAATTCTTTGCCCGCTGTGCCGAATTCAAGGATGCCGAGCAATTCGTTCAGACGGGAAAATATAAACATACCCTCATCGCTTTAATAGAACGTCACGAAAAAAAATATTAAGAAGGCTTGACTCCCATTTTTAATTGGTATATGGACTCTTTTCTGGAATTTTTGATTGACGAACTCAAATGGATGGTATCAACACCATTTCAGAATAATCTATTGAAAGGAGAGTTTGCTGATGGCTTTTAACCCAACTGTCGATGAAGAAAAGTGCGCCGGTTGTGAAGAGTGCGTGGATGTCTGCCCGGTTGAAGTTTTCGAGATGCAGGATGGCAAATCCGTGCCCGTCAATGCCGAAGAATGCCTCGGCTGCGAAAGCTGTGTCGAGGTTTGCGAAGAAAGCGCCATTACCGTCGAAGAGATCTAATCCCTGTGCATCTAAAATCCCCCTGATCCTGAGTTGAGATAAATCAGGGCAGGGGGATTGCCCAATTTTTTATCCCGCTTAAGCCTCGTATAAAACTTCACGCAATCAAAAACGCACTTCCAGCCCCAGACCCAAAGCGTAGGTGGACCAGTTGACCTCGTTTAAGCGTGTTTTAGCCGTGGTGCCGTCGGCGAAAAACACTTTGTCGGTGCCGTCTTTAGCCCTCCAGTTTTGGTAGTCGAAGTCGAAATTCAGCGCGATGTGTCGCTGGAGAATAAAATTCAACCCCGCACCGATGATCCAGCCCGTGCCGTCGGCTTCATGTTCGAAGCTTTTAGGATGCCGGAGATCGTCCCGCAGGTTCCAGTTCGCTTTGGCGTGATAATCGGCCCAATGATATTCATAGGTGAAATACGTTTCAAAGCGCTCGGCAAAATTGTTGGGTTTGCCAGCCCTGAAGCGCATATCAATGCCGAGAAAGGGGCCTTTCCACTCGGTGTCGTATGAACTGTTCAAGCCGGGAAAAGATCCCAGGGGCGGGACTGTCTGGTATCCGTCGGTGGCTTTCAAATTTTGTTCGTGGTGCGAATAGCCGACCAGCGGGATGACCGTCACAATGATGGTTTGGCTCGTCCTGTAAGGATAGCCGACAGCCAGGGAAGCATCCCATACATCACCGTCGTCGGCATTGTTATTGGAGCGGGAATATTCGTAGGTGCGGTTGTCGCCCGCAAAATCCGAGTCCTGGTTTTCCCCGTCGAAAATCCAGCCGTAGTCGGCATACCCCCGCAGGGCGACGATGTTGGGAATTACCAAACTGCTCAGTAAATTTAACCTGCCAGCTTTCCAAATCGTCCCAAGTCAATTCCGATAAAACATTCGGATTATGCCCGCTGGTGTCACCGGCAATATTCCAGTTCAGATCATCCCGGCGGTATCCGGCATCGAAATCCAGCTGCACTTCCGGTCGGAATTTGGAGGTGTGCTCGAAGGCAGTTTCGGAGCCGGCCTGAACGGCAGCGTTGGCGGCATAAACATTGCCCATCGATCCAATAAGGCAGACCCCGACGGCAATCAGGTGCGCCAGAGCAAATTTAAAAACGCTGCGATAGCTACATTTTGTTCCGTTCGATCCATACGTCCCGGTTGCTGCCATATTTCAAACCACTCCTTTCTTTATTCCAGCCGCATGCATTAAGCTTTTGGAAACTATATCGGTCGGATGCGATAATACTTAAACTTCACCATCCCGCCTAATTAGGTGGTGAACAAAGGCCGAATGAGACAGTTAAGACGCCCTCTAAACGTTTATATACGGCTTGCACGCCGCAACAAACTGTGATAATTCTGTTTTTTATGAAGCAGTATGTAATCGACGAACTCCGACCAGCCGATTATCAGGCGCTAAAAAATTATTTTGATGAGCATTATGGCCCGGCTGCTCTGAAAGGTATCTACTGGATTCCGCTGGCAGCCAAAGTGTTGACGACCGTCCAGCAGGCGCACCAGGCCTGTCAGCCCCACTATGTTGCCGTCGATCTTGACCCCAACCGTCTGGCCTGCGAATTGCTGGTACGCACCCAAAACCGGGTGCGCTGCGATTGCATCCGCTATGCGACGGAAGAGCAATTCAGCTGGCTTATTGCATTAATTGACGATATTTTCAACCGGCTTAAGATCATCACGTGAATTTTGCCGGCCGGCCGGAAACGATTATTTAAATGATTCGAACAGCATATATTTTTTTGTGGGTGGTCCTGTGGACACTTGTTCTGGGTATCCTGGCGATTATCATATCATTTTTCAGCCGTACCGGAAATATGGTTCACCTGATCGCCCGAATTTGGGGGCGGGGCATCCTGGTCGTCAGCCGCATCCGAGTTTCCGTCCAAGGGCTTGCCCATGTAGATCCGTCGCGGTCATACATATACATGTCCAACCATCAGAGTAATTTTGATATTCCCGTACTTCTGGCGCATCTTCCCGTGCAGTTCCGCTGGCTTGCCAAAGCGGAGCTGTTTAAAATACCCATTTTCGGTCGCGCCATGCGCGGTGCAGGCTATATCCGAATCGACCGCTTCAATCGAAAATCGGCCATCGAAAGCCTTAAGGAAGCCGCCGCCAAGATGAAAGACGGTGTATCGGTCATGATATTTCCGGAAGGCACGCGCAGCCGTGACGGCAACATTCGGCCTTTTAAAAAAGGCGGTTTTGTGATGGCCGTCGACACCGGCGTTCCGGTTGTGCCGGTCATTCTGCAGGGAACCTGGCCGATCATGGCCAAAAGCAGTTGGCGAATCAACACCGGGGAGGTGTCTTTGCACGTCGAAATGCCCATCGATACGACCGGCTACACCCGCGAGACCAAAGATGATCTTATCGAAGCCGTCAGATCTGTTATTTGCCGGGGTTTTGAAAATGTCAATTCTTAAAATAATCCCTCTGGGCGGGCTGGGAGAAATCGGCATGAATATGATGGTCTTCGAATACGGGGACACCATGTTTGTGGTCGACAGCGGCCTGATGTTTCCCGAAGATTACATGCTCGGGGTTGATTTTGTCATTCCGAACATGGATTATATCCGGCAGAATCGGTCCAAAGCAGCAGCCATCGTTTTAACCCATGCCCATGAAGATCATATCGGAGCGCTGCCCTTCCTGCTCAAGGAAATTAATCTGCCGGTTTTCGGCTCACCATTCACCCTGGGACTCGTGCGCCACAAACTCGAAGAACTGGAGCTGCTTTCAGGGGTCGCTCTGCATGAGATTCACCCTGGTGAAAAACTGCGGTTGGGTCCCTTTGAAATTGAATTTATTCGGGTGGGCCATAGTGTCGTCGATGGCCTGGGGATGGCGATCAATACGCCCCGCGGACTGCTTATCCATACCGGCGACTATAAGATCGGTCATGGCGCTGCCGGCGGCATGACTACCGATTTGAACAAATTTGCGGCCTGTGGGGAAAGGGGGGTCCTGGCGCTGTTATCCGATTCAACCAATGTTGAGAAGGAAGGATACACCATATCCGATAAGGAGATCGGCCAGACGCTGGATCGAATTATTACCGAACACCATGGACGCGTTATTATTGCCCTGTTTGCCTCCAATGTCGCCCGGATTCAAATGATCGTCGATATCGCCCGATTGCGGGGCAAAAAGATCGTATTCGACGGCCGCAGCATCGAGGTCAGCGTTAAAATTGCCAGATCCCTCGGGCATCTGATCATTCCTGAAAAAATGGAGATCGATATTGAACAGGTGCCGGACTACCCGCCTGATGAAATTATCATCATAACCACCGGCAGCCAGGGAGAACCCATGTCGGCGCTGGCGCGGATGGCCTCGGGGATTCACAAACAGATAAAAATCAAGGCCGGTGATACGGTGATCCTGTCTTCCAAATTCATTCCGGGCAATGAAAAGGCTATCGGTAAAATCATCAACAATCTTTACCGCAAAGGGGCCGACGTCATCTACGAAAAAATATCGGATATTCATGTTTCGGGTCATGCCTTCAGGGAAGAACTCAAACTGATGATCAATCTGACAAAGCCGACGCATTTTATTCCGATTCATGGAGAATACCGCCATCTGATTCTGCACGCCCGGCTGGCACAGGACGTTGGAATAGCCGAGAATAAGATTCTGCTGGCTGAAAACGGTCAGATTATAGAATTTGATAGAACCGGTGGACGGGTCAACGGCAGAGTGCTCACCGGCCGCGTGCTCATCGATGGTAAAGGCGTCGGCGATGTCGGACGCAGCGTGCTCAGAGAGAGACGCGTCCTTTCGGAAGAGGGACTGGTTGCCGTGACCATGGCGTTTGATGAAGAAACCGGCATCATCATCTATGGACCTGAAATAGTCTCCCGCGGTTTTGTTTTCGAGACTGAAACCGGTCATTTGCTCGCAGACGCTCAATGTGTAATTTTGGAAGTTGTCGAGGAAATTGAATCCGACGTCCCCCACCGGGTGGATAGAATTCGCGCCAAAGTACAAACCGCCTTGCGGCAATATTTTTTCTTTACCATCGGACGGCGGCCGGTTATACTTCCTTTTATTATGGAAGTTTGACGGGGTGCGGGTTGCGGGTTGCGGGTTGCGAGTTGCGGGTTGCGGGGTGCGGGTGGCATTCGGGTGCGGGATACGGCGCACGGCACAAGGCGCACGGCGCAAGGCAATCCAGGGACCATTTTTAGGTGGTGCGGGTAAATAAAGAACATTTTCAGGGACTGGCTACAATTAATTTACAATTGACCGTGAGCCTTGTGCCTTAAGCCATGAGCCAATTTCGAATAGCCCATGATGCAGCCAATGGAAACATAAAAGCTTACTAATTATATTATTTTTAAAAACTAATATATGCGCAAAGAAATCTCCGGTATCATTCTTTTTTTTCTTGTCATCTTTACGCTGATCAGCCTTTTGTCCTTCAGCTCGGGTGATCCATCCATCAACAATGCCAGAGCCGCGGGGCAAATACACAATCTGTTCGGTGTTGTCGGCGCCCACGTAGCCGGATTGCTGATCGGCCTGTTCGGGATGGGAGCATTCTGGATACCGGTTTTGCTGCTGCTGGCAAGCATCCATTTTTTCGGCAACCATCCCAACCGGGCCATGATTTCAACGCTGGTCGGCGGTGTCATCCTGGTGGTCATTACCGGGAGCCTGCTTTCGGTCAAGCAAAATTATTTCATATTGTTCAGCCAAAAATTTTCAGCCGGCGGCATTGTCGGAATTCCGTTCAAAGCCTTTCTGATAAGGTATACCAACTACACCGGCGCCGGGATTATTTTAATTCTGACGTGGGTTATCGGGTTTATTCTGGCGACCGGATTCTCCCTGATCGCTTTCGGCAAGCGCTTCTTAAGATGGATGAATGTACTCGGCGACCACCTCGGGACTTTCTATCTGAAACGCAGGGAGCGCAAGGAAAAGGCCAAAAAGCGTTCCCGAATTGACACGGATATTATGGTCAAAAGATCTCAGGAGATCCAAATCAAAAAAGCGCTGCCTAAACCGATCAAGGCCCTCCCGCCCCCCAAGCAGGAAGTATTCGATTTTATGAGAAGCGGCAAGGGGTATCAGGTCCCTCCCTTCAGTTTACTTGAAGATCCGGAAGAATCGCCCATTTCTTCCGACAGTCAAAATTTGCGCATGCAATCGCAATTGCTCGAAAAGAAGCTTGAAGATTTCGGCGTTCACGGCAAAGTGGTGGCCATATCGCCCGGGCCGGTGATCACCACCTTTGAGTATGAACCTGCCGCCGGTGTGAAGATTAATAAGATCGTCAATTTATCCGATGACTTATCGCTGGCCCTGCGGGCTTCATCCATCCGGATCGTCGCGCCGATTCCGGGAAAGGCCGTGGTCGGCGTCGAGGTCCCCAACAGCACCCGCGAGATGGTGCGGTTCAAGGAAATTGTGGCCTCCCCCGAGTTTGATAAATCCAAGTCCAAATTGACGATCTGTCTGGGCAAAGATATTGTCGGAAATCCCGTTGTGGCAGAGCTGGAGAAGATGCCCCATTTGCTGATTGCCGGTGCGACCGGAACCGGCAAGAGCGTCGCCTTGAATGCGATGATATGCAGTCTGTTGTTTAAGGCCACCCCCGATGAAGTCAAGCTTATCATGGTCGATCCCAAACGAATCGAGCTTTCCAGCTATGACGGAATTCCCCACTTGATTACACCGGTGGTCATGGACCCTAAAAAAGCAACCAATGCCCTTTACTGGGCGGTGCGGGAGATGGAAAGACGCTATGAGCTGCTGTCGAAGAATAATGCCCGCAATATCAAACAGTACAACAGCAAGCTTGAAAAGATAGAAAGGCCGGACCCACAAGACGGCGTCGAAAAACTGCCCTACATCGTTATCATTATTGATGAGCTCGCCGATCTGATGATGTTGGCCTCACGGGATGTTGAGGTCACCTTGACCCGTCTGGCCCAGATGGCGCGGGCGGCCGGCATTCATCTTATTCTTGCCACCCAGCGTCCTTCCGTGGATGTGTTGACCGGCATTATCAAGGCCAATTTTCCGACCCGTTTAACCTTCCAGGTTTCATCCAAGACCGATTCGAGAACCATCATCGACACCAACGGGGCTGAAAACCTGCTAGGCAGCGGCGACATGTTGTTTTTGCCGCCGGGTACAGCCAAATTGCAGCGGATTCACGGTGCCTACATTTCCGAGGATGAACTGGTCCGGGTCACAAAATTCCTGCGGGCCCAGGCGAAGCCCGAGTATGACGAACAGGTCACCGAAGCGGCAGCTGTTGAAGCTGGAACATCCGAAGAGCAGGAATATGACGAGCGCTATGATGATGCGGTGGCCCTGATTACAAAATCCGGGCAGGCGTCTATTTCCATGATCCAGCGTCATCTGCGTATCGGCTACAACCGGGCGGCCCGCATCATCGAGGTCATGGAAAAAGAGGGGGTCGTCGGCCCCTCGGACGGCGTCAAACCCCGGGAGGTCCTGGTAAGAAGCTATGAGCCGAAAACGTTTGATTAGTTTCGATATAAGCCCTTCACCAGAGGTGGAGGGCTTATATCGAAACTAATGATGGACATCGATCAAAATCTCATAGCCGGCGTCAAGGGATTTCTCGACCCGGACGAAGGCGAGTGCCTGTATGAAACGGCGCTGGCGGCCGGCCGGTTGGGACCTTGCCTGGAGATCGGAAGCTACTGCGGCAAGTCAATGCTGTATCTGGCGGCGGCCTGCAAAAAATGCGGCAGCATCTTGTTTTCCGTCGATCATCACAGAGGTTCCGAAGAGCAGCAGCCCGGAGAAGAATACTTTGATCCCGATCTGTATGATCCCCGCAGCGGTCGCGTAGATACCTTCAGGGAGTTCAGAAGAACCATCGAGTCCGCCGGTTATGAAGATACGGTGGTCCCCATCGTCTGTCGATCCGAAGTCGCCGCCCGGCATTGGTCTACTCCTCTCAGCCTGGTATTTATCGACGGCGGGCATGCCCTTGAAACCGTGTTCACCGACTACAGTTCCTGGGCCGGACACATCGCCGCCGGCGGTTATCTGCTGATTCATGATATCTTTCCGGACCCGGCCAAGGGCGGACAGGCGCCTTACCGTGTCTACAATCTGGCCCAAGCTTCGGGTCTGTTTCAGGAATTGACCATGGTCAAGACGCTGGGGGTGCTGCGGCGGCGGGCGAAGGAATGACGAATGACAAATGACGATTGACAAATTAAGGCATTCTGTCTGTTTTAAGGGCTCGGTCTTCTTCCGTGTCTTGCCGAGGTAAATTTTATTGTGATCTTCTAAACCCGGAACTCTGAACCTTTGAACCCGCAACCCCCTTTACCTTTCTCAAATAAACCACTGTGCTTTTTCCTAAGAGGGGATTGAGCAACCGATCCAAATAGCGGGGCAGGGCCGGCTGCTGCATGATTTCCCAGGTCAGAAAACGATGATACAGCCTGACCGGCAGTAAATCTTCGCGCTCCGGCCCCACCAGACATTTCAACCACCAAAACGGAGTATGCAGACTGTGGGCATAGTGCCGGCGCCACCGCCTGACCCCGGCGTTTTGAAGGTCGGCTGTTAATTGCTCTTAGTTTGAAGATGCGGACGTGTCCGCCTTCAGCCGTATGGTAAGTCTTCCGACAGCGCCCAGCAGATGCGTTCCGGCCAGTAGCGGGGGACGCTGACGACCAGGTTGCAGCCCGGTTTCAATACTCTGACAATCTCCCGCATGGCCCGTAAATAATCCCCGATATGCTCCAGGACTTCCGAGCAGATGACAAGATCGAACCAGTCATCTCTAAACGGCAGGCAGACCACATCCGCCGCCGCAAGGCCCCAGATGCCGCCCCCGTGTTCGCCCAGACGATCGTGCAGTTTAAGTCGTTCGGCGGCTTCGGTCAGATCTTCGAATTTGAGATCGGCGCCGACGGCGATCACCTTTTTTAATCGATATGCGGCGCGGTATGCCGTGCCGGATCCGCATCCGATGTCCAGGATTTTGAAGCCGGGTTTAATCGTCAGCCGGCTAAAATCGACGGTAATCACGGATGACCTCACGGTAGGCGTCGATGGTTTTTTCAGCGGCTTTTTGCCAGGTAAAATTGGCCTGAACCCGCTGATATCCGGCCATACCCAGTTCCTTGGCGCGCGCAGGATTTTCCAGCACCTCCCGCACGGCTCGGACCAGGGCCATGGGATCGGCCGGCGGTACCAGAATCGCGGCATCCCCCGCCACTTCCGGCAGGGCGCCGCCGGTGGTGCTGATGACCGGAACACCGCAGGCCATGGCCTCACCTACCGGCAGACCGAATCCTTCATAGACCGACGGCACCACCGCCACCGTTGCCCGGGCATAGTGCTGCACGAATTCTCCATTGTCGATCCGGCCGGTGAACCGGATGCGATGACCGATGCCCAGTTCCCGGATTAATTTTACAATAGGGCCGTCTTTTTTGGGGGTTCCAATCACGGTGACATTGATGTCTTGGGTTCGCGCCAGTTCGGCCACCGCTTTGAAAAGATAAAAGAGCCCTTTTAACGGCGTATCCGCGCTGTTGGTTACGATAACCCGATTTTTTTCTCTTTCGATTTCAGGGATGGGATAAAATAAATTGGTATTGATGCCGTTGGGAACGATGAGAAATTTTCGTCCTGGTATGCCAAAATCCCGGCTGATATCTTTTTTGGCCGACTTGGAGACGGTGATAATCCGGCTCAGGGACCTGGCAACCCGTTTCTGCATGCCGATAAAAGAATACCAGCGCCACTGTTTCATTTTTTTCAAGGTAGCCGATTCGGATTGAATGGCCAATTTGCGGTCCACGGTCACGGGATGATGGATGGTGGCAATGGTCGGCACCTTCTTATTCATCGCCCAGATACCGTAGGATAGGCTCTGATTGTCGTGCACGATGTCATAGGTTCGCAGCCGGGGTTTTACAAAATGATACGCCCTGAGCCCGAAGGTGAAGGGCTCGGGAAAACCCATCGTCGATACACCGATCCATTCGAGGAGATTGACCGGATCCATAAGCTCGCTGAATGCGGGAACTCTAAACGGATCCTGCGGGTTGTAAAGATCCAGACCCGGCAATTGATATAACGGGATATCGTCATCCAGCTGCGGATCCGGCGGACCGGAGATCACCTCGACCATATGACCGAGGTCCTTAAGCGCCCGGCTAAGATTTTTAAGGTATACCCCCTGTCCGCCGCAGTGGGGATTGCTGCGGTAGCTTAAGAGGCAGATTTTTAAAGGGCGCAGATTGGCCGGCATAATAGGATTCTTCCCATAGTGTCTTGACCTACAATTAAATTACAAAACGCGGAACGAGGATTGACCTAATAATGCTTTCTTTCAAATGTTTTCTTATAAATTCCAAATCTCAAATCACAAATTACAAATAAATCTCAAATCACAAACCTCAAATTCGAAACAAATCTCCGATCTCATTGAATCAGGTCGATTCGGCTGTTTCTTCTGCCTGGTTTCAGACCGAAGGAATACCTTTGCCGCAGGTTAAAAGCTGTTTGGGTCATTGGAGCTTGGAATTTGGATATTGTTTGATTTTTGTTTTTTGGTGCTTGGAATTTGTAATATTAAAAAGAGACCCAACCGTAGTTGTAAAGAATTTTTTCGTCACGGCGGATCCGCGCAACAAATAAAGAAATTTGCCGTCTTTCGTCAAGTTCTTTTTCAATCCCGTCATAATCTTGCAGCGGCAATCAGCGCATTGAAAAAGTTGCTATCCTGCTAAAGTTTTGTCCTAATCTGGCGATATCATCCTTAAAGGTTTTCAGACCCTCAATATCTGCCGAACAAATACCATGGATGATCGAAAAAAAGAAACGATTCTCTTTGTGGATGATGAAGAGAGTATCCTGAAAGTCGTCACTGAATTTTTCAAGCGACAGGGCTACCGAATCCTCACCGCCGGCAACGGTGCGGAGGCCATGAGAATAATTGAGCATGAAAAGGTGGACTGCTGTTTCACCGATATCAATATGCCGGTCATGAATGGGCTCGATCTGGCTGAAAATATCAGGCTGCACGACAACACCATGCCGGTCATCGTCATGACCGGGTACCCATCCCTGGAAAATACGATTCAGACCATAAAAAACGGCGTCGTTGATTTTTTAATCAAACCGGTCAATCTCAAGCAGATGGAACTGTGTATGCAGCGTGTTTTGCGGCAACGCGGACTTTTTATCGAAAACGTTCTTTTAAAAGAGGAGGTTCGGGGCAAGGAGCGCCTCGAACTGCTCAACCAGGAATTAATCTATAAGGTAGAAGAACTCAATATTTTAAACAAAATAATGAGCAAGTTTACCAGCATTGTTTCCGCCGCCGATGTCTTTAAACGTGCCGTCGATCTGGCCCTTGATATCAGTCATGCCGATTTCACCAATTTTTATGTCATCAACGAATCCGTCAAACAGCCCTTTGAAGTGGCTTCAGCCATTGTCCAGCGGGTTCAACAAGATACAAAGCAACCCCCGGCCGACTGCTTGCACGGTCAAAACCGGGCCGCCGCAGTGCCTTCCGTCGATCCGTCATCGCTGGTCCACCTGATTATGGAGGTCGTATCCGACGAGATACCGCTGCTGGTTTCGCAAAATAACGGAGCCCGCGGGCTGCCGAAAGATGTGCTTTCCGTAATGCTCGTGCCGCTGAAAATCCGCGAAAAAGTTTTCGGTGTTTTGACGGCCGGTATTCTGGGAGGCATGGTCCGTTTCAGCGAAAAAGACCTTTATTATCTTGCCTTTATGGCTCAGAGCGCGGCCCAATCGATTGAGAACCTGGCCCTATATGAAAATATTTATGAAAATCTGTTCGCGACCCTGTATGCATTCGTCAATGCCGTTGAGGCCCGGGATCTCTATACCCGACAGCATTCCAGCCGGGTAACCGGCATATCGCTGATCATCGGTCGACAGCTGGGGTGCACGGGAGAAGAACTGGATATTCTGAATTTTGCCGGTCACCTTCACGATATCGGCAAGATCGGCATCCGGGACGACATACTGCTGAAACCGGGTCGGCTGACCCAGGAGGAATTTGAAAAAATCAAAGAACATCCGGCAATCGGCGCCAATATCCTGGAACAGCTGGGCATGTGGGAAAAAGAAAGGCAGATTATCCGGTGCCATCATGAACGCTTCGATGGGACCGGATATCCGGATGGTTTAAAAGCAAAACAGATCCCCTTTCTGGCCCGTATCCTGTCGGTGGCCGATGTCTATGATGCCATGGCATCGGATCGAGCCTACCGCAAACGCATGGAAGAAAGAATTATTCTCAAGGTGATCCATGAAGGTTCCGGCACGCAGTTTGATCCGGACATTGTGGCGGCATTCGATCAAGCATATAAAAAAGGCATCATATCCAATTACATGCAAACCGGAAAAGTGGAAAACGCCCCCCAGCATCCCTTGTTTTAATATCGAAGGCCTGGCACTCCCTCTCTCCGAGCTGTAGGCTCTGCGACCCGGAAGCCGGGCTGTAGGCCTACCCTCCGGCCTGTAAGCCCTACGGGCTGGAAGCGGGGCAGGAAGCTGGGCCAGGATTCTTTACTCTATCTACGATTCGGGTTCGTTCCCCGGCATCTGAATAAAGCTGTATTTCAAGGCATCCGATTCTCAAAGACCTTTTCATTTTAAAATAATTATGGTACCTTTGAGACAAAAATTCTAAAAGATAATTCGGAATATGCCCATAGATCTTTCCATCTATCCATTCGATGCGAATAAATCCCGCGAACAACAGACTCAGCAACCGGCAGGATTGCGAATCAAACCGGCTTCCGAAGAGCTGCCGCACCGGGCCTTGTCTCATGAGCGCACCCGTCTGAAATCCAAGGGGCTGCCGGAAAACGAGCCGCGGTTTTCCGGGCCTGGAGAGCAACCCAATCCGGAACAGCAGAATGGCCGCCTCCGGCCGGGCATCCGGAGCCCGCAATTTGTCATCTTCCTTTTTTTTCTGATCTTGGGCGCCCTGGCACATGATTCCCGGGCGGTCCTTGCCCAAAACCGCCCCGCCGGCCGAACGCCCGCCACTCCGAAGCGGATCCTGGTGCTGTGCTCGTTCGGATATTCGCTGCCCGCTTATCAGAAGTTCAATCCTGCCTTTCCGGCGGTGATGGTAAACGCCGGCCTGAGCACCAACGATCTGTTCTTCGAGTATACGGAAAAGACAACGACTATGACCGGCAAGCCGGTTCCCATGTTCGATTGGCAGCAGATCCAATTCGGGGGAGCGGAAACATGAGCCAGACCACCATACTTATTGTTGAAGACGAGGCCATCGTGGCCGCGGACCTGGCCGGCAAACTGCGGCAGCTCGGCTATGAGGTTGCCGGAATCGCCGCGGCAGGCGCAGAGGCCGTCGCGCAGGCCGGCAGTCTCAGACCGAAGCTCGTGCTGATGGATATCCAGTTGGAGGGTGCGATGGACGGCATTGAAGCGGCGCAGACGATCCGCCGCCGACATGACGTGCCGGTGATCTACCTGACAGCCCATTCCGACGCCGCTACGCTGGCCCGCGCCAAGCTTACCGGTCCTTTCGGATACATCCTCAAGCCCTTCGAGGAACGGGAACTGGCAACCCAGATCGAGCTGGCGCTGTACAAGCACCAGGCCGACCGGCAACTCCGCGAGCAGCGCGAGTGGTTGCGGGTCACCCTCACCAGCATCGGCGACGCGGTGATCGCCACCGATGGCGCCGGCCGCATCAGTTTCGTCAATCCTGTGGCTGAGTCTCTGACCGGCTGGAAGGTCGAAGAGGCGATGGGCCGGCCCATGACGGATGTATTTCGCATTATCAACGAGCAGACCGGCGAACCGCTGGAGGAACCCGTGGCGCGCGTTCTGCGCGAGGGCCGCGCGGTGGCCCTGGCGAACCATGCCGCGCTGGTGACCAAAGACAGCCGCACCGTGCCCGTCGAGGACAGCGCGGCACCGATTCTGGATGCCGCCGGACAGGTGATCGGGGCGGTGCTCGTGTTCCACGACGTCACCGACAAGCGGCGGTCCCAAGAGGCACTGGAAAGATCCAACCGAGAGCTGGAGCAGTTTGCCTACGTGGCTTCGCATGATCTGCAGGAGCCTTTGCGGGCGGTTGTCGGGTTTCTTCAGCTTCTTCAGAGCCGATATGAAGACCAAATCGATGAAAAAGGCCGGCATTATATTGAGCGGTCCGTGAAAGCAGGACAGCGGATGCAAACCTTGATCAGGCAATTATTGACCTTATCCAGAGTCAATACCAAAGGCGCCACGTTCGCGTCCGCCGATCTCAACCAAATTGTTAAAGACGTCCTGGATAATCTTCAATCGATCATTCGTGAAAAAAATACCAACATTGCCTGCGCCCACCTGCCGACCCTGACCATCGACGCCAGCCAGATTCAGAGTCTTTTCCAGAATCTGATCATGAATGCCGTGAGATATAATGAAAGTTCCCAACCTATTGTTGAAATCGGCTGTCGGGCGCTGGACAGTGCCTATCAATTTTCCGTAAAAGACAACGGCATCGGCATAGCGTCCCAGTTTTACGATAGAATCTTTATGGTGTTCCAGCGGCTGCACACCGATCGGGAATATCCGGGAACCGGGCTGGGGCTTGCGCTTTGCAAAAAAATCGTCGAACGACACGGTGGGACGATCTGGGTCGAATCCCAACCACAAGACGGATCGACTTTCCATTTTACATTACCCAGGGGAAGGTGAATATCATGACCAACCAAGAGGTACCCAAACCAGCCAATGTGCTGTTGGTCGAGGACAACGAGGACGATGTCGAGCTGACTCTGGAGGCTCTGAAGGATTCAAGGGTACACATGGAGGTGCACGTGGTTTCGGACGGCATGTCCGCTATCAAGTTTTTGCGCCGTGAGGGTGAATATGGCGCTAAACCACGGCCGGACCTGCTGCTTTTAGACTTGAACCTTCCATTAATGGACGGCCGTGAAGTATTAAAGGAGATCAGGCAAGATCCGAATCTAACCGATATTCCCGTCGTCGTGTTGACGACATCGGAGGCGGAAGAGGACATCCTAAAAGCCTATAAATTGCATGCCAACTGTTACATTTCAAAACCGGTTGATTTTTTAAAATTCACCGAGATTATCAGACAAATAGATGGATTTTGGCTTCAATTAGTCAAGCTGCCAAGCAGGGTTGGAATATGATGAAACAAAAAATCACGGCTTTAGTCATTGAAGATAGTGTGGATGACTTTCTCCTTTTGAAGGAGGTGCTTGAATCATCTGAAGAAGTCGAAGCCGAAATTGTGCACGAGGACCGGCTTGAGGATGCGATAGTGATGGCCGGGAACCAAACCATTGATGTGGCAATTATCGATCTGTCGCTGCCGGACAGTTTCGGCCTTGATTCATATATTTCTTTTCATGAAAAGCATCCCTTAATACCGACCATTATCATGACCGGCGCCAGGGACCATGTTATGGCTTTTGAAGCCGTTCGGAAAGGCGCTCAGGACTATCTTTTTAAAGGGGAGCCTTCCGCCACGGCCATCATCCGAACCATTCGCTACGCCATCGAACGCCAGCGCTTGATGACGGAATTAAAGACAGCCCTGGATCATATAAAACAGCTTCAGGGAATGCTGCCGATTTGTTCGGAATGCAAAAAAATCCGTGATGATAAGGGGTACTGGAACCGCATCGAATCCTATATATCCAGGCATTCAGGGGTAGAATTCAGCCACGGCATCTGTCCCGATTGCGCCAGAAAACTTTACCCGGAACTTTACGAAGATTAGAAGTGAGGATGGAAGATTTGCATTTTTATGACTTGCGAACGCCTTGTGGCAAAAAAGAAAAAAGCGGATTAGCCGTTTAGCCGACCCGCTTTTTTTTGTCATACTATCTTCCGGCAGGGCGCTCCCGCTTTTAAGCGGAACCCTTCCCCGGGATCTAAATTTTTGGTCGGGGCGAGAGGATTTGAACCTCCGACCCCTTGAACCCCATTCAAGTGCGCTACCAGACTGCGCTACGCCCCGACACGAATTGTTACCTCTAACATGTTGATTCGGGGCTGTCAAGAAAGGATGAGGAATTTTGTCGAACATGATAAGTAAAAAAATCAGACGCCCTGTCCGCCTCAAACCGGGTGCCAGGATCGGAATCGTTGCCCCGGCCGGCCCGTTTGATGACGAAACCTTCGGCCGCGGAACGCGCATCCTGGAGAAATTGGGGTTTGAAGTTTTTGTCCCGCCGCAGCTGCTTGAAGCCAAGGGCTATCTCGCCGGTTCCGATCAGCGGCGGGCTAAATTTGTGAATCAGATGTTTGCCGATAAATCCATTGATGCGGTTATGTGTGCCCGGGGCGGGTATGGGTCGATTAGAATTCTGCCCCTGCTGGACTACGAAATAATGGCGGATAACCCGAAAGTTTTCATCGGTTTCAGTGACATCACCGTCCTTTTAAACGTGCTGAACAATCGTTGCGCAATGGCGACATTTCACGGACCCGTGGTGACGTCTTTGGCCGACTCGTCTGATGAAACCCGAATCGCCCTGCTGCAAGCCGTATCTTCGGACACGAGATTTGAAGTCAAGGTGCCGGGAGGCACGGCAGTTAAAGCGGGTTCGGGAACAGGCGCGGTTTGCGGGGGCAACCTGACAACCCTCTGCCATCTGGTCGGTACTCCATATTTGCCCAGTTTCACCCATAAGATTTTATTTCTGGAAGATCGGGCGGAAGCGCCTTACCGTATCGATCGCATGCTTGTTCACATGAAATTGGCCGGCTGTTTTGAAAATCTGGCGGGCATCGTTCTGGGGTCTTTTGAAGACTGCGGCTCCATGGAGAGCATTTTAAATAGCGTGTCTGAAATATTTGCACCTTATCCCATCCCGATTCTCGCCGGGCTCGACGCCGGTCATGGGAAGCACAACATTACAATTCCTTTAGGGATCGAAGCGACACTGGATGCCGACCGGCACGTTCTGTCATACCGGCAGGCGGCGACGGTCGCGGAATAAGGGACAGAAGGTAAGAAGCTCAGAAGCTCAGGGTGGGAGGCTGGGAGGCTGGGAAGCTGATAAGCTCGTAAGTTCGTATGTTCTTAAGCACCAACCCAATCAACTTTTACCCCGTTAGATATTCCGCAGGAATCCGCGAAGCGGATTTAACTGGGGCAATAAACTCAACAAACTTGCGCGCCAGCGCCGCCCACCTTCCCAACTTCTCAACTTCCCTGCTTCCTTCCTTCCCCTGGGCCCTTTGCTCTATGCTGGCATCCGCACCCCGCACCCCGCACCCGAACCCTGAACCCCTGAACCCGCGAGCGGTTAATTTTTTTATAACCGAATCATTTTTTTGATGATTAATTTTTCTTGTAATGGTATGATGGTCTTGATAATAATTCACTGATTTTTAAATAACATACTTTGCATTGGTTCTGCTCTTTTAAGTTTAAGGCCTGTAATTCTTTCCCAACTCATGAAAGATTAGCTCCCGGCGAACCAAAATTACGTCACCACATAGTTTACACGTATCCCAACATAAAATTCGAAGGCGAACAGCTAACGTTCAATAGCATGACTTTAGGCTGGAGATTTAACAAAAACAACACCTTAAATCGAACATCGATGTGCGCGATAACGAGGCATTATGAATCTATTTTTAGATGGAATTTTAGGCATATTTTCAAATGATCTTGCCATTGATCTGGGCACGGCCAACACGCTGGTGTATGTGAAAGGCAAGGGAATCGTTTTAAGTGAACCGTCGGTTGTTGCGGTCAGTACCGGTAACCGCACCAAAAACAGAGTCCTGGCCGTCGGACTGGAAGCCAAAAATATGCTGGGCAAGACACCCGGAAATATTCTGGCGATTCGACCCATGCGCGATGGGGTGATCGCCGATTTCGAGGTAACCGAGGCGATGCTCAGGCATTTCATCCACAAGGTTCATAATCGCCGAACATTTGTGCGGCCCAGGATTATCATTGCGGTTCCTTCAGGCATCACCCAAGTCGAAAAGCGAGCTGTGCGGGAATCAGCCGAGTCCGCCGGGGCGCGCGAAGTTTTTTTGATCGAAGAGCCCATGGCGGCTGCCATCGGAGCCGGCCTGCCCATTACGGAACCGACCTGTAACATGGTCGTTGACATCGGCGGCGGTACCACCGAGGTCGCAGTTATCTCTTTAAAAGGTATTGTCTACAGCCGATCCGTGCGGGTTGCCGGTGATAAAATGGATTCCGCCATCATTCAATACATCAAACGCAAATATAACTTGCTGATCGGTGAACGAACGGCTGAAGTCATTAAAACCACTATCGGCAATGCTTACCCGGATCCGCAAAATTTGGAAACCATAGAAGTCAAGGGTCGCGATCTGGCTTCGGGTATCCCTAAAATATTGTCCATCGACTCCGAGGAGATTCGCATTGCCATATCCGAACAAATAGATGCCATTGTCGAAACGGTCAAAATTGCACTGGAACAGACCCCGCCGGAATTGTCGGCCGATATCGTCGATCGGGGAATCATTCTGACCGGGGGCGGAGCGCTTCTTAAAAACCTGGATCGTTTGCTGCGGGAGGAAACCAGCCTGCCGATCACCGTTACCGAAGATCCACTGTCGACCGTGGCGCTAGGTTCGGGCAAGGCGCTGGATAATCTCGAATTGCTCAAAGAAGTGGTTATTACCTGAAAACATCGCAGGCAAATATAGACGCGCTTTAAACGTATTCGTGTATGTATGCACAAAGACTTATGTCGTTATGTTTAGACAAAAAAAATAAACCCTACGCCGCATTGTTCCATTAATCTTCGCCCCTGCAGAGCGGGCAAGCGCGTAGCGAAGCAGATCTATGTTTTCCAAAAAACTGGTGCTCATCATTGGCGTTATTGTTTTGATCGCCGTCAATATAATTGTCCTCTCAGTTAACAGCCGTCGCTACACGTCGTTTGGTCTTGAGCGTGTTGCCATTTCATTTGTCTCTCCCTTCCAGGAGTTGATCACGCGCACGATTCGCTTCACGAAAGACATCTGGCAGCACTATTTTGCACTTGTAGCGGTTGCCAGGGAGAACCAAATTTTAAGAAATGAACTAAATCAGGCCTCTGAAAACAGCAACCTGTGGCATGAAACCGAGCTGGCAAATGCCCGCCTGCGCAATTTACTAGATTTCCAGAAAAATATTACCGAACAGATCGTGGCGGCTGAAGTTATCGGCAAAGATCCTTCCACCTGGTTCAAAACGGTCATTATTGATAAAGGCAAGGCCGACGGCTTAACCAAAGGGTTGCCGGTCGTAATGCCCCAAGGCATTGCCGGCCAGGTGATTGAGACTGCCAATCACTATTCCAAGGTTATGCTGATCATCGATCGCAACAGTGCGGTCGATGCCCTGGTGCAAAGAACCAGGGCCAGGGGGATTATTAAAGGAGAGTCAACGGATCAATGCCGTTTGGACTATGTTCTGCGCAAAAAAGATGTTCGCATCGGAGATATCATCGTGTCATCCGGTTCGGATGGAGTATACCCGAAGGGGCTGCGTATCGGGCGTGTGTCGGAGGTTATTGAACATGATGCGGATATATTCCATGAAGTCTTCATTACACCGTTTGTCGACTTCGAAAAACTGGAGGAAGTTTTGGTGGTCATCGATGTTCCGAAGAATGATTTCGTGAGCCGTCAATGAGTTATTTTTTCAACATCAGCGCCTGTCTTTTTCTGTTGATTCTGCAGACCGCCGTTGTTCCCGTTTTGCCCTTGCTGGATAGATTTTATGATCTAATGATTCCTTTTGTGATCTATCTGGGACTTTCCAGGTCTGTCCGCGAAAGTTTGCCCTTTGTGCTTTTCCTGGGGTTGATCATGGACAATCTTTCCGGGAGTCCGGTCGGTTTATATTTAACGACCTACGTCTGGCTGTTTGCCGGGGTTAAAGGAATCACCAAAATGCTGCAGGTCGGAAATCGCCTGTTTATTATCATGCTGATTGTGGCAGCCGGAGTGCTGATTGAAAACCTGATTTTTTTGGGTACCCTGACCATTTTAGGTCCGGATCAGCAATTAGCCGGCCATGCCGCCAAAACCGTCATCGTGCAGGTTTTATGGGCCATCTGGACGGGACCCGTATTCCTGATGATTTTCAGAAATATGCACCATAAGCTGGATCTCGGATTTAAAGCGATTTATGCCCGCAAAAGTGATTCGGGCTAGGCCGACGATTGAAGATTGAAAATTGAAGATTGAATATTGGTGGTATTCTGTCTATACTAATAATCTTGAGTTTTTTCCCGAAAAAACCCATAAGGCTGTCAATTTTTCACTCTTTATTTTTCCTAGAATTTGGATTGATTTCCGGTCGATAGCTTAATTTAAAATGACAGAATTCCGCAAATATTCAATCTTCAATCGACAATATTCAATGTTACCATCATGGTCGACAAATATTTAAAAACAGCCGATGCCGACTGGTACAGACAGCGCGTTACCGGCGTCATGATATTTTTAGTGGCAGCGTTTGCGGTACTTCTGTTAAGGCTCATTTATATGCAGGTTATCCGAGGGGATGAATACCGACTGCTGTCTCTGAACAACCGGATCAGGCTGCAAAATATCGATCCCCCCCGGGGAATGATTTCTGACCGCAACGGATATGTCCTGGTTGACAACCGGCCGTCTTTTGATGTCCACGTTACTTTAAAAGATGCGCGGCCGGTTGAAGAGACCCTCAACAAACTTTCAGGATATCTCAATGCGCCGGTCGAGGAGCTGCTGTTAAAAATATCGACCGGCAAAGGCGTTTCAGCCTACAAGCCGATCCTGTTAAAGCAGGATATCGGCCGCGACGCGCTGGCTTCCATCGAGACGCATAAATACGACCTTCCCGGAATAGCGGTCAATGTGAAGTTGCGCCGGCATTATTTGAACATTCAGGATGCGGTGCATCTGGTTGGATATCTGAGCGAAATTAATCCCGCCGAACTTGCCAGCGGCAAATATCCCGGACGGCGCAGGGGGGATTTGATCGGCAAGTTCGGGGCCGAAAAAGCATTTGAAAATTTTCTGCAGGGGGAACCGGGCGGCCGCCAGGTCGAGGTCAACGCCAATGGACAGGTGGTGCAGATATTAAAAACAGTTGCCGCCAAACCCGGGCAAAATATACAGTTAACCATTGATTACCGGCTGCAAAAAAAGGCCGAGTCGCTGCTGCAGGGGGTCGCCGGGGCTGTGGTCGCCATGGAGCCCTCATCAGGCCGCATTCTGGCACTGGCCAGCAGTCCCTCGTTTGACCAGAATTACTTCATAAGCGGCATGTCCCATGAGCAGTGGGATGCATTGATTTCCAACCCGTTCCGTCCCATGGAAAACAAGGCCATCCAGGGTGAGTATCCGCCGGGTTCAACATATAAAATCATCACCGCCGTGGCCGGATTGATGGAAGGTGTCATTGATGAGAATACCGAATTTTTTTGTCCCGGCTATTACAGATTCGGCAATCGGGTATATCGTTGCTGGAGCAGAGGGGGGCACGGCAAGGTTGGAATTGTCAAAGCAATAGCCGAATCCTGCGATGTTTATTTTTACCAGGTGGGTGAACTGCTGGGAGTGGATCGACTGGCCTGGTATGCAAAGGCTTTCGGTCTGGGTTCTCCCACCGGGATTGAACTGGATAATGAGGCCCGGGGCCTGATACCAACCGCTGCCTGGAAGAAAAAGCGCACCGGAATTGAATGGCAGAGAGGCGAAACCCTATCGGTTGCCATCGGACAGGGGTTTAATCTGGCCACGCCCATTCAGATGGCGGGCATGATGGCTGCGATTGCCAACGGGGGCACGCGCTACAAACCCATGATTATGGAGTCGATCCGAAACGCCGACGGCCGTCTGATTTATCAAAATGAACCGCAGGTCGCCGGCAAAGTGCCCGTCACCCAGCGGGCACTGGAACTGGTCAGAAAAGGCTTGTGGGAGGTCGTAAACAGCGACCGGGGCACCGCGCGCGGCAGTAGTCTGGCTGATATTGAATTCAGCGGGAAAACCGGAACCTCGCAGGTCATCGGCCGCAAAAAGGATGAAACCCAATCCGAAGCGGAAGTGCCGGATCATTTAAGAGCGCATGCCTGGTTCGTGGCGTATGCGCCGTCCCAAGCGCCTGAGATTGCCGTCGCCGTTTTGGTTGAACACGGTGAACACGGGTCCGGCGCCGCAGCACCGATCGCAAGGGAAATAATCAAAACCTATTTAAGAAAAAATTGGCCGGTTAATCAGGTGGCCCAGGACAGCGAGCAGCCAGGTGATGGAGGCAGCGGGTAAAAGGATTGGTGTCAGGTGTTCCGCCTCCGGCGGACCGCTGGCCTGAATAGCAGCCAATCTGATCGAAAAAGAAACATAACAGTTCACCGCAGAGCCCGCCGAGAACGCCGAGAAAGAAAAGTTAAATTAATCTCCGCGCGCTCGGCGCTCTCAGCGGTGAGGCCCTTCGTAAAAATGGCATCGAATTTAAAGAAGTTTCATACAAGGTTGCAGGTTTCAGCTCGGACGCCAAATTGTCGCATCGGCTCCGCTAAAGGTATCGATAACTATGTTTGACCGAAGACTTTTACAATACTTTGATTGGGGTCTGCTGGGATTGGCAGCTGTGATCGGCTGCTGCGGGTTGCTGGTTTTATACAGTGCGGTTACCGCCGAGACGCCTAGTCCTCAAAAGATCATCTTTTACAAGCAGCTTATCTGGTTTTCAGGGGCTCTGATTGCAATGGTAGCATCATTTTCGATCAACTATAAACTGTTGGATCGATGGGGGCATGCAATTTATGTCGGGTGCATTATTCTGCTGCTCTGGGTGCTTATCTTCGGCAAATCCGCCGGCGGTTCAAGGCGCTGGCTGATCCTGGGACCCCTGTCCCTGCAGCCCTCGGAGCTGGCTAAACTTGCCGTCATGATTGCGCTGGCGCGCTATTATTCCAAAGACGCGAATACACGCGGGTTCACTTTGCGAGAGCTTTTCAAACCATTTGTCCTCACCCTGATCCCGTTTGTGCTGATCGTCAAACAGCCGGATTTGGGTACGGCCGGTTTAATTTTATTAATCGCCGGCTCGATTACCCTGTTTGTCAAAATCGAGCGGCGTTCCCTGATCAGTCTGATGGTGTCCTTTGCCGGAATTGTGCCTCTGGTCTGGTTTTTCTTAAAAGATTACCAGAAGCAGCGGATACTTGTTTTTTTAGACCCGGACCGGGATCCGCTGGGTGCCGGATATCATATCATTCAATCCAAAATTGCGATCGGTTCGGGCATGATATACGGCAAAGGCTTCTTAAAGGGCACTCAGAATGCGCTATCCTTTCTGCCGGAAGAGCACACCGATTTCATATTTTCCGTTCTGGCTGAAGAATGGGGTTTCATTGGATCGGTTATTATTGTACTTCTTTTTCTGATGCTGATTTTTTGGGGCCTCAATATCGCCCAGGGATGCCGGGAGCCGTTCGGGACCATTTTGGCGGTGGGGGTTACCTCCATGTTTTTCTGGCAGGTATTCATTAATGTTTCAATGACCATGGGCTTGATGCCGGTGGTTGGTGTACCCCTGCCGTTTATCAGCTACGGGGGATCATCGGTTTTGACAACGGCGATCGGTATCGGTTTGCTGATGAATATCAGCATGCGACGGTTTATGATCGAGTAAAAATTTAATGAAGATTGAAAATTGAAGATTGAACACAGTTAAATTGAAGATTGAAAATTGAAGATTGAATATTTAAGGAATGCTGTCGCTTTTATGCTATAATCAAAAACCTGGTTCTCTGGGTCAGGCCGGAGCAGATTGGCAGTGCCGTAAATTTATGCCGTGGAATGATGGCCCGCCCTGGTGCGACTTACTGAGAATTTAAAGCATGTTTGTCCTGGCTGGAAAAAAAATAGCTAAAATTAGGTTTATGTTAAAATCGGTCTGGGCCAGGGAATACTGGAAGGATGGAATATCGGGTTTGGCTGAAGGGGATCTGATTTTTATGGATGGGTCGAATCAGAAAATAAAATCGGACCATCATCCTTTTGGATTGCCAATTTTCCAATATTCCAACATTCCACCATTCCAATTGGGGCAACGCCTCTAACTTAAATGACAGAATACCTCAAATATTCAATCTTCAATCTTCAATCTTCAATCTTACAACCCGGGAGGATCGACAGCAGCAATGAAAAAAGATAAACAAACGGATCGTATTTCAACATTTATCGGAGCGGATGCCAGCATTGACGGTACCATTGATTTTAAAGGCACCATTCGGGTTGACGGAAAGGTGAAGGGGAAAATTGTCAGCAACGGCGGTACGGTCGTTGTGGGTGAAAAGGCTGCCGTCGATGCCGAGCTTTATGTAAATGTGGCCGTTGTCATGGGAGAGGTCAACGGCACCATTAATGCCCAGGAGCGTATTGAAGTCTACCCGCCGGGCCGTGTCGGCGGCAATATTCAGGCGCCGGTGATATCCATCGAGCCGGGGGGGATCTTCAATGGGACCTGCAAGATGAAGGCTCCGGGGGAGCCGGCCGGGAAACCATCCATTTTCTCGAAACATAAACCTGCAGTTGTGGAATCAAAGAACAACCATCCGGCTGAAACTCCGGCGGCTGAGCCGAAAGGCAAAACCGCTTTTACGGAATTAAAAAGCAGTTGATGATACCAAAGTTTCATTAACTTCTTTAACAATCCAGCCTACTTATCCTCTATGGTGTTTATAGCGGACAAACCTGAAAAATTTTCAAAAAACCTTTGACAATTTGTAATAGCTGATGGTATAGACCGCCGCAGTCGGATTTGGGTACATTCCCAAGGCACAAGGCAGCATCTGAAAGCAAACAAACCGGTTGTTGAAAAATCATGGGTGGAGGTTCTTCAAATGAGAATTTCTGGTGTATGCCGGAAAGGTTTTCCAATCTTGCTATCGTTATTTGCTTTGGTTTCTTTCGTTCTTCCCCAATCTGTCTTAGGATCCTCCGGTGAGTCGGGCGGAGGCGCCGTAACTGTTATACCGGACGGATCTCTTCTAATCCAAATCGTCAATTTCGTATTCCTCATCTGGGTATTAAACATGCTCTTGTACCGACCCATTCGTAAGATCCTGGCTCAGCGTAAAGAAAAAATAGGCGGTCTTGAGCTTTCCATTGAAACCTCGGATAAAGACGCTCAGGAAAAAGACCAAGCGTTCGCTGCAGGAATAAAGGAAGCGCGGGCCAGAGGATTAAAGGAGAAAGAGGCCTTGCTGCTGCAGGCGACGGAGGAGGAAAAATCCATCATCGCCGAGATAAATCGCAAAGCCCAGGCTGAGTTGACCGAAATTCGTGTCAAAATCAAAAATGACGCTGAAGTCGCAAGGGAAAGCCTGCGGAAAGAAGTTGATAATTTTGCCGACCAAATATGTCAAAAAATTCTGGGGAGGACAGCCTAATGAAGATTTCCGGTACGGGCCGGTTGCATAGTGCGAAAAAGTTCACGGCGGCTATCTTTATCCTGGTGCTGGCATTTTCGATATTTGCAATATCAACGGCCATGGCATCTTCCGGTGGCGCAGAAGGCGCTAAGGGGTGGGTGTCGATGGACACCTTTCGGGTGCTAAATTTTTTGGTGCTGGTGATCGCGCTGGTCTATATTTTGCGCAAACCGCTGTCGCAGGCGCTTGGTTCCCGTATCGATGGGATCAAGGAACAGTTGGAAGACCTGGAGACACGCAAAGCCGAAGCTGAAAGAAAATTGGCCGAATATAGGGATAAATTGGCGCAGCTGGAAAAGGAAGCCGAAAAAGTCATCGATGACTATATCAAACAGGGCAATGAGGCCAAAGGCCGGATATTAAAAGAGGCTGAAGCTTCGGCTGAAAAACTCAAGGCCCAGGCCCGCCGCAACATCGAGCATGAGTTCGAACAGGCCAAACTAAAATTGCAGGAGGAGATCTTCGAAACATCGCTTCAAAAAGCCGAAGAAATTATAAAAAACATGATTTCAGCCGATGATCAGGATCGAATCGTTGATGATTATTTGAAGAAGGTGGTGGCAGGATGAAAAATCTGGCAATTGCAAGGCGTTATGCCAAAGCCCTTTTGTTGATCGGCAAAGAAGACGGAAAAACTGAGACATACCGCGAGGAACTGGCCGGATTCAGTGAGATGATCGAAAAACAGCAGGCGCTGGAGCAGGCGATCAATAATCCGCTTTACCATGCAGAGGAACGGAAGAAAGTTCTGGAATCCATTCTGAACAAAATGGCGCTTTCGGCGGCGATGACATCCTTTTTATCCCTGTTGTTTGACAAGGGACGGTTCATCTATTTGAGCAGTATCAGTGATTTTTATCAAAAGCTGGCCGATGAATTAAAAGGCATTGCGCGTGCCAGTCTGGTTTCGGCCACGGCACTTTCATCCGAAGCCGTCGAAAAAATTCGTAAAACCCTGTCCGAGCGGACGGGCAAAGATATTATGCTGGATGTTGAAGAAGATCCGGGCCTCATCGGCGGGGTCGTCACACGAATTGGCGATCTTGTGCTGGATGGGAGCATCAAAACACAATTACTCAATATGAGAGAATCATTAAAAAAGGGTGAGGGTGTCTAATGGAATTAAGAGCAGAAGAAATCAGTCAGATTATCAAAGAACAGATTACGGATTATGACAAGAAGGTTGAGCTGAGTGAAACCGGCGTCGTCCTTTCGGTGGGTGATGGCATCGCCCGGATCTATGGACTTGAAAATGTGATGGCCCTGGAACTCGTCGAATTCCCCGGCAACACTCTGGGCCTGGTGCTGAACCTTGAAGAGGACAATGTGGGTGTCGCCGTTATGGGCGAAGACATCCACATCAAGGAAGGCGATCTGGTCAAGCGCACCGGGCGAATTGCTCAGGTCCCGGTCGGCGAAGCCGTCCTGGGCCGGGTTGTTTCAGCGGTCGGTGAGCCTTTAGACGGCAAGGGACCCATCAACGCCAAAGAGTTTAGCCGCGTGGAGATGGTGGCCCCGGGGGTAATTGCCAGAAAGAGCGTGCATGAACCCTGTTATACCGGACTGAAGGCTGTGGACGCGATGACGCCGGTGGGCCGGGGACAGCGGGAACTTATCATCGGCGACCGGCAGATCGGTAAAACCGCCTGTGCCATTGACGCCATCCTGGCCCAGAAGGAAACGGACGTCTACTGCATCTATGTGGCCTGCGGACAGAAACAGTCAACCGTCGCGCAGGTGCATGCGATCCTGGAAAAACATGGCGCCATGGAGTACACCACCATCGTATCCGCCTGTGCCAGTGACCCGGCACCCCTGCAATATATCGCACCCTATGCCGGCTGTGCCATGGGGGAATATTTTCGCGATCGAAAACAGCATGCTTTGATCGTTTACGACGATCTTTCCAAGCAGGCCGCGGCGTATCGCCAGGTTTCTCTGCTTTTAAGACGTCCCCCGGGCCGTGAAGCCTACCCGGGTGATATTTTCTACAACCATTCCCGCCTGCTGGAACGCGCCTCCAAGTTAAATGACCAACTGGGTGCCGGATCGCTCACGGCGCTGCCGATTATCGAAACCCAGGCCGGCGACGTTTCGGCCTACATCCCGACCAATGTTATTTCCATTACCGACGGGCAGATTTATCTTGAACCGGGTCTGTTTTTTGCCGGCGTCCGTCCGGCCATCAACGTCGGCCTTTCGGTATCCCGCGTAGGCGGAGCCGCCCAGGTAAAAGCCATGAAACAAGTTGCCGGTACGCTGCGGCTTGATCTGGCCCAATATCGTGAGCTCGAAGCTTTTGCGGCGTTCGGCAGTGACTTGGACAAAGCCACCCAGCGGCAGCTTACCCGGGGCGCCCGCCTGGTCGAGATTCTGAAACAGCCGCAATACAAGCCGCTGGCGATGGAAAAACAGGTCACCATTCTGTATGCCGGCACCCGAGGATTTCTGGATAAGTATCCACTGAATGTTCTGGCCAAATACGAGGCCGGTCTCTATGCTTTCATCGAAGACCGACATCCGGAGGTCTTTTCCAAACTCAAGGAGAAGCAGGCGATTGACGATGAACTGGATAAACTGATGAAGGAAACGCTGACCGCCTATGATGAAGAATTCAAAGATACGATCAAATAAAATTGGTTGAGAGCGTTAAGAAGGTTTGAACCGTTAAGATCGTCGGCGCGGTTTTGAGATCAGATGAAATGCCTGCAAACGATCTCAACGATCACAACCATCACAACCATCATAAGGTAATCTAAGGGTTTACTTATGCCGACTCTAAAAGATGTGCAAAATAAAATATCAGCTGTCAAAAAAACCCAGCAAATCACCAAGGCTATGAACATGGTGGCTGCTTCCAGACTGCGGGGAGCCCAGAACAATATGGAAGCTTTTCGGCCCTATGCCGGAAAATTTGCCGAAGTCCTCGCCAGCCTGGCTCAGAAGACCGAAGAGGCGGTCCATCCCTTGCTTCAGCAGCGTGAAGAGGTCAAAAAAATTCATATTGCCCTGTGTACCTCGGACCGGGGACTTTGCGGCGGTTTTAACATTAATCTCATCGAAAAAGCCGCAACGTTTATGAAAGAAAAAGCCGCAGAGGGTGTTGAATTTTCGTTTACCAATTTCGGTAAAAAGGGCCGTAACTGGTGCCGCAATAATAAACTGCAGATCGACAGCGAACAGATCGGGGTAGTGGGCAGCACTTTCGGCTACAATGTTGCCGTCAATAACGGCCGTCGGATGGTGGAAAGCTTTTTAAGCGGAGATTATGACGAGGTCTATATCGTTTACGCCGAGTTTCACAGTATGGCCAAGCAGATTCCGATGCTCAAAAAACTTCTGCCGATGACAGCCATTGAAACCGTCGCTGCGGAAGCCGACTTGGATGCACCGTATATGCCCGAACATATCTGCGAACCGTCCCCCGCAGAGCTGCTGGCTGAAATGCTGAATCGAAATGTTTACGTGCAAATTAACAGTGCCCTGCTGGAAACGTCGACCAGCGAACATGCAGCGCGGATGATGGCCATGGACAACGCAACCAAAGCCTGTAGAGACATGATCGAAAATCTGACCCTGACATATAACAAGGCACGCCAGGCGGCCATTACGGCCGAACTGATGGATATCGTCGGGGGTGCCGAGGCGCTTAGAGGATAAATACTGACAGGAACTTCATCCTTTTTGAAATAGTGGAATAATGGAATATTGGAATGATGGGTTTGGCGAATTGAGATCAGATAAAATTAGACGCTACCTTACTTTGCCCATTTTCCAATTCCAATATTCCATGATACAGAGCGACATTCTTCGACGATATAAAAAAAACGTAATCCTCCCGCCGCCAGCGGGTAACAAAAAATACAATGTGGAGGTCTTTAGATGGGAGAAAACATTGGTAAAATAGTGCAGGTTATGGGTCCTGTTGTGGACGTCGAGTTCGAGCAGGGCAAGCTGCCGACAATCTACACGGCGCTCAATATCACCAACCCTGCCATTAATGATGAGAAAGATAATCTTGTCGTCGAGGTTGCCCAGCATCTTGGTGATAATGTTGTCCGAACCATCGCCATGGATGTTACCGACGGACTTGTCAGGGGTATGCCCGTCAAAGATACCGGCAAGCCGATTATGATGCCTGTCGGAGAGGCCGGACTGGGCCGTGTCTTAAACGTCGTAGGCAAGCCGGTCGATGGGCTGGACGAAAATGGCGAACCTGCTGCCGACGGAAAGGGCAAGATCGTATCCGACAAATGGCTGCCCATCCACCGGCTAGCACCCAAGTTTACCGAGCAGGATACTACGGTGCGGGTTCTTGAGACCGGCGTGAAAGTTATTGATCTGCTGGTACCCTTTCCGCGCGGAGGAAAGATGGGGATGTTCGGCGGGGCCGGCGTCGGCAAGACCGTTATTATGATGGAAATGGTCCACAACATCGCCATGCAGCACGGCGGCATTTCGGTCTTTGCCGGTGTGGGTGAACGTACGCGTGAAGGCAATGACCTCTACCATGAAATGAAAGAATCGGGCGTTCTGCCGAAAGCGGCTTTAATTTACGGGCAGATGACGGAGCCCCCCGGTGCCCGGGCGCGCGTGGCCCTTTCAGCCCTCACAGCCGCCGAATATTTCCGGGATGAGGAAAACCAGGACGTGTTGATATTTATCGACAACATCTTCCGATTCACCCAAGCTGGTTCCGAAGTTTCGGCTCTTCTCGGTCGGATGCCGTCGGCAGTCGGATATCAACCCACCCTGGCGGTCGATCTGGGCGAACTGCAGGAACGAATCACCTCAACCGATAAAGGTTCCATCACAGCGGTCCAGTGCGTTTATGTCCCGGCCGACGACCTGACCGACCCGGCCCCGGCTACAACCTTTGCGCACCTGGATGGTACCGTTGTTCTGTCCCGCCAGATTGTCGAGCTCGGTATTTATCCGGCAGTCGATCCGCTGGATTCCACATCCCGAATTCTTGACGCGGCTTATATCGGCGACGAGCATTATCAAACCGCCCGTCAAGTACAGCAGATTCTGCAAAAATATAAAGAGCTGCAGGACATCATCGCCATTCTGGGAATGGAAGAGCTGTCCGATGAGGACAAAGTGACGGTGGGTCGCGCCCGCAAGATTCAACGCTTTCTGTCGCAACCCTTCCATGTGGCGGAAGCTTTTACCAACAAGCCGGGCAAGTATGTGAAAATCGAAGACACGGTCAGAGCGTTTAAAGAAATCTGTGACGGCAAACATGATGACATCCCGGAGCAGGCATTCTACATGAAAGGCGGCATCGAGGAAGTTATCGAGGAAGCCGAGAAGATGTCGCAGGAAGAATAATTTGAGGTCCTAACATGGCGGAAAATATCCAATTGGAAGTGGTTACCCCTGAGCGGGTAGTTGTCAGCGAAGCGTCGCAAATTGTGGCAGCTCCCGGATCTCTCGGGGAATTTGGCGTGCTCTCCGGTCATACCCCCTTTCTGACCAGTTTAAAAACAGGCGTTATCAGATATACGGATGCAAAAGGGGCGGAGCGATATGTTTTTATCAGTGGGGGATTTGCTGAAGCCCTTCCGGATAAAGTGACGATTCTGGCGGAATCGGCTGAACGAAGGAGTGATATCGATCTTGAGCGGGCCAAAGCGGCCATGGAACGGGCGCAAAAACGTTTGGAAGCGGATCGCACCGGTGAAGATATCGATTTCGTCCGCGCCCGAGCTGCTCTGGAGCGGGCCCTTGTGCGCATTAGACTTGCCGGCGGTGCTTCATCGTAAATTCGGCGGTTTTTGACGGAAAATAATTTTTTAGGCGTTTACACCAAGCAGGGATACTGTATAATAAAGGGTAAACCAATATTTTGGTTTGCCCTTTTATTGTTGGTCTATTTAAATTTGAGTTCTAAAGGTAATGTTAGCGAAATTTGAAAGCGAGGGCCACAAGGGGCGACGAGTGCTGGAGTATTGGAGCAATGGAGTGCGGGAACGGCGTTGTCAGCGGCCTTTCAGGTTAATCATGAGATATCTTGGGCAGAGGTTTGCATGAGAAATAATATTGCTGTTGTAATACTGGCTGCAGGGTTGGGAACCCGCATGAAATCGGACAAAGCCAAGGTGTTACATGAGGTTCAGGGCAGGCCCATGATTCTTTACGTGGTTGACACGGCAAGAGAAATAGCCGGCGACGATGTCGTCGTGGTTATCGGCAATCAAGCCCGGATGGTGCGCGTCGTCGTATCGCAAACCGCAGCGCTGCGGTTTGCCTACCAGGAGAGGCAGCTCGGTACGGGTCATGCCGTGTTGTGCGCCCTGCCGCACATTCCCGCACATTGCGACCATGTGGTAATTTTATGCGGTGACGTGCCGCTTATTTTACCTGAAACCATAAAGGGACTTGTTGAGGAACACCTCGACACCCAGCGCGACATTTCTCTTTTGGCGGTAGAATTGGAAAATCCTGCCGGCTATGGCCGAATACTGCTTGACGCAAACAGGCAAATAGCCGGAATTATAGAAGAAGCCGACGCTACTGTTGAACAGAGGCAAATCAATTTGATTAATTCCGGCATTTACTGTGTTAGAAAAGAATTCTTATCTGAGGCGTTGCCGAATATAAATCCGAACAATGCCCAGGGAGAAATATATTTGACGGATATCATTTCCATCGGTTATAAAAACAGCAAGAATATGGGGCTCATGATAGGTAATAATTGCCAGCAAATATTGGGTGTTAATACCTGTGAAGATCTGGAAGCCGTGGAGGCGATCCTTAGTGCGCGCGCACGGATTATTGCTTGACTTTTTGATAAATTGCAGATTATATTGAAATAAAATTAATATGAGGTATTCATCTTGGATAATGAATTCGTATTGAACCAATTTGAGGAAGTTGAACGAAAAGTTGAAAAATTAATCGAAACTTGCAAAGCCCTGGAGGCAACCAATTTAGAACAAAAAAATAAAATAAAAAGATTAGAGGAGGAGATCCAAGGTAAGGTTGAGGCGGAAAGAAGTTACGCTGAGGAAAAGTCCTTGATCCGATCAAAAATTGATGGTTTGCTGGTTAAGCTTGAGGAGGCTGCAACAGAATAGCCCCGGCGGCCAGCAGGGTATAGGTAGTGGAAAGGTAGATATCAATAAACATTGGACCAAATTGTAACAATACAGCTATTTGGACAGACGCATACGTTTAAATCCAATTCGGAAGTTACCAAGGCGGAGGAGGTTGCTGACTTCCTGGTCCGGGAAGTGAACCGGGTAGAGGGTCAGCAAACCGATCAATCATCAAATATGTCGAAACTAACCATTTTAATGTTAGCTGCTCTGAATATTGCAAATGAACATATGGAATTGATAAGAAATCACGCTAAATTGCTGGATGATGTTTCATACAGAACAGCCAACTTGATCCGAACGTTGGACAACAGCGTGCAGTGAATGATAACCTCATTTTAATAAATTGAATACGGCTGTACTGTATATGATTCGTTAACCGCTGCAAATACCTTCTCCACCACCTATGCCGGCCTAAGCGATCCGATTCCTGCAGTGGACTTGTCGGGAAGAATTAAATAGGTGCAGATGGTTGAACCAAATCATAACTTATACCCCTGCCATGCTCGTGATTGGAAGATATTCTTTGACCCAACAGCTATGAAAACGGGAACCTTCCCTGGCTTCGGTGTGCATATTCTGTTAAATCAGAAAAGCCTAAAGAGGCCAAACGGTGCCCACTTTGAACCACAGGTTCAAAGACCTGACAACACGGCATTGAGGCGGGGGTTATCTCTTTCCTATTTCCGCAGGATCACAGCCTAGATTAGGTTTTCTTATCCCTCAGCTTTCGCCTGAAGACTATCTTATCCCCAACGACATCATCTTCAATTGGTTTAAGCAAACTGATGATTAATGAGAATTGCAGGTTTTTTAATTACCGGGGAGATTCATAATGAATGATTATCGTATATTGATCGGCATCGGATGCTTTTTTGCCGGTTTACTGATAGCTTACTGGTTGAAAGGAAAATTAGCATCCAAGAAGATAAAAGCCGCTGAAGCAGAAGCTGCCCAATTCGTCGAGGAATCCCAGAAAAAGGCGGACGCTCTGAAAAAGGAGGCCGATCTGGAGATGAAAGACAGGCTTTTCAAACTAAAAAGCGAATTTGATGCTGAAACCAATGAAACCCGGGCGGAGCATAAAAGGCGAGAAACCCGCCTGATGGAAAAAGAGGAGAATATCGATCACAAAATTGAGCAATTTGAACGACGTGAACGCGAACTCGCACGCAGAGAAAGGCATATTACCAAAAGAGAAGGCAAAATTGAGCGCAAGGAACTCGAATTTAGCGAGCTGATCGAGGAGCAAAAAAGACAGCTGGAGAAAATTTCCGGTTTGACGGCTGAACAGGCCAAAGAGCTGCTGATCCGGGCCATGGAAAACGAAGCCCGCTATGAAGGTGCCAAACTCTCAAAAAGCATAGAGAATGAAACCAAGGAACAGGCCGATAAAAAAGCGAAAAAAATCCTTGCGACGGCGATCCAACGATATGCCGGCGATTTTGTGGCGGAAAGAACGGTATCCGTGGTCCAATTGCCCAATGATGAAATGAAGGGCAGGATTATCGGCCGGGAAGGACGCAATATTCGTGCGCTTGAGGCGGCTACCGGTATTGATCTGATCATTGACGATACGCCGGAAGCGGTTATCCTGTCAGGATTCAATCCGGTCCGGCGGGAAGTTGCTCGCATCTCGCTGATGCGATTGATTTCCGACGGAAGAATTCATCCGGCGCGTATCGAGGATATTGTTAAAAAGGTGGGGAAGGAAGTCGATACCGCGATAAAAGAAGCCGGAGAGCAGGCGGCCTTTGACTTGGGTGTGCACGGCATCCACAATGAATTGATCAAATGTATCGGCAATTCAAATTTCGCACCAGCTATGCCCAGAATGTTTTGCAGCATTCCGTTGAAGTCGGTTTTCTGGCCGGAATTATGGCGACGGAGTTGGGGCTGAATGTCAAAATGGCAAGACGAATGGGACTGTTGCATGATATCGGCAAGGCTGTCGATCATGAGGTCGAAGGACCTCATGCGGTGATTGGGTCACGGCTGGCCAAAAAATTCGGTGAATCGCCTAAAGTCGTTCATGCCATTGCCGCCCATCATGAAGATGTGCAGCCGAATTCAGTTTATGCATTGCTGGTTCAGGCCGCGGACGGACTTTCCGGGGCCAGGCCCGGGGCCCGCAAGGAACTGCTGGAAAATTATATCAAGCGTCTGGAAGATTTAGAAAATATAGCAAACTTTTCAAGGTGTAGCCAATACCTATGCCATTCAGGCAGGGCGGGAATTGCGCGTCATCGTGGAAAGCAATCAGATTTCCGATGAGGAGTCCATCCTGCTCAGCCGGGATATCGTCAAGAAGATTGAGGAATCCTTGACTTTTCCCGGGCAGATCAAAGTCACGGTCATACGGGAAACCCGGGCGGTGGAGTATGCCAATAAATAGACAGAAATTTCTTGCGGTTATATCGCCGCCTGAAAAGTTATTGAAGAGTATCGAGATTCAATTACCAAATGTAATCACAGAGGCGAAATTTCAATGGCAAACGTAATCGATGTCCTAAAACAACGCGGATTTATCGATCAAACGACTCATGATCGGGAACTAACCGAATATATCGAGCAGGGGAACATCACCTGTTATATCGGATTTGATCCCACCGCATCCAGCCTGCATATCGGAAGCTTGGTTCCGATTATGTCTTTGGCGCATATGCAGCGGCATGGGCATCGGCCCATCGCTCTGATCGGGGGGGGAACCGGTCTGATTGGAGATCCCAGCGGCAAAACCGAAATGCGAAAAATGCTGACACGGGAAAACATCGAGGAAAATGCATTGGGACTCAAAAAGCAGCTCTCCAACTTTCTCGATTTTAGAAACGGTAAAGCCCTTGATGCTCAACAACGCCGACTGGCTGACGAAATTGGAATATATTTCCTTTTTACGGGACATCGGCCGACACTTTTCGGTCAACCGCATGATCAAAGCAGAAAGCTGCAAGCTGCGATTGGATTCCGCGGAAGGATTGAGCTTTATCGAATTCAATTACATGGTGTTGCAGGCATATGATTTCCTTGAATTGTTTAACGGATATGAATGTGCGACTGCAGATGGGTGGCAGCGACCAGTGGGGCAATATTGTGCCGGGGATCGAACTTATCCGTCGGATGAACCAGAAGACGGCTTTCGGCATAACCTTCCCGTTGATTACGACCAGCAATGGGGAAAAAATGGGAAAGACGGCCAAGGGAGCCGTGTGGTTGGACGCCGCCAGAACTTCGCCCTATGAATACTATCAATACTGGGTGAATACCGATGACAGGGATGTCGCGAGATTCCTGGCGCTTTTTACGTTTCTGCCGATGGATGAAATCCGCGAATCGAAAAGCTGGAAGGTGCCGATTTAAACGATGCCAAAACCATCCTTGCGTTCGAAACGACCTTGCTGGCTCATGGCAGGCAGGAGACGCGTGAATGCCTATAAGGCAACTCTAAGCATGTTCGGCAATCGCGAGATTACCCAAGACATTCTGCCGTCCAGTACAATTCCCCGAAGCGGTCACGATTTTGACGATGAGAGTTTACCTCATTCTTATATTGAATTGAAAGAGTTGCAAGACCGGGATTCCCGCTTTTAAGCTGTTTCATATTGCCGGAATGACTTCTTCCGGTGGCGCCGCACGCAGGCTCATCGAGCAGGGTGGTGCTTATATCAATGGACAACGCGTTGAATCTTTTGAATATCTGGTGACAGACCAGGATCTGAACGATGCCAAGGTCGATCATTCTCAGATCCGGAAAGAAGCGCTTTCACATGCTTAAAGTCCGCTAAAAAAAAGTTAGAAAATAAGTTCAATTTTTGAGTTGACAAACTGCTCTCAGGTGGTGTAATTTCCCCGGATCTGTCGTTGAGCAGGAAGGTTAGCTGGAAAGTAAGAGCGACCCAGGTTCAAGAAAAAAAGAATAGAAATTGTTATTTTTCTCTTGACAGCAAAAAACAAAATATATATAATATAGTGTTTATGTCAATCGATTGGACTTTGGCGGAAAAAATAAAAATATCGCCTTCCGAACGAAAAAAAAAGGTTGACAAAATTTTTAAAGTAGAGTATATTAGACAAGCAATTTTGATAAAATTAGGGCTACGGCCTTGACACGATTCGCCACCCGTATAAGTGGCGGACATTTGATCTTTGAAAACTAAATAGTAGATGTGAATGAGTTGGGTCTCAGTAAAACCTGCTGTTGAATAAACAGCATATTTTAATAGTTCAATTGGAGAGTTTGATCCTGGCTCAGAATGAACGCTGGCGGCGTGCTTAACACATGCAAGTCGCACGAGAACGCTTCAGCTTGCTGAGGCAAGTAAAGTGGCGCACGGGTGAGTAACGCGTGGGTAATCTACCCTTGAATCGGGGATAACCTCGCCGAAAGGCGATGCTAATACCGGATAATATCTAAAAGACATCATGTTTTTTAGATCAAAAGTGGCCTCTACATGTAAGCTACTGTTTGAGGATGAGCCCGCGTACCATTAGCTTGTTGGTAGGGTAATGGCCTACCAAGGCGACGATGGTTAGCTGGTCTGAGAGGATGATCAGCCACACTGGAACTGACACACGGTCCAGACTCCTACGGGAGGCAGCAGTGAGGAATTTTGCGCAATGGGGGAAACCCTGACGCAGCAACGCCGCGTGAGTGATGAAGGCTTTCGGGTCGTAAAGCTCTGTCAAGTGGGAAGAAACCACGCGATGCTAATATCACCGCGTACTGACGGTACCACTGAAGGAAGCACCGGCTAACTCCGTGCCAGCAGCCGCGGTAATACGGGGGGTGCGAGCGTTATTCGGAAT
>CAVYNY010000011.1:0-550000 GCA_963769935.1 uncultured delta proteobacterium | reverse complement strand
AAATGTGCTCAGATTGGCCAGCGTCACCATGTGGGCATGTCCCCCTCCGGCTAGTACCAGATGCTTTTTCATGTCTACCCTCTCAACCCCTCTGCCGCTAAGGCCTTTCGAACAGCTTGCCCAGCTGCTGCAGATGAGCGCGCTCTTCATTGGCGATCTGCATCAGGGTCTCCCTGCTTTCCTCGGATGCGGCTTGTTCGGATGCCCGCTGGTATAGATCGAGCGCCTGGGCTTCGATGGCCATGGCGAGCGAGATGACCTCCTCCACAACTTCAAGATCAGGCTGATAAAGCTTCAGGTATTGCTCGGTTGTGAGACCGCCTTCCATTGCAGGAACCACCACCTCTTTTTCAAATTCATCCCGTCTCACATCGGTACCCGTAATTCGGCAGTACTCGGCAAATATGCGATCCTGATGTTTTAACTCGATGGCCGCCAGCTTTTCAAACAATTGCCTGGCATTTTCGTTTTTTACCTCAGGGATCATCGACACATAAAACTCCCTCAATCCTTCCTCCAAAGAATAGGCAACAACCAGTGTTTCCCGGGGAGGTTCCCGGCCGGTAAACAGCTGGAGTCCAAGGTCCTCGGAACCGATCGCTTGGTTGCTGTTCCAGGCTTTTATGCCACCGGCCATGTTGATTACATCCTTGAAACCATTACCGGCCAGCATCTGAGCAGCCACCCGACTGCGTCCGCCCACTGCTCAGTACACCACGGTCGGTTTTTCAGGATCGATTTCACTGATGCGATGGTTTAGCTCCGGCAACGGGATCAGCTTGGAACCGGGAATGTGACCGGATTCGTACTCGCCGGGCTGGCGCACGTCAATAAGATTGAATTGATCCGCGGCCAGCATGTCCATAAACTTTTTAGCCTCGGGCGCAGCGAGTGATTCGACTCGGGTAAAAAATTGTTTCCAGCGCATAATACCTCCCTATACTACTAATGTGTAAATTCTTTAATTTTTACTAGGCAAATCATGCGACTTAATTGAATCAATTGTAAATTTGGGCTTATTTGGTTGCGGCTCTGCCGCGCTGTGTATTAAAGTTGAATATCCTATTTTGGCCAGGCAAGTCCGCCACCACTGGGAAAACCGTAATCGAGTGCCTTGATTCCATCGTTCCAACGGCAATCTATTGGCAAGCAGAACCCATCTTGACTGAAATCAAACTTTAATTCCAGGAGAACAGTCTACCTAACCGGAAATTTCTTTCAGCCCTTCTTCCATGATGGAAAGACCTTTTTCCAATTGCTCATCGGTAATGACAAACGGCGCCAGGACCCTTACAACGTTGCCGTAACTTCCGCAGACCAATACCAGCAGGCCTTTGCCGAGACAGTAGGCGGCCAGCTTTTTGGCTTCATCCGGCGCCGGCGTTTTTTGCCCGCCTTTGACGATTGCCAATCCGAGCATGGCACCCAGCCCCCTGATTTCACCGATAAGACTGAAATCCTTTTGCCACTTTTCAAATCGCGCCTTTAGTTTGTCCCCCAGCGCAACGGATTTGGCCAGCATGTTTTCTTCTTCAAATATGTCCAGCACGGCCAGTGCTGCCGCGCAGGCCACCGGATTGCCGCCGTAGGTTCCACCCAGGCCCCAGGAGTGTACGGAGTCCATGATTTCCTGTTTGCCGACCACCGCCGCCAGGGGCATGCCGGCGGCCAGGCTTTTGGCCACGATCACCATGTCAGGTTCCACCCCCCAGTGTTCGATGGCAAACATTTTACCCGTTCGTCCCATACCGCTCTGGATTTCATCGGCCACAAACAGAATGCCGTTGTCGTGGCAGATCTTGGTCAGTTGCTGAAAGTATCCCGCAGGCGGCGCGATGAATCCGCCTTCGCCCTGAACCGGCTCGGCGACAACTGCTGCCACAGACTCCGGGTTGACGTGCTTGATGAAGACGTCATACAGTTTGTCGGCGCCGGCAACATCGCCGAATGGTATCCGGTAAATTTCCGGTGCAAAGGGGCCGAAGCCGAATTTGTAAGGTTTGACCTTGCTGGTCATGGTCATGGTGAGCAGCGTGCGTCCGTGATAGGCGTTTTCAAAAACAATAATGGCCGGTCGTTTGGTGTAGTAGCGGGCAATTTTAACCGCGTTTTCCACCGCTTCGGCCCCGCAGTTTAAAAATACGGCCCGCTTGGGAAAATCGCCGGGGGTGAGGCGACAAAGTCTTTGCGCCAGCGTCACCGCAGATTCATACGGGTTAACCATGAAACAGGTATGGGTGAATCGTTCGGCCTGCTCCTTGATCGCCGCCACTACCTTCGGATGGCTGTGGCCGACATTCATCACGGCAATGCCGCCGGCAAAATCAATAAATTCCCGGCCTTCCACATCCCGCAGAACAGCACCTTGCGCCGATTGGATAAAATTTGTCGTGGTAATGCCGACACCTTCGGATATGACCTGTGTTTTCAGCTGCGCCAATTGCGCATTGGAAGTCTGGCTCATCATTCCTCCTTTAATCGGCCGCAGGCCGACTAGTTAATTGTTATTAGTTATATGTTATTAGAGAATTGGTCTTACTTCTGACACCCATAATCTATAAAGCAAGAAACAAGTTTGGGTATAATAACTAAGAGCGAAAACCAATAACCAATAACCAAGAACCAATAACTTAGCTATCCCAGTTTATGTTTCTTTACGAAATCATCCAGTACCATATCGAAATTCGGCCGGCCGAGTTCCTGCAGGCTGTAATAGACCCGGGTGTTGGGTTTTTCGATTTTTATAATGCGGTTCAGATCAATGGGGGTGCCGATCACCACTGCGTCACAGTCGGTGGCGTTGATGGTTGCTTCAAGGTCCTTTAACTGCTGCTCACCGTAGCCCATGGCCGGCAGGACGGTCCCGATCTCCGGATAAATCTCAAAGGTTTCCGACAACCTGCCCACCGTATAAGGCCGCGGGTCGACGAGTTCAAGCGGCCCCGAACTTGCGGGCCGCCACCACTCCGGCGCCGATTTTCATTTCGACCGTGGGTCAGGGTCGGACCGTCTTCCACCACCAGGACTCTCTTGCCGCGGATAACGGCCGGGTCATCCACATCCAGGGTGGAGGCACCGTCGATGACAATCGCAGCCGGGGCTTCACTGGCGATATTGCGGCGTACAATCTCAATACCTTCGGCATCGGCACTGTCCATTTTATTGATCACCACCACATCGGACATCCGCAACGTGACATTGCCCGGATAATAGGTCATTTCATGGCCGGGACGATGAGGATCGATCACGGTGACATGCAGATCGGATTTGTAAAACGGAAAGTCGTTGTTGCCGCCGTCCCACAGAATGACATCGCAGCCGGCCGGATCTTGTTCCGCCGCCCGAACGATCGCTTCGTAATCCACACCGGCATAAATGACGTTGCCGCGGACCACGTGGGGCTCGTATTCTTCCATTTCTTCCACGGTGCAGTTGTGCTTCTCAAGATCGGACAACTCGGCAAAGCGCTGGACTTTCTGGGCGGCAAGATCACCGTAAGGCATGGGGTGCCGGATGGCGACGACTTTAAGCTCCTTTGGCCATCAGGATTTCAATGATACGGCGCGAGGTCTGGCTCTTGCCGCAACCGGTGCGAACCGCGCCCACTGAAATAACCGGCTTTATGCTCTTGATCTGGGTGTCTTTCGGTCCCAGCATGACAAAATTAGCACCGGCCGCGTTCACGATGGCGCCGACCGACATAACGTGCTGATAGGAGACATCGCTGTATGAAAACACACAGTCATCCACATTCAGCTCCTTGATTAATCCGGGAAGATCTTCTTCCGCATAAATCGGTATTCCGTCCGGATACAGGCTGCCGGCCAGTTCCGCCGGATATTTGCGACCTTCGATGTCCGGTATCTGCGCAGCTGTGAAGGCCACCACGTTGTAATCTTCATTGCCGCGGTAATAGGTGTTGAAGTTTTGAAAATCTCTTCCGGCGGCACCGATAATAATAACATTTTTTTTGGACATAATTTATTCCTCCGTGAAAATATTAAAAAATTTCCGTTCCTGCTTCTCCTGCAATTGATTTTTCAATATCTTCCAGATGGCAGATGATTCCGCGATTGCCGGTTTCTTTAAAGAATTCGACGATTGCCTGCACCTTGGGACCCATTGAGCCGGCGGGGAACTGGCCCGCCTTAACATACTGCTCCATTTCCGACAAAGATACCTTGCCGAGCATTTGCTGGTCGGGCGTGCCCCAGTTGATGCCGGCGCCGGCGATGTCCGAGGCGATCACAAAGATTTCCGGCTTTAATTTCCCGGGCCAAGATGGAACTGGCCAGATCCTTGTCGATCACCGCCTCAACCCCGCGAAATTTGCGCTCCTTGCGGATAACCGGTATGCCCCCGCCGCCGCAGCAGATAACAATGAAATCCATTTCGATGAGTTTTTTAATCTCGCGTCGTTCGACGATGGCTAACGGTATGGGAGATGCGACCACGCGCCGAAATCCTTTATCGGTTTTGACCATGGTGTACGGCAGTTTCGACGCCTCCTCTTCGGTATAAACGGGTCCGATCGGCTTGGTGGGGTTTTGAAAACCCGGATCATTTTGATCCACCACGACGTAGGTTATCATTGTCACAAAATGCTGCTCGCCGTTGATGCCGATTTCCATCAATGCATCATCCAGCGAGGACTCAAGCATATAACCGATTTGGCCCTGGGTCATGGCGCCGATGATCTCCAACGGCATTTTCGGCACCTTATCGCAGCTTTCCTGCTGCAGCAGTAAATTGCCGACCTGGGGACCGTTGCCATGGGTAATTACAAACTTGTATTGCCTGGACAGTCGGGCGATCTGGCGCATCGGCAGCTTTAGATTGACAAACTGTTCCTTATGGGTCCCTTTCTGTCCTTTTCTTATCAGGGCGTTGCCGCCCAAGGCGATTAGGATGATGGGCTTAGATTTCATCGTTAGTAACCTCTGGACTAAAATAGTTGACAGCCATCAGAAAACCTTAATAAGGCGGTAAAATCCCAGATTTCAAGCACCAAATGACAAATAAATCTCAATATTCAATATCAAATGACCAAAACATGCACTATCGTTGTGTCAACTTGACTCACGAATCCAGGCGTGCCGAAGATAAGTCCAATAAGTTTGACTTGGAAAGGATCATTTGTTTGGAATTTTGAATTTGGGTCATTGTGATTTATTTGAAATTTGGCTTTTGGTGCTTGGAATTTGTATAATTCTCATTTAATTACCCGGATCATAATAGAGCTTTGAGCATCATGCGCCCAGGGTCGCAATCATTACGGCCTTAATCGTATGGATGCGGTTTTCCGCTTCGTCCCACACAATCGAAGCCGGGGACTCGAACACTTCTTCGGTGACTTCCATTGCCTCGAGGCCGAATTTTCTGAAAATTTCCTCCCCGATGGTGGTTTCCCGGTTGTGAAATGCCGGCAGACAGTGCATAAACTTCACGTGCGGATTGCCGGTCTTTTCTAAGGCGGCGGCATTGACTTGATAGGGTTTAAGCAGATTGATACGCTCCTGCCAGACCTTTTCCGGTTCGCCCATGGAAACCCACACATCCGTGTATAAAAAATCACACCCTTTCAGGCCCTTGTTCAGGTCATCAGTGATGGTGATCGTGGCTCCGGTTTGGCCGGCGATGCGGTTGGCGGTTGCAACCAGCTCCTTGTTGGGCTGGACGCTTAGGGGGGCTACAGATCGAAAATCCATTCCCATTTTGGCAGCGCCCACCAGCAGAGAATTGCCCATGTTGTTGCGGGCATCCCCCAGGTAAGCAAATTTCACCTGATGCAGCGGTTTATCCGAATACTCCATCATCGTTAGGAAATCCGCCAGCACCTGGGTGGGGTGATATTCATTCGTCAATCCGTTCCAGACCGGCACGCCGGCATATTTTGCCAATTCTTCGACGATGGCCTGCCCGAACCCGCGATATTCAATTCCGTCATACATGCGGCCCAGGACGCGGGCCGTGTCCTTCATGGATTCCTTGGCCCCCATCTGGGATCCGGACGGCCCCAGGTATGTCACATGCGCCCCCTGATCGAAAGCCGCCACTTCAAAGGCACACCGGGTTCGCGTCGAGGACTTTTCAAAAATGAGCGCAATATTTTTGCCAACCAGGCGCTGCTGCTCAAACCCGGCATACTTAGCCTTTTTCAGATCGAGCGCAAGTTCCAGCAAAAACTTAATCTCCCCGGGTGTAAAATCCAACAATTTCAAAAAATGCCTGTTTCTTAGATTGAATGCCATGGTTGCCTCCCTTTTTTGGGTTCAGCGTTCAGAGGTTCGGGGTTCAAGGTTATCTTCGTCAAAATTGGCGACTGATTATTTTCTAATGACGAATAAATATGGTTAATCGATCTTATTTTGACGCAATTTCCGATGAATCCCGCAATCCTCAACTTCTCAACTCTCTCTACCCTCCTACCCTCCTACCCTCCTACCCTCTTACCCTCTCACCTTCTTACGTTCTAACCTTTGAACCTTTCAGCGTTTTTAAAACCCCTCTATCTGATGAGGGAAATAATCCACGCACTCGCCCTCCCGGTAAACATCCGCCGTGGCACAATGCAAACCGCCGCCGAAAGCACTCACATCGGCAAACTCCACGGGAATAACTTCAAATCCGAGCTTGTCGAACTGCTCCATCTGGTCTTTTTCCTGAGCATCGGCACAGATGGTCTTGGAATCCAGCATCAGCGTATTCATCGACAGCCAGGGGCTGCAGAACGACAGGGGGGGATAGGTGTCCAGGGCGGGCTTGGCGCATTCGACGATCTGCCAGTCATTCTTTGCGAAAAAATCGACTAATTTGGGTGTTAGAGGTTTTCGTTTACGATTGCTGAGCGCCAAACCGGGCCGCAGGACGACGAACGTCGCATCGATGTGAATCGGATTTTCCTCGTAAAACCAAACCGGGTGAATGCGATGATTCGGAAAGTGCCGCCGTAACCATTCGAGCCCGGCTTTGTTGGTTACCGATGAATGATAGACGAAAAGATCTTTGCCGGCCCGGCCGATATCAGCGGCATCGAAGCAGGGCTCTTTTTCCGTTAGAACCCAATCACGGCCATAAATCGCTTTTTCCTTCTCTTCCTTGCTTTTCTTCTCCCATTCACGCCAGTAGTCTTTTTTGTAAGAATCATCATTCAGCCGAGGTTTGGGGGCCGCTTCCCACCTGAAGCTGGGATCTTCCCTGAAATATTGCTCCAGCAACGGCCGATAACAAAGATATTCATACCAGCGGGCCCGTTGCGACATGGTTGCTTCAATGATTTCATGGCCGACAGTCAACAGAACGTCCCGTGGCGGCATGCACCCGAACATGGACTTCTGCTCCCAGTCCGGCGTGCGCACCTCCTGTCCGAAATCCAGTGGGGTCGGCCGGTCGACGCGGATTCCCCGGCTTTCCAGCAGCTTGGCAAAATTATCCAGCTGGGCGTTGGCTTTGGCCTCCATTTCTTTGGGCAGGGGACCGTAGGTTCCCAGCGGAAATCCATGATCAGGCCAGTTGCGTTCAATGGCCGGCTCCGGCGCCTGAACCATGGTCCCATCGGCGCGGCCGACGATGACGTGTTTTAGCGGATCCCATTCGTTCCAGGAGTTTACAATCGTTTTGCGATGAATGTTTTGCTCTTGCATCTTAGCCTCCATTTTTATCCGGGAATAAAAAAACTGGTATCTGGTTAAGCGAATTTAATCAAAATAGGTAAAGCAAAATTAGAGCCAGGATTTTATGTATTATTTATTTTTAATAATTTTAGTATGTTATTTATAATAAGGCAGCGCCAGGAGAATCAGGTTGAACCGGCCTAGACTCTTCAATAGATTAACCTATTGAAAATTATTTAAATAATTTGAACCGATTATGAATCGTTATTTTATATCTCCATATATTGTTTAAATTCAAAATGTTAGATTTGTATTGAACCGATTTTGATTAAATTATGCCAGGCCGTATTTCTTCATCCTGCGCATGACGCTGCTTTGGCTGGTCCCAAGGTTCTGGGCAATTTTTCTGGTTGATCCGAAGCGAATACATGCATCCGACAAAATCTCTTTTTCCAGATACTGGATTTTATCCTGCAAGCGGATTGGATACGGCAGGCCCGTCAGGGATTTAAATTCATTTCCGACTATTTTTTCCCCGCTCCCGATGTTGTCGGCCAGGAAATCATCCAGCACGTCATTATCGCTTAATACCACGGCTTCTCTGATAATATTTTGCAATTCCCGCACGTTGCCGGGATATGGATACGCCTGCAGCCGGTACATGGCCTTAGGGGTGATACGTCGCTGCACCTGGTATTCGCCATTGTACCTTTGGAGGAAATACTCGGTCATTTTCAGGACGTCTCCGGTTCTGCTGCGCAGCGGCGGAATCTGCACCTTAAACGTATTTAACCGGAAAAATAGATCTTGCCGGAAACGCTTCTGCCGGGTCAGTTGGGCAAGGTCCTGGTTGGTCGCCGCGATGATGGTGCAATCTACCTTTTTGCGCTGAATGCCGCCGAGGGGCAGGATTTCCTGGTCATCTAGATATTTCAACAGTTTGGCCTGCACGCTGAGAGGAAGATCCCCGATTTCATCCAGAAAAAGCGTTCCTTCGTGGGCCAATTCAAACAAACCGATTTTCCCCTGTTCCCTGGCTCCGGTGAAGGCGCCCTTTTCATATCCGAAAAGTTCTGCTTCCAGAAGACTTTCCGGCAGGGCGGCGCAATTTATTGGTATGAAGGGTTTCGGTTTTCGTCTGCTGTTATCATGTATGAATTTTGCGAGCAGCCCTTTGCCGGTGCCCGACTCGCCCTGAATCAGGATATTGGAAGCGCCCATCCGAGCCAGTTTCATGCCGATGCGCAGAACTTGCTTCATCTGCCTGCCTTCAGCCACGATTTGATGCTGTCCCGACTCCAGCCGGCTCAATTGCTCGAATTCATCCTTATATTTTTCGGCAACTTTGCGGCTGCGCTCCAAATCTTCTTTGACAGCATTCCAATGCGTCAGATCCCGCTCGTTGCTTACAATCAGCGAGACATTGCCGTCTTCATCCAAAATCGGTGTTCCGGTCACGAGGACCCGTTTGCCTGTTTTTTTGACGGTGGACAGGGTGCTGAATTGGCGTTTGGTTCGCAAAATCTCCGGGGTAACGATGCCTTCCAAAATACCTTCCTCGACCAAATCATAAATACTCCTGCCGACAACATCTTTGGCTCGGATGCCGTTAATCATTTCGGAGACGGTATTGATATTGATTATTCTGCCATGGTTGTCGTGAACCCAAAGGCCGTCTGAAGTGCCCTTAAAAATGGCATCGAGCTGTTTGCTCATCTTTAAATACCCCTCCGAGTGACGCAGCGCATGCTCAAAATCATCCAGATAATGCAGAGAAACAGCAATACCTTCAATATGGTCCTCGAATTTGATTGGCGCCGCGTCCACGACAAATTTGCTGTTTTTTCGCGGCACATATTGACCAAGTTGGATTTCTCCGGATCGCAGGCATGCGTCGAATAGACGTTGCGCCTCCGGCAGCAGATGACGAATATCATCGTTTAAAGCGGCGGCGGCGGTCGAATTGACCATATCCGATGCCTTCCGATTAATATAAACAATTCTGCCGGACGCATCGGTGGCTACCACGCCGCTGCCCATCGACTCAAATATGTGTTCACAGGTTGCAGTGTGCTCCATGATCCCTCACAAGAACAACGCTTCTTTGTCGCATTATCATGTAAACTTATTGTATTCGAATTTCAAAGGATTGTAATTTTAGGCAATCCAGATCACTTTAGTTGTTCCATCAATACCCGTCTGCCGGCAGAATGTCAATCTTGCCAACGATTTTAAGCCGCAACCGAATCGTTACAAATTTGACGCTGGATGCCCAATATTGATCTTTGCCGGCCCATTTCCGCTTGAACCGCGATGGGCTCATAGAAAATCCTGGATTTTGAAGATGAGCCGGGCTGATCCTAAACATGGATCAAAACGGTATGTTTAAGGCCCCCGGCCGAACATGGCGGCCGGCCGAAAAACCGGCTAAGCACCCGGTCGCAGTCGACTGCGACCGATTCCTTAAACAACAGCGGATTCCGGCATCTTTGGGCATCATTATTGCATCTATTAAAATTTTTAATACTTGGACTAAATGCTTGATATCTATATTGGAGATTGGCTTAAACGTGTTTACCCGGGGTTTGAGAACCAAAATCGCAATCAATATTGCGATTCTGCTGTTTCTGGCGATGCTTCTGGTCGATTTGATTACGATCGTTACCGTTAAGCGCGAGCTGATTCGTTCGGAGGTGTTTAAAGCCAATTTTCTGCTGTCTTCGTTCGAAAACAGCCTGTTTAATGGTATTCTCGTGGATGGCCGAAGCGCAGACGTATCCCCCGGTATGCTGCTCACTCAGATGTTGGGCGATCCGCAGCTGGCTGCCGTACTGGTTCTGAACAGCAGTGGCGAACAGGTCATCCTGCATCGGAATCCGGATGTCGCACCCGACAGACTCAGCCGATACATCAAAGCAGCGATGTCTTCCGGCCAGAAAGCGATTCATTTTACCGGCACCAGTTGGGGCATATTCATTAAACAGACGGCCCATCTGACACTTTCCGCACCATTGCTAAAGAAAGGTGCGACCGTTGGCGGGATTGGCATTGTTCTGTCGTTGGACAGAGTCCATCAAGCGCTCAGAAATTCACAAAAGATATTTTGGATATATCTTTTCATCAATATCACGATTCTCACCTATGTCGGCATTCATCGGATTTCAAAGCTTTACTTGCAGCCGCTTTCCAGGTTGGCCAAGCGTGCTGAAGATTACAAAGAAGATGATGAACTCATTTTTACCGTCCGCAAAGAAGACAACGAGCTGAATCGACTGTCCAAGGCGCTCAATAGTATGTTGAAGCGAATTTCAGCCAACAAGGAAAAGCTTCGCTCAACGGTTCTTTCTCTCGAAAAGGCAAACCTTGAATTAAAAAAAGCGCAAAGGGAAATTATCCGGGCCGAAAAATTAGCATCCGTGGGCAGACTATCGGCCGGCATCGCCCATGAAATCGGCAATCCGATCGGCATCGTCATGGGCTACCTGGAGTTGCTCAAACAAGGAGATATTTCTGAACCTGAGAGCAGAGAATATATACAGCGCACGGAGCAGGAGATCGAGCGCATCAATACCATTATCCGGCAGCTTCTCGAAATATCGCGACCATCGAATTCGGGGCGTATGACGGTTGCCGTCCATGATTTAATCCATGATACAGCCGATGTTTTGCGCGTACAGCCCCTGATGTCAAATGTAGAGCTGTGTCTCAGTCTTGATGCCTTGGAGGATACCGTATGGGCCGATCCCAACCAGCTGCGGCAGGTTTTTCTGAATTTAATTATTAATGCCGCGGATGCGATATCAAGTGAAGATAAAAAATGCGAGGGCAAGCTGAGGATAACCACGGAGAGTGAGAATACCAACGATCCTGACAACAGGACGATCCCGAATTGCATAAAAATATCTTTTATTGATAATGGACCGGGAATTGCCGAGGAAAACCTCGGCAACATTTTCGACCCGTTTTTTACCACCAAAGATCCCGGCCAGGGCACCGGGCTCGGTCTGTCGGTCAGCTTCATGATCATCGAAGGTCTGGGCGGCAAGATGACCGGGCTCAGTGAAGCGGGCAACGGAACCACGATGATAATTTCTTTGCCGTTATATCAACCTGAACTATAAAATCTTATATGAAACTACATCTCACACAGAGCGCTCAGAGGTCACAGAGGTAAGGGTTGGCAGCCGCCTGCGGCGAAAGAAAAATATTCTCCGCGGTCTCTGTGAGCTCTAACGGCTTGTCGGGTCGTAGCTCGAAGAGCGAAGCCTGAAAGTGGGCGTGATAGTAAATCCAACTGTGTCCGAATTCCCAAAAGTTTCTTTCTCGATTAATCTGGCCGTCTTTTTGGCCAGCGGCCCGGCTCGTGTGAAATTACATCTCACACAGAGCGCTCAGAGATCGCTGAGGTCTGGGTTTACAATCGCCTGCGGCGAAAGAAAAATGCTCTCTGCGGTCTCTGTGAGCTCTAACGAAGTGGGTGTGATATTAAATCCAATTGTGCCCGAGCTCCTAAAAGTTTCTTTTACCGATCAGACTGGACGCTCGCGGCCAGTGGCCGTGCTTATATGAAACTTCGCGTTGCCGGAACGCCGAACCGCAGAATATCGAATCACGCTAAAGACGTGATCTACGACCCGAATTTGGAAGGGTGGTTTCGCATTGCTCAGTCTTTTTATAAAATAGACAGAATACCCCCCTTCGACATTCGACTTTCAACATTCATTATTCGATATTCGCTTTTTTTTGGTTTTTGACAACAGCTTAATAAAAAATGCCTCAACGGGCATAAGGGAGCTGATATTCACCATGGCCGACAATAGTCCCAAAAAACGCTTGCTGATCATTGATGACGAAGCGAACATGCGTCATATGCTTTCAACCGTGCTTAAAAAGGCCGATTATTTGGTCGATGCGGCTTCTGACGGAAGCGCAGGCTTATCAATGATCGAACAAATCCAGTATGACTTTATCCTGTGTGATATTAAAATGCCCAAAATGGGAGGGATGGAATTTTTAGAAGCCGCTCGCGACAAGCTCAACGGCACGACCGTTATCATGATGTCGGCATACGGGAGTATCGATACTGCCATCGGCGCCATGAAACTTGGCGCCTATGACTATATTTCAAAGCCTTTCAAAACAGATGAAGTCTATCTGACTTTGAAAAAAGCCGAAGAAAGAGAACGATTAAAAACGGAAAACCGCCTTTTAAGAGAGCGGATTCAAAGAATTGAGGGCGACTATCACTTTGACAAAATGGTCGGAAAAAGCCAGCGCATGCAGGCCATATTCCAGCTGGCAGAAAAAGCCGCCCGCTACCGGACAACCGTGCTGATACAGGGCGATAGCGGCACCGGCAAGGAGTTGGTTGCCAGAGGTATTCATCAGAGCAGCCAGCGTGCCGCAGGGCCGCTGGTGCCCGTGAACTGCGGCGGGATTCCGGAAACGCTGCTTGAGAGCGAACTTTTTGGCTATAAAAAGGGTGCCTTCACCGGAGCCGATCACAACCGGCGCGGCCTTTTCCAGGAGGCGGAAGGGGGCACTATTTTTCTGGATGAAATTGGAGAATTGCCGCTGGCTTTGCAGGTGAAATTGTTAAGAGTGCTGCAGGATAATGAAATTCGTCCGCTGGGTGAAACCAAGACGATTAAAATCGACGTTCGGGTAGTGGCTGCAACAGCCAAGAACCTGGAAGAAGAGGTTCGGCGGGGAGCATTTCGCGAAGATTTGTACTATCGCTTAAACGTTTTGACCATTAAGCTGCCGCCGCTGAATCAGCGCACCGAAGACATTCCGCTTTTGTGCAGGCATTTTGTCAATCGCCTCAATAAGATTCTTGAAAAAGACCTAAAGGGTTTGGCACCGGAAGCCATGTCGCGGCTGTTGGAATATCACTGGCCCGGAAACGTCCGGGAACTGGAAAATGTGCTTGAAAGAGCGATGGTCATCGCCGATGGATCCCAACTGTTGCCGGAGCATTTTTCGCTTGAGCCGAGACCGGCCGGCGGTCATAGCCAGGGGCAGCCTTTCTTTGAAGGGCTGTCCCTTAAGAATGCCCAGAAGGTCCTAGAAAAGGATCTAATCACCCGGGCCCTCCAGCAAACCGGCGGCAATCGGACCCAGGCCGCCCGTTTGCTCGAAATCAGTCATCCATCTCTGCTCAGCAAAATAAAAGCGTATGAGATAGATCTCTAAGGCGGCCTGAAGCGGGGAGGCTATATGGCTGGGAGGCTGCAGAGGACAAAGGATAAAGGTAAAAGGACAAAGGGTAAAAGTTGAAGGATAATGATCCGATACCCCAAAGCATTATGTGTTTTTTCCTTTAACCTTTTTCCTTTAGCCTAAATTTTATTCAGACTTCCCATCTTTCCAGCCTCCAGGCTTTCCAGCTTCCAAGCCGATTAATCCATCGCCCACTTGAACAAAAGATTATTCTGAATACTCTATTCCATTAATTTTATTTCTTAATTTGCCGGAACATTTAAAAGTTACGACCTTGCGATCTCTGAGAATCAAATCCTGACCGGTGGCGGGATTGCGACCTCTGCGCTTGTTCTTTTCTTTTACACAAAATTTGCCGAATCCTGAGATCAGAACATCCTCACTTGCTTCCAGTGCATTTTTTATGATTTCAAGCAAAGATTCAATTACTTCGACAGATTTTTTCTTCGTGAAACCGAGTTCGTGAACCGCTGCAACGATATCATTTTTGGTCATCGCCATGTTGCCCCTCCTGATTGCATCCCGAAATTTTAAAAACTTATTAAAAGGGATATAATGTCTTTTCTGATCCGACCGCTTGCCCCGCTGCCGGATAAACACGCTATTCGCTTTGCGTTTGTGCTTCCTCCTGTTTGGCGGGCAGGACCGTTTCCACCTTTTTCATTATCGTATCGACACTTTTCATGATTTCATCAATTTCATCCTTCAACTTCATATCTTCCACATCGGTCATTTAGCGCGCTCCTTCCAAAAATATGCCTGGGATTCAAATCCCATAAATTCTTATATGAGGACAGCCAGATTAAGTCGACTTTTGATTCGGTAAACTTAGGAGGCAAGATGGTCATCGTCTAGCTTGCCGAACATCCTGATACTATTAAGGATATATGGATTACGAAATTATGTCAAGCAACTTGTTTAAAAATATTGTATATTCAAACAGTAACCTGACTTCGCCTTTTTCACGGTATTGATTTATGCTGAAATGCGGTTAAAATAAGGGAGGTTTGTTGGCGGGGTGCGGGGAGCGCTGACGCGCAGCTGATAGCTCATAGCTGATAGAATAAATGAGAAAGGCGCACGGCGCACGGCTCAAGGCGGATGACGAGGAATTACTGTTGGATATTGGCTTGCGGGGGCGGAGTGGGGGAAAGCGAAGCTCAAGACTGAAAGCAGCGAGGATTGATTGAGTTGCAGTTGAGAACAAGTTTTATAAAACGACAGAATTCCACAATTATTCAATCTGCAATTTTCAATATTCAATATAATGCTGGAGCCGACGAGCGGATTCGAACCGCTGACCTGCTGATTACGAATCAGCTGCTCTACCAGCTGAGCTACGTCGGCCTGGAAGTCGGGCGTTCACACTCTTTTGGTGCAGGTTTTAAGAATCTTCCCAATACGTGATTTAAAGTGCAAAATCAAGACTTAATTTTAAATGAAACATTCTTCGAGCAGCTTTCCGGGCGCGATCGCGCCGTCGAATGTGCCGGATTTTCCGGTTCAGAGAAAGCTTATTTGATCGCAAGCGTTTTTCTGCAGCAAGGGGTATCCTGTCTGGTTATTGTATCTTCAGCCAAACAGGGGGAGCGGTTGATTGAGGATCTGCGATTTTTCATCGGAAACCCGCAGACACCGATCTTGTTTTTCCCCTCCTATAACATATTGCCCTTTAAATTCCTTTCATATCACAATGAAATCGCAGGAAATCGAATTCGGGTCTTGTATCAATTGCTGGAAGAAAGATCGCCTTCAATCGTAGTGATTACAGTCGAAGCCTTGCTCAATAAAATTATTCCCAGGAATGAAATCATCCGTTACGCCGAGCTCTTAATTGCCGGGGAGGAAATTGAACGGGATTATTTGGTTACAAAATTGATATCCGGCGGATATACCCATGCGGCAATTGTTGAAGAGCCCGGCGATTTCAGCATAAGAGGCGGGATAATTGACATATTTTCACCCCTGTATGCGGATCCTTTAAGAATTGAGTTCTACGGCGACCTGGTCGAATCAATGCGGTTTTTTTCAGCTTCAAGTCAGCGAAAATTTAATGACATTCATGAGGCGGTCATCCTGCCGGCCAGAGAAGTCATACTGAATACTCAATTGCTGCCGGATATCATCAGCCGGATTCGCACCCGGGCAAATGAACTGGATGTTCCGGTCACGCATACGCGCCATGTCATTGATAGGCTCAGAAAAAATGAGGAACTGTCCGGGATTGAAAGCCTGATGCCGTTAGTTTATCCGCAGCTGGACACCATATTCGAATATATTCCCCAAAATTCACTGCTGGTTGTGGACAATCCCGCCGAGCTGGAAAAAGCCGCCCAGGAGATGGAAGAAAGTGTGATCAAAAACTATGCCCTCGCGCGTGAAGAAAAAAGACTTTGTGTACCGCCGGAGGAGCTGTACCTGAACTGGTCACAGGCTTCAGCATTTCTATCTGAAAGCAAACCGTTGGTTTTTAAGACGCTTGAGGTGCTCAAGATCGAAGAGGCGCCGCAGATGCGCCCCTGCCGGTTCAAGGCTGCCATTGAATATAATACCGACCTGAGCCTGGCGCTTAAAAATCCTCGCGAAAGAGAGAATTTGTTACAGCCCCTGGTTGAATGGTTGACGGATAAAAAACAGCTCGGTTATGCCACGCTCGTGGCATGCCGGACCGAATCCCAGGCCGACCGGTTGAAACTGCTGCTTGCCCCGTATGGTTTGCAGCCGGTGCGCCTGAATGGGTTTTCTAAAGCCGAACTCAACCGGGGGCAGCTTGGCATTTGTATCGGCCAGGTGTCCGGCGGATTTGTGTGGCCGAGCGCGAACCTGGCCTTTATCACGGATGATGAAATTTTCGGGGTGCGCAAACAGCGCCGCCAATCTGCCAAATCCCGACCCGCTGCCCAGTTGTTCGACATGCAGGAGCTGAAAAAAGATGATCTCATTGTCCACAACGATCACGGTATCGGTCAGTACGGCGGTCTGGCAAAATTGACGGTTGAGGGCCTGACCAATGATTTTCTGGTCATCGTCTATAAAGGAGGTGATAAGCTCTATCTGCCGGTTGACCGGATGAGTGTTGTGCAAAAATACATGGGAGTGGACGGTGTTACACCGGTCCTTGATACCTTGGGTGGAAAATCATGGGAGCGGCTGAAATCAAAGGTAAAAAAGTCAGCGGAAAAGATTGCCGGAGAACTTCTCAAACTTTATGCGCGGCGCAAAGTAGACCAGGGACATGCCTTTTCTGCGCCGGACAGCTACGTTCAGGATTTTGAAAGCGGCTTTGCCTATGAAGAAACTGCCGATCAGCAAAAATCCATTGAGGAGGTCCTCCTTGACATGCAAAGCCCGGCGCCCATGGATCGCCTCGTGTGCGGGGATGTGGGCTATGGTAAAACCGAAGTGGCCCTGCGTGCCTCTTTTTTAGCCGTCAATGACGGCAAACAGGTGGCCGTGCTGGTTCCGACGACTATCCTGGCAGAGCAGCACTATGCAACCTTTTGCAGCCGGTTCGAGCGCTATCCGGTCAATATCGCCTGTTTGAGCCGGTTTCGGTCGCCGCGTGTCCAACGGTCGATCATCCTTGATCTTAAAGCGGGTAAGGTCGATATTGTGATCGGCACCCACCGGTTATTGCAGAAAGATGTCGTTTTTAATGACCTGGGCCTTATCGTGCTGGATGAGGAACAGCGCTTCGGGGTCAAGCACAAAGAGAAGCTGAAGCGTTTGCGCAGTACGGTAGACGTGTTGGCCCTGACGGCAACGCCCATACCGCGCACCCTGCACCTGTCACTGGTGGGAGTGCGTGACATCAGCATTATTTCAACACCGCCAGAATATCGCAAGTCGATCATTACCTATATTTCCGAATTCGACGACGCCCTGATTGCCGATGCCGTCAGGAAGGAGCTAAGGCGGCAGGGGCAGATTTTCTTTGTTCATAACAACATCCACAGTATTGACAAAATGGCCGACAAATTGAAGCGGCTGGTGCCCGAAGTCAAGCTGGCCGTCGCGCATGGCCGCATGGATGAAGATCAGCTGGAAGAGGTCATGTTCCATTTCATGAACAAAGAAATCGATATGCTGGTATGTACCACCATCATCGAATCCGGTCTGGATATTACCTCTGCCAACACGATCATCGTCAACCGCGCCGACCGATTCGGATTGGCACAGATGTACCAATTGCGAGGTCGCGTCGGACGCTCGGATGAGCAGGCTTATGCCTACCTGCTTATTCCCCATGAAAGCCTGCTGGGAAAAGATGCCCGCAAGCGGCTGAAAGTGCTGATGGAACACAGTGATCTGGGTTCGGGATTTCAGATAGCCATGAGCGACTTAAAAATCCGTGGCGGCGGCACGATCCTGGGTGCATCCCAATCCGGGCATATCGCCGCCGTCGGCTATGACATGTTTCTCAAACTCATGGAAAGCTCAGTTGCCGAGCTAAAAGGCGAAGCAATGGTGGAACCTTTGGAGCCGGAAATTAACATAAACCTGTCCGCCCTTCTGGCCGAACATTATATTCCCGATATTGATCAGCGCATGTCGGCCTATCGTCGACTGGCAAAGATGACCGATCTTCCGCAAATTGCCGATTTCAAATCAGAGTTGGTAGACCGTTTTGGACCCCTGCCGGACGAAGCGACCAACCTCTTATTTAAAATCGTACTGAAGGTGTTGGCTAAAAAGGCCGGGGTCGCAAGACTCGATATGACGAACCAAAATCTTATTCTATACTTTTCACAGCCACACCAGCGCAACCCTGCAGCCATGGTCGACATGATCATCGATGCACCCGAGCGCTTCAAACTATCACCGGACTATGTTCTTAAAGTCAGGCTGGCATCCAACAATCTCAACGCCCATTTGGCGCAGACTAAAAACATCTTGAAAGAAATTGCGCAACGTGTTAACAATTAAAGGTTAATTTCTCAATTGTTAGAGTTATTCGTCGGCGGCCAAATGGTTGCTGAGTTTAAAATAAAGTGATTGCGTGCATGCAGACACAATAATTTAGTTGGTTTTTTATAACGGAGTAAAACCCTGATTGATGTTACCAAGATTTTCCAAAACTGTGGTTAGGATGGGGTCGATTTTTCTGCTATTCCTTTTCGCCGGCTGCGGGCCAAAGGACACCGACCTGGGTAAAGAAGTATTGATTCGCGTTGGAGACCGGAATATGACCGTCCTGGAATTCAATAACGCCTTTGAAATTGAAAAAATTGCCTACGAAGATGATATAAAGCAACATCCGGAAGATTTAAGAAATGCGCAGATAAGGCTTTTGAACGAATTGACGGTCGAGATGATTCTGCTTGAAGAAGCGCAAAAGCTGGGAATCAGCGTAACCGATGCGGAGCTCGAAAAAGCCGTTTCCGGGATTAAAAGCGACTATCCGGAGGGAGAATTCGAAAAAGCATTGCTGGAATATGCCGTATCCTATGATTCCTGGAAAAGCCGGCTGAAAAACCGCCTGATCATGGATAAAGTGATCGATGAAGAAGTTGCCAACCGAATCACAATTGCCCCTGAGGACATTTCCGAGTATTATCAGAAGCATTACCAGGGCCGGGATATGGAATCCGAATCGGGCCAAACCTCGGAGGAAATCGACGAGGCCATTGTAAAACAGTTGCGCCGCCAAAAAGCGGAAGATAAATACAATTCCTGGATTGAAGCCCTGAAGGCCAAATATGTCGTTGAAATCAACAGCGAGCTATGGGAAAAGATAACCGGTTCCAAAAGCATTGAAGAAAATGAAAAAACGGTCGGCGATGATTCAAAAAGCGGTTAGCGACAGAAAAGTCCGGCGTATGCTGGCGACGATCGCGTGGGGTTGGGTGATCATCACAACAGCATCGGCCGGCAGCGTGCGGGCACAGACACCCGAAGTGGTCGATCGCATTGTGGCTGTGGTCAATGGTGATATTGTTACCCTTTACGATTTAAGCCGGGCTTTCAAGCCCTATGAGGCCAATATCAAAGCCCTGAAGTATCCTGCGGAAAAAGAACGCCAGACCCTTTTTCGGGTTCGCAGCGATGTTCTCAATCAGCTCATCGACAGCCAACTGGCAGACCAGCAAGTAAAACGCTATCAAATATCTGTGACCGAGAAAGAAATTGACACAACCATTGAACGCATTAAACAGACGCGCTCTTTTACGGATGAGCAGCTGCGGGAGGGACTTGCCGCCCAGGGAATGACCATGGAGGAATATCGCAAGGAGATGGAATCACAGATTTTAAGAACCAAACTGGTGAACCGGGAAGTAAAATCCAAAATCGTGATTACCCAGGCGGATATAAAAGCCTACTACGAGCAGCACCGGGAAAAGTATGTCGGTGACAGGAAATACTATCTCTGGAATATATTCATCAAAGCATCTGAATCTGAAAAAGACACCGCCTTAAAAGAAATACAAGCCGTCGAGGCCACGTTGAAACAGGGGACTTCATTTGAAACTATGGTTAAGCAATTGAATGAATCGGGATCCCCGGCCAAGGGCACCGACCTGGGGCTGTACCGTCGCGAGGAGTTGTCGGCCGAATTACAAAAGGTGGTTGAAATAATGAAAGCCGGCGAATATTCGCAAGTGCTGGATGCCAATTTCGGCTATCAGATTATTTATGTCCAGAAAATAGTGGAGACGCCGTCCAAACCTCTTGCAGAGCTGGAATCTGATATTAAACAAATACTTTACAACGAATACGTTGACAACCGGTATCAGGAGTGGCTTGATGAACTGCGTGCAAGATCGTATATTAAGATTATCCAGTAACCGGGCCTGGGATCATGAAAAACGATAAGGAATCCTTATCATTCGGGCGTTATTTGCAGGCTATCCGGCTTGAAAAAAAGATCAGCCTGAAACAGGTTGCAGAGCAAACCCGCATCGGCCTGGGTAATCTTACGCTCGTTGAACAAGAGGACCACGAGCAACTGCCGGCCGAGGTTTTTGTAAAAGGCTTTTTGCGTTCTTATGCCGCCGCTATTGGCGCTGATGGTAATGAGGCGGTCCGCCGTTATGAGTCCCGGCTTGATGTCGTGCAAAAAATAGCCGAATCCGAGGCCTCGATCGGCAAGCCGATGAAACAAATGGGGTGGAAACTAGTACTTGCGTTGGTTTTGTTCCTATGCATTATAGCGCTGTCCATCACCGTTGTTTCACATTTCTTCGTTCAACCCGGTACGGATGAACTACCCGCGCCGAAATCTTCAGCCGCATCAATACCGTCCGTTGCCGGCAAACCCGAAGAATCCGTTAGGGCGGCTGTCGAATCCGAAAACCCCAATTCGGACAAATTGATCTTGCAGATCACGGCCCTGGAAGATACATGGGTGAAGGTCATTGCCGATGAGAAGGACTCGACGGAATACAATTTAAAAACCGGAGACAACATCCAGCTTGAAGCCAAAACCGGTTACAGCCTGCTTATCGGCGATGCGGCCGGTGTAAAGTTAATACTTAATGAAAAACCCGTTTCAATTCCAGGTGAAAGCGGGCAGGTGGTAACCATGCATCTGCCGTAGGGCTTTTTGAATTCTTTTTATTTTTTTATCGCTACAACTCTCCTTGGTATTTAAGCGCATGCCGGTTTTTTCCTCGCCTGCCATTTTGCTCCGCCGAATGGATTATGGGGATTTTGATGTTATCATCACCTTTTTCACGCTGCAAAGAGGCAAAGTGTCCCTGATAGCCAAGGCTGCCAAAAAGAGCACTAAACGCTTTGCGGGCATTCTGGAGCTTTTTTCGGAACTGGAGCTGGTGGTTGCTGCCGGCCGGGGGCGGGGATTGCCGGTTCTGCAGGAGGCTGTTTTAAACCAGCCGTTCAGCGCCATCAGGGCCGACTTCAAGAAAACCGCTTACGCCAGTTACTGGGCCGAATTAATCTACAACTGGATGGAAGAAAATTACAGACAGGATGAGCTGTATTATCTTTTTGAGCATGTATTAACCGAACTGGACAACGGACCTACTGCGCCGGCTGCCTTAAATATCCTGTTTCAAATGCGATTACTGACGCTGTCCGGGCACCAACCCAATTTAACCGCCTGCAGCCTGTGCCGCAAGAAGCTGGACAGTATCAACCAGGCGACGGTAATACTTGATTTGCAAAGGGGCGGAATCCTGTGTGATGACTGCGGCCGAAATTCCGCCTCCCGCTTGACGCTTGCCAAAGGAACGATCAAAGAGCTGCTCTGGACTGCAAGCGGCAATTTAGACAAAGCAACCAGGATCAAATTCAGTTCGCCGGCGCTGGAGGAAAGCACGCGTTTCTTGGAGGAATTTGTATGCTATCATTTGGGCAAGCAGCCGCGCAGCTTGAAATTCTTGCGACAGGTCAGGGACTGAATAAATTGAATATTGTAGATTGAAGATTGAATATTTGTGGAAGTCGCTGCGCTCCGGCATTCTTTTGATAGACCTTTTTAAAATTGATCTGCCGAAGGCATACCTTAAATATTCAATATTCATTCTTCAATATTCAATTCTCCATCTTGGGCGGCATTGGATTTGGAATATGCACGAACAATTCAGTAAAATACTTGAATCGGAACTAATAGAGGCTTCGGCGCCTTGCCGGATCGATATGGGCGGCACGCTTGACATTGCCACGTTCTACTACCCGCTGCACCACCTGTCACCCTGCACGTTTAACATTGCTTTAGGGCTCAGAACGCGGGTCAGGCTGCGACCTTACACCAGGGACACGATCAGGATTTCATCCAGCGGTTTCAAGGATGCCCAATTTCAGGCCGACGCCGCACCGTTTGATCACCCTCTGGGACTGATGTTTGCGACGGCCGCTTATTTCAATGCTCGGGGTATTCATATTGAAATCGAGTCCCAATCTCCGCCCCGCAGCGCGTTGGGCGGATCATCCGTTGCGGCGGTAGCGCTGGTGGCGGCATTTTCAAAATTAATGACCCATGGCAAATCCGATACCGGATTGGATCGACGCGCCACAGCGCTTTTAGCTTATCAAATCGAGCAGTCCGTCGCCGGTGTGCCCTGCGGCATTCAGGATCAGCTTGCCGCCGCTTTCGGCGGTGTCAATGCCTGGTACCTGCAGGCCAAGCCGATGGGACCGATGTTCAAAAAACGATGCATCGTCGGAAAAAATTCCCAGCACGATCTGGAGCGGCATCTGCTGATTGCCTATTGCGGCATGCCTCATGTTTCCAAAGACATCAACGGACGGTGGATACGGCAGTTTCTTTCCGGCCGGTATCGCGATCTTTGGCTGGAAATCATTGCATGCACGCATCGGTTTATCGCCGCGCTGGCTGAAAAAAATTACAATCAGGCCGCCGTCGAGATGAACCGGGAGACAGCGATTCGTCGGACTCTGACGCCGGACGTACTGGATAATATAGGAGAAAAATTGGTGGTCGGCGCGCGGCAAAACGACTGCGGTGCGCGCTTTACAGGTGCCGGCGGCGGAGGCTGCCTGTGGGCCGTTGGTGAAATCGAAAATATTGACAGATTGAGACCTTTGTGGGAGAAGACTCTTCTTGCCCGAGATGAGGCACGTCTGCTGGAGGTTAAAATTGACTCAAAAGGGCTCATTGTTTACTAAGAACCAGAAGGTTTCAGGTGTCAGCCCGCCCTGGTGCGACATGAGGAATTTTTTTGATAGCTGCAGGAGATCCCAATAATGTCTTATATACCAGATTCATTGTGTGTGAGTAGGTAATCATTCAGCTATGAATCAACTGCTAAAATTTGCCACACTCCCGTTTTAAGGCATTGCGGGCAGGTCGAATGTCGAAGGAAGGCATTCAGTCTGCTTAATAAAAAAAACTGTGCATAGCGAAACCGACCTTCGAAATTCTGCGGGGTCTTTTGACTATGAACTATGAGCTATCAGCTATGAGCTCTTTTATCTGACACCTGAACACTGAAACCTTAAAGAAGCTCTGAAACCTAAAAAAAACAGTGAAGCCTTTAAAATTGGCTTTAAGTAAAGGAACCCACAATGTATTTTCAGGATGTAATTCTCGCACTGCACAAATTCTGGACCCGCAAGGGTTGTGTGATGGTGCAGCCCTATGATTTGGAGGTCGGCGCCGGAACATTTCATCACTTTACGACCTTGAAAGCCCTGGGACCGGAACCCTGGCACGTCGCCTACGTCCAACCTTCCAGACGACCGACGGACGGCCGCTATGGAGACAATCCCAATCGTTTGCAGCATTATTATCAGTATCAAGTTCTCATGAAGCCTTCGCCTTTCGATACCCAGCAGTTGTATCTGCAGAGCCTGAAGGTTTTGGGCGTTGATCCGCTTGAACACGATATCCGGTTCGTTGAGGATGACTGGGAATCTCCAACACTCGGAGCGGCAGGCCTGGGCTGGGAGGTTTGGCTGGATGGCATGGAGATTACGCAGTTTACTTATTTTCAGATGGCCGGCAGCATTGAGTTAAAACCCATTTCCGTAGAACTGACATACGGATTGGAACGTATTGCCATGTATCTTCAAGGGGTTGACAACGTCTATGATCTGCAATGGAATCGAGAAATTACTTATGGAGATGTGCATCACCAGCAGGAAGTCGAACAGTCAACCTATAATTTCGAAAAGGCCGATGTGCCGGTTCTATTCGATCTTTTCAGTAAATACGAAGCGGAGTCGCAAAAGCAAATCGAGGGTAATCTTGTTTTGCCGGCCTACGAATATTGCCTGAAATGCTCGCATTCGTTTAATCTGCTGGATGCAAGGGGCGCCATCAGCGTCACCGAGCGTACCGGCTATATTGCCCGTATCAGAAATCTTGCCCGGCAATGTGCCGAGGGCTATTTGAATCAGCGGGAAAAAATGGGATTTCCGCTATTAGGAAAGTAAAACCTTTTAAGGGGTGATCATGAGCGATTTATTACTTGAAATCGGAACTGAAGAAATTCCGGCCGGCTATATTGCCCCGGCGCTGGCGGCGTTATCGGCCGCTTTATTGCAAAAATTGACGGATGCCCGTATTGACCACGGTCAGGCGGAGCTCTATGCAACGCCGCGCAGACTGGCCATCAAAGTGGACAACGTGGTCGACAAGCAAAAATCAATGCAATCCCAAGTTATCGGGCCTCCGGCCAGAATTGGTCTGGATGCTCAGGGCCGCCCGGCAACGGCCGCTCTTAAATTTGCAGAAAAAGTGGGCGTGCCGGTCAGCAGCCTGAGCGTCATAGAAACGCCCAAGGGTGCTTATCTGTCTGCCGTGACAATACAGCGCGGCGGCGCAACCCGGACGCTGCTTAAAGATATTTTAGCCGAAGTAATTTTATCAATTCCGTTTCCCAAAAAAATGCGATGGGCGGACCTGGATATCGAGTTTGCCAGGCCGATTCATACCATCCTGGCACTACTGGGCGATAAAGTTATCGGCTTTAATCTCTGCAATTTAAAGAGCAACCGCTATACCCACGGACACAGTTTTATGTCGCCGGCCAAAATTAAGCTGGATTCCGCAGATGACTATGTCGCAGCGCTGCGATCCGCCCACGTCCTGGCCGACCCGCAGGAACGCCGAACCAAACTCGAGCAGCGAAATCGTTGAAGTTGCCCGCGGGCTTGGCGGCCGCATTCTGCCGGATGACGAACTGGTGGACATTGTCAACAACCTGGTTGAGTTTCCGGTGCCGGTGGCGGGCAAATTTGATGAAGCATTTCTGGAAGTTCCCGATGAGGTGTTAATCAATGCCATGCGGGAGCACCAGAAGTACTTTGCCATCGTCGATCAGAACAATAAGCTGATGCCGTGTTTTATCGCGGTCAACAATACCGTCGCCAAGGATATGGCGGTGGTGGCCAAAGGCCATGAGAGGGTCTTGCGGGCCCGTTTGGCGGATGCCCGGTTTTTTTATCAGGGTGACCTTGCCGTCGGCAATGATGAGCGGGTAGCGATGCTGAAAAGAGTTCTTTTTCAGGCTGAGCTGGGAACCGTCTATGAAAAAATGGAGCGGGTGGCCAGGATCGGCGAATTTATATCCGAGGCCGTCGATTTGGGATCTGCCTCCGGCGCAAAAGATGATGGGTTGAAAAAACAGGTGTCCCGGGCCGCCCTGCTGAGTAAATCGGATCTGGTGAGTCAGGTTGTGGGTGAATTCCCGAAGCTGCAGGGAATTATGGGCAGAATTTATGCAACCGTTGCCGGGGAACCCCCCATGGTAGCGGCTGCAATCGAAGAGCATTACCGTCCGGTTTATTCCGGGGCGCCGTTGCCGGAGACGCTGGTGGGCGCCATACTTTCGCTGGCCGATAAAATCGACTCTCTTTGCGGATGCTTCACCATCGGCCTGATCCCTACCGGTGCTTCCGATCCTTATGCCCTTCGACGCCAGAGCATCGGCATTATTCAGATCATGCTGGATAAAGGGTTTTCCTTTGCCCTGACGGATCTGATAGCGGAAGGCGTGAAGCAATTTAAGCCCAAAAATCCAGCGGAAGTGAAAGCGCAGGTCTATACGTTTCTGCGAAACCGGATGACCAATTTGCTGGTCGAGGGCGGGTTTGCAAAAGATACGGTGGCCGCTGTGCTCGATGCGTCGGCTGACAGTAGTATTCCCGCCACTTGGCAAAAGGCCGCTGCGCTGGAGAAACTAAAGGCCAAACCGGATTTTGAACCCCTGGCCGTGGCGTTTAAACGGGTCGTAAACATCATTAAAAAAGCCGATGATCTCCAGTCGGGTGATCCGGATCAAAAACTATTCCAGCATGAATCGGAAGAAGCGCTGCTTGCTGCCTATGAACAGGTAAAAAACAGGGTCGAAGATGATCTGGCACAAGGTTTGTTTGATCAGGCCCTGGTCAAAATTGCTTCATTGCGAGATCCTGTGGATGCTTTCTTTGAAGGGGTCATGGTACTGACGGATGATAGCAAAGTGCGCCGCAATCGGCTCGCCTTGCTGACCGCTATCGCGGCCCTGTTTGGCAAATTCGCTGATTTTTCGAAACTGTCAGCCTGATGGATTTTGGCGCAGCTAATGACTTTGTAGGCAGAATTGAGAATTATGGCAGCTTAGGGCTCACTCAAAAATAACTTCACATTTTATATGCCGATGCATCCCGCCCGGCGGCGTTGCGAAAGCTCGGAATATCCAGATATTCCTGCGTTTTCGCGCCTTGCCAGTCGGGCGCCTCAACGCCTAAAATTGTGAATTAATTTTTTTATAAACCCTCAATGACCGACCATGATGTTTTGGAATAAAGCTGAACTGGAGGAGATTATGCCTTACGATCCTGAAATGGACAAGATGCTCAAAAAGTGGCAATGTCAGGAAACCGGTCTGATTGTTTCAATCAACCAATACGGCAACGGTGAACCCAAAGTGCAAATCGGTCCCCGCATCCTGTTGAAACAAGACGGCTCCGAGCGGGCGCCGGCGAAAGCCGGCCGCTTGACTATCGAGGACCTGATGTGGCTCTATGACATTATTGATGAGCTCAAAGATGAGATGACGAAACTGACAAAGCCCGTATGAGCCGCCACAGATGCCGCTTTCCGCCGAAAATTGGGACGCCGTCGTAAATCCGCAAAAGCCTAAGAATTCACCGGATATCGGAACCGTTGCTGTGATGGCTGCAACCCGGGCGGATCTTTTTCTGCTTGGCGATTTATTGCCATTCAATAAAACTGAATTCCAGCGCCTTTTCATCAGCCGCATGTATTTTAACCGGCTCGGGCCGGCCGATTTTTCAGTCATCGGCCCGTTTGTCGGTGCCCCCTATGCCGCTATGCTGCTGGAAACCCTGATTGCGCGGGGCGCCCGCCGGATCATTTTTCTGGGCTGGTGCGGCGCAGTTTCAGACCGGGTAAAAATAGGCGATATCATCCTGCCGACATCTGTTGTGATTGATGAAGGAACTTCCAGGCACTACGGCGCGGATGACAGTGGCCCTTTAGCGGCGTCCTTTTCCTTGGTGTCCAGGATCAGCCGGGCCTTGAAAAATAATAATATCGACTTTCACTCGGGAGCGGTCTGGTCTACAGATGCCGTTTTTCGTGAGACCCGCCGGCAGGTCGCAGCCCATCAGCAAAGGGGCATTCTGGCCGTGGACATGGAAACTTCGGCCCTTTGCTCGGTCGCAAAATTCCGTGGGGTGGATCTTGGCGGCATTCTGGTGGTCTCAGATGAACTGTCTTCTTTGACCTGGCTACCCGGCTTCAAGCATAAAAAATTTATGAAGGGCCGGGAAACTGCTTGCCGGGTGATTAGAGAATTGATTTTTGAAGTTCTGACGGAAATGGAGCAGTAAGTTAAGTTTGGGTGTCAGGTGTCAGGTTTCAGCGGAGCCGCCGGTTGCCGAAGTTTATAGGTTAGGCGGGCCAGTTCGATCTAAGACGAAATTTTATAAAACTTCATTTATTGCGATTGTTGACGCAGGGCGGGCTTCCGTGCCCGCCGGAATCGGTCGGCGCGGAGGCCGACCCTGCGTTAACGCGCGACCCATGGTTCCCTTTTTGATCAGATTGGTCGCTCTGCGGTCGGCTCCGCTCAAACCTGACACCTGACACCTATAGCCTATCTTAGCATCTGAAAACACGCTTTCCTAATTATAGCTGCATAGGACCTAACATCAATGCGCAATTCAATAGATTCAGCAATTGTCAATAAGGTAAACCAGCTGCGGGAAACACTCCACCATCACAATCATCGCTATTATGTTCTCGATGATCCGGAGATTTCAGACGTCGAATATGACCGCCTGCTGCACGAATTGATCCGGCTCGAACAAACTTATCCTCAGCTGGCCAGTGCGGATTCCCCCAGCGTACGGGTAGGCGCCCCGCCGTTGACGAACTTCGACACCTTTACCCACAGCCTCGCGATGCTGAGCCTGGATAATGCTTTCAGTGATGACGATATCATGGAATTCGACCGGCGGGTTAAACGTCAGCTCGGTTCAGGTGACGAATTACTATATACGGCTGAACCCAAAATGGATGGGGTTGCCGTGGAACTGGTCTATGAAAATGGCACCTTAACAGCGGCTTCTACCAGAGGCGACGGGATTACCGGTGAGTTGGTAACGGCCAATGTCAGAACGATCGGATCTGTGCCGCTGTTGATGCAGAAGGGTTACCGCAATGAAATGCCTTCCCGGCTGGAGGTAAGAGGTGAAGTATTTATCGGGATCGAGGATTTTAAAAAGTTAAACCGGGAAAGGGTTGCCCAGGACCTGGCGCCCTTTGCCAATCCGCGCAATGCCGCCGCGGGATCATTAAGGCAGCTGGATTCAAAAATAACGGCCGCCCGCCCGCTGGATATATTCCTGTACGGGGTAGGGCGGCTTGCCGGCAGCGAGTTTGAATCGCATTGGGATCTCTTGCAGACATTGAAAGCGTGGGGATTTAAAATCAATCCTCTTATTCGGCCGCGCATTGCGGTGGCCGAAGTATTGCGGTTTTACCGCTGGTTGAGTGAAGAACGGCATCAGCTTCCTTACGACATCGACGGCATGGTAATGAAAGTGGATAGTCTCCGGCTGCAGCAGCAATTGGGGACGACCACCAGAAGTCCGCGCTGGGCAATCGCCTATAAATTTGAAGCCCTGCAGGAAACCACTGTGCTGGAAAATATCGAGGTGCAGGTGGGACGCACGGGCGTCCTGACACCGGTAGCCCATCTGAAACCCGTCAAGGTCGGCGGCGTGACGGTCAGCCGAGCCACCCTTCACAATGAGGATGAAATTGAAAAAAAAGACATTCGCATTGGGGATACCGTGCTGGTTCAAAGAGCCGGTGATGTTATCCCCGAAGTTGTCAAGGTCATTGAATCGAAACGCCGCGGCGGAGAAAAGAAATTTGCAATGCCCGTCAACTGCCCCGTGTGCGGATCACCTGTGATTCGAATGGCGGGAGAGGCTGCCACCCGCTGTATTAATGCAAGCTGTTCCGCCCAGCTTAAAGCCCGGATCAAACATTTTGCTTCAAAAGGCGCTTTCGATATCGACGGATTGGGGGATAAGCTTGTCGATCAGCTCGTCGCCGAGGGACTCGTGTCATCCTATGCGGATTTGTTCAATCTGACGGTTGAAACCCTGTCCGGTCTCGAGCGCATGGGGACAAAGTCGGCCGAAAATCTGATAAATGCAATCGCGGCAAGTAAAAAAATTAATTTTGCCAGATTTTTGTACGCACTGGGAATCCGTCATGTCGGCGAACACGTTGCCGTATTGCTTGCCGATCAATTTGACAGTTGGGAACAGCTGGCCGCCAGCTCGGAGGAAAAGCTTACGGCGATCGAAGGCATCGGTCCGATTGTGGCCGGAAGTATTGTAAATTTTTTCAAGCAGGATAAAAATCTGGACACGATTCGACGCATTTCACAAAGCGGGATCCGAATCGAATTTGCTACCCCCGTGATCAAGAAAAGCCTTGCCGGCCGGACGTTTGTGCTGACCGGGACCCTCGAAACCATGACGCGACAACAGGCCAAGGAGATGATCGCGGCGGGCGGCGGCAAAGTCAGCGGAGCTGTCAGCCGTAATACGGACTATATTGTCGTCGGTGAATCGCCCGGGTCGAAGCTGGCAAAGGCGCAGCAGTTGGGTATTGAACTATTGGATGAAGCCGCATTTAAAGAGCTAATAAGCTAATAAGCTCTTAAGCTGGTAGGCTCAACAGGTCAACAGCTCAAAAGCTTAACCGCTCATTAACGCAACAGCTTAAATTGTGGGGGTAGTCATGGAAAACAAAGTCAGAGCCCATGCCATTGTCCGCGGGCGTGTGCAGGGTGTGGCTTTCAGAATCGAGACTAAACGCGCTGCGGATCGATTCGGGGTAGGCGGCTGGGTGCGAAATCTTAAAGACGGTACCGTAGAAGTTGTGTTCGAAGGGAATCAGGACCGGGTGGAGGCTGCTTTAGACTGGTGCCGGCAAGGACCGCCGCATGCTGCGGTCGCTGATGTGAACGTAACCTTGCAGGCCTACACGGGGGAGTTTGACGGATTTAGGATCGCCTACCTGCGTGATTTCTGAAGCGACGGTGAAAAGTTTTTAGGGCAGGCGGCTTATCGGTATCGACAAGCCGCCTCAAGGTTTTTTGCTTAGACGGCATCTTTGAGTTTTTTGCCGGCTTTGAATTTGACGACGTTGGAGGCCTTGATTTTGATGGGCGCACCGGTCTGCGGATTGCGGCCCTTGCGTGCCTTGCGTCGCGCTTTTGAGAACGTGCCGAAACCCACGAGGGTGACCTTGCCGTCCTTTTTCTTCAGCGCTTTGGTGACACTGTCCATAAAGGAATTTAGCGCCGCCGCCGCCGCCACTTTTGAGATCATGGCATCCTTTGCCGCCTGTTCTACAAGTTCTGCTTTGGTCATAGTGCTGTTCCCCCTTCGTGTTAGTGATTATTTCTTCCCGCCTAAGGCTCGATCGCCTATTTTCCTGTGTCCATATAGGAAGTTAAATTCCATGTCAACAGAAATTGCATGATTCAGTGCTTTTTTTAAGATATTTGCCGCCAAGCCGCAGGCAACTGACGTTTACAGGATGTCTCTGCCACAAATGTATGCCCGCTCGGCGTCGCCGGCCAGGTCAAAACAGCGCGTCAATGAATTGCTCAGCATCGAAAGGCCTGAGGTCCTCAATTTGCTCGCCGATGCCGATATACTGCAAAGGAATATTCAGGGCGCTGCATATGCCGATGACAATCCCGCCTTTGGCGGTTCCATCCAGCTTGGTCAGCGCCAAGCCGGTAAGATCCAGCGCATCATTGAACAATTTCGCCTGGGACAGGGCGTTTTGACCGGTGGTGGCATCCAGAACCAGCAATATCTCATGCGGTGCTCCGTCAATCTGCTTGGCCACTGTGCGCTTGATTTTTTTAAGCTCCTCCATCAAATTAACTTTGGTATGGAGGCGGCCTGCGGTGTCAATCAATACCAGATCGCAGCCGCGGGCCGAGGCTGCCGCTACCGCATCGAATGCTACGGCCGCGGGATCTGCATTTTCTTTATGTTTGACGAATTCCGCCTTGGCCCTGTCCGCCCAGATGCCCAGCTGTTCGACGGCCGCAGCGCGGAAGGTGTCGGCGGCGGCGATCAAGACTTTCTTTCCGGAAGCACCGGCCGCCGCTGCCAGTTTGCCGATGGTTGTGGTTTTACCGACACCGTTGACCCCCACTACCAGCACCACATGGGGGGTGCCGGCATTTATTTGCGGGACCGGTGCATCGGGCCGGGAATCAAGAATTGAGAGAATTTCCTTTTTGAGCGCCGTCTTCAACTGACTGATGTCGGAAAGCTTGGCTTTTGTAATGCGCTCGATGAGCGCCATGGCTGTCGGCACCCCGATGTCCGATGTTATCAGCAGCTCCTCCAATTCCTCTAGAACCTCATCATCGATTTTTTGCTTGCCGCTGAAGATTCTCTCAAAGCCGCCGGTCAGGGATTTGCGCGTTTTGGAAAGGCGGCTTTTTAAGCGTTTAAAATATCCGGTTGCCTCCTGGCCCGGAGGCTCGGGGGGTGGCTTGTCTTCGGCAGGAGCTTGCATGCGAGCGGCGCTTAAATTTTCGAAGGCATCGGACGCGTTCTTTAGTTCATGATCTTCCGATTCAGGTGGCGGCATGTCGTCCGGCGGTGCGGACTGCGGCGGTTCAACTTCTGTCGCCGGATTCCCCTCAGTCAGTTTCGTCTTATTTTTCTTAAACCAGTTAAACGCCATGGTGCCGGCCTCTAGACATTTCGACGGTCGAATGAAGAAGGTCGAATTGAGGAAGTCGTTTCGCTCCGTCATTTATATTCGTTCGTCGTTCATCATTCCAAAAGTTCGTCATTCGACATTCGTCAATCGTCATTCCAAACGTCAGCTTGCTTTTCGCATTTCCGTCCGTGCCAGGTTCACGGAAACAACTTTTGAAATTCCCTTATGTTCCATGGTAATGCCGAACAGGGTATCGGCAAACTCCATTGTCCGTTTATTGTGGGTGATGACAATAATCTGTGAATTTTCTCCGATGATCTGCAGCAGATCATTGAAACGGAAGACGTTGGATTCATCCAGCGGGGCATCGATTTCATCCAGCAGGCAGAAGGAAGCCGGCTTAATCAGAAAAATGGAGAAAATAAAAGCGATGGCCGACAGCGCTTTCTCACCGCCGGACAGCAGGCTCAAGCGCGTCAGCTTTTTCCCCGGGGGATGAATCATCAGCTCTACGCCGGACTCCAAGGGTTTATCCGGCTCTATTAGAACGAGCCTGGCCTCACCACCTTCAAAAAGGCGGGGAAATACTTCCGCCAACTTCTCATTGACGGCGTTGAACGTCTCAATAAACTTTTCCTGGGTTATCCGGTTTATCTTTTTGATTACTTTATGCAGGTCTTCTATCGCCTTGAGCAGGTCATTGCGCTGCGTTTCAAGAAACTCGTAGCGATCCTTGAGTTGTTCAAACTCTTTGATAGCGCCGAGGTTGACATCGATGATTTTTGAAATTTTTTCTTTGCTGCGCGACAAATCGGCTTCCATCTCGGCGACGGACATGCCGGCGATGAATTTGCGGGCGTCTTCGTCCTGCTGCAAATCTGATTGCAATACTGCAAATGAGGTTTGATACCGCTCTTCCAGCCGATTGGCAGCATTGTCACGTTTGAGCTGGAGCTGGGACAGCTCCAATTCCAGCATGCGAAATTTCTCCAGTGTTTTTTCGCGTTTGCTTCTGATGTCGGTTATCTTGCTGTCGCTGTCCTGAAGCCGGTTGTCGATCTCCTGGTAATCGGCCTCATTGCGCTCGATGCCTTCCTCGATGCCTTTTATGGTGTCGTACATTCGGGAAAGATTTTCTGCGCTGCCGGAACTTTTGAGTTTGGCGGCTTCCTCTTTTTGCCTTTTCTGATTAATTTCCCGCGACAGCTGTTCGAGCCGGTTCAGACCGTCTTCATGGAATTCTTTGAGTCGTTTTAAGCTGTTGTTGCTGTTTTCCAGTTTGGCATTCAGGGCCGTCAGGTTTAACTTAAGGTCCATGACCGTTTGATTGAATTTTTCCATCTCCTCGGAGACATTGCTGATCTCCTGTGACAAGCCGGCAACCGTGCCCTGGGCTGAATTGATTTCATCGGATATCTTTGCCAGGGCCGTGTTGTACTTGGTCATCTCATCGTCAATGTCACTTGCTTCTCCTAAAAGCTGTTCCTGTTCCAGTTGAACAATTTCCAGATGGCGCCGGCCGTTTTTGAGATCCTCACCAACCTTGTAGAGTTCTTTTTCAGCCTCGGTTTTATCTTCGGTCAACCGGTTTTTCTGTTCGATCTGTTTTTGCAGCGCACTCTCAAGTTTTTGAACCTCGGATTCCAGTTCATGTTGGATGAGACGCGCGTTTTCCGCTTGCCGGGTTAATTCAGCTTCCCGGCGTTTTAACTCTTTAATCTCATGCTTTTTAGCCAGAATACCGCTTAATTTATCCTTGCTGCCGCCGACCAGAATGCCCTGATGAGAGATCACGTCCCCATTTTTTGTGACGATTCGTTGGAATTTGCCGTTGCGGTTAAAAAGTTCCAGCGCTTCCGGCAGAGACTCGGTTAAGACGACATCACCTAAAAGTACCCGGGCGACACTTTCAAAGCCGGCTTTAACGGTGATATGATTTAAGAGCAGGCGGGAAAAATCCGGTGTCCCGTTGCCGTCGCCGGAGATCGGTTTTAATGCTGACATCGGTATAAAACCGCTGCGCCCGGCGCTGTGCAACTGCAAATAGTCTATGGCTTGGCGCCCCGTTTGCTGATCTTTGACCACTATGTACTGCAGTGATTCCCCCAGGACCGCCTCGATAGCTGTTTCATAGGCCGGATCCGCTTCGATAATATCCGCCATAAGTTCCAGGACATTGGCGGCTGTTTCCCGGTTGAAAGGCGGCAGCGCTGAGCTTTTATCATCGACATTGGAACTGCGGGCTTTCATGATGGCTTTGACGCCGTCGCGATACCACTCGAAGTTGTCTTCCATTTTTTTTAAAGCGCTGTACTGGGATTTGGCCGTATTGCGCTCAAGCTCCAGCGTTTGAGCTGCTTTGACCTGTTGGGCCAGGGCGGCGGCCTTCTCATCAAGGCGCTTGCGCGTGATATCGATCTCTTCGCTCAGTTTTGCGATCTGCCGTTTTATCGTATCGAACCGGTCACGGACCCGGTTTTCCCTTTGCTGCGTTTCTGCAATCTGCTTTTGCGCCAGAACTTCCTCCTCATCTGCCCGTTTAAGGCGTCTCTGAAGGCTTTCCCTGTTGCTGGCTGCGTTTTGATAAATATTTTTGTATTGGGCCTCACGGGTTGTCAGATCCAACAAGTGGGCCTTGGCGGATTCGAGCTCCCGATTGAGCCCTGCAAATTTTTCGCTGATCTGTTCATTGCTCCGGCGCTGCTGGGCAAGGGTTTGTCTGACCGTGTCTATTTCCGAATTCAACCGTTCGGTTTCCAGCTCGACCTGGCTGATTTCAGACAGCATGGCTTCATTTTTATGGACAAGTTCCTGGCGGGCATCCTCCAGTTCCGCGGCTTCCCGGTTCAGCCTTTCAATCTCAGTGCGCATGTGCGCCAGATCATTTTCCGCCCGATCAATGTCGCGCTGCGTGTCAAATTTTTGAGATTTCTGTTCGGCGATTTCCTGGCTTTTCTGCCAGCGCCTGAGTTTGATTTCTTCTACGGCGGCATCCAGTTTTTTTAATTCAGAGGTGTGTCCGATATCGGCATCTTTTAATTCTTTTAATAACGTGTCGGTTTTATCAATCTGGCGGGTGAAATCATCATAATAGTGAATACCCAGCTGAACATCCAGTCTTCGAATGCGCATCTGGTAGCTGTTATATATTTCAGCTTTTCTGGCCTGGCGTTTGAGGCTGGCCATCTGGCGGTTAATTTCGGCCAGGATATCATTGACTCTCAATAAATTCTGGTTGGTAAGCTCAACCTTGCGCAGGGCTTCGAGTTTGCGATTTTTATAGCGGGTGGTGCCGGCCGCCTCTTCAACAAAATAACGGCGCTCTTCCGGGGTGGCTTCCGTGATGGCGCCGATGTTTCCCTGCTGAATGACGGCAAAGGATTTGGAGCCCAGTCCGCTGCCTAAAAATACATTATGAATGTCTTTCAACCGGCAGGGCTGCCGGTTCAAGTAATAGGATGTTTCACCGGATCTGTACAGGCGGCGGGTCAAATTAATTTCGGTGAAGTCTCTCAGCTCTTCCGGGGCATTGCCGTTGTCATTGGCCAACGTTAACGAAACTTCAGCCATGTTCAGCGGCGGCTTGCCGTTGGTGCCTGAAAAAATAATATCTTCTTTTGATTTGCCGCGCAGCTGTTTGAGGCTCTGTTCGCCCATTACCCAGCGGATGGCATCCAGCACATTGCTTTTACCGCAGCCGTTCGGACCGACTACAGCCGAGATACCCGGCGGAAATTCTATGGTGGATTTTTCGTAAAATGATTTAAAACCGGTTATTTCCAGTTTTTTCAGCTTCATCTATGAATACTCTCCTGACCTTGAACATAAGGTCGAAACGATGCGGATCCAACTAATCATTGAAAAGCGTCTCGGCTTTAAATTTTGCATTCCGTCCAATGAGTGTTCGGGCACGCGGCGTCCCCTTTTTGTGCGTCGAAAATTTCAGGCAGCCCTGGAAAATACAATTACGGAATAATAACAGGCCGCAATTTAATTGTAAAGCGGAAAACACAATAAGCGGTAGAATTTTGGAGGTCCGGGTACAAGATGTGGGGTAGGCGCATTGAGCTAGTATTGTGTCATAGAAATACATTAATAAAACTTGAACATGATACCTAACAATAGTCTTTAAGCATAAAAATTCCAAGCACCAAAAAAACAAATAACAAACAATATCAAAATTCAAAGCACCAATGATCCAAACGAGTTATGGACGGCCACAAGGAGTAATTTTTGGTCTAAAGTCAGAGTAAATTTTGAAAGCCGGAGAAGGTCGAATCAAATTAATTCATAGAATTCTGGAGTTCCGAATTTGAGGGTTGGAATTTGGGATTTGAGAATTGGGATTTTTACGACTTAATTCCCGCAGAGAAAATATAATTAAATCCATCCGAGTCTTATAAATTACATCTGGGGCACGTCCCTAGAGGATCTGGCTCAAGAACAGCTTGGTGCGTTCGTGGGTAGGGTTGGTAAAAAAATGTTGCGGCGTTCCGACTTCCACGACGGCCCCTTCATCCATAAAGATGACCCGATCGGCAACTTCCCGGGCAAACCCCATTTCATGGGTTACCACGACCATGGTCATGCCTTCTTTGGCCAGGGTTTTCATAACATCCAGCACTTCGCCGATCATTTCCGGATCCAGCGCCGAAGTCGGTTCATCGAACAGCATGACCTTGGGATCCATGGCCAATGCTCTGGCAATGGCAACGCGCTGTTGCTGACCGCCGGACAAATTGTCGGGATAGGCGTTCGACTTGTCCTGAATGCCGACTTTCTTCAGGAGCGCGTTGGCCTTTTCTGCGGCATCGTTTTTGGAGCGTTTGCGAACCACTTTTTGGGCCAGGGTTATGTTTTCGATGACATTCTTATGAGGGAAAAGATTAAACGACTGAAAGACCATGCCCACCTCGGCCCGCAACTTATTGATATTGGTCTTGGGGTCCAGCACATCGATGCCGTCGATAAAGATGTGTCCGTTGTCGGCCTTTTCCAAACGATTGAGGCAGCGCAGAAATGTGCTTTTGCCCGAACCCGAAGGTCCGCATACCACCACCACTTCGCCGGCTTCAACTTTGGTGGAAACATTTACCAGGGCTTTAACGTCATGGGGAACGTGAAAGGTTTTATTTATCTCGCGAACATCAATCACTGGATCGCCATCCTTTTTTCCATGCGCTGGACAACCATGGAAAGGCTGAAAGTTAAAACAAGATACAGGGCCATTAAAAGAAAATAGACCTCAAAGGGCTGCAAGCTGGCGGAAACCGCCTCCCGGGCCGCCTTGGTCAATTCGCGGATGGCAATGATGCCCAGCAGCGAAGAGTCTTTGATCAGACTGATAAACTGACCGGCCAGGGGCGGCAATATCCGGCGCAATGCCTGAGGCAGGATGATATAGCGCATGGATTGGCCGTATGTCATGCCCAGCGAACGGGCTGCCTCCGTCTGGCCGCGGTGGATGGATTGGATGCCCGACCGCACGATTTCGGTCACATACGCCCCGGCAAAGCAGGCCAACGAAGCCACGCCGTACCAGAAGGCCGGGATCCGTCTCATCCCAAAAGCTGCCAGCATATCATTGACGACTGTTCCGATGACAAAATACCAGAGGAGGATTTGCACCATCAAGGGTGAGCCCCGGATCAATTCCACATATCCGATGGTAATCCATTTCAAGGCGGGATTGGACGAGATGCGGGTAAGTCCGCCGATGACACCGATGATAACACCCAGAATGGTCGCGATCACGCTCAGTTTCAGGGTGATCCAGAGGCCGATGACCAGCAGGCCGGGTTTCCATTTCTTGTAGCTGGCGATGGTCTCGCCGAGGTAGACATAATAGCCTTTATCAACCCTCGAACTGCCGGCCGGTACGTTGTAGGATTCCGTTTCGTCCAGTCCTTTGATGGTGATTACGGTTTGCTTGTCCTTTTTTTGAACGGATTCCACATCACCGTCGATATCGGTGACGACATCAATTTGATCTTCATATACAAAATAAATGGGAACCCGGTTCCAGCGCCATACATACGCGATTTTTTGGGTGGCATAATAAAACAGGCCGGCCAGCACCAAAACAAAGACAACGAAGACACCCACCCAGCCATAGTATGAAGCAGGCTTGGCGTCATGCTGCCGATTCATTCGTTTTGTCATAGCATTTTTCCACCTTGGGCTTGTTTACGTGGGAAGCGGTTTTGGCGCGGGACGATCCAGGTTCCCACGGCTTTCTTTGCCATTAGGCAACAAACCGGCCATGCCGTTTGCCGGCATGACCGGCCGGTTCAACCATTCGCATCGGATGCGAACTGCAGCGGCGGATTACTCGAGTTCTTCTTTCCACTTGCTGCCGGTAATCCATTTTTTGTACATTCTGTCGTAGAAGCCGTCGCCTTTGGTCTGGCGCAGAAAGTTGTTTAGAAAGTTCAGAAAATCCGGATCGCCCTTTTTGACGGCCCAGGCCAGCGGCTCATAGGTGAAGGGGTCGCTCAGGAATATGGTTTTGCCTTGTCCCTGGCTGCTGTAAAGATATCCGCAGAAGGGCAAATCATAAACCAACGCATCCGCCTTGCCGTTTATCACCTCGAGGCCGGCTTCGGCTTCTGATTCAAAACCTTTGTAGGTGGCTTTGGGAATATATCTTTTAATGGCCTGCTCACCGGTGGTGCCCATGCGGGAGGTCACGATATATTTGGGGTTATTAAGATCCTTGTAGGATAAAACCTTGTCTTTGAGCTTTTTGTTCAAGAGAATGGCCTGCCCCACGATAATGTACGGGTCCGCAAAATTGACCTTGAGATTTCTTTCCTGGGTGATGGTCATACCGCCCATGATGATATCGAATTTGTCCGTCATGAGGGCCGGAATGATGCCGTCCCAGGCCGTGTTGATCGGGACGAATTTTACGCCCATGTCTTTGGCCATCCTGCGGCCGTAATCCATGTCAAAGCCGATATATTCGCCCTTTTTATTGGTCATTTCAAACGGGACGTAGCCGGACTCGAAACCGACGCGCAGTTCTTTGTTTTGCAGGATTTTTTCAAGGGTGGATTTCTTGGCCAGATCGATATCCGCACCGATGGCGGAGGTCGCCAATAGAAATCCGATTAAAGCCAATACAGCAAGACCTGATACCAATCCTTTTTTCATAGATAACCTCCTTTGATTTTGTTTGATGGGATTTGGCAAACTGATGACCGTAGCGGGTCGATCAACCGATTCACAATTGCTGCCCAAATAAATAAAACATATTTAACCTTTGAATGTCAATCGGACATTTTCTTGTATCTTATAAAATAATTGTTGTAAAGCATTCTTTTGGCTGTCGGCGATTAGCCCGCCACGGTCTTGCGGACATGAACCGCTCCCGGTCCTATCAGGAGGAATCATCTTGACTTTGTATGCAAGGGGCGGGTATGAATTGAGAATTGAAGAATGAAGATTTATTTTTGATTGTTGACTATTATCCATCAACTGTCGGCTATTGTAGATATTAAATCAACCATATTCAATTTCATGGGAGGTTGCCATGCCCGATCACAGTACCCTCAATTTGGAAGAACTATTAAACCATCCCCAAGTTGAAAAAGTCACCGGAGACACTAACGCCGAACTGCTCGAAAGAAGGAACTATTCGCCTCCCAGCTGCGAGGTGTTTTCGCATCAGTATACGGTTTTGCAGGAAACCGACCGGTATCGGTTTGAGCTTGACAAGGAAGCCGAAAAGCAGCTGCCCGATATCATCAGCAACAAAGTGCAGCTGATCAGGGGCCTTGATTCGGTGGATGATGCGGTTGCCCGGCAATACGGTAAAAAACGCAATATCGGGATTGTCTTTTCAGGCGGTCCGGCGCCGGGCGGGCACAATGTGATTGCCGGTCTGTATGATGCGGCCAAAAAGGCCAATCCGGATACCAAAGTCTACGGTTTTCTGGTAGGACCGGACGGCATCATCGAGAATGAAGCCGTCGAACTCGGCGATGAACTGGTGAATAAATACCGGAACCTGGGCGGATTCAGCATGATTAAAACCGGCCGCACCAAAATTGACACCCCCCAGAAGATGAGGCTCTCCCGCGCGACCTGCCAGAATCTGCAGCTGGATGCCCTGGTGGTCATCGGCGGAGACGATTCCAACACCAATGCCGCTTTTCTGGCTCAAGAGATGCTGGCCGACGGCGTTCAGGTGATCGGCGTCCCCAAGACCATCGACGGCGATATTCAGGTCAGGTGATGCGGATGGCAACGTACTGTGCGCCATGTCGTTCGGATTTCATACCGCCGCCCGTGCCTTTGCCGGCTCCATCAGCAATCTGTGCACCGACAGCAGCTCGGATATTAAATACTGGCATGTCTGTAAAGTCATGGGACGGGTTGCCAGCCATCTGGCTTTGGAAGTTGCGTTGCAGACCCACGCCAACCTGACCCTGATCGGCGAAGATCTCGCCAATTACACGGATAAAGAAAGACTGAAAAAAGCGCAGCAGGAAGGCACAACCGACTACACTGCTTTCGGTATGACGCTGCGCCACCTTTCCCGGGTTATTTGCGACGGCATTGTCAGACGCGCCGCCAGCGGGAAAAATTACGGCGTCATCGTCATTCCGGAAGGCGTCCTGGAATTTATCAATGAAATTCAGGTTTATATCATCAAACTGAATACGATTATTGCAGATTACAACCAAACCCATGACAGGGATTTCCACTCGTCTTTTCCGCGTCTCGAAGAAAAGCTGGAATATCTGCGGCGGCTGGCCCAGCGTTCCCGCGAAGATGCCGCTTTCAAACTCTGGAATACCCGGGACGAAGATCTTTTCAGTGATATCCCGGCCTTTTTCCAGGAAGGGCTGCTGATGGAGAGAGACAGCCACGGCAACTTCCCCTTTTCTCAGGTCGAAACTGAAAAAGTCCTGCTGGGTCTGGTCCAGGATTATTTGAATATACTAAAGGAAGAAGGCGTTTATAAAATAGGCATTCAACAAGATTATTTTCGAAAAATCCTGCAAAAAGAAGGGCTCGACCCGGAACGCTATGGACCGGTGCTTTTTAAAAATTTCGGCGCCGCCCAATATTTGCTGGTAAATTCTGCGATTATTTCTGTCAAAACCCTTCATCAGGCCTTGCAAAAAAAAGAATTGCTGAAGGCCGAGGAGAAAGTTCCGGCGGCCGTTGAGAAGATATTTAAAAAATCCATCCCGAGTTTCAAAACCCAGATTCACTTTTACGGCTACGACGGCCGGGGAAATGATCCCACTCGTTTTGACTGCATTTATACCTATAACCTGGGGCTCACCGTGTTCAGCCTGATTGCCAACGGGGTCACCGGGCAGATGGCGGCCATCAAAAATCTGGATCAGGATTTTTCCAGGTGGGAGCCGATCGGCATTCCGATTGCACCGCTGATGCACCTCGAAGAGCGCAAAGGCAAATTGGCCCTGGTGATCGAAAAAAGTATCGTGGATGTGAATTCGATTGCATTTCAGGTCGTCAAAGCCTATCGGGAAAAATGGCTGGCGGCTGAACCGGGCGATGATCATTACCGTCACCCCGGTCCTATCCGGTTCATCGGCAAAGGCGAGGAAGAACGGCCGATTACCCTTGAGCTCAATGCACTGGGACGAAATAGCGAGTGAGAAGTAATATCAACCAGCAAATCAGTATTGCCGAACACATCGTCGATGGTTCCATCACCCTCGACTCCACCGATGAGTTTAAAAGTATACTGAGAATATTTCCCAGCGACCCTGCGCTGCATCGGGTGTTTGCCGACCATTAGGTCCGCAAAAAACCGCCGTGTATCTTACGGACAACGATTTTTTCGGAAACTTATGCCCTTCCGTGATGGTGCTCCTATTCACCATACCGGTATTTGTCCTCCAACCGGCTTTTTTCATCCTCGGTTATCATTCCGATCTCCACCATCAGATCCCCAATGCCTGCTTCCCGCAGCCGGTCGTTTTTTAAAATAAATTCCGGCCTTTTGTTGTGCAGGCTGATAAAAGTGTCATGCAGATTGAGCTCCGCTTTTTTTAACAGGTGAACATGATACCCTTCGAAAATGAAATGATTGTCCAGTATGCCCCAGAGCGCAAATACAGCTGCGGCAATGATAGCGTATTGTTTGAGTCTCTGTATCATTTTGGCGATCCTTTAACCCCGATTTCGGCATCGTTGCTGATTGAATGGATCGTACCGGTGCCCTTTACCTTTATATTTTAGCAGGCTCGCTGAATCAGGTCAATAACAACGGGGTGGATAATGGGTTATTAGCTTGAGACTATCCAGGCTTTTATCAAGGGGGGATAGGGTCTGCCGGTGGAGCGGCGGCGAAGCAATCCGGCAACCAAGCCAAATTACGCTGGTCTTGAAACCGTAAATAGAGTAAACTAATTAATCCGACCCGAAAAATACCACATCCAGAAATGAATAAAACCACATCCAGAAATGAATAAATTGAAAAAAAAGATAAAAAAACCTTTGAACCTGGCCGATCAGACGGTGCTGGTCGGCATTTTTCTGGCCTTCCTGTACTGGGGATTGGAATCGTTTATAAATTTATTTTCGCCGGAAGAGGTAAATTTCTATCGCGATATATTCGGACCCAATGTCAGCGAAATGTGGCTGCGGCTTATCGTCTTATGTCTGTTTATGATATTTGGATCGCACGTGCAATATACCATCAACAAGCGCAAAGAAGCCGAGCAGGCTTTAAAAGAGAGTGAAGAAAAATATCGTACCATACTGGAAAGCATTGAGGAAGGCTATTACGAGGTGGATTTTGACAGCAACTTCAAATTCGTCAACGACTCGATGGGCAATATATTCGGTTATGCCAAGGAAAAAATGGTGCGGACGAATTACCGGCAATTCCTGGATGATCAAAATGCCAGGCTGGTTCTGGAAACCTTTGAACACTGCCGCCGAAGCGGGAAGCCTGTTAAAGCCTTTGATTGTGAATTCAACGTTGACGGGTTGACCCTGTTTATCGAGGCTTCCGTATCGCTTTTAAAGGACACCAACGATGCCGCCTGCGGCTATCGGGGTTTGGTGCGGGACCGCACCGAAAAGAAAAAACTCGAGATGGATTTGCTGGATTCCTACCGCAAACTGCAGAATGCCAGGATGGCAACCATCCTGGGGCTTGCCAAACTCGCCGAATACCGTGATGAAGGCACTGGGACTCACCTGGAAAGAATCCGCGAGTATGCCAAAATTCTCACTGAAGAACTGGCGCAAAATCCTGCCTTCCGCAGCATAATCACTCCTGATTATATTGATGATATTTATCAGTCCTCCATTTTGCACGACATCGGTAAAGTCGGCATTCCCGATGCCATTCTTTTAAAACCTGATAAACTTACCGCGCAGGAGTTTGAAATTATCAAGCGTCATACGTTGCTGGGCGGTGAAGTCATCCGGGCGATCGAATCACAGATTGAAGGAAAATCATTCTTGAAAATGGGAAAAGAGATCGCCTATAGCCATCACGAAAAATGGGACGGCAGCGGCTATCCCGTGGGGCTCAAGGGTGAGAATATTCCGCTGTCCGCCCGGATTGTAGCCCTGGCTGATGTTTACGATGCTTTGACCTCAGAGCGATTTTACAAACGCGCTTATACCCATGATAAATCCAGACAAATTATTCTCAGCCTCAACGGTTCCCATTTCGACCCCCGGGTCGTGGAGGTGTTTGAGCAGCTGAAGGATGAATTCAACCGCATCCGGGAGGAGCAGTTCAAAGAGGATACCGGCTGGATAGAACTACCTGCCCATACCATTGGGACGTCAACGGAAAAAATAGAGGACAGAGAAGAGAAAACAGAAGCTGAGAAGCTGAGAAGCTAAGAAGGTGAGAAGCTGGTAAGCTGGTAAGCTGATAAGCTCGCGAGCTTTTAAGTTCGTATGTTCGTGAGCGCCAACCTGATCAACCTTTACCCTGTTAAATATATCGAAGATATCGAGCGCAGCGAATTTAACCGGGGCTATCAACCGTTGCGCCGTAAGCCGTGCGCCGTGCACCTTGCGCCCATCCCCTCCCGCCTCCAACCTCCAACCTCCAACCTTTTTGTTTGCCTTGCCCCTATACCCTATATTCTATACCTTTTTTTATTGCCGTCTGCCGCACGCTTTTCGCCTTTATCCTATCAACTATGAGCTATCAGCTATGAACTGGCGCCGCTGGCGCTCTGCCCCCAAATTGATCTTAAGTTCTACCTGAAAGGGCCGATACATGTCATGAATACGATCCATTCCGGTCGTGCAACCGAGGGCAAGGCGGCGGGTCCATGCCGCCTGAATTGGAAATTTTTTTCCAATATCAGAAAACTGGAACAATATTCGATTATTTTTTGCAGGCCGCTATCGCGCAGGCGAAATTTCAGAGGCACCGGCAGCCCCGCTGTGATTTTATGACGGTATTTCAACCCACACAATTCGGCAAATATCAGCTTTTAGACAAAATCGCCGTGGGCGGTATGGCCGAGCTGTACCGTGCCAAGTTAACCGGCGTTCAGGGCTTTGAGAAGCTGATTGCCATCAAAAAAATTCTGCCGAATCTTTCCGAGGAAGAGAATCTGAAAACGGCCTTCATCGACGAGGCCAAATTGGCCGCGCTGCTGCATCACGAAAATATCGTCCAGATTTATGATTTCGGCAGTATGGATGACCAATATTTTATCGCTATGGAATACCTTTTCGGCAAAGATCTGCGCACCATCCGGCAAACCGCCAAAAAGAGGGACATGCCGTTGGGAATGGAGAATATTCTCTACATTGTTGCCCGCATCTGTGCGGGATTGGATTACTCGCACAATTTAAAAGACCTGCAGGGAAAACCGCTGAACATTATTCATCGGGACATTAATCCCCAAAATATATTTGCCACCTATGAAGGGCAGGTAAAAATCATCGACTTCGGCATTGCCAAAGCCGCCAATCACAACACCAAAACCCGAGAAAATCTGATCAAAGGCAAATTGGCTTACATGTCCCCTGAACAGGCCAACGGCCAGCAAATCGACCATCGTTCGGATATTTTTTCAAGCGGCATCATTTTATATGAACTGCTGGCGGTCCGGCGAATGTTTGAAGGCGAAACCATGCATGTCTTATCCTTGGTGCGCGAGGCTCAATATGATCCGCCGGAGGAGGTGATCCCCGATCTTCCCGCCAAGCTCAATGACATTTTGCGAAAGGCCTTGGCCAAAGATCCCGAAAAAAGGTACCAAACCGCCGGAGATATGCTGGCCGATGTGGAAGAGTGTGCGTTTGGACTTTCCCTGCGGCCGAACGCCAGAAATTTTGCCCAGTACCTGAAGGAGCTCTTTGAGGAGGAATTTGTCGAAGAAGAACTGGCACTCTGGGCCAAATCCAAGATATTTGAAGCCGGTGAGAATGAAGCAGAAAATCGGCCGCCGGCCAAAGAAGAAACCTATGAGCACACCATTGTTTTGACGAAAGCGTTTCTGAACGAAAAACTGGAGCAATTCAAGCAGACCTTGTTCAAGGGCATCTGGCGGCAGTTGGCCAAAATGCTGCGGCCGGGTAAACGGAATCCCGCCCCAAAAAGCAACCCGCCCGGCAAACCTGGACGGCGGCACATCAAGTCGGCCGTATTGATGCCGGCTCTGGTGGTTCTTGCTTTTCTGGTGGTGGTGGCTTTAGGGATAAAGCAAATTTCGTTTTCCCGCTCCCAGCCCGAGACATCGACCGTCACCCCATCGTCGTCCGCCCCGGCGGAAGCTGTTGAGACCAGCAAACTGACGGCTGCTCAAACAGCCCTGGCTGCCAAACACTATACCCTGGCCGCGACCTTGCTGGAAGAAATCATGGCCGGCAACCCGTCCATGATAGATTCCGTTTCGGAGGTTTATGTCAAGGCGCTGCAGGGGCAGGCGGCTGACCTTATCAAGACCGATGCGGAGAAGGCCGGGAATCTATTGTTGAAGGCCCTGGAGATTGATCCTGCTAATATTTCAGTGCTTTCCAATCTTGGCTATGTTTATATGACCCGTAAAAATTATTCCAAGGCAATCGAAACCTATCTTAAAGTGGGTGATCTGGCGCCTCACCTGCCGGATACATTTTTTAATCTCGGGTACGTGTATGCCGTTACCGAAAACTATCAGCAGGCCAAGCAGATGTATCGTCGGGTAGTGGAACTGGAGCCCGCCTTCACGGATGAAGCGCTGTTCAATCTTGCCGTCATAAATGAAAAGCTGGGCGAACATAAACAATGCATTAAAAATCTGGAGCAGGCGGTCTCCTTGAACCCACGCAATGAATCCGCCAAAAGGTACCTGAACCGAGTGAAAAAGAAAACAGGAGCAAAGGGATGAAAACCAGGTCGCGAACTTCAACCACCATCAGTTTTATTGGATTGATTGTTGTCGGCATGTGCTGGGGATGTGCCGGTGTCGAACAAAAATTCGATGATTGGCAGTCTGTCATCCGCGAAAAGTTGAACTTTGAAAAATCGGAAGCGGATGAATCCAACCGGGATCGACAGGATGAATATTTTATCCATAACTGCCGCTGGTCCTGGGAAACGCTGGCTTACGTGGCGGAATGGTATACCGGAGATGCGAAAAACGAAAAAAATCTGGCCGCAATAAATCCGGATGTGAATCCCCGAAAAATTGCCGTCGGCAGTGAAATCCGTATTCCTGTCGATTTACTGAAGACCCGGGAACCGCTGCCGAAAAATTTCAGCGGCCAAGATCGCCAGAATTTTTATAAGCACACCGTGCATTGGCCCGGTGAATCGCTTTCTTTGATTGCTTCATGGTACACCGGCTCATACCGAAATTGGCGCAAAGTGGCCGCCGCCAATCCGCGTCTTGATCCAAATCGGATCAAAAGCGGCGATATTATCTATATACCGCCGTCTTTGCTGAAGACCCGCGTGTGTTTGCCGCAGAAAGTCGCCGCGAAGCACACCTCGGACTACTTCGCCTACACGGTCAAACAGGACAACGAAAAATTGGCGGACATCGCCCGGTGGTATACAGGCAATCCGGCCAATCGAAAGGCGTTGGCCAACGCCAATCCGGATCTCAATCCCGATCAGCTCAAGGGGGGTGATGAAGTTTATGTTCCCGAAAATCTGCTCAAAAACCGGCAGCCCCTGCCGGCATCCGAATCAGCGGCCGCCGAATCTGAACCCGCTACCCAAACCCCGCCGGCCGAACCGGATGTAAAGACGGCCCCGGATGAAAAAATCAAACTGTTCGGGCCCAAGCAGTTTCCCCAGAGTTAGCGGGCTGAATACGGACCTTGCGCGGCGGATCGGGCCGTGACGTCGCGATCGACCCGGTTTGATTTTATCGAGTACCGGCAATACTTGTTCAGCCAGCCGGGGTGGTCGCGCTATTGGTCGGGACGGACCTGAAGGAAGACATTATGAGTCGACAAATCGAAGGCGTCGCAGCTGCTCGGCTGCCTGGCGCGCGCTGTCGATTTCAACATATTTTACACTCTGCCAGAATCGCGGAGTCTGTAATGCGAAAACACCAGCCAGCGCCTCTCCTTCTACAACGATGCCTCTGGCTAAAAAATCAGGTCCAACTTCTTTGGCGATTAAATTAAACAGCTTTAGTTTAATTTTTCCTCGCCGCGGCTCGATGCAGACATTGTCTGGGTGGTGAGAAATGGAGTGGCGCAGGGAAGCCAGTAAACCGCCCCGGCGCATCACGGCCCCATTTAGTCCCGGCATGGCGGCAGACAGCGATATGGTGGCCCCATCCGCGATGATCGCTGCAACGGTATCGTCAACCGGACTGTTGTTTAAAAAAATCGTCTGAACCCGATTCTGCAGGTAGTTTTCATCGATACCCAGTTGACGGCTTAACATGTCCTGCAGGTTGCAGCCCACCATGACCTGGATGGTAAATCCGCTTCGAAGAAGTCCAAAAAAAGAGGGTATAAAAGATTCGGAAACCTTGATCGCTAAATGCAGGCAATGCGTACCGTTGCTCTGATCAGCAGTCGCGTCGATGGCAGTGTTCATGATCTCTTCCCTGTTTTGGAGTATCGGAGCAACGGAGTGCTGAAGTATTGGCTGGGCGATGGGTGACTTTTTAACCATCACTCCAATACTCCATTATTCCAGTACTCCCTAGTAATCATTTGCGGCTAAGCCAATCTTCTCTGGCCTAGCCCAGAGGATCAGGTTTTCGATGTTGGAATAAAGAGGGGAGGCCGACAACCAGCCTCCCCCATTTCGTTTCATCCAAAACCGGCGTCTTAAAAGTTAAATACTTCATCCAGTTCGGCGTCCGTCACCGCGAACGTTACATTATGCGGCGGGAGTTTTTCTTTTTTAAAGTACTCCGGCAAACGATCGTCGGCTTTGGTAAAGCCGGCGTTGAAATTGAATTCCCGTTCGCGTTTGAGTATCTGCCTGCCGAAGGCGGTGACATCGTCGGCTGTCATCGGCTGTCCGGTAAATGAGCCAAGCAGATCCAGCAAGGCCTGAAATGTCTCCGGTTGGTCCAATATCGCGAACGCAATAAATAGGCACATGCCGGTTGAGTCGATGGCGGCCGTTGCCACCTGGAGGTTGCGCGACAATTCAATCTGGCCTTCAGGCTTTAGCGGGTCGACATTGCCGCCGACGCCCAATATGTTTGCGGTGACGGCATACCCCGCAGTATGATCTGCTCCCATAGTGGTAGTGGCGTAAGTCACACCCTGGCCCTGCACCCCCCGCGGATCGTAGGCCGGCATGGCCTGGCCTTTAACCACCGGAATCCGTTCGATGCCGAAAACTTTACCGGTGACGGCGGCGCCGCTGCCGAGAATTTTCCCCAGCGGGGTTCCGGCGCCGACCTCTTTGACCAGTTTGATGGCGGCTTCGGCATCGCCAAATTTAGCCACGCCGGCTTCCATGGCAACGGCAATGGTGGCGCCCAGTTCGATAGTGTCCACCCCGAAATCATCGTCCAGCCTGTCAATTTGAGCGATCGCATCCAGGTCGCTGATACCGCAGTTGCCGCCGTGGGCCCAAACCGTTTCGTACTCCGGCTGTTTGGTTAAATAGTGGCCGTCTTTATCATAATAGGTTCCGGAACACCGAATGACACATCCCCGGTGGCAGCCATGGGTGGCCGATCCTTCTCCACCACGGGCGTTTTCGGTCTCCGCCTGGGTTTCACCGCTGATTTTTTCGCAACCATCAAAATTGCCCCACATAAAGTTTTTCGTCGGATAGGCACCGGCCTGGTTGAGGACGTTCGTCAATACATTCGTACCGTATGTCGGCAACCCTTCTCCGGTTACCGGATGTTTGCGCAGACCGGCCACAAATTCCTTATTGGCTTCTTTGAATTTTTCCGGATCGGCCGGTTGACGCATGGTGCAGCCGGTATCGTCCACTACAATAACCTTGACCCCTTTGGCACCCATCACAGCGCCTACGCCGCCGCGGCCCGCATGACGGGTCGGCCGTAGTTCCATGTCCGAAAAGGCAATCGAAGCACTGGCCAGTTTCATCTCCCCGACCTGACCGATGGAGATGCAGCTGATTTTATCACCGTATTCGGCTTTCATTTTGTCTACCACGTCATAGTTGCCCAGCATGCACAAACTGTTGGCTTCCTTGATGTCCACGCCGTCTTTGTTGACGAATATTTTGTAGAGTTTGTTGCCCTTGGGTTTGCCTTCCAAGACGATGGCGGCATAGCCCAGGCGGGCGAGCATTTGTGAGGGTTGGCCGCCGGCATTGGCTTCTTTGATACCACCCGTGAGAGGGCTTTTGCAGCCAACCGATATTCTGCCCGACATGGCGGCTGCCGACCCGCTGAGTATGCCCGGGGAGATGACCAGTTTGTTGTCTTCACCGAGCGGATGACACAGCGGGGGAACTTCCTTGGCGACAATCGTCGACGTCATCGCGCGGCCGCCCAAACCGGCATAGTCCCCCAGGGGTTCAGTCCTGGCGACCGGGCCGCCGTCGGCACCCATGTTAATCCTTAAAATTTTGTCCATAACTACCTCCTTTTGGCATGAGGGTTGTTAATGCCTTCAATAAATTACCGGTGAAGCTTGTTTGATTTGTATAATAGGCCTTTTTTCAAAATCTTTCAACAACTGTCATTATTCGTGTTTACTCGTAATGTCAAGTAAAACCCAAAATGACAGAAAAATCGGTTGGCCGGTTGTCTCGCCTACCCGTTAACCCGTTGCAATATCGAGCCAACGGGCCAATAGGCTAACCGGCAAAGGGGTAAAGGGGAAAAGAGGCAAAGGGGCCGACCGGCCAACGGATCAACGGGCCGACGAGCCAACGGTAACCAGCCGACCGGCTAACCGGCCAACCGGCCGACGGGCAAACCGGCTAACCGTTTTCCTTTTCAAAAGCTTTCATGAAATCCACCAGCGCTGCAACGGATTCAACCGTCACGGCATTGTAAAGCGAAGCCCGGCAGCCGCCCACCGACCGGTGGCCTTTGAGACCGCCCAGAGAATTTTCCTGGGCCTGTTGAACGAACTGTTTTTCCAGAACTTCATTCGGTAGACGGAAGGTGACGTTCATCAGGGACCGGCTGTCCGGTTCCGCCGTGGCGCGGTAAAAACCGCCGGCGTCCAGATAATCATAGAGCAGTGCGGCTTTTTGGCCGTTCAGCACCGCCATTTTGTCAAGGCCGCCGATGGTTTCTTCCAACCATTTCAAAACCAGGTCAACGGTGTAAACAGCAAAACACGGCGGTGTGTTGTACAGGGAGTTTTTCGCGGCGTAGGTCGTATACTTCAACATGGTCGGCAAATTATCCGGTACCAACGCCAGCATATCCTTGCGGATAATTACCAGACAGACGCCGGCCGGCCCGGCATTCTTTTGCGCGCCGGCATAAATCATCCCGAACTTTTGCGCATCCAGCGGTCGGCTCATGATGTCCGACGACATGTCGCAAATAATCGGCACGTCGCGTGTATCCGGAAAATGAGCCCACTGGGTGCCTTTGATGGTGTTGTTGGATGTGATATGAACGTACGCGGCATCTTTGTTAAAGGCTATATTCCGGGGGATGCAGGCATAATTCCGATCCGCAGAGGATGCGACCACGTTGACCGATTTGCCCTGGATTTCAGCCTCTTTGATAGCTTTGGCGGACCAGGTGCCGGTGTCGACATAGTCGGCGGCGTTATTGGGGGTAAGGAAATTCATGGGAATCATGGCAAACTGCATGCTGGCGCCGCCCTGCAGGAAAAGCACCTGAAAATCGTTGTCCAGGTTCAACAGGCGTCTGGTTCGGGCAACGGCATCGTTGAGGATGTCCTCGAATTGTTTGGATCTGTGGCTGATTTCGGTAATGGACATGCCGGATCCGCTGAAATCCAGAAAATTTTCCTGGATCTCTTCCAACACGACAAGGGGCAGGGCGGCCGGTCCCGGATTAAAGTTGTGGATTCTTTTGGCGCTCATATTTTCCCTCCGCTCCGAATGGGTTCATTGAAATGGATTTCACCTGTCCCGACCGGGCAGCCGCATCCTTCCGAGGTGATCCGGCAGCGATGCCTTCGGGATCGGACGTTTACTAGTACAGATCCGTTCCAGGATGTCAAATTGAATTTTGAGATAGTGTTTATTCCACTTTCGTTTAACCTGTTGACAACGGGTTCCGTTTCACTTTAAAGAATGGCACAACTAGTTTAGAACTTTTCTGCTTTCGTGATAAATGAATGCGTTTAATTTAAGCGATGATTAAAACAGATTGAGTTCCGTTTGGAATTTTGTATTTTGGTCATTGTAATTTATTTGGGCCCGCCTGGGTGCAACTTGCTCGGCTTAAACTTTTATCCGTTTCCGGCTTGGGCGTAGATGCAATTAATAATTAAGGCGTTGAATCGGTCTGGGCCAGGGATTTGTTATTTGTGATTTTGATTTGCGGCAACCCTGAGAACTGACCTAATAACTGTCATGATACGCTGAATCGAATGCTATGAAAACCTATCAATACCCTTCAGAAAAGGCCGAGCGTAAAGTATCTGCCATTATCAACCGCGGCCTTTTTTTTAGAAAAAAGGATTATCAGACGGTCTCACGCATCCTGGAGGATGTCCGCCGCAACGGCGACGCCGCCGTCCTTAAATACGCCCGGCGTTTTGATGCGCCCGATCTGAGCCTCGACTCGCTGAAGGTCGGCGTCCAGGAAATGGGGGCTGCTTCAAAGAAAGTCGATCGTGCATTCGTCCGGGCTATGAATCGAGCCGCTGCCCAGATAGAGGCCTTTCACCGGCAGCAGGTTCGTCAATCCTGGATCGACACCCGGCGGCCGGGCGTTCTGCTGGGGCAGATGGTCAACCCCGTTGATGCCGCCGGTATCTATGTGCCCGGTGCCAGGGGCGGTGAGACGCCGCTGGTGTCCACCGTTCTGATGACGGCTATTCCGGCTAAAATCGCCGGCGTCAAGAACATCGTGATGGTGACCCCGTCGACCAGAGACGGCGGCATCAATCCCCATCTTCTGGCAGCGGCCGGCAAAGTGGGAATAAAACAGATTTTTAAAATCGGCAGCGCCTGGGCGATCGCCGCCCTGGCATACGGTACCGCCACTATCCCCAGAGTTGATGTTATCGCCGGTCCCGGCAATATTTATGTTACCCTGGCGAAAAAGATCGTCTCCGGAACCGTCGGTATCGATATGATCGCCGGACCCAGCGAAGTCCTTGTGATCGCCGATGATTCCGCCAACCCGTCCTTCGCCGCCGCCGATCTGCTGGCCCAGGCCGAGCATGATGCCCTGAGTTCCGCCATACTGGTGACCGATTCAGCCGGGATCGCCGCCGCCGTGACCGCTGAACTGGTTAAACAGCTGGCGGCATTGCCCCGCCAGGAAATAGCCGCCGCTTCTCTGTCCGGTTTTGGTGCCATATTCGTGGTGCAGGATCTTGAGGCGGCCGTAAATCTGGCTAATCGAATCGCACCCGAGCATCTTGAGCTTCAAATCAATGACCCGTTTGAATATGTCGGAAAAATTCGTCATGCCGGCGCAGTTTTTCTGGGGCATTACACCCCGGAGCCCATCGGAGATTATGCGGCCGGGCCCAATCACGTGCTTCCCACCGCCGGCACGGCCCGGTTCGCGTCGGCCCTGTCGGTGGACCACTTCACCAAAAAGACCAGTATTATTCACTATGCGCAGAGTGCTCTAAAGCAGGAGGCCGCCGATGTGATGCGTCTGGCGGAAGTTGAAGGCCTGAATGCCCATGTGAACTCCCTGAAGGTGAGACTATAATTAATCCGCCCTGACAAATAACTCTGCCAAGGTTGTGAATTGTTCCTTGACAACCAAAGCGAGTAGCTGGTCAGAAGGCCCGGCGGATTAATTATTTGACACTCACTTTAATTTTCTATACTGTTGGATTGTAAGATAAATAGGCCCGCTGCGTTCCAGACTGGGGGGAATGTTGGGATAACGTATTGCCAAGATTTAGGGTTTGAAATTTCCGCAAGTCTATTCTATCATATAGTTTACCTATAAAAATAATCTAACCGGAAACAGCTCCTCAGCTTTATTTTGCCGGCTAACAGGCGTACGTCCGTATTTTGAATAACTTGACAAGAATTGCTCCCTCGCAGCACAAGGATTAAGGATTTCTAATTATACGCCTCTGCCGGACGAAGCAACGAATGTCGGCCGGATTTTAGATTGACAAAGGAAAAACGGTGGAATTCAATATTAAATCCAGGGAACGTTTGTGGATCTTGGTTATTGGTGGTATCATCGGACTAGTGGTTCTGGTCGTCGCCGGCTATCTGGTCTGGAAGTCCTTCCAGGTTGAGAAACCCGGGCCAAAGGAGACGCAGAAATCCGAGCTTCCCCGCATGGCCAATCTACCGCCTAAAAAAGAAGCCATCCCGCCCCCGCCGCCGCCGTCTTATACCCCTGAGGCGCCGCTGCTGGAACAGGCACGCAAAGCCTTGAGAGACGGGATAAGCCCCGCAGAAGCACTGGCTCTGGCCGGATCCCTGCCGGACAGTCCCGAACGGGCAGATGCGGCATTTCTGTTATTGGAGTATGCGGCGGACAGCGGCAACGCCGAGGCGGCCCTGGCTGTGGCGCGCTATTATGATCCGACCGCTAAAGAGCCCAGCGGCACCATCCGCAAAAACCCTGAAACCGCCTATAACTGGTATCGGGAAGCCTTGGCAGGTGGGCAGGAAAAAGCCAAGAACAATCTGGCTCAGCTTCGTTCCTGGGTGGCGGCCCAAGCAGATGGGGGCGACCACGAAGCGCGCGAATTATTAAAAAACTGGCGTTGAACCATTAACGCCGAAAGGATAGTCCATGCCGACTCACAAATTATTCCTTGTTAAAGCAATTCGTATGGGAATGATTGCGTTGATCTGCCTGACGCTGGTCGGGGTTGAGGCAGCGTCGGCGCAGCAGTGCAGGCCGCTGCTCATTCCCGGCAAACGCTCCCTGTATCAACAGGTGATTACGCATCCCGGGGCAATTCTCTACACTTCGGCCGGCAAATCGGCGCCGATCGCGGAAGCGCGGATCGAGCCCTTCACCGTCTTTTATGTTTATGACCGCACCTCGGCGGATGATATCGAGTGGCTGAAGGTGGGCCCTTCGAGCAGCTGTGAGATCAGCGGCTGGGTTAAGGAAGACAAAATTTCCGATTGGCGCCAGGCCTTGACCCTGGTTTTCACCGAGCGTGAGGGCCGCCAGCCGGTTCTGTTTTTCAAGGATCTGGAATCCCTTGATCAGGTTGCCGGATCGGCGTCCCCCAGCAAGGAAGCCGTCGGGCTGGTGTCCCAATTCAAATCTATTAAGCAGGCGGGCATCTCCCCGCCGGCCGACTTTCCACTGCGGGCGATTGAACCTCCGGAGCAGGCGGTTTCGCGCAAACGATTCTACCTTGTGCCGATTTTCCAGACGGTGGAGCTTTTTGAAGGCGTTAAATTTCTTGAGGTTGCCTCCATTGATCCGGGCGACTGGCAACTGCCGGAAGATTCGGATTTGCGAACCAGCATTGTCTTCGTTATCGATACCACAATCTCCATGAAGCCCTATATCGACCGCACGCGGGAGGCGGTGCGAAAAATTTTCGATGCCATAGATGCGGCGGGACTGGCTGATAAAGTGGCGTTTGGCCTGGTGGCTTTTCGCAGCAGCATTGAAAAGACGCCGGCGCTCGGCTATGTGAGCAAGGTCCTGTCCGATTTGCGGGATGGCCATCAGCGCGTTGAGTTCGAAAATGCCCTGGCAGGCGCCGAGGAGGCCAAGGTTTCCTCGCATTCGTTCAACGAAGATGCTTTTGCCGGTCTTAAAACGGCTCTCGATCAAATGAATTGGGGCCCTTACCAGTCGCGCGTCATGCTCCTCATTACCGATGCCGGCCCCATCCGCAACGATGATCCCTATTCCACGACCGGGATGAACGAACCTGAGATTGCCGATATGGCCGCGGCCAAGGGTGTCAGAACCTTTGTGCTCCATCTCAGAACGCCCCTGGCCAAGCGGGTTCACAACATTGCCTATGCCGAGGCCAAATACCGGGCCCTGACCGGACAATCCGACTCCGCCCTCGGTGATCTGTACATACCCATCGATGCGAGCGATACCCAGGCCGGTGTGCAGACTTTCGGCCGGGTGGTTGAGGGCGTAGCGGCCCAGATGGTGCACCTGGTCAAGGCCACCAGCACCGGCGAACGCTTGCAGATGCCGGAACAGCCGGCCGCCGCTTCCGGCGGCGTAGTAGCCGAGGCCGAGCGTAAGGCCGCCATTCTGGGTTATGCCATGCAACTCGAGTACCTGGGGCGGCGCGAAAAAGTCAAGGCCCCCCACGTGGTTACGTCCTGGGTTTCGGATATGGATCTGGTGCGGCCGGATACGCCCGCTTTCAAGGTAACCGTGCTGCTCACCAAAAATCAACTCAGCGATCTGTATCAACGCCTGAAGGTCATCCTGGACGAGGCCCAGCGGACCAAACGCACCGGAGCGCGCGACTTTTTTGAGGGCATCTTATCGGCGGCTGCTCAAATTTCACGGGACCCCACTCAATTCAGTCTGAAACCGAACCAGAATCTGGGACAACTGGGTTTGCTGGGCGAATTTCTGGATGATCTTCCCTATCGCAGCAGTATTATGCGCCTGACGGAAGAAGACTGGTATCGGATGAGCGTCGGCGAGCAGCAGGCGCTCGTTGACGACATAAAGTCCAAAATCAGGCGGTATCAGCAGTATAATGACGATGTATCCAATTGGGTCAGCTTCGGCGCCACAGCGCCGGGAGACAGCGTCTACCGGGTGCCGCTGAGCATGATGCCATAGTGGGCTGACTTGCGAGTAATTTAACAAACTCGAATCAATAAAATAATTATTATTTTTTGGAAATTAATTTGTAAATCCCAAATTACAAATCCCAAATTACAAACAAATCTCAAAATCCAATGAATCAAATTCCAAACATTTTCCCCCTTTCCTAAAGGGGGCCAGGGGGATTTTTAGGAAATTGGAATTTGAATATTATTTGTGATTTGTTTTTTGGTGCTTGTAATTTTTTCATTGAATGGACTCAACCATTAGTTAACTTACACAATTCATTATAAACAAGACAAATAAACAGGCTTCCAGAGGAGTCGTTGTTGTCAGGTCCCCCAGAAAATCCGGCTGCAAAAGCCGAAGAAAAAAAAGCGTCGGGCGGCGATAAAGATGAGGCACGCGTCGTCTTTCATTTGCACAACGTCACCAAAAATTGGTCCGGCGAACATGGTTTTGAGTTAACCGTGCCGGAGCTGACTATCCGCCAGGGTGAAAAAGTGGCGCTGGTGGGATTTAGCGGGTGCGGCAAGAGCACCCTGCTGGATCTGCTGGCCATGATTCTGCGGCCGGACGGGGCCGCCGAGTTTTCATTTTTTACAGCCGGAGACCAATGTCTGGATGTGGCCGGTACCTGGCAGCGCAAAAATCTGGACGGTCTGGCCCGCGCCCGGATGCGCTATATCGGCTATGTCCTTCAGACCGGGGGATTGCTGCCCTTCCTTTCCGTCCATGACAACATCGCCTTGAGCCGCAACGGCCTGGGGCTGCCGGAGCAGGACGCCGTTAAAGCGGTTGCCGAAAAGCTCGGGATTGAACGTCACCTGGAAAAGTTTCCATCCCAGCTGTCGGTTGGGGAAAGACAGAGAGTGTCGATCGCCAGAGCCATGGCCCACGAACCGTCGGTGGTTATCGCCGACGAACCCACCGCCTCCCTCGATCCGATTAATGCCGAAGAAATTATGGGCCTATTCACGCGTCTGGCCGAGGAAAAAGGCGTCACCCTGATTGTGGCGACGCATGAGTGGGATCGCGTGCAGGAACTGGGATACCGTCAGGTAAAATTCGATATTAAAAAGGACAAAACCAAAGGCGCGGTGAGCGCCAGGGTGTCGGGTTAGATGAATGAATATTGAATATTGAATATTTGTGGGCTGCCTTCGGCAGATCGATTTTAAAAATAAGACAGAATTCCGAAAATATTCAATATTCAATTTTCAATATTCAATAGGTATCATATGCACGGTCTAAAAACCATCGTTCGTTTGTCGCTGCGCGACTACTCCCATGAACGGCTGCTTTCGGTGTGCACGATTCTGGGATTGGCCGCGGTCCTGGCACCATTGCTGGTACTATTCGGCGTCAAGAGCGGGATTATCAATACCATGGTGGATCGCCTGGTCCAGGATCCCAGAAATCTTGAGATTTCGCCGGTGGGCAGCGGCCACTACGATCAACAGTGGCTGGCAAGCCTGGCCCAACGGCCGGGGACCGCCTTCGTTATACCCCAGACCCGATCGATTGCCGCCAACATGATACTGTATCGCAAAAGTGATGACAAACCGCGAACCCTGGCGGTCGATCTCATCCCGACGGACACGGGCGATCCGTTGATTGAAAAATGGGGCAAAGTTCCCAAGGAGAATAATGCCGTTGTGCTCTCCGCCTCGACGGCCCGCAAGCTGCAAGTCGCAGCCGGACAGGCAATCGAGGGCCGGGTCGGCCGATCCGTGCAGGGACGCAAAGAACAGGTTGCCCTCGACCTGAAGGTCATCGCCGTTTTGCCCCTTGAAGCGTATCCGCGGGATGCAGCGTTTGTCAGGCTGGCTTTGCTGGAGGCCACCGAAGACTACCGCGACGGCTTCGGCTCCGCGCTCTTTGGCTGGCCGGGCCAATCACGGCCGGAGCGGCCGCGGGTATATCCGAGCTTTCGGCTCTATGCCCGCTCCATCTACGACGTTGCCCCGCTGCGTGACTGGTTGACCGGCCAGGATTTGGAGATCTATACCCGGGTGGAGGCAATTGAAGTCATTCAAAGCCTGGACCGCTCTTTCAGCCTAATCTTTCGGTTGATCGCCGTTGTCGCCATCTGCGGCTATTTTGCCTCAATGGCCAGCAACATTCTGGCCAATGTGAACCGCAAAAGCCGCCACCTTGGAATAACGCGCCTGATCGGCTTTTCAACGCGCAGCATTATGTGGTATCCGGTGGTCCAGTCCGTCACCACGGCCGTTCTGGGCACCGCCTTGGCCGCCTTGCTGTATCTGATTTCACAGATCACCATCAACAGCCTGTTTGCCCGGTACCTGGCAGAGGGGGAATACGTTTGCAAATTATCCCCGGCTCACCTGATGATTGCCCTGCTATTGACGATTTTCCTATCGATTCTCGCCTCGGGCTATGCCGCGTTTCGGGTAGCGAAAATTGAACCCTCAAAGGTCATCCGTGATGTCTGAGCCCAGTAAAATTCAAGTTTCGCAGCGATTCGACCTTCAAGATTTTCATGCCGGCTGAACTGCCGCGCCTGCCCGGAACCAGGGTGCTCAAGCAGTTGTTATTTCTGGCAGCGGTGCTGATCGCCGGTTTGGCGCCGCTGGGGTCAGCCCCAACTGCATTGGCCCAGGAATGTCCGGCGCCGGAGACCAAGCGTCTTTCCCTGACGCCCATTATAAGAGACATGGTGAATCCGACGCCTTCCGACAGCGATTTTGAACTGCCCATGCCCTGCGGCGGGAAAATGATTCTGCGGCATGTATGTGTTCCCGCCAGAAACTATTTGAGTGATGAGCAGCTCAGTCTTGGTTGTGTAAATTGCGGACGGCCGGATCAGGGTTTCATGGAAGGCAAACACCTGGAAACCATCGCCGGCGCATTTACTTTAGAGGATTTACCCGAACCCTGGCAGGTCAAATTGCGTGGTCTCGCCCGTCAAGGCGACGGCCGTTGTCCCGGTCCGGATGAACAAAGTTCCGGGGCATATTATTACTTTATCGGTAAATATGAGGTCGCGACATTTCAGTGGAAGGCCATCATGAATACCGAATGCCCGGGATGGGACGTGCGGTTTACATCCGACGACCCCCGGCCGATAACGGACATTTCATGGTTCGAGGCCGTTGAGTTCACCCGACGCTACACCGAGTGGCTGCTCAAAAACAGGCCGGATGCGCTGCCCAGCCTCGGTGCCGGGCGCACCGGCTATATCCGGTTGCCTACCGAAACGGAATGGGAATATGCTGCCCGGGGTGGGCATCAGGTAACCGAATCCGAAATAAATCAGGAAGATTTTTTTCCTTTGAAAAATCGCACCTATTCCGATTATGCCGTATACACCGGCGCGGATGCAGCCAAACCAACGGAAAAGCTGGCCTGGATCGGAAGCCGGTGCGCCAATCCGTTGGGACTATTCGACACTGCCGGCAATGCCGCCGAGATGCTGCTGGACCCCTTTCGCTTCTCCATCGACTTCCACTTGCAGGGTGCTGCGGGCGGTTTCGTCGTTAAAGGCGGCAGTTACCGCAAGGATCTTTCCGAAATCATGCCGGGACGTCGCGAAGAAATGCCTTATTTTCTCAAAGACGGCGCGTTTCGCAGCACGGATTTGGGCTTCCGGGTCGTACTATCGGGCATCGTCAATCCGCATGGGAGAAACGAGGCGCTCAAGCAGCAGTGGGCCGAAATTGCCGGACCGGCCAGTCAGGCGAATTCCCCTCTGGCAATAGATCCCGGCCGGGACCTGCTGAGCGAAATCGAGCGGTTGATCCTTTCGGCCAAGGATGACGTCGAGCAGAAGAATCTATTTTTAATTAAAGAGCATCTGCAAAAAGAAAATACTCAGATTGCTGAACAGAAAGCGGAAACCTTTGAGGCCGTCATCTGGAAAGCGCTGTTCGCGGTAGAGTCGATCCATAAATTTTACACGCGATGTCAACAGCTGCAAAAAGAGTTTGATGAGCTCAAGTTGCTGAAAACACAGCCCCTGCCGGAAACGGAGATGGACTCGTTAAAAGTGAATTTAGCCGAGCAGGCGGAACAAATCCGCTCCTGCAACGCGACCGTTGATTATTTTGTGCACGCTTACCTGGACAGTATTGCGAAAAGTCATGATTTTCCTCAAGATACCATTGCGCGCGAGTTTGATCATATTTTTAAAAGTCCGGGCCTGGCGGGAAATTTCAAATTAGGCTTGGAAAATCAATTGGGTGTCATCCAAAAGCACATAACGCTTTACAACAACCACCCCGATGACGTCAATTTTGCGATCATTAAAGAAGATATCCTTAGCTACTAAGATAATTAATCCGCCTGCGCTTCGATCAAATAAGTTTATTCTGTTTCTTAGGACCCAGGTTTAAATCTGCATATGACGGTTTGCCGGGCGGATTAATTATAGTTTGCACACTTTGCGGAAATGGTGGCCGTGGATTGCCAGGGTGATTGCCAACGGCAAAAGTTTCGGACAGCGGCAAAGGGTCCATGCCAGCAGGTTCCAATACTGGAAGCGTTCCCTGCCGAAAATTCCGATCCTGATCGAGGTGCGGAAAAAGGCCAGAAAACGCTGGAAGTCCAGTTTAATGGAAATTCTTGGGCGCCTTATATTCCCGCAAAAAGGTCTTGATCCGCTTATAATAGGGCCGGGGGCGGTAGATGCTGTTTAAAATCTTTTCATACCCGTTCAATAACTGGCGCATGTCCATCTTCGGTATGATGTTGGTGGTACCGTCGACATTGTCGCCGGAGAGCAGGCCGCTGAGCCGCCCTTCTTTTTTCAAGCGTTCATAGAGTTTGGTGCCGGGCGGTGCCTGCAGCAGTCCCACCATGGCGGTGACGATGCCGCTGTTTTGAATAAAGTCGATTTGTCTTTGAAATATTGACGGGCCGTCGGAGTCGAAGCCGACGATGAATCCTCCCTGCACCTGCAGCCCGGTGCGTTGGATGCTTTTGACGCTTTCGATCAGGTCGCGGCCTTTATTTTGTTTTTTGTTGCACTCCGCCAGACTATCTTCATCGGGTGTTTCGATGCCGACAAAGACGGTATCAAATCCGGCTTCCACCATCATGCGCATCAGATCCTCGTTGTCGGCCAGGTTGATGGAAGCCTCCGTATTGAACAAGAAGCCTTTTTTGCCCTTCTGCCATTCGATCAACGACGGCAGCAGTTCGGTCATGAGATATTTTTTGTTGCCGATAAAATTGTCGTCGACAAAAAAAACCTGCCCGCGCCATCCGAGCATGATACAAACTGTCCAGTTCGGCAATAATCTGGTCGGAGGTCTTAATGCGCGGCCGGTGTCCGAAAAGCGCCGTGACGTTGCAAAAATCGCAGTTAAACGGGCAGCCGCGGGAAAACTGAATGCTCATCGACGCGTAGCCGCTTCAGATTGATCAGTTCCCACATAGGGGATGGGGGTTTTCTGGATATCGGCAAATTCGCGGGTCGTATAGATGCGCTTGGCGCAGCCGCGATTAAAGTCCTGCACAAATCCGGGCAGGGTCAGCTCGGCTTCGTTGAGCACAAAATGATCGACTTCATCGAACCGCTCGTATTCGCTGGTGAAAAGCGGACCGCCCGCCACTACCCTGAGCCCGGCCTGCTTGCAGCGGGCGATGGTTTGCTGCGCCGATTTTCGCTGGACAACCATGGCGCCGATAAACGCGCAATCCGCCCAGGCCAGATCCTCGTCGGTGAGTTTGGTTACGTTTAAATCAACCAGTCGTTTGGACCATTCCGGCGGGAGCATCGCACCGACCGTCAGCAGTCCCAGCGGCGGAAACGCGGATTTTTTGTGGATAAATTTGAGGGAGTGGCGGAAGCTCCAGAATGTGTCGGGAAAGGAGGGGTACAGTAGTAAAACTTTCATGGGCTTGTCTTTCCATCTGATCTTATTTGGCAGCTTGGATTGCGGCCGTGAGATGTTCTATATCTCGTACAACAGAAATCAAAAAAATGCAAATATAAATCATTTGCGCGGATTGCCGATTCTTAGTATAAAGAGTCCAAGGTGTTTGCAAATTTGAAAACCTGGTCTTCCCGATAGGCCGGAAGACGGGTCGGGATTCTAAACTTGATTGCCGGGATTACCAAATTGGGTCGAATTATGGCAGCGTTTTCCGCATGGAAAATTGTCTTAATCGATGATGAAGAGGATATCCGGGAGGTACTGTCGGTGTCTTTGCAGGATGCCGGCTTCAAGGTAAAGACTGCACCCGACGGCGGCGCGGGGATTCAACTCTGCCGGGAATTTGCACCGCAAATTGTAATTACCGATATCCGCATGCCGGGCCTGGACGGACTTCAGGTATTGGCCGCCGTCAAACAGATTGACCCGGATATTGAGGTGGTCGTCGCCACCGCCTTTGGCGAAATGGACCTTGCCATCCGGGCCCTGCAGCTCGATGCCTCCGACTTTATTACCAAACCGATCAGTGACGAGGCCCTCCATCTTGCCCTCAAGCGGGCCCAAGATCGATTTACCTCCAGAAAACAACTTCAGGACTACACCGCGCTGCTGGAAAAGGAGAAGGCTGAAACCAGCCAGCAGCTTATCAGTAACATTGCCTTTCAACGCAACCTTATCGAAAGCTCGATGGATGGCATTCTGGCCTGCGATGAAAACCGCAGCATTGTAACCTTCAACCGGAGCATGGAAAAGATGCTCGGTTATGCCAAAGCAGAGGCGCTGCATGCCATGACCCTAGAGCAATTTTTTGCACCCGGTGAATATGAGCGCTTCCAAAAAGAATTGTCCCATGAAATGTACGGCGGCGAAGACCGCTTGGTTCTTTATGAAACGCGTCTGCGGGGGAAATCCGGACATGAAATACCGGTTCAGGTTTCAGCGGTGCTGCTGGTTGATCAGGGTCGTACCAACGGTCTGGTTTGCTTTTCTAGGGATCTGCGCGAAATTCGCAAGCTGGAGCGCGAAATTTCCGATCAGTCGACTATCCTGCACCAGGACAAGATGATGTCGCTGGGCCGCCTGGCCGCCAGCGTAATCCATGAAATCAACAATCCGCTGTCCGGTATTTTAAATTATCTGCGGCTGATGAATCGAATCTTACGAAAAGGTCCGCTGGCCGAAGATCGCAGGGAAAAGTTCCAACGGTATTTGGATCTGGTGGAAAACGAAACCAATCGATGCACGCAGATCGTCTCCAGCCTGCTCGGCTTTTCGCGGGTTTCCCCTCCCGCTTTCGGCCGGGTCCGAATCGAAGAGCTTCTTGAACGCTGTATCCTTTTGAGCCGGCATAAATTGGAGTTGAGCAATATCCGCCTTGAATCCAGCCTCCCGCCGAATTTACCGCCGATAGTGGGAGATTTCAATCAGCTTCAGCAATGCATCATCAACCTGATCTTTAACGCGATCGATGCCATGCCGGACGGCGGAACGCTCACACTAGACAGCCGCTATGATAAAGACCGCGGTGCGGTGATTGTCAGGGTGAAAGACGCGGGTGGCGGAATTTCCCCGCAGGATCTTCCGCGCATCTTCGAGCCGTTTTTCACCACCAAAAATGAAGGCTACGGGGTGGGTCTCGGTCTTTCCACTGTTTACGGCATCATAGAGCGGCACAAGGGCCGCATTACGGTCGAAAGCGAACCCGGCAAGGGGGCGGCCTTTATGATTGAGCTGCCGGGGTTGGCAGCTTAATACGACCCGTAGCTGGTTGGATATAAGCGCCCAACTTTATTTGATTTCCTGGAATCAGAGTGATGGAGTACCGGAGTGATGGAGTGTTGGAGTACTGGACAGAGGATTAACCTCTTTTTATGCAACACTCCAATACTCCATTACTCCATCACTCCAATAGGTCCGAGCCGAAGCATTTGAAAAATTGAGAAATCTTTATTATTACCGTTTTATCGATCCTGGTTGCGATCCTAAATCATGGAAGCTAACATTGCACAACCCGGCCGCAATATTTCGTGCGAACAGTGGCTGCACATCCTGGATGAATTAAATATCGGCGCCTTCACGGTTGATGTGAATCGACAAGTGTCGGCCATGAATTTCAGCGCCCAGGCCTTAGTCGGCCTGAAAGAGGCCGAGACCATCGGGAGGGACTGCCGGGAAGTCTTTGTCGGCGTTCCTTGCCTGGCAAATTGCCCCTTCAAAGGCCGCGGGCATGCGAGTACGGATGAGCCGGCCATCCAGCTTACGGATGAAGACCAAACGACCCATCTGGTAACACGGATGGCCTCTTCCGTTTTCGGAGCCGATCACCACATTGTCGGATGTATGACGATCCTGCAGGATCATTCCCCCATTGCCGATCTCATCGACCGAATTCATTACGAAGAACGCAGCTTAAAGATAATCCTGGATAACTTGGATATCGGGATTTTCACGATCGATAAGGGGGGGCGCATCACATTTTTCAACACGGCGGCCGAAAAGATTTCCGGTTTTAAGCGGCGCGAAATTTTAGGCGAACCGTGTTCGGTAATTTTTGGCGGCACCGAAGCCCGGGAAGTCTGTTCAATGCAGGATACCATCGTCAACGGCCAATCCCGCAGCAGTCGCGAGGGCAAAATGATGACGCGGGACGGCGTGCCCATTCCCATCCGGGCCAACTACATGTCGCTGCGCAATGAAAAAGGAACGATCGTCGGCGGGTTGACGACCTTCCATGATCTCACTTTGGTGCAGCAACTCAAGCAGGCCATGCGGGATCGCTACACCTTTCACGATATGATCGGCCGAAGCCCGGCCATGTTGAAAATTTTCGAGATGATCAATGTGGTGGCCGCCACGGATGCCACCATTTTGATTGAGGGGGCGACCGGAACGGGGAAAGACCTGTTGGCGAAAGTGATCCATTCCGCCAGCCGCAGAATCGACAAGCCGTTTGTGAAAGTCAACTGTGCGGCAATCCCGGATAATCTGCTGGAATCGGAAATGTTTGGCTACGTGAAGGGTGCGTTTACCGGCGCCGAAAGAGATAAAACCGGCCGGTTTCAGGAAGCAGATGGCGGCACCATTTTTTTGGATGAAATCGGCGATCTGCCGCTTGCGTTGCAGGCCAAGCTACTGCGGGTCCTGGAGGACAAGGAATTTTATCGCCTGGGAAGTCGCCATACGGTGAAAGTCAACGTCCGCATTGTCTCCGCCTCGAATCGCAATTTGGAGAACCTCGTTGCCAAACGGCTTTTCAGAGAGGATCTGTATTATCGCCTGAACGTCTTTCGCATTGAACTGCCGGAGCTCAGAGACCGCCGGGTGGATCTTCCGATTCTCATCGGGCATATTTTGAGACGGCTGAGCGCGGCCCGGGGCAGCCGGCTGCCGGAAGTCTCTGAAAAAGTGATGGAAATTTTGCTGAACTATCACTATCCGGGCAATGTCAGAGAACTCGAAAATATTCTCGAACATGCGCTGATTATCTGCCAGGAGAATTCGATCCAGCATACACATTTACCTGAATATCTTCGAGTACGGCCGGCCGTTCGCAAAGGCAAAGCAGCGGATGCTGCCGAGTCCGGTTTTCCATCAGAGAACAAAGAACACGCTGAGCTTCTTGCGGCGCTTGAACAATTCAGCTGGCATCGCCGGAAAGCCGCCCGGGCCCTCGGAATGGATCGAACCACGCTTTGGCGTAAGATGAAAAAATACCGCCTTTTGAGATGAATTGCAATTGGGCGATGCAGCTTTATTTGTTAACAATGACGACAGAAGGTGTTGTTATTGGCTACGGAATTATAAACCCCTGAATCTAATTGATTAATACTCAAAATCCTTCCAATTTCACTTCATGGTGTTGCCGAATTAATCGGTTTGGCGCTCAAAGCGAAATGATCCTGCAACCCATAAATCATTCATAAAAAAAGAATTATTTCAACTTTGGGTCGAACGTTTCGGCGCCAAGATGGGATGGATTCGTGATGGAGGTGCAACGTTGCAATAATGTTTTAATAAATGTTGCGCAACATATGATAGTTCTTTAACAGTCTAAATTTTAAAGATTAATTTACCATATTCCGCGAAAATATGTTGCACACGTTATGGATTATAGCTTGATAAGGGCTTCGAGATTGCGGTGGTTTTTTTAATATTTGTTATAATTACAGATAGATACTGATTAATTTGAATGAATGGCACAGTCTATGCTGTTTAAGCTGGATCAAAGGATTATGAAAAGTAGCCAATTTTTTCGAATCAAGGCAAACATTCCATATCGGAGGGCTCTTTGTACTCGGGAATTGAAAGAAAAAAAATACTCATCGTTGATGATGAATTGGATTTGCGGATTTTTCTGTGCAATTTGCTGGGTAACTGTGGTTACGAACCCATCGATGCAGGCGATAAAGACAAAGGGATGCAGATGGCCGTCAGAGAGAAGCCGGCTCTGATCATCCTTGATGTAACAATGCCCAAGGAAAGCGGCATTCAAATGTATCGAGAGCTCAAGGAGCATGAAGACCTCAAGAATGTTCCGGTGATTATGGTGTCAGCCATCGATAAAAAAACTTTTTCTTTTTATCAGAAATTTCAGAGAACCCCCCGGCATAAAGACTTTCCGTATCCGGGCGCCTTTTTGGAGAAACCCCTGGAGGCCGAGGAACTCATCGAGTTGGTCCGCACATTGACGAAAACCGATGACTGCCCTTTTGATGGTGATGATGGGTGATTTTTTTCAGCGAATGGAGAAGGTAACCAGATGTCAATTCGAATAGGATTCTATATCTGTCACTGCGGAATCAACATTGCCTATAAGGTCCGGGTGCAAGAGGTGGCGGACTTTGCCCGGCAGCTGCCCAATGTGGTCGTGGCACGGGATTATAAGTTTATGTGCTCGGATCCGGGCCAGGAAATGATTGAAAAAGACATTAAGGAATTAGCTCTGAACCGGGTGGTGGTGGCATCCTGCTCGCCGCGGCTTCACGAAAAGACCTTTCAGGGAGCCTGCCAGCGAGCCGGACTCGAATCCGTACATGTTCCAGATGGCCTCGGTCCGGGAACAGGTTTCCTGGGTGACGACTGATGAAGATGATGCCACACGCAAAGCCAAAACCCTGGCATCTGCTGCTATAAACCGGGTTAGCCACCATCATGAATTGCAAACCCGGCAAGTATCCGTCCACCCGGATACCCTGGTGGTGGGAGGTGGTATTGCGGGAATGCAGGCGGCTTTAGACATCGGCAATTCGGATCATAAAGTCTATCTGGTGGAAAAGGGCACCACCATCGGCGGACATATGCTGCAATTTGACAAGACGTTCCCAACGCTTGACTGTGCAGCCTGCATCGGCACTCCCAAGATGGTTGAAGTCGCCCAGAATTCAAATATCCAATTGTTGTCTTACAGCGAAGTCAAAGGGGTGTCGGGATACATCGGCAATTTTACGGTTCAAATCCAGCGCAAACCCCGCTATGTGAAAGAAGGGATCTGCACCGGGTGCGGGGAATGTGTCAACGTTTGCCCGGTGTCGGTTCCGAGTCAATGGGATGAAAAACTCGCAGCCAGAAAAGCGATTTATAGATCATTTCCCCAGGCTGTTCCGATAACATTTTGCATCGATAAAAAAGATCGTGCGCCATGCGTTGTCACCTGTCCGGCCGGTATCAATGTCCAGGGATATATACAGCTCATTGGCCAGGGTAAGTATCAGGAGGCGATTCAACTTATTATGGAGCGACTCCCCCTGCCGGGTGTATTGGGGCGGGTTTGCCCCCATCCTTGTGAAAGCGATTGCCGCAGAGCAGAGGTCGATAAGCCGATTGCCATCAGAAATCTGAAGCGCTTTGCAGCCGACCAGGTGAACCTGGATGACCTGCCGGAGCCGGAAATAAAAGATCGGCCGGAGAAGGTTGCAGTCGTCGGTTCCGGCCCCGCCGGTCTGACAGTGGCATACTATCTGCGGCTGAAAGGTTTTCAGGTGACGATTTTTGAGGCCCTCGCTGAATTGGGCGGCATGCTCCGGGTGGGTATTCCGGATTACCGCCTACCGCCGAACATACTGGACAAAGAAATCAATCATATTCTGCGCTTGGGTGTGGAAACCCGCACCAGGGTTCGGTTCGGAACCGATTTTACACTTCATGATATGAAAGAAGAGGGCTTTTCGGCTGTGTTTCTTGGGCTTGGGGCTCATAAATCAATTAATTTGAGAATACCCGGAGAACAGGATACCGCCGGCGCTATCGATGCCGTACGTTTTTTAAGGGAGATTAATCTGGGTAAAAAAACGTCACCCGGGAAAAAAGTGGTGGTTATCGGCGGGGGTAACGTAGCAATAGATACGGCACGGGTGGTCAAACGTCTCGGGGCTCGAACCGTCGCGGTGGTCTACCGTCGGTCGGAAAAAGAGATGCCGGCCTATGCCGAAGAAATAGCAGGTGCAAAAGAGGAAGGTATCGATTTTTTATTCCTCACAGCCCCGAATCGAATACTTGCCGAGAAAGGCAAAGTTACGGGATTTGAATGCCTCGAAACCAAGTTAGGCCCTGCGGATGACAGCGGGCGAAGACGGCCTCTGCCGGTGAAGGGCTCAGAGTTTGTCATCGATTGTGATGTCGTTATTCCGGCCATCGGCCAGCAAATCGATAAATCGTGGGTGGAGAAAGAACCGGATTTGCTGCTAACCAAATGGGATACAATTCAAGTCAGTCCCCATACCATGCAGACCAGCATCCCCCATGTGTTTGCTGCGGGAGATGCCGTTACCGGTCCGGCATCGGTTATAGAAGCTGTCGCAGCCGGCCATAAAGCCGTCGAAGCTATTCAACGCTTCATCGATAAAGAAGAGCTATCGCGTTACGCTGAGGAGGTAGCCGCACAGGCGCCACCGGGGCGGAGCTGGCAGGAGATCCCGGAAGATATTGCCCCGCAGGCGAGGGTTAGGTCTCAGCATCGGGACATCCAGGAAAGAATTGGGTCTTTCGAGGAAGTTGACTTGAACTTCTCAGAAGCCGAAGCCCAAAAGGAAAGCCAGCGGTGCTTAAACTGCGGAATTTGCAGCGAATGTATGGAATGTGTGAGGGTTTGCGAGCCCAAAGCCATCGATCATACCATGAAGCCCGAGGAAATTGAGGTGAAGGTCGGCAGCATTATTCTGGCGACCGGCTATGACACCTTCGATCCCTCCCCGATAAAGCAGTATGGCTATGGAAAATATGCCAATGTCTTCACCAGCCTTGAATTTGAGCGCCTCAGTAATGCCACCGGCCCGACCGGCGGTAAAATCCTTATCCGAGATGAAAAGGGTGAATTCACCCGGCTTCCGGAGAGTGTCGCCATCCTCCACTGCGTCGGCAGCCGGGATGTAAACTATCACGAATACTGCTCGCGCGTCTGCTGCATGTATGCCTTGAAGTACACGCATCTAATCAAAGAAAAGGTGGGGCACGATACAAAAATATACGACTTCTATATTGACCAGCGCTGCTTCGGCAAGGGCTACGAAGAGTTTTATCGTCGCTGCCAGGAGGAGGGCACCAACTTTATCAGAGGCAAAGTGGCTGAAATTACGGATCAAGCCAACGATCCTAAAGAGGCCGGTAAACTTATCGCCATTGCGGAGGATACGCTTTTAGGCGTGAAATTGCGCCTGCCGGTGGATATGGTAATCTTGTGCGTCGCAATGGAGGCTCGTCAGAATGCCGTTGAGGTCGGCAGAATTTTTGGTGTCAATTTGGGGGCCGACGGGTTTTTCCTGGAGGAGCATCCCAAACTGGGACCACTGAATACGGCCACCGACGGTGTCTTTCTGGCCGGAACCTGCCAGTCGCCCAAGGATATTCCGGATACGGTTGCCCAGGCCTCCGGGGCGGCAGCTAAGGCCCTATCCCTGGTCACTCGCGGCAGAGTAGAGGTGCCTTCAACCATTTCCTGGATTGATCCGGATATTTGTGCCGGTTGTCAGACCTGCATCGGACTTTGTCCATACAGCGCCATTGAGTTTGATGAACGCCGTGCTGTATCGGTAGTTAATGAAGCGCTATGCAAGGGATGCGGCAGTTGTGCCGGGTTTTGTCCCAGCGGGGCCGCTCAGGTTAGACATTTTAACCAAAAACAGATATTTGCCGAGTTTGAAGGGATTATAGACGCGTTGTCAGCTGTGGGAATGTGAAAAGAATTTGGAATGTACAATGCGGAATTAAAGAAGCATAGAACTTTGCGGAGGATTGCATGGAAGACTTTGAACCGACGATCATCGCCTTTGTCTGTAACTGGTGTACCTATACAGCCGCGGATCTGGCCGGAACCTCGCGATTAGCCTATCCCAAAAATGTACGCTTAATCCGGGTAATGTGCACCGGCATGGTGGATCCCCAGTATATCATCAAGGCTTTTTTGGAAGGCGCCGACGGCGTTTTGGTCAGCGGCTGCCATCCGGGTGACTGCCATTATATCAACGGGAACTTTAAGGCCCGCCGGCGGATAAAGCTGCTCAAGGAGATTCTGCCGCAATTCGGTTTCGATCAGCAGCGGCTCCGGCTAACCTGGATCGGGGCCAGCGACGGCATCCAGTTTGCCGAGATCATGCGCGATATGGTGGCCCAGATCAAAGCGCTGGGACCCAGTCAGGCCAAGTTGAAGATGGTGATTTGAGGGGCGCTGCGCGCAGCTCATAGCTCATAGCTGATAGTTGATAGAATGAAGCAAAAATGCAAGGGCAAACGGCGCACGGCAAACGGCGCACGGCGATGAAAGAAAGGTATGGGGTATTGAACATAGGGCATAGCGTTAAGTTTAGAAAGGTTTTGGATGCGTGGGATGTTCGATTTCGGCCCCTGGTGCGACCGTATTGGTTAAAATGTAGGCCAGATATGTCACAAGTCTGTAGAATAAACGAAGCTGTAAATTTGGTCTGGGCCAGGGATTGCGAATTGGAAATTTTAAAATGATCAGTATCCAATTTTAGGCATTTTAGTGCATTTTAGGCAATTTAGGCATTTTTCTCTTTATTGAGATTAATAAAGTTTCAAAGCAAGATCGGGAGTTGAACTGACCGCGATGCCAAATAACCAACAACCAACAACCAATAACGAATAACTAATAACCGAAAACCACTGCCGGAGGCACTCATGGCGATTACGGCTAAAATTGAGGTGCAGGAAAAAAACGTTCTGGGCGCTTTGCAGGGATTTTTTAAGAACATTCTTGAAATTGAGGAAATCAAAGCCATTCTGGTGCCCCAGCATCTTCCGATGAAAAATATGGTCATGCCGACCCTGGTGACGGACCCGAATCATCTGGATGGGGTTGATCCGCTGGCACCGGCCTTTCCGCTGAACGCCGCCCGGATTGTTTCACGACTCACCCGCAAACCGATGGGCGCCAAGGTCGCGGCGGTATTGCGGCCCTGCGAGATGCGGGCCTTTGTCGAGCTCGTGAAGCTTAAGCAGGCCCGCACGGACGAAGTGATTTTGATTGGGGTGGACTGCCTGGGCGCCTTCCAAAACAAAGACTATTTTAAGCTGGTGGCCGAGAACAGCGCCGAATCGACGGTCGCATTCTATCAAAGCGTGCTGCGCGGCAAAAGCCCGCAGGAGGGAGGCCTTGAGCCGGCGCCGGCCTGCCGGGCCTGTGAATATCCCGTGGCTGAAAATGCCGATATTCAGATCGGCTTATACGGTATGGATATCGACCAATCTCTGCTGGTTAAGTCTCAAACCGAAGCCGGCGATCAAATCCTGCAGCTGATGCATCTGGCGGCTGCCGATGAGCCCCGCGCCCGTCAGGATGCCGTTAATGCCTTGATTGCCCAACGTACCAAGTGCCGGGATGACATGTTTGCCACGACACGGGCGGCCACCGAAAATTTGGAAAAGCTATCCACGTACTTTGCCACCTGCGTCAACTGCTACAACTGTCGGGTGGCTTGTCCGGTATGCTACTGTAAGGAGTGTGTTTTTGTGACGGATGTGTTCAACCACGATCCGTCCCAGTATCTGCGGTGGGCCAACCGCAAAGGCATCATTAAAATGCCGACGGATACGCTTTTTTACCATCTTACCCGTCTGGCCCATATGAGTACGGCCTGTGTGGGCTGCGGCCAATGTTCCAATGCCTGTCCGAATGATATTCCGGTTATGGAGTTGTTTCGAACCATCGCACAGGCAACTCAGCAGGCCTTTGACTACGAAGCCGGCAAAAGCCTTGATCAACAACCGCCGCTGTCCATGTTTCGTGAGGACGAATTCCGAGGTGGTGGGAATCGATTGAAGTGGAAGGCGGAATGGGGAAGTGAGAGGACAGAAGACAGAGGACAGAGGACAGAAGATAGAGGACAGAATTCGGATTGTGAGAGGGGAAGTATTGGAATTCGGAATGAATTGATTGCGTATTGGAAAGCATAAGATAATTAACATCTTAATTTTAGAAATTTTAGGATTTATAGCCAAAACCAATTTCATTTCTTTCAAGCACGGTTAAATAAGAAACATGGAAATCCGGAGGCATTCATGAACCGCAAAATTGGCAAAGCGCTGGTCGTGGGAGCAGGCATCAGCGGCATTCGGGCGGCGCTGGATCTGGCTGAATATGGGTATGGCGTCACCCTGATAGACCGGTCCCCCCATATCGGCGGTATCTTGAGTCAGCTCGACTATCAGTTTCCCACCGACCGCTGCGGTATGTGTAAAATGCTGCCTTTAGTCGATCGGGATGCAGGCTCGCAATTTTGCCTGCGCAAGGGACTATTCCATGAAAATATCGACATACTGCTTGGCACCGAGCTGGTTTCAATCGACGGCGAGCCCGGCCGTTTCCAGGTCCGGTTGAAGGAGCATCCGAATTGGGTCAATCCCGATCTGTGCACCGGCTGCGGCGCGTGCACCCATGTTTGCCCCGTGGAGGTCCCCGACGAATTCAATGCCGGCCTGGCAAAGCGCAAAGCCATCTACCTTCCGGTGCCGCATGCCATTCCCAATCCCTACATGATAGATTCGGTCAGCCTGTACCCACTGCAGGGCCTGTATGGAGGCTTGTCCACGCAGTGCCGTTCGCCTGCCTGATAAGAAAAAAGAGGGCTTTCGCATTCTGGTTGTCGATGACGAACTCATCGTGCGCGATTCCCTCAAGGAGTGGTTGGAAGAGGAAGGTTTTGCCGTAGACATGGCCGGCTCCGGTGCGGAGGCCTTGGATCAACTGGCCAAGCAGGCATATCAATTGATGCTGCTGGATATAAAGATGCCGGGCATGGACGGGGTAGAAGTCCTGCAAAAGGCCAGGGAGCAATTTGCGGATATCAATGTGATTATGATGACCGCTTATGCAACCGTTGAAACCGCGGTTGAAGCCATGAAAATCGGTGCCCTGGATTATCTGGTAAAGCCGTTTGATCCCGCAACCCTGATTCCCATGATCCTGCGAATTTACCAGGATCTGGTGGCGCCTGAAGGTCGTGAGATAGACGTCGGAGCTGTGGTGCTCTGCGGCGGCGTGGCCTTTTACGATCCGGCCGGCGCGAAGAACCCATTCGGCTATGGCTGGTATCCCAATGTTGTCACCAGCCTGGAGTTTGAGCGCCTATTAAGCGGCACCGGGCCCTTGCAGGGAAGGCCGGTGCGGCCGTTGGATGGAAAGCCGCTTCGCAGGATCGCCTGGATCCAATGTGTGGGCTCGCGGGATTTGCAGACGAATGCCGATTTTTGCTCAAACATCTGCTGTATGGCGTCCATCAAAGAAGCGGTCCTGGCGAAAGAAAAAATCAGCCCGGATCTGGCAACGACCATATTTTATATGGATATGCGAACATACGGCAAAGCCTTTCAACGCTACCGCGAACAAGCCGAAACCGTTCATGATGTGCGGTTCGAAAGGGCTCGGGTTCACTCCATAGTACAAGATGTTGCCAGCGGCGATATGATCATCCGCAGCGTGGACATTGCCGGAAAATCCATTGAGTCACACTTCGACATGGCGGTGCTTGCCGTCGGACAGCGTCCGGCCAAGGGTACTTCTGAGTTGGCCGAAATGTTGGGTCTGGAGCTGAATCCATGGGGATTTGGGAACACCATTCCCCTTTCCCTGACTCGAACCAGCCGCAGCGGGATTTTGCTGGGTGGTTCATTCGCGGGTCTTAAAGACATCAGTGACTCGGTGACCCAGGCCTCGGCTGCGGCCTTATCGGCCTCCCGGGTGATTCATGCCAACGGCGGCAGTCTGGCGTTGGAGCCGCAACCGGCTCCACCCATATCCGGTGCGGTGCGTGAAATTCCCAGGATTCTGGCTGTCATATGTACCTGCGGGGGCAAACTTTCAGGATTTGATGACCCGACAGAAATTGTGCGACGCCTTAAAACCAACCCTCTGGTAAAGCAGGTTGAATTTCTGGAACAAACCTGTACGGCCGCCGGGTGGGAGCAGCTGGTGGAACTGGTGCAAACAAACAAGCCGAACCGGCTCCTGATTGGCGCGTGCCTGCCCTATGCTTATAAACGCAAACTTCATGAACTGGCCCAACAGGCGGGATTGGATCCGGCGCTGATGGAAGTGGTGGATACGAATGTGCAATGCGGCCTCCGGCCCTTAGTAGGGGCCGACGCCCCGGAGGGAATGCGGCCTCCGGCCCGTATAGGCCTGCGCCCCGGAGGGAATGCGGAATTTAAAAGCACGGATTCGAAAACCGCTGATCTTCTGTCGGCCCTGCAAATGGGTGTTGCCAAACTGAAGTGGGTTGAACCGGAGCCTGCTCCCACCATTGCAATCAATCAAAAAGCGTTGGTTATCGGTGGAGGGATAGCCGGCATGACGGCAGCGCTGGCCATCGCCGATCACGGCTTTGAGGTGGATCTGGTAGAAAAGGCAGAGCAGTTGGGCGGAAATCTTAATTGGCTAAAGCGCACCCTGGAAGGGCATTCAATCCCGAAACTAATGGAGGACACTTGTCTCCTGGTTGAGAGGCATCCCAGGATTGATGTTCATGTCCAGTCACAGGTTATCAGTTCTATCGGTCAGGTAGGAAATTTTTTGACCACCTTGGAGGGCCCGCAACATTCGGCACAAACCTTGGCGCATGGTGTGACTATTTTGGCCACGGGCGGGACGGAGGCGGTAACCTCTTCTTATGGATATGGTACCAATCCATCCATCATCACCCAGAAAGAATTAGAACAAAAGCTGGTTGACGATAAAATCGATCCGGCGGCATTGGCGTCGGTGGTGATGATCCAATGTGTGGACTCCCGCGAGGAACCGCGCAATTATTGCAGCCGGCTGTGTTGCGCCAATTCCCTAAAACATGCCCTGGATTTCAAGGAAAAAAATCCCGAGCTTGCCGTATATATTCTCTATCGGGACATGATGGCTTATGGGTTTACCGAAGCCTATTACACACGGGCCCGCAAAGCCGGTGTAATCTTTATCCAGTATTCAGTTGACGAAAAACCTCGGGTCCGAATTGACCCAGCAGGCCTGAGCGTGACGGTTTTGGAGCCGATCATCGGCCAACAGCTCCAGATTCAGGCGGATCTTGTGGTTTTAGCCACGGGCGTGGTTCCCATTCTGCCGCAGGACCTGGCCGAAGCCTTTGGTGCGACACTTGACCGCGACGGTTTTTTCCAGGAGGCTGAATCCAAGTGGCGGCCGGTTGACTCGCTAAAAGAGGGTGTTTTTGCATGCGGGTTGGCTCATTCTCCTCGAAATATTGCTGAATCGATTACTACTGCAGAAGCTGCAGCACAGAGGGCTTTGAGAATTCTTTCTCGTGAACGCTTGCCGGCGGGAAAGGTGGTGGCAAAAGTTCGCCATAGCCTTTGTAGTTTGTGTGAAAGATGTATCGATGCATGCCCTTATGAGGCCCGCTCCATTGATTACGACCATGAAAAGGTGCTGGTTAATCCGGTTATGTGCCAGGGGTGCGGTTCCTGTTCCGCGGTATGCCCCAATAGCGCTTCAATCCTGGATGGTTTTCAAGAACAGCAGATGTTTGAAATGATTGATGCCGCCATAGGTTGGGCTATGCGTTAATTGCTTAAAGGACTTTTCTATGAATATAGCAATAAATTTCAAAAGAAGTAACGAAACAGTTCAAGCTTCCGTTAATTTGGCTCCTGTTCAGGAAATGGTCCGGGCCTGCATCCAATGCGGCACCTGCACCGGCTCCTGCCCCAATGAATTCGCCATGGACTATACACCGCGGCATTTGTGGCGCATGGTATTGATGGATCAAACTGCAGAGATCTTTCAGAGTAAAACATTTGCGCTGTGTTCGGCCTGCTATTGTTGCACGCTGCGGTGTCCCAGGGGGCTGCCTCTTACCGGGGCCATGGAGGCCCTCAAACAAATCGCGGCTAGACATAATCTTCCCCGATACAAGCACAGTGTTCAGTTTTACAAAAGTTTTATCCGAAGCGTGCGGCAGCACGGGCGGGTTAATGAGACCGAGTTTATGGCAATGTATTTTGCTGCTTTGAAAAATCCCTTGATTCCCCTGCGATTTGCCCCGTTGGGGATCAAGCTTATGCTTAAAGGCAAGGTTTCAATGCTGCCGTCTATAAGGCGGGAGCGTCCTCTGGAATCGATTTTCCGTAAAGTCGCGGAACTGGAGGAAAGGTTATGAAATATCAGTACTATCCCGGCTGCTCACTGGAGGGAACGGCACTGGAATACAACCAATCCACCCGGGCGCTGATGGCGTCGTTGGGCGTGGAATTACTGGAAATCGAAGACTGGACGTGTTGCGGGGCCAGTGCGGCCGATTCTATTAGCGATCTTTTATCCCTGGCGCTTCCGGCACGAAATATAGCCATTGCGGAAAAAACGGATGAAGTGAGGGACATACTGGTCCCGTGCAGTGCCTGTTATCTAAATTTAAAAAGAGTAGAGGCAAAGATAAGAAGTGAACCTGCAATTTTAAAAAAACTAAACTCCATTTTAAATGAAGATCAGTTACAAATCAGCGGCCGGCTTCACGTGCGGCATCTTCTTGATGTCATCGTCAACGATGTGGGTCCGGAAACCATTCGCAATAATCTAAAAAGAGCGCTGACGGGCTTTCGGATTGCACCGTATTATGGCTGTCAGTGCCTGCGGCCTTATGTGGTTTTTGATGATCCTGAAGACCCGCGCTCAATGGAACCCTTGATCGAAACTGCCGGTGCCGAAGTGCATCCCTGGAACATGGGCGGAAAGTGTTGTGGAGCTTCCCACATGAATACGGAGATGGCTGTGGGCCGGGAGCTCGTGGCTGCCATCTTGCAAGGGGCTAAAGGGGCTGACGCGATCGTCACCGTTTGCCCCATGTGCCAGATGAACCTGGAGGCCTACCAGCATAAGATCAGCTGCATGCAGAACGAAGATCTGCGCATGACGGTTCTTTATCTTCCCCAGCTTATCGGACTTGCCCTGGGATTGTCCGAGAAGGATCTGCGGTTTGATTTGAACCTGTCCATTACCGATAGCTTTCGCGAGAAGCTTGCCGCTAAATTGTAATTTACAGCATAAATTGACCTGATCTGGACAAGCGGGACGGCACGCGTTGGAAATCCCGGGTTAGCGGGGCACCTATAAATTGCTTTATAGATATTCATTCGTGTGAAGACAATGGCATTCAAACCAATTCAAAATATTCGCCGCAGTTTGGTTTCCAAGATCATTTTAGCCGTCGGCCTGACCTTGCTGGTTACCATTTCCACCTGGGCTTACTTTAACATCAATTATCAAGAAAAAAAGCTGTTGGAAAATATCGTAGTGGGAACCGACCGGCTGACCAACACCATCAAACTCGGCACTCATTATGCCATGATGTTGAACTCCCGGGATGACATCAACCAGATCATCAATAATATCGGCAGACAGAAAGAGATCGCAAGCATCCGCATCTATAATAAAGAGGGAGAAATCAAATATTCCAACCGGTCGACGGAAATTGATACCACCACCAATATAAAAGCTGAAGCCTGCTATATCTGTCACCGGTCGGAACCACCGCTGTCGACCCTCAGCCTGGGGGAAAGAACTCGGATATTTAACTCCCCCAAAGGATACCGGTTGCTTGGAATTATCAGTCCGATCTGCAATGAGCCGGGGTGTGCCACCGATGCCTGTCATATTCATCCGGCAGGCAAGAAAATTCTGGGCGCACTTGATGTCGTGGTCTCGCTGGAAGAACCGGATAAGGAGATCTTTTTGACTGAAAAAGCAGCGGTTGGTCTGGCCGGTGCAATATTCCTGGTGACATCCGCCATCATTTTTCTTTTCCAATTGCGGTTTGTCAATCAACCGATCCGGAAACTAATCGATGGAACCCGCAGCATCGCCAAGGGAGTGTATCCCAGCAGGGTGGATATTGACCAGGTCGATGAAATGGGAGAACTTGCGGCTGCCATCAACCAGATGAGTGAAAAAATTGCCGAAAAACAGGCAGAGTTGAATGAACAGCGGGATGAGTATCAAACCCTGTTCGAACGGGCCCCTTGCCTGATTACCGTTCAGGACAGGAACTTTAATTTATTGCGCTATAACTACGAATTCGCCAAACGGTTTGATCCCCGGCCCGGTGATTATTGCTATCATGCCTATAAGGGACTCACAGACAAATGTCCCAACTGCCCGGTTGAACGCACCTTTGAAGATGGCCATACCCATTATGGTGAGGAGACGGGGGTGAACAGGGATGGAACCCCGGTCCACTGGATGCTGAGAACGTCTCCGATAAAAAATGCCAAGGGGGATATCGTAGCGGCCATTGAGATGAGCTTGGATATCACGCAGCGCAAACAGCTTGAAGACCAGTTGGAGAAATCCGAGAAAAAATACCATGAAATCTTCAATAACATTCCGAACCCGGTGTTTGTCCTGGATATGGATACGTTTGATATTATCGACTGCAACGATAGTGTCGAAGTCGTTTACGGTTTTACCAAACACAATATCATCAACACCTCATTTATGGATTTGTTTCCGGAAGAGGAGCGCAAGCATTATGCGGACATGATGAAGACAGTCGACGGAGATTACCCAGGCAAAGCAATTAAATCATAAGGGGTTGCTTCTTTTTGTGAACATACGAATTTCGCCGGCCGAGTACCCGGGCAGAAAAGTACTTCTGGTCACCACCAGCGATATAACCAAACGACTAGAAGCCGAGCAGCAGTTAATCCAGGCCAGCAAAATGGCGACCTTAGGAGAGATGGCCACCGGCATCGCCCACGAGCTCAACCAGCCCCTTTCGGTGATTAAAACCGCCAGCAGCTTCTTTATTAAAAAAATGGACAAAGAGGAGCCGCTCGAAGATGAGATCCTTAGTAAAATGGTCCGCAAAATTGACAGCAATGTAGATCGGGCCAGCAAAATAATTAATCATATGCGGCAATTTGCACGGAAGTCCGAAATGGATTTCGAGAAGGTTCAGGTTAACGAAGTGCTGGAAAAAGCCTTTGAAATTTTCAGTCAACAACTGAAATTAAGAGGCATCCGTGTGGTTTGGGAAATAGAAAAAAGCCTGCCAAAAATTAATGCGGATCCCGCCCGATTGGAACAGGTTTTTATCAACCTTCTGATCAATGCCAGGGATGCGATTGAAGAACATTGGGGTCCGCAGGAAACCGCCGATGCGGATAAAAAAATTATCCTTAAAACCAGACGCGAGGGCTCCTTTATTGTCTGTGAAGTCTGTGATACCGGCACGGGGGTCCCCCCGGCGCTGGTCAACAAAATTTTTGAACCTTTTTTTACGACCAAAGAAGTCGGCAAGGGCACGGGCCTGGGCCTTTCCATCAGCTATGGAATCGTCAAAGACTGCGGCGGAGCGATTCGGGTTGCCCCCCATAAGCCCGAGGGTGCATGTTTTATTATAACCTTTCCGGTGTCGGGAAAAGAACAATGGAAATAATCAGTACTGCTCGTCGATGATGAACCCGATATTCGGGAGGTTCTCAGCTTGTCGCTTGGCGACATGGGGTATCACGTCTATGAGGCCGAAAATGGCGACCAGGCCTTGCGCATCTTCAGGGATGTGCAGCCCTGGATCGTGATGACCGACATAAAGATGCCCGTCATGGACGGTATCGCGCTGTTGCAAAAAGTAAAACACGAAAATCCGGAAACCGAGGTCATCATGATTACCGGTCATGGCGACATGGACCTGGCCATCCGCAGCTTAAAGTATGCAGCAACGGATTTCATTGTCAAACCCATCAACGTAGATGTGATGGAAATTGCGCTGCAGCGGGCTGAAAGAGCGCATTCTGACCCGCCAAAAATTAAGAGAATATACCGAAAGCCTTGAAACTCTGATCAAAGAAAAGACCGAACTGCAAAGCCACCTGTCGACGTTGGGATTGATGATCGGATCCATATCCCACGGTATCAAGGGGCTGCTGACCGGCCTGGATGCCGGCATGTATCTGCTGGACTCCGGCTTTGCCAAAAATGATCGGCAGCGGATCGACGAAGGCTGGGAAGTCACCAAATCGATGGTGGAACGCATTCGCAAGATGGTGACCGACATTCTTTTTTACGCCAAGGAAAGAGATTTAAATTGGGAACGCATCGATGCCCTGAGTTTTGCAGACGAAGTCGCCCGGGTAGTTGAACACAAAATAAAAGCGCACGACATAGAATTTGTCACGGATTTCGACGCCAAAGCGGGACAGTTCGAGATCGATACGAGCTATGTCCATGCGGCCCTGATCAACATTTTTGAAAATGCGATCGATGCCTGCCTGCGGGACCCCTCAAAGGCGTCCCACAAAATTGCATTTACGATCCGGTATCACAAAGATTATATCCGCTTCGATGTGCACGATACCGGCATCGGCATGGATGATCAGACGCTGGCCAAACTGTTTACGCCGCTTTTTTCCTCAAAAGGGAACAAGGGAACGGGGCTGGGGCTTTTTATTGCCAATAAAATTGTCGAGCAGCACGGCGGAAGGATCGAGGTCAAGTCCACCCTGGGTCAGGGCTCTTTGTTCAGTGTAAAAATACCCAGGAAGCTGCCCGAATCCGCCAAAATGACGAAAGAAAAGGAGGTATCGTCATGTATGCCTTAATTTATGACGAATTCGATCCGTCAATTCGTGAAAAAGAGGTTATCTCGGTTCACAAGAGCAGAAAGACCGCCGAGAAAGCCCTGAAGGAAAGGCAAAAACGGTTGGGCAGAAGAGTCTGGGAATGCCGCACCCGGGTCGTATGGGTGAAAAACCTGGTCCGCAAAGGCGAAACTATAAGGCCCAGCTCTTTTGACACTTGGGCGCCGGGTGAAAAAATACCCGCCAGCGAGCAGGTGCCGGATGGCGATTAACCGGGCCACACCCGGTCCGGCAGAATGTCTTCGGCCGCAGCCATGCGGCAGGCCTTGAGAACCCCCATGATACGCTCCTTGCCGAATAGGTTGCCGGCCGGATCGACCGCCTCGATCAGACCGTCTGATAGGGCGGCGAAAATATCGCCGGGTGTCATCGCAATCGGTTCGGGCAGAATGATCGTCACGTCTTCAAATGCGCCCAAAGGCGGCATGTTCGCTCCATAGACCCGGCAGGCCTGCTCCCGGGCGTTCAGATTTCAGCAGACTGCGCCGGATGGTAACCGATTTATGCTTTGCCATTTGGTTCCCGATCAATCATAAACCTAACAACGCCAAGATTAGAACGATGGCCTGGTTTTGTGAAGGTGAGGATAAATCCTCCTGAGGCGGATAAACCTCGCCCCTGCCTGGCAGGTTAAGCAACGTATCGTAGGGGCGGGCTTTACACCCGTCCGGACAGCGTGCAAGTACTTGGAAATCGCTTAGGGTTCACGAAAAAATAAGTTCACAATTTTAGTCGTTGCGGCGCCCGGCTGGCAAGGCGCGAAAACGCAGGAATATCTGGATATGCCGAGCTTTCGCCACGCAGCCAGGCGGGATGCAGCGGCGTATAAAATGTGAAGTTATTTTTGAGTGAGCCCTTAGTTCAGGTTAAAGCTACACGACAAAAAATTGCCTTTCCGGTGCTTACCTTGATAATTATGCACCGGCTTCAGCTTCCGACTTCGCTCTTTGGGCTTCGCTTTCAGCTACGACCCGACAGGTCGAGCTACGCCGGGACAAGGCAGCCCGACATTTAGAAGCGCGAATTATACGAGCCAAATCACTATTTCTATCCGGATAACGAAAGGGGGTTTTATTGTCAACATTGATTTTTTTGATTTTTTTCGATACGATGGCGTCATCGCTTCCGGAGCTCGGAGCTCTTCATCCGGCTTCTGCATTCATTCTTTAGCCCGACATAGGAGAATAAATGATGCAGCGCAATCAAAAATCCCGCTTCTCAAAAAGATAGCGGGATTTTTTGTGGAGAATTTAAAAGCCGTCCGGTTCAATAATGAGGTTGATTTCCTTTTGGTATATCTTTGGGAACCAATAAAACTTTGAAACTCAGAGCTAAATCAGCAGACAGGCTTTGATGTGTATTTAACCGGCCTCCGCATATTATGACCTAATGCATGTTAAACAGTTGGAAACCTGTTAAAAAATAGCATTTTTGTCACTTTTTTAGCGCTTAAACAATGGGTTTATTTTGTTGCTGGATGATAAACGGAAACTACTCAATCACTGGTTGTCGAGGACGCTGCGCGTCCTCGACAATCGCTGCGGATGATCATCCGCAGGCTGCTCGGCGCGCTGCGCCTCACAACCAGCGGATTCAGCAGTCAATCCCACCGGCAAGCAAGCTTGCCTGCGGGATTGCTGCTGATCCGCAGCGATTCTGCATCGTAAGGATATTTCTGACCTCTTGACCCCGCAAATTGCACGTGTTATTATACGTGTAATATTTAAGGAGGTGCTCGTAATGCAAAAGAAACTTACAGTAACCATCGACGAAGAGGTTTATGAAGGTTTGCGAACCGTCATCGGACCACGAAAAATCAGCCGCTTTATTGAGGACTTAGTACGCCCGCATGTTGTAAAAAAAGATATGTATGCTGCGTATGAAGAGATGGCTGCTGATCAAATAAGAGAGTCTGAAGCCCTTGAGTGGGCCGAAGGTACGACTGGAGATTTTGGCGATGAAGAGAGGTGAAGTATGGTGGGTTAATTTCGATCCTTCCATCGGAGGTGAGATCCGCAAACAGAGACCAGCCGTCATCGTAAGCAATGATGCTGCCAATCATTATTTGAACAGAGTTCAAGTTGTGCCCTTAACAAGCAGTGTTGATAAACTTTTCCCAAGTGAAGCCTATGTGACGTTTCGTGGTAAAAAGGCTAAGGCGATGGCAGATCAGCTCACCACGGTAAGCAAAAAACGGCTTATCAATTCGGCAGGCTCGATATCTTCCACCGAGATGGAAGGTATCGGCAAAGCAATTGCCACCCAACTCGCGCTTTAAGGCAGAACTATTGGTTATAAAGCAGAAAATACTGATGGCTTGGCAGATTCGTTGGTAATGATTGCCCGATCTGACGCCGTTTTCCAAGAAATCGCCGCCGATTTCGGGACAAAGTATGTTATAGATGGAGAACTTGTTACACCTAAGGGAACATCTGTACAGTTGCGTACCGTTTGGGTAATTGATCCTCAAGATGCCTGTCCGCGATTTGTGACGGCATATCCTATTTGAAAAGTTGGTGTTTGAAAGGAGAGAGAAATAATAAAAGAACTGGACACAGTTGTTTTGACCAAGGATCTGCCTGAGTACGGTCTCAAAGAAGGAGATATTGGTGCTGTTGTACATTCTTACAAAGACAACAAAGCTTTTGAAACAGAATTTATAACTGGACGTGGCGGCACTCTTGCTGTCGTAACCTAAAATCTGAAGATGTTCGTATAATGCAAGATAAAGAAATCCTGCATGCTAGGAAACTACAGGCGGCATAACTATCCGGATAACGAAAGCGGGTTTTATTGTCAACATTTATCTTCCCGGTTATCTGCAAAGCCCAAGCGCGGGGTAATATTGCTTCCCTTGCCTGGCGGGAGGAACCGAGGGCGGGGGAGAAAATGGACGTCACCCCTCTGACTTGGTCATTTCCGATAACCAGATTGATTTTTTTTGGGCAAGGTTGAAATGTGGGGCACGGTTAATTGACAGCAAATGGTTGGGGAAAGGCGCCCGGGCAAAACAGGGAGTTCGGGTTTCTGGGGATTGAAACACTCGCCGGCGTCGATTGAAAATCGCCTATTGGAGCGATTGACGGTCAACCACTCTTAAAATCGGAAAAAAATGAAACCGGCCGAATGATAAACGTCCCGGTCCGGCAAGCGCCGGGTTCAATGATTGCCGGCCTGCCGGCGATATTGAATATCCTGCTTGATGAAGGTCTCCAGGGTCGCATCTAAATTATGTACGAGGTCGCGAGACCATTATCTAGTAACCTGAAAGGAGGTTATCATATCAGTTGCCCTTATGGATATGAAGGCAGAGGGCGGGTTCGCGTGGTAACACGCGGGCTGAACTTGCCCCGACACGGTACCGAGACGGCTCGCAGGATATGCGGGTTTTACCCAGTCAGGGGTGCCGGCCAAAACCGCAGGCCGTAGCATGACGCGAATGGTGCAGCCTCGTAAGATGTGATCGGACGGCTATAGCTGGGAGAGTCCGATTGAGGGATAAACCCTGCATCGCAGGGATACCCGCCGATCCTCTATAATTTGGGAGAAGGCCAGAGCTACCAGGGAAGCAAAGGGTATGCGCACCTGGTAGGGACCCGGGGTAAGGCCAACGGCATGCGGTGACAGATAATGGAGGAAAGACCTGAGATCCCAGCGTCTCCGCAGGTCTCCGCCTGCGGTAAGCCTGTATCAAGTCGGGTGAAACCGGCAAGATGGAGGTGATGGGCGTAGGGAAGTCGGAGTGGCCTGGAAGTGACGACGGGCAGGACAACATAACCTGTCCTGAGCGTGGGGCCATACTTCGACCGCGTTTAGGGTGTGAGTTGAAATGCGGAACAGTGGATAGATTTGAGGGTGAGGATAAGGTGCGGGTTTACGGGGACCCCGCTTTAACAAAACCCAACCGGCAGTCGTTGGGGAACGGTGCGACCACCGGGCCAAGAACTCGAACTGTCCCGAATCATCATCGGTTTAAACACCAGTTGCATTTCTATCTGTTAACAGTAAGAAGGCATGAGTGCTCAAGGAGCTATGAACGTGCGGAACAAAGTTTCTGACTTGCAGTCTAAACTGTCCCATGCAGCGAAGCAGTCGCTGGATAGGAGATTCGGGGCTCTTTACGATAAGATCTATCGTGAAGATGTTGTTTTGGAGGCCTGGAAGCGCGTCAAGGCCAACAAGGGTGCACCTGGAGTCGATCGGCAGGATTTTGAATACATCGAGGATGTAATTGGTGTGGATCAATTTCTGGCGGAAGTCCGCGAGCAATTAAAAAGCAAGCGGTACCGGCCGCAGCCAGTGCTGCGGTGCTATATCGACAAACCGGGCAAACCTGAGAAAAGGCCGCTTGGGGTTCCGGTTATTTTTGACCGCGTTTGCCAGATGGCGACCAAACTGGTAATCGAGCCGATATTTGAGGCCAATTTTTTGGATTGTTCTCACGGATTTCGTCCGGGGCGAAGCGCCCATGACGCGATCCGTATAATAGAACGCAGGATTACCTTCAAAGGTCAGCGCATCGTTTTTGACGCCGATATAACGGGATTTTTCGACAATATTCGCCAGGATATTCTACTGGAACTGGTTGAACGCCGCATCGCTGATGCGCGTGTTTTAAAGTTAATTCGCATGTGGTTGGAAGCCGGGGTCATGGAAGAGGGCAAATATATCGAAACGAACGGGCTGGGAACTCCGCAAGGTGGTGTAATTTCACCGTTGCTGAGCAATATCTATCTACACTCGTTTGACAAAATGTTCCAGATGTCGGGAATTCCAGGAACACTGGTAAGATATGCGGATGATTTTGTTATCTTGCTGTGGCGTAACGGAAAGCAGGTTAAAAAGCAGGTGGAGCAGATGCTGGGACGTCTTGGCTTGAAGCTGCACCCGGATAAAACGCGTATGGTTAAAGCGAAAGACGGGTTTGATTTTCTCGGCGTGCATTTGCGTCTGTGTCCGGTGCGCAAGAAGAACTCGAAATCAAAGCAGTTCTGCGCAATATGGCCTTCAGAGCGTTCGATGGGCCGCATCAGGCAACGAGTGAAGGAAGTCATTGGGCGACGCTATAGTCTATCGCTGGAGGAGTTGATAAAAGAGCTGACACCGGTAATACGGGGTTGGAACAATTATCACAAAGCGACAAGACCGGTGCTCAAACGGCTTCGCAAGCTCAATGCCTTTGTCCGCGAACGGCTGCGAATATTCCTGAAGCGGAAGTACAGTGATCGATCGAGGGGCACTTGGAGAGTCCACAACAATTTAGTTGTTCGACTGGGATTATACCAGTTCGGTTAGTCACTGTAATTCAACGGCAACGGTTACTGATAAACACATGGGGAAGGTCGTCGGTGAGCCGTACCGGGGAAAACCCGACGTCCGGTTCGACGAGGGGACTAAGGGAAGGAAGGTATGGTAGTCGGACTGAGGTCTGCCGGGAAATCGGCAGAGATGCCGCCGACGCCTGCAGCCACTGCACCGATGTTCTACTCTACAAAGTATTGACAAGGCCATGCCGTTAAGATAGCGTGCGAAAAACAAAAGAAGATGCTTTTTAGCGAAACAAAAAGGTATTTTTGAATGGCGCGGCCGTTAAGAATAGAATTCCCGGGTGCTTTCTATCACGTGATGAATCGCGGAAACACGGGAATGAATATATATAGGAGCGAGCGGGACCGGGAAAAGTTCTTGGAATATGTCGGCGAGGCGGTGAAACGATACGGAATCAAGGTGCATACCTTTTGCCTGATGAGCACGCATTATCACTTTTTGATAGAAACTCCCCATGCGAACCTGAGTCAGGCGATCAAATGGATCAACGTCGGTTATTCGGTGTATTTCAATCGCAAACGAAGACGCTTCGGTCATCTGTTCCAAGGGCGCTTCAAAGCCGTGCTGGTGGACGCGGATGAATATTTAAAGCACCTGTCGCGATATATCCATCTGAATCCGGTGCGGGCGGGGATGGTTGAACATTGCAGAGACTATCCATGGAGCAGCTACCGGGCTTTAAGCGGCTATGTTGAGTCTCCGGAATGGCTGGAGACGGACTGGTTATTGTCGCTGTTCGGAGAGGACAGGAGACATCGCGAAAAAAAGATACCGTGAATTTGTCGAGTCGGTCGAAAACATAAAGATTGAGAATCCGTCCGATGACGTCGTAGGCGGTGTTGTTTTGGGGCGAGTCGATTTCGTAAACTGGGTGAAGAAGACATTTTTAAGCAAGGAATCGAACAGCCAGGAGATCCCCCAACTGAAAATCCTGAAACCCCGCCCAACGCCCGATGATCTTATTCAAGCGGTTTCCGACGAATTCGGTTGCGGGATAGAAAGCATCCTACAAAAAGGGAAAAAGAGGAATTTAGCCCGGGATGTGGCGATTTATCTTTGCAGGGAAATGACGGGAGAAACCAGTGTCGTCCTGGGCAGGCGGTTCGACATCTCCGGAGCTGGAATCGCGGCTCGGCATGACCGGATCGCGAAAAAACTTGAGACGGATCGCAAGCTTAAGGGGCGGGAGGATCGAATCAGAAGGAAAATACTTAATATTTGAGATGCGACCCCCATGTCCCCCTTTTTGAGATGCGACCCCCATGTCCCCCTAAATTTTAATGTATTCTGGTTTGGTTAAAGGCATTTAGGAGGATACCCCATGAATGAAAAGACTAACGCTAAAGAGTTAATATTTAAGCGCATTTTAGCCGAAAAAAAACAACTTGCATTCTATGGCGTCAAAAATATTGGACTATTCGGCTCTTTTGTCCGAGGTGACCAGACACCTTTGAGCGACATAGATATCCTCGCGGAATTCACGCCTGAAAAGCACACTTTCGACAATTTTATGGAAGTTGCATTTCTGTTGGAAGAAATTCTGGGACGCAAAGTCGAGTTGATTACGCCAGAGGCTCTCAGTCCACACATCGGACCACATATTTTAAGGGAGGTAGAGCGTGTCCCTATCGCCGCTTGAATATATCCATCATATCCTTGACGAGATCGACTTCATCTTAAATCAGATATCTGATATGGATTATGAGTCATTTGTCAGGAATCCAACTGTTAAGAGGGCCTTCGTTCGAAGTCTCGAGATCATCGGTGAAGCCTCCCAAAAACTGCCGGAGGATGTTAGGGTGATGCAACCGGACATCGAGTGGCGAAAAATCACTGGAATGCGAGATAGGCTTATCCATGATTATTTTGGAGTTGATTACACAATAGTCTGGGATGTTGCAACAACCAAACTTTCAGACCTTCGCATGAAACTTCAAACTCTGCTTGAAGCAATAGAAAAAGGCCAACCAACCAGTTGAGCAGACGGCGTGTAGATAGCGGTTTTTCGTAAAGACCGTGCTATCTTGACACTGAAATCGGCCGCTGCTCACTTTCTCGTTCTGCCAGAGAACAAATAACATCACGAGAAGGAGCATGTTTCATGATAAGACTCGCGTCGATTTTAGCCCTTCTTTTTGCGCTCGTTTCCTGCACGACTAGTGTCCATCTGGATTCTGTGAGAAAACCGGCTCCAGAGACCCCTCGTCTCGCCTGGCCTGCCGGTCTGCCCGTCTATGATCACGTGGTAATTGTCGTAGAGGAAAACAAGGATTACGAAGAGAGCATCGGTAACGTTAGCGCGCCTTACATCAACAAGGTGCTCAAGAAATAAGGAGCCAATTTCACCCAGATGTATGGTGAGGAACACTTCAGCCAGGGCAACTACTTCTGGATGTTCTCAGGAGACAATCAGACGGTCGGATTTATCGACCAAGTACCATCTGAGGAGAATCATTTCAACTATCCATTCAAGAAGGCGAATCTGAGTAAGCAACTGATTAATAAAGGACTTTCCTTCAAAAGCTACTCAGAGGGCCTGCCTTATATCGGCTTCAGGGGCGAGAAGGATTCGACAGGCCTTTATGCGCGAAAACATGTCCCCTGGATAAGTTTTGCCAACGTACCCAACGGCACAACAGTCGCCGAATCGTCGAATCTCAGGTTTGAGGACTTTCCGTCAGATTCAACCCAGTACCACACATTGCCAACCATTGCCTTTGTAATTCCCAATTTGGATAACGACATGCACAATGGTCCCATCACCAAAAGCATTCCGGCAGGTGACCTTTGGCTGCAGGAGAACATCGATTCCTATTATCAATGGGCAAATGGTCACAACAGCCTTCTCATTCTCACATTCGATGAAAACAATGACAAACGGCGCTACCAGGGACTAACAAATCCCTTGGTCGACGTGCAATCCTGCGTTGGCAATGGTCGAGATAAGGAGTACTGTATGGACCTTAAGAATCGTATAGTTACCATCTTTGCGGGAGCCCACATCAAACGCGGTAATTACCCTGAAGGTAAAGGCATTACGCACGTCAACATCCTTCGTACACTTGAGGCCATGTATGGATTGGCCAAAGCAGGGGCCCAACAGCCAAACGCCGCAGGAGGCGGTGTCAACGACGACTACCTTATCACTGATGTATTCAGGACCACACAGTAGCGCTGCATCCACCGACGCTGAGCATAACCAGTTATTCCACCGGAAGCCGCAAACTGCGAGGCTCCGGTTGGTTAGGTTAACGCTGCGCGCTAAAGCGTTGAATATGGAAAATAAAATTCGTTGTAGCGATTAAAATTCGTCGAAAAGATAAAAGAAGGAGAAAATATGTCGAAAATTAAGACCGCTCTCATAGTTGGGTCTTCAAGAGGACTTGGGTTAGCTATTGCAGAAGAGTTATTAAAGCGTAATTGGAATGTAATTGGAACTGTACGAGAGGGTAAGAGAACCAAGCTCCATGATCTGTCTGAAAAATGGAAAGGTAAACTTCAGATACAATATCTCGATATGACAATCCCAGCTCAAATTGAACGCCTTAAATCTAATTTTATTGGAGAATCATTAGACCTTCTTTTTGTTAGTGCGGGTGTCGCCAACGACAAGGGTATGAAAGAAACCATCGGTGAGATTTCAACTGAAGAGTTCGTTCGAGTGATGGTGACGAATACGCTTTCCCCAATGCGAGTGCTTGAACAACTCACCGAGAATGTTCGTCAAGGTGGAATTATTGGCGTTATGTCGTCGGGACAAGGAAGCATTGCTAATAACGAAAATGGTGGTAACGACGTTTATCGAGCAAGTAAAGCAGCACTAAACATGATTATGAGAAGTTTTGCGGTTCGAAATGGAAAAGATCGCGCACTTCTACTCTTGGCCCCTGGCTGGATTAAAACAGACTTGGGCGGCCAAGAAGCGAAATTTTCCGTTGAAGAAGTGATCGGCGATATTGTTGATACTATTGTGGGTCAAGAAGGAAAAATTGGCCTTCGATATCTAGATCGTTTTGGTAAGCCTGTTAGGTGGTAGAATGGCGCTTTAAAACAATAAACTGTATGAAGTTGCATGTAAAATAATCGAATCAATAACCTATGCTAATTCAGCCGACACTAAAAACCGCGCGGCTGCTTAGCAACGTTAAGGCTATGGGACAAAACTCAAATAAAGTAGCAGAAGCGTACGATACAGTAGCCAAGGAATATGCAGAGGAATTCTGTAGTGAGCACGAGAAAAAGCCGCAGGATCGTGAAATTCTTTACAGATTCTCTCAAGAGGTTGTGGGAAAAAAGCCGGTCTGGGATTTTGGCTGCGGTCCCGGACAAACTACTGAATATCTAAGAAACCTTGGTGTTGAGATTTCTGGGCTCGATATCTCTGAAAAGCTCATAGAGCAAGCTAAAGTGATTCACCCGGGTATAACCTTCCGCAAGGGCAATATTCTTGACCTCGAATTTGAAAACGAGTTGATAGCCGGCATTGTTGCTTTTTACGCTATCGTACATTTTTCACATGAGCAGGTCGCAAAGGCGTTCAGTGAAATATTCCGCGTATTGCAACCTGGCGGCGTATTCCTGTTCACCTACCACATCGGTGATGGGGAAATTCACCTGGATGCGTTTCTTGGCAAAGATGTGGACATAGATTTCATGTTCTTTAAAACGGACTTCATTTCTGTTTTGATAAAAGATGCTCGGTTTGAAAGCATAGAGATAATCGAAAGAGAGCCATACCCTGAGGTGGAGTATCAAAGCCGAAGGGCATACGTATTTGCGAAGAAGCCAATAGTAACAAAGAGGCCTTAACACCGCTCCTGCAGCGGAGCGCAGAAAACCGCGCCCGCTGAAGAGCCCGTTGTATTGATTAAGGGCTCACTCAAAAATAACTTCACATTTTATACGCCGCTGCATCCCGCCCGACTGCGTTGCGAAAGCTCAGAATATCCAGATATTCCTGCGTTTTCGCGCCTTGCCGGACGGGCGCCTCAACGCCTAAAACTGTGAACTAATTTTTTCGTGAACCCTAAGTGCAAAGGAATGAATAACAGGACCAATTACTACGTATATCTAAATTTATCTCTTTCCGTGATTATTTTTGCTGGATGCTCGTTTACGAATACACCTATAATATTCAGCAAACCGAGTATTTCCGAAAGTGCCATATGGAAATTAACAGAAGAATGTGGCTATGAAGGATGTTATCCGTTAGTAGATATTATTAAAGGTCCAGATGTTAAGATACGAATTGAAGTCGACAACGGGGAAGGGGCAAAAGGCGCATTCATTATATTATTGGTTTTTGTAACCTCAGAATCAAATTTTTTAACCATCTCGCCATCAAAGATTTACGTGGAATTTCCTGATGGAAGCAGATTTCTTGCTAAACCTATGAAATGTGGTTCTGTAGAACTCCACGAATATTTACAAAAAATTAAATATGTTAAGAAAACAAAAGACTTCAGTCTAGATCATTTCAATTTTGCTGAATACTATAGATCAATTGCAGCACCTTTACCCGATACTATTTCAATTGACGATTCTTATCCAGGAGGCAAGTTTAGCAAATGCGTTGATCTATTTTTTGATACCCCTCCCCCGTCAGAAGACGATGTTTTTTACTTGGTTATTCATGGTCTTGAAGAGTCTGGAGGGGAAATAAAGATACCTTTTATTACATTTAAACCCGGTTATGACCATTCTCCGCAGAGAATAGAATAGGTCCGCCAATAAAAACCAATGAGAAAAATAAGGGGCTTGAATAGTGAATTATAGTAGAACAATTTTGATTATTATTCACAATTCAAGCTTTGATATACATATAAAGAGCAACAGGGCAGGAAATCATAGATACTGCTTTTTTTCCTGCATTCAGCTGTTATTGCTCGTCAAGCGTGAGATTTTCTTACGGACCGCTGGCGATAAATCTCACTACAGCCTGCCGAGCTTGAGAAAGGACACCTCCCTATCCATAGCAAAATATGCTATGGAACCAGTAGACAAGGGTCTAACATTAATTTTATAGGATTTAGGAGGTGTCCCATGGAAACATACGCTGGAATTGATTTGCATTCAAGTAATAATTTTATTGGAATCATCGACGGCAACGATAAGAGGCTTTATGGCAAGCGGCATTGCAACCGGCTGGAGGAAGTCTTGAAGGCGCTGGAACCGTTTAAGGAAAACCTTAAGGCGGTGGTAATCGAATCCACGTTCAATTGGTATTGGATGGTCGACGGCCTGCAGGACAATGGCTACGAGGTTCATTTGGCTAATCCCTCGGCAATCAAACAATACGAGGGACTGAAGCATACCGATGATCCCTGGGATGCATTTTGGTTGGCGCACATGTACCGCTTGAACCTGCTGGCTGAAGGATACATCTACCCCAAGGAGAATCGAGCGGTAAGGGATTTGTTACGCCGCAGGCTTTTATTTGTGCGACAGCGAACGGCGCAGATCTTGAGTCTGCAGAGTATGGTCAGCAGAAATCTGGGTTTTAAGATATCCAACAATGAAATCAAGAAACTGAGCGCCATAGATGTTGCAGATCTGTTCGATTGTCCGGATTTAGTATTGATGGCCACCAACAGTTGGGCGACGATTGAATTTTTGAAGCACATTATTAGAGGCATTGAAAAGCGTGTCATGTCACAGGCCAAGCTGCGCAAGGAATTTGCAAAGTTGCTTACGATTCCGGGGATAGGCAAGATTTTAGCGCTGACCATCATGCTGGAAGTCGGGGATATTGGACGTTTTGCTACAGTTGGTGACTATTCTTCCTACTGTCGATGTGTGCAAAGTAAGAGAATATCCAATGGCAAGAAAAAAGGTGAGAACAACAAGAAAAATGGCAACAAGTACCTGGCCTGGGCCTATGTGGAGGCGGCCAACTTTGCCAAAAGATATTGTCCCAAGGCACACAGTTTTTATCAGAGCAAAAAGGCGAGAAGCAAGAATGTGGTAGCAATCAAGGCATTGAGCAACAAGCTGTCTCGGGCCTCTTACTACATCATGCGCGATCAGGTTGCCTTCGATGAGGACAAGCTATTTAGTTAATCGGTTTGGGTGCGGCAGTCAACCGGATAAGGGGTTGGTATTCAACCACCAGCTTTGATTGGCAGCTGCCGCACCCAGCTAATCGATCAAAGTTGATTGCCGATGATACATCGATCGGCCTTAAAAGACACCAATATTTGAGCGACTAAAAAGGCAGGTGCGTATGCGATAAGAGTTGGAGTGCGGCAGTGAGCCGGTATAGGGGTTGGCACTAAACCATTAGATGTGATTGGCAGCTGCTGCACTCGCCAATAATAACCAGACAGCGATCGCTTTAGATCTCGATTCGCCTATGCCGTGAGTCCATAAGGGGTTGGCTAATAACCACAAGATTTGTAACACATCCAATTGAACACGGTATGGAACCGAAGAATTTCTGGGGTCCCAAGCGGACCAGGGGCGGTGTTTTCAAGCCTTGAGCTTAAAACACAAATGCCTTGAGCCTGATGGGTGACTGATGCGGATCAGAAAATACTAACCGTAAGCCAATAAGAAAGAAATAGCGGGCGCGAAAAGGAGAAAAGGCGACACTGGGCTGAGGAGCGCTATAAACTTGATGGATTCCTAAAAAGCCTGATCTTTATCTTAAGACCATCAGCAGCACAAACCATCGCCTGCGTTCAAAAGCTAACCCAGGAGCACGGGCTTTTTAGGAATCCATCAATGTCAATCAAAAACTGATTTTTTTTGATCAAGGGGGTGTTTTTTCTCTTGACAAGCCCTTTAATGGGTGACCCTATATTTTCTTCATTTGATATTGGGTCGCTCCGACAAGAAGCAGCAAAGCTACACCCAGAAAATGAAACAGAAAATCGACTCGGAACGTGGCAGGCTGATTTATAGTAAACGGATTGGAACCATAGAGCCGGTCTTTGCCAACTTGAGGCACGCAATCTGACTGAATCGCTTCAATTTAAGAGGAGACCAGAAAGTGAACATTCAGTGGAAACTGTTTAGTATTGTTCACAACCTGCTAAAGATTCACCGATTTGGAACAGGATATACATAAATGAGGCTTCGGTAAGGGGCAGATGCGATTATAACGCACAGATCGATCTTTTACAGTGCTGATAGGAAATGAATACAAGGGCTTTATCATAAAAAATTGCCGATTCCATAGTTGATTTTAGATATCAGCCGGTTGAAGTTTTTAGCCATTACTTATTCTACACACTCGTTATCTTGGTGGAAACAATATCCTTGACATATATGCATGAATGATGCATATTGATGCACATGAGAACGACATTAAACATAGATGACCAAATACTGGAAAAAGCATCCCAATTGACGGGGATCAATGAAAAGACGGCCCTTGTTCGACTTGGTCTAGAAGCTCTGATTGCACGGGAAAGCAGCAAGCGGTTAGCCCAATTAGGCAGCTCGGAAAGGAATTTGCGCCCAATTCCGCGCCGACGACCAAAGGCATCATAACCATGGTGCTCGTTGATACATCAGTCTGGGTCAATCATTTTCGGCGTGGAGAGAATCACCTCGCGAAGCTTCTTATGGATGCGGAGGTTGCTTGCCACTCTTTTATAATTGGGGAGCTTGCTTGCGGTAATATTGGTAACCGCGCCGAGATCCTAAATTTGCTCCGATCCCTTCCTTTAGCTCCAGCCATCAATTTGGACGAATATCTGTATTTTGTTGAGCGGAACCAATTATATGGAACAGGAATAGGTTTTGTCGATGTACATTTATTAGCATCAGCGAAACTGGCCGGGGTGCCATTGTGGACTACCGATAAAAAATTGCAGCATGCGGCATACAGTTTAGATCTGTCTTACAGTATCAAAAGATAAAAATCCCAAGATAACCAACAGTGGAGTAGACGGCGTGAAGACCGCGGTTTATCGTAAAAGCCGTGCAGATTTGGTCTGAATTTGGGCCGTTGCTCACTTCAAAGGTTGGGCTCATCTTAGTTGATGGTAATCAATGATAACAGGTGCGTGAGCATCATCTCAGGAGATCAAAATGAAGGCAAAAAAAGTAAACGTGTCTGGTCTTGGTCGTCTCCCTGCCTTTTGCCATGCAGTGATTGCGGGGGATTTTATTTATGTTTCAGGTACATTGGGAACAAAATCAGACTCAATGGAGCTTGTAGAGGGTGGAACCGGGGCGGAAACCGCTCAGGCCCTTCAGAATATTGGCCTCATTTTAAAGGAATGCGGAGCCTCCCTGTCAGATCTTGTTAAAGTCAGTGTTTTTCTGGCAGACATAAAGACTTTTCCAGAAATGAATCAGGCCTATCTTGAACTGATGGGCGGTGATCCCCCCGCACGCATCACGGTTGGTGGAGCCGAATTAGCACGTGGAGCTGCGGTCGAGATTGATGCGGTTGGGTACAAGCCAAACGCTTAGATCTACCGTCAATACGTCTTTTTAATCCTAATGCCAAGCTGCAAACCAGAGGAAACACGGTAACAACCCTATTTCTTATTGGGGTTAGTCTTGCTGGCTCGGCAGCGGGTAAAACACGGCCTTGGGTGACTCAATAAGGAGGGCATAATGAACTTGGGAACACTCTATCGTAGATCAGCTTTTACGGACAACCCCAGGGGCGGTAATCCCGCCGGAGTTTGGGTTGGTGAGACATTGCCACCTGTCGACGTTATGCAGCGAATTGCATCCGAAATTGGTTACTCTGAAACTGCCTTTGTGGCTCCAACTATCGGAAAGACTCGAACGATTCGATACTACAGTCCTGAGATGGAAGTGCCGTTTTGTGGTCACGCTACCATTGCAACGGGGGTGGTACTTGGCGAGACCGAAGGGGATGGCACATATAGGTTAGCAGCTGCCGTTGGGGAGATTCCTGTCACCGTTTTTTCCAAAGGTGGTGTACGTGAAGCCTCGTTGACTTCAGTGGAGCCAAAGTACACAGGTGCTTCCGATGTACTTGTCAACGAAGTGCTCTCCGCGCTTGGCTGGCAATCCGGTGATGTAGATGGCTCAATTCCTCCAGCCAGAGCTTACGCCGGGGCATGGCATTTGGTATTGGCCATCAATGATCCGCATAGACTGGCCAAGTTAAATTATGACTTTGAGAGACTGAAGGCTCTTATGCTTCGAGAAGGTTTTACTACGCTACAATTGGTGTGGCGAGAGAGTACGAATGTATTTCACTCTCGCAACCCATTTCCAGTAGGTGGGGTTGTGGAAGATCCAGCCACGGGCGCGGCGGCAGCAGCGCTTGGGGGGTATCTCCGAGAAGCTGAACTCATTGGCGTGCCCGCCACCATTTTCATCCGTCAAGGGGAAGCGATGGGCCGTCCGAGTCGACTGATAGTCGAAATACCTGCTACAGGAGGAATTGTGGTAAGGGGTACTGCGGTTCCGATTGAGGCAGAGTAATGTCGAAGGAAGGTTGTGCTATCGAATACGGATTCAATCCGTAACAACCGCCCAACAAATCGCTTCACTGGATTTTCACTCCGCTGCGCTTCGTGAAAACCAGTGAGCTCAACCGTTGGGTGCCGAAGAAGGTGGGCATAATTAATAATGGTGCAAGTGTGGGTCAAGATAAAATTTCAAGCCCAATAATGGTATGAAGAAGGTATCTGCCTCATGATTGTTGCAGAAATCCATAGGGCGCTCGGGATTCCACCGGATTACGGACGGCGTCCGTTTCGACCGCAGTTCCTGGAAGCGGAACACCTGGTTGAGGTCGGCATGGATGATCTGGGCAGGGTACAGATGCTCGCCCCGGATACGGCGCAAGCCTGGGCCGCAATGGTCGAGGCGGCACGCTCGGACAACGTTCAGATCCTGCTGGTGTCAGGATTTCGAAGCATCGAATATCAATGCGGGATTTTTGAGAGAAAGCTGGCCGCTGGTCTGCCTATAGATGCCATTCTGGCGGTCAACGCCGCTCCTGGATTCAGCCAACACCATACCGGGCACGCTGTCGATGTCGGCACGCCCGGGTGCGAATTGCTGACTGAAAAGTTCGAGCACACGGAAGCGTTTCGCTGGCTAGGCTTAAATGCCCATACCTTCCGATTCTCTATGGCGTATCTTCGGAGCAACCAATTCGGCTTCATCTATGAACCCTGGCACTGGACACACTCAGCAATCGGCATCTGACATTTATAAGGAAATCGATATGGACAGATCAAAAGCAAAGAAAGATTACAAGCAGGCCAAGCGGCCGATGGGTGTTTATAGAATCCTGAACACGCGAAACGGCAAATCATACGTCGGTTTCAGTACCGATTTACAAGCCAGGGTAAATAGGCAAAAAACGGAACTGAAGTTTGGCAGTCATAGAAACACAGAGCTGCTTGGTGAGTGGAAGTCGCTTGGCAAATCGTGCTTTGAATTCGAGATCCTCGACGAACTGGATCATGACGAAAACTCTAAGGCCGATCCTGTGGAGGAGCTGCGTATCCTCTGCGAAATGTGGATGCATAAGATTGAAAAGGCCGGCGGTTTGGTAGTAACCCTCTGACACTCGCAACCAAGCTTTTTGCAATCCTCGCCGGAGCGGCTGTAGTCGGGTCCGGCGTGCGCCGGTTTGTCGGTCCCGCTGCGATCGAACGACAAAAGATGAGAATCACCGGCCTTAAGGTCATTGATCTTGCCTGCCTGAATGCATATGATAGAATTCATGGTAAAGTTGGAAGGGCACTCATGGTTCCCGGCGATTGAGCTTCGGTTATATATCAGGCCACACCTGATGGGGGAATATGACAAGATTTAGCGCCTCTCCAATAAAACCGATGGCTATCCTATGGTGTCATGGTAAAGATCGGCATCCGAAAAGGAAAACGCATCCAGTGAAGGTTCTGGAAACAAATCGCCTTCAACTTCGCAGACTCACGACTGAAGATGCGGGCTTCATCCTGGGGCTTCTCAACGAACCTTCATATGTGCACTTTATTGGCGACAAGGGGGTCAGGACAATCGACGATGCGCGCGACTATATTTTGAAAGGACCCATTGCCAGCTATGAGCAATTCGGCTTTGGGCTGTATTTGGCCGAGTTGAAGGATTCCGAAGCCCCCCTCGGGATCTGCGGCCTGTTAAAACGCGACAGTTTGCCCGATGTGGACATCGGCTTCGCCTTCCTTCCCCAATTCTGGTCGCAGGGGTATGCCTTCGAGGCGGCCGCTGCCGTGATGGCCTATGGTAGAGATGCTTTGGGGTTGAACCGAATTGCAGCCATTGTCTCTTCCGACAATGAGCGCTCAATTAAATTACTGGATAAGCTCGGCTTAAGATTCGAACGCATGGCAAGGTGGCCCGCAGATGCTTCCGAGATTAAGTTGTATGCTTCAGAGGTAAGAAAAACAGGGTGATAAAAATGGAAAAAATTTTTGACGGTAAAAAGAATGGTAAATTGGGGACGGAAAAGAATCCTGCTGTTGTCCGGGTACAGACCGAAGAGAGAATGAAAGAGGTGGCGTCGGTATTTGAAAAAAACGGTTGGAAATATACAATTGGATTGGAACCGGATGAACCGGAAGATGTTGCCGATCTGGACCTATTATTGAATCCGCCCAAAACGATAGTTGCCGAAAAAAAAGTCGGCCGCAATGACCCCTGCCCATGCGGCAGCGGAAAGAAATATAAAAAATGCTGCGGTCAATGAGACGCTGTCACCCCCGGTTGCATGAAATTTCGGCCGGGTGTCCGTTTCCAGCCTCTGTTTTGAAGCGATCTTTCAGGTTGCCGCCTACGCCGGTTTTGCGGCGGCCTGGGATGCATTGGAAAAGCTGGCTGAAGTATTAGACACAGGAAATGCCCCATTATGAAAAGTGGAATGCTTCGATGCCCGACTCGAAAAAAGAGATGACGTCCTTGCTTGAAATCATTCGAACGGTTTATGAAAATTTACCCTTTAACCGTCTTTTAGGCCTGAAGGTCGCCTTTATCAGGCTCGATACAGCCGGATTCGGTTTTCAGATGAAAAATGAGCTGATCGGCAATGCGGTCCACGGCATTCTGCACGGCGGTGTAATTTCGGCCGTACTGGATGCGACCGGCGGTATGACGGCAACCGCCTCTGCCGCCGAAAGGATGCGCGGGCTTTCCTTTGACGAAATTTCCAATCGAATTGCCCGGATCGGAACCATCGACATGCGCGTGGATTATCTCAGGCCCGGCCGGGGTGCCCGGTTTTGCTCCTCCGGAACAGTTATGCGCACGGGCAAAAAGGTGGCCGTCACCCGCATGGAACTCAAAAACGATGATGATGTGCTGATTGCCGTCGGCACAGGTGCTTATATCGTCGGATAGTCAGTCCAGCGGCCGGCTCCCATTCACCGGCACCTGCCGGCACCCGGAATTTCATGGCTTGACCTGCCGGAAAATTGGGTTTATGTATTCAATTCAACTTAATATTCTTGCAACAGATCAGATTAGAGGGAGATCAGCATGGCGTTTGACCGCAACCAAGGGCAAGGCGATGAGCGGCCGACCTGGGATGAATACTTTATCGAGATGGCCGATGCGGTCTCGAAGAGGGCAACCTGCGACCGCGGCAAAAGCGGCTGCGTCATCGTGCGGGACAAACAGCTTCTGGTGTCCGGGTATGTGGGCTCCCCGATGGGGTTTCCCCATTGCGACGAAGTCGGCCACCAGATGAAAAAAGTGACGCACGAGGACGGAACCGTCACCGAGCATTGTATGCGCACGATCCATGCGGAACAGAATGCAATCTGCCAGGCCGCCAAATTGGGCATTTCAATCAACGGGGCGACTATCTATACCCGAATGACCCCCTGCCGGACTTGTGCCATGCTGATTATAAATTGCGGAATCAAAAGGGTTGTCTCAGAGCGCAAATATCATGCCGGCCGGGAATCGGAGAAAATGTTGGAAGCCGCCGGCGTCGAACTTGATTACCGCTATGAAGAGCTCCAGCAGTATTAGAATCGGTTGCAATCCGCGTCAGGACGCACCTCTTAAATTCTGCATAAAAGCCAGATCGTGCTTGCTTCTTTGCGCCATACGGGTCTCCACTTCCGCTTTGTCCAATCCCATCAGGATCTTATAAGCATTGTATTTGGTCTTGCAAAAGTAAATATCAAACGGGTTTTGCTTGTCGCCGTCCCGGTAGATGCGAAGACCGGGGATTTCATCTTTTTGAATATATTCATTGACCGTGTTGATCAGCAGCGGCTCGACATCGTACTTATTCAGCCACGGTATGCAGGCGCCTTCCATGCCCAGGAATGGATCCATAATGGATCGAACCTTTTCCGTCACCCCGCCCACCGCCAGAATAATGTCCCCGGTCAGCGAGCCGGTTATCCCGTACCGTTGATTCACCGGCTGTTTGATGTAATCCGAAACCAGGGCAATGTCCATGGCCACCGAGGCGCTGTCTCCCTCCACGCCGCCATGAGCCTGAATGTATTCCACATACATTTCATACCCGACATAGGGCGCGCCGATGTTGGTCAGCACTTTTTTGATGGAGGCCCGGACGTTTTGGGCCGCGGCTTTGGCAATATCACCGATTTTGCCGGGTGCGACCACCAGATCGGCAGTGCCGACGTTGATCTGGCAGTGAATCGGCAGGGGTTGGCCGTACATCTGCCCGCTTGATTTGGCATGGATCACGGCCAGGCCGACGACGTAGCCGATGGAATCGGTCATCGAGCTGATATATTTTTTAAGATATTTTTTGTGTTCGCTGATTTCTTTGGACAGCCCCCCTTCCAGGCTCAGGTGTTCCTGCAGCGCCCGGCGTACATGCGGGGGTTCGACCCGCGCTGAGCTGTCTAGCACGGCCTCAAACTCGGCTGATTTTATGATGCCGTTGATCGGCCGCAGGATACTGCTGAACTTGCCGTCCGAGGCGCGACAACGCAGCTCCTTGGCAATTTCCAGAACGGCGGCCTTGGAAAATTCCCGCACAGTCAACCTGAAATCCTCCGGCAGAGCCCGGCCGTAAATGTGCTCGCTTCTTTTCCGGACGCTTTCATAACCTTCTTTTTCAATAACCTCTCCCCAGGCTTGCTTGAATTCGGCGGCCAGGTTGATGATTTCCTGTTTGACGTACTGGGCGATCTGTTTGACGTTTTCCGGGGTCTCCGGCACGGCGTTGTCCATGTGGATGATTTCACCCTTATCTTCGATCCGGCTCAAGAAAGCACCGTCGCCTTCATCCTGCAGAAATTGCAGGGTGTCATGGTTGCAGCAGGCCACGATAATGTTGTCGGCCTTCAGGTGGTTCTCCGATCGATCCGCCGCTCCGCTTCCGGTGCTGCGCCCGCCTTCGAGAATGTATTTCTTGTTTTGCATGATCTCCAGCAAATCCGCCATGTAGCCGACTTTGACCATTGTTTTCAATTCGTCGATATAAATGATCGGGGATTTGGCATGGGCGCCCAGATAGGCCCGCTTGTGGCAGGGCGTCTGGAGATTGCCGGACTGGTAGGGGTCATGCCGGAACCCCCCTTTCATGTTGCGGGCGCTGGGCTCGGACACTCTGGACATCAGGTCCGGGTCCTGGCGCGGATCGTATAACACCTCCGGGACCATATCCTGCAGGTATTTGACATCGTTATGCGATCCGCCGGTGGCTTCCCGCTGGATTTTCTCCTGGGCGCGGTGGTTGTTTTCCTGCATGTACAGGAAAATGGACCCCATGCCGGTAAGCCCGGCCGCAATAAACGCAGGCGGAAACATAATCCCGGCGGCAATTCCCAGGGCCGTAGCGCAGATCAGCGCGATTTTAACTTTTCGGGTGGAATGAATCTGATCGGCCAGGCTGAATTCATCCAGGCTGTTGCGGGCGACTTCGATGGCCGACTCAATATCCGCCAGCACTTTATCCACTCTGGCGGGATTTTCATAGGCAAAACGAATGTGGTTGCGATCCTTGCCCGGATACCCCACGATGGCGTCTTTGGGCTTCAGGTAATCGCCGAGGGATTTTTCCAGCACCTCCTTGAACATGTTGGCCAGCATGGATTTTCCGGTTCCCGGCCGTCCCACCATGAGAATGTGCCCTTTGTTCTGGGCAATTTTTCGAATGGCGCTTTTGGCACGCTGCTGGAAGATGACACCGTCAATGGGATCCTGCGGCAGTTTTATTTGAGACGTATCCGTAAAACTGCCCAAATGTATATCCAGATTGGCCGGGTAGTCCAGCAGCTCTTTGATCCACAGATAGTCATTATCTTTGTAGTCAGTGTTAGGCATTGTTAAATCCGTTGATGGCGTCCAGCAGGTAATACCGGCCGGCTTCCGACGCACATCCAAGTTTCGACACCGTGGCAAACACTTCCGGCAAATTCTTGCGCAGCGGTTCCAGTGCCCGGCAATCATGCAGAATCGAAATGTGGGTAAACATTCGATCATCACGGTTGTCGTCATTAAACATATAATTCAGCGATACACCGATCTGCAAATAATTCAGCATCGGTTTAATCAAATTCCTTTGCTTTAGCGACACGTTGAGCGTTCGAAAAACATCCTGGTAAAAGGCTGGCAGCGGGGACTTGGCATAGTCGATTTCCAGCTTTTTATTGAAAAACAGCTTGATCGGCTGGGCCTGGCCTGCCAGGCACTGACCAAAAGCCCCGCATAAACCGGAGTCGGCTCTCAGGGACTGCTCGAGCAGATGCAGATATTTGATGAGATGATAATCGCTGAGGTAAAATTCAACCTGATTGCGTCCCGTCAGCACGCAAGCCTTTGGCTCTCCGCCGCTTTTGTAGGCCAAAAGACGGTAAGATTTCGCGGGGGTAAAAGATTTGAAATCATAGCCTCGCAATTCGAACAACCCCTCGGCAATATAGGCCTTGTTGAGAATGACGCCCACATCTTTGGTAATGAAGTTGCCCAGGTACTTGATTTTTTCGTCGATGCTGCCCTGCAACTTAAGGTAGGAATAGTTGCCGCCGACATCCTCACAGATTCCGACGACTTGCACAACACGGCGCAAATCCAACTGGGCCAATCGTTTGGCAAAAGAATCGTAGGTTTTCAACTGGTCGTAAATTTTGTTCAAATAGGACTCTAAAGCGGGATCCTGCATGGCCGGAATGCGCAGTTTAAAGCGCGAAACGATCACTTCCGGTGCGAGTCCTGCATTTATTTTACCGTCTTTGGAGCGGGCGGGCAGGATTTTACGCAAAGCCCGCCGAATTTTCTTAAAGGCCCCCTGTTTGTAGTGGATTTCACCGCCGATCATTTTCTTTTTGACCTCAATCGAGCGCGGATTGAGCAGATAGCGGCCGAAATCCGATATCTTGTATTCCTTGTGGGGCCCGTCCAAATTGTCGTCCACCACCCGGCCCAGGTCGATATCTGAAAAACGGTCCTCCGAAATAATCCATATTCCACTGTTATTATGAGATAAATTTAAATTACTGCTGGTTGGCAACACCGATTTTCCTTTTTGTCAGATGTACAATGAACGTATGGTTTTAATGCCCCATGACCCGGTACACTGTATATCGGTAATTTTGAGATATTCTTGATCAAAGAAACAGGCAGGATTTGTCAGAAAACCTCCAGGTAAAATAAAATTGAAAAAGCAGCTCAAGGTATGATAGTAATTTGTTAAGACAATAATGAATCCGGCCGGGGGTTTAGCCTCAATCCGGGGAACCCGTGTCGAAGTCCGTCGTAAAAACGGAATATTCCGGCGGCAATCCAACGCCTGGATATGACGGTGATGCATTATTTTATCCTCCAGCCGATTTAAGGTAAACAGCGAGGTCCTGCGATGAAACAAATGGTATGCCTGATTGTTTTTTTTCTGATTCTGACCAGTTTACCGGGCTTTGCCATCACTCCGCAAGCCGCACGCACCGAACTGGCCCAGGAAAACATCCCTTACACGACTGAAGCAATGATCGGTCACATCGAGAGCGGAAATATCGAGGTGGTCGGCTGGTTTCTGGCAATCGGCATGGATGTCGACGCCAGAAACGAATTCGGTGAATCCGGGTTAGTGCTGGCTGCTGAACAGGGTAATCTTGATATGGTCAAACTGCTGCTCTCCAAAAATGCCGACGTCAATTCCGCCGACCTGGCTCAACGAACGGCCTTGATGAATGCCGCCCAAAACGGCCATACGGCAATTGTTAAACTTTTGCTGGAAAAGGGCGCCGATGTCAATGCCGCCTCCCAGTGGAAATCAACCGCCTTGCACGAGGCCAGTATGAACGGGCATGCCGACACGGTCCAGACCCTGCTAAACGCGGGTGCCGATCTAAAAAGGGTCAACAATGCCGGTAATACGGCCCTGATGGAGGCCATTATCGAAGGGCAGGAGCCGGTCGTCAGGCTTCTGATTTCAAGCGGTGCGGACGTCAATGCCGGAGATGTAAAAGGCGTATCGGCGGACGAGACGCCTTTGATGGTGGCGGCCATGAAAGGCAAAACGGATATCGCCGCCATGCTGATCTCGCAGGGGGCCAGGGTGAACACCCGCACCAGGGACGGACAGACCGCGCTGATCTATGCTGCCAGTGCTCCGGAGGATCGCACCGCCGTCGTCGAACTTTTAATCGAAAAGGGTGCCGATGTCAATGCGAAAGATAAGACGGAAATGACGGCTCTGGCATATGCCTTGAAGAAGCGCGATCTGATCCTGTTCAAGATATTGATGGAGGCCGGTGCCAAGGAGTAGGTGCAGTGCCACCGATCTGCCTATCCAGGTTTTTCCAGCCTGATCAAAAGCGGCGCAAAACCGGAAATATCAAATCACAAATTCCAAATAACAAATAAAATCCAATGACCAAAAGTTCAAATCCAAAACGCGCTGTGAATTAGTCACTTAATTGTGATTTCTTTGCAGGTCATAAGAAAATATTTTCACCACAACAACTTGAAAACAGGAAATTTATCTTCTCAACCTTTCGTGTTTTCATCCTTTCGTGCTTTCGTGATGAATTTGCTCTTTTTGGTTCCCTGAGAAATCCGGATTTCCGTTTCACGCAACCGGCTTGTTCGGGATAGATTTTGGTCATTGAGATTTCGGATTTTGAATTTGTTTGGAATTTGGTGCTTGTGATTTGGATTTTATCAAAAGATGCAGACAAAAAGAATGTGTGGGCATAGAAACTACCTTTCCGATAAATCGAGATTCCTACCCTCCTGCTTCAAAGACCTGCGAGTCTTCCAGCATGATCTCCAGCTGGGCCAGGTCAACTTCGGACAGGCGCAATGCATCGGCTTCCGGTGTCGCGGCCAGCGCCAACGCCGGATCCGCGGGCAGGCCCATGCCCAGTTTCAGACAGGCTTTGTCTGCCAGCCGCACCAGGGCTTGCAGCACGTCTTTTGAATCGAAGGGCTCCTGATGGTGATCCCGCACGACATGACAGTACTTTTCCGGCAGGTTCCAGTGAACCATTAGAGCGTATCCATGGCTGGTGTGCAGACTGTTCATGGCTTCAACCAGCAGGGAATCGGAAGGCTGAATATCAAAACCATCGGAATTTTTGAAATCATCAATTACGGTTAAAATAAAAAGTTTGCCGACATCATGCAGCAGCCCGGCAAAGAAGGCTTCATGCGCCAGGCCGCGCAGACCGCATTTTTTAGCCAGCCAGTTGGCTCCCATGCCGCAGCCGACCGAATGTCGCCAGAGTTTGCGCATAATGGCGTTCATAAACGGATCTTTGGAACGGAAATTGTTCTCGTGGGTCACCAGCATAACGATGCTGGAAACCTCATTGATACCCAGACGCACAATCGCATTGCGCACGGTGTCAACCTGGGTCAGTCCCTTGTAGAACGAGGAGTTGGAAACGCTCAACACCTTAGCCGTTAAAGCCTGATCACTGACAATCAACTTTTCAATCAGGCGGATATCGGGTTCTGATTTGGCGATTTCCTGCTGCACTCGCAGCGCCGTTGTGTTAAATACCGGCAGCCGGGCTTTGCTGGATTTTAACTGTTTATCGATAATTTCGATAAAGGACTCCTGTTGCGGCATAATTATCCTTCCAGAAGACGGCGCAGCTCCGCCAGGGATCTTGGTTTCTGCAAGCGCGGCAAACTGCGCAGCAGCTCATCGATGGTCGTCAATCCGGCGGCGGCCTTGATGATCCCATCCTCCAGCAGCGTCACAAGGCCGGTGGACTCAATACTGATAGTTCGAATTTCCTGGCTGGTTTTCTGCTCAATAATGGCACTGCGGACTTCTTCGTTCAGGATGAGCAGCTCAAATACACCGACCCGGCCTCGATACCCGGTGTACTGACACTGGGAGCAGCCGTGTCCTTTGCGGAATTCGGCACCTTTGATATCGCCGGGCATATAACCGAGGCGCTGCAGGTCGGCCGGTTTCGGCCTATAAGCGGCGGCACATTTTGGACAAATCTTGCGCAGAAGCCGCTGGGCCATCACACTGACCACGGTCGAAGAGATCAAAAAGGCTTCAATGTTCATGTTCAGCAGCCGCACGAGGCCGCCGATGCTGTCCTCGGTATGGAAAGTGGTCAGCACCTTGTGTCCCGTCAACGCGGCCTGCACGGCGACTTCGGCCGAAAATCTGTCCCGGATTTCTCCGATCACGATAACGTCCGGGTCCTGACGCACAATGTGCCGCAGGGTTTCCTCATAGGTCAGGTTGATTTTGGGATTTATGGAGCATTGCGCAATCCCATCAATGACGTATTCCACCGGTTCTTCCGCCGTGATGATGCTGGTTTCCGGAGTGTTGATGTGGTTGATGCAGCTGTATACCGTAGTCGTTTTGCCCGAGCCGGTGGGACCCGTGATCAGGATGACGCCGCTGGGCAGATACAGTGCATCATCCTTGAATCGCGCCAGCATCCGCGGCGATAAACCGATGTCATCGATATTGATCAGCACACCTTTGCGGTTCAACAGCCGCAGGACGATCTTTTCACCATGTACGGTCACATAAAAGGAGACCCGCAGGTCAACCTGTCCCCCCGGGTAGTCAAAATTGAATCGCCCTCCCTGGTGACGCCGCTTTTCGGTGATATCCACATCACACATCACCTTGATCCGGTTGGTGAGGGCCGGCAGGATGTCTACCTGAAACTCCTGGAAATTGATGAGCACGCCGTCCCGGCGAAAACGAACCCGCATGCTTTCCTTTAACGGTTCGATGTGAATGTCGCTGGCGTCCTGTTCGATGGCAGCCAGCAGGATGTCATCGACCAGTTTGATGATGGAATTTTCATCCGACGGGGATATCTTTTGCCGACCAGCACCGGTCAGGCATCTTCGGACGGCTTGTTTGATGGCGCTTTTGCGCGCTATGGCCGGAATAAACTTATCCCCAAACGCCAGTTTGACGGCCTCGAGGTCCATGCGATCCAGCGGATCGGCAAATGCCACCAGCACGCCGCCCTCTTCCTTGCGGATGGGAATCACTTCATGCTTCTCATACCACTTGGGGTTCACACTGCCGAACAGTTTTTGATCGATTTCACTGAATTCGGGTTCAATGTGGGGAAATCCCATCTGCTGGGACAGCGCATCGATCAATGAACGCTCATCGATCAGGCGCTGATCCAGCAGGATCTCACCGAGTTTTTTGTGATTCTGGTAGGCGCTCTTAATTTTCAGGGCCCGTTGGGCATCTTCGTAGGCAATGTATCCCAACTCGACCAGCAGGTTGCCGATACACATGGGGACGCGGCTTCTGCGAACCGTATCTTTAATTTGATCATCGTCGACGAAGTTGAGTTGCTTCAGCACATCCAGCATCGACCGGGAGGTTTCGATCTTGCCGAGCACGCGCGATGCATATTCAACCTGCTTGGCGGTCAAAATTTTTTCCCGCACCAAAAGCTCCACGATCTGATTCTTGCCGGCGGCGGCCTCCGGCAACGGGCTGTCATTGGGAAGCGAATCTAGGGGATTCATTTAACAGCAACCTTATAATTTGGGGTAATAGATTGAGTGCAACCTTAAGCTTTTATGATGAAGCTGGTATCGACACTTTTTGCAGAAACTTTAGGGAGGCTTCGGAAGTTTTGAAAAGGCATCGGGAAGGCGCCGTACTTTGCATAAGGTTTCGCCGCTGAGCGCTCAGCTCTCCGTTTTTCCGGTCATTCGAAACAAAAAAACAGCTGTTTCCTCGCCGGCGAATCGCAGGATTTTTTTCTGGACCCGGATGTCAAAAGCGGTTTCCATTTGTTGATAGAAATCCCGGCTGACCCTTCGCATCTCACCGGCCAGGTACACTGCACCCCCAGGTTTCAAATAAGATTTAAATAGCTTTAACAGGATCGTCACATGCTCTTTTTGATAGGTCACCTCGGATGCCACAATATAATCGAAGGTCTCGGCCGGCTGCGGTCGATTCCAGTCCAGCTCCCGGATGGGTAACTGCGGGCAGCCGTTGATAACCGCATTGGCCTGTGCAAACTGGAGGGCCTCGGGATTGAATTCGGTCAGGGTAATGCGATGCCCGAAGGATGCCGCCACGATGCTTACCAGTCCTGCACCGGCGCCGATTTCTAAAAAGTTTTTCTCCGCCGCCGGCGGCATCTCGGCCAGAAAGCCGGCCAACACCCAGGATGCCCGCCAGATCTTGGTCCACAACGGAAAATCGTGAAAGACATCATTGGGATCGATGAATCCGGTTAGATCTTTGGGCAGCAATATTTTAAATTTACGACCATTTATGACCAGTTCGGTCGTGTCGGTTTCGTACTGTTTGTAGAAGGAATCCAGTGAGAACATCGGCCCACCTCAAATTTAAGTTGAAGATCCATTCATTTTGTTTTAAATAGTAAGCTCGTGTCCGTATATTTCGGTCATTATATTAGCATATTTAAATTAAGGCAATCCAGAGGGGAGGCAAGCATGTCCGAATCAGAAATTTATGACTTAACCATCATCGGGGGCGGTCCGGGTGGACTGACCGCCGGTATTTATGCCATGCGGGCAGCACTAAAAACAGTTCTGATTGAAATGGCGGCACCCGGCGGCCAGGTGAACAACTCCGATTCGGTTGAAAATTGGCCCGGCGATGAGCACATCAGCGGTGCCGGGCTGGCAATGAAATTTGCTTTGCACGCCCAATCCTATGGTCTGGAAATTCGCTCGGCCGAAGTCCAGGAGTTGGAACCGGGGCTGGAATTTCACTCGGTCAAACTCGCCGACGGCAGCATCCTGCAAACCCATGCAGTTATTCTGGCAACCGGCGGAAACCCTCGCAAGCTCAATATTCCCGGTGAAGCAGAATTGTACGGCAGAGGCGTTTCCTATTGTGCGGTATGTGACGGTTTTTTCTTCCGCAACAAAACCGTGGTGGTCATCGGCGGGGGCGACACGGCGGCTGAAGAATCCCTGTACCTGGCAAAACTGGCCAAGCAGGTTTATATTATCCACCGACGAGATGCCCTCCGAGCCGGCGCCCTGCTGCAACAGCGCGTGAAAGCCGAATGCAAAATCGAGGTTATCTGGAATTCGGTGGTCACCGCCATCAAGGCGGATGAGGACGGCGTTACGGCGGTGGACTTGAAAGATACCCGCACCGGAGACCAGCGCGAGCTGGCTGCCGACGGAGTTTTTATTTTCATCGGTTTTAACCCCAACAATCAACTGGTGCCGGCCGGCACCAAAATGAATGCCGACGGCTATGTGGTTACCGGCGATAAATGCGAAACCAATTGCCCCGGGCTTTATGTCATCGGGGATCTGCGGGAAAAATACGCCCGGCAAATAGTGCTGTCTGCCGCCGACGGCTGCACCGCCGCCTTGGCGGCCGCCCACTATGTTGAAACCCGCAAAGCATCCGAGGTATGTGAATTGCCTGAATTCCTGCAGGATGTGGCGTCGCAGTAAGAAATGACGATTGACGAATGTCGAAATGGGTGGAAGCTGTATTGAAATTGGTTAATTGAATGGACAAAGGGTCAACAAACGCCAAATTTTAAAACGGATAAAATGCCGCAAATCGTCAATCGTCGTTCATCATTCGCCATTCTTAATTCTATGTCCTATCCTCAACGTTTTTTGCTGAAATTTATCCTGCTGGCGGTTATGTTGCTGGGGTTGCCGCTGGCAGGGGTGCGGATCGCCGGTTTTCCGCTGCAGCGCTATCTTGAATTTCCCCCCCGAACCCGCTATGTCCCACACGCCCCTTTTTCATGGCCGGCTTTTTTGATAATTGCCCTGCTGATTTTAGCATCCGTTTGCCCGCTGATTGTCGCCGGTGTTCAATCATATCGTAAAAGTCCCCGACCCGCTGCCGCTTCAGCCTCAAGGCCCTTTCCCTGGTGGGGCTGGGTCGGCGGCGCCACCGGCGTGCTGGCCTGGATTCTGGCTTGGACCCGGATGGCCTGGTTTGCGAAATTTCAACCCCATACCTTCAGCCCGCTGTGGTTTTCATACATCCTGGTCGTCAATGCGCTTTGTTGGCGGCGCCGCGGTCACAGCCTCATGACGGATCGCCCCGCATATTTTCTGCTGCTTTTCCCGGCCAGCGCCGCCTTCTGGTGGTTTTTCGAATACCTGAATCGCTTTGTTCAAAACTGGTATTATCCGGGCGTGCAGTTTGGTCCCTGGGCCTATTTCTGGTATGCGACTCTGTCCTTTGCCACGGTGCTGCCGGCGGTGTTAAGCACCCGGCAATACCTGCTCGGAACCGGCTGGATCCGCCGAAGCTATTCCCGTATGCGGCCCATTGCGCTGGGGCATCCCACCGCGGCAGCCGTAGCCGTTCTGCTGCTCGATGCGGCCGGGCTGGTTGCAATTGGGGTTTGGCCGGATTATTTATTTCCCCTTCTCTGGGTTTCGCCCCTTCTGATCATCGTCGGACTGCAAACAGTGATGCAGGAACCGCACATTTTCTCGCAGATTTCCGCCGGAAACTGGAGTGGCGCCGTTGCAGCGGTTTTGGCCGCCTTGATTTGCGGCGGTTTCTGGGAAATGTGGAACTACTTCAGCCTGGCCCGGTGGGAATACAGCATCCCTTTTGTTCAACGCTTTCAGATTTTTGAAATGCCGCTGCTGGGCTATGCCGGGTATCTTCCCTTCGGCCTGGAATGCGTGGTGATCGGCGATATGCTGGGTCAGTTGTTCAACAGGGATTGGCAAAGACCTCGGAGCGATGACCGCTAAAAACTTAGCCTCCCCGGATTTGCCCTTGACAGAAACCAGGCAATTAAATATGAATATTTTTCTTGCTATGTTACTGTGTGGTAATGGATCCTCAGGTAGTCATGTATAAACGTTACAGCGGTCTGAATTGCCGGATAGGCACTAGACCGGAATCTTTAATAAACTCTAACTAGGGGAGAGTGCACGTGCCTTTTGCAACAGTTCCCGGATTGAAGGGCAAAGTGTATGTGCCGCGGCCGCCGGAAGGGTGCGTCAAAAAGCACCCCTGTAAAGACTGTTTCGCCTGTCAGAGCTGCAGTGACGACCGCTGCCGGGTCTGCCGCAATCAGCGAACCTGTCGCCGTCACGGCCCTGGCTTAAAAAAATGCCTCCGGTTGAATGCGACGGTAATTTGATATAAAATGGGGCCGAATAAGTAAAGAATCCTGGCCCACAGGACCAGGTTTTCAAGGTTAGAATAAATATTGAATCCCCTTAGACCTGAAGATTGAAGACATGAATGATTTGACCCGGCAAAAAAACGCCTGTTGCCCATGTGAGGCAGGTTCCAGTTTGACGGAGTCCCCCTCCGCACTGCACCCATTGGTCATGCCACAGGCCGTCGGCGAAGTGTGCTGCGGCTTGCCGCCGGGGCCGCAGAGCAGCCCGCATGAGAAACCGGGCTACCGGCTGCTGGACTTTGTCGATACGTTTATCGACACACCGATCGGCCCGGTTCCCCGGGTCAAAACCCGACTCGAACGATCTGACCGGGTGGGCACCCTGACTGCCCGTCTTGGGATAAAAAGAGATCAATATAAAATCGCCCCCGGCCTCTACTGTGTGGGGACTCCGGATCAGGATTCACCGGTTTTGGTTACCGCCAACTATAAGCTCAGCTTCGATGCACTGCGCCGGGAGTTAACTTCCTTGAATGCCTGGATCCTGGTAATCGACACCCGCGGCATCAACGTCTGGTGCGCGGCCGGTAAAGCGCTCTTCTCCACGCGCGAAGTCGCACACCGCGTCCAACAAGCCCGCTTAAAAGAACTGGTAAGACATGACCGGCTTATCTTGCCGCAGCTGGCTGCCACGGGTATATCAGCATTTCGTCTTAAAAAAGAAATTGGGTTCAAGGTTCTATGGGGCCCGATCAAGGCCGGAGACATTCAACGGTTTATCGCCGACGGTTGTAAGGCCGATAAATCAATGCGCCGGGTAACTTTTACGTTGCCGGAGCGCGTGGTGCTGGTGCCGGTAGAACTATCCCATCTGCCGAAACCCACGATCTGGGTGCTGCTGACGGCCTTTTTGCTGTCGGGTATTGGAACAAACTTTTTTTCCTTCCATGCTGCCTGGAGTCGGGGCTTGATGCTCCTGACGGCGTACATCGCCGGCATCCTGGCCGGCGCCGTAGCCGCACCTGTTTTGCTGCCCTGGTTACCGGGACGCGCTTTTGCTCTGAAAGGCGTGCTGACCGGAGGCGTCGCCGGTCTGGCCGTCGTTGCCGTGTTCAGAAGCGACCTGATCTGGCTGGAGGGCGGTGCGCTGTTTTTGATCACCATGGTAATCAGTTCCTACCTGACCATGAATTTTACCGGCTCGACGCCCTTTACTTCTCCCTCGGGTGTCGAAAAAGAAATGCGCCGGGCCATCCCGCTGCAAGCGGCTGCAGCTCTGATAGCGGCGGCCGCCTGGGTGACCGCGGCGTTTGCAGGATAAAAAAATGAACGACTTCAGATACCTGTCGGGTGTGACGACGCTGCAGCTTGAAACCGAGGCGTGTGTCGGCTGCGGTATGTGTGAGATTGTCTGTCCCCACGGAGTTTTTCAGATGAAAGGCCACAAAGCTGCCATCCGTGATCGGGACGGCTGCATGGAGTGCGGGGCCTGTGCCCTGAACTGTCCGAGCAAGGCCATCCACGTTACGCCGGGAGTCGGCTGCGCGGCCTATATCATCAAAACCTGGATCAAAGGCAAGGAGGCGGCCGCCTGCGGCGGGGGGGATTGCTGTTAAGCTTGGATACTTGATGCTGGTTGCTCGATACTGGATAGAGTTGATAGTTCATAGTTGATAGGTAAAAGGATAAAGGCAAATGATATTACTTCACGCTATGCGCTTTGCTCTATGCCCTATGCTCCTTACCCTCTCACCTTCTTATTTTCTTAACTTCTCATCTTCTGATCTTCTTTCTTTTGTCGTCTGACTTCTGTCTTTTTCATCTATCGCCTTTGCTGTGAGCTATCAGCCATGAGCTTTTTTTCTTTCTCACCTTCTTTTCTTTGTCTTAGCTCGCAAGCCGATCCCACTCCGCCTTTGCTCTCGCCGCTTGCGTGTCCAGGCCGGATTCCGCTTTTCTTCCGGCAGACGGCGGCCGAACGCCCCTCAGCCGCGCAATCCTTTCCTCGAGCGGCGGGTGTGTTGAAAACAGGTTCAGCATGCTCTTGCCGGACAAGGGATTGACGATAAACATATGGGCCGTGGCCGGGCTGGCCTTCATCGGCAACCGTTTGGAGTAGGCTCCCAGCTTTTCCAGGGCACTGGCAAGCCCCTCCGCATGTCCGGCAAACTCGGCGCCGGTCGCATCCGCCTGATATTCCCGTGAGCGGGATATGGCCATCTGGATAATCATGGCTGCCAGCGGACCGATAATGGACATCGCGATCAGGCCGATAAAACCGGATCGGCCGCCTTCGTCGTTATTGCCGCCGAAGCCGCCGAATATCGCCGACCAGCGGGCCATCGTCGCCAGCATCATGATGGCGCCGGCCATGGTCGCCGCGATGCTTCCGATGAGGATATCCCGATTTTTTACGTGGGCCAGTTCGTGAGCCAAAACACCCGCTATTTCGTCGCGATTCATAATCTTGCGCAGTCCTTCCGTGACCGCCACAACGGCATGCTCCGGATTTCTGCCGGTGGCAAAGGCATTCGGGGCTTCCTGGGGAATAACATATATCTTCGGCATGGGAAGCCCGGCTTGCTGCGTAAGGCGCTGAACTATCTCATACAACTCCGGGGCTTGCCGGGAGGTGACTTCACTGGCATGATACATTTTCAGCACCAGCTTGTCGGAATACCAGTAGCTGAAAAAATTCATACCGGCGGCAAAAATCAGGGCGATAATCATGCCCTGACGCCCACCCAAAACCTGACCAACCCAGAGGATAAGCGCAGTCAGGACTGCCAGCAAAATTGTCGTTCTGATTTGATTTCCCATCCATCAATTTCCTTTCGATTCGGTATGAAATGAAGGCGGCCGGCTCCCTCAACCAGCGGCCTTATTCATTTGTATTGCAGTTTCCTTTTTAGGTAAAATATAAATCCGATCTGCAAAAAGGCAACCAACCCGGATTTCCGGAGTGGCTATTTCAGCATGCGCTGTCTTCGGCATCAATTTCAGTAACTGAATTTGAGTCATCTGAATAACAGCAAAGACTTATCGGCTTGCACGCTGGAGCGAAATATTCGCTTCAGTCGCTAAATAATATTCATTTTATAAAGTTTTCTTGCCTCCCGGCTGAAATCAGTTACTAAATATAATTTAGTATATAATTTCAGGTTTTTAGCATATTTCTATTGACATGCCTTTTGTTATATTTTAAATGCAAGCGTGAACTTAAATAGCAATGTAGACCTCGGAATTGGCATAAAACGTAATTCTAATCCTGTATCTGAACGGTATTGACAAGCAATTTTTCCTGATCGCAGACGCTGACATTCGGAAACCCAAATTCGCCATCCGCTGCAGTTAACCCCAAGCCCGTGAGGTTAAGACATGGAGAGCGCAAAGAAAACCCCCCACGTTATCGAATTGCACACCGATGTTAGCCGCCGGGAAACCGTACGCACACCGATTTCAGCTCTTGCCGCCCTAACCGCGCGCAGCCAGGACATAGCAGGGTCGCCTGCCGTCATCCATCAGCTGCCCGGGAAGGAGAGACCGGATAACAGAGGGAAAAAGGTCAGCAAAGCCCAGCTCATCAACAAGCTGAATTACATTAATTTCCAGGACGACACCGTTCTGATTAGCTTCAGCCACCTCAAATACGATAAAACCATTACCCTCAAAGCCACGCCCCAGCCCTGCGCGGGAGATCTGGTCGACTGCCTGTGGTCCGAAGACAAAAATATAACTCAGATTATTCAGTCTTACGCCTTCAGCAATCTGCTGATTACCAACGGCCGCAAGCTGCTGAAGGTCGAGGCTGAATTGGTCAGAATTGACAGTGAAAGCATCAGCCTTCTGTTGCCGGAAGCGTGCTATGAGAACACTTCCCGCCGAGTCACACGCCATGCCTGTGAAGGCATCAATGTACAACTAATGCAGAACAGTACCGTCTTCAACGGCTCTCTGATGGATTTCAACGGCTTTTCGTTTCGGGTTAAAATTAATGCCGTTCCGCCCCAGACATTTGATTGGATGAACTCGGAACATCCGGTCAACATCATCCTGTCGGACCGGACCGTCACCTATTACTCCGGTGAATGTAAAGTTATCCGGTATACCCGCGGCAACAGCATCCGCAACTACATTCTCGAGCCTCTCAAGAAGGAAATTCATCGTTTCAAACACAAGGAGTTCCGCAGCGAGCGCTATGAAATAACGCCTTCGCCCAACATCGTATTTCAACATCCATTCACCAAAGCGAGAATCGATCTTAAGGTTGTGGATTTGTCCGGGTCCGGATTTTCGGTAGAAGAAGATGAAAGCAACACGGCGTTGCTGCCGGGCATGATCTTGCCGGAGCTGGAACTGAGTTTTGCCGACAGCTACAAAATCAAGTGCAGCACCCAGGTAGTTTTTCGTAAAGCCATGATAGCCTCCAGCGGGCAAAAGTGGGTCAAATGCGGCCTGGCCCTGTTGGATATGGATATTCAGGATCATCTGAAGCTCATCTCCTTGCTTCATCAGACCAAAAACAAAAATTCGTATATCTGCAACGATGTCGATCTCGATGCGCTGTGGGATTTCTTTTTTGAGACCGGATTTATCTATCCCGATAAATATGTCGCGATTCAGAAAAATAAAAAGCAGATAAAAGAAACCTATGCCAAGATCTACACCCGCAACCCCCAAATTGCCCGGCATTTCATCTACCAGGACAAGGGAACCATATTCGGCCACATGGCCATGTTGCGCTTTTATGAAAGCGCCTGGATGATTCATCATCATGCCGCCAGAAAATCGTCTTTAAATAAGGCCGGGCTGATCGTTCTGGACCAGATCGGACGCATGATCAATGACTCCCATCGCCTCTATTCGCTGCATATGGATTATATGATCTGCTATTATCGGCCGGACAACAAATTTCCCAGCCGGGTTTTCGGCGGCGCCGCCAATAGCATAAAAGACCCCAAGGGCTGTTCCCTGGACGGGTTCGCCTATTTTCACTTCCGCCCCTCAACCGGTTCATCGTCGGATTTGCCCCCCGACTGGCGGATAACTGAAACAAACGCGGACGACCTTCTGGAACTGGCCGACTTTTATGAACATACTTCCGGTGGGCTGATGCTGGATGCAATCGACTTAACGCCGGACAAATTAGATTGCGACGATCTCAGTCAAAATTACAGGCAGGCGGGCTTGACCAGAGTGCGCCAGCTCTACTCGCTGAAGCAAAACGGCAACCTGAAGGCGATCTTCATGGCGAACACATCCGACGTCGGCTTGAACCTGTCTGATATCACAAATTGTGTCAAAGTCTTCGTAACGGATTCAGGAGGGTTAACTGCCGACCTATTGCAGACAGCGATCGGCTCCGTAGCCCGGATTACCGGAAAGAATGATTTTCCGGCGCTGCTATTTCCGGCCGCCTTTGCCGATGAAAATGAAATCGCTTACGAGAAGATATATAACCTGTGGGTCTGCAGTCTGCAGTATTCAGATGAGTACTTCAGATATTTGAAGCGCCTGCTGCGGTTTGTTTAAAACCGTATTCAACCGCAGGTCTGGATCCTAAGGCCGCCGCGCCCGACACCAGATCATCGGGGTGTAAGTGAACCGGCGCGGACTGGAAAAATATTGTTTAAACTCCTCAAAAAATTCCTCATAACCGCCGTCATATTCATCAAAATGAAATCCTGAGTGCCGGGCGGCAATTTCCACCTTTTTGGTCCAGTTGAAAGCGTCTTTTTCCCTTAAATCCCCGTAAATAAGGTTATGAGGGGTGACTTTGACATCAATTTCTTCAAAGCCCAGATCGAAAACATAAGAATAAAACTTTAGGCCGACATAAGGGTCAAAATTAAAATTGGTTTCCAGGTTTTTCATAATTTGGACCATGGCGTTTTCCAGCCGCTGTGAGAGTCCGAAATTGCGCAGGCAGTTGCAATCCAGATCAATCAGACACAGGATTCCACCTGGTTTGAGGTTTTGGGAGATGTTTTTTACGATTTCAGCGCTTTCTTTCGAATAGTATTCGAGCACAAAGCGGACCCAGATAAAATCAAAGGAGCCCAGCCGATCGAGCGGTTGGCGAATGTCACGGACCACATACTCGATTCCTTCATCACTGTAATGTTTTCGGGCATATTCAATCCGCTGTTTGCCGATATCGACACCGACGGTATGTCCGTCTGGTTGCACCAAACGGTTCAAATGAAAAGTGGTCTTGCCGGCCCCGCATCCCAGATCGGCAATCCGCATGCCGGGTTTGATGCCGGCCCATAAAGCCTGCTCTTCAACCAGCCCGGCATCGGTCTTGATATCCAGACGCAAAGCCTCGTCGTCACCTTCCATCAAATAACCATCGTCGCGTTTCATCCTGACTCCTGGTAATACGGATAGTAGTCGGAAAAATCGATTCCTGAATTTGCCAATATTTCCCATCTTCGCCCCAGGGACCGGGTTTTGTACGGCAACAAAAGGGCGGATGATAACTGTTCGATTTATAATGATATTTATAATAGGATCGACATTTTGTCAATCCTATATCCACGATGAACATAAATATTCCAATCAAAAATAATTGTTGTAATATCTTCTTGAAAAGAATAAATCCCCCTGCCTAGTTCCAAGCAGTATCGATCTATTGAATCCAAAAAGGAGCCTGAAGAATGACGGAAAATATAAATAATAATGATGACAATGCGGAAGAAAAAGAAGAAAGTTTTGCCGCGCTGTTGGATGCTTATAGCCCCGGCATGGACGCTGATATTAGTATCGGCGACAAAATTCACGGCAAGATTATTTCCATCGGCAAGGATTCTGTCTTTGTCGACACCGGCACCAAGATAGACGGCGTGGTGGACAAGGCCGAATTATTAGATGAGAATCAGCAGCTGACCGTTGAAGAAGGCGACATGCTGGACCTGTATGTTGTGGCGGTAACCGATGAGGAGATCCGGCTGTCAAAAGCCTTGTCGGGGATCGGCGGCATTGAGATGTTAAAGGAGGCCTATGCCAAGGCGGCACCGGTGGAAGGTAAAATCACCGCCACGTGCAAAGGTGGTTTTCATGTCGAAATCCTGCAACGAAGAGCATTTTGTCCGATCAGTCAAGTGGACATCAATTTTGTCAAGGAGCCATCCGATTTCGTCGGCCAGACCCTGGAGTTTTTAATTATAACCCTGGAAGAAAGGGGGAAAAATATTGTTGTTTCTAGGCGTGCACTGCTGGCCAGGCAACAGGAAAAGTCCCGCCAGGAATTTTATAAAAAATTGAAGGTGGACAGGGTCATGGAAGGCCGGGTTACCCGAACAATGCCCTACGGTGTTTTTGTGAAGCTGTCGGACGGGGTGGAAGGCATGGTGCATGTATCCGAACTCGGCTGGTCAAAAGTCGCCAAGCCGGAAGACGTCGTCAAAATTGGCGATGTTGTGCGGGTCAAAGTTATCGGCATCGAGCCGGATAAAAAACCCGGTATGCTGAAAATCAGCCTGTCGATGAAAAAGCTCACCGCTGATCCCTGGGACACGGCCGACCGGCAATTTAACGAAGGGGACAAAATCCTGGGAAAAGTCACGCGCTGCGCCAATTTCGGCGCTTTCGTGGAAGTTGCCCCCGGCATTGAGGGACTGGTCCATATCAGTGAGATGAGTTATACCAAACGGGTCCTGAAACCTGAGGACATTGTCAGCGCCGGCGAGACCGTCTCGGTCATCATCAAAGAAATTGATATGGCAAAAAGACGCCTGTCTTTAAGCCTTCGGGATGCTGCCGGCGATCCCTGGATAGACGTTGAGGAAAAATTTGCTGTCGGCCAATCCCTGGAAGGCGTGCTTGAAAAAAAGGAAAAATTCGGTTTTTTTATCACCCTGGCGCCCGGCATCACCGGGCTGCTGCCAAAATCGAAAATCAGCCGCGGGCAAAAATCCTCGGAGTTCGAAAAGTTAAAGGAAGGCGGCTCAATCCCGGTGATCATAGAGGTCATCGATACCGCTAACCGTAAAATAACTCTGGCACCCGGCAACACAGAAGACGAACGCAACTGGCAGAAATTTACCGGTGACGAGAGATCCTCTATAGGATCCCTCGGTGAAAAGCTGTCGCAGGCAATTAACCGCAAAAACGATGACTGACGGCGATCCGGGCCGAGGCCTATTTAACCACGCCGCACGCAATCCTGGCGCCGCCGCCGCCCAGCGGTGCCGGTTGATCGGAGTAATTGTCTCCGCCGGCATGGATCATCAGCGAACGACCCTTGAGATCGGATACCTTGATGCGCGGCGCCAGCACCGGATGGACGGCTTGGCCCGCGGCGTCGACGTATAAGGCGGGCAAATCACCTAAATGCCCGTCTCCGTACGGGCCTTCGTGTTTGCCCGTTCCTGCGGGGTCATAGTGTCCACCGGCCGCCAGCCCCGGCACCATCCGGCCGTCTTTCTCCTGGGGATCACAGCTTGGATTTTGATGAACATGAAATCCGTGCAAGCCGGGGGCCAGGCCCTTGAGGTCGGGTGTGAATAACGTTCCATAAGGGCTGTCCGACGCCCTGATCGTACCAATATTATCGCCCGCACCCGCAGTGCCGGTCAGGTGCATCTGCACCACTGCTTCTTCGGCATACGCTGAGCCAACCGCCAGCAAGAGGCAAAAAAATAACAATAAGATTTTGTGCTTCATCGATTTGCTCCCTTAAATCCTGTTAGTCTTAGCCGCGATTTCTTTACAATTAATACAAAAAGTACATTTATAGATTAGGATAGATCTCAGGGCGGCATTGTCAAGCCGTCCGCCCTAGCTCCAATCATATCGATGAAAAATTCCGGTTCTCTGGCGGGGTTGATCGGTTTAAGATGCGTGCTTACTTTTGATCAATTCTCGGATTCAGGGTCCGGCGGTTCGTCCCAAAACCCGATTTGTTGAGTCGAGAGTATTACGGAAGAGCAATGGGGCAGAGTCTGCTGCACTCTGCTTTTCTTTTGAGGATTGACACGATGGCTGTTGTCGAGGCTAAAAATATTACCAAAACCTACACCATCGGTGACCGTGAAATTAGGGTCCTGGACAATGTCTCGCTTGCCGTAGCCGGAGGTGAATTTTTAGTGGTGGAAGGCAGCAGCGGCAGCGGCAAGACAACCCTGCTGAGCCTGCTCTCGGGCCTTGACAAGCCCTCGTCCGGCCGCGTATTGCTTGCAGACAGGGATATCACCGATATCAGCGAAGATGACCTCGCTCCGTTGAGAAATGAATTCATCGGTTTTGTCTTCCAATCCTTTCATCTGGTGCCATCCCTGACAGCCCTGGAAAATGTTATGTTCCCGGCCGAACTCAAGCATGATCCACGGGCTTATGGTAAAGCTGCCGACCTGCTGCATCGCGTCGGCCTGCAGCAACGCGGCGACAACTATCCGCACCAGCTCTCCGGGGGTGAAATGCAGCGCGTAGCCATGTGCCGGGCGGTTATCAACGATCCTAAAATTATTTTTGCCGATGAACCCACCGGCAACCTGGATACTGAAAACGGCAAAGCGGTGCTGGATTTACTGCTTGAATTTCAAAGGGAACGCCGGACCACGCTGGTTCTGGTGACTCACAGCATCGATATCGCCAGAATTGCAGACCGCATGATAATACTCAAAGACGGGCAACTCGTTCCAAACACATGAGATGGGGTGGTTCAGGCTGGCATATTCATATAGGAATTTTGGTGGCCGAGAGCACTAAAAATTACAAATTCCAAATAACAGATCTCAAACAAATTCCAATGACCAAAATTCAAAATTCCAACCAGAGGCATGCAGCGGTTTTTGGCGATTACATTCAATACATACAAGATCTATTTAACTCGCAATTACAACAGCGCCAAGAAACGAAAAATAGAACCGCGACATTTTCCTGGTTTAGTCTGTTTCGGTCATTAATTATTGTGATTTAGGATTTATTTGGGATTTGGTGCTTGGAACTTGAGATTTATCCCTATTTACATTTGAATTTTTAATTAAAACTTTGCCGGCTGTGCAAGGCTGACACTTGAAACTCCGATCGGATATTTATATTGTCAACTTAACTTTTCATTACCCTGCGAGCTAAAACAAGGCCCGACACCTGAAGACACCAATATGCCCAACGGATATCTACATCGACATTTCATTGTCCGCCAGATCGCACACTCCCGCCGCCAGGCGATGGTATTTGTGCTGTGTGTGGCCCTGTCCATCGTTACCCTCATCTCCCTGAACGGGTTTTCCGCCAGTGTTAACTCTTCCATGCTCAATGATGCCAAGACCCTGCATGCGTCCGATATCATCATCGAATCCTATTTTGACCTGACATCGTCTGTGATCAATCTGGTTGCGCGGCTTGAGGATCAAAACCTGATTCGCAGCAGCCGGGTCTGGGAGTTTTATTCCGTCGTGCGCAGTCAAAAAAGCCGGAATTCATTGCTGGCAAAGCTCAAAGTTGTGCAGCCGGGATATCCGTATTACGGCAAAGTGGTGCTGAAGTCAGGGCGTGATTTCGTAAGCGTTCTCACCCCGGGCAATATTATCGTGGCCCAGAGCCTGCTCGACCGCCTCCATTTGCAGGTGGGAGACGCATTGCACATCGGCAGTACAACTCTGATAATTAAGGATGTTGTCCTTCAGGAACCGGACCAGCCGGTCAATCTTTTCCTGCTGGGCCCCCGTATTTTTATTGCGGCCGACGATCTCGCGGCGTTGGATCTGGTCAAAAAAGGAAGCCGGGTTGAATTCCGCTGCCTGATCAAAGTCCTGGATGAAGCCAGAATACAGCAGATTGCAGATCGATTGAAGGCTGCCGCCGATCCGGATCAGGAACGCGTCGAAACATACCGCACGGCGAGTTCCCGCATCAAACGTTTTTTTGACAACCTCTTTTTTTTCCTGAGTCTGATCAGCATCTTTACGCTTCTCTTAGCCGGTATCGGCATCCAGAGTGCGCTGACGGCCTTTTTAAAGGAAAAAGAAAAAACCATTGCCGTCATGAAGACCGTGGGTGCCAGGAGCAGTTTCATTACCCGCCACTACATTTTTATCCTCTCGATTCTCGGTCTGGCGGGAACGCTTATCGGGCTGCTCGCCGGACTTTTTCTCCAGTACGCGTTGACTGTTCTTTTCAAAGGCCTTTTACCTGCCAATGTATCCCTGATTGTTTCCTGGCAGGCCGTTTTGGAAGGACTTTGCCTGGGGGTGCTGGTGGTCGGACTATTCTCTTTTATACCCCTGCATCGGTTAAAAGACATCAAGCCGGTCATCATTTTCCGCAAGGAGCGCATTCGCTCAAAAACGGGATTGCCCATTTATCTGAGCGCTTTTTTAATCTTCGGCTTTTCTCTGCTGCTGGTATTCTGGCAGGTCAAAGAACTCAAAACCGCACTGAATTTTGTACTGGGAGTTATCGTGCTGATCGTCACCGCCGCACTTTTGACCGCAGCGGTTTTGTCTGTGCTCAAACGCACCCGGGTCCGCTCCCTGTTGATCCGCCAGGCGATCAAGGGCTTGTTTCGGCCCAAAAACGCCACCCACCCGATCATTATTACCCTGACGGCCTCGCTGGGCGTAATTTTTGCCATCTATTTAATCGAGCAAAACCTGGATGAAAACTTTATCCGGTCCTATCCTGAAGACGCCCCGAATGTTTTCTTTCTGGACATTCAACCGTCCCAGCTGGCTGAATTTAAAAAAACACTGGGGATCAGAGCGGAGTACTATCCGATTATCCGGGCGAAAATTTTGTCCGTCAACGGCGATAAAATAAGCCGTCGGCAGGAACGGCGGCGGCGCGGTGACAATCTGGCCCGCACGTTTAATCTCACCTATCGCAACCACCTGCTGGCGGATGAAGTCATTGTAAAAGGAAAGAACCTGTTCCGGAAAGACTGGGACGATCTCCAGGTCTCCGTCATGGATACGGTAGCCGACATCCGGCGGATGAATATCGGGGATCGCATCACCTTCAAGATCCAGGGCGTGCCGCTGCAGGCCCGGATCTCAAGCATTCGCTCCCGCACTCATGAGTCGATCAGCCCGTTTTTCTATTTTGTATTCCCGGAAAACACCCTGCACGATGCGCCCCAAACCATTTTTACCGCCGTCAGGGTCGCCAAACAGCAGATATCGGCCCTGCAAACAAAAATAGTCGAAAGGTTTCCGAACGTAAGCGTGATTGATACGACTGAATTGCTCACGGTTTTTACCGCGGTTGTCAACAAGCTGTCGCTGATTATCCGCTTTTTTGCCGCCTTCAGCATGGCGGCCGGCATCCTGATTATTCTCAGCTCGATATTGGCCACCCGTTACGCCCGGATCCAGGAGGCCGTCTATTATAAAATCCTGGGAGCCAGAGGCACATTTGTGGCCGGCGTATTCACGCTTGAAAATATTGTGCTGGGCCTGGTAAGTGCGGCCCTCGCGTTGCTGATATCGCAGGCAGGCAGCTGGCTGATATGCATACGGGTGCTGCATATTTCGTATCAGCCGTTTATCTTTGATAGTATTCTGCTGATGGCCGCAACCGTTCTGCTGGTAGTAGGTGTCGGCTTGGTGCCTTCGATTTCCATTCTGCGCAAAAAACCGGTTGTGTTTTTACGGGAGCAGACCCAGGAGTGAATCGAATGCGGATTTCAGAATGCGGAATGCGGAATTTAGAATCAACCTCAAACGTAATAAGTAATAAAAGCGATGTACGCTGTTAAAAAAATATTTTTCTTCACCCTGCTAATCACTCTGATCGCGCAAGGCTGCGGAGAGGAAAGCAGCACACCTCCCCAGGCGCCTTCGAAAGAAAAATATGAGGGCACCATTGTGGCGGTCGGCGACAGTCTGACTGAAGGACTGGGAGTGGAGGAAGAGTTTGCCTATCCGGCTGTACTTGAGAAAAAATTGCAGGACCAGGGGTATCGGTACCGGGTCATTAATGCCGGAATCAGCGGCGAAACTTCCAGCGGAACGCTTTCGCGCATAAAGTGGGTGCTGACCTTGAAACCCGATATCGTCATCCTGGTTATCGGCGCCAATGACGGTTTTCGCGGCATCGATCCTGCTTTAATCAAAAGCAACATCCGCCGGATAATCCAGACGCTGAAAGACCAAAACGTAGTCGTTGTGCTGGGAGGCATGAAAATTGTCCAGAACCTGGGCCAGGAGTACACCAACGCCTTTGCAGCCGTCTATCCGCAGGTGGCCGAGTCGGAAGATGTCATTTTTATTCCATTTTTCCTGGACGGGGTGGCCGCAGACCCCGGGCTCAACCAGCCCGACGGAATTCACCCGACCGCCGCGGGATACCGCAAAGTTGTCGACCATATTTATCCATATGTGGTGACTGCGATAAACAAACACCGGGAAGCAATCAAGTAGTCCCCGAATATGATTGAGCCAGGACGCTGCATGTCAGTTGTCGGTGGTCTGTTGTAAAATTTACATTCCACGGCCGACAGTTGACTGCAGATCAATGACTAATTACTCTATCCTGAAAAACGTGCGCCTAAAGTTCTTCTCCTTGCTTGACACCCACTTCCGTGGTGCCTAGTTTATTGAAACCAAAGCCGGGCATGGCGAGCTTGCATCCGCCGAAACTCTTCGCTTTTTCCGCAGACTTGGGGGGAGAATTTTTTTTTAAGCATGAACGTAACAGTTTCTTAAGGGGGGACTCCTCGAAAGGAAAAACATCATGAAAAGCTTTATTAAATGGGGAGCAATCATTGTCGGGTGTCTGGTGGTGGTCATCATTGCCGCCCTTTTGCTGATTCCCAGGTTTGTCAATGTGCAAAAGTACAAACCGCTGCTTGAAAGCAAAGTTTCCGAGGCGACCGGCCGGCCTTTTTCAGTGGGCAATGATCTTCACCTGTCCCTGTTTCCCTGGGCCGGGGTTTCCTTTTCGGACCTGCGTTTGGGCAACCCGGCCGGATTCTCGGAAGAGGATTTTGTCACCGTCAAGTCCTTTGAAGTCCGCATCAAGCTGCTGCCGCTTCTCAGCAAAGATATTCAAATCAAACGCTTCGTGCTGAACGCACCCCACATCGTATTGGTCAAAAATAAGAACGGTCGGGAGAATTGGGTACAGCCCCAGCAGCCGTCCAAAGAGAGCCCGGCAGAAAAAGAGGAAAAAGCCCCGGCCGGCGCTGCCGGCGGTCTGAATATCCCCATCAAGGCCCTCACCGTCGGCAATCTCGCCGTAAATAATGGATCGTTAATCTGGATTGATCACACCAGCGACACCCGCAAAGAAATCACGGATATCAATTTAACCCTGGCGGATGTGTCGATGGAGCGACCCGTCAAGATGACCTTTTCGGCCCTGATGGACCAAAAGCCCATATCAATGGAAGGTACCATCGGACCACTAGGACAGGCTTTTAAGGCCCCGAGCATTCCCGTGGATTTACAGCTGAATGCCCTCAAACAGCTGGCCCTGCGGCTCAAGGGCTCGCTGCTAAATCCGCTCACCAATCCCGGAGTCGATATGGACATCGAAATAGCAGAATTTTCTCCCCGTGAACTGGTGGCCGAATTGGGACAGGAATTTCCGGTAAAAACATCCGACCCCAAAGCCTTGAGCAGCGTTGCGCTAAAAACCCATGTCAAGGGCGATGCCGCGAAGGTGTCAATATCAAATGGGACGATGAAACTGGATCAATCCAACCTTAATTTTTCGGCCACCGCCGCAGAATTTTCCCGCCCGAACCTGAAGTTTGACCTCGCCCTGGATCAGATCGATCTGGATCGCTACCTGCCGCCGCCAAGCGCGCAGCCACCGCCTGGAAAATCCGCCGGTGCGGAAAAACCCGCCGGACAGAAAATCGATTACACCCCTTTGCGCCGCATGATTCTGGACGGTAAGGCAAAAATAGGAAACCTCACGATCAGCAAGGCCCGGATTCAGGATGTATTGCTGCAGATAACGGCCAAAGACGGCATCATCAAACTGGATCCCATGCAGCTAAAAATGTACCAGGGCACCGCCGACGGTAACGTATTACTGAATGTTGCCGGCAATGCGCCCAAAAGTGATCTGAATCTTAAAATTAGTGGTATTCAGGCGAACCCCCTGCTCAAAGATGTACTGGCCAAAGACTTTTTGGAGGGCAACACCAATGCCGACATCCAGTTGTCCATGGTCGGAGACCAACCGGATCAAATCAAAAAAACCTTAAACGGCAAGGGCGACCTGCAGTTCAAGGACGGTGCTATCGTGGGCATCGACCTGGCGTCAATGATCCGCAATGTCGGATCGGCTTTTGGCCTGGCCCAAAAAACTGAAAAACCGCCGCGAACGGATTTCACTGAACTGTCAATGCCCTTTACCATCAAGGACGGAGTTGCCAACACCCCTGAGACCAGCCTCAAATCGCCCTTCATCCGCATTGTCGCCTCCGGGACCGCTGATCTGGTAAATGAAACCTTGAATTTTCGGGTAGAGCCAAAGGCGGTTGCCAGTATAGAAGGACAGGGAGGCACGTCGCAGCTTTCGGGTATTATGGTACCGGTGCTGGTATCCGGCACCTTCGCATCACCCAAGTTTCGGCCGGACCTGAGCGCAGCGGCCAAAGAAAATATCGAAAAGCAGGTTTTAGAATCCAAAGGGGCCAAAAAACTGCTTGAAAATGAGAAGGTCAAACCGTTTGAAAAAAGCGTCAAAGGGGCACTCAAGGGATTGCTGGGACAATAGTTGGGAAAAGGGTTATTCGTTGCTGGTTGCAAGTTAGGGGCTTCGCCCCCATTGGAATATTGGCCCCGGTGAAATGTGAAAAAAGATTTCACGGGGCAAAAAAAATGGGTATTGGAGTACTGCGATATTGGGTACAAGACTACATTCGTCTTGACTTAAAAATCAGAACAGATAAAATGCTTCAGAAACCCACTATTTCACTATTCCAGGATAGAGGCAAATACGCATACCTCAAAAAATACATATTGAACTCAACCTGTTATAGAAATTCCGAAACGTTTAATAACACTGCCCGCAATAGATCGCGATGATAGTTTCAAACCGAGCTGCTTTAACTCTGATAACGTATGTCTCAATTCAGCTGCTGGCCGGCTGTGTCGGAATGGGAAACCATCTGGAGCCCCCGCGCATTACACTGGCCGGCATACAGCCCCAGGAGTTTACCGGTCTTGAAACGGTGTTTCGAGTTCAGCTCAGGGTATTTAATACCAATGATATGGATCTAGATATAAAAGGTATTGAAGCCGATCTTGAAATCAACGGCAATTCGTTTGCAACCGGTGTATCCAGGGCCGAGACAAAAATTCCGGCCTTCGAATCCGAGCTGGTTCCGGTTACGGTATATTCATCGGTCATCGGTATTTTTCGAAGTATCCAGGGATTACAAAACGCCGAACAGTTGACCTACCGTTTAAAAGGCAAACTCTGGCTCTCCGGCGAGCATGCGATCTCCTCCAGCCTGCCGTTTGACAGCGAGGGCCGGGTAACGCTTACCGATTCAAAGGCATTGCAGCCGTAAAGGCTCCGGAGCGATGCCTGCAGGTTCTCATATGTCGCCGGGAAGGATGGAATGGCAGGCGCATTACCCGATCACATCCATTGGTATATGAATCCAAATGCCAGAAAAACGGCATCTCCAAGAACCGCTACCGCTGATTTTTCAGCGGCGGTCATGCGGCGGGTTAAAAAATTTCACCAAACCCTGCCGAACTTTGAACCGACGCCGTTGGCCGGACTCGATAACCTGGCTCGCTATCTGGGGGTGGCTGCCATCCGGGTCAAAGACGAGTCCTTCCGCTGCGGGCTGAATGCCTTTAAAGTTCTGGGAGCCTCTTTTGCCCTCTCCAGCTGTTTGGTGCCAAAGCTCGCCCTTGATCCTGAAAAAGTGACCTTTAATCTGCTTAAATCAGATGAATTTAGAGACCCTCATCCAGGATCTTACCTGCATTACCGCCACCGACGGCAACCACGGCCGGGCCGTGGCCTGGGCCGCCCGACAACTGGGATGCCGGGCCGTTGTCTACATGCCGAAGGGATCCGCCGGCGTCCGGCTGGAAAGCATCAGGAGTTTGGGGGCTGAGGCGGAGATCATCGACGGCAATTATGATGATGCCGTCAGATTGGCTGCCGACCGGGCCCGGGAAAACGGCTGGCTGCTGCTGCAGGATACCGCAGGTCCGGATTATGAAGATATTCCCATCCGGATCATGCAGGGATATCTCACCCTGTTCGAAGAGGCCTTCGAACAAATGGGCGGCGTCATGCCGTCCCATGTGTTCATTCAGTGCGGTGTGGGTTCTCTGGCAGGATCATTGCAGGCTTATCTGGTGGAAAAATTCGGCCCTCAAAGACCGCTGCTAACCATCGTGGAACCCACCAAGGCAGCCTGCTATTATCAGTCGATAATCGCCGGGGACGGCCAGCCTCGCAAGGTGGAGGGTGATCTGGATACCATCATGGCCGGCCTGGCCTGCGGCGAACCGAATAAAATTTCCTGGAATATCATACGGGATTTTGCCGACGGGTTTGTCGCCTGTCCGGATGGGGTCACAATCCGGGGCATGCGGGTGCTGGGAAATCCTCTTAAAGGCGACGATCGGGTGATTTCGGGTGAATCCGGCGCCGTCACCCTGGGATTGGTGGTTCAGCATCCTCCAGCAACCGGAACTTGCACCCTTAAAGCAGGCCTTGAATATTCAGTCGGACTCCCGTATCCTTCTCTTTTCCACGGAAGGGGATACGGATCCGGAAATGTACCGTAAAATAGTGTGGGGATAAAACGGTCGGAGGACTGAGGTTAGAGGGCAGAGGGCAAAAGAAAGAAGATCAGAAGATAAGAAGATCAGAAAATCAGCAGGTGAGAGGGTAAGAGGGTAAGAAGGTAGGCAAAATCGAGCAATGTGGAAGGAGCATAGGGCATAGAGCAAAGCGCATAGCGTAAAGTATTACCATTTACCTTTGGCCTTTATCCGTTTACCTATCAACCATGAACGATCCTAACGAACTCAACGATCTCAACGATCTCAACGATCCAAACCATCTAAACCAATTAAACCATCTAAACGGGATTAGCACATGAAACTTGGCATCATCGGGCTGCCGCAGTCCGGTAAAACAACGGTTTTTGAAGCCCTGACCAAGAACATTTCCGAATCGGCCCACAAAGGTGAAGATCGCATCGGCACCATCCGGGTGCCGGACGGCCGCATCGATAAATTAAGCGCGATGTATGAACCGCAAAAAACCACCTATGCGCAGGTGGAGTATTTTTTGCCGGGCACCGCCAAGGCCAAAAAAGATCAAACCGCAGATCAAAGTATCTGGACGGCGACCAGGGATTGTGACGCCTTGATCCATGTCATCCGAAATTATGACGCTGCAGGATTTGAGGATAAATCGCCTTACGATAGGTTCAGACACCTGGATCAGGAATTGATACTGTCGGATTTGGTTGTGGTGGAAAAGCGTCTGGAACGCCTTGAGATCGATCAGAAGCGCGGCAAGAAGATGGATTCTGAAGAGCAGGCCCTTTTAATCGATTGCCGCCGGAATCTTGAAAATGAAATCCCCTTGCGGCGCATGGCGGATCTGGCCGCAGCCCGCCAGTTGAGAGGATATGCCCTGTTATCCGCCAAACCGATGCTGGTTTTGTTCAACAATGATGAAGAAGACGAGCACCTGCCGCAAATCAGTCATCTTACCGAAACCGAAGACTGCCTCGTGATCCGAGGAAAACTTGAACATGAGCTTGCCCAGATGCCCCCCGAAGACGCCGCTGCATTTCTGAGCGAATTCAACATCAGTGAATCCGCCACGGACAGGGTCATTCAAAAATCCTACGAAATTCTAGGCCTGATTTCCTTTTTCACGGTCGGCAAGGATGAAGTCAGAGCCTGGACCATCAAAAAGGCCACCCAGGCGGTGGACGCCGCCGAAGCCGTGCATTCGGATATGAAGAAAGGATTTATCCGGGCGGAGATTCTGGCCTACAATGATCTGATGGAGGCCGGATCCTATGCGGAAGCCCGCAAAAAAGGAACCGTCAGGCTGGAAGGCAAAACCTATGAAGTAAAGGATGGTGATATCATCAACTTCAGGTTTAATGTATGAAAAAGGTTTCAGGTGTCAGGTTTCGGGTGTCAGAAAATGAAATAAGCATAGGATATAATGTGTGGTATATTATGGTATAAGATTAAAAGTGCCAGTGCCATCTATTTTCACATAGACCTATGCCTTAACATTCCGAAATTCAAAATCCCAAACCCGCAATCGAAAAACCCGCAACGCGCAACTCGTAACCCGCAACATGCATTCAGCACCCCCGATTTTGCCTATCCAATTTTATCAATCCGCAATCGAAAAACCCGCAACCCGTACCCAGCATCCAGCATCCAGTATAACCCGTCCAATCAAGTTGACAAAACTTGCCAAGTCCCTATATGATATTGATCACTGCGCTCAAGGGAGATATGAATGTCAAATGAATCGGTTCTCGAAATTGCTGCCTACGGAGCCTGGAACGGCGGCACCCTGGTAGACAATTCAATTTACGAAAAAAGGCAGCTGTTTTTTAAAGGCGGCATACCGGTCGACAGCCAAACCATCGAGGAAAGAATCGGGGTACGTACCAGAAAGGTCGCCGGCACGAATGAACGCATCGGTGTAACCGCTTTGCAGGACCTGCTGGCCACGTCCGGTCTCGACCTTTCCCGGGTCAAACTGGTTATCGGCGCCACAAATGTCGGCGATGACAAATATGATCCCGGACCGTTGATCCGACATCCCTACGAGATCATCCGGGATCAATGCCCGCAGGCCCATGTATTCGATCTTTATGCCGGATGCCCCGGCTTTAATGTTGCGGTTGAGCTGGTTTTCATGCTGTCCCTTACCGGTTTTCTTGAAACCGGCGACATATCCATTGTCATTGGTGCCGAAAACATCCACCGCGCCCAGTCCTTCAAACCCGAAGATACCGCCAACATCATTTTCGGAGATGATGCCCTGGCAACCGCCTTGGCAACCGGCAGGGCTGCAAAACCCTCCGGACAGTACGCGAATCATAACAGAAGCGAATTCAGCCTTGCAAAAGATCCGATATCCCAGATTGCCCGCACCATCCACAAATTGAACGGCAACAAAAAACTTGACGGCATCATCCTCGACAATCAGATGGGCAGTCTTATTTACCGGGTTCCGGCCACAGCGGCGCGGGTCCAGCATGCGCTGGCTGAGTTGATGTATCCGGCCCAGGCTGCGGCCGGCATATTCACCCGTTTCAAAGAGGCCCTGGAATTTTATGACCAAAACATAGGATCGTTTGCGTATGACATCATGACGCTCGATGCCGATCCGGCAACAGTGGCAAAAATCGCCCGCGCTTACGTGGAATCCGGCAAATACAAAAATGTTGTTTCGGTGTATCTGTCGCCGGATTCAAGGGGGGTTGTCACCATTCATGAGGGCGCAAATTTCCGGTTTGAGCGGCCGCAAACCGGAATTATCGATACGCTGACCAGAACCCATGGCTGTTTTGCCGGCTATATCCAGGCAGTTGCCGATGATGGTGAAATCTTCGGCGATATGGATGGCAAAGGCGTCTTTCTGTACGCCACGCGCGGCGCCAAAACGCATTTGAGTGAACTGTTCCGGCCCATCGGCGTCAAATTGGAAGATTTCGATCTGCTGATCGAGCATCAGGCCAATTTTGCCATGATTCCATTGACTCTGGCCCAGCTTTTGGATCACGATCCGCAGGATGTAAAAGAAGCGGTGGCGGAATTCATCGCCAACAAAATGATCACCAATGTTCACGAACGCGGCAACTGTTCGGTGGTCTGTATGCAACGCCTGCCCTATGATCTGAAGCGGGGTGCCCTGGCGGCGGACACGATCCAGGGCTTCAAGATAAATAGAAACCTCGAACGGCTGAGAGAGGCCCGGCTCATTTTGAATGATTCCGTAGGCGCCGGCATGACGCGAAGCTCATTTCTGCAGCGGGTTTAGCCCTAAAGCATCAAGATCCCTTTTAAATTGGCTGTCTGGGAGTTATTCAACCCTGAATCCCGCCGGGGCGGGAAACCCAGAACGCCTCAACCTATATCTTACGACGCATGTCCTTAAAACGCAAAATAGCCTTTACCGGGGGAGGGCTCCTTTTCTTCGTCCTGCTGCTGGTCAGCCTGCTTGCAGCCGTCTATCTTTATATCCCCCACTATGTAGAATCAAACCTCATTCCTCAACTTGCTGCTGAGGCAGGCATTTCGGATTTTGCCGTCAACATCCGCAACGTCGGTTTTTTTGATGCCGATCTGGGAAACTTGCGAATCGGACCGCAAGAAAATCCAGCGTTGGTCGTTCAATCCATGCAGATTGATTATTCTCCCCGCAGTCTATATCAACAAAAAATAGAAAAAATTACCTTAAGCGGAATCGATCTCTACGGTGAAATATCAGGCGGCGAATTTAAGTTGCGCGGCCTGGAATATCAAAAACTCAAGGCCGCCTGGCAGCAGGGGGAGAAATCAAAAGCGGCACACAGTGATACAGCGCCTTGGGTTACGGTGAAGTATCTGGCAATACGCAATTCGCAGGTAATCATCTCATTTGAGGATCAACTCTACAGGATACCGGTTGAAGTTGATATCGTACCGCAGGATGCCGAATTTAATCTTTTAAACATTGAGGCCCGCCTGTATCCCTGCGGCCAAAAAATTAGCGCCGCCGCAAAAGTAAACCGAATTCAAAGCAGGGTTGAGGTGAATGTTGATACCGCCGGGTTGAACCTGGGCTGTTTGGCGGATATTACCAGCCGGATTGCCGACCTGACTTTGACCGGTGAAGTCAGCCTGCATGCAAAAGCCGAAGCGCTTTGGGCGCCTTTGCGCATGGCATCGCTCAATGCGTCGCTAACCCTGCGACACGGTAAAATAGCGGCCGGCGGCCTTGAGTTTCAAAATGAGATTTCCCCCCAGAGCCGGGAAATTCCCTGGCAGGTCGATCTGATCGGACTCGACAACAACCAGTGGCAGGTCTCCTGCGGCAAGATATCGATGGCGGCCCCCCTGCCCCTGACGCTGGAAGGCTTTGATGCCGTCATAAAAAGAAAGGCGGCTGCGTTTGAGAGCAGCGGTAATTTTAACGTCGTTTTGCATCCTTCCGGCCAAACCGGATTGAATCCTTGGCCGGTAAAAATCCGCGACCCTTTGCCGATGCCGGGTCGATTTTCTGCCATGTATCAAAACCCCGCAAAATGGCAATTTGAGATCTCAAATAACAGAACCGGGGACTCAGCCGCCAAACCTGTCCGGATAAATGTTGAATCGTATACGATAACATTATCACCCCCGGATTTTAATCTGTCGGCCGAGGCGGCGTCCCGCAAAATTGAAGCAGCCTATGCGCTCACGGCACCCGAAGTCCGGATCGCCTCGGCAGCCGACTCCATCTATATACCAGGGGTTGTATTAAAAGGCACGGCCGGTCTGGCTGAAAAAGATGGAGCAGCCGCCCGCATCACCTTTGATCTGCAGGCGCCGAATACCGGCCTGAAATCCGACGGAATTGAAATTAAAATTCCCGAAATTTCTGTCTCCGGTAAACTTAATAGGGATGATAGGCGTCATATAAGGCTGGGCGGCGTAGTGCAATTTGCCGGCGCCGGCGGCAAATTTTCCGACTTAAATGCCCGGCTCAACGGCGCCCGGGTCAAGATTCCATTTAACTGGCCGGTGGAGGGAAAAACCGACAAAGGCAGTTTCGCAATCGCCGGACTGAGATATAAAGATATGAACCTCGGCGGCATGATAGGCAGCATTGCCCAAACCCCGACCGGTTTCGCCTTCGAAGGACAGCATCAAAGCGCCCTGGTGCCGAATTTAAAGCTGGATTTCACCGGCGAATCCAGATTATTAAACGTGGCCGCCCCGAGTTCGACCGTCCGGGTGAAGCTCTCCCGCCCCGGCAGTGCACCGGAGATCGATCTGGGAACGTTCTTGCCGGAGGCCAAAGGATTTCATATTAGCGGCAAATTTGACCTTAACGGTGATTTTAGGCTGGATGGGCGTGGGTTCAGCGGCAACCTGCGTGCTGATTTCAATGAGGGCCGATTACTCTCGCCGCAAAACAAGCTGGCCCTGGAGGGAATTCGTATGTCTCTCAACTTCCCGGAATTACCCAAAATTCGCAGTGCACCCGAGCAGCAGATCCAGTTCAGCAAATTTTCTCTGGGCGATTTGACCGCCGAAAAGGGCAGCGTTGATTTCCAGATCGAATCCGCCCGCTCTTTTCTGGTTGAAAAGATGCACTTTTTGTGGTGTGACGGCCATGTGGAGACCCAATCAATGCGTTTGTCCCCCGGCATTGAAGACTATCGCATAACGTTTTACTGCGATCGTCTTAACCTGGCAAAGGTATTGGAACAGTTCGGCGCAGCGGCCGCTGAAGGCCGGGGGACGGTCAACGGCCGCATTCCGCTGCATTACGCGAACGGCCAAATCAGCTTTGATGATGGATTTTTATTCTCTACCCCGGGGGACGGCGGCAAGATTCGAATCACCGGATCAGAAACCCTGACCGCCGGCATTCCACCGGATACGCCCCAGTATGTTCAAATGGAACTTGCCAGTGAAGCCTTAAAAGACTATGATTATTCCTGGGCCAAACTGAATATAACGTCGCAGGGAGAAGAGTTGCTGCTGCAGATGCAGATGGACGGCAAACCCGCCAAAACGCTTCCGTTTGTCTACCGCAAAGATATCGGCGGATTTGCGAAAGTCGAAGTGGATGCCGAAGGATCAAAATTTCAGGGCATCCGCCTGGATGTCAACTTTCGGCTTCCGCTGAACAAACTGCTGCAGTACAAAGGCCTCATGAATATGATGAAAAAATCGGACTAAGGAGCAAATGCCCATGATAGGAAAACCGTTTTGGCTGCTGGCGGCAATTTTTTTCCTGGCTGCGCCCGGCTGCACCCAGCATAAAGTTGAGGTGGCACCCGTGGAAATTAAGCCGATCCATATTACGATTGATGTCAATGTGAAGGTTGACAGAGCGCTTGATAGCTTCTTCAATGATATTGACAAGGCTGAAGAGAAGGTTGAACCCAAACCATCAACCACCGAATAAAGCGTGATCACCCTGATCCGATCACCGAGGAGATTTCATATGAAGCGTATAACACTCATTGCGATATTGCCTGTTTTCATCCTGGGTTTCCTGATCACCGATGGTCATTCGTCTTCCGCGGATATCAAGCAGCGGATGATTGCCCGTCTGCCGGTTATCAAATCGCTTAAAGACAAAGGCCTCGTCGGAGAAAATAACAAGGGGTACCTGGAATTTATCGGCAAAAAGAAAGAGCAGGAGAATGTGGTCGAGGCTGAGAACAGCGACCGCAAGCAGGTTTATGAAGCCATTGCCAAACAACAGTCAACCACGGTTGAAGTGGTCGGCAAGCATCGGGCAGTTCAAATCGCCGATAAAGCCCAGGCCGGTGATTGGCTGCAGGATGCCAACGGCAAGTGGTACCAAAAATAAATCAGCGACCATCAGCAGAGCCGGGAGTATGAGAAAGGCCCCTGGAAAGGACTGGAAGGACGCTTTGCTGCTGGTCGCTGATTTATATTAGGAAGATATAATAAAGACCTGAATTTTTTAAACACCGAATAACGCTCGAAGTCAATCCTGACAATCTGACTTCGAATGTTATAGATGTGATTTACGTTCAAAATTCAGGTATTTTAAAGGATGGATTTATCAGATGTGATTCCCGGCAGCGGGGGCAGCGGCCGGGCCGGGTCAAACGCCGCCGGTCTTTGAACACATATCCGCAGCTGAGGCATTCGCTCGGCCGGATAGTAAGTTTGATTCCCTTGGCCGCCAATGAACGTTTAATGTGGGCCAGATGTTCATATACTTCTTTTTCCTTGATTCCCACTTCCCGGGACAGCTCCCGGGCATCCATTTCCCTGTCAGATATAAGCGCAATTATTTTCTGGCGAACGGTCGACATTTTTAGACGATTGGAGTGGTGGGGTGATGGGGTAATGAAAAAAATCCAGCACTCCAATACCCCATTACTCCGGTATCTGCAATCAAGCAGACCTAAGTTGTTTATCGAAAAAATTTAATGAAGGCCCTTTTCACCCAGGCTTAATTTCCTCCTTGAGCAAACAGCACGCAATCTTGAACTCCGGCCGCCCCACTTCGTCGTAGCGGATATTATACGGTTGGATCAGCTTATTCATGACGCAGCCTTCAGGAATATCAAGTTGAAAAAAATCCTGTTCGTTGAGTTTGGCGGTCGGCAGCAGCTGATTTTCCCGAAAGCACAGGCTGTGGATCGGAAAGTCCTCACACAGCGGGCAGCGATACACCCGGCCGTTGGGGAAAACAAAGTAATTGTCCGCCACGATGCCGGCACATTCAAATTTTTCTTCCGGACCTAAGAACACTTTCGGATAGGTAACCATAATCCCACGGTCCGCGATCATCTGCGCAGTCCTGGAAACGACATCCAGCCATTGGGTTCTGGAAACCTGCGGCGATTTATGAATATCAGATGCATCCTCTGTCAGGGCCGATTTTCCCCGCAGACCGATAACCTGGATGAAGAACCGGTCGACACCCAATTTATCCAGTAAATCAGGCATCATCTCAAGCTCATGGATATTGGAACGGCTGACCGTGTAAATTAAACTGGTCGTAAAGCCCCTCGCAGTTGCCCTGCGAATACCGTCAAGACAGGCAGCGTATGACCCATTCCCCCGATTCCGATCGTTGGTTTCGCGGGTGGCGCCGTCCAGGCTGAAGCTGAAATAATCCACTTCTTCAGGAGCTACCTCTGACAGGATGTCATGAAACAGATAGCCGTTGGTATCAATCGTGATGGAACCGAATCCCAGGCGGCGGGCATGTTTTACGGCGGCCGGCAAATCCGGGTGCAGAGTGGGTTCACCGCCTAGAAATATGAGATTCTTTGACCCGCTGTCAGGCGAAAATACCTCCAGCCAGGCTTGAATGGTTGCCAGAGGCAGGGTGTCTTTGCCATGCTGCGCGGGGTTGATGTAACAATGGCGGCATTTGAGATTGCATTTTGTGAGGATATGGAAAAACAGGTTGGCGGAATTTTTCGAAAAGGCTACGGTTTTCGTCAGGGTCATATTTTAGTGAGCAGACGCTTGATTTTCTTTTTGGCGGTAATCAGTTCTTCGTTGGTGGCCCGCAGACGGATCGACATATATTCGGCAAATATGCGGTATAATAAGAGCAAAAAATCCAGCTTCTCATCCATGGGATCCTGATCGGAGATCCGGTTTTTGGCAGATGTATCAACAGCCAGGCAGATGGTTTTGCCGACCGCATAAACCGAAGCCGATCGTTTCAGGCTGTCGATAATTCGCATCTCACCGAAGATTTCACCCTTCTTGTCAATGGTGTTGATCTCCATTTCTTCTTTGCTGACCCGGATCTTGCCGGAAAGCATGAAATAAAGCCACGGATCCAGATCACCTTCCTTGATGATCATTTCACCGTCGTCGTATTCCCTGATTTTGCTTAACCTGAGCAGTTTCTGCAGACTTTTGGTTTCAAAATTTCTAAGGGCGGGAATTGCCAAAAGCTTTTGAATATTTTCGATATTATCTTTCAGATATCGCGATTCGAGCATATCGTCCTCCGGCCGTTGTTAATCGCCAAGAATCAAACATCTAATTCTATACCGCATTTCCTAAAAGGGCAAGCAGTAAGAATATCGAATGTCGCTTGAACCCGAATCTTCATGTAAAGTGGGAATCTTTCAGTCGATCTCAAGGCAGTCTTTGGTTAAATCCTGATCGAAATCCACCGGATAACAGCCGTCAAAGCAGGCTTTGCAGAAATTTTCCCGCGGGTTTTCGATTCCGCTGGCTTCCAGCAGGCCCTCGATGCTGAGATAGTACAGGGAGTCCAGCCCTAAATATTCCGTCAGCTCTTTCACGGACATGCGGGCTGCAATCAGCTCGCCCCGGGTTGAAAAATCGATGCCGTAATGGCACGGGAAGCGATGGGGGGGGCCGCTGACGCGCATGTGTACTTTGCCGACCCCGAGCTCACGCAACGCTTTTACCCGGGTTTTAATGGTGGTTCCGCGGATGATCGAGTCTTCGACGATGATGATGTCCTTGCCTTTCAGGAGCTCTTTGACGGGATTGAGTTTGACGCGGACACCAAAATCACGCATACTCTGGGTTGGTTGAATAAAGGTTCGCCCCACATAATGGTTGCGGATCATCCCCATCTCAAAGGGAATACCGGATTCCTCGGAGTAGCCCAGGGCGGCATAGGTTCCGGAATCAGGAAACGGCATCACAAAATCAGCCGCTGCGGGAGCCTCGCGGGCCAGACGCCGGCCGAAAGCCTTGCGGGTCAGATACACATTGCGGCCGTAAATGGTGCTGTCGGGTCTGGCAAAATAAATGAATTCAAATATGCAGAATGCGCGCCGGTTAACCGTCGGTGTTTTTATACTTTTTATACCGTCCGGTCCGATGATGACGATTTCGCCGGGATCCAGTTCGCGTATAAATTCAGCCTCGACCAGGTCAAACGCACAGGTTTCGGAAGCCAGCACATAATTGCCGTTTAACTTGCCAAGGGCCAGGGGTCTGAAACCGCAAGGATCTTTTATGCCGATAACTTCACCCCGGCTGGTCAGCATTACAAAGGAAAATGCCCCCTGCAGACTGGACACCGTTTTCACCAGCGCCTCTTCGAAACCGTAGATGAGGTTTTTTACGAAGAGATGCAGAAATATTTCGCTGTCCATCGTGGTCTGGAAAATTGATCCGGCTTCTTCAAGCTCATTTTTCAATGTGTGGGCATTGACAATATTCCCATTGTGGGCCACCGCATAAGATTTATGTCGATGACGGACCAGAAAAGGCTGGGCATTGGTCAGCACCGAGCTGCCCGTTGTTGAATAACGGGCATGTCCGATGGCGCAGTTGCCGGCCAACTCTTGCAGCTGGTCCATGGTGAAAACATCGGAAACCAGCCCCATGCCTTTATGTTCGACAATCGTCTCATCCCGGCAAACCGCAATGCCGGCGCTTTCCTGTCCCCGGTGCTGCAAGGCATACAGCCCGAAATAGGTAATCGGCGCAGCTTCATGATGTCCGCAAATACCAAAGATACCGCAAGCCTCGCGGGGTTTATCAAAATCGGTCATAATGTTTAGACTCCTCTGATATAGAAATGCTTTAAAATTTCAGGCACTTGAGCTGAGATATCGGTTTCATGTGTCAGGTGCCAGCGCCTCCGGCGTCGCCGGGTCTGCTAAAAATCACAAATTCCAAATGACAAATCCCTGGCCCAGACCGATTTGCCGCTTGAAGTATTTACTGCATTCACGCCCAAACCAGAGCAGGTTAAAAGTGTAACCCAAGCACGTCGCACCAGGGCGGGCTCAAACAAATTACAATGACCAAGATTCAAAATTCCAAAACACGGAAAAATAAATAAAAAAGCGACCTTTTCCTGGTTTAGTCTGTTTTGGTCATTAATTGTTGTAATTTGGGATTTATTTGGAATTTGGTGCTTGGAATTTGGACTTTTTCCTTTGTTGATTTTTGAATTTAAAACGTGCCGGCATTTCTGATCCACCATCACGGAACACCAGATAACTGCCGCCGATTCTGACACCTCACCTGAAACCATCGAATTTAATCAACACAATTCTGTATCTATAGCATAAAATTAGGCGCAGGCGCCTATCCGATCGGCGTATTTTCCACCAGGTCCCATACCCCGCACGGGCAGGCACCGGCGCAAAATCCGCACCCGATGCAAAGATCTTCAGCTACCACATATTCATAATCCGCGCCATCCGATTCTTGCCGGCTGATGGCATGCCGGGGGCAGGTCGCCACGCAGATGCCGCAGTCGCGGCAGGCGCCGCAGGATGAACACTGGGACCCGCAGTGATCCAGATCACTGTATTCGGTAATCCGGGGATCAAAATATTCCAGGGTAATCCGGTTGCGATCGATCATTTCACGTCGGCGGACTTCCGGGGGCTTGTCCTCTAAGATATCGCAGATCGTCTGGGCGACGATGCGCCCGGCGCCGATGGCATCGGTCAAAAGTCCGGGTCTGACGACATCGCCGATGGCAAATATTTTGGGATCGGCGGTTAAAAAATGATCGTTGACCTTCACGAAGCCTTTTTCGGTGGTCACATCATCGGGTAGAAACTCAAGATCCGGCACATCGCCGATGGATATGATCACCGTGTCGGCGACAATTTTCTCGCCGGTTTTGAGGATGACCGCATCGGCGCTAATCTCCCGGGTGAAGACCGGCCATCTGAATTTGGCACCGATGGCTTCGGCCGCCTGTCTTTCCTTGCCGAAAGATGCCGGCTCCTGCACATCCAACAGGGTGATCTCCCGGGCACCGAGTCGCTGGGCTTCGGTGGCTGCATCGCAGCCGACATTGCCGGCGCCGATAATAACCACCTGTTCGCCGACTTTGGCCGTGTCGGCTTTGGCCTTTTGGAGAAATTCCAGCGCCGTCACCGCCCGCTCATTGCCCGGTATCGGTAAGGTTCTGGGCTTTTGGGCGCCGGTGGCAATCACCACAAAATCAAAATCTTCGCGCAGTTGTTTGATGTCCTGTTTGGCGAGAGGTTTCTGATGATGGACATGGGGCAAGACCTCTTTCACCCGCTGCAGTTCGGCGGCAATGATTTCTTTGGGAATCCGGCTGGCAGGAATAATGCGGCTGAATTTACCGCCGATATCCGGCGCCATTTCATAAATCACAACCTGGTGTCCTTTCAGCCGCAGCTGCCAGGCAACGGATATACCGGCCGGTCCGCCGCCGATAACGGCTATTTTCTTGTCCGATTCGGGCGGCAGTTCCGGCAGCTCTGGCATTGATGCTGGCCTTGCCCAGCTGGGTGGTATCCACGGGTGCCATCGCCGCAATCCGGCGGCTGCATGACTGCATGCACAAATTGGGACACAGGTATCCGCACACCGATGCCGGAAACGGCGTGTAGGCAAGCGCCAGGTCGACCGCTTCATCGACCCGGCCTGCGCGAATCAATCGCCAGCGTTCCTGCACCGGTATTCCTGTGGGACAGGTCGCCTCGCAGGGTGCAGCGTACTTGCGGTTTTCCCAAACCGGAACAAACCGCCGCAGATATCCCGAAGTGATCAGGGCGATCTGACTGCGATCCAGATCGGAGAGATCTCCAATAAGGCCGCCCTGGCCGAGTTCCTTTTGCCAGACTTCCGAATTAAACGATTGCAACGAGCGCATCGGACGGGCGATTTTTTCCTGAGGGGAGCGGGCGACAAGCAACTGCCAGCGGCTGCGCTCTGAAAACGGAGCCGCCAGCTCGGATCGGCCGATGCGATCCAGGAAGAGCCGCAGGTTTTCAAGCAGCCAGTTCCAGTCATCATCGCCGATGGTAACCAGCTTGGCATCCGATTCGCTGTACCCCCCGTGAGATCCGCGGAAGAATATTTTGCCGCCGACCATTCCCACCAATGGCCGGTAGCCGAGAATATTTTCTTTGTTTTGAGCTTCATGGCCGCAGACCACGGCTACGCCGCCCGCCATAAATTCACCGAAGTAATCTCCAACCGAACCCAGTATCCAGAGTTCCGGCGGATCGAAGCGCGGGTTGTGCTTGGTCATGGTCATGCCCCGCGCACCGAGGTTGCCGGCAACATAAATTTTGCCCTGGGCCATGGCGTTGGCACATCCATTGCCGACATTGCCGTGCACTACAATCTCCGCGCCGGCATTGAGCCATCCCACATCATCGGATGCCGGTCCGAGGACCTCGATGGAGGTGTTGGCAAATCCCATGGATCCGACCCGTTGTCCGGGCTGACCGACGATTTCAAGGTGAACCGCTTCATTGCCGGCCCGCCACAATCGTCCCCCAATGCCGTGCTGGCCGAAAGCCTCGATCTGCAGTCTCCGGTGGCCCTGTTCCACCGCCGTTTGAATCTGCTCTTCAATAATCCTGGAGTCAACACGTTGTCCGGCGACACGGCCGGAAATCTTGTATAAGGTTGCGCTGCCTTTTATTTCTCGGTTAGACATGGGTTCTCTCCAACTCACACCACATACTTAATCTTCAGTCTCTCCGCTGCATTATAGTCATCGATACCCAGCGCATCCGACATCCCGATCGGCAGAGATGTGGAGCGTCCCAGGGGGGCCACTATTTTTCTCAATTCAGTATCAAAGCTCAGGTACACATCCACCACCCGCTGGGCCACATCTTCGGAATTCAGACGCCGATACAGGCGTGGATCCTGGGAGGTAATCCCTTTGGGGCAAAGACCGATATTGCAGATGTTGCAGCGATCCGACTCCGATCCCAGACATCCGGCCGCCGCCTGCATGATGTATTTGCCGATTTGAATACCGCTGGCGCCCAGCATGATGAGGGCCGCGGCATTGGCCGCCAGATTTCCGGTTTTGCCGACCCCGCCGCCGGCAAACAGCGGAACCTGATTCTGGAAGCCCAGATTGACAAGATTCAGGTAGCAGTCGCGGATGTTGCTGGCAATGGGATGTCCCATATGATTCATGGATACGTTGTATGCGGCGCCCGTACCGCCGTCCTCACCGTCGATCGCGAGTCCTGCCGCGTAGGGATTGCGGGTCAGGTTGTTTAAAACCGCCAGAGCGGTTGAAGTGCCCGATATTTTTGGATAAACCGGCACCCTGAAACCCCAGGCCATGTACATGGACTGAATCATTTTGGCAACGGATTCCTCAATGGAATACTTGGTTTGGTGGGTCGGCGGACTGGGCAGATTGATCCCGGCCGGCACCCCCCGGATGGCGGCAATCAGCTTGTTGACTTTGTACCACATCAGCAGGCCCCCGTCTCCGGGCTTGGCCCCCTGGCCGTACTTGATTTCAATGGCGCAGGGATCCTCCTTCATCTCGGGCAGGGCATGAATGATTTCATCCCAGCCGAAATAGCCGCTGGCGATCTGTAAAATGACATACTTCAAAAACCGCGAGCGCAATAGCCGCGGCGGACAGCCGCCTTCACCGGTACAGATACGCACCGGCATGCCGAGCTCCTCGTTGAGATAGGCCACCCCCATTTGAAGCCCTTCCCACATCGTGGGCGACAGCGCGCCGAAAGACATGCTGCCGATGATCAGGGGGTAGATTTCTCTGACCGGCGGGATCCAGCCGTTATTCTGCAGGAACTTCAGGTTTTCTTCGGGGGGCAGCACCCGTCCCAGAAGCGTGCGCAATTCAAATTCGTGGCGTCCTGCATCCAGGGCGGGGTCGGTCAGCATTGAAATGCGGATAAATTTTAACCGATCCAGGATTCCGCCCTGCACATTGCGCCGGCCGCCCCGGCGGCGCGGCTGTCCGCCCCGATCGACATGAAAGCGAAATTTGTCGGTTTCATCGGCCCGCGCCGGCGCGATGGCGTCGTTGGGACAGACCAGGTTGCACATCGCACAGCCGACACACTTGTAGGCCGGATCGGTCCTTTGGCGGATACCGTAGTAAGCTTTATAGACACTGGTGGGCGGCACTATGAATCCGTCCACCGGCGGTTGCAGTTCGCGTTTGCGAAACACCCCCAATTCAATCGCGTTGACGGGACACACGGCAGTGCATTTGCCGCAAAGGGTACATTTATCTTTAGCCCATACAATCTGCCACGGCAGGTCTTTAACGCTTAATGTGGAAGGGTTAATGGGTCTGTCTGGGAGCATATCGACACCTCCTGTCGATCCGGACCAACGACGACCGTATCCAAATACATCGGCTGAAAGTCCCGGAGTTTATCACGATTCGGTATTGCGGCATCCAGGCCGCAAATTTCTGAAGCAAATGCATACATTCCGGGCCTGCCGCCCACAACCCCCGGCCGGAGCTTCTTGCGGTCCTGCACCATAAAAACGCTGTGGTCCGGCAGACAGCCGATGACGCAATTGGGGCCGTCAATAATTAACTGCCGGCAGGTTTGCTTCAGGTTTTTTAAGAAATGGGCATTGGGGTGATCCTGCAGATCTTCATCCTGCAGCGGCGTAATGACGTGCTTGTAAGTTTCGATTCCCAGGCCAAGCTTTTTGATCGTATAATGCAGGATGTGGGTGAAAACTTCCGAATCCGATTGGTAGCCGGAGTATCCCGGAAATCCCCGGGATTCGAGATAGGATCTGATCGGAACAAAGGCGGTGTTTTCCCCGTTGGTCATCGTTGAATAGCCCTGAATGAAGAAAGGATGACACGCGTAAAGCGTAATGGCATAGTTGGTGTTCTGCCGGCCCTGGGCCATGATAACCCGGGCATGCAGTTCTTTGCGGTCAAGATTTAAATGCTCCGCCACCAGCAGGGGATCCCCGATTTCCTTGATCATAATCACATCCGGCCAGAAGGAATAGACGATCATGTCGTTTTTTTCCTCACCCATGGCCCTCAGCTGCAGCCGGATCATCAACAGCCTGTCATACAGTTCCTGCCGGCTTAATTCTTCCCATTCCTCCGGGTACTCGTAGGCCCGGATTAAATAGACATCCCGCTTGGGCACGCCCGGCGGCGGTGTTTTAGGCAATTTGATGGAAATTTTATATTTCGTCATAAAGCCGACATCCATCATAAAGGAATCCAGGCGCCTCAACCCGGAATCGCTGAAAATACCGGATAGAATCGGGGCGTCTTTGATCTCCTCAAACGGTCCGGCCAGATCACGCAAAAAAATCCCGACACCGGAACAGTCATGGCCTTCGCGCATGACATCCAGAGCCTGCAGGGCGACCATGGGAGACAGCGGATCTCTGCTCGTTATTGAAAATAAACGGCACATTTTTTCAACTCCTTTTATGAATGGAATTCATTTCGACGGGCATGCATTTAAATGACGCGGGGCATTAAATAGGCTGGAACCCGTCGCAGCCGGACGGGGCAAAATGTTGAGTTTTCAATTGCCGACCAACACTGTTTAAAATGCCCGTGCGGGCATAGTCAGGTAAATTTCAAAAATTCCAAATTATAGCCCAATCAAAAAATTTCGCTAATTCGGTTCTGAGCTTATATCACTTTTTTCGGATTAGGAAAATATTAAAATTAATTAATTTCACAACTCGCTTATTGAGAGCCTTAATGCCCCGGCCGCACCCGGTATCATCAATCTCGCATGATGGTCATGACTGCAGCAATAGGCGTGCCACAATCGGTTTTGGACTTTTTTCAAGGCAAAAACCACGGCGGACTTTAAAAGCAGCTGCTCGCTTTGTCAATTTTTAATGGCATTAATGTTTTTTAAGCGCCCAGCAAGCTACAAAAATGTAACAATTTATGTTTTGACATGCCGGACACTTGATTTTATATTAAGCCGCATAAGGCTAAAGACAAATCGGATTGTCCGGTGAGGCGGTGAAAATCATGTATATCAAGCAATCAGATCTTCTATTGGGAACGAGCATGGATTTCGTCAAGAAAATCATGGAAATATCTCGCATGATATCCCATGAAAAAGGTGACGTCCTGTTTCGTGAAAATGATCCGGCCCGGTTTTTTTACATCCTGCTCAACGGCAGGGTAAAGTTGAGCATCGGTGAAGGCAGCCGGATGGTATACGATATCGGCAAAAACGGGGAGGCCTTCGGCTGGTCCAGCTTAATTGGACGTGACACATATTCGGCCTCCGCCGAATGTGTCGAGCAGACCAAATTGCTTGTAACAGATTGTAATAAGCTTGGCAAAGTGCTGGAAGAAGATCCGGCCAACGGAATAATTTTCTTTAAGCATCTGGCGGCCACCTTGGGCAGTCGTTTGCTTGAAATTTATAAGCTGCTGCCGCCGTCATCGGATTAGGGAATCCGGATTAGCTGACAATGGATAATATGCAACGGACAACCGACAACGGACAATGGACATTTCCCGACAATCTCCCCCAACCTCTCGCTGAAGCCTTCCGGATCCGCTGGCGGGCCTTTCAAACCTCGGCGGCGGCGGCCGGCATCCCCCCCTTCACCAATCCCGAAATACTCAAAAGCCTGGCGCCGGTATTGGCCTTCAGTGAGTTTGTGTCCGCCGGGTGCACGCGCGAGCCGTCCCTCTTGGGCGACCTTGTGGCAAGCGGTGATTTGATCCGCAGACTCCAACCCGACGAGTATCAGCGCAAATTCAAAGAGCTGACGGCGGGTGTCAATGATGAACAAGCGTTGATGGGTCTGCTGCGCCGCTGTCGCCGTCGCGAGCTGACCCGCATTGCCTGGCGGGATTTGGCGGGCTGGGCGAATCTGTTGGAAACCATGACGGAATTGTCTGCTTTTGCGGATGCCTGCCTGGAACAGACTCTCGACGTTCTTTACCAATGGCAGTGTGCGACCTTGGGGGTGCCGACGGCCGCCGACGGCTCAAAACAGCATCTGGTTGTTTTAGGCCTGGGCAAGCTGGGCGCCCGTGAACTCAATTTTTCCTCCGATGTCGACTTAATCTTCGCCTATCCAAAGGCCGGCCAAACCCGCGGGGCCGGCAGTTCGGTGAGCAATGAGGATTTTTTTTCGCGGCTGTGCCGCCGCCTGATAAAAGTCATCGGCCATCCGACGGCCGATGGATTTGTGTTTCGGGTTGATCTGCGCCTGCGCCCTTTTGGCGAAAGCGGTCCGTTGGCCATGGATTTTAATGCCTTGGAGCACTATTACCAGGACCAAGGGCGGGAATGGGAGCGCTATGCCCTGATCAAAGCCAGAACTGCGGCCGGCGATAAAGCTGCCGGGGCGCATCTGCTTGAACAGCTTCATCCGTTTATTTACCGCCGATACCTGGATTACAGCGCCTTTGAGTCGCTAAGAGAAATGAAGCAGATGATCACCCGGGAAGTCAAACGTAAAGGCATGGCAAACGATATCAAGCTGGGACCGGGCGGAATCCGGGAGATCGAATTTTTCGGCCAGATTTTCCAGCTGATCCGCGGCGGCGTGGTTCCGTCTCTTCAGCAGACCGGCATCTTGAATGTTTTAAAAGCGCTGGCCGATGAACAGCAAATCCCGCAGGCGGTGTGCGATGAGCTGACCGGGGCCTACATTTTTTTGCGCCGCACCGAAAACAGGCTCCAGGAGTGCGCCGATCAGCAAACCCACCAGCTGCCGTCCGATGAAATCGGACAATTGCGCCTGGCGAATTCCATGGGTTTTGCGGCGATCCAGGCATTTGATGCGACATTGAATAATCGGCGAAAAAGCGTTCACGACCATTTCCAGATGCTCCTGGCATCCGGTGACAGCGAGGATCCGCGGCTGAAAACTGAGGACCGGTTGGACGGCATCTGGCAAAATCCGGTGGATGACCGGCAGGCCCCAGGCATGCTTGCCGAACTGGGTTATGAGCAACCGAATGAAGTGCTGCAGCTTTTGGGTTATTTAAAAAACGATCCGGCAACCCGGGCGTTGAGTTCCAGGGGGCGCCGGCGGCTTGATAAATTGATGCCCCTTTTTTTAAAAGAGATCAGTGCCTGTGAATATCCGCTGATCACCCTGCGCCGCATTGTCGATTTGATCAAAACCATTGAAAGGCGCTCCAGCTACCTGGCCCTGCTGCTGGAGAACCCCACCGCCCTCTCCCATCTGGTGAAACTGTCGAATGCCAGTCCCTGGATTGCCTCTTTTCTGGCGCGCCATCCGGTGCTGCTGGATGAACTGCTGGATGCGCGCACCCTTTATCTGCCCCCTGAAAGTCGCGAATTGCAGGTCGGTTTGCGCCGGCGACTTGACCTGGTAGCGCCTGACGACCTGGAATACCAGATTGAACAGCTGTGCATTTTCAAACAGGTCAATGTCCTGCGCGTGGCGACGGCCGATGTTGCCGGCACCTTGCCGCTGATGCGGGTCAGTGATTATCTCTCGGCAATCGCCGAAACCATTCTTAAAGAGGTGGTCGATCTGGCCTTCAATCATCTGGTGGCAAAACACGGTGTCCCGGCCTGCCGGCTGGAGAACAGGGCCTGCCAGCGGGGCTTTGCCGTTGTCGCTTACGGCAAGCTCGGCGGACTGGAACTCGGCTATGGGTCGGATCTTGACCTCGTTTTTCTGCACGCGGGAACCGGCGCGCCAACCCGGGGCGGCAGGAGTGCCATCGACAGCGCGCAGTTCTTCAACCGACTCGGCCAGCGCGTCATTCACATCCTCACCGCTCATACCCGCGCCGGCAAGGCCTACGAAATCGACATGCGTTTGAGGCCCAGCGGCAGTTCCGGCATACTGGTCAGCCATATCAAGGCTTTTGGAGATTACCAGCTCGACGAGGCCTGGACCTGGGAACATCAGGCGCTGATCAAGGCGCGACCCATCTGCGGGGATGAAATATTGGCCGAACGCTTTGAAACGATACGCTCAAAAGTGCTTGCCCGTTCACGGCCTGAAACCAGGCTGAAAGAAGAGGTCGTGCGGATGCGCGAGAAAATGCGCAAAGAACTTCTCAACCCGGCCCCGGAGGTTTTTGACCTCAAACAGGACGTCGGAGCCATGGTGGATATTGAGTTTCTGGTGCAGTATCTCGTGCTGCTCAATTCCCACAAACATCCCGGCCTGCTGAAATGGACCGACAATGTCCGCCTGCTTCAATCCTTGAGCGAAACCGGTGTGCTGGATGAGTATACCGCTCACCTGCTCAAACATGCCTATTTAATCTACCGCGCCGCCGCGCATCAACTCAGTCTGCAGGAGAAGCCCTCCAGTGTCCCGCGGGAAAGATACAGCCACCTGCAGCAAAGAGTGGCCGAAATCTGGCAAAGCGTGTTCGACGGCAAATAATAAAAAAGAGGAATTACAAATTTGTAATATTTTTAACAAATTTTCAGCAAATTTGTAATAACTTATTTTTATTTTTTATTGGGTTTAATCGTTCTATCCATTGAAACCATTACCTTTTCTGAGTCTAGCCATGCCATGGCACACATATTGCTGATTAATCCGCGCTGAAAGATAGCATGTTCGAGATTGGATAGGATTCTTTGAAAAAGGCAATTCATCCGTCCGGGCAACAGTGCAAATTTTCATCAGGTTCAATTTGACCATTTGGTGTTTTCTAAACCGGATGTCTCTGATTTTCAGGGCGGAGTAATCAGGCGGGGAAAATTTTAATGTTACCGGCTACCCAGAATATTAATATGGACAACATTTTTGAACATGCATCTGCGGAGCTGCAGCAGAAAACCGGGGCGCTGATAGACCGTCTATTAGACGGCAAAGAGCCTGACTTTCTTAGAAGGCATGCCCGCATTCTGGATGATTATTTCAGGCAGGCTTTTGAGACCAGCATGGTCGGTCCCCGCATGGATATCAGCAAAAATCCGTATGCCATAATTGCCCTGGGCGGCTATGGCCGGCAGGAACAATGCATTCATTCCGATGTCGACCTGTTGTTTTTATTCAAAAAAAGGGTGCCGGATCAAGCCGAGAACCTGATCCGGGAGATTGTATATCCTTTGTGGGATATCGGTCTGGATGTCGGTTACGCCACCCGGTCCCTCAAAGAGTCTCTGCAGCTTTGCGGAAGGGATTTCGACATATTGACCCCGGTCCTGGATGCACGGTTTATCTGCGGCTGGTCGCATCTATTTTCTGATCTGATGGAGCAGTTGCGTCAAAAGATTATCCGCAAAAAATCCCGCTCCATTATTAGCTGGCTCGTTCAGAACAATGAAATGCGGCATGGCCACTTCGGCGATTCGACCTATCTTCTCGAACCCAACCTTAAGGAGGGGCGGGGCGGCCTGCGGGACTATCATACCATGTTGTGGATCGGACAGATCGAGTTTAACCTGAAGGAGCCGCGCGATCTTGAATACTTCGGACTGCTCTCCCATGAGGAGTACCGAACCCTAAGGCGCTGCCTGAAATTTATCTGGCTGGTGCGCAACCACCTGCACCACCTTTGCGGCCGAAAATGCGATCAGCTGCACTTTGAAAACCAGATCAAGCTGGCCGAGACATTGAACTATAAAGCCAACAATGGGCAACAGCCGGTGGAGCGGTTTCTGGGAGACCTGCACGGGTGCATGGAATCGCTGAAGCAGCAGCATCTGATGTTTTTGTATGAGCTGGGCCTTGAAAAAAAGCGCCAGAGGAGAAGGAAATCCCAGAAAAAGAGCGATGTCGACGGTCTGGAAGTAATCGAATGGGGCATGCTTAATTTTGCGGCCCCCGAAAAAATTATTGAATCTCCGGATCTTTTAATCAGGATATTTGAAGAAAGCGCCCGATTGCAGATTCCGCTGAGCGCAGAGGCCAAAAGACTGGTCAAAGAATTTTCCCATCTGGCCAATCGACGATTTTGCGACTCCGAGCCGGTGGTGCAATCTTTCGAACGCATTCTGGCAGCTCCGGTCGCGCCGCTGAATGTGTTGAATGAATTGCTGAACACCGGATTTCTGGTGCGGTTATTGCCGGCCTTTCGCGGTGTCATAAACCGCATCCAATACGATGAATACCATTTGTACCCGGTGGACAAACATTTGCTGCGAACCGTCCAGACCATCAAAAAATTCGGCACGACCTTGGACAGCAGTCTGGAGCCGCTATGCGCCCAGCTCTACCGTGAGCTCAAGAACAAACATATTTTGCTCTGGGCCGCGCTGCTCCACGACATCGGCAAAGGGGATGCGACCGAAGACCATGCGGAAAAAGGCGCCGCCATCATCGAAAAACTCCTCACCAAAAAAGGCCTGAAAGTCCGGGACGTCGAAAGCGTCGTTTTTCTCGTCCGGCATCACCTCCACTTGATCAAAACCGCCACCCGCCGGGATATTAATGATGAAGAAACAGCCATTTCCAGTGCCAGAAAAATTAAAGATATTGAACGGTTGAAAATGCTGTATCTGCTGACCGTGTCCGACTCCATCTCAACCGGCCCGACGGCATGGAACGACTGGACGGCCGCTTTGCTGCGGGATTTTTTTCTCAAAGTTCTAAACGTACTGGAGAAAGGAGAACTGGCCACCGAAGAGGCCGTCAATGTCATTGAGCAGAAAAGAAAAATAATCCTCGGTTCCGTCCCCTCCCTTGAAGCCCAGGCCACTTCCGCTCTGTTCGACAAAATGTCTCCGCGCTACCGTCTTTACATGCCGGCCAAGTCAATCCTGGAACATATTGCGCTTTATCGCCAACTTGGCGACGCCGACTTCCTGTGGGATGTCAAACGCTCAGCCGACGCGAACACCCGCTCGGTCACCATCTGCGCCAAAGACCGCCCCGGGCTGATTTCAAAAATTGCCGGGGTATTTACCTTAAATAACATCGACATTCTCGATGTCCAGGTGTTCACTTGGCGCAACAACATCGCTCTGGATATTTTTGAGGTCAATCCGCCGCCGGATCAAATAATGGAAGATGAGAAATGGCAGCGGACCGCAGGCCATCTTTCTGCGGCCTTATCCGGAGAGTTAAGCCTGGCAGCGGCCGTCAGAAAAAAAATGTCCGCTTACCGCCAAATCAAAAACGGCATGCGTCGCTTACCCCATCGTGTGAAAGTGGACAATAACAGCTCCAGTTTTTTTACCATTGTCGAAGTTTTTACGTATGATTTTCCCGGTTTGCTTTTCAGCATCACGGATGCCCTGTTTAACTGCGATCTGAACATCTGGGTCGCCAAAATAGCGACCAAAGCCGACCAGGTGGTAGATGTATTTTATGTCTGGGATCTCCACGGCCAAAAAGTGGATTCGGAGGATCAGGTAGCGCATATAAAGTCGGCTGTCCTTGAAAGGCTGCCGAGCATATAAATGGAATGACAAATGACAATTGTCGAATGACGAATTAAGGATTTTTAATCTGATTCAAATCTTCTAAAAGTGGAGTTAAGGGAAGAAAAATAAATCGATAGAATACCTTAAATATTCAATTGACAATCTTCAATATTCAATCGAAGAGGGGGGGAGAAATTAAAAAAATGAATCTGAAATGTTTGCCGACCGCTGCGGTTTTGCTTGCCGTACCTGTCTCCCCGGCGTTGGCTGCCGACGGTTTGAATTCCGGTGATACGGCCTGGATGATTGTATCGACCGCGCTGGTCATGATGATGACTCCGGCCGGTTTGGCATTGTTTTACGGCGGCATGTCCCGCTATAAGAACCTGCTGAATACATTTGCCATGACCATGGTGGCTTACTGCCTGGCGAGCGTCATCTGGATGATGTGGGGATATACGCTGTCTTTCGGACCGGACAAGGCGGGCATCATCGGCGGTTTGTCAAACGTTTTTATGGCCGGCATCGGCGTGGCCAGTCTTTCGGGCACGATACCGACCTATGTGTTTGCCCTGTTTCAAATGACGTTTGCCTGCATCACCGTGGCGCTGGTGCTGGGTTCGATCGTGGACCGGATGAAGTTTTCCTCCTGGATCGTATTTACGGTACTCTGGGTTACGTTCATATACTGCCCGATCGCTCACTGGGTATGGGGCGGCGGCTGGATGGGCCGCATGGGCGCTCTGGATTTTGCCGGCGGTACGGTTGTTCATATAAATGCCGGCGTAGGGGGATTGGTGCTGTCGCTGGTGCTGGGCAAAAGAATCGGTTACGGCAGGGAAGCCATGTTTCCCTCCAGTATTGCGTTGACGGCGCTGGGAGCCGCCCTGTTGTGGTTCGGTTGGTTCGGCTTTAATGCCGGCAGTCAGCTGGCGGCGGACGGAATTGCCGGCTCGGCCTTTCTGGTTACCAACACTTCGGCCGCCATGGGCGCGTTGGCCTGGATGTTTGCCGAGTGGGTGGTGGAAAAAAAGCCGACGGTGCTGGGCCTGGCCTCCGGCATCGTCGCCGGGCTGGTAGCCATCACGCCGGCCGCCGGGTTTGTCAATATGCCGGCCGCTTTGCTCATCGGTCTCGGCGCCGGCTTGCTTGGCTTTTATAGTGTCGCCAAAATCAAACAGAAAATCGGCTATGACGATTCGCTGGATGCGTTCGGCGTCCACGGCATGTGCGGCATATGGGGGGCGTTGGCTACCGGATTATTTGCCAGCCCGGCCATAAATGAGGCGGGACGCGGGTTGTTTTACGGCAATCCGAAACAACTCTGGTTTCAAGTCGTGTCAATCATCGCTACGGCGGGGTTCACCGCCGTCGGCACCCTGATAGTCACCTATCTAACCAAATTTATAACCGGAGGTCTGCGGGTGGAGGAAGAAAGTGAAATCATCGGGCTCGACAATTCCATCCACGGTGAACGCGCCTTTGAGATACAGGCATCATAGGAATTTAGTTTTTATTTTTGTGTATTTTGTGGCAAAAAAATCTATAGAAATGTGATTAAGATCCGGTAACAATTGAATATTTTAGGTTGAATATTGAATATTTAAGGATCGTTTCCATTTTAAAAAGGACAGAGCAAGGCGACATCCACAAATATTCAATTTGCAATCTTGAATATTCAATAACATAGAGGGGAGGCGAGGTAATGAAAAAAATTGAAGCGGTGATAAAGCCTTTTAAGCTGGACGACGTGAAAGAGGCGCTCAATGAAATCGGCATTCAGGGAATGACGGTTTCCGAGGTCAAAGGTTACGGCCGGCAGAAGGGTCACAAGGAAATCTACCGGGGGGCCGAATATGTAGTGGACTTCATTCCCAAGATTAAAATTGAAATTGTTGTGGATGATGATCGCGCCGTCCAGGTCGTGCAAAAAATCCGTGAGGCCGCCAATACCAACAAAATCGGAGACGGAAAGATATTTGTTTTGCCGGTTGAAGAAGCCGTCCGCGTCAGGACCGGTGAGACGGGCAGTGATGCAATCTAAAGCAAAGGGCATAGTATAGATATAGAAGACAGAGGTCAGAGGACAGACGATAAAAGAGAGAAGGCGAGAAGATAAGATGGTGGGAAGGTTAGAAGATAAGAAGATCAGAAAGTGAGAGGGTAGGAAGGCGGAAAGGAGAGAGGATAAGAAGAAGATAAGAATTTGGGAAGGTGAGCGGGTAAGGAGCATAGAGCAAAGCGCATACCGTAAAGTAATACCATTTGCCTTTAACCTTTTACCTTTAGCCTTTAGCCTTTTACCTATCAACTATGAACTATCTGCTATCAACTACTAACTATCAACTACTAACTATCAACTATTAACTAAAATCAAAGGAGAAAAAAAATGACCCCCAAAGAAGTATTGGACATGGCAAAGGAAAACGACGCAAAAATGGTCGATTTACGGTTTATGGATTATCCGGGGCTTTGGCAGCACTTCAGCGTACCTATCAGGGAGTTGGAAGAATCCAGCTTTGAAGACGGCTTCGGCTTTGACGGATCCAGTATTCGCGGCTGGCAGCCGATTCATGCCAGTGACATGCTGGTTATCCCGGACGCCGATTCCGCCAGAATGGATCCCTTTTATACCACACCGACCCTGGTGTTAATCTGCAATATCGTTGACCCGGTCACCCGCGAAGCCTATAGCCGCGATCCCCGGAACATCGCTCGCAAAGCCGATGCCTATTTGAAAAACACCGGCATTGGGGATGTGGTATACATCGGTCCCGAAGCGGAGTTTTTTATCTTTGACGATATCCGATTTGAATCCAATCGCTTCGGCGCATTCTACGAGATCGACTCCATCGAGGGCTCCTGGAACACCGGTCGCGATGAGGGACCCAACCTGGGGTACAAGCCGCGGCCCAAAGAAGGCTATTTTCCGGTCCCGCCCATGGACAAGTTTCAGGATTTGAGGTCTGAGATGGTTCTGACCCTGGAGCAGCTGGGCATCGAAATCGAGGCCCAGCATCATGAAGTCGCCACGGCCGGTCAGGCCGAAATCGACATGCGCTTTAAACCGCTGGTGCAGATGGCCGATCAGCTCATGTGGTTTAAATACGTGCTCAAAAACGTGGCCTACCGCCACAACCACACGGTTACGTTTATGCCCAAACCGATCTTTGAAGATAACGGCAGCGGCATGCACACCCACATCAGCATCTGGAAAGAAGGCAAACCGCTGTTTGCCGGCGACAAATACGCCGGCGTCTCCCAGGAGGCGTTGTATGCCATCGGCGGTATTTTGAAGCACTGCAAGTCTCTGTGCGCCTTTAGCAACCCCACCACCAACTCTTACAAGCGTCTGGTGCCGGGTTTCGAGGCGCCGGTCAACCTGGCCTATTCCAGCCGCAACCGCAGCGCGGCTATCCGGATTCCGATGTACTCCACTTCGCCCAAGGCCAAACGGATCGAGTTCAGAACCCCCGATCCCTCCTGCAACGGTTACCTGGCTTTTTCCGCTATGGTGATGGCGGTCATCGACGGCATTCAGAACAAAATCGATCCGGGGGATCCGCTGGACAAAAACATCTACAATCTGCCCCCGGAAGAGCTGGCCGAAATTCCTTCCGCGCCGGGGTCGCTGGATGAAGCCCTGGCAGCTCTGAAGGCCGATCAGGAATATCTGCTGAAAGGCGATGTCTTCACCAGGGACGCCATCGACATGTGGATTGACTACAAGACGGAAAACGAAATCAACGATGTCCGGCTGCGTCCCCATCCCCATGAGTTCTATCTCTACTACGACATTTAACCCGGCCCCGCAAGCAGCCGCCCGTCGTTTTCGGCGGGCGGCTGTTGGCCCCCCCTTTTTCTCGAATCCACCGGAAAATCAAAAAAGCTCTCAATATTATCAGACCCCAAGGAATTTAAGAAACCGGTTTTAACGGTAGTATTTATAGTCCACGCCATATCTCTGTGCCTTGTACGTAAACTTTCTGACCGTGGTCTGCAGTATTTTGGCGGCAGTCGTGATATTGCCCCGGGTATTTTTCAGGGCATCGATGATCATTTCCCGCTCCAGGTTGGCGATGGCATCCTCCAGCGACAGGGACGGCACGGTATCGGATTCCCGGCCGGTCTGAAGGGTCGGCGGCAGATGGTAGCTGTGAATGACGCCCTCCTCGCACAGCAGCACGGCACGTTCGATGCAGTTTTCCAGCTCCCGCACATTGCCGGGCCAGTGATATTCCATGAGCATATCGATGGCCGGTGTTGACAGCCGCTTGATGTCCTTGCCGTTTTCCGCGGCATATTTCTCCAGAAAATAATCGGCCAACAGCAGCATATCGGTCTTGCGCTCCCTTAGCGGCGGCAGATAAATCGGAAACACATTCAAGCGGTAATAAAGGTCCCCCCGAAAGGTTTCATCCTCCACGGCGCGCTCCAGATTCTTATTGGTGGCGGCAATAATCCTGACATCGGTTTTAATCGTGCGATGGCCTCCCACCCGCTCGAATTCTTTTTCCTGCAGGATGCGCAGCAGATTGGCCTGAACCTCCAGGTCGAGGGATCCGATTTCATCCAGAAATATCGTCCCCTTGTGGGCCAATTCGAATTTGCCGATCTTCTGTTTAATGGCGCCGGTAAAAGCGCCTTTTTCATGGCCGAAAAGCTCGCTTTCGATCAGAGTGGTCGGCAAAGCGGCACAGTTTACTTTGACGAACGGATTTTTCTCCCGGTGGCTGTTATAGTGGATGGAGTTGGCCACCAGTTCCTTGCCGGTGCCGCTTTCGCCCCGGATCAAAACCGTGGCGTTGCTTCGGGATACCTGCGAGACCATCTGAAAGACTTCGCGCATTTTGTTGCTGTTGCCGATGATGTTGCCGATGCTGTACTTGTCTTTGAGCACGTTCTGCAGCCGCCGGTTCTCCTCTTTCAGCCGCTCCTTTTCCATCCGGATTGTTTCCAGCTTGATCACATGGCTGGCGAGCATGGTGGCAATAACGGATAGCAGCTTCTGCCCGCTTTTTAAGGGATAGGCACTGTCAAAGGGCTTATCGACGCTTAAAGCGCCGATAACCTGTTTGCCCTTTTTGACGGGCACGCAGATAAAAGATAGTTCCTGGCCCGTTTTCTTCCGGCGCGAACCGGTGCGATCCAGGAAAAGAGGTTCCTCGCTGATTTTGGGTATGGCCACCGCCTTGCCGGTTTCAATCACCCGCCCGGTAACCCCTTCCCCCAGTTTGTATTTTACCCTTTCCATGGCATTCAGGGGCAGGCCGTGGGCCACCTCGATGTTGATCTCGTTGCTCAAGGGGTTTAAAATGGTTATAGTTCCCCGCACCATATTCATAGAGTTGGACAACAGGTCCATCACCTTGTAAAGGGATTTTTTTAAATCCAGATGCTCATTGAGCGCCGTAGTGATTTCATACAACAGGGTAACTTCTTCAATCGGTTCCATGGATAAAATTTTGTCCCAATATTTTAGGTAATAAATTACGAATTTGTTGAAATCGATTAAAATAAATACAGTTTTGTATTAAATATCAGATATACAGATTAAAGCAAACAATTAAATCGCATCCCGCCTGGCGCACCGGGCGTATGATAAACGCGGCCTTGCTTTTTTCAGGTCTATCCGCTACAAGGTAATCTTATCAGCCGCTGGCCTAAAGACGCATTTCGCCAATACGCAGTGGCTATGAGCACGAGACACATGGGCAAAACCTGTGCTGCAAAGTATTCTGCATTAATGCGGGAATCAGTGATGACGCCTGCTTGCCGAATCAGATGGATACCATTCCGTTACGCCTGCCTTTTCTTTATGCCGCTCATCTATGCGCTTTCCATCGGCGTTGTCTAGGCCCAGTCTCAAAGCGCCCCGGATGCAAAGAACGTTCCGGTCCTGCATTCCTTTGAAACCAAGGCACCCGTTTTCGCAGCAGGAAGTCATCCATTTCGAAAATCGTTACCGCAGTAAAGACGGCACCTAATGGATTTTGGAGCGGTATGCTGAACAAGCAGGTTGCCTTCGAACTTGGGATTGGCGAGAAGACCATCAAGGTGCACCGGGCGCGTGTGATGGAAAAGATGCACGCCCAGTCCTTTGCGGACCTGGTCCGCTTTGCCGAAAAACTCGGCATCCGATCCCCGGCTGCCTGACCCTTAGGGTTCACGAAGAAATTAATTCACAGTTTTAGTTGAGGCGCTCTGGCGGCAAGGCGTGAAAACGCAGGAATATCTGGATATTCCGAGCTTTCGCAACGCAGCCGCAGGAGATGCATCGGCGTATAAAATGTGAAGTTATTTTTGAGTGAGCCCTTACTATTGGACCAAGGTCCCATATCTTTTTTATTTACAATTCCTATATTCTGCATATTACGCTCTGACCTTACCCGTTTATAGAGAGAAATCGCTTGAATTCATATATGGGATGGTTCCATCAGGAGATTCGGATGTGACCTGCCTCACGGAATCGATAAAAACACATATCATATCGGAACAGAAACACAGGTGGATTTAGAGGTGAGTTCCATATAGCACAGCGAACAAGGGAGTTCTTATGACCTCACCCACAGATCCTAAATTGACTATGAAAAAGTCTGAACTGCTGGAGCTCTTCGTCAATCTGTGCCGGATCGACTCACCGTCCGGCGAAGAGAAGTCGGTCGGGGACTATGTCATCGAGCATTTTGCCCGCCACAAGATCAGGGCCGGTCGCGATGCTTACGGCAACGTGATCGCCAAGGTCGCAGGCGAAGGCAAGCCGCTGGTGCTTTCGGCCCATCTCGATACAGTCGAGCCGGGACGGGCGGTGAAACCGGTGGTCCGCAACGGCGTGGTCCGTTCGGACGGGCGGACCATCCTCGGCGCCGACGACAAAGCCGGCTTGGCGGCTGCGATCGCCGTCGCGCAAGAAGCCGTTGGCCAGGGCTGGCGCATCCGGCCGCTTGAACTCGTCTTCACGCGCCAGGAAGAGACGGACCTCGACGGGGTGCACAATCTGGACTGGAGCCGGATTCGGGCGCGCGAGGGCTTCATCCTGGACGGGTCCGACGATCCCGGCCGGATCACGATCGCCGCGCCGTATATTTACAATATCGATATCCAGGTTAAAGGGCGGGCGGCGCATGCCGGGGTCGAGCCGCAGAAGGGGATCAACGCGCTCGCCATCGCGGCCGATGCGATCAGCGAACTGAAGCTCGGTCGGATCGACCGCCAGACCACCGCCAACATCGGCACCCTGGCCGCCGGTTCAGCCAGCAACAGCATCCCGGCCGAGGCGGTGATGCACGCTGAAACGCGCAGCCATTCCCAGAAGAGCGCTCTGGCCCAGATCGAAATCATCAACCGCGCGTTTAAGCGGGCAGTGCGGCGGCGGCGCGGGGCAAAGCTCTCCTTCAGCAGCACGCTTGCCTGCCGCGGCTACCGCTACGACAAGAAGGACCCGCTCATCAAAGAATTAAAAGCGGCGATGACCGCGCACGGCTGGACGGTCGCCTGGGAGGAATCGTGCGGCGCGAGCGACGCCAACGTGTGGGCGGAGAAACAGATTAAAGCGGTCGAAATTTCGATCGGGTACCGGGACGCGCACACGACCGACGAATGGATCAAAGTCGACGATATCTGGTCCGTATTCCGGTTCCTGGCCGCTTATATTCAGGTTAAGTAGTTCAATACTATCGCAACTCTTTGCAAGGGAGGTATTATTATCCATGAAGAGATTTCCGTTGCTTACCAGTACCCGCCAGAGCACCGTGTACTCCTGCGGCGCATCAGCCCTCCAGGCCGTTCTGAGCTACTGGGGAAAGGATGTTGAAGAACAGGAGGTGATGCAGCTGCTCCATACCAGTCCTGAAACCGGCACCTATGTCGGAGACATCGCGAGGGTTGCCCGAGCTTTTCGGCCAAAAATCAGGGTGGTCATTGACAAGATTGATCTCAGTTGCATAGGGTGTTGAATTAGGCTTAATATCATTTTTATGTTCTAAAGGAGTTTACGCTTCTATCAGGCCGGCTGCTCCGCGGCCAGCAAATTGGCTGACGCCGGACACCTTTGGTCTTTGTATCCTGTAACCCACAACCCGTGACGCGCGCACCGCGACTCTATGATCTTACACATCGACATGGATGCATTTTACGCCTCCGTTGAGCAGTTGGACAACCCCTGGCTCAGAGGTAAATGCGTGATCGTGGGGGGAACATCCAATCGCGGCGTCGTCTCCGCCGCAAGTTATGAAGCCCGCAGGTTCGGTGTGCACTCGGCCATGCCGATATTTCAGGCGCGTGAGAAATGCCCGCAGGGAATATTCATCCCGCCCAGGATGAATCGCTACCGGGAAGTTTCCCAAAAGGTTATGACCATCCTCAATGAGTTTGCCCCCCGGGTGGAGGCGGTCTCCATCGACGAGGCTTTCATGGACCTTGCCGGGTGCGAACGGCTCCACGGTGATCCTGAGAAAATGGCCCTTGCCATCAAAAAGAAAATTAAAGATGAGCTGGGACTGACCTGCTCGGTGGGGGTGGCTCCCGTCAAATTTCTGGCCAAAGTGGCCTCGGACATGAACAAGCCGGACGGGCTCACCATTATCCGGCCGGAAGATATGCCGTCTTTCATCGCAGCGCTTCCCGTTCACGCCGTATCGGGTATCGGCAAAAAAACGCTGCCATATTTAGCGTCGCTGGGCATTAAAACCCTGGGCGACATTCAAAAGTTCCCTGAGAAAATGCTGTTGGATCGGCTGGGCAAATTGGGGGCGCGCCTGTTTGAACTTTCGTCCGGTCGGGATAGTTCCACAGTGACGCCTTACGCGTCTCCCAAGTCTGTCAGCAGTGAACGCACCCTGGCCGAAGATACCGATGATATAGAACTTCTTAAAAACCATCTTCTTAAACAGGCTGAAGAAGTCGCCCGCCAACTCAGAAAGGCAAACGTTAAGGCCGGCACCGTCACCCTCAAGCTGAAACATGCCGACTTTAAACAGGTAACCCGCAGCAAAACCATCGCCATCCCGACCCAATCGTCAAAAACCCTTTACCGGCACGCTGTCCGTCTGTTGGAGGACTATCGGTTGACTGGGAAAATAAGACTGATCGGCGTCGGCACTTCGGGATTCAAACCAGCCGGTCTGCCGGTACAGCTGGATCTTTTTGACAGAGACACCGCCGGCGACAAGAGCTGGAGCAAGGTGGACCGCACGCTGGAAACCATCACTAAAAAATTCGGCAAGGATGCCATTAAGCGCGCATCGTTATCGGATGATTGATGCAGGAAACCGATTATCCATGAAATTCCCCTTGACGGGGTGAGGTTTTGCGGTACAGCGCGGTTTGGATGACGACACCTGTAATCACCAAACCAACATACAAAATCAGTTCCACCCCCGGGGATAACGTTGTTGCTTGCGTAATCATCGTAGCGCCGGTCAGAGATGAAACGAATATCAAGGCCCAGTCAAAGATGCAAAACAGCAGCAGCGCGCCGATGATGCCGCCGATCAGGTAAGGCAGCCAGATTGTTTGCTCCAGCCTGATTCCAAATAAATTCAGCAGGTTCAAGGCAATGTAGCCGCCGCCGGCAAAGCCGGCCAGTCCGATGGCGATCTTCTGGAAAAAAAGCGCCAGCACGGCGCCGATGATGCCTGTGATCGTTGCCAGTATCAGCAGGAACAAAGTTGATTGAACCGGCCATACGTAGGGTGCATAGTTAAAGCCGACTGCAAAGCCCAGACAGCCGACGAACAGCCAGAAGAGTTTGCGGCCGAAGGTCAGCACCAATATACCGATTAATATGGTGATGACGATGCTTGAATATCCGCTGGCGTGTATCATGTCAGTAGCCCCCAATTAGAATATCAGACAATTCCCGCACAACTTGATCAGGGCTCAAGACGTCGGTCTTGATGGTAACATCGGCGTATTTGGCGTATAACGGTTGCCGCTCAGCGTAAAGCTCATCAAGGGTCAGGCCGGGGGCGATCACGACGCCCCGGCCGTCTAGGTCATCCAGTCTTTTTTTTAGCCTGGCCAATTCGATATCAAGGTGGATCACGACACCGGTGGTTTTAAAATGTTTCATGGCCTTGGGCCGGTATATCACACTGCCGCCGGTGGCAAGCACATGCGCTTTCACGGAGATCGAAGTCATATAGCGCGCTTCGATATCGCAAAAACCGGATGTTCCATGCTGCCGGATCAGCGCCTGAAGGCTTTTGCCTTCCTGGGTCTGGATATAAATATCCGTATCCAGAAAGGAATAACCAACCCGCTTGGCCAGCAGGACCCCCGCGGTGCTCTTGCCCACCCCCGGCATTCCAATGAGTACAATATTTTTGCCATTTTTTTTAATCATTAATCAAAATATTCACCCGCAGCGAATAGAATTCAGAGCGGGATAAAAATCCGTTTTTAACTGCGGACGGAGATTAACGGACCATTGACACCGCACAATTCTGCGCGATCACATTTTATATTGCAAATTATTGAAAATTGAAACAATAAATGAGATAAGTCATTTGATGCTGCCCTGATTAATTCATCCTGCAACCGGGTGGGGACGTTCGCGCCGGAGGTGTTTATGACTGTAAGCCAATTGCCGCCACCACATGAAGATAAAAATAATTCAGGCGACGAAGCAAATCAACCGAAGTCCCGGGACCTTAAACGTCGATACGCGGATTATTTTGACTTTGCCCCGGTCGGCTATTTTACCTTCGATCGGGGCGGCAACATTTTGGATGTTAATTCCACCGGCGCGCTGCTGCTGGGAACGGACCGGGACAATCTACTGGGTAAACCCCTCTCGGCTTATATCACCCCTGATTCGAAACCGGTTTTTGATTCCCACCACCGGCTGCTTTTTGAAACTCGGCAAAAACAGACCTGCGACGTCAGACTTGTCTCAAAAAGAAAGCCTCTACCCTGGGTCCAGCTTGAAAGTGTGGTGGTGCGCGCAGCATCGAAAAACCGGGATCAATTTCGATCGGTAATCAAAGAAATTACCCATCGCAAAGCGGCGGAAGAAGCGCTGCTTGAAGTCCGCCGCGAACTGTCGGAGCGGGTGGCCGAACGCACCGCTGAACTCGAAAAAACCAACCGGAAATTGCGCCGGCAGATTGCCGAATGTGAATATGCCGAAGCTGCGCTGCGCGAATCCGAACAAAAATACGGCACGCTGGTCGAAGACGCTCTAGTCGGCGTATATATCATAAAGGACGGAAAAATCGAATTTGCCAACGATAAATTCGCTGAGATATACGGCTATAAAAAAGAAGCGTTAATCGGCCTGGATTCCTCTATTCTCGTTCACCCGATAGATCGACTGCTGGTAGACGAATTGCGGGAAAAACGGCTGAAGGGTGAAAAGGTTCCCTCGGAGTACGAGATCCGGGGTTTGAAGAAAAATGGGGATGTGATCTGGGTCCTGCGAAGCCTCTCCTTGATTAATTACAAAGACGGCCCCGCCATTTCGGGAATCGTGCAGGATATGACCAAACGCCGCCTGGTTGAGGACGCCCTGCGGGAATCAGACAAGGAACTGCGGATACTTTCCAACCAGCTGCTGTCGACGGAAGAAAAAGAAAGGAAACGAATCGCCCGTGAACTGCACGATGGAATCGGCCAGGCGTTGAGTGCCATTAAATTCAGCGTGGAAAATTCGTTAAGAGAATTGCGCAATCGTCCGAATCGTTCGGAATTAAAGCCGCTGGAAGCCATCATCCCGCTGACGCAAAAGACAATTGAGGAAGTGCGCAGAATCGTAAAGGATCTGCGGCCCGCTATCCTCGATGATCTGGGGATTCTGGCCACCATCACCTGGTTTTGCCGGGAATTCCAGAAAGTCTACGCGAACATCGAAATAAAAAAAGATATCGACATCCGGGAAAAAGACATCCCCTCCCCGCTGAAAACGGTCATCTACCGGATTTTGCAGGAAGCCCTGAACAATATTGCCAAGCACAGCCGGGCCGACGCGGTTCAACTCGGGCTGAAGAGAAAAAACAGCAGGATCGAGTTGAAAGTGCACGATAACGGCCGGGGCTTCGATTTCAGAAAGGCGATATCCTTAAAGGCCTCCCGGCGGGGATTCGGATTGGCCAGTATGCGTGAGAGAGCCGAGCTGTCAGGGGGGGTATTCACAATCGATTCCTCGGCCGGCAAGGGCACGACTGTTCGGCTGAGGTGGGAGGTGTAGGGGAATGAATATTGTCGATTGAAAATTGAATATTTAAGGTATGCTATCGATAATTTTAAGTGCCTAAACTGAATACGGCAAATGGGAAAGAAGACCGGATCTTTGCAAAAAATTAAAAGGACAGAATTCCACCAATTTTCAATATTCAATTCTATTGGTTAACCAATCCTCTTTCCACCGCATATACCGTCAATGCCGCCGCGTTGTGGAGATCGAGCTTTTTCATCAGGTTGGCTCGATGTTTTTCCACGGTTTTTAAGCTGATGCACAGATCCTCGGCAATTTCCCTGTTCTTGTAGCCTTCGGCGATCAGCTTCAATACCTCCCGCTCGCGCTGCGAGAGAGTTTCCCAGGCTGATAATGACCGGTTGCTTTCTTTGCCCTCCAGGTAGCCTTCGATCACTTTTTCCGAAATACCGGGGCTCAGATAAGATTTACCCGCCATTACGTTCCTGATCGCCATGACGAGTTCGTCCTGGGTGGCGTCTTTAAGGACATATCCGTCGGCTCCGGCTTGAAGGGTTGTCAGAATATATTCCTCTGTTTTGTGCACGGTCAGAGCAATAATCTTGGTATTCGGATAGCGTTTTTTTATTTCCCGAATGGCGTCCATCCCGCTCATGCGAGGCATCGAAAGATCCATCAGCAAAAGATCCGGCTCCAGCTTTTCAACGCAGCGAACAGCTTCACGGCCGTCCCGGGCCTCGTCCACAACCTTGAAGTCAGGATCAGCCGTTAGAAGCGCCCGCAAGCCCTCCCGCAGAATCGTATGGTCGTCGGCCAGCACAATGCTCAGTTTATCAGCCATGCTCTCCTCTTCCGTATACCGGCACCCACTTGAAACAGAAGAAAAATACAGCCAAATTGAGTTAAATATACAGTGTTTACTTTATTTATCACGCTCCCATTATATAGTAAACAAGGTTATCTCTTTAAGTGAAAACCCAGCCCCCGATCTTGCATCCTGCGTTTGCATCCAGTTTGGAACTAACAATCCTATGGAAATTTGTAAATGTTTAAAATTTTAATCGTCGATCCCAATGGTCCCTTTCGCCGATCATTAAAGAAGATCCTGATTAACCGGTTTCCATTTGTCGACATCCGGGAAGCCTCCGACACCGGCGACGCTTCGGCAATGGTGCCGGACTTCAGACCGAATTTACTTTTTCTCGAGCTCCACCTGCCTTCAGAAAGCGGCCTTGATTTAGCCCGCCGCATTAAAAGCGCTCATCCTGATATTATTGTCGTCATCTTGACGAGCTATGATATACCGGAATATCAGGAAGCAGCCGCGGAATCAGGGATTGAGCACCTGGTGCCAAAAGATGACTGGACCGGCGAAGACATGATCGATCTGGTTCAAACCATCCTGTCGGATCTTGATATAGCCGACCGTGAACAAAAGCAACACCCGGAAAATTCTGCGGTTGGCGAGCAATAGCAAAGCCTGTTCGGGAACCGACCGCTGTCGCCTTTAGCAGAGAGGATGGTCCTTCGCCTAAAGCCGGGAATCCTCGCTTTCCCTTCACGGTTAGTTCGTTTTTCAGCCTGGGCAATGACAGCAAAATACCTGTGTGGAATTCTATAGTCACATATATAGGGGTATTTTTTTGTTGACATACAATATGTTGTATGCAATTAATCGGCCTGCCTCTGATGCCTGACACGTTCTATCGGCACCGAATAAATAGATCGCATTCCGAACGATGTTTTTTCCTCGTTCGCTGTCGTTCAAATCCTACTGCTGAGAAGTTGTATTATAAAAACGACATAAATCATTGCGCATACATACACAGCGCTCTGCGAATTTTATTCTGATTTGGGTTGTCTTTATATAAGCGATTCAAAGACCGATCCGCAATTGGTTGAAAAGCCGTGTATTCGGTGCCCTTTTGATCTAAGTCACCATCCTGGGTTGAAAATTCTGGAAAAAGGTGTATTTTCCATAAAGCCGAATTGTTTTTGACTTCGCTTAATTCAAACGGATCGTTCCGGCCGGCAGAAAACGTATTTTCAAATTACCAGTATCTAGAACAGGAGAAGTTCAATGGGGCAGAAAGGTAAATTTTTAGTTACAAATGAAGGGCGTTTCGATTTGGGCACCTATATGTGGGATGATCAGCTGTTTTCGGATCTCCTGGTAAGGGACAACCCCATTGATACGGACCAGGCGATGGGTATCAGTCGCTCGCTGCGGGAAGAAATCACGCGCATGGAGTTTCAAACCATCACCATGTCGTTTATAGAAAAAATGATCGAATCGAAGTTGATGGAGTACGGCTTGACAAAACCCTCCCCGATCCGGCTGGATCAGTCAATCTTTGTTCAGGGGAATTTGAATCTTTCAGAGAATGCCCGAAGGGTTCTCAGAAGAAGATATCTGAAAAAAGACAGCCAGGGCAACGTCATCGAAACACCGGAGCAGATGTTTCGGCGGGTCGCCCACCACATTGCCAAAGCCGAAAAAAAATTCGGCGGCGATGAGAAGCGGGTCAAGGAATTGCAAAAACTGTTTTACCAGATTATGACCGAGTTTAAATTTTTGCCCAACTCCCCGACCCTTATGAATGCCGGACGCAGGCTGGGCCAGCTGGCCGCCTGTTTTGTGCTGCCGGTTGAAGACAGCATGGAAGGAATTTTCGGTGCGCTGCGCAACGCCGCCCTCATTCATAAATCAGGAGGCGGGACCGGTTTTGCCTTCTCCCGGCTGCGCCCGAAGAACAGCACGGTGGGCACCACGGGCGGCGTGGCCTCGGGTCCGGTTTCGTTTATGAAAATTTTCAATACCGCCACCGAGCAGGTTAAACAGGGCGGTACCCGCCGGGGGGCCAACATGGCCATATTAAAAGTGGATCACCCGGATATTATGGAATTTATCCACAGCAAAAGGGAAAACCGCGATCTGAATAATTTCAATATCTCGGTAGGCGTTACCGACGATTTCATGCAGGCAGTTGCCGACGAAAACGGAATATGAACTGGTCGATCCCCGGTTTCACACAACGGTCGGCAAATTGAATGCGCGCGAATGTCTATGATACCCTGGTCAAACAGGCCTGGAAGAACGGTGATCCGGGAATCATCTTTCTGGATCGCATCAACCGTGACAACCCCACGCCGGCTCTGGGTGAAATTGAGAGCACCAATCCCTGCGGTGAACAGCCGCTGCTGCCCATGGAAGCCTGCAATCTGGGCTCGATCAATCTGGCCAAATTTGTGACGGAAAACGGTGAAGGGCCCATGATTGACTATGAAGGCTTAAAGCACCTTGTCGATCTGGCAGTTCGTTTTCTCGACAATACCATTGAAATGTCCCAATATCCGCTGCCGGAGATTACCGCTATGGTCCGCGGCAACCGCAAAATCGGCCTGGGGATCATGGGGTTTGCAGATATGCTCTACCAGTTAAACATACCCTATAATACTGAAGCAGCGCTCGAGACTGCCGAAAACATCATGCGCTTCATCCAGGAAGCGGCCCATGATGCTTCCAGCAGACTGGCAGAGGAGCGAGGCGTCTTTGAAAACTACGACAAAAGTATTTTCAAAGACCAGGGCCTAAAGTATCGCAATGCGACCACCACCACCATTGCGCCCACCGGCACGTTAAGCATCCTGGCCGGATGCTCCAGCGGGATCGAGCCCTTGTTCGCGCTGAGTTTTGTACGCAATGTCATGGATAACGATAAGCTGCTGGAGGTCAATCCCATCTTTGAGAAAAAGGCCCGGGAAAGAGGTTTTTACAGCCATGATCTGATGGATACGATTGCCAAACAGGGCAGTATTAAAAACCTTGAGGAAATACCCGAAGATGTCCGGCAGGTGTTTGTAACAGCCCATGATGTATTGCCCGAGTGGCATATCCGGATGCAGGCTGCTTTTCAAAAATTTACCGACAATGCCGTTTCCAAAACCGTCAACCTGCCCCAGGATGCCGGTGTGGAAGATGTAAAAAAAGTTTATAATCTGGCCTATGAACTGGGCTGTAAAGGCGTTACCATTTACCGGGACGGCAGCAAGGAAAACCAGGTCCTCTCGTTGGCCCGCAAAGATGAAAAAGCGGAAAGCGGCTTTATGCGGGCCGTCAAAGAACGGCCTGAAACCCTGAGCGGTTTCACCACCAAAATCAGAACCGGCTACGGCCACCTCTATGTAACCGTAACCGAATATGAAAGTCAGCCGTTTGAAGTTTTTGCCACCATCGGCAAATCGGGCCGCTCCACCACCGCCAAAACCGAAGCCATCGGTCGTCTGGTATCCCTGGCCTTGAGATCCGGGGTGACGGTTGATAAGATTGTCAATCAACTGAAGGGAATTGGTGGCGAGTACCCAATTTTTCAAGACGGCGGGCTGGTGCTGTCCATTCCGGATGCCATTGCCCGGGTGCTGGAAAGACGCTACATGACGGGAGAAAACTTAAAGAAAAATCACAAAACCGAGTACAGCCTGATGGGAGAAAAGTGCCCGGAATGCGGCCAAACCATCAGTTTTGAAGAAGGCTGTATGATGTGTCACTTCTGTGGTTTTAATAAATGCGGCTAAAAATTTTTTCTTTTCCAAAGTAAAAATATCAAAAAGCAGAATCGGTGTCAGATTCTGCTTTTTCACTAAGTACAAGTATTCGGAAATACGCTAATGTATTAGAATAGCGCCGAACTATTGACAAAATACTGTTTTCACCACAGAGAGGCACAGAGGGCACTGAGATGTAATTATTTAAGGACTCGATATAAGAATGTGTGAGAGCGGCTTTCCGCCGCGATAAAAATTAGGCGAAACTTTTGGACCGTCCCAATCTTTTTCATCAAAAAAGCGACAGATGGGCTCTGTTGGCCCAGCTGCTGTTCGTGCTGCTTGCCCTGGGCCTGTTAGTGTTTTTCCGCGAGCGGGCCCAATTCCAAACCCTGGGAATCATCTTTGTCTCAATCGTGCTGGAAGCCCTGCCGTTTATGCTGCTGGGCACCCTTATCGGAGGATTCATTGAAGTCTTTCTGCCCCGTGAAAAAATTACCCGCTGGCTGCCCGAAGGACGCTGGTGGACTATATTCATCGGGGCCGGTATTGGCTTGCTGTTTCCGGTTTGCGAATGTGCCATTGTTCCGATAGTCCGCAGACTGCTTCAAAAAGGGGTTCCGCTGGGCGCAGCCGTTGCTTTTTTATTGGGGGGGCCGATCGTTAATCCACTGGTGGCTGCTTCGACCGCAGTGGCCTATTTCGCGGACTGGTCTGTCGTGATGCGCCGTATGTTTTTCGGCTATCTGATTGCCGTGGCCGTCGGCTTTCTAATCAATCTGATATTTACAAAAGTAAAAGCGGTTCGCAGCGACGTCTTCTCGGACATGGATCATCTGAGTGATGCCGGGATTTCTGGGCATGTCAAACCCGCTGCTCCCGGTGAAAAAATAGGCCTGGCCGTCAGCCATGCCGCCGAAGATTTTTTTGATATCGGGCGGTTTCTGATAGGGGGGGCTTTTATTGCCGCCGTTTTGCAGACCCTGATTCCGCGCCAGTTCCTGACCTCGGTGCTGGGTATCCCGGCCCTGTCAATTCTGATCATGATGATCATGGCCGTAGTGTTGAACCTGTGCAGTGAAGCAGATGCCTTTGTGGCGGCCTCTTTTCGCTCAAGCCAGGTGCCCGTTTCTGCGCAGCTGGCATTTATGATACTGGGCCCCATGCTGGACATCAAACTGATAATCATGTATGTTAAAGTCTTCCGGGTACGTATGATTGCAGCGTTGGCGGTGCTCACGTTTTTGGCGGTTTTTGTCAGTACGGTATTCATATGAAAGAAAGATTCAAACGGTCCGCCGCCTTTTTGACGGCTGGTCTTCCAGCTTTTACCTTCATCATCTGGCTCCATGCCTATTACTGGCTGCTCAAAGGCGGACATTACCAGGCCTTTATTCAACCAAAGCTTTGGCCGCTTTTGGTCCTGGCCATGCTGCTGGTGCTGGCGTATACCGCCGCTTGTATCTCCCGTTTTTCATTACAATTAAAAAATCCCCTTCAAATTGATGCCTGGTTAAAGTCAGCAATTCTTTTTTTGCCGGTCCTGTTTCTCTGGACGCTCTATGGGCAAAGTCTCGGTTCAGATGCGTTTGCAAAAAGGGTTGGCAATGCTGGCCCCAACATTTCGATTGAAGATCCTTACTGGCAAAAATCAAAATTAAAAAAAGGCGCTGATACGGGCATAACCCTGTTAAACCTGTTTATGGATTCCGAAAATTACACCGGTCGACGCGTGGCGGTTGAAGGCATGGTTTATCGCAGCGGAAAGATGGACAAAAACAGCTTTAAGTTATTTCGCTTCGGCATTGTCTGCTGTGCGGCTGATGCATTGCCGATTTCTTTTATAGTAAGGGGCCATGAAGGCGAAACCCCGTCAAATGATGCTTGGGTCCGGGTGGAAGGTATTTTCAATACCGCCACGATAAATGGCAGGGGGGTATCAAGCATTGCGGCCGACCGCGTCCAGTTGATTCCAATACCGCCGCCTGAAAAACGGTATTTGTTCTTTTAAATTTTCAAACAATTCTTGCACACGCCGTCCACTCTTACTGCGACATTTTCGATCAACCCCGGAAAAGTGCGGCGCATGGATTGAAGATCGACGCTCAGGCTGTGCGGGTTTAAGCATTCCAGACGGCCGCAGGTTTTGCAGTAAAAGTGGGGATGGGCCGGATGGTTGTCATTGGGTGCCAGACCGTAGACAAACGATCGACCGCCGCCGCTGATACGGTCGACCAGCCCCTTTTCCACCAGAAGATCCAAAATTCGGTAGACGGTTACCCGGTTGATGTCAGCGGTGCGGTTGAGGGTGTCAAAAATTTGCTGGGCACTCAGCGGACGGCTGCTATTGCCGATCACTTCCAATACGCGGTGACGGTTGGTTGTATGACCCAGGCCGGATTCTTCCAACAAGCCTGAATAATCACAGTGATGACACATAATTTTCCTTCCCTTGTCGAATTCTACTTTGTCCTAATTAGCCTGTACGATCTTGCGGAAATGTACGACCTCAGGCGATCAATGCCGAAAGATATCAGAAAACCAAGGCCTGCAACCAATATAATCGTAGCACCGGAAGTCAGGTTTAAAGCATAGGAAAGCCACAAGCCCGTCAGGGTAAAAACGGCACTCAGCATGATGGATATAAACATCATTTTAATTAAGGACCGCGAATATTTCTCGGCAATATAGGGCGGAATTGTCAGCAGCGCGATCACCAGAATTAATCCGACCACCTGAATAATCATGACAATTCCTACCGCCAGCATGACAATCATCAGAAAATACAGAGACTTCACATGGACGCCGCGAATTTGGGCAAATTCTTCATCGTAGGACAGGGCCAGGTAGTCATTATAGAAAAAAAATACAATCCCGGTGATGGCGGCACCGGTCCCCAGCATCATCCAGATATCCGAATTGGGTACCGTCAGGATGCTGCCGAAAAGGTAGCTCATCAAGTCCACATTATAGCCCGGCGTTAAATCCAGCAGAATAATTCCAATGGCCATTCCGACAGCCCAGATCACCCCAATGACCGTATCGGCACGATGTTTGGCTTTCAGCGTAATGGCGGCCATGATTACGGCCGCCACAAGAGCAAACCCGATCGTCCCCACCATGTAATGCCAGCCCAAAAAAAATGCCAGACCGATACCGCCGAAAGCCGAATGGGCAATTCCTCCCGAGAGAAAAACTATCCGGTTGACGACCACCAGGGTTCCCATAATGCCGCAGATGATGCTGGCCAGCAATCCGGCCAGCAAGGCATTTCGCATGAATTCAAATTGAAGAGCTTCGAGCATAGTCGTTTCGCTTAACTTGTTTAGCCTCAGAAACCTTGATTTGAGGCTGAATACTTTTCCTTGCTAAATTATGGCCAACGAAATTCCAAATCACAAAACTCAAATTCCAAATAAATCTCAAATCACAATGACCAAAATTCAAAACTTTTTTCGGTCATTGAAATTTGGAATTTGGACATTATTTGTTTTTTGTTATTTGGTGCTTGTAATTTTTTGAGCTAATGATCTTCACTAATAAAAAATTCTACAACTCCGTCAGATAATTGAAAACTGACACCTGATACCAAAATTTATTTTCTACTCATCACCATGGGTGTGCAACACCCGATGCGGCAACCCATGGGCAATTAACTCGACGGGGCAGGTTTCTTGGACCGTGCAATCATACATCATTTCAATCATTTCTCCGGTAAGTTCGGCATGACCGTGGTAATAGAGACGTCGGTTCACACAAACCACCGATTTGATGTAACCTGATACGACCATTAGATCATGACTGACAACGATGATGGTGATTCTTGCATTCAATTCATTCAAAAGGCGGTAAAATTCATTTTGGCCCTTGGCGTCGATGCTGGCGGTCGGCTCATCCAGGAAGAGGAGCTCCGGGTCCGTCACCAATGCCCGGGCAACAAAAACGCGCTGTTTTTGTCCGCCCGAGAGCTCACCGATGCGTTGGTTGCAAAATTTTTCCATGTCTACCTGTTCCAAAGCATGCAAAGCTTCCCGCCGGTCCGTTTCTGAATGCCGTGACCGCCCCGGGCCGGGCTTTAATTTTCCCATCAGGACGACATCCAATGCCGAAATTGGAAAATTTTTATTGATGTGAACGTCTTGCGGTACATAACCGATCCGGTGAGATACGTCCTGCGGTATTTTACCAAAAATTCGAATCCGGCCCGATTCCGGATTAATCAGACCCAGCATCAATTTCAGCAATGTCGTCTTCCCACCGCCATTGGGGCCGATCATGGCGATAAATTCACCGGCTTGAACGGTCAGGTCGACGTCTATCAGCACGGGTTGCTGATTATAGGAAAAATTTAAATCCCGGATATCAATGATGGTATCGCCCATGGTTTTTCCTTAATAAAAGTATTTAGTGCTAATCATATTTTCACTGCGTATTATGAAAAATCATTTTCGCCACCAAGACACAAAGACGCAAAGCTGAAACATTAAATCAAAAGTTTCCCTTTGTGTCTTTGTGTCTTGGTGGCATTTTGTTCCGGTTTAGCCGGGTTAGGTTTTAGTCAGAAATAGGTCTGTCTATTATGCCGCGTCTGATTTGGGTTGGATGTTATCTCAAAGCGGCTTTAAACTTGTTGGCAACGGCACGCAAATTATTGGCCCAATCTTCCGCCAGCGGATCAGCTGTTACCACCTGCCCGTCAATCTCCCTGGCAATCAGCTCAGCGCTCTTAGCTGAGAACTGCGGCTGCACGAAGATGACCTTAATATTTTTTTCTTGCGCATTTTCGATCAGTTCTTTGAGTTGAGCCGGTTTCGGGTTTTTACCTTCGATTTCTACCGGGATCTGTTCCAGCCCATATGCCTGCGCAAAATAACCCCAGGCCGGGTGGAAAACGATAAATTGAAGTCCCTGCTTGCCGGCAAAAATGTTTCTGAGCTCCGTGTTCAAATCTGCAATCTCTGTGGAAAAAGCTTCGTAATTGGCCTCATAAATGGAATGGTGAACCGGATCGGCCTCCTGAAGCGCCGCAAGTATGGTTTTAGCCTGTTTCATCACCAGGGGCGGAGACAACCAGATGTGGGGATCGAGACCACCGTGCGCATGCTGCTCATGGCCGGATTTTAATTCAGTATCGGTTTGGTGCTTGCCGTTTTCATCGTTTTTTTCTTCAGCGCGGTGTTGATAGGCCGGCATCGGAATTTTCCGGATTCCCTGATCGGTGTAAATCACCTTCATTTGCGGGTTGGCCGAGGAAATTTTTTTTAGCATGGTCTTTTCGAACTCAACTCCGATTGCAAAATAAAGTTGGGCCCTGGCGAGGGCCACCATTTGTTTGGGTTTGGGTTCGTAGATGTGGGGATCGGCTCCGGGAGGGACCATGACTTGGACATCCACAAAATCTTTGCCAATATGTTGCACAAAATATTTTTGGGGCGCTATGCTGACGAAAACAGCAACTTTACCCCAGGCGCTGCCCGCAACGGCCCAGGTTCCGATAATGAAGGAACAAAATACGATTAGTTTTATGCCTGCCGGCTTCATGTTTTATGCCTTTCTGGTCGGGATCCAATAAATTAACGGTCGCTGACAGCATAACACCCTGCGCCATTCGACAGCTCCTGGCCGATAGAAAATTCATTCAACAATAACTAACTTTATGCAAATTTGTTGCATCGAATTGGGTTTGTCAATGCCCTTGGTGAAAAAAAGCGGACAGGATTTCAATCAGATAAGAAAGGATCGTTCTCCGGCAAATCCATCATTTTTTCCGGATTGCGGCACGAATTGCAAAAATGCTATTTTCGAAAGCCACGCATTATTTTTTAATGACCTTCATACCCTCTTTCGTATCCTGCACGGTGTAACCCAAATCCTGGATCGCATCGCGCAGCCGGTCGGATCCGGACCAGTCCTTGGCGGCCCGGGCTGCGCTGCGGTCTTCAACCAGTTTTTGAACTTCAGCCGGCAGTGCTTGCGGTGCGGCGACCTGATCGAGGCTGAGACCCAGCACCCGGTCATAATCCATAATGGTTGCATGTTTTTCAGCATCACTGATAGTGCTTTTCAACATCTCCTGCACGACTGCCATGGTCCGGGGCATGTTCAGATCATCGTTAACCGCTTCCTGAAATTTGTTTTTATAGGCTTCATTGATGGTTCCGTCCCGGCCGGCGCTGTTTTGGGTCACCTGCCGCACCTGGTTTTGCAGATGCTGCAACCCGTTGCGGGAGGCCTGGACGCTTTCTTCGCTGTACTCCATGGGTTTCCGGTAGTGGGTTTGAAAGGTCGCGAAACGGTAGACCAGTGGATTTAAATTTTGCCTAAGAAAGGCGCTTTCCAGCGTCAGAAAGTTTTCTTCGCTTTTGGCCATCTTCTTGCCGCCGGCGATAATCAAAAAGGCGCCGTGCATCCAGAAATTAAAAAACTTCTTGCCGGTGGCAGCCTCGGATTGGGCGATTTCATTGGTATGATGGATATTGATATGGTCGGTGCCGCCGCAGTGAATATCGAGTTGATCGCCCAAATATTTCATACTCATGGCCGAACATTCGATATGCCAGCCCGGAAACCCAATCCCCCAGGGAGATGCCCACTCCATCTGGCGCCGGATGTCGGCGGGCGAAAATTTCCACAGGGCAAAATCGGTCGGGTTGCGTTTTTCCGGATTTTTTTCCACCCGCGCGCCTTCCTGCAGGGATTCGATATCCTGATGGGAAAGCTTGGTGTAGTCCGCAAACTTGGAAGTATCAAAATAGATTCCGTCGCTGGTTTGATACGTGTAGCCTTTTTCTTCCAGCGTTTTGATCAGCGCAATCTGATCCTCGATCGTATCGGTGGCCTTGACCCAGATATCCGGCGGCAGAATATTCAGCCGGGCGAGGTCCTCCTTAAAGGCCCGGGTGTAAAATTCGGCGATTTCCCAGGCGCTGCGGCCTTCGCGCTGCGGCGCCTTTTTCCATTTTGTCTTCGCCCATGTCCCGATCACCGGTTAAGTGGCCGACATCGGTAATATTCATAACATGCTTAACCCGGTAGTCGTTGTACCGCAAAACCCGCTTTAAAATATCTTCAAAGATATAAGTTCGCAGGTTGCCGATGTGGGCAAAGTTGTAAACGGTCGGTCCGCAGGTGTAAAGTCCGACCTGCCCCTCGTGCAGCGGGATAAATTCTTCCTTCTGTCGATTCAGCGAATTATATAAAAGGATTTTCATGATGTCTCTATCAACCGTCTTTCTCAGCGCTTTCTGGTTTTCGATTTCTATACTTTAAAAAATCAATAAAAGTCAGTTTATCAGGAAAGATTTTTAATATTATCTGAAATCACCAAGGAACCAATGACTAATAACCAATAACTAATAGCCCCTAAAGCTTTCCTTTTTTAAGGATGGCCACCAGCAGCCAGATGCCCATGATTGCAGCGGCAAAAAACAGCAGGATCCCTATAAGGGAGATGCCGTAGACCAACGGCGGGGTTTCTGATATCACAATCAACGCGGATCCGATGATCAGCGCCGCAATAAGAATGGAAAATGAAATCCGGTTGGAAATCCGGTCATGGGTGGCCAGCATGTTTTCAAGACCCCGGTGTTCAATCTGAAGGCACAGTTTTTCCTGGCGCATCAGATTGGCCATTTCGAGCAGCTGATCGGGAAACTGACGCAAAAATCGAAGCAGGTGGGACCCCAGCTCATACAAATCGCTGGCGATTCGTTCGGGCTTAAACCGTTCGAGCTTGACCCGGGTGATAAAGGGCTTGGCCCGGGCAAACATATCAAATTCCGGATCAAGCATGCGGCCCACGCCTTCGACGGTGCTCAGCGCTTTCATCATCAGAAAAATATCCGGCGGAATCCGCAGCCTGAAGCTGGTGGCCAGTTCCAGCAGATGCTGCAGCAGCTTGCCGAGCTGAATATCCTTGAGCGGTTTGTAAAGGTGGCGCCCCATAAAATCCGCCACCTCGCGTTCAAACTGCCGCCTGTCCGGCTCCTGTTCGTGGTGGGTTAATTTCAAAAGCACCTGGGCGGCCTGCACTTCGTTCCGGTTGACAATACTCTCCACCAAATCGACAAAATCATCCCGGGTCTGGCGATCAACAACACCGGCCATGCCAAAATCCACCAGGCAGATGACATTATCGGGCAGCACAAAAATATTGCCTGGATGCGGGTCGGCATGAAAAAAACAGTGCTCGAAGACCTGCTTGAGCACCAGATCCGCACCCCGGGCGGTGATAACCTTTCGATCAAGTCCGGCGGCGTCGAGCTTTTCAATATGAGAAATTTTGATTCCGTCAATAAATTCGGTGGTCAGTATGCGCGACGTGGTAACCTCCCGATAGACCTTGGGAATGTAAACATGCGGATCATCGATGAAGTAGCGCGACGCCCGCTCCATATTGGTGGCCTCATTTTTATAGTCGATTTCTTTTTCCAGGGTGCGGGCGAACTCCTCAACGATCTTTACCGGCCGATGCAGGGACAGTTCCTCTATATGACGTTCAGCAAGGATCGCCAGATGCAGCATGATTTCAAGATCAACTTCAATTATCTTGCGAATGCCGGGTCGCTGGAACTTAACCGCAACAATTTCGCCGTCCTTCAAGACCGCCCGGTGCACCTGTCCGATGGATGCCGACGCCAGCGGTTCCTCGTCGAGTTGCTCAAATACATCCTCAGCCGGCAGGCCGAACTCGGATTCGATTACCTTGCGGACCTCGGCAAAAGCGAAGGCCGGCACATGGTCCTGCAGCTTCGACAGTTCTTCAATAAACTCCATGGGAATCAGGTCCGGCCGGGTGGAAAGTATTTGACCGAGTTTGATATAAGTGGGACCAAGCTCTTCAAAAGCCATTCTCAAGCCTTGCGGTTTGGTCAGGCGTTCGAATCGCACTTCACGCCTTTTGGATATCAATTGAAGACCGACCTCGATATATTGATCGATCTTCAGCATCTCCAGCAGATCCCCGAAACCATATTTAAATAGTATGGTCAGGATCTGACGATAGCGGTTAAGATGCCTGTAGGTTCGGCCGATAACGCCGATTTTTCTGATACTGAGCATGCTGTTAGGTGACGCAAAAGTTAGGTGCTGAAACCTGAAACCTTTATAATAAAAAAACGCCCTAATGGACTATCAACAGCGAGTTCTGCTTTGGAACTGTAGGCTAGGGCTTCTCCTTCTCGCTCTCGCTGCTGATCATCTTCTTTAGTTCCCGGATCTCTTTTTTTACGGCCTTTAATTCATCGGTGGTAACCACATTGGCCTTTCGCAAAAATTCCTTCACGGTTTTTTCGACCCGCGCCTCCAGTTTTTTCTGGGTATCGTCATACCGGTGCTGCAGATCTTTTAAAAATTTATTGCCTTCCTTTTCACCCATTTTGCCTCTTTCGACCAGTTCCCTGGTCATATCTTCCACCTCATCCCAGGTTTTCAGCGCCAGGCCTACGCCTGCCAGCATCGTCTTTTTGATGAGATCCGGCATGTCTTTGATAATATCTGGCATTTCATGCTCCTTTCATTAATTTACTTAATTTTGCCCAGGACCGCACTGGCAATCGTATTTTTCTGAATCTCCTTGGTTCCCTCATAAATTTCGGTAATTTTGGCATCACGATAAAACCGCTCGACTTCGTATTCGGTCATGTAGCCGTAGCCTCCCAACAGCTGGATGGCTTCATCGGCCACCTCGACGGCGGTGCGCGCGGCATACATTTTGGCCATGGAAGTCAGTTTTGGATCAATGCGGCCTTGGTCGAAATTCCAGGCAGCTTTGTAAGTGACTAATCTGGCAAGTTCAATCTTGGTCGCCATGTCGGCCAGCTTGTGCTGGGTGACCTGGAATTGGGCGATTTTACGACCGAATTGTTCTCTTTGTTTGACGTAGGCCAGCGCGCGATTGTAGGCGCCCTGGGCGATGCCCAGCGCCTGGGCCGCCACGAGAATCCGGCTTTCGTCGAAAAATTCAAGCACCTGGTAAAACCCCTTGCCTGCTTCGCCGATCGTATTTTCAACCGGCACCCGCACATCCTTATAATTGACCTCGGCGGTGGACATCATGTGAATGCCCATCTTTTCACCAACATCGGTAGTGGTCAAACCTTCGCGGTCGGCCTCCACCAGGATCAAACTGATGCCCCGGTACGAAGGCTGAATCGCAGTGTCGGTCTGGCACATGGTGCAGTAAAAGCCGGCCATTCCGCCGTTGGTAATAAATGTTTTGGTTCCGTTGATCACCCATTCTTCCCCATCCTGCACGGCGGTTGTGTCCAGTGAGGTAATATCCGAGCCATGACCCGGTTCGGTAAATGAACCGGCGGAAAGCATTTCGCCTTCGGCAACAGCCGGCAGGTATTTTTGCTTCAATTTCTCGCTGCCGAACCGCAAAATGCATTCACTGGCAAAACTGGCAAGAACAACGGCGCTCCCGATGGTAGAATCCTGGGCACAGAACTCATCGGCGATAATGATGTTCTCCAATACGCCGAGTCCCTGCCCGGAATACTTTTCCGGATAATGGATCCCGATAAATCCCAGCTCAGCAGCTTTTTTCCAGATTTGAGTGGGAAATTCATGTTTACGATCCAGTTCAAGGGCCATATCCTTGTCGAATTCTCCTTTGGCAAATTCCTTTGCAGCTTTTTGAATTTCTTTTTGCGATTTCGTGAGTTCAAAATCCATACTTATTCCTCCAGCATAATTTTTCGGAAAAGCAAAGAATCCTGGCCCAAAGGTCCAGGCTTTGACTTTACCCCAATAGGGTGGTTTTGGCCGTCATAAACTCTATGAAATAATGAGATGGTGGAATAAAGGCTCAAAGAATCCGATTTGGAATAATAACCGGCAGAATTCAACCAATATGGATCCGACAATATTCAACCATCAATTATTCTGGTTGGGATTAACACAAGGCTCAGGCCTTTGCAAGGGGTTTGAAACCGCTGCATGTCAAATCCGAACTGTAGATCGTTTAGAAAAGATATAGCCGGCCGGCAATTCAGGCAAGATTTCTGCTGCCGCCAAAAGTTTCTTGACTGTTGACTTAAACTGACTTAATTGTTGTGAAGCGTGGACCAGCCGCACTGGACATAACGGAATTGGATTGATACACTTAAACCTTCGAACGCTCACTTATAGAAAGGAATATTGCATCCATGCCTTATACTGTTGCCTTGGCCGGCAAGGGGGGAAGCGGAAAAACTACCCTGGCCGGCCTGTTGATCAAATATTTAGTCAAAAAGAACAAGACGCCGGTCCTGGCCGTCGATGCCGATTGCAATGCGAACTTAAATGAAGTCCTCGGCCTGAAAATCAGGGACACGCTGGGCAACGCCCGGGAAGAAATGAAAAAAGGGGTCGTTCCCGGAAGCATGACCAAAGATATATTTATGGAAATGAAGCTGGAAGAAGCCCTGGTGGAAGCGCCCGGATTTGACCTGGTGGTAATGGGGCAACCCGAAGGTGCCGGCTGCTACTGTGCCGCCAATACGCTGCTGGTCGGATTTATGGAGCGGCTGGCAAACAATTATCCCTATATCGTCATGGACAACGAAGCGGGTATGGAACACATCAGCCGCTTGACCACCAAAAATGTGGATATACTCCTGATCGTGGCGGATACCTCCCGACGCGGCCTGCAGGCCGCTCTGCGAATTGATGATCTTGCCCGCTGTCTGAATATCGGCGTCGGCAAAAGTTATGTGGTCATCAACCAGGTAAAAGACGCGCTTTCTGAAAAGGCGCTTGAGATAGTCAAAGCCGGCGGGCTCGAGCTGGCCGGTACCGTACCGGAAGACGATACCATATATGAATTTGACTTGAACGGTCGTCCAACCATCGAAATGCCCGAAGACAGCCCGTCGGTTCAGGCCGCCTTCGGCATATTTGATAAGATACTGGCAATCTCATGAACAAAACAGGATTTTTACACGACGAGAGGTATCAGCTGCACAAGACCGGCCGCTACCATCCGGAAGTTCCTGAGAGGCTTTCCCGCATCTATCAGGGCATCAAAGACGCCGGATTGCTTTCGAATCTCATCCTGATCGAAGCCAGCCCGGCGGAGATGAAATGGATCGAGCTGGTTCACGACAGGCCGTATGTCCAGCGATTTGAAGCAGCCTGCCGGAACGGGGAGAGCACGTTTGACAGTCCGGACAATCAGATGTGCCCGCAAACTTATGAAATCGCCTTACTGGCGGTTGGCGGCATCCTGGATGTGGTCGACCGGCTGATGGCAGGAAAATTGGACAACGCCTTTTGCGCGGTCCGCCCGCCGGGACACCATGCCGAAGTGAACAAAGCCATGGGATTTTGCTACTTTAACAACGTGGCCATCGCCGCCCGCTATCTGCAAAACCGCTACGGCATCGTACGGGTAGGAATCGTCGATTTCGATGTCCATCACGGCAACGGTACCCAGCACATCTTCGAGGGAGACTCAACGGTATTCTATTACTCAATCCATGAGCATCCCTCTTTTGCATATCCCGGAACCGGCCGTGAATTTGAAAACGGCAGGGATTTCGGGTATGGTTACACAAAAAACACACCGGTGCTGCCGGGCCAGGGAGATGCGGAGTACAAACAACTGATTCAAAAAGACCTGATTCCGGCATTCGACGCATTCAAACCGGAAGTCATTCTGGTTTCGGCCGGATTTGACGCCCACGTGGACGATGAGATGTCTGATATTAAGCTGTCAACTGAGGCCTTCTCCTGGATTATGCAAAATGTCGTCGCAATGGCCCGGCAATATTCAAAAGGAAGAGTTGTCTCCATCCTGGAAGGCGGATATGCGCTGAAGCGTCTGCCCGAATTGGCGGCAAATCACCTAAAAATTCTATTAAACGCGCAACTTGGTTGACCAGTCAACCAATCAACTATTCAACCAAAACGGAGGGGGTAATATGTTTGTCTCCAGATCGATGACTCGCAAGGTCATCACGGTGGATCAGGAAGAAAGTATTTTTGACGCCCAGGAACTCATGGCACACAACAATATCCGCCACCTGCCGATCGTCGATCAAGAGCAGCACCTCATCGGCATCGTTACCGACAGGGATATCAGAAGTGCACTGCCCTATCGATTTTTTGATATGTCGCCCGGCGAAAAAGAAAAAATCTCCGCGATCAAAGTAAAAGATATCATGACCAAAGATCCCATTTCAATCTCTCCGGCTTATACAATTCCGGATGCCTTGCTGATGATCCAGAATTCCAAAATCGGTGCCCTGCCGGTGGTGGATGACAACAACCGGCTTACAGGGATCATTTCGGTGCGCGATCTTCTGCGGACCTTCATCAACGTTCTGGGCATCGGGCAGCCCGGCACCCTGCTGTGTGTTCTGGTGGAAGAAAAAATCGGGCAGCTGAAAAGAATTGTCGATGCAATCACCGAAGAGAACATCTCCTTCGGCAGTGTTTTGGTAGCCCGATACTGGGATAAAGATAAACGCGCCGTATTCCCCTATCTTTTGACCCAGAATATTGCCCATGTGAAGAAGAAACTGAAGAATTTGGGATTTACTTTGCTCGATCCTATGGAGTGGTATCTTGACCAGTTGCCTAAAAATGAGCCGTCCGCAGAAAAAAAAATAACGATTGACGAATGAAAACTGTTCAGCATGCGCCCAAACGCCGGTAGCGGTCCCTATGAGGATCTCTATATCTACTATCTCACCGGCCGCCTGAAACCGGAAAACCGGATGTTACCGGAAAACTTTATCGGCAACTGGGAAGAAGAAAACGAGTCGATTCTGTTTTTCTCCAGTGCGGCCGACCGGCAAATCGAAAGTCTTTTGCAGCGCCGGCCGCAATTACACTATGTCGATACCTATCACATGACATACCATCAGTGGCTGGGCGAAGTATTCAACACTTTCGAACACGGAAATTTTCGCATCACTACGATGTAATGCAGCATCTGATAAATTCCAGTGGTTTTCTGGCCAAAAAGCACTTTATTCTTTCCGGCCTTATGCGCAGCGAGGCGAAAGATGTAGTCGACCGGCTGGCCCGCCAGCCGGTTAAAATCCTCAGGCAATGGTCTCAGGAGGGCATCTGGCATACGTTTTATGGAAAGACGGAGCAAAAGGGATCTTAGAACAATCCAAAACCCGTAAGTTGCGATAAATCCGTGATTTGTTTTTTCTATAAACTACTGAAGCGCAGCCTGACTATCCGCCTATAGAGATTTAAAAGGGTAAGCATGAACATCAAAATCTGGGGCTCAAGAGGATCCATCCCGGTTTCAGGAAAGGAATATTTAAAGTACGGCGGTGACACGACCTGTGTGGAAATTCTGACAAAAAGCGGTGAAACCATTGTCATTGACGCCGGAACCGGGATTCGAAGACTCGGCAATAAACTGGCCAGGGAAAAATGCTGCGATATCAATTTTATTTTCACCCATGCCCACTGGGACCATTTGATGGGGTTTCCATTCTTCAAACCGCTTTATTTTGAGGAATTCACCATTCACATGCACCGCTGCCCCTTCCACAGTAAATTCGTTGAAACCATTTTGTCCAAAATAATGGCTCCCCCGAACTTCCCGATTAAATATTCGGATATTACCGCTCAAATATCTTATCTGGATGCATGTCCAATGGAGTTTGAAATCGGTTCGGTCACCGTTGTTCCCATTGCGATCAGCCATCCCAACGGCGGCAGCGGATATAAATTTATTGAAGACGGGAAAAAATTTGTTTTTTTAACCGACAATGAACTGGGATATATTCACCCCGGCGGTCTTGCCTTTAACGATTATCTGAAATTTGCCGATGGTGTGGATCTTCTTATCCATGATGCCGAATACACCCCCGAAGAATATAAATTCTACATGGACTGGGGGCACTCCGTCTACACCGATGCCCTTGATCTGGCCGTTAAGGCTGCCGTAAAAAAACTGGGATTGTTTCATCTAAACCAGGAACGCACCGACGAAGAGATGGATAAGATAGTCAAAGAATGCCGGGATTGGATCGATGGCCGGAGTCTCAACCTGGAATGTGTCGGCGTGAGCGGTGAGATGGAGTTTGAACTGTAACGGGTTGCGGGGTACGGGTTGCACGGTGCGGGTTATGGGTTTCAGGTGTAATGTATCCATGGATAAACTCATAAAAAAAGCCGCTGAGGATCTGGCGTCCGCCAAGTATGTGGTTGCGCTGACCGGTGCCGGGATCTCTATTGAGAGCGGAATTCCGCCTTTTCGAGGGAAAGGGGGGCTGTGGGAGCGGTTCGACCCCATGGAGATTGCCCATATCGACGCCTTTATGCGGAATCCGGCCAAAGTCTGGAACGTCCTTGTCAAGGAAATGAAGGCCATCGTGGATTCCGCCCTGCCCAATGACGGCCACAAGGGACTGGTAAAACTGGAAGAAATGGGAAAATTAAAAACCGTCATCACTCAGAATGTCGACGGACTCCACCAGGCCGCGGGCAGCACCGATGTGATTGAGTTTCACGGAAACTTTGCCTGGCAGCGCTGCATGAATTGCGGTCAAAAATATGAATCCCGTAAAGTGGACGTCAGCGTGATTCCCCCCCTTTGCACCTGCGGCGGTATTTTGCGTCCGGATGCCGTCTTTTTCGGTGAAATGATTTCCACGGACGCCATGTGGCGCTCCAGGCAGGCCGCTTCCGATTGTGACCTGATGCTGGTGATCGGGACATCCGCCATCGTTCAACCGGCAAGCCTGATGCCGGTCTACGCCAAGCAAACCGGTGCCAAAGTTGTGGAAATCAATCCGCAGAGAACACCGCTGACCGGCGAAATCAGCGACTATCTGATCATGGGTGAAGCCGGCGAAGTCATGAATCGGATAATAGCGGAGATGGATAAATTGAGAAGTTGAGCCGGTTTGCCCGTTAGCCCGTTGACCCGGGGAACGGTTTCGGTAAACCGGCTAACCGGCAAACGGGCCAACCGGCCAACTCGTTTTTTATAAAGCATGCACATTACAAAAACTCCATGGCTGCTCACGGTTTCTTTACCCCCGCCTTCTTTGCAGAACAACATTGCCGACGCCGACCGGCTTGTCTCGACGCTCAAAGCTGTCCTTCAAACCGATGATGCCGTTTATATCGACCTGAAGGTGTTAAAAAAACTCCCGGATTTATTGCGAAAGTATGATTTTAACATCCAATGCATATTGTTTAGAAACCGCCGGCACTGGTCCGTGCTTGACATCAGAGCTGCCGACGACTTACGGCCGGTCGCCGGCCTGGCGGTTGATCTTGGAACATCACGGGTCATGCTGCGGCTGCTGGATCTGGCCGACGGTCACATCCTGGCCGAGTCCGGTTTTGACAATCCCCAGTTAACCGTCGGCCCGGACATCCTCACCCGCATTCATTTTACGGAATCCGCCGGCGGGCTGGCTGGACTGAATGAGCTCATCATCGGCAGTCTGAACCACGCCATCGATACTGTGTGCCGATCGAGCCGGATTGAGCCGACAGACATCTATGCCCTGGCCGTGGCCGGCAATACGGCGATGACCCATTTGTTTCTAGGGATCAATCCGCGCTGGATTATTCGCGAACCGTATATCCCGGTGGTCAACAAACCCGAAATTTTAAAAGCCGCTGAGCTCGGCCTGCAGGTCAATCCTGCGGCCGAAATGCTGATATTCCCGAACATCGGCAGTTATTTCGGCGGTGATCTTATTGCCGGTATTCTCTACACGGGACTTTGTACCGCATCGGACACGGCCCTTTTAGTTGACGTGGGAACCAACGCCGAAGTGGTGGTCGGCAATCAAAGCTGGCTGATCGCCTGTGCCGGAGCGGCCGGGCCGGCCCTGGAAGGCGGGGTGACGAAAATGGGAATGATGGCAGGACCCGGAGTTATTGATAAAATAGCGATCGACCCGCAAAGCCGCGAGTTTAATCTGCACACCATTGAAGGGAAACCGCCCCGGGGTATATGCGGCTCCGGGGTTATCGATCTGGCGGCCCAACTTTTCCTGGCCGGTATGATTGATATCCGCGGCAAATTGATCCCGGCGCATTGCGGCAACCGGCTGAAGCAAATTGATGGGTTAAATCATCTGGTGGTGGTGCCGGCCGCACAATCCGCCGTCGGTTCCGATCTAACGGTCAGCCAGGCGGATCTCGACAGCCTGATCCGGTCCAAAGCCGCCATGTACACAATTTTGGAGACCATTACCCTGTCGGTTGGAATTCAGCTGAGAGATTTGACCGATTTTTATATGGCGGGAACTTTCGGTGCCTTCATTGATCCGCGATCGGCCATCACCATCGGCATGGTGCCGGATTTGCCTTTGGATTGCTACAAACCGGTCGGCAACAGCTCTCTGGGCGGTGCCGCCCTGGCGCTGACATCGGCGGGCAGCCTGGCAGAAATCGACCGGATCCGGGACCGGGTCACCTACCTGGAGCTCAACGTCAATCAGGAGTTCATGAACCGCTTCAGTGCCGCCAGATTTATACCGCATACGGATATGTCCCTGTTTCCATCTGTGAAAGTTTGGACAAAATAACTCGTGGGAAATTTCTGGAGGGATGCGGAATGGATTCGATTTTTATTTTTATTTAGACAGGATCAACCAGTCTTCGCAGAAGCTTCGCCCTGGCACGCCAGTCTTCGCAGAAGCTTCGCCCTGGCACGCAGGATTATCAGGAAATTTTTCGCCTGCGGCGAGGGTCCTTTCGGCCGAAGACCGCCTTATCCTAACGATCCTGTTGATCCTGTCCAATTATTTTCTTTTAAATAAGAATCCATTCCTCAAAATTTAAGACTTTATTTCTCAAGCAAAAACAACTGCACATATTTCGGATCAAGATCTTCGGCGCGGACCCGGCCCAATTCGACCTCGATCTCTTCAAAAAGATTTTCCAGGGTTTGACCGAGCCGCCGGGATAATTCGAAGTCCTTGAGGCCGGTGTCGGCTGCCAGCCACTTCAAAAAGTGGTCTTTCAGCGCCTGCGGGATAGTGCGCGGTTTATCGGCGCCGGGTGTCGCTTCGCCGGGCAGCAGTTCTTTAAAAAACGGCAGGAATTTTTTTAATTTCACAGGCTTTGGTTTGTGCGCCGGCAATTTGAGATAGTACGCGGACCACAGGGTAAGGATCAGGTTTTTGTAAGTCAGGAATCCATGGGACGCCGGACGATCGATGTCGATCGTCATCAAAGACAGCAGATCATCAACTGCCTGGATCTGATTGAAAATTTCTTCGGTTGAGTCGATTTCCTCCAGGGAAGCAAACTCCCGATAAAGCACCCCGGTTTTGTAGTTGTCATAGAAAAGCGGCTTTTTGATCAACAATCCGCCCAGCACCCCCAGCCAGTGCTCGCCCCAGAAAGTCAGCCGCAGTCCGTTGCCTGCAAACCAGCAGTGATCGAGCCATTTCTCGGCGCGCCATTTCAGTTTCAGTGCTGCGCCGAATCCCACCCTGAAAATTTCCTGCAGCGGATGCCGGGCAATCAAGGCGGCGTTGCGGCCGGGATCAAGTTTTTGTCTGTTCCCGGACAGGCGCTCCAGGCCGATGCTGAGATAGCCACAGGCCTTTTTGACGATGTCCCGCAATTGATCCCGCTCCTGGATGGTTTTATGATCGGCCACGATAATCCGGTTGCACAAATTGGCAAATTCAGCCTGGATATGGGCCAACACATTTTCCGGTTCAATTGCAGTCAGGGCGCGGGTAAAGTGATTGTCTTCCGCAAGCATCCGGATGGGGTATAGCGGTACGGGATACAGGGACGACGGGTCCGACGCCGGCGGCAAAAATTTAGCACTTTGCTTGGTAAGATCCTGCGGTTTGACGGGCTGGTAAATACCGACGGCCTCATCGAACGGTAAAAAGCCTTTTTCAGCCAGGCGCACGTTGCGCATGCGGTAGCATTCTTCCTCCGATTCAGCCGGAATTACGTGAGCGGCTTCCTGCAGAACTCCCTGGAACATACGGAAATCCAATTCCGACAGGTTCTCTGCCAATTTGACAATAAACTTTTTCCGCTGTTCCTCGGTGACCTCATTTTGTCCGCCATCCGTCGGCTGATCGATAAATCGTATGAAATAGGTATTGTCCAGCGAAAAAAAATCCTCACCGAACTCGGACGGATCCTGGTCGTGCTCTCTTACCCGGACTTCGATGTTTTTGGACAGATAGAATTCGACAAATTCCAGTTTTTCATTCAGAAACCAGCTTATGAAACGTTTGGGATCGGCCTCGAGCAGCAGATCCAACCAGCGCGACACAGCCCGGATATCAATTTGATCCCTCTGCCAGGCATCCAGATCGACCAGATGATCCCACTGCCGGTTGGATGCCAGGGACAACAGTGGCAGCGCATCGTCAGGTCCGATGTCGTGAACTAAAAAATAGAAATCCTGTTCGGGAAATGAATGCACCAGGGCCACCGGCTGTGGATCCTCTAAAATCCGCACCATGGCTTCTTTGGAATCCAACGCCATGAGTTGCCGCCGTTTTTCCTGCAGCGAGTAAAAGCGCGCTATGGCCTTTTTATCCGGTTTATTATCGGTCATTGTTGATCCGTGTCCTAATTCCTATAATGTTTCGCCATCAATTACAGCCCTGGAATTCCAGGGTGCAAATTTGAACAACAGCAGCATGCCGGGAATTGCCACCAGAGCACAGAAGATAAAAAAGTTTACCCACCCGAGGTGCTTGACCATTAAACCGGTCACGGCGGATGCCAGCGCCCTGGGTATCCCGATGAGACTGGTCAGCAAGGCATACTGGGTGGCGGTAAATTTTTTGTTGGTGATGCTGGCCATAAAGGCTACGAAGGCCGCGGTCCCCATACCGCTGCTCAAGTTCTCAAATGCAATCACACCGGACAAAGCCGGGATGCTGAAACCGATTTGCGCCAGGATGGCAAAGCAGGCCGTCGACAAGGCCTGCAGAACACCAAAGATCCAAAGACTGCGGTTTATTCCAACCTTCAGCAGGATGATACCGCCCAAAAAAGCTCCAGCCAGGGTGGCACCGGTGCCGAATACTTTAACAACGGCGCCGATGTCGGTTTTAGTAAAGCCAATGTCCAGATAAAAAGGGGTGGTAATGGCACCCGCCATGGTGTCGCCGATTTTATAAAGCAATATAAATACAAGTATCCAGACCGCATTATGGCGGCTGAAATACTCAACCAGCGGATTGACGATCGCCTCTTTCATGGTCCGGGGTGGGCCGGTACTTATATCGGGTTCCGGCGTCAACAGCGTAGTGAGAACCCCCGGCAGCATGCAGGCGGCCATGATCAGATATACGCTGGCAAATGCCATGCGATCCGCCAGGATCATGCCGCCGCCGCCGGCCAGCAGCATTCCCAGGCGATAGCCGTAAATATACATGGACGAACCCAGTCCCAATTCTTCATCCGCCAGATCTTCCCGGCGATAGGCATCAATGACGATATCCTGGCTAGCGCTGAAAAAAGCCACCAGGATGGCGGCCGCAACCATCATGGGCACATTTTCTACCGGGTCGGAATATCCCAGCAGTACGATGGCGCCGATCAATGCCAGTTGCGCCACCAGCAGCCATCCCCGGCGTCGTCCCAAGAAAGGCAGGGTAAACCGGTCCAGCACCGGCGCCCAGATAAATTTCCAGGTATAGGGAAGCTGAACCAGGGCGATCATGCCGATCCAGGTCAGATCAACGCCTTTTTCTTTCATCCAGGCCTGCAGCACCCCCATGGTCAAAAGAAGGGGAAGACCGGCGGAAAACCCCATCATAAAAGCCACCAACATACGGCGGCTTAAAATCACTTTAATAATGGATTTGCGGTATTCAGGCGGCAAGCAATCCTCGCGAGATCGTGAATGTGGTTTAAGGGAAGATTAATTTATCGAATTTCTAAAAATGCCGGGAGGCTTGGAAGCTGGAAAGCCTGGAGGCCAAGGCACCGGTGTGTTAAATTAGGCCTCTGCCCCCGCAGGATAAATATCTTGCAGCAGAAAATTGCCGAGATGGAAAGCCGCTGGAAAAAACGTTTTACGTTGACCGTGCCTCCCAGCTTCCCAGCCTCCCAGCGTCCCGGCGTTTCAAAGATCTGCCGCTGCCAACTGCTTCGGGGCAACGATCGGACCATATTTATCCTTTAAAATTTCAAGCTCCTGCCGCTGTTGCTTCAAAATGTCGAAAAGCCTTGGGGGAATATTCTTCTCCTTGCCGTAAGCTTCAACCTGCATATCGATTCTATTGATGATCTTGTCGATATAAAGCGAAAACTGCTTTTCATAAAGGTCTGCGGGATACTGTTTATCGATTTTAGACTTGAACAATTGCTTTAAATCTTCATACTTGGGCAAATACCCGATGGGCGTATCGAGCGCATCGACTTCGCGGTGGGCCCGTCGCTCCAGCCAGGCCATCCAGGCCTTGACATCCTTTTTCTCGCCGAGCAGCTTCTTGGAATCTCCGCCCCGGGCTTCATGGGTCAGGAAGTAATTTAGTCCGGCCAAAATGGGCTGTTTGTCCGGCGCGATTTTGCTGCTGTTGAAAAATTCAAATTGCGAAGCCATGTAGTCTCCCAGAGATCCCGGTATAAACGGGGCATTGGCCCAGGGTTGGCGGCGAACACCGGTAGCGCCGACTTCCGTGGCAGTGGCGGCCGACACAATGCAGGCGCCGATGACAACGCCTTCATCCGGGGTCTTGGCAACCCATACGGGCGGCATGGTATCACTGTCGCGGCCGCTGTAAGTGATGATGCGGGTTTCAACGCCCGCGCCGTTTTCATTCTCATCGGAATAATTACCCAGCGCCCTGTTGTCCAGGGTACAGCGCGAATTCGGATGGGACATGGGTATCTTTTTGCCGTTTTCGTCCACCATGCCCTGCTCCCACGGCCCCTGGAAATTGACGCCCGTTTGGGGCGGCGGCTCCTCACCGTTGCCGACCCACTGGGGCACCCCGTTTTCATCGATCAATACGTTGGACCAAATGACCTCGGTACCCGGTTTGCGCAGACATTCCATCAGTTTCGGATCGCCCTCCCAATTCACATCCTCAACAATGCCGAAGATGCCTTTCTCCGGATTGATGGATCGAATGGAACCGTCTGCGGCTATCCAGCACTGCGCCAGGTCATCACCCACAAAATGATCTCCGGCCATGGCCGACGTGGTCTTGCCGCATCCGCTCGGGGCCGCGCCGATCATCCAGGTTGTCCGTCCGCCGGGTCCTTCGATGCCGGTGATAAACATGTGCTCGGCCAACTGCTCGGCCCTTTTCTCGTAGACCGCACGGTCGACGGAGAAGCGGTGATTTCCTTTTTTCATCAGCAACGTATTGCCGGCATAGGTGCAATTGAAGCTGTAGGTGGTCAGATGGCTGCGATCCATGAATACCCTGGCATTGGGAAGATCTTCGGGCCGATTCAACCCTTCGCTGTGAATGTTGGTATAAAAATGTTCCAGCTTTTCGACCTCCTGGTCAAAAGCCGCATAGACATTGCGATACAGAATATCGGCACTGTGCATGACATAGGTTGAGCTGGTAATTTCAACCGCCGGATTCGAGGCCGGCGCCCCCACCGGACCGCGCAGATAAAAGCCGATCATCATTGTTTTTCCCCGCATGATGCCCGCCATTTTCTCCCGGATATCTTTGACGGCTTCACTGCGCTCCATGGCTTTAGCCAGGGAATTGACCTCTTCGCCTTTATTGCTGATGTAAAATGTGCGGTCGATAATCCGGCCCTGCTCCTGCTTGAGGTCAAAGTGGATGGTGTGGTTCTCCATGGCAAGGGTTTTTTCCTCGCCTTTTTCAAGGGACAGGCTTATGATTGATTGACGGTCTTCATTTGAGCCGGTATCGACAAACACACTGTCCGGGTCGCAAAGAACGATGGCGTTGGCTATTTTCAGCCGCACGGCCTCGTTTTTTACCCGGTTTAATTTAGCAAGTTGATCCGCTGCCACGCGTTGTTCGAATAGTTTATCTGCGGCTTGCGCAGTCCTGATTCCGCCCAGTTCAGTCACGATGTCGAGGACATCCTTTTTTAGTCCCATTTGTAATTCCCCCTTTGTAAATTAACCGATCGATAAATATAAGCTCAAAATCTTTGGCATTTAGCCTATGGTCCGGCAGGATCTGTCTCTAATCTATTTATCCCTTTCAGCCTATCATTATATGAAGCCGGGGTCAAAAATTAATCTTAATTATTGATCATGCTGGCAGCCGAACCTCTCCTGAACCGGCATATTCTGACGGATCCAGATTAAAACCTTGTCAAATTCTTCTTTCAGCTCCCGCAGCGCCTTTCCCCGGTGGCTGACCCGGCTCTTTTCTTCACGCGTCAACTGGCCGAAGGTCTTTTTGAAGGGAGGATAGTAAAAGACCGGGTCATAGCCGAAACCGCTTTTTCCAGCCGGTTTCTCGGCAATCAATCCTTCGCAGCGGGCCTCATAGGTTAAAGCCGGTCCCGGGGGGACCGCAATTGAAATTACGCATTCAAAAGCGGCTCTACGGTTGGTTTGGCCCTTCATCTCCTCGAGCAGCTTGGTAAAGCGCTGTTCATCGGTGGCATTGTCGCCGGCATAACGGGCCGAGTAAACCCCGGGAGCACCGCCCAGAGCCTCCACCACCAGCCCGGAGTCATCCGCCAGGGCCGGCAGACCCAGCACCTTTGAAACGAAGCTGGCTTTTTTATAAGCGTTATCGTCAAAGGTCTCCCCGTCCTCTTCCACCGGCGGAATCGGACCGAAGTCTTCAAGATTTCTAATAGTGATAGGAAAATCTGCCAGCAAATCTCCGATCTCGGCGGTTTTCCCCGGATTGCGCGAAGCAATCACCAGCGTCATCATCTCGTTCATGCTCCCCCCCGTTGATTTATCTCAGCCTGGCTATGGATAATCATCGTGTTGGTTATGGGCCCGTATAATTATTGAAATTTCTAATTGCTTTAAGAGCTTATCCGAGTTTGAACACAATTCGTCTAAAATTTAATCACGCTTTATACGTTGTAAAGAAACTAACTTGACAATAATATGGCTATTATTTATTTCAGTGACAAATCCGCCCGCCGGGCTTCACGCGCATATTATCGGGAACTTGGCCAGGCGATTGAAACAGACCCCGGGACCGTCGAACCGATCGTCAAAAAGGCCATGGAGCAGAGTATTACTATCTGGCAAGAGGGCAAGTCCCGTCAGGCGGAGCGGGGGGAATAAATGACCAGTGTGGGTTTCAGGTGTCAGCCCAGCCGCCGGCCAAAAAAACGGCCAGTCTGATCGAAAGAGGAAACTCTTTAAAAGCGAATAATGAATATCGAATATCGAATATCGAGGGAAGGTATTCTATCTTTTTTATAAAAAAGACTGAGCGTAGCGAAACCACCCTTCGAAATTCTGCGGTTCGTTATTCTGCTGTTCTGCGGTTCGCTGTTTCGTTCAGGTGAAGTTTCATACGAGGATGCATCAAAATGAATTTAACAGATTTCAGCGAAAATCTAAATGCGCAGCATAAGATAATTAATCCGCCGGACCTTCGATCTAACTTCTTTTTTCAATTTTCAAAGAACAATTTTCAACCCTGAAAGTGACATCTTTCAGGGCGGATTAATTAAGGAGTAAGACCATGCAAAGCTGGAACGGCTGGGGCGATGAAAATGTAAAAATGGATCTTCCGCCGCAAGCTCTTGGAATTTTGCAGGATCTGATAGGAACCGGACAGGTCCGGTCGGACTATCCCCTGGCAAAGTTTATCGATCGGGTACCGCAATCGCGTCTGACCCCGCATCCCCTGATTTCATTCGACGCCCGATTACGACTTGACCACGCCCATGGCCAAAGTCTGCCCGACTGGATTGGTCTGCGCGGCGGAACGCTGCAGCGATTTCCGGATGGTGTGGCCCGACCGGCCAATGGGGCCGAAGTCCGGGAACTTTTGAAATTTTGCGCCGCACAAGGTGTCATCGTTATCCCCTACGGCGGCGGCACCAGCGTGGTCGGCCACCTGGCGGTGCCGCAAACCGAACGCCCGGTTCTGAGCCTGTCTCTTGAGCGGCTCAACCGTCTCGTCGCCCTGGAAACCGATAATCGACTGGCGGTCTTTGAAGCCGGAATTCGCGGTCCGCAACTCGAACAGCACCTGAATGGCGGTGGCTTCACCCTCGGTCATTACCCCCAGTCCTTCGAATATTCTTCCCTCGGCGGATGGGTGGTCACCCGGTCCAGCGGCCAGCAGTCCGGACACTACGGCCGAATTGAAGACCTTTTTGCCGGCGGCGAAATCCTCACACCCCGCGGATCTATGAATTTACCGCCCTTTCCGGCATCAGCCGCCGGTCCCGACCTGCGCCAGATCGTGCTAGGTTCGGAGGGCAAAATGGGGATCCTGACCAACGTAATCGTCAGAATCTCCCCTCTGCCGGAAAGAGACAATGTTTACGGGGTCTTCTTTCCGTCGTGGGAAGAAGGCCGAAAGGCGGTGCAGCGCATCGCGGGAACGGATATCTCTTTTTCAATGATGCGGCTGAGCAACCCGCTCGAGACAACGACCAATCTGGCTCTGGCCGGCAGCGCAAGGCAAATTTCTCTGCTCAGGCGATATCTGGGCCTGCGCGGCCTTGTCGACGGAAAGTTTTGCATGTGCCTGATCGGCTTTACCGGCTCCCGGCGTATAACAACTGCCGCTCGCGGCGCCGCGTTAACCATCATTCGGCATCACAAGGGGGTTTGGGTCGGAAGGCCCATGGGCCGGGCCTGGAAAAAAAACCGCTTTCGCTCAGCGTATTTGCGAAATTCGCTCTGGGATCGGGGCTACGCCGTGGATACACTGGAGACGGCCCTCACCTGGGATAAAGTGACGCCGGCCATGCATTCCATTGAAAAATCGATCCACGAAGCATTGCAGGCAGGCAATCAAAGGGGGCACGTTTTTTCGCATCTGTCACATGTCTACCCGAGCGGCTCCAGCATCTATACAACCTTTATTTTTCACTTGTCGGAATCGCCGGAGCAAACTTTAGAAGCCTGGCAACGCATAAAAGATGCGGCCAGCCGGGCGATCGTTGCCGCCGGCGGAACTATTTCCCACCAGCACGGGGTAGGCCGGGACCACCGGCCGTATTTATCATTCGAAAAAGGAGTCCTCGGCATCAGCACCCTGCGGGAAGTTTTTAAACATGTTGATCCCGATCAGCGCATGAATCCGGACAAGTTGTTGCCTTGATGATCAGAGGACGGAAGACAGAGGACTGAGGACTGAGGAGAGAAAAAGTCCACCGTTATTAGTTATTGGTTTGAATAAGGTTTAAGGTTTCAGCGGTGCTACTGACACCTGACACCCTAACCTTGAAACCTAAATTCATTATTCGGTTCCTGGACGAACCCATGAGCTTCAAAAATCTCCCCAAAACCTGGGATTTAATTGTCATCGGTGGCGGCATCACCGGTGCCGGCATCCTGCGGGAAGCTGCCCGCATGGGGTTGCAGGCCATTCTCATCGAACAGGAAGATTTTGCCTGGGGCACCTCCAGCCGCTCATCCAAGCTGGTGCACGGCGGCTTGCGGTATATCAAGGAAGGCCATTTGCTGCTGACCAAAATTTCGGTGGAGGAGCGGGATCGACTGCTTGCCGAAGCGCCCGGTTTGGTCGAACCGCTGGGGTTTATGCTGCCGGTCTACGAAGAACAGAAGCCGGGCAGAAAATTACTAAAAGTCGGTCTGACCATTTACGATATCATGGCCCGCGAACGGCAACACCGGTTTTTAAAACCCGATGAAATCCTTGAAAAGCTGCCTTTCATAAATCCGGCCGGTCTTTTAGGCGGATTTCATTACTATGATGCCCAGGTCGATGACTCCCGACTGGTTTTAAGGCTGATCAACGAATCGGTGGATTCCGGCGCGCGGGCTTTAAATTACACACGGGTCAATAGAATCATCCGCAGCAGTGAGGGGAACGTGCTCGGAATCGATATCGAAGATGTCGAAACCGGTGAAGACGGCCGATTGTTTACAGATGCCGTCTTCAATGCCACCGGATGCTGGGCTGAAAAACTGCATCCGTCACCCGATTCACACCGTCATCTGCGACCCTTGCGCGGCAGCCATCTGGTATTTCCGGCTGAAATACTGCCGTTGAAAGAGGGATTCAGTTTCATCCACCCGCGGGACGGACGTGCGGTATTTGCCGTCCCCTGGGAAGGGGCGGTACTGGTCGGCACAACGGATCTCGATCACACCGAAGACCTGGCGGTGGTTCCGCATATTACCGAAGATGAAGTGACCTACCTGATGGAAGGCGTTCAGGCAATCTTTCCATCTTTGGACATCACCCTGCGTGACTGCATATCTGCATTTGCCGGTATCCGGCCGGTTCTCAGCGAGGGCAAGCGCGAACCTTCGGAGGAATCCCGCGAGCACGTCGTGTGGGTCGACCAGGGATTGATCACCGTCACCGGCGGCAAGCTGACGACCTTTCGAAGACTTGCCTGGGATGCCCTTAAAGCGGCCAAACCTTTCCTGCCTCCCGACAGCGACGTTCATCGCAAAGATCCCGTATTCGCTGAAATGCCGCCCATGCCGGAAAACGATTTTGGACTGCCCCTGCAAACCTGGCGCCGTCTTTATGGCCGCTATGGCAGGGCGGCCCACGAAATTGTGCAAACAGCAGATTCCAGAGATCTTGGGATAATCCCCGGCACCCACACTCTCTGGGCGGAGCTGCGGTATGTGGCTGAAAAAGAAAGCATCAGACATCTCGACGATCTATTGTTGAGACGGGTTCGTATCGGTATGTTGACACCGGAAGGTGGAAAGCAGTATTTAAACCGCATTCAAAAAATTTGCCGGGATGTTCTGCCGTGGGACCGACGGCGCTGGAAAGAGGAAATCAAGCTGTATCTCGGACTGTGGAATCACGCCCACAACCTGCCGCTGAGACGCGCTGAAATTTTGACCAAAGGCAACATTGTCTCTTTCAGAACCCTGAAAGCGGCGTTGAGCAAAATATATCGAAAAGTCAGGCCGATAAAAAAACACAGCCGGGCAGCTTAGGACGCAAAGCGAAGCGATTCAGACCTTCAACGTTCGACATTCGTTATTTGCTTTATTCAAGTTATTTGATATTTTTCTATCAATTTTCTCAAGGTATGCGTGACAGTGGACAAAGACCTCCTGCTGGCCATTGACAACGGAACCCAGAGCCTGAAAGCGCTGATCTTTGATCTGGAGGGGAACATTCTGGCCTGCCAAATTGCAACGTTTAGGCCTTATTTCTCAGATCAGGCCGGCTGGGCCGAACAGGATCCGAATGTCTTCTGGGATTCCCTTTGCCGGGCCTGCCGGGGACTCTGGCAGCAACACCCTCGCTTCAAGGAGCGCATCGCCGGTATGGCCGTCACGACGCAGCGGGCAACCGTGGTAAATGTCGACAAAAGCGGCAATCCTCTCCGACCGGCTATTCTGTGGCTGGATCAGCGCAAAACCTATGGGCTGCCGCCGGTTGGCGGTTTGTGGGGTCTTATCTTCGGCATCACCGGTCTCAGAAAAACTGTGGCCTACCTCCAGGCTGAAGCCGAAGCCAACTGGATCAGCACCTATCAGCCGGAGATCTGGCAAAAAACCCATAAATACCTGCTGCTTTCCGGGTACCTGACGTATCGGCTGGTCGGTAAATTTGTCGATTCCATCGGCTGTCAGGTCGGTTACATTCCCTTCGATTACAAGCGCTTGCGCCCGGCGGCCTGGTGGGACTGGAAACGGCAGGTTTTATCCTGCATCGCTCCCGCCATGATGCCGGAGCTCATAGCACCCGGCCGGCTGCTCGGGACGATAACCGCTGCCGCAGCCCGGGAAACCGGCATCCCGGAAGGACTGTCCCTGGTTGCAGCGGCGGCCGACAAGGCCTGTGAAGTCATCGGCTCCGGCAGCCTCGATTCCAATATCGGCTGTCTCAGTTACGGGACCACCGCCACCATCAACGTCACCCACAAAAAATATGTCGAGCCCATCCCTCTCATCCCCCCCTATCCTTCCGCCGTACCGGGATACTATACCGTCGAAGTTCAGGTGTTCAGGGGCTACTGGATGGTCAACTGGTTCAAGCAGCAGTTCGGCTACCCGGAGCTGCAGCAGGCGGCTGAATCGGAGGTGCCGCCCGAAGCGCTTTTTGACCGGCTGGTGGACGAAATCGAACCGGGCTCCATGGGGTTGATGCTTCAACCCTATTGGACACCCGGGGTCAAAACTCCGGGTCCGGAAGCCAAGGGGGCGATTATCGGTTTCGGTGATGTGCATACCCGCGCCCATCTGTACCGCTCCATTTTGGAAGGCCTGGCATATGCCCTGCGGGACGGCAAAGAACGCATCGAAAAGCGCAGTCGCACACCGGTTACCAGCCTCAGGGTATCCGGCGGCGGCAGCCAGAGCCGCAATGCCATGCAAATTACCGCCGACATTTTCGGATTACCTACGGCCAAACCCCGCATCTATGAAACTTCGGGGCTGGGTGCCGCCATTGACGCCGCCGTCGGGCTGGAACTGCACCCCGATTTTAAATCCGCCGTAAAAACCATGACCCATGTGGGCGAAGTCTTCGAACCGAACCGGAAGAATCACCAACTTTACGATGCGCTTTACCATGATGTTTATAAAAAGATGTACAAGCGCCTGAAACCTCTCTACGAGCGTATTCGAGAGATTACGGGCTACCCGAGATGATATTGGAAATTTTTTTGACGCCGTGCTCTGGAATCCGTCTGCCGCCGCTGCCGGGCCGGGAAAAATGAAAAAGCTGGAAATCGATTCTCTGTCGGTCTGCAACCTTCAAAAAAAAATCGGGGGAATTGGAATGAAAATACCGTCAAAAGGTTTGTCGAAAGAAGAAATCTTTCAAACACTGAAAAGCTACAAAGGCGCCGATCTGGACTGGAAGTCCGGCCGGGTTTTTGGCTACATCTATGATCCCGGAGAAAAAGTTCATGATGTTATCAATGACGCCTATATCCTTTATCTTGCCGAAAATGGTCTCGATCCGTTATCGTTTCCGAGTCTTCTGCGCCTGGAAAATGAGGTGGTCTCAATGACTGCTAATCTGCTGGGCTGCAGCAACGAGGTCGTCGGCAATTTTTCTTCCGGCGGAACGGAGAGTCTGATGCTGGCAGTCAAAACTGCCCGGGACTATTCACGGGCCACCAGACCCCAAATTAAAGCACCGGAAATGGTTCTGCCGATCACAGCGCACGCCTCCCTTTTCAAGGCGGCCCACTATCTGGGCGTAAAACCGGTTGTAACACCGGTGCATGACGACACCTTTCTGGCGGATGTGGGTGCGATGCGCGATGCCGTTACCGACAATACGATATTGCTGGTCGGCTCGGCACCCGGGTATACGCACGGCGTCATGGACCCGATTGCTGAAATCGCCGCCTTGGCCCAAGAAAAAGGGCTGCTGTGTCATGTGGATGCCTGTGTGGGCGGCATCCATCTTTCCTACATGCGCCGGCTGGGCTACGATGTACCGGACTTTAATATGAATGTGCCCGGTGTGACGTCCTTGTCGGTTGATCTTCACAAATACGGATATGCTGCTAAAGGCGCCTCCATTGTTCTTTATAAAAACAAGGAGCTTAGAAAATTTCAAATCTGGGCCTGCTCCCGCTGGACCGGCTACACCGTGATCAACCCTGCGGTTACCAGCAGTAAAAGCGGCGGCCCCATGGCTGCAGCCTGGGCGGTTCTAAAATATATGGGCGACGACGGTTACATGAAAATCGTCGCCGAAGTGATGCAGGCCACGCAAAAATTAATTGAGGGTATCGAGCGCATCGACGGATTGAAAGTATTGGGTCAACCGGGCATGTGCATGTTTGCCTTGACATCGACTGCTGAAAAAATTAACGTTTACCGGCTGGCCGATAAAATGAAGGCCAAGGGATGGTATCTGCAGCCTCAGTTTGCCCGGGACAATTCCCCCTCTAATCTCCATGTTTCAATGAACCGCGCCACGGTCCCCCAGGCAGAAGCCTTACTAAGGGCTTTAGCAGAGACGGTTGCAGAAATGAAACAGGAAGAAATGGACCAGGAGACCCGGGACCTGCAGGAGGAACTAAAAAAACTCTCCCTCGGCTTTGACGAAGCGACCTTTTTCAAACTGGCTGAAATGGCCGGTGTGACGGGTGTTGCGCCGCCCGAAAACATGGAAAAAGTCAACATGCTGCTGGAGGCCCTACCCTGTGATGTATCCGAGTTTATGCTCACAGAATACTTGAATAATATGATGCTGCTCGACGCCGATGGCGAATCATCATGAATCTTATATTTCTTTAGGAAAACGAAAGCTGCTGTTGGCGTTAGACTTTTACTCTTTTTAACAAACCGGGAGGACATCTATGGAACCATTTTTCGCGGATTATCTGGAACGGCTTCAAAGTCTGCACGAGGATCTGAAAAAAACCGTAAAAGAACTTCCTCAAGCTGCCCTGGACTGGGTTCCCGGACCCGACATGAATTCGCTAGGCGTACTTATTTTTCATGCAACCGGGGCGGAACGGTATTGGATCGGCGATGTGGCCTGTCAGGATCCGTCCGACCGCAACCGCGCGGCTGAGTTCGAGGTCCGGGGGCTTGATGCCGCAAAGCTGGCCGAGCGTCTCGATCAGAGTCTGGTTTATGTCAAGGGCGTGGTGGAGAAATTAACGCTCGACAACTTAAAACAGACATGTATTTCTACCCGGGACGACCGAAATTTTACCGCGGGCTGGGCCCTGGCTCACGCATTGGAGCACACCGCCCTGCACCTGGGACACGCCCAGGTGACGCGCCAGTTATGGGAGCGGAAAGAAGAAAGTTGAAAGAGGTAACACGATTATGATTAAAAGCCCGGCTTATGCGGATTTACCTTTGGGCGAATTGGTTGAAAATTGCACACCGACCCAACCGCCCGGACGCGGACCTTACGCGGGTCGATATGTCAATCTGGGTTCGGTCGATCCTGAAGCAGATGCTGCCGAGCTGTATCGAAATTCACACGACAGTGAAGAAAAAGTCCGGCTCTGGACTTATATGCCCTATGGCCCCTTCTCGGATGAGACGGAAATGCAGCAGTGGTTAAGGACTTGTGAAGCCTCGACCGACCCTTTGTTCCTAACCGTAACATCAAAGGAACTGAACCAACGGGTGGGCGTTGTGAGCTTTTTGAATATTGTTCCCAGGATGCGATGTCTGGAGGTCGGCAACATCTGGTATTCGCCGATCGTTCATCACACAAAAGTCAATACCGAGACGATTTATCTGATGCTGGCCGAAGCATTTGATGTCTTAAAATACAGGCGCGTCGAGTGGAAATGCGATGCCCTCAATGCACGGTCGCGGGCAGCGGCCTTAAGACTTGGCTTCAGCTTCGAAGGCCTTTTCCGGCAGCATTATATCATCAAAGGCCGGAATCGGGACACCGCCTGGTTCGCAATGTTGGACCACGATTGGCCTTCTGTTAAGAGCAACATGCACCGCTGGCTGTATTCGGACGATAGCAGAACTTCGCTGGCTGAACTCAATCAACCGCTGCTGCGAGCCGCCGGTTTCAATTCGAACCATTTTATGTAAGGGTCTCACCGCTGAGAACGCAGATCGCAGAGGCTAATTGATATTTACTTTCTCGGCGTTCTCCCACCGGGGCGTAGGCCCTATGGGCCGGAGGCTGCGAGCTCTGCGGTGAACTATTATGTTGCTTTTTCGATCAGATCGGACGTTGTTTTGGCCGGCGGTCCGCCTTCGGCACACCCGAAACCTTAGGTTCCGACAACATACTGTAGTCTAAGGGCCTTTAGATATGAAGCTGCTTCTATTCAGCGATTTGCACAGCGATTTTCGAACGGCATCAAAATTGGTGGAAATGTCCAAAAACGTTGACGTCGTCGTCGGAGCCGGCGATTTCTGCATTGGGCGCAGAGGCTTGGCGGAAATAATCAACGCTTTGACCCCGATTGAAAAGCCGACCGTGTTGGTGCCCGGAAACAGCGAATCCGAAGAAGAACTATTAAATGCCTGCCGCTCGTGGCATAGTGCCCATGTTCTGCACGGCAGCCGGATAACCATTGAGGATATTGTTTTTTACGGCATCGGCGGCGGCATACCGACAACTCCCTTCGGCCCATGGAGCTACGATTTTTCGGAAGAAGAAGCCTTTGGAATACTGCGCGGCTGCCCGCCGGGCTGTATACTGGTCAGCCACTCACCGCCCAAAGGGATTTTGGATCGCTCATCCGACGGCAGGAGTCTGGGAAGTCGGGCTGTGCGAGAGACAGTAAATATAAAAAAACCGGGATTGGTTGTCTGCGGGCACATTCATGCAAGCTCCGGCATGAGCGATCGATTGGGCGATACTGTCGTTATCAATGCCGGACCCGGCGGAATCGTGCATGAATACGGCGGATCACCACGAAAACACGAAAATCTAGCAAGCACGAAATTTATCTTTTCCCTTTTTCGTGTTTTCGTCCTTTCGTGCTTTCGTGATTAAATTCTTTTTTGGTTCTCCGCGGATCCGGTTGGGTCTAAGTTAATATTTTCATATTAGTAAACAGGGGGACTTAGCATGGCAAATTCAACATTCGATCTTACCGGCAAAGCCGCACTGGTTACGGGCGGCAACGGCGGTATCGGCCTCGGAATGGCGGAGGCATTGGCCAAAGCCGGCGCCGACATCTGCATCTGGGGTCAAAATGAGCAAAAAAATAGAACGGCGGCTGAAAAGCTGAGGTTGCACGGGCGGCAAGTTATCGATTTTAAATGCGACGTTTCCGACGAAAAGCACGTGGAATACACCTTTGCGCGCACCGTGGAAACATTGGGCAAGGTGGATGCCTGCTTTGCCAATGCGGGGGTTGGGCGAATGGGGACCGCTTTTCATAAAATGGATATCAGCGAATGGCGCCGTATATTCGGCATCAACATGGAGGGCGTCTTCTTCACCTTCAGAGCGGCGGTGCGGCATATGATGGAAAAAGGAGACGGCGGCTCGCTGGTTGCTACCAGCAGCCTGTCGGCCAAATACGGGATGCCGTCGGGCGAACATTATGCCGCTACCAAGGCGGGAGTCCTTGCTCTTGTCAGAGGGCTGGCGGTTGAATATGCCCGCTACGGCATAAGGGCAAATGCAATTTTGCCCGGCTGGATTGAAACGGATATGACCGCTTCGCTTTTCGCCGTGCAAAAGTTCGAAAAAAATGTCATCCCGCGCATTCCGCAAAGGCGCTGGGGGGTCCCGGCTGATTTCGGCCCGATCGCCGTCTACTTTGCCAGCGATGCCAGCGCCTATCATTCCGGTGATGCCGTAGTAATCGACGGCGGGTACAGTTGCTTTTAAGCTGAAGTAAAGAATCCTGGCCCAGAGGGTCAGGCTTTGACTTCACCCCATAGGGGTGGTGTTTGCTGATAGAGTACCTATGGAATAATGGAATACTGGAAAAATGGAATATTGATTATAGCGGATCAAAAGTGGTTGATGGTCTGATTTTATTGTCTGGTCCGTGCCATTCATATAAAAACAGATCTAATTCCGCCAAACCCAGTATTCCAACATTCCAATATTCCATCACTCCACGGCATAGGTTCACGGCAAAGCCAATCTCCTCTGACTTGGCCCAAAGGACCAGGTTTTCAATGTTGGAATAAAATGCATATCCAAATCATACTCTGGTTGTTGGCCATTATCCTGGTAGCCGCCGGAATGGCGGGTCTGATTTTTCCGGCCCTGCCCGGCGCGCCCCTGTTGTTCGCAGGGCTCGTGGCGGCGTCCTGGGCTGAGAACTTCGCGTATGCGGGCGCTAAAACTCTGACGGTCCTGGGTGTTATGGCAGTCCTCACCTATGCCGTCGACTTTTTGGCAAGCGCCTTCGGCGCCAAACATTTCGGTGCTTCCCGTCTTGCCATCATCGGGGCCACGTTGGGTGCGATCATCGGCATATTTTTTGGAATTCCCGGAATTCTGCTGGGCCCTTTTATCGGTGCCGTTCTGGGTGAGCTTTTAAACCGTCCGAATCTGCGGGCCGCCGGCATGGCCGGTATCGGTGCAACACTGGGTCTGGCGCTGGGAATCGCCGCCAAGTTGAGTCTGGCCTTCGCCATGCTGGGCATTTTTGTGATCGTACGCTTCCTGTAATTTTTCCCGGCAATTTATGGTGAATCGAATAATTGCCATGTCTAGAGCCAATATTTTATCATTACTGCAGGCAAAGCCTCGGGAAAAATTAATAATTTTAATAAATTAATGAATGGCAAAGCAGAACGACATTTGGTACGGGTTGGCTTTGAAAGCCACACTTTGATCGGCGATGTGCTATCCGACGGCAGCCCTCCGCAGCTCCTGATTCTGCATGGCGCCGGGGACTCCTGCCGGCAGCGTTTTCAATTGCTCAGGGAAGAACTCCTGGCGGCAGGTATATCCTCGGCGGCCTTTGATTTCATGGGCCATGGCGATACCGGCGGCGAGCTGAAAAGCTCCAGCCTCAGCAGCCGGACCCGACAGGCCTGCAGGGTTGTCGATGCGCTGAAACTGAAGCAGCCTTTGGCGCTGATGGGGGCCAGTATGTCGGCCTATACGGCTGTAAAGCTGCTCGAACATTACCGGATAAAAAGCTTGGTCCTCTTAGTGCCCGCCATGTATGCCGCCCAGGCCTATACGATCCCATTCAACCGGGGATTCTCCGACATCATTCGGCAGCCGCAAAGCTGGAAGCATTCCGATGCGTGGCAAATACTGGCAGGCTATCGGGGTCGCCTGTTGATTATTGCCGCAGAAGAAGACCGGATTATCCCGCGCGGCGTCATCACCAGGATCTACGATTCAGCTGTCAATTCTTCAGAGCGTGAACTGTATGTCGCCCCCAAGGCATCCCATTTTGTGTTCACTGATCTGCGGTCCGGCAATCCTGAGCAGTTCGAATATATCTTTGGTCGAATCTGCCAAAAACTCAGAGAATGAAAAATTACGACTGGAATGCCGTATTTTATTGCAGATGGGTGGTCGCGGAAACGCCGCCCCTATTGTCAAGGTTTTGAAGGCGCTGCAAAAAACGGCCCGCTGGCGTCCTTTTTTTACAGGTTTTGAGTTCCCCTATGGGTTTCATGATCCTAGTGATTACAAGGTATGGCTGAAACGGGCCGGGTTTCTTTCGATTCGATCTGAGCTGATTCCAAAAGATATGACGCATGCGGGAAAGGCTGAGTTTGCCGCATGGATTCGAACGACCTGGCTGCCGTATACCCACAGAATTCCTGAAAAGCAACGAAACGCATTTATTGACGAACTTGTCGCTAGCTATATTCAAACATGGGCCCCGGGTCAGGATGGCAACGTTCATGTGCCGATGGTCAGGCTTGAAGTTGAAGCGCGAAAACCATAGCCGGCTGCCGCATCCCCTTTTTATGTAAAATCTCAACCAGGCGAAAATGGGCTTGATTATTCTTGGCTTGCGGTCTATTTAGATCGAGCAAAAAAAAATGGAGAAAGGATGCTTTTAGATGCGACGCAACCACAGCGAAATTACCGATACCAAAGAAATTCAGCGGATTCTGTCGTTGACCAATGTCGGCCGCTTAGCCACCAACGGGCAGGACGGCTATCCCTACATCACCCCAGTAAATTTCGTGAGTTTGGACGGCAGCATTTATTTTCATTGTGCCCCCCAAGGTGAGAAACTGAACAACCTGATCCGCGACCCCCGGGTGTGCTTTGAAGTTGATGTGCCGCTTGCCTACATTGACATCGGCCTGGATCCAAGCCGTCCCATCTGTAATCTGCACCAATTCTACCACTGCGTCATCATTCGCGGAACCGCCGCCGTTGTCAAAGACGGCACTCCGAAACTGGCCGCGCTGAATGCCCTGATCGCCAAGCATGAAAACACCGATAATTTTAAGAAGGTCGCCGCCGACATGTCCGGTTACAAGGCTTGCGAAGTGATCGTGATCAAGCCTGATTCCATCTCGGCCAAAAGCGACCTGATCCAGAACAAATCCGAGGAAGACAGGCGCACGGTGGCAGAATACCTGTTCCAACGCAATCGCCCCGGGGATCGACAAACCGTTGCCGCCATGGGCTTTCAATTCAAAGACGATTAAATCACCTTGGAGGTTCCACCTTGAACAATAATGAGTTGATCGAAGGGGAAGCTGAAAAATCAGATTTTACGATAAGACCGGCTACTGAAAATGATGCCGGCACGATATTGTCTTTAATAAAGGACCTGGCCGACTTTGAACGTCTTTCACACGAAGTCGTGGCGACGCCGGAAGATATTTGCCAATCTCTCTTTGGGTCGCATCCGTTTGCCGAAGCCTTGATCGGAGAGTGGGAAGGAATTCCGGTCAGTTTTGCCCTCTTTTTTTATAATTATTCGACCTTCATCGGCAAGCCGGGGATATACCTTGAAGATCTTTACGTCAAACCGGAATACCGCAGATTGGGCTTTGGCCGCAGGATGCTGGTGCATATCGCCCGACTTGCAAAGGAACGCAATTGCGCGCGATTTGAATGGTCGGTATTGAACTGGAATGAACCGGCCATCCGAACCTATGACAGGCTGAACGCAAAACCTATGAAGGAATGGATTTTGTATCGCCTGACGGGGGAGGCACTGGATAAACTGGCCGCCGAAAGGTGAAGAATCCCGGCCAGGATAGCCAGGCTTCGATTTCACCCCAAAAGGGTAGTGGTTTCGGTCGGAAATAAAGGGAATATTGGAATGATGGCCTCCGGCTCGTAGAGCCTACGGATCGGAGAGAAAAATGGAATGTTGGGGGCGAAAAGCGGATGATATCCTGATTTTAATTTTTGATCAGGGCCATCCATATAAAAATACATCTCATCCGCCCGACGCGGGTCTTCAGTATTCCAACATTCCATTATTCCAATACCCCATGGCATTCGATTACGGCAAAGCCTATTATCTCTGATCTGACATAGAGACCTGTGTTTTCAATGTCAACAACCGGGAGCCTTCGCGGCATGCTTTTGATAGACAACCAAGGCGTCACCGACCCCACCGTTAATCTGGCACTTGAGGAATATTGCTACCGCAACCTGGATGCCCGCCATGACTATGTACTGTTTTACATCAACCAACCGTCGATAATCATCGGCAATCACCAGAACCCGTTTCAGGAAGTAAATTTTGAATTTGCCCGACAGCATAAGATCCGGCCGGTGCGCCGCATTTCAGGCGGCGGCACGGTTTACCATGACCCGGGGAATTTGAATTTCAGCTTTATTACGGCGTTTAACGGCGAAATGCTGGCTTATTTCAAGACGCTTTTGCAGCCTGTTTTAAAAACCCTGCAGCAATTAGGGGTGCCGGCACAGCTCACGGAAAAAACCAATATCATCGTTGACGGCGAAAAAATATCCGGCAATTCACAGCATACCAACATGCAGCGAATGCTCAGCCACGGCACCTTGCTCTTTGATGCCCGGCTGGACATACTGCATCGGGTGCTGGAATCAAGGTTGGAAATTACCCATTCCCGCGCCATTGCATCCATCCGGAGCAAGGTAACCAATATTTCGCATCATTTGCACCGTTCCATGAATATGGAAGCCTTCCTGAAGGAGTTAACCGCCGATATAGCCCACGCCTTCGGTGAGTTGCGAGTATACCGCTTGACGGTCGGCGACTGGCGCGCCGTCAGCCGCCTGGCCGAAGAAAAATATCGATCATGGGACTGGACGTTCGGCCGGACGCCCGAATTTTCTGCCATTCACCGATTCAAATTCAATGACAGTGATGTTTACGCACATATCCTGATAAAACGCGGAATAATCGAAGACATCCGACTTTCAGAGCACAAATGTGAGTCGCCCGACGTCCGCCGCTTTATGGATAATTTTATCGGTAGGCGCTACGGTACAGAGGATACCGATCAATTCTGAAAACAAGCAATGCTTAAAGAATTATCAATTCGAAATTTTGCCATCATCGACGATCTGAAAATCAGTTTCTCGGATGGCCTCACCATATTGAGCGGAGAAACCGGGGCCGGCAAATCGATTATCCTCAATGCGGTCAATCTGCTGCTCGGAAGCCGCGCCTCGGCCGATCTGGTGCGCACGGGTGCCAAGGCAGCCGAACTGGAAGCATTATTTCACATTTCGACGACCAGCAGTGTCGCCCGGAGCATGTCCGGACAGGGATATGGTGCCGAAGAAGGCCTGCTGATCAGAAGAGTCATCTCCCGCTCAGACAGCAACCGGATATATATTAACGGACGTCTGGCAACCATTGGGATATTAAACGCCATCACCGAAAATCTGGCCAGCATTTCAGGCCAGCATGCCCACCAGGGTCTGTTGAAAGAAGATCAGCATCTTTTGATTATCGACCGGTTCGGCGGGTTGATGCCGCAACGGCAGCAGGTCTTCGATCTCTACCATCGGATACTTCCCCTGATCGATGAACTCAAGAATTTGAAGAACATCCACCAACGACAGGCCGAACACCTGGCGTTGCTGCAGTTTCAAAAAGATGAAATATCCGCAGCCGGAATTGTCGCGGGCGAAGACATCGAGCTGGAGCAGGAACGTTTGCGCTTGAAAAATGCCGAGATGCTCTATCAGGTAGTTCACGGCAGCATAGAAGAGCTTTACGGTGCATCGGGATCGGTCATCGACCGGTTATTGGGGGTAAAGAAAAACCTTGATCGGGCTGCTCAGATCGAATCCCGGCTGAAAACCACTGCCGACGGTCTGGCGGAGTCCGCCTACCAGATCGAAGATCTGATTGAACAGCTCAGATCCTATCTGAAATTGATCCGGCTGGACGACCAGCGGCTCGAGGAAGTCGAAGAGCGCCTGGATAAGCTCAACAAGCTCAAGCGCAAATACGGTGGGTCTCTGACGACTGTGCTGTCCCAGCTCGCAACTATTGAACGGGACCTTGCAGATGTCGAAAACATCAGCGAAAAAATAGCGGCAACCGAAAAAAAACTCTCCAATTTAAACCGTCGCTGTGCCGAGCTGGCCCTGCAGCTTTCCAGGCAAAGGAAAAAAGCCGCCGAAAATCTGGCCGAAAAGGTCAGCCGGGAGCTGGCCTCCCTCAAAATGGCCCAAACGGTTTTTGATGCCAGCGTGCAGCTGATACCCTGGAATGAAAAATCCGATCCGCATCTGAAAGTGGAGAGCCAATCTCTCACCGAAACCGGTCTTGACCGGGCGGTTTTTATGATTGCCCCCAACATCGGCGAAGAATTAAAACCGCTGGCGGGCATTGCATCCGGTGGTGAACTGTCCAGGGTGATCCTGGCCCTGAAGGCCATTCTGGCAGAGACCGATTCGGTGGAGACGGTGGTTTTTGATGAAGTCGATGCCGGCATCGGCGGCGGCACGGCGGAAGTGGTGGGCCGCAAATTATCCGAACTGGGAAAGCACTACCAGGTCATCTGTATTACCCATCTGCCGCAGATAGCTAAATTCGGGCGGCATCATTTCAGCATATCCAAACACGTTGCAGATGGTCGAACGCGCACGGTCATCCGGCCGCTGAGCAAGCAGGATCGGTATCAGGAAATTGCCAGGATGCTGGGCGGTGAGGAAATAACCCAGGCAACCCTGAATCATGCCCGCGAGCTGCTGGAAAAGTGAACCATTAAAATATCTGCGAGTTTGCGCGATGCCTTTTAAACCGCCTCGACATTCGCTGCTGCAGGGCCTTTCTCGCCCTCTTCAATTTCAAACTGCACCCGCTGGCCTTCGGCAAGGGATTTGAAACCGTCTCCTTTAATGGCCGAGTAGTGAACGAAGATGTCTTCTCCGTCTTCTTTGACAATAAACCCCCAACCTCGTTTGTTGTTGAACCACTTAACTGTTCCCTGAGCCATGACTCAAAACTCCTAAAGTACTTCTTTTAAAATCCAAGGGCTTCCTGACGATTCCAAAAAAAAGCAGAGTCATATTTGACTCTGGCTGCAAAGCCTGAAGTTATTTCACTTTTACCCGAAACACCTGGTCTTTTTCAAACCCCATGAAGCCGAGGATTGCGGGGAATTAAACCGCGCTACTCTTTCTAAACTGCTGAATAGGGCCATTATATCGCGAATAAGATCTTAAGTGTCAAGAAAAAATTGCCGGCTCGAGATTGTCGCTGAAATTACAGTTTGCCAATTCGGTAAATTTCCCATATGATTAGCGGCACTTTCAGAACACATCCTCCTGAATGACACGGATCGTTGAGCATGCATACACGGCGATCAGCAAGCTTGAGCCTAGACCGCAGTATTAAAATCAGCAATGCAACCTGCTGATCCACAACCTATTATGACGCTGTGTATCGATTGGCACAAAAGGAAGGAAAAAATGGGCAAAAGATGGTGTGTCTGCCGATTACCGGTGCTTTTTTTTATTTTAACAGCCCTGTCTTTGTTGGCGGGGTGTGCTTCAACCGCCCGGCAGAAGGCCAACCCTACCCTGATTCCGGCTGACAAGAATGTTTTGCGCGTCGGAGTCGCAGCCGACTCACCGCCGCTCATATTCAAACAGAACCACAAAATCGTCGGTTTGGAAGCCGATTTTGCAAGAGATCTGGCAGAATATCTCGGCAAATCGCTGCGCTTTGTCGAGCTGAAATGGGAAGATCAAATATCGGCCCTGCTGGAAAACCGGATTGACATTATCATGTCCGGGATGTCGGTTACCGCTCTGAGAGAAGTTCGCATTGCCTTCACCGAACCGTACTTTGAAAGCGGACAGATGGCCCTGATTCGCCGAAAGGATGCTGCCCGTTTCAGTACGGGTTTATTTTCCTTTGCCACCAGTTCCGCGATCGGTGTTGTTAAAGATACGACCGGGGAATATTTTGTGGAGACGCAATTCAGCAGCGTTAAAAGGATAACCTACACCAACCCCCGCGCGGCAGTGAAGGACCTGATCGACAATAACATCGACATGTTCATCTATGACGCTCCGATGGTCCTTTATTTGGCCTCTGAGAACGAAAGCCGGGGCTTGACCGTTCTGTTCGCTCTTTTAACTAAAGAACCTTTAGCGTGGGGCATTCGCAAAGACAATGTTGAATTGCTGGATTCGGCCAATAACTTCCTGCGCATGTTCAACAAGGAAGGAAAGCTGAACAAAATGATAAAGTACTGGATACCTTTCACCAAATAAAAGTGACATGGTCGGCACCGAAAAATACAATATGGAGCTCGGTGATAAACGAGCCCTGGCGGCCAAGAATTTCCTTGTGAATCAGGGCATTGCCGCAGATCGGATTTCAACCGAAGCCTTTGGTTTTTCAAGGCCCGTTGCCACGAATTCAACGGAATGGGGGCACGCCAAAAACCGCCGCGATGAATTCAAATAGAACCGTTAGGTGTATTCGATAGGGTTTTTGTGATATAGTAAACGGGTTGGATAATTCATTTGTCCGACCCGTTTTTTATTGAATATTCAATTGTCACCCCCGGGCGGGCTATTTTTCTGGACGGATTAATTACAATGTCGCTGTACAAACACAAAACGTTTTGGATAACGGGCTCCGTCTTTGTCCTGGGGTTCGCCGTTCTTTTTATGATCCGTCTGGGTGTAATTGAAAAACTTTTTTTCCCTCCGCGAACTCTGGCAGCTTCCGATATTAAAGCGCCCGCTGATCAAGAGATCTGGATGAATATATTTCAAAGCAACAACAAAATCGGATTTTCGCACACCGGGTTTTCCACCGAGATTGATGGCTACCGTCTGCAGGAAACTGTTCTCATGCGCATCAATACCATGGGCATGGTCCAGGATATAAACCTGAAAACCCGGGGGCATCTTAAGCCTGATTTCAGCCTGGCTGATTTTGACTTTGAAATCGCCTCGGGACGTTTCAATTTTAACGTGAGCGGTTCAGTTGCCGGCGAAGTGCTGACCGTTAAAACAAACAGCGCCGGAACCAGCCGCCGGACAGACATCCCACTGAAAGCCAAACCCTATCTGCTCTCTGCAATCACAGCCGCTCTGGCTGCAGCCGAGCTCAACACCGGCGACCAATACACCTTTGATATTTTTGACCCGGCCACAATGGGACAAACGCCGGTGAACGTGGAAGTCATGGGTAGGGAAGTAACCGATATCATGGGCGCCCAGACATCGGCCACCAAAATTGCCTTGAACTTCAAGGGCACCTCCCAGCTGGCCTGGATTGGTAAGGATGGCGACATTTTGAAGGAAAAAGGCATATTAGGAATCCGTCTGGAAAAGACCACCCGACAGAATGCGCTGCAGGGTCTGGGGGCGGCCTCGAGCACCGACCTTACGCAAACCGCCTCGGTGCCGTCCAATGTGGTGCTGGAAAACCTGGACCGCCTTTCTACACTGAACATTGAAATCGGCGGCATCCGCTTCGAGGGCCTTCAACTGGGCGGCGGTCGACAGATACTTAAAAACAACATGCTAACCATCGAAAGGGAATCACTGGCGAATCTGGCGGCCGAAATTGATGAAAACAGCTTACAAAGCTTAGAGAAAATTTTTCTAATACCGGGTCCGTTTATCCAATCGGACGATCCAAAGATTCAGGCGCTGATGCATAAAATCGTCGGAAATGAAACCGGTGCGCTGGGGAAAGTGCGATTGCTGGTTGATTGGGTGCATCAAAATATTGACAAACGCCCTGTGCTCTCTATACCGGATGCGCTTTCCACCCTGGAAAATCGCGTAGGTGACTGCAATGAACACGCCGTATTGCTGGCCGCTCTGGCACGGGCGGCCGGGATTCCCTGCCGGATTGAGGCCGGACTGGTTTATTTAAAAGGCCGGTTTTATTACCACGCCTGGAATCTGGTATATCTGGGACGCTGGATAACCGTGGACGCAGTCTTCGGACAGGTACCCGCGGATGTCAGCCATATAAGGCTCGTTACCGGGTCCCCCGGCCGGCAGCTGGATTTGATGGGCGTTATCGGGAAAATTAAACTGCGGATAATTAATCCGCCCTGAAAAATAGTACGTCCAGGGTTGTAAATTGTTGTTTTAAACCTGGAGATTGTGCTTGATCGAAGCTCCGGCGGATTAATTATGTGTTATAATAAACCAAAAATCATAAAAACCCCATATCATGATCGAACTGAAGGGCATAACAAAAAAATTCGGCGACTTTCGGGCGGTCGACAATCTTAGTCTCACCGTAAATAAAGGCGAGATCTTCGGATTTCTCGGGCCCAACGGCGCCGGCAAGACCACGACCATAAAAATGATCGCAGGTGTTCTGCTGCCGACCACCGGCACCATAACCATCGGCGGCATTGACATGCAAGCGCAGCCGGAAGCAGCCAAGCGTAAAATCGGCTTTATACCGGACCGCCCCTATCTTTATGAGAAATTAACCGGTATGGAATTTCTGAAATTCACCGCCGACCTCTATGATGTCCCGCATGATATCTACCGTGAACGCGCCCAAAAGAATCTGGAGATGTTTTCCCTGATCGATTGGTCCGATGAACTGATCGAATCCTATTCCCACGGGATGAAACAACGTCTGATCATGTGCGCAGCCCTGCTGCATGACCCTGAAATCATAATCGTCGACGAACCCATGGTCGGCCTTGATCCGGCGGCGATTATCATGGTGAAAGAACTCTTCCAACGCCTGGCGCGGGACGGAGTGACAATTTTCATGTCCACGCACACCTTGACAATCGTCGAAGATACCTGTGACCGCATCGGCATTATCCACCGCGGCCGTCTGATCGCCAGCGGAACAACGGCCGACCTGCGGCACGAAGCCAACATAGCCGATGCCGACCTTGAAAAGGTATTCCTGAATCTGACGAATACAGCTAACTGACAGAAAACAGACGACAGAGAACAGAAGTCAGAAGGCAGAGGGCATATGGCAGATAACAAGCGTTTCAGGTGTCAGGAGAAAAATGGGAATGCTGAAAGTTGTGAGTGGCAAGGAGGAATGCAGCAGGGTAACGGACAGCGCCGAGAGCATAGCGCACAGCGTAAAGAAGGCCGGCGACTTACTCCCCGCGATCCGTAACTCGAAACTCCTAACACGCAACACGCAACCCGTAACCCGCAACCCGTAACGCGCAACCCGTGCAATGAACGACATCCTCACATTGCTAAAACCCAGAATCTGGCCTTTAATGAACCGCAGCGTCCGCATCGGCAAGAGCGGCGAAATCCTGAAGCTGTGCTTTCTCGCTGTTATTGGTATGCTCTTCTGGAGCGCGATATTTGTCGTTGCGGTACGGGTTCTGACATACTTTAAAGGCATTGAAGAAATCGGAGACATTCTCGGTTACAAACTGTTGTCAATGATTCTGATTATTGCATATGCCCTTTTAATTTTCAGCAGCATCCTGACATCGCTGTCACGGCTTTACCTGTCCCGGGACCTGGTACTGGTCCACTCGATGCCGGTTGCAAGCTACAAAATTTTTATTGCACGCTGGCTGGACAGTACGGTTGAAAGTGCCTGGATGGTTGTCATTTTTACCCTGCCGATCTTTTTGTCTTATGGAATCGTCTATCGAGCCGGCGTCTTTTATTATGCCAACATCCTGTTGGTTCTGGCGCCGCTTGTCATTAATGCGTCAGCTGTCAGCACGATTTTGGTAATGCTGGCCGTTATCGTCATTCCTGCCAATCGCCTGAAAAGTATTTTCATTTTTTTGGGTATCCTGTTTTTTGTCGTGATTTATCTGGCCATCCGTCTGTCACGGCCGGAGCTGCTGGTGGATCCGGAAGTATTTGACACCGTCATGGTTTACATCACCTCCCTGCAAACCCCTTTATCCCCGATTCTGCCCAGCACATGGGCCTATGACAGCATCCGGGCAGGTCTTTCAGGAGAGTTGGGCCGCGGTTTGCTGCATACAGGACTCGCCTGGAGCTTTGCCGGTACCATTGTGTTTTTCCTGATCATGGTTGCCGATTCAATTTACTTTAAAGGATTTTCCAAAACCCAGACGGCCGCAGCCAGGCTGTTCAAAAAAAGAGACCCCGGCCGGCAGTACCTCAATTTTCTGCCGGGACCCGTAAAATCCTTTGCCGTCAAAGAAATTAAAACATTTCTGCGCGATCAGACCCAATGGTCCCAGCTTTTTCTGATCGCTGCTCTGGTGGTCATATACGTTTACAATTTCAAAGTGCTTCCGATAGAAAAGTCACCGATCAAAACCGTCTATCTGCAGAACCTGTTCTCTTTTCTGAATATGGGACTGGCACTTTTTGTCCTCACGGCCATATCCGCCCGTTTTGCCTATCCGGCCGTCAGTATGGAAAGGGAAGCTTTCTGGCTGGTCAGGACATCTCCGCTGTCACTGCAAACCTTTTTGTGGATAAAATTTTTTATCTACTATTTGCCGCTGCTTTTACTTACGGAAATCCTGATCGTCGCCACCAACATCCTGCTTAGCGTCACGCCCTTTATGATGGTGCTTTCCATCATCACCGTTTTTTTTGTCGTCCCGGGAATTGTTGCCATGGGTATCGGGTTGGGTGCGGGCTATCCGGATTTTAAAGCGGAAAACCCGACCCAGACGGTGACCAGTTTCGGCGGCCTGATCTTCATGATCGTGTGCGCCGGCTACATCGGTGCCGTCATTCTCATAGAAGCCGGTCCGGTTTACCATATTTTCATGGCGCATATCCACGGCCGAACCCTTTCCCCGGCAAACTGGCTGTGGATTAGCGGATCCTTCAGTGCCGCCTTCATGCTCAGCATCCTGGCCATTATCCTGCCCATGCGGTTCGGTAAAAACCGGCTGTCTAAGATGCAGATTTAACCCCGATATCCCCAAACCCACAAGCCTTTACATCCCCATACAAACCTTACATTAAATTTTACATTGACATTTACATATTGAGCGTTTATATTGGCGGCAGAGGAAACAATTCAGGAATCCGGACCGCCTCGTATTTCGGCGGAAGGAATCGAAAAATTAAAATTGCATTTATCCTTTTTATGAATCCGCATTCCGAAATCTGAAATCCGCAATCAAAAGGAGGTTTTCATGCAATCAGCCCTGACCGAGAGACAAAAGCATGTTTTAGATTATCTGCAGCATGAAATCGCAAACAGCGGACAGGCTCCCAGCCTGCGCCAGGCGGCTGCAGATATCGGGGTCAGCCACGCCGCCATCGCTCAAATCATTCGGGCGCTGGAAGAGAAAGGCTACCTGAAACGGGAGGGACGCTACAGCCGTACCGTCTATCTTTTGAACCGAGCCCGCGAGACCTCGGCCTCCCAGCGTTGGCGGGAGATCCCCATCATCGGTCGCGTTATGGCCGGGTTACCGATGTACGCCCAGACGGAATGGGACGGCAGCACGGTGCTGGACGCCGCCGTCTATCGCGGCCAGAACCTCTTTGCGTTGCAGATCAAGGGCGATTCAATGAAGGATGCCGGGATCCTGACCGGTGATCTGGCGATTTGCGAACCCCGGCAGTACGCCCGGAACGGTGAAATTGTGGTGGCCCTTATCAACGAAGAGGAAGCCACCGTCAAACGGTTTTTTCTGCGCAAAAAATACATCGAACTGCGTCCGGAAAATGCCGCATATAACCCCATGCGCTACGGCTTCAGCGAAGTATTGATCCAGGGCAAGGTCATCGGCATCCAGCGCGGACCGGAGGGGATAAAATAGCTCATAGCTCATGGCTCATAGCAAAAAGGAATTGATCATTCGACTACCAGTCTCGCCGCGGCGGGACTATGAGCTATCAGCTTTTTATGTGTTCATCTCGGAAATTGAAGCACGTCAATGGACAACAAAAAAGAACCAATACGTGGTTGTAAACTTTGGGTCGGCACGAGCGGCTATTCGTATGCGGAATGGACCGATGCCGGGTTTTATCCACCGGGGACAAAATCGGGCAACATGCTGTCCTGTTACGCCCAGAATTTTCCAGTCACCGAGTTGAACTTCACCTGGTATCAAATGCCCAAAGCGAGTGCGCTCGAACGAATGCAGCAACAGGCGCCGGCCGGTTTTCGCTTTGCCGCCAAACTGACCCGCACATTAACCCACGAAATCGATCCCGGTCAATGGCGGGGACAGGCCGCCCAGTACCGGGACGGCATCGCTCCGCTTTTGCAGGCCCGAAAACTGGCGGCCGTTTTGCTGCAATTCCCTCCCTCCTTTGGGCGCGCCCCTCAAAACCGTCAATATCTGGCCGCCCTGCTGGACGAGTTGGACGGTTTGCCCCTGGCGGTGGAGTTTCGTCACGCCTCCTGGGCCACGGACCGGGTCTTTGCCGAACTGGAGCGCCGCCGCACTACCTTGGTAGCAGTGGATGAACCGAATTTACCGGGACTTTTCCCTCCGCTCGATATCGTCACCAACCCCGATCTTTTCTACATCCGCTTTCACGGCCGCAACGCCAAGGGCTGGCGCTCGGGCAACATGCAGCAGCAATTCGACTATGACTACGGGGATGCTGAGCTGCGGGAGTGGGCGGATGGCCGGATCACGAAAATGGCCCGGCACGCAAACCGCGGCCTCATTTTCTTCAACAACCACGTCCGCGCCCAGGCGCCCAGGAATGCGGTGCAGCTGATTAACTTGCTGACAGAAAGAGGACTAATGGAAGTGTCTGAAGAGGAAAGATGAATGGATTCTTTTTATTTTTTTTGTCCGACAGGATCAACAGGATGAGCAGGATTTTTTTACGGTTTCCTCCGGAAACCGGGAATGCCAAAACAGAATCCAGACAATCCTGTAAATCCTGTCCAATTAAAAAATTAAAATAGAATCCATTCCTTATTCTGCTTGACTTGATGACTTAGAGAATTGTCCATGGAGCGATCAATTATCCATTTGAATGTCGCCGACTTTGCCGTGGCGGTGGAGCGGGCCGTGGATTGCCGGCTCAAAGCGCGGCCGGTGATCATCGCCCCCGAGGGAGCGGCCCGGGCCGCCGTTTACGATATGAGCGAAGAAGCCTATCGAACCGGCATCCGCAAGGGCATGCCGCTGCGCCGGGCCGTGCGCCTGTGCCGGGACGTCCGGATCCTGCCGCCCCACCCGGACCGCTACGAGCACGCCATGCGGACCCTGCTCAAGCAGACGCTGCCGTATTCACCGCTCATTGAAACCGGGGAAGTCGACGGGCACCTGTTTCTGGATGTCACCGGCACCGCCCGCCTTTTCGGCCCCCCCATTGATGTCGCCTGGCGGTTGCGCCGGCAGGTTAAAGAAGATCTCGGCCTGGATCCCATCTGGTCGGTGGCCCCCAACAAACTGACGGCCAAGGTGGCCACCCGCCTGGTAAAGCCCGACGGGGAGTACATCGTCGGTGCCGGCGAAGAAGAAGCGCTTCTGGCGCCGCTGCCGATCGGCCTGGTCCCGGGCATCGAACGCGACGATCTGCTGCGGCTGCAGGAATTTAATCTCAGCCGGGTGTCGCATCTGACCGCCCTGAGTCTGGAGCAGCTGCAGATTCCCTTCGGCGCCCGCGCCCTGCTTCTATACGAAGCCGCCCGCGGCATTGATCCTTCTCCCGTCCTGCCGGCCGGGCAAAAACCGCCGAAGATAATGGTCGACCATGAATTCGGTAATGACACCAATGACAAATCCACTCTGGAAAGCACCCTGTACGGCCTGGTCGAACAGGCCGGTGACAGGCTGCGCCGGCGGCGGCACGCCGCCCGCCGGGTTGCCGTCATCCTTGACTATTCGGACGGCATGCGCTGTGCCCGCCAGCTGGCAGCCAAACCGGCCACCGCCAACGATCTCATACTTTTCGAACTGGCCCGGCGCACCCTGCGCCTGGCCTGGACCCGGCGGATCCGCATCCGGCATGTGCGTCTGATCTGCGACCGGCTGACATTTCCGCCGGCCCAGCTGGAGCTGTTTGCCGTCGAGCAAAAGCAAAACGAAAAACGCGACAATCTCATCAGCGTCATCGACCGCATCCGACAGCGGTTCGGCAACGAGGCCGTACGATTCGGTCGATCTTTAGCGGCATAAGGAATCTGGTTCGCCGGTTGGCCCGTTGCCGGTTGGCCCGCTTTCTCGAATGATTTTAGACTATCTGGGCAAATAACCGGCGCCGCTATTTCCGTAATGAATAACATCTGCGAAGGATTTGATTCGAAGTCGAACAAAGAGTTCATCCGATTTTTAACCTATTCGAGACGATCTTGTTCCGAGGTGCAGAATTGCTTGTACGTCGCCTTAGATCAAAACTATATTTCAGAGACTGAATTTCAAAACACCTATGATCACTGCGCAAAAGTTCGTAAGATAATTGACGGCTTAATTCGGTATTTAAAAAAACACGAAACCAGTTAGCCGGCTCAACGGGCTCAACGGGCTCAACGGGCCAACGGGCTCAACGGGCCAACGGGCTCAACGGGCTCAACGGGCCAACGGGCTCAACGGGCTCAACGGGCTCAACGGGCCAACGGGCTCAACGGGCCAACGGGCTCAACGGGCCAACTTGAACTATGATTCCATTAACCGTCCGATCCAGCTACTCCCTTATGTGGGGCACGGCCTATGTCAAGCAGGTTTGCCTGGCGGCCAAACGTCTGGGCTATGACCGTCTGGCATTGACCGATACCGACAATCTTTACGGTTTGTGGCCTTTTTTGCGGACCTGCCGACAGGAAGGCCTGACGCCGATGGTCGGCGCGGAGGTCACCGATCCCATACGCAAACAACGGGCCGTCTGCCTGGTGGAAGACGAGGGCGGCTACCGCAACCTCTGCCGTTTGCTCACCCGCCGCCACATGGATGCGGAGTTTGATCTGCAGGCGGTCCTGCCGAATTATGCGACCGGTCTGGTGGTCCTGACCCAAAGCGCCGATCTTCTGCGCACCTGGCATGCGGCCGGGGTGACGGTTGCCGCCGCCCTGCCGCGCAAGCCACCGGCCCCCAGCCAGGCCCTGTGCCGCACGGCCAGACACCTGGGAATCCCGCTGGCGGCAACACCGGGCAGTTTCTTCCTGCAGCCGCAGGATGCGGCCGTCCACCGCCTGCTGCGGGCCATCGACCGCAATACCTGCCTTTCGCGACTGGCGGCCGACGATCTGGCCCCGGCCGACGCCTGGCTGGCGTCGCCCGTCGAGTATGAGCGCCGGTTTGCCATCCTGCCGGAAGCCGTGCGGGCCACCCATGAAATTGCCGAACGTCTGACGTTCAGCGGACCGCAGTTCGGCATCGTCATGCCGCCCTTTAAAAACGAAGAGGCCCGGAATCCGGCCCGCCGCCTGCGCCGCGCCGCTTATGCCGGTGCCCGCCGGCGCTACGGACAGGAGCTGTCTGAAGCGGTGGTCGAAAGACTGGAGCATGAGCTGCGCAGCATCACGGACATGGGCTTTGCCGCCTATTTTCTGATCGTGCGCGACATTGTCAGGCGCAGCCCGCGCACCTGCGGCCGCGGTTCGGGCGCCGCCTCGCTGGTGGCATACTGCCTGGGCATCACCAATGTCTGCCCCCTCAAACACAATCTGTATTTCGAGCGCTTTTTGAATCCCGGCCGCACGGATCCGCCCGACATCGATGTCGATTTTGCCTGGGACGAACGCGATGATGTGCTCAAATCCGTGCTCGAACAGCACCGGGGACATGCGGCCATGGTGGCCAATCACGTCCTGTTTCAACCGCGCATGGCCATCCGGGAAGTGGCCAAAGTATACGGTCTGACGGATGCTGAAATCGGACGGGTGACCAAACGCCTGCCGCGCTTCTGGCACGCCGGGGAATCGGAATCCGAGCTGCTCGACGGCCTGCAAAAGCGCCCGGAATCCAAGGCCCTTGAATTTCCGCCGCCCTGGCCGGAGATCCTGGCCTATGCCCAGTGCATCATCGGCACGCCCCGCTATCTGTCCGTCCACCCCGGCGGCGTGGTCCTTACCCCCCGCCCCATTGACGAATACGTGCCGCTGCAGCGGGCTCCCAAAGGGGTGCCCATCGTCCAGTGGGAAAAAGACGCCGTCGAAGATGCCGGCCTGGTCAAGATCGATCTGCTGGGCAACCGCAGTCTGGGCGTCATTCGGGATGCCGTCGGCAACCTGCGGACCAACGGGGAAGCATTTGATGATTTCCACTGGGAACCCGAGGACGATTTGCCCACCCAGCAGTCATTGGCCCAGGGCCGCACCATGGGCTGCTTTTACATTGAAAGTCCGGCCATGCGGCTGCTGCAGCAAAAATCAAAGGTCGGGGATTTCGAACACCTGGTGATCCACAGCAGCATCATTCGTCCGGCCGCCAATGACTTCATTCGCGAATACATCCGCCGCCTGCACGGCGGCCAGTGGGACCCGATTCATCCGCTGTTGACCGAGGTGCTCAACGAAACCTTCGGCATCATGGTCTACCAGGAAGACGTGTCCCGGGCTGCCGTCGCCCTGGCCGGCTTTTCCCATGCCGAGGCCGATGCCCTGCGCAAGGTCATGTCCAAAAAAGACCGGCAGCACCAGCTGCAGGATTTTAAAAACCGCTTTTACGCCGGGGCCAGGGGCCAGGGAGTATCGGATGGTCAAGTGGCCGCCATCTGGGACATGATGATGAGTTTCAGCGGCTATTCCTTTTGCAAACCCCACAGCGCCTCCTATGCCCGGGTCTCCTTTCAGGCGGCTTATCTCAAGCTCCACCATCCGGCTGAATTCATGGCGGCGGTCATCAGCAACCAGGGCGGCTTTTACAGCACCTTCGCCTATGTCTCCGAAGCCCGGCGCCTGGGCCTTAAAATTTTGCCGCCCGACGTCAACCTTAGCGAGATTCGCTGGGCCGGCCGGGAGGATGCCGTCCGCGTGGGGCTGCTCTCCATCAAAGGACTTGCCGCCGAAACGCAGCAGTGCCTTGTCGACCGCCGCCGGCCGGACCCTTATCACAGCGTGCGCGATTTTTTAGACCGCGTGCGGCCCGCGGAAGACGAGGCCCGGGCGCTGATCCACGGCGGCGCCCTGGATGGATTGAATCCCGGCGGCAACCGGGCGGCACTGATGTGGCAGCTGGCCGGCTGGCTCAAAACCAGATCAGCCGGATCCATTCCCCAAACCCGCTCCCTGTTCGGCGCTGCCGATCAGACCCCAGCCGACCTTCTCCCGCTCCTGCCGCCGGAAGATGAACACGATCGGCTGCGGCGCGAGTTTGCCGTCCTGGGCTTTTTATGCGACCGGCACCCCATGGAGCTGTATGCCGCCGCTCGGCAAAAATTGCGCACCGTCAAAGCCGACGATCTGCCGCGTCATCTCGGCCGGCGCGTGCGCCTGGCCGGCTGGCTGATCACCGGCAAGGTGGTCACCACCAAGCACGGCGACCCCATGGAATTTTTAACCTTCGAGGATGAAACCGGCATCGTGGAGACCACTTTTTTCCCCCAAACCTACCACCGCTTCTGCCACATGCTCGACCGTGCACGGCCCTACCTGCTCACCGGCAAGGTCGAGGAAGACTGGGGGGCGATTACCCTGACGGTGGACAGGGTCGAAACAATTCAGCACTAAAATCATGTTTCAATTTCCAATTTTTCCCAAAGGCTTTTGTCTTATGTCTGATAATTCTCTTACCAAGCAATAAAACAGATCAGAATGAATCTGGTTTTATCTTAAAGGGAGAAAAATGTTCATTTTTGTCCGAAATTAGCATATCATGTATTAAATCTTAACAGGACGTTCCGGGAGCGCCGCGTTGAAATGAAGATTTTTCTTTCCTATTCCTCTAAAAACCGCACGAAGGCCGAAGAAATCGCTCTGGCGCTGCAGGCAGAAGGCCATGAGGTGTTCTTCGACAAAGACAAGCTCTCCGGCGGTGAAGACTTCAACGCCGTGATTCGAACGCGCATCGCAGACGCCGACCTTTTCGTGTTCCTGATCTCGCCGGATGCCGTGCGGCAGGGCGCATACAGCCTCAGCGAGCTCAGACTGGCCCGTGAGAAATGGACATCCCCCAAGAAGCATGTCCTGCCGGTGCTGCTCGAACCCACGGAGATGGAGACGATTCCTGCCTATCTCAAAGGGGTGACAATCTTCGAGCCGCAGGGCAATGCGGCGGCGGAGATCGCCGCGCACCTGGGCCGCTCGCCCCGGCGGTTCCGCGTCGTTCTGATCGCGGCGACCGCTGCGGTGCTGGTCATCCTCGCCGTTTTGTTTTATACGCCGGTCCGCCGCTTCATCGGCGGCGGCCAGGAAGCGGTAATGCAAAAGCAGGCATTGTCAAATTTCGTGGACATCCTGGTTTTCAGGCCGAACATGATCGAGAGGACCGAATATTCTCTGGACCCCGGTTCCTCATTCCCGCAGGATCGCGGGGATGTGGTGACCCTGGAACGTGTGGCCTTCGGCCGGGTCTCCCATGACTACAACGCGTTCGACATTAGGGTCGCCGTGACCAACACCACCGCGCAGCCGATCCTGCTCGATTTGTCGCAGCGGTTTTTCGATCTTGAAGATGACCGGGGTCGCAAGGCGGAGCTGTTGTATTTTTGCTGCAAGGCTTCCGGCGAACCGCTGGGTCCGGGCCAGCAGAGGCAAATTCAGCTGCTGTACCGGTCCCTGCCGGGCTGGGAAGGCAAGACGCTTTCCGCGCACATGATTTATTTTAAGATATCGGGCTTGCTGCCGCTGCTCAGGGGCACGTGGTCATTCCGGCCGCTGGCAACTGCCGACTGAAGATTGCGGAATCGCACCGGCGGGCCTCACACCCGGACTTCCGTCACCATGCGTATGTTCGTACCCGCAGCTTAACCGAACTCTTGAACCCGGCGTTGTGGACACACCACCGCGCTCGCCGGTCGGATTCGCACCGGAGGCTGCCGCCACGTCAATTGGGCGAGAAGATTTTATAAGCTGATAGAGTTGGCTGACGGCTAATTGTCAAGAAAATTTCAGAGCCTGTCCGAATTTAACCGTTGACAGTGATACGTTATTTTGATAGACGAAGCCCCAGCGTTTACGGTTATTTTAAGCTTTCCTTGGTTGCATTGTAGCTGAATCCGATGCACAATTCATATTTTCTCTTAGCTCTCTCCTAATTTGCGGGTTTTTGTCAATTCTTATCGGAACGGGTTCCCGATCCGGGTCCCTTCGATGGAGGAAGACTGATGAAACCGGCTCCTTTTCAATACTTTCAGCCTGCGACGGTAGATGAAGCGCTGGCGATGCTGGACCGCTACCAGCCGGGGGCCAGGATTCTGGCCGGGGGCCAGAGCCTTGTGCCGTTGATGAATTTCCGCCAGGCCCGGCCCGCATACCTCATCGATATCAACCACCTCGAGGATTTGAGGTACCTCCGTGAAAATGCGGGTACTGTCTGCATCGGTGCCATGGTTCGGCAGACCGAAATCGAGAAGTCCGAATTGATCGCGGCAAAATGCCCGATTCTGGCGGAAGCGACCCGCTATATCGGTTACCGGGCCGTCCGCAACCGGGGCACCATCGGCGGCAGCCTTGCCCATGCGGATCCGTCGGCGGAGTACCCGGCCGTGCTGCTGGCCGCAGACGGCGAGGTCACAGTCCGGGGACCCCGGGGTTCGCGGCAGATCAAGGCGGAAGATTTATTCGTGGACACCTGTACCACCGCCTTGGGGCCGGATGAGATCCTCACCGAAGTTCGCTTGCCGGCCCTGTCGTCCAACCAGCGCTGGTCTTTTCTGGAGCACAGCCGGGGCTATAGCACGACCGCCACCGTCGGCGTCGCCGCTCTGATCACCTTGGATGAAAATAAGCGCTGCGCGGAAGTTCGCATCGCCGTCGCCGGGGCCGGGAGGACGCCTTTGCGCTGTCGCGAGGCGGAGGACCTGCTCAGCGGGCAGGTGCCGACCGCGGACTTGATCCGGGAGGCGGCCGTCGCATCGGCAGCCGTCCTGCGGCCGTCCGATGAACTGCAGGCACCGGCTGGATACAAACAGGAGATGGCAAAGGTCTACCTGGAACGCGCCGTGAAGGCGGCCGTCGGGCAAGGGAGGCTGGCGTAAAATGCGACATGAAATCAGGGTGCGGGTCAACGGCGTGGAGTATCGGAAAGAGGTGGAGGCGCGAATGCTTCTGGTTGATTTTTTGCGGGAAGATCTTAATCTTGCCGGCACCCACATCGGCTGCGAGCATGGCAGGTGCGGCAGCTGCACGATCCTGATGAACGGCCGCACCGTCCGCTCCTGTCTGATATTCGCCGTGCAGGCCGACAATGCCGAAATTGTGACCGTCGAAGGACTCGCCTCGGGCGGCCGGCTGAATGCACTGCAGAAGGCTTTCCGGGACAACTTCGGGCTGCAGTGCGGCTTCTGCACCCCGGGAATGCTCATGGCGGCCACGGAGCTTTTGCAGGAAAACCCCAACCCGGACGAACAGGAAATCCAAGCAGCATTGTCCGGCGTGCTGTGCCGCTGCACCGGATATCAGCAGATCATCCGCTCCGTTAAGGCCGCTGTAGAAAATGCCGGTGATTGAGCCGGTACATCTGCGGCGCAAACAATGGAAAAGAGACCATGAACAGCAAAAAAGCAACCTGGATCGGCACGGATTACGGCAGCAAGCAGGAAGAGCTCCTGCTGCAGGGCAAGGGCAAGTTTTTGGACGACCTGAGGTTTGCCGATCTTTGCCATGCGGCAATTCTAAGAAGTCCGCATCCGCATGCCAGGATTCATGCCGTTCGAACTGAAAAGGCACTGGCACTGCCCGGCGTCACGGACATCCTGACCGGGCGCGACGTCGGCCGGATGTCAAACCCGTTCCCGGTCGGATTGCCCGCCCGAATATTGTACTACAGTGCGGCCCTGGATAAGGTGCGCTTTGTGGGCGAGCCGGTCGCAGTCGTAGTGGCCAAAGACCGCTATATGGCCGAGGATGCCTGCGAAGCGATCGAAGTCGACTACGAGCGGCTGGACGGCGTGGCCGATCAGGAGAAGGCCATGGAATCGGACGCCCCCATTCTGCATGAACAGCTGGGAACCAACGTGGCCCAGCACAGGCTGCTGCAATACGGCGAGACCGACCCGGCCTTTGCCGAGGCCGATCTGGTAGTGCAGCACGAATTCCGCTTCCACAAATACAGTTCGACACCGGTTGAAACCTGCGTCGTCATCGCCTCCTACGACGAAGCCGATGAGGTGTTGACGTTGTGGTCCAACTTTCACGGGCCTTTCGCGCTTCACTCTTTCGTCGCCAAGGGCTTGAATATGCCGGAAAACAAAGTGCGATTCATCGTGCCGCGGAACATCGGCGGCAGCTTCGGCATCAAGATCGGCATCACTTCCTATCTGGTTCTTATCGGTCTGGCGGCGATAAAATCGGGCAGGACGGTGAAATGGGTGGAGGATCGCCGCGAACATCTGACGGCACTGAGCAGCGGCGCGGAGCGCAAAGGGTATTATCAATTGGCGGCTCGCCGGGACGGGACCATCCTGGGAATACGCGCCAAGTGGATAGATAACGTCGGCGCTTATGTACGGGCGCCGGAGCCTGCCAATATTTATCGGACCACCGGCAATCTGACCGGACCTTACAAGATCAAAAACCTCACCATCGATGCCCATGAGGTAATGACCAACAAGTCTCTCACGGGACCCAACCGCGGATACGGCTGCCAGCAGCTCTACTTTTGTTTGGAAAGCATGGTTGACCGGCTGGCGCGGGAGTTGGGGCAGGATCCGGCCGATCTGCGCCTGCACAACCTGATCGGACCGGACGAGTTTCCTTACCGCACACCCTCAGGGGGGTTGTACGACAGCGGCGACTACCCGGCCGGGTTGCGCAGGGCTTTGGAAATGGCGGATTACGAAGCACTGAAGCGCCAGCGCGCGGAAGCTCGCAAGCAGGGACGCCTGTTCGGTATCGGCCTGGCCGTCGCGGTAGAGCCCTGCGGCAGCAATATGGGATATCTCAACCTGGCCTTTCCCCAAGAGATGCGGGCCAAGGAGGGCTTCCACGAAAAATCCGGCGCCGGCGAGGCCGCCGTCGTAAAAATCGATCCCATGGGGCGCGTCACGGCGATTTTAGGCAGCACACCCAGCGGCCAGGGCCACGATGCCCTGGTGGCACAAGTCGTGGCCGACGAGCTGGGCGTCCATCCGGACGATATCAACGTCGTTACGGAGATGGATACCTTTACCCGCTACTGGACGATCTCTTCCGGCAGCTACTCCAGCCGCTTCGCCGCCATCGGGTTGAGCGCGTTTGCGCAGGCGGCACGCTTGCTGCGCGAGAAGGTATTGAAAATTGCCGCCCATCGATTCAAGGTCCCGGCCGAGAAACTGACCGTCGCTAACGGCAGGATTTGGCTGGCGGGAGAAGAGGAGGCACTCATCGATTTCAGGGGCGTGGCCGGACTGGCCCACTGGAACCCCACCGAACTTCCCGCCGACATCGGCCCCGGTCTCGAAGTTTCCCATATTTTCAACTTCCCCCACTCCGACGCAGCCGACGACCAGGATCGTGTCAACAGCTCCAGCGTTTACGGCTTCATCGCCGAGGTAGCCGCGGTGGAAGTGGATCGCGCTACCGGCCGGTTCACGATCATAAAATATATTTCGGTCCATGATGCGGGAACCGTCATCAATCCCCGGCGGGTGGAAGGGCAGATCTACGGCAGCATCATGCATGGTCTGGGCGGGGCGATGTCCGAGGAGCTGGCCTATGATGAAAACGGAAACTTTCTGGCGCCCTCCTTTAATGAATACGTGTGCCTGACCGCCCCGCAGGCCCCGGAGGTTGAGATCGGCCACGTCCCGACCCGGTCTCCCTTCACGGTTCTCGGCACCAAAGGCTGCGGCGAGGGAAGCGCGATGACGGCTCCGGCGCTCATCGCCAATGCGGTCAACGATGCCTTATCCCCGCTGGGCGCAAGCATCAACGAACTGCCGTTGACACCCGCCAGGATCTGGCAGGCGATTCAATCCGCTTCTTAGAAGGCTGATGTTGCCCCCCAAATGGACCGGCTAAGACCTAACCGGTCCATTTGTTATTTAATCTAAATTTCTTGACGTGGCCCGTCTACCTCCCCGCTGACTACCCATGCGCTGAAGCGTTTTTTGATAAACCAGCCTCCGGCAGACAGGAGTTCTAAGTCTAAGGCCCCCAATTTTCAGCTAATTTGCATCTAAACGCCGTCTTGACAATTATTTTAATAACACGTAAAAAAATTGCGGGTTATGGCAAAATTGGTGGTGATAAAATTACGTATTATAAAGATAACTGTCAAAAGTGATCCAATAATGCAACTGAGGGCTTTTTTCCGCACACATCCTGTTTTTACCGTCCAGGACTTTGCCGGATTTCTCTCTTCCGATGGAACCCATAACGTAAGACCCAGGAATCTTTCCTTGCCTACCATGTAAAAGCGGGTAATCTTGTCCAGATCGTCGTGGGCTCTATGCATCTGTTCCTCCCGGCGCATCGCCGGAAAACTTTCCCATAGACCCATTTCTTATAGCCGCCCGAATATCGAAAGATGCAATTCTGGCTTACCATACGGCGCTGGAAGTTCATGGAAAGGCCTATTCGGTATATGAACACTTCACTTACCTCGTCGGCAAACCCATGCCCCTCATAACTTTTCGCTCTCATTTGTTCAAAGGGGTTAGATTTCCAAAGGCCCTCTTGCGAAAGAAAGCGGAATCTTTTGACGTGATGGAAGCCGATCGTTCGGGAATGGCAATATGCTTAACCGGACTTGAGAGAACCTTCGTAGATGTCCTGAACCGTCCTGAATTGTCAGGAAGCTGGGAAGAAATATGGCGGTCCTTGGAGACAATTGAATATTTCGATCTCGATAAGGTCACGGAATACACATTACTTTTGGAAACGCCACTAACGCTGCGAAAGTGGGTTTTTTCCTAGAACAGCACCGGGAATCCCTGATGGTTGAAGACGCCCATTTAAAGACATTCCAGGATCTTCGCCCGCGCCGACCCCACTACATGGAGCGAAGCCGACGGCAATCGGGTCGCTTCGTCTCCGCCTGGAACCTGGTTGTTCCCGAAGAAATCCTCCGGCGGTCATGGGAGGAATCGTGGTGAGGATATCCTCCTGAAACGCTGATCGCTCAGGCAGAGGCTACAGGTTTCCGAACGGATATTCTGGAAAAAGTCGGACTTCTGGTTCACCTGCTCGAAGCCGTGCGAAGTCATCCTTTCCTGAAAGGGCGGCTGGCCCTGAAGGGCGGTACGGCCGTGAACCTTTTTATCTTTGAGGTGCCCCGACTTTCGATCGATATCGATCTGAATTATGTGGGTGCGTCTGATCGAGAGGTCATGCTTGCGGAACGCCCCAAGGTCGAGACGGCGTTGCAGGCGGTATTCTCCCGTGAAGAGTTTACAGTCAGGCGCATGCCCGGCGAACATGCCGGTGGGAAATGGCAGCTTCGCTATCAGGGTGCGAGCGGGCAAGGGGGCATCCTTGAAGTAGATGTCAACTTTATGTTCCGTATCCCCTTGTGGCCGCCTGAGGGTCATGGTCTCGCGGCCGGTCGGCGTTTGGCAGGCAACTGACATTCAGGTGCTGGATATCCATGAACTAGCGGCGGGAAAACTCGCAGCGCTTCTTTCGCGAAAGCAGGCAAGGGATCTATTCGATTGCAGCCATCTTTTCCGCACCGGCACGCTTCAGCCGGGGCGGCTGCGTTTGGCGTTTGTCCTCTATGGCGCTATGGATCAAAGGAATTGGCGGACTGTCGCCATAGAGGATGTGACCTGGAAATCAAGGATTTCGAACAAAAGCTCCTTCCGATGTTGCGCTCAGAAGGTGCAGACCCAATAAGCGCCGCTTCTTTTAAAAAAAGACTCATCAACGACTGTCTTCATGGCCTGGCGGCATTGCTCCCTTTCACGGCGACGGAAATGGAATTCCTGGATCGATTGTTGGACAAGGGGTGAAGTCCGCCCAGAATTATTGACGGCCGATGAGGATTTGCAGGATCGTATCAGAAGGCACCCGCTGCTCGAATGGAAGGCGTTGAATGTGCGGGAGTTTAGGAAAAAATCAATAGGCCGTCAACAAATATATGTGAGTGAAAATGAATAATTCTGTGAAAACTAAACCGCAGCGACGTCTAACCCAGGCCGAACTTGACGCTTTTCTTGCGAAGGCCGCGGGCTATAGGCTTTAAGGGACGTTCCTCGGATTTACGGTTTACCAAATCCGAATTATTTGATACCTGAATGGCATGCCTCGAAAAGCCCGTATAGACGCCCTTGGAGCGCTGCACCATATCATTGTGAGGGAGATTAATCGAAGAAAGATCTTTTTAGATGATGCTGACCGTGATGATTTTTCGGTTTATTCGGTCTTACTTTCAAGGAGTTATTGACAGGCGGAAAGCAACGAAGAATGGTACAGGTCCGGAGCCTGCTATGTTATTTGGAGGGCGGGAGAACTAGAGATGAGCGCGGTCTCAATATCGAAAAAATTAAACATCGCGTCCTCGATGGCGAGCGAATCCGCGAGAGAGGATGGCAAATCGTCGAGGATCACTGATTGAAGCTTTTGGAAGAGGACGGATCCGAGATCCGAGGAACGTCCCATAATATCCTATTGTGTCTGTTTAGAGGCGCTTAAGGAGAATGCTATCTCACATCCAAAGCATAACCTAAAACAAAAGAGCTATTCCTTTTTGCTCCTTTTCTTCTGAAACATTTTAAATTCTTCAATTTCTTTTCAAGCGGCTCCCTATTTTTATCAGCGGCAATACGAATCCAGAATCTTGATTTAGCTTCACTGATGGATAGCTCAATCGCTGCGGCACGTTCATTGTGTGAAAACTGTGTAATACCGGAATCGAGATCCCTTACTTGCGGTTTGCCGAACATAGGTCTACTCCAAATCGAAAGTTCGTCAGAAAGGATAAGTAACATGGCAAGGGGGATATTTTCATGATCACGGCAATCAATAAAGTGATCGTTCTCTTTATCATTCGTATCAAGATGGGTCCATTTTCCGTTTTCTGTCATGTCATGGATCATGCAAGCCTCTGCAGCTAACTGAAATGCCACGTACAGCTGCTGGCTCAATACCCCTGACAGCTTAAGACTTTCTGCAACGTCAATAATGAAAAAAGTTGAAGCTATCGAATGATTCAAACGTATGCAGTCTCTGTAAAAACCTGCTATAATATCTTCCACATTTTCTAAGCTATGTGACTTCAGCCAACCGTGATTCTCTTTTATAAAGATAGGACGCCTTTATGATAGCAGGTTCTACCCAGGTGTCAAATTATTATCAAATGATAATCAAGTTTGCACCACTGCATCCACTGTTCTCCGATCATAGACGAAGGTTTTGAATTCCATCCCTTTTGTGTATTTCCGAATGGCGCGGATGGCGTCCAATATGTCTTGAATCCGAAATTTCCATTCTCTATGCGGCACGAACAGCCTCCTTGATTATTCTATCTTTCAGAGCTTTGTGTAGAGCGTCCGGCGTCGTCAGATCCACGGGTCTGCCAAGGATTTCCGCTAACCGTCGCTGTAACCTGGCCAGGCCGAACAGGCCTACCCGTGCCTCGGGTTGGAATTCAACCAGGATGTCCACGTCGCTTCCAGGCCTGTCCTCGCCGCGAACAACTGATCCGAATAGATAAAGGGCTTTGACGTGATGGTCCATAAGAACTGCAAGGTTCTCCTGCAGAAGGGTCGCAGGTTCCTTTGTTTTCATTGATTCTCTCCTTAATGAATCCCTTAAAAACCCCTCATTAGGTCTCGTCTCTTTCCGCCATCGATCAATGTTTCCTTCTGAACCGCCAGTCACGTCCTATCTTTTGGGTTTGGGAAGTGAATGGAACTTCGAATAGCAGACCCTGGCTTCCGGCGTGATACGTCTCAGTTCGGACAAAACACCTGTCAGCTTAATTACTATCTAAAAATTCGTCAAGAATTTTCATAGATTAATGTATCTTTTCGCCGGTAAAAAAGCATTCTAAGGCCTTATAAAGCACTTGTTTAGGCTCATGCCTTATTCTACAGGCGGTGCCTGTAAAATCAGACAAAACAGGAAAATGACAGGCAGCGCCCGACAAATTCATATCATACATCGCAGGATGCTTTGCCAAAGGCAATTGGGTATTCTTTGGTTCATCCCGCCGTCCTCCAGGTAGTACAGCACTATGGCGCGGCAAGTCCGGAAACAAAGAACAAAAAAAATCCAATAAATCCGTTAGATCCTGTCTATAAATAAAAATTATAATCGGATCCATTCATTGTCTAAATAATTATTGCTGCATCGTTACGAATCAGACCGCCGTGCACCTGGCCAAGAATTTCTTTGGTCCGACCCAAGTTTCAGTGACTGCACGTCAAAGGCTATGACTCGGGTAAGATTCAGGCGCTCCCCCGCGGCCTCACCCCCGCGGCCTCACCCGCGCGGTCGCCTGCGCCTGCAGGGGATCGTCCGGCCAATAGTGTTTGGGATAGCGGCCTTTGAGTTCTTTTTTGACTTCGGGATAGCCGGTCTGCCAGAAGCCCGCCAGATCCTGTGTGATCTGCACCGGCCGGCCGGCCGGCGAAAGCAGATGGATCAGCAGCGGCTGACGGCCGCCGGCCACCGCCGGCGTCTTGACGAGGCCGAACATCTCCTGCAGACGCACGGCCAGCACGGGTACATCGCCCGAGTAGTCAATGGGAATCCGTGAACCGCTCGGCACCGCCAGGTGCGTGGGGGCCAATTCATCGAGCAGTTTATGCTGCCGATAGGGCAGCATGCTGAACAGCGCTTTTTTTAAGTCGATCCGGGCCAGATCACGCAGCCGGGTAATTCCGGTCAGGTAAGGGGCCAGCCATTGCGACAGGTTTGCGGCCAGGCCATCGTTCGAGACATCCGGCCACTGCTGCCGATCTTCGGCCAGCCGCCGTAAAAAGCAAACTCGTTGCTGCCACTGCCGCAGGGCCCGGGCCCACGGCAAACACGCGAGCCCCTCCTGCCGGATGCCTTTTAACAGCGCCGCCAAAACCTGCTGCGCGTCGGGAGACGCAAGCGGATCGCTGCGCAACGTCAGCGCGTCCAGTTTCAGATCGCGCCGGGCGGCAACAATCCGGCGCTCCGCATCCCACTCAATTGCCTCCACCGGGTGGATCTGATCCTTGAACTGCTCCATGAGATTATCCATGACTGCTCGGCCGCGGCTCTGTAAATTCGTGCGTTGCGGCGATCACCGTCCAGTTCCACCGCAATCAGAAATTGCTCGGCCGCCAGTGCATCAACAGGATCAAGATACGCCCCCCGGCCATTAGCCAGCAAAAATCGGCCCCGCCCGTCTGCACGACGGCGGGCAATGCGGTCCGGATATGCCCAGGCCAATAAACGGCCGATGGATGCGCCTCATTTTCACCCACGCTTGCAGCCCAGGCGCCTGCGCAAATTATCTGCCGTATGGAGTACCCGGCAAACGGCGGAAAAATCGACGGTGGCGCCCGGATAGGCCAGTGCTTGTTTGTTGCGCAAGGCCTGCAGCAGATCGAAGCGAATGCGCATGTCGGCATCGGAACGTCCAGGTTCAAAACGGACCACGTCGCGTTCGCTGAGCAAGGCTGCCAGATCGCAGGCGACGCCCCCCTGACCCCGGCCTTTCGCAGCAACCAGCATGTGGGCCAACCTTGGGTGCAAAGGCAAAGCCGCCATCTGCCGCCCGTGATCGGTAGCCCGGCCATCGGCGTCCAGCGCTTCAAGCGAACGGAGTAATCGGCGGGCGCTGTCAAAGGTGTCGGCAGGCGGCGGATCAAGCCAGCGTAAACCGTTGGGATCATCCACACCCCAGATAGCCAGTTCCAGAGCCAGGCCGGCCAGGTCGGCCTCGAGAATTTCGGGCCGGTGGGCGGCGGGCAGTGTGTAATGCATTCTGCGGGACCACAGGCGCAGGCAGACACCCGGACCGGTTCGCCCGGACCGCCCCCGCCGCTGGTCCGCCGAAGCCCGCGATACCGGCAGCGTGATCAGACGGGTCAACCCGCTGCGCACATCAAAACGGGGGACCCGCTGCAGGCCGCTGTCCACCACCACCCGGATGTCCTCTATGGTCAAACTGGTTTCAGCGATGGATGTGGCCAAGACGATTTTGCGCTTTCCGTCGGGCGGCGGTGCAATGGCCCGGTCCTGTTCGCTGCGTGACAGGTTCCCGAAGAGTGGGGCAATGATCCAATCCGGACCCGGCAGGGCTGCCTCCAGCAACCGGGCCAACTGACGGATCTCCGCAGCGCCGGGTAAAAACACCAGAATACTGCCCGGCTCATGGCGGGCCGCGGACAGCACAACATTGCGCAGGGCTTCGCCGGAAAAAACAGGCGTGTGCAATCCCACATAACGGGTTTCAACCGGAAACGCTTTGCCCGGACAGGCGATCACCGGGGCGCCTTCCAGCAGGGCAGCCAGCGGTTCGGTTTCAATGGTGGCGGACATGATCAGCAGCCGCAACTTTTTATTCAGCACCCCCTGCATATCCAGACACAAAGCCAATCCCAGATCGGCATCCAGGCTGCGCTCATGAAACTCATCAAAAATTACCAACCCGACCCCTTCCAAAGAGGGATCACTTTGCAGCATTCGCGTCAACACACCTTCGGTGACCACTTCGATGCGGGTTGCAGCACTGACGCGGCTGTCCAGGCGCACACGATAGCCGACCGTCTGCCCGACTTTTTCCTTGAGAAGGTCGGCCATGCGTATGGCAGCAGCCCGGGCGGCCAGCCGGCGGGGAGCCAGCAATATGATTTTACGCTCCTCCAGCCAGGAGGCCTTGAGCAGGTGCAGGGGAATGCCGGTTGTCTTGCCGGCCCCGGGCGGAGCCTGCAGCACGGCACAGGGGTTGCCGGTCAGAGTATTTTGCAAATCCGCCAGGACTGCTTCTACGGGAAGGCCGCGCTGCAGGATATCTGGGTTCAGATGTTTCACGATGAGGAATATAACTTTTCAAAACTAGTAATAAAATTAAAGTGATTTAACATTGCGAGAAGTTTTTGAAAGTCTCGATCTGGGAGTGCTGGAGTATTGAAAAAAAATAACAATCCTTTAGCCATTACTCCATCACTCCATTACCCGAAAATAATTGAAATTTAAATCTTCGGACAAAGATTGCCTTGTTTTGGTCTTTAGAACCGTTTTTTTATGAGTTGCGATATATGCAAATACCATAGGTGCGCGCAAAAAATCAATATTGACAATAAAAGCCGCTTTGGTTATTTGGGTGCTGGCCGCGGCGTTTATCTGAATTTCCATATATTGAGCGGTGGCCGAATTCGATTCACAACTTACATGTCGGTCCTTGGCCGACCTTCACCCGGACAGACCCGCCGATAAGGCAGAAAAGCCTAAGAAAATAGCCGATACGGGGGCGTTCGTAGATCGCTACGATGGTACGGTACGTGCGGGTCGGCACCCATCAGACGGCAGAAATGGCTTGACAGTGGATAGCTGATTCATGTAATACCGGCTGGTCAGTATTCACAGGGGCTTTGCGGAATCACCAATGAGTGGGTTGCCTTTGTTTTTTTAAGCCGTGTCCATCCGCAAAACACCGATTTGTGTTCCGGCCCGGCCCGTCTGCCTGCGGTGGATAGCAGCGCTGCGCCGAGGACTTCAGAACATCCCGAGCACCGGCCTGGATCCTAAAGATGGCGTTTACGCCTGGACACCGGCAAACCGGTTTGTAATTTTTCGGAGGCGCATCATGGCTGTCGACCGGCCTTTTCATATCACCATCGCTCGACAGTTGGGCAGCGGCGGATCCTATCTGGCCCAGCGGATAGCCCACCGGTTGGGTTTTGTCTACCTGGATCACCAAATCCTGGAGCAGGCCGCCCGAGAGCTGGACACCAGCGGCTCAGAACTGGTCCGGCGGGAAGAACGCACCCAGAGCTTCTGGACCAAGCTCCTGCATACCTTTGCCACGGGCTGCCCCGAAGACATCCAGAGCCCGCCGCCGCTGCGGCTGATTTCAGACGATGAATTGATCGCGGTCGAGCACAGGGTCCTCTTGAGGCTGGCGGCCCGGGGGTCCTGTGTCATCCTGGGACGCTGCGCCTTTCATCGCCTCAAAGGGCGGGCAGGGCTGATCAACATATTCGTTCACGCCGAACGCAACTTTCGCATTGGACGCGTGATGCAGGTTTACCACGCACCGGACCCGGCGGCGGCCAAAAAAATGATCGATCGCACGGATAACGACCGCCGCCGCTACGTGCAAAAAATTTGCGGCGTTTCCTGGTACGATCTGCGCAATTATCACCTGACCGTCGACATTTCCCGGATCGGTTTTGAAGCCGCCGAAGCAATGATCGTTGCCCTAACCGAGCGCCTGATGGAACAAGCCGATGATGCGCCGCCGCCTCGGGCCGGCGGCTAAGAGGGCGGGAGTATCTGAACTGCCTGCCGTGAGATCCGCCATGCAAGTGTTGGACGAACAAAAACGGATGAAAATCCTGGCCGCGGCGGTCGAGTTGTTTGCCGCTCATCCCTTCCACAAGGTCCTTCTGAGCGATGTGGCCGAAGCGGCCGGTGTGGGCAAGGGTACACTCTATATCTACTTCAAAAACAAGGAGGACCTCTACCTGTCGGTGCTTTACAGCGGCTTCGCCCAACTGGTCGAACGGATGCAGCGCCGACTGAATCAAAACCAGCTCGGTCCAATGGAAAATCTGGAGGCCGCGATTCGCGAGATGGTAGAATTCGCTTATCAGAACCCCCATATGTTCGAATTAATGCGCAGCGTGCCTTGGGGCAGTGTCATCAACAATGCTCAGTGGGACGGCAAACGCAACGAGCTAAGGGTCCTTATCGAATCCATCATCCGCAGCGGCATCGCCGGCGGCGAGTTCATCGATCCCCGCCCTGAGTTGACCGCGCGCTTCATTCCCGGCTTGGTACGTTCCGTATTGATGGAGGGTTACCAAAGCATCGATTCCCAGACGCTGACCGAACATATTCTCGGCTTTGTCCGGGCAGGCTTGGTGCACCGGAACAAGTGGACGTCCGTGCAGCAGAGGAGGATGCGAAGCGGCTCCCGGTGAAGCCGGCTACCGGAAAAAACCATTGCCTCTAACTGTTGATGGCAGGCTTGTCTGAATCGGTCGCGAATGGAGATGGCGTTGCGGGGCTTTTGGGATATTGTATCAGGAGGAAAAAAGGTTGAATCGTAACGGTTTGGCATGGCTGGCGGGAATAGCGCTTTTGCTGGCGGCCGGCTGTGCCGTGGACCAGGCCCGGGAGGTGCAAACCTACAGAAAGGTGCTGGATGCCGGTCAAACCCAGCCGCCGGCACCCTTTTCTGCGGGCGAGTCCGTGACCCTGAAGCGTGCTGTGGTGCTGGCCAACGCCAACAACGAGCAATTGGCCGAGTCCGGCGAATACTATCTGCAGGCGCTGATCGAGAAGGACCGCGCGTTTGCGCGTTTTCTGCCCACGATTCATTTTGCCCCCAGTTATATGCGTCAGGAAGCGTCATCTTTGGGCGGCACCAATTCCCTGGTCTCCAGCATTCTGCGCACGAAAACGCTGGATGCACCGCTGCAGGGCAATCTGAACGTAAGCCCTTTTCAGGATGCGCCCGCTCTGTGGGCCGCTGCCTCTTCGGCCGAACAACGGCGGTACCTTTTGCTGGATCGCCAAGCCATCCTCCTGCTGGACGTCGCCCAGACCTACTACCAGGTGATGCGATCTGAAAAGCAGGTCCAGGTCTTGGAAAACTCGGTGCAGGTGCAGCAGCAGCGGGTGAACGATATGGATGTGCAGCGCCGGGCGGGTGTGGCCCGTCCCGTGGATGTGGCCCAGAGTGAGGCTCAGCTGGCCGGAACCCGCAATGTCCTGATCCGGGCCCGCAACGATGTGCGCAATGGGCGGGCCATGCTGGCCCAACTGATAGGCGTCCCGGCCGTGGAAGGCGCTCTGACGGGCAGGCTAGAGGTCCCACGCGAGAACCGACCCGCCGATCAACTGCTGCCGCTGGCCGACGCGCACCGCCAGGACCTGCAGGCCGCCCGGATGCAGGTTAAAGCGGCCGCCGAGCGGCTGGAAGCCGCCTGGGGGGAGTATTTCCCATCGGTGTCGCTGAACTTGACGCGCTACCTCTATCGCGAAAGCTTTCCGGACGACGTGGACTGGACAGGGTTGATTCAAGTCGATCTGCCGATTTTTTCAGCGGGTCTGGTGCACGCCGATGTCCGAACGGCATACTCCCGCCTGCGTCAGGCTAATCTGGCCGAATCCGGGCTACGCCGCACAATTCTCCGAGAGCTGCGCGTGGCTGTGGAAAACCTCATCGCCAACGTGCAGCAGATCGACCAGCTGGGCATTCGCCAGGCAGCAGCCCGGGAGGCTTTGCGCCAGGCCGATGCGGCCTATAGGGCGGGACTTGGCACCAACTTGGAGCGTCTCATCGCCCAGGATCAATTTTTGTCTGCTGAACTGGCTCTGACCGAAGAACAGTTCAATCACATCGTGGACTACCTGCGACTATTGCGCGCGGCGGGCCTGCTCGATATCGATCTGACGCCCTTGCCGCCGTCCGACGGCGGGGACCCTGCGGTCCGGGATGCGGGGCCGGATACGATAGCCGGCGCACCGAATCCGCCGTGAAGCCCGGCGCAGGTTCGGCATCGGCACGCCGTATGGCAACCAACTGAAAATGAGCAGATTATGGCACAATCAAGAACTTCTCAGGGAAAAACAGACTCCGCAATTGAGCCGCAGCAGGCAACCCAAGGCGATGAAACCCGGCGCAAGGGACCCCGCCGCCGCGTCCTGGCATTGGTTGCCGCCGGTCTGGCCGTGGTAGGCCTGGCGGTGGGAATTCCCTACTACCTGTATGCCATTTCCCACGAATCCACTGACGACGCCTTTATCGATGGTCACATCGTTTCCATCAGCCCCCGGGTTTCGGGTCATGTGGCCCGGGTCCACGTCACCGACAACCAGCAGGTTGCGGCCGGCGACCTGCTGGTGGAACTCGATCCGGGTGATTTTCAGGCTCGGCTGGACGCAGCCCGGGCCGCACTGGACGCAGCCGAGGCCGCCCGCCGCTCGCGGGACATCGATGTCAACCTGACCTCCATTACCTCCGCGGCCGGCCTGGCCGAGGCCGAACAGGCCGTGACAGCGGCTGCGGCTATGGTGCAAAACGCCCGGGCTCTGGCAGCCGCGGCCAAAAGCCAGCAAGGCGAAGCTCAGGCGCAGGTAGCTTTTGCCAAGGCGGCGCTGGACCAGGCTCAGGCCGAAACACTTGCCGTGGAAGCCAAATATCAGCAAGCTTCCCTGGATTTAAAACGCTACCGGGAAATGGCCCGGAGCAACACCATCAGTCCCCAACAGCTGGACCATGCCGTAACCGACGAACGCATGGCCGCAGCCGATCTGAATGCCGCCCGCAGCAAAATTGCGACTCAGCAGTCCTTGCTCCAGCGGGCCGAAGCGGCCCAGAAGGCGGCCGAGGACAATGTGCGTCAGGCGCAGGCCCAGGCAGCCGCCCGGCAGGCGCAGCTGGAACAGGCCAACGCCCGGTTGACGTCCGCCCGATCCGCACCCGTGCAGGTGGCCCAAAGCAGTTCCCGGGCCGAGGCCTCCAAGGCCGATGCCGAAAAAGCGCGGGCCGAAGTCGAGCAAGCCACCCTGAACCTCTCCTATACCAAAATCCATGCCCCGGCCGCCGGCCACGTAACCAAGAAAAATGTGGAGCCGGGCGTTTTTGTGCAGGTGGGGCAGTCCCTGATGGCGATTGTGCGCCCCAATGTCTGGGTGACGGCCAATTTCAAGGAAACCCAGCTGACGCATATGCGCCCGGGCCAACCCGTCACGGTTTCAGTTGATACCTATCCCGACGAGACGTTCCATGGCCGGGTGGACAGCATTCAGCGGGGAACCGGATCGCGCTTTAGCCTGCTGCCGCCGGAAAATGCCACCGGCAACTTCGTCAAAGTGGTTCAGCGCATACCGGTGAAGATTGTTTTCGACCGGCCCGAAGAGCTCGCCAAGTTTCGATTGGTACCGGGCATGTCGGTGGAGCCGGAGGTCAATGTCAAGGCCGACGTGTCTGCGGCCGCCGCGGACATGGCCGTTCAAAAGGCCGATCCAAGGCCCGCAACACCATAGAATAAATTCTGGAACCTATGAACGGACCCGCTTCCCCCATAGCGCCGGCTGCGGCCGCGCCGGTGGTCAACAAGTGGCTTATCACGGTGGCCGTGATGTTCGGCGCATTTATGGCCGTCATGGACATCAGTGTGGTCAATGTGTCGCTGCCCCACATGATGGGCAGTTTCAGCACGGATCTGTCGACGATCACGTGGGTCGCCACCAGTTACAGTATCGCGGAAATTATCATGGTCACCATGGCCGGATGGTGGAGCACCCTGATCGGTCGCAAACGCCTCTATCTGGGATCTTTCTGCCTGTTCACAGTGGGTTCCATCCTCTGCGGCACGGCCACCAGCTTTCCCCAGATGCTGATCTACCGGGTCATCCAGGGTGTGGGGGGCGGTGCGTTGATTCCGGTCTCCCAAGCTATTTTGCGCGAAACTTACCCCCAGGAAGAGCAAGGCATGGCCATGGCGCTATGGGGCATGGGCGTGGTGCTGGCACCGGCCATCGGGCCCATCCTGGGCGGCTGGCTCACGGATCACTACGGCTGGCCCTGGATCTTTTACATCAACGTACCGGTGAGCATTGTCGGGATACTGATGGTTGCAACCTTTGTCTTCGATCCACAATACCTGCGCCGCGGCGTCAAAAAAGTCGACTGGCTGGGCATTGCCTTGCTGGCTGTGGCACTGACCAGCATGCAAATCGTCATGGAGCGCGGCCAGCAGGAAAACTGGTTCGATTCGAACATGATCCGACTGGGCGCAGTGGTCTGCGCCGCGTCATTTATAGGCCTGATCTACTGGGAGATGAATATCGGCGAACCGGTGGTGAACTTTCGCATTCTGCGCAACCTGACTCTCAGTCTGGGCTCCTTCATGGGGGTGATCTTCGGCATCGCCCTGTTCGGCACTACCTTCATTCTGCCTCAGTTTACCCAGGAACTTTTGGGTTACCCGGCTTTCCAGGCCGGACTGATCCTGGCGCCGCGCGCTGTGATGCTGCTGGTCTGCATGCCCATTGTGGGTCGGCTCTACCGTCACCTGGATGCGCGGGTTCTGGTGGTGTTCGGCATTCTGGTCACTTGCTGGTCCTACTATGACCTGGCGCGGTTGTCGCTGGAGGCCGGCTTCTGGAATCTGGTGCCGACCCTGTTGATCATGGGTGTCGGTATGCCCTTTATGTTCGTAACTCTGACCACTTTGTCCCTGAGCACCATCCCCCGCGCCGACATGACCGATGCATCCGGCCTTTACACCCTGGCCCGGCGCATCGGGGGCAATATCGGCTATGCCCTGGTTGCCACCCTGGTGGCTCGCGGTCAGCAAATTCACCGCGTTCAACTGGTGTCCCATATCACGCCGTACAACTCCAACCTGGCCGATTTCCAACGCCTGGCCGCCGGCCTTCTCGATCACGCCGGCCTGAACCCGGCGGCGGTGCAGCAAACCGGTCAGGCCTTGCTGAATGCCCTGGTCAAGCGTCAGGCCGCTATGATGGCCTACAACGATGTGTCGTGGATACTGGGACTGCTTTTCCTGGCCACCATTCCCTTTGCACTGATACTGCCCAGCCGCAAGCGCATCGCCCGGCAGCAGGCAACCCAAGGCGACTAATAGGCGACGTTCTCTTATGAAAATTTTTCTTTCTTATTCCTTTACAAACCGCACGAAGGCCGAAGAAATAGCTCTGGCCCTGCGGTCTGAAGGCCATGAGGTGTTCTTTGACAAGGCGGACCTCTCCGGAGGCGAAGACTTCAACGCCGTGATTCGAACGCGCATCGCAGAAGCCGACCTTTTCGTGTTCCTGATCTCGCCGGACTCCGTGCGGCAAGGCGCATACAGCCTCAGCGAGCTCAGACTGGCCCGTGAGAAATGGACATCCCCCAAGAAGCATGTCCTGCCGGTGCTGCTCGAGCCCACGGATATGGAGACGATCCCTGCCTACCTCAAAGGGGTGACGATCTTCGAGCCGCAAGGCAATGCCGCAGCGGAGATCGCCGCAAACCTGGGCCGGACGCCTCGGCGGCTCGGCGCCGTTCTGGTCGCTGCGACCGCCTCGGTGCTGGTCATCCTGGCCGTTTTGTTCTACCCTCCGGTTCGCCGCTTCATCGGCATCGCTCAGGAAGCGTCCACGCAAAAAGAAGCGTTGTCAAATTTCGTGAGCATTCTGGTTTTCCCGCCCAACGCGATCGAGAGGACCGAATATTCGCTGGACCCGGCATCCTCCTTTCCGCAGGATCGCGGGGATGTGGTGACCCTGGAACGTGTGGCTTTCGGCCGGATTTCCCATGACTACAACGCGTTCAACATCATGGTCGCTTTGAACAATACCAGCGCGCAGCCGATCCTGCTCGATTTAACGCAGCGGTTTTTCGATCTCGCAGACGACCAGGGACGTAAAGCGGAGCTTTTGTATTTTTGCTGCAAAGCTTCCGGCGAACCGCTGGGTCCTGGCCAGCACAGGCAAATTCAGCTGTTGTATCGATTCCCTCCGGGCTGGGGAGGCAAGGCGCTTTCCGCGCATCCGATTTATTTCCGAATATCGGGCCTGCTGCCGCTGCTCAGGGGCACCTGGTCCTTCCGGCCGTTGGCAACTGCCGACTGAAGACTTTGATATTGCGTCGGCCGGATCGCAGCTTTAGCGTAGCCTGATAGATCCTATTCAAGAAACAGAAAATATAAACGAATCCATTCATTGTATAAATAACTATTGCCGCATTAGCAAAGCGAGGCCGCCATGACCAAACGCGTTTTCAAGCCCGGAACCATGCTCTATCCGCTGCCGGCCGTGCTGGTTACCTGCGGCAATGCCCAGGAGGGCTTCAACATCATCACCATCGCCTGGACCGGCACCCTGTGCAGCGACCCGCCCATGTGCTATATCTCGGTGCGCCCGGAACGCTACTCCTACGGGCTGATTCAAAAGAGCGGCGAGTATGTCATCAATCTCACCACCCGCGGGCTGGCTTTTGCCACCGACTGGTGCGGGGTCAAATCGGGCCGTCAGGTGGACAAGTTCAAAGAGTTGGGTCTGACTCCACTTGAAGCCCAGAAGGTCCGTGCGCCGCTTATCGGCGAGTCGCCCCTGAACATCGAATGCCGGGTGCGTCAGATCCTGCCCCTGGGCAGCCACGACATGTTCATCTCCGAGGTGGTGGCCGTCAACGCCGAAGAGAGCCTGATCCATCCGCGCAGCGGCGCCTTCCAGTTTTCCCACGCCGACCCCATCTGCTTTGCCCACGGCCGCTATTTTGCCCTGGGCCGCCTGCTGGGCACCTTCGGTTTTTCCGTGCGCAGGAAAAGTAAACCCAGGCGGAGCAAGCGCACCTGACCGAGCCCGGTGAAGGGAATCACAAATTTTATTGATTAAATCATCCGGCCGTTGTACGCATGGCTTTCAGCGAAGCAATTAAACGAATCGACCTATGCCTAAGACCAGGCTGGATATTATGTTTTCAGATCGTTTCGATTGGGATCTGAGCCCCAATGCGTCTGAGCCTGATTCTCCAGGACAAAAAATCAAAGGGAGAAACAATTTTTGATTTGACGCAGTCCAATCCGACGCAGGCCGGATTGGACTATGATGCGGTTGATATTCTGGCAGCTCTGGCGCAGGCGGACGCCATGACCTATGAGCCCGAGCCGCGCGGTTTGTTAAAAGCCCGCCGGGCGATTGCCCAGTACTACCTTGATCGGGGAGTCCCCATTGACAGTGAGGCCGTCTTTTTGACGTCCGGCACCAGCGAAGCGTATTCAATTATCTTCAAACTGCTGGGAAACCCCGGCGACGAAGTTCTTATTCCCCGGCCCGGATATCCCTTGATCTCTTACCTGGCGCGTTTTGAAAGTTTGCAGCCCTTCTCCTATCCGCTGCGCTACGACGACGTGCAGGGATGGTCGATCGACCTGGATGTGCTGGAGGCGCTCATCACCCCCAAGTGCCGGGCGATTGTCGTGGTCAATCCCAACAATCCAACCGGCAACTACTTAAAGCAGCAGGAACTGGCAGCTCTCGATCGGATTTGCCGCCGCCATCGCCTGGCGCTGATTGTCGACGAAGTATTTTCCGACTATTATGGGGTCGAAAGGCCGCCGGAGGTCCCAACTGTCGTGAACCGCGCCCAGGCGCTGACCTTCGTCTTGAACGGCTTTTCTAAAATGCTGGGGTTGCCCCAGGTGAAATTAAGCTGGATTGTCATCGGCGGCGAGCCCGGCCTGGCTGAAGCCGCCCAGGACCGCCTGGAAATACTGCTGGATTTTTATCTTTCCGTGGCAACCCCCGTCCAGCACGCGGCCGCAAGGCTGCTGGGTCATCGCCGGGAGATGCAGCGACAAATCTCAGCCCGCCTCACCGACAACCAGCGGTTTTTAGTTGAGCGAATCACCCGCAGCTCCAACTGCCGTGCGTTGCTGCGGGAAGGCGGCTGGTATGCCATTATTGAAATTTTTGACGCGGTTTCCGAAGAAGACCGCATTCTACAGCTGTTGGAGCGTGACCACACGTTGGTTCATCCAGGGTATTTTTATGAATTTAATAAAGAGGGCTTGGTGGTCGTCAGCCTGCTGACCCCCGTAGAAACGTTTCGCGCCGGCATATCCCGGCTGATTTCACGGTGACCCCATTGCCCATTGATATGAGATGCCGGTCTGAAACAGAATCGAATTACTGCTAATTAAACTGCCCTGCAAAATAGACCATTCATGATGGCAAAAGGAGGTACGTATGCGGCTTAAAGGTAAAACCATCGGTATTCTCGTCGGACCCGGATATGAGGACCTGGAATTCTGGGTACCGTATATGCGCATGCAGGAAGAGGGCGCCGATGTCAAGGTCATTGGAACCAAGGCCGGTGAAATCCATACCAGCAAAAGCGGCGGCCTGACTGCCGAAACTCAGATTTCGGCCGGCCGGATCACCGCCGACGAGCTGGATGCGCTGCTGGTGCCCGGCGGCTGGGCTCCGGACAAGCTCCGCCGGGATAGAAACATTATTCAGCTGGTGCAAAATATGAATGCCCAGGGCAAAATCCTGGGATTTATCTGTCACGCGGGTTGGGTGGCGGCCAGCGCGGCCATTTGTAAAGGCAAACGGGCAACCGGCAGCACGGGTATCAAAGATGACATGGAAAATGCCGGCGCGATATGGGTTGACGAACCGGCCTTTCGAGAGGGCAACTTGGTGTGGGGACGCGTGGTGGCCGATATCCCGGACTACTGCCGGGAATTGGTCGCGGCCCTTACCTGAAAAGGAGGTACGCCATGCCGACATCAGAGGAACAGCTGGTTTTACTGCTGTTGGCCAAGGAGTGGAACCATAGCGGACCGCCGGGTATCATGGACATCAGCGACATCGTTGCCGCCCTTGACCAGGCTCCCAGCGCTTCCTTGCAGGCGCTGAAATCGCTGTATCAATGCGGATTGGTTGATATGAACGTGCTCAAAACCAGCGCATTTCTAACTCCCGAGGGCTATGCCGCCGCAGAGACGGACGCCGGTTGATCATACAATTTAGTCTCAATTGGAATGCTGTAATACCTGCAGAAATTCCGGGGCCTTCATTCAACCTGCGAAGGATCGGCGTTATCCGCATCCCCGGCTGCTTCCCGGGGCGGCGTGGGAAAGATGTTCAGAATTTTACACTGGGCCAGCCGGCGGTGGATGCGAAAGCCCATTTTTTTATGCAGCCGGATAGAAGCCCCCCAGTTGCTGTACATGCCCGAGACGATCCGCCGGCAGCCCATCTCGCGCAGGGACGCCATCAATGACCCCAGCAAATGGGAGCCAACGCCCTGCCGGGCGCGGGCCGGGTGCACGAAAATATAGACCAGGTATGACCAGCCGGGGGGAAGTTCCAGCGTGTACCAGAGGGCCAGTTTGAAGTCCCGGAAAGTGACCCAGGCAAAGGCGCAGATCCCTGTTTCATCCTCCAGCAGAAGACAGCGATCCCCTTTGCGGAGGGATTCCTCCATGAATTCGGTCTCTTTCACGAATCCTTCCAGCGCATTGATGGCAAACAGATCCCCGTTATGGGCCCAGCGCATGTGAAGACCGGCGGGTACCTCGCCGGGAAGGACGGACGCGTCCAGGTCCCTGATCAATTCGAGCCACTCCTCGCAGGACTGCATGCCCCGGGCGATCCGCCGTATGGAATCTCTGAAGGGAGCCATTTTTAAAATGTCGAATTTCGAATGTCAAATGACTGATTCACAATGTACTACAGCCTGCAGGCGATAAATCTCAAACTTCAAGCACCAAATAATAAATAAATCTCAAATCACAATCATCAATAGCCGAAACCGGTAAACCGGAGAAAATTCAGCTGGTTTCATTGAGATATTATAAATTCCGGGCTTTCGCAATAAATGATCGCTATCTTATCTGATGCGAAGACCAGTACTTATGCTGTAAGGTTTGGAATTTTGAATTTTGTTCATTGTAATTTATTTGTAATTTGGATTTTGTAATTTGTGATTTCGATTCACACCGACCCTGAAACCGGAACCATATAATCAGAAGGCCCGCCGGAATCTGATACGCCAGTGTCTGTCAACTCTTAAAGTAGTTCATAATGCGCAGCGCATTTTCTCTCAAACGCTCTAAAATGGTTGGTTCCGGGATTGAACCGTTCCTTGCCGCGGCTTCAAGAGACTTCCAGTACCCTCCGTGGCTGCGCCGGATCCGCCACAGCAGGTAGGCCAGCATTTTGGCGTCGACCCCGGCTGTGATATTATCGATATCGGTTGCCTGCAAACCGGCCAATTCCCGCAGGACCGCTTTGACCGAATCCTTGAGCGCCTGGAGGTCGTATCCGCCTTCAAGGGTCATGATCACCTTGCCCCCACAGCATTGATCGGCCGTGATGAGGACGGAGCGGGTCAGCCCGGCAAAGCCTTTCGACGTCACACGCATGCCCCCGAGAGGGTCGTTGTGGTGGATGTCGAAACCGGCACTGACCAGAATCAGCTCCGGTCCGAACTCCAAGGCGACGGGCCGCAGGATTCTTTCAAGGATGCCGACGTATTCAGCGTCTCCGCAGCCGGGCCGCAGCGGTATATTGACCGTTCGCCCCTTGCCCCGCCCCTTACCGGATTCCCCGAACCTTCCGCTGCCGGGATAGGAGGCAGACTGGTGAATCGAAAAAAACAGCACGGACGGGTCGTCCTCAAAGCAGTGCTGGGTGCCGTTGCCGTGATGCAGATCCCAGTCCACCACCAGAATGCGGCCAAAGCCCAAACGGCGCTGAGCGTAGCGAACCCCGACCGCAACGTTGTTGTAAAGACAAAAACCCATGGCCTTGGATCTCTCGGCGTGGTGCCCGGGCGGCCGGACCAAGGCCATGGCGTTGTCCAATTCCCCGGTCTGGACCAGTTCGATCGCCCGGCACAGTCCGCCGGCGGCCAGCAGGGCCGCCTCATGCGAAAAGGACGAGGCCTGCGTGTCCGGGTCCAGATACGTGCAGTCCCTGCCCCGGGTATCTTCCAGGCACCGGATGTATTCAGGAGAATGGACCATGAGCAGCTCTTCCTTTTCAGCACGTCTGGGCGTGATGTCCTGAAAATTTCCCCGCATGTCGGGCTCCTGCAGCATGGCGTAGAGCACCCTCACCCGGTCGGAGCTTTCCGGGCAGTCGGGACCCGTGCAGTGGTCAGCGTACCGCGGGTCCCGCACGATTCCGGTTCTTTTGGCCGCACTCATCCTTTTGCCTGTCTCAGCAGCATCATCCGGACAAGCCTGAATTCGGATTTCCGGATGTTGGGGAATTGATTTCGATTTGCTCACAAGCTGCATGCTTTAAAAATTGCAATCTCTTATCCGGCAGCCGCGAATCATCGCAGCCGTTGGTGATAACTCCAATTTAAGCCACCCTGCCGGCTTGCGCAAGGACCTTTGGCGTCCGGACGTCCGGCGATTCATTCCCGGCCAGTTGACCGGCGGGCTTGAAAGGGATGAAGCGGTCGGTTTGACGGCCGATTCGCGAACCGCTGCTCGGAACCGGCTCATATTGATCAGGCGTTGTCGCGCTGCAGACGGGCAATCACCTTCCCCTGCGCGTCATACAGGCGCAGCTCGAAGGATTTGGTTTCCAGGAGATTGTAAACGGCATTAAAGTCGACGGTAGCCCCGTTCGCACACGGTGCGGACTGCAATTCCTTAAGTTTGCCGTCCGCTGAAACCGCAAACAGCTTCAGCTGTTTGGCACCGCTGCCGAATCCCTGCGCTCTGATCTTTACCCGTGGGGCCGACAGGCTGCCGCTGCCGGCATTAAATGCCTGCACCGTTATCCGGCCCTCGGTGTTCCCCGGCACCGACGACGCCCTGCTCCGGCTTTGCCCGCCGGCTGCGGCGATTTGAAAGCTTGTCAGCAGGTTGGCAAACACGTCCTGGTATTTCTGGAAATACCGGCTGGGCGCCGCATATGAAATCCAGATATAGCAAAGCTCGTTTTCCACAGCCAGCTGGACGTGGGCAAAGGTGGCCGGCTCATGACCGGCCGTTAGCCCGGGATAAAGCGCCAAAAAGAAGGGAACCTGCCGGCCTGAGACGGCGACGACATCTTCGGAGCGGATTTCAGCTCCGGGAATTCCCTGGATTTGGGCCTTGGCTTCCTGCAGCTGTTTTACGACCGAGCTGCCCGGGTTGGCGGCTTTTTTCACGGCCTGCACGACGATGATCACTTCATTTTCCTCGGTGCCCCCCGGACCCGACAGCAGGTAGCCGCAATTATCCGGCAACGGGTCCCATAGCCAGTAATCCGGCAGTTCAAATGAGAAGCCAAAATTGTTTTCGTGCAGGCGTTTCCTGGTATAGCCCCCATGCGAGGCAGGGCCCGCGGCGGTGGGGTTTTCCGATGAACCCGCCGGCGAGTTGTTCGGCGGGCCGGATCGGCTTTGGGCTGGGTCTTGACTGACGGTCAGTTTGTACTCCAGCAGCTCCAAAAAGCGCTTGCCGTCATTCATGGCGGGTGCATGGGGCGAATACCTGGTAAGGTTGGGTTCATTTTCCGTTTGGGCGAATCCGGATATGCTGATAACCCATAGTATGACCGTTAATACAATCACACCCCAAGCATTTTTTATATTCATATCGATCCCTTCCGGAAGCATGTGGGTAGTAAAGAATCATAGTTTAGAGGGCCAGGCTTTGACTTCACCCCAGCTTCCGGCTCGTAGAGAAAAATGGAATATTGGGAAACAAAAGCGGATGATGGTCTGATTTTATTTTCTGATCCGTGCCTCCATATAAAAACAGATCTCATTCCGCCCAACCCAGTATTCCAACACTCCAGTGTCCCATCATTCCAAGGCACATGTTTACCGCACAGCCAATCTTCTCTTACTTGGCCATAGAACCATGTTTTCAAGATCAGAATAAAATCCAGTGGCCGAATTTTGCAATAGCTATGCCAAGGTATTTGAAATATAAAATTCTTAACAAATTCAGTTTCTTAACCTTCATTGAGCAAGCGCCGAAACCGGCAGGATATTCGAAAATGTCAGAGTTTCGGGCAAAGGGCGTCAGCACATCGGCAAACAGGCCAGCTTCATTGAAAATTGAAGATGGAAGATTGAATATCTGCGGTCCGCCTCCGGCGGATCTATCTTATCTGCTGTTGCCACAAAGACACTAAGGCACTAAGAAAGAATTCTGTTTGAATAATCCTTGGTGTCTTTGTGTCTTGGTGGCAGAAATATTTTGCCATAAAATGCAAATAATTCATTCTTAACGAAATAATATTGCATGTAGGCCCGAAGGACTAAATACGGCGTACGGCCCGCACATGGTAGTAGCCGGTAAAATCCTGCCAGGCCACATACCCCAAATCAAGGCTGACATACCAGGCTGCGTTAAAGGATCGCCGGTCGCAGCTCCAGATTGATTTCTGCGTCCGGTCGAAGATGGGTTCAATACAGTAGTCTTCGCCGTGGGGAAAATCGGTAAGCAGCGTTGTCAATTCATCGATTGTCGGCAGGCGCCACCTGCTGCCGGCGGCAAAACGTGGTGAATTGAGCGTTTTCATGTAAAGGATTGCCTGGGGCCAGGTCATGGGGAATTCGGACCCCGACTGCTGCCAGACCAGGCCGGTTGCGCGATCGGTGATCGTTTCATCGGAATTGATCTCAAAGTCGTTTGGCAAAAATTGTACGGGCCGCCAGAGATCGTCCAAGGCAAATGTCTTTTTTGCATCGCGGGGGCTGACTTTAATACAGCTGCTGCGAAGGCCGGGGCGGGCTGCTGCCGGGGCGGCCCTGCCGGCTTTCGCCGTTTGCGGCAGAAGGCAGATCTGCTCTTTTTTTGCTTGCCAGGCCGTCGCCAGCAGCTGCAGATCCGTGAGCATTTCGGCAGCGCTGAGATACCGCTTTGGGGGACGGCGGGCAATTGCCTTGCGGATAAAATCATCCCAGCTCCCATCCAGGTCGGCATTGAAGCGGCCGACCGGCAGGTACTTATCTTCCGGTAAAACCCCTGTCAGCATTCGATAAATGGTGATGCCGACCGCATACAGATCGGCACTGGCATCGACACGGTTGGGATCTTCTTCCTGTTCCGGCGGGGCATACCAGGCCGAACCGAACTTCAGCGAGGAAGGACCGTCGAAATTTTCGCCTCTTAATTTTGACAGCCCGAAGTCACAAACCTTAACAGTATCGTGATCCGTCAGCAACAGGTTGTGGGGTTTGATATCGCGGTGAATAATACCGGCCTGATGCATGCATTTCAGCGCATTCAGGGTTTGAGATATGTAGCGAATCGCTTTTTCGACTGTGAGGGTGCGGGAAGCCTGCTCTATGCGAAAGGTTTCGCCCATCATGGTTCCGAGATTGTTCACGTAGTATTCCATCAAATAAAATGGTTTGTCCTCGGATTCATCATAGTCCAGTATTTCAACAATATTCGGGTGTCGCAATGCGGCAATGGTAACGGCTTCGGTCTTAAACATGGCTCTAATTTTATCCCGGCCCATCAACTCGACGAGCAGCGGATCGGGATCCAGCAGCTTCAGGGCGAAAATTTTTCCGATCAGCGGATGTTGGACTTTGAAGATTTTACCCATGCGGCCGCGCCCGAGCAGGCCGCGGATTTGGTATTTGCCGATATGTTTCATTTGAATCTAGTCCCTATGGCGATACAAATTGGATGCTATGTATGATCCTCCTGATTTTCTAACACCATACGATGACATTATCAAGTTGAGGTCCGACGTTATGCTTGCTGAAAAAGTCTGATTGAATTATAAAGATGCAACTGCCGAAATCCGGCCAGCAGGAGGCAACCATGAAAATCGTATGTCTCGGGGGAGGACCTGCGGGTGTCTATTTGGCAATTTCCATGAAATTGCACAATCCTGCAAATGCTATCAGCGTTTATGAGCGCAACCAACCGGACGATACGTTCGGCTGGGGCGTAGTCTTTTCGGATCAAACCATGGACAACCTGCGGCTGAACGACCCGGTCAGCGCCCGGGCGATCATCGAAGAACTGGTGCGCTGGGATTACATCGACGTGCACCTCAGAGGCCAGGTGGAGCGCTCCGGCGGACACGGCTTTATCGGCATCGGCCGCCGCCGGATGATGCAGATTCTTTTTGAACGCGCCCGGCAACTCGGGGTCGAGCTGATTTTCCAACAGGAGGTCGAAGTTGACGATATCCCCCAAAAGTTTGCCGGCGCTGATCTGATCGTCGCCGCCGACGGCATTAATTCCAAAATCCGCAACAGCGATCTGAAAGGCTTTGAGGCCGATATCGACCTGCGGCCCAACAAATTTGTCTGGCTCGGCACCCGCCAGTGCTTCAATGACGCCTTCGCCTTCATCTTTGAGGAGACAAGGCAAGGCTGGATCTGGGCCCATGCCTACCAGTTCGACCGGCATACCTCCACTTTCATTGTCGAATGCCAGGCGCAAACCTACGAAAAATTGGGCTTTGCGCACATGTCCCAGGAAGAAAGCGCCGAAGCCTGCCGCCAAATTTTCGCCAAACACCTCGGCCGGCACCGGCTGCTTACCAATTCCCGCCACATACGCGGATCGGCCTGGATCAGCTTTCCGCGGGTGCTCTGTCACAACTGGATTAAGGACAACGTTGTGCTGATCGGCGACGCCGCTCACACCGCCCACTATTCCATCGGCTCCGGCACCAAACTGGGCTTCGAGGACGCCATCTGCCTGGCTCACAGCATGCATTCCGGCAAGCCGGTACCCGAAGCGCTGCAGGCTTACCAGGATGAACGGGAGCTCGAAGCGTTGAGACTGCAGAGCGCAGCCCGCAACTCCATGAGCTGGTTTGAAAATGCGCCGCGCTACATCGAAAACTTCGATATGAAGCAATTTACCTACTCGTTGCTGACCCGCAGCCAACGCGTCAGTCATGAAAATTTGAGATTGCGCGACAAAAAATGGCTGGAGGATATCGAAAAAAGCTTTGCCGGCCGGGCCTGCGGCAAACCGGCGGCCGGTCCGGTGCCTCCCATGTTCACCCCCTTCAAGCTCCGCCAAATGACCCTGAAAAACCGGGTGGTCGTCTCCCCGATGTCCATGTACAGTGCCGAAGTAGGGCTGCCGTCCGACTGGCATCTGGTTCATTACGGTTCGCTGGCCATGGGTGGGGCCGGACTGGTTTACACCGAAATGACCGATATCAGCCCCGAAGGACGCATCACCCCCGGATGTGCCGGTATTTGGAACGATGAACAGCAGGCCGCCTGGAAACGCATCGTCGATTTTGTCCACAACCACACGGCGGCCAAATTTTGCCTTCAGCTGGGCCATTCAGGCCCGAAAGGCTCGACTCAGGTGGGTTGGGAAGGCATTGACAAACCTCTGGCCCAAGGCAACTGGGAAATCATCGGACCTTCCCCGGTGCCGTATAGCCCGGCAAATCAGGTGCCGCGTGCCATGACCCGCGCGGACATGGACAGGGTGCTTGGCGAGTATGCGGCCGCCGCCAGGCGGGCCGCCGGAGCCGGGTTCGATATGCTGGAGCTGCACTGCGCCCATGGCTATCTGCTGTCCGCGTTCATCACCCCGCTGCTGAACAAACGCCGCGACGAATACGGCGGCTCGCTGGAAAACCGGCTGCGGTACCCGCTGGAGGTGTGCCGCGTGCTGCGCACAATCTGGCCGGACCCCAAACCATTGTCGGTGCGAATCTCGGCCAACGACTGGATCGGCGATGCGGGCGTTACGCCGGCTGAGGCGGTGTTGATTGCCAAAGCCTTTGTCGGGGCCGGTGCCGATATTATCGATGTTTCCGCCGGTCAGACCAGCCCCGACGCCGAACCGATTTACGGGCGCATGTTTCAGACGCCGTTTGCCGATCAGATCCGCAATGAGGCCGGTATTCCGACCATGGCGGTGGGCAACATCTACGAGATCGATCACATCAACAGCATCATCGCCGCCGGCCGCGCCGACCTGTGCTGCCTGGCCCGGCCGCATTTGATGGACCGCTATTGGACCCTGCGGGCTGCCGCTCGACAGGAGTATCATGGCGACGGCGTCCGCTGTCCCGTGCAGTATCTTAACGGATTCGAACAGCTGGAACGCAACCTGAAACGCGCCGCCGAAATGGCGCTGAACGCATGAAGATCATGAAACTAAAAGAAAAACACGCGGTGATTACGGGGGGCGGCACGGGGATTGGCGCCGCCATTGCGGCTGCATTGGCCGCGGAGGGTGCCCGCATTACGGTGATGGGACGCCGTCTGAAACCCCTGGACGCCACGGCGGCAACGCTTCCGCAAGCCCGCAGTGTGCCCTGCGATGTGACCGACGGCGATAGCGTTGCGGCCGCCTTTGACCGGGCGCGGGCGGGTTTCGGGCCGGTCGACATATTAGTGAACACTGCCGGTGCGGCGGCCTCCGCACCGTTTCACAAACTGGATGTTCAACACTGGCGCCGCATGATGGCCGTCAACCTGGACGGCGTTTTTAACTGCACGCGGGCGGTGTTCGATGAAATGCGGGGGCGCGGTTGGGGCCGCATCGTCAATGTGGCCAGTACCGCCGCCCTCAAAGGCTATGCTTATGTCAGCGCCTATTGTGCCGCCAAGCACGGCGTGCTGGGACTGACGCGGGCCCTCGCCTTGGAGGCGGCCAAAAGCGGCATCACCGTCAACGCGGTCTGCCCGGGCTACACCGATACCGATATCGTACGGGAGGCAGTGCAAAATATCGTTGAAAAAACCGGACGTTCGGCAGCAGAAGCCAGGGCTGAGTTCACCCGCAGCAATCCTCAGGGGCGGTTGATACAACCGGCCGAAGTGGCCGATACCGTTGCCTGGCTGTGCCGCCCGGAGTCGGCCTCCATCACCGGCCAGGCCATCATCGTGGCCGGCGGGGAAGTGATGTAAGTAATTGAAGGTGTCAGGTTTCGGGTGTCAGGTGTCAGCCCAGCCGCCGGCCAAAACGACGGCCGGTCTGATCGAAAAAGAAGCATAATAGTTCACCGCAGAGCCCGCCGCCTCTGGCCCATAGGGCCTACGCCCCGGTGGGAGAACGCCGAGAAAGAAAAGTTAAATTAATCTCTGCGCTCTTTGCGCTCTCAGCGGTGAGACACTTCGTAAAAATGGCATCGAATTTAAGGAAGTTTCATATGAGGTGTCAGCCCAGCCGCCGGTCCACTGGATTCAACCAGTTTGATCGAAAAAGGAAACTAATGAACCTCCAACAATAAACATTGAACGTCGAACGTCGAATATTGTATTCGATCTTTTTAAAAAATTCACAGCCATACGCAATGTGTGCGCTGCACGCGCGCATCTTTCATTCAAAATTGGGCGGGGTATTTGTTTTAAATTAGATAAAGCGTAGCGCCATCAATATTGGACATTCGAAGTTGGACGTTCAATGTTCGATGTTCTATTTGCACACAGTATCTAAAAAAGTAAATTTGATTCTGCCCTGAAAGTAACTTCTGTTGTTGAAAGGAATATCATCATGCATTCGATTAAGCTGGCGGACCACACGGCGAAGCACTTTCTGTGGGAAACCGCAGGTACGGTTGCAACGGTCACCCTCAACCGCCCCGAGCGTAAAAATCCACTGACGTTTGACTCGTATGCCGAGCTGCGGGATGTGTTCCGCGATCTGGTATACACCGATGATATTGAGGCCGTCATTATTCGTGGAGCGGGCGGAAACTTCTGCTCCGGCGGCGATGTTCACGAGATCATCGGGCCCCTTACCCAAATGGATATGAAGGGCCTGTTGGCGTTTACCCGCATGACGGGAGATGTCGTCAAAGCGATTCGCGGCTGTCCCCAGCCGGTCATCGGCGCCATCGAAGGTATCTGTGCCGGCGCCGGGGCGGCCATCGCCATGGCCTGTGACCTGCGGTACGGCGCCCCCGACTCGCAGGTTGCCTATCTGTTTGTGCGGGTGGGTCTGGCGGGCTGCGATATGGGAGCCTGTGCCGTCCTGCCCCGTATCATCGGCCAGGGCCGCGCAACGGAATTGCTGCTGACCGGCCGCAGCATGACAGCCGGGGAGGGGGAACGCTGGGGCTTCTTCAACGGTGTCAGCGAAAATCCTTATGCGCAGGCCATGACCACGGCGCAGCGCCTGGTGGCCGGCCCCAACTTTGCCCACGGCATGACCAAGACCATGCTCAACCAGGAGTGGAGCATGACCATTGAGCAGGCTATCGAATCCGAGGCCCAGACCCAGGCCCTTTGTATGCAGACTCAAGATTTCAAGCGCGCCTACAACGCCTTTGTGAAAAGAGAACGACCGGTATTCGAAGGGAACTAGACGGATAATTGAAAATTGAAGATTGTAAAAACGGCAACATTGTCAGTGTACGGATAGGCGCATTTTTTGATTTTGATGAAACGCTGCTCGACACAGAAAGCAGATTTCTTGTCAGCCCGCAAAGGGACTGCCGTACCGGTTTAGAAAAATTTTCTCATCCTGCAGCGCTTCTCTTTTGTGGGGCGCTTTTTGTTCCGCGGGATACCCGATACCTATCATCGCCTCGACTTTAAAATTTGAAGGTATGTTCAAAACCCGGGCAATATAAGACTCAGCGGAAGTCAGATCGTCGTGCATTCTTTCTCTTATCTGGATCCAGCAGCTTCCCAGCCCCAGCGATGCTGCCGCAAGGTGAAGATAAATGGTGGCAATGGAAGCATCTTCAATCCAGACGCCCGATTTTTCAGGATCGGCACACACAACGATCCCCAGCCGGGCTTCTGAAAGAAATCCTGCACCGTGGGGTTTGGCCTTGGCCAGTTTTGCCAGCAGCTGCTGGTCGGTGACAAAGACAAACTCCCAGGGATTACTACCCATCGATGACGGTGAGCGCAGTGCGGCTTCCTTCAAGACTTCAATTTTATCCGCTTCGATTTTTTCATCCGTAAACTTGCGAATACTTCTTCTCTGCCGAATTAAATCAATAAACATATACCTTCCTCCTTTTTCCAATTATTATTTGAGCAGTCGGGGAGTCTTTTTGCAATTCCCGCGAAAGCAGGAATGCAGCATCCACCATCGGGCATCCAGCATCCAGAACATCACCGCGTCACGGGATGGTTCTTTTTTACCCAATCATAAATTCCGTGGCGCATGTTGGCGATTTGTTTAAAGCCGCTATCAATCAGGATTTTGGATGCCGCTTTACTGCGGCTTCCCGTAGCACAATAAATCAAAATTTCCCGATCTTTGTAAGCGGCCAACTCCTTGAGGCGATCTTGCAGTTCCTGAACCGGAATCAAAACCGCATTTTGCAGGTGTCCATTGTTGTATTCACCGGGCGTGCGGACATCTAAGTATTAAGGGGTGTTCATTATTGATGAGCTGCGCAGCCTCATTGGCGGAAACATCCAGGTAGCGGGCCGGCTGGTAATTAATGCCGATGATTTCGCCATTGCCTGCTCCCAGGGAAAAGGCAAATAAGAAAATGGATAATATAACCAAAAGGACTTTTTTCATCCCATACCTCTTCTAATCTATATTTGTCGGCCATAAGCCTGTTTATCGGAAACAGCGGCAAGCTCAACGAAAAATAAGCACCTTTTATTTCATTACAACTATGGAAACCACCGGGCGCTGCCTGAATGTTTGCGCAACGTTGCGGGTTTGAGCCTGTATAGTCTGGTTCGAAGGTTGACGAAATGGAAATCGACCTTACAAGTAAAGTAGTAAACATTTTAATCTTGTTCGGGTCTAATTCCCCGCAGCTCGCTGCGATAAGATTGCCGCAAACCTCGGACAAATACCCCGCTGCTTGCGGCGGGGATGCTTTATTTTAAAGGCCGAACGCGCCATTGATCACGACGATGTGTATAAGGAGAACAAAATGACCGATAAACTGAACAAATACAGCTCCCGCATTACCCAGCCGAAATCCCAGGGCGCCTCCCAGGCAATGCTTTACGGCACCGGCCTGCAGGAAGCCGACATGGAAAAAGCCCAGGTGGGTATCGCCAGCGTGTGGTTTGAAGGCAACACCTGCAACATGCACTTAAACAGCCTGGCCGCTAAAGTAAAAGAAGGGGTGGAAGCGGCCGGGATGATCGGCATGCGCTTTAACACCATCGGGGTCAGTGACGGCATCTCCATGGGAACCGAAGGCATGAGCTATTCCCTGCAGTCCCGCGACCTGATTGCCGACTCGATTGAAACGGTAATGCATGCCCAGTGGTACGACGCCAACATTTCCCTGCCGGGGTGTGATAAAAATATGCCGGGATGTGTTATGGCCATGGGACGGCTGAACCGCCCGGCGCTGATGATTTATGGCGGCACCATTCACGCCGGTCACCATGCCGATTTAAAGCTTGATATTGTATCCGCCTTTCAAAGCTACGGTGAATATCTGGCAGGCAAAATTGATGACAAACTGCGTCATGCCATTGTACGCCACAGCTGTCCGGGCGCCGGCGCCTGCGGCGGTATGTACACAGCCAATACCATGGCCTCGGCCATCGAGGCCATGGGTATGTCGCTGCCTTACAGCTCCAGTACGCCGGCCGAATCGCCGCAAAAACTTGAAGAATGTATTCAAGCCGGTGCGACGATCCGAAATTTGCTGGAAAAAGACATCAAGCCGCGCGACATTATGACCCGTCAGGCCTTTGAAAATGCCATGGTGGTCGTCACGGCCCTGGGCGGCTCAACAAATGCCGTCCTGCATTTAATCGCCATGGCACGCTCGGTGGATGTGCCGCTCACCCTGGAGGATTTCCAGGAGATAAGCAATCGGGTGCCCTTCCTGGCTGATTTGAAGCCGAGCGGCCGTTTCGTCCAGGAAGACCTCCATGCTGCCGGCGGTATTCCGGCCGTGATGAAATATTTGCTGGAAGCCGGATTACTGCAGGGAGACTGCCTCACCGTGACCGGTAAGAGACTGGGCGAAAATCTGGCGAATGTCGCCGACCTCTCACCGGGCCAGGAAATTATTCGCCCGCTGGAAAATCCCATCAAAGCAACCGGACATATCCGAATTATGCACGGCAACCTGGCGCCGGAAGGTGCCGTGGCCAAGATTACCGGCAAAGAAGGAACCAAGTTCACCGGAACGGCCAACGTGTTTGACTCTGAAGAAGACATGCTGGCAGCCCTGGAAGAGAAAAAAATCAGCAGCGGCGATGTCATCATCATCCGTTACGAGGGCCCCAAGGGCGGGCCCGGAATGCCCGAAATGCTGACGCCTACATCCGCCATCATGGGTGCCGGCCTCGGCCAGGAGGTGGCCCTGCTGACCGATGGCCGTTTTTCAGGGGGATCCCACGGATTTATTGCCGGACACATCGCCCCTGAAGCCCAGGAGGGCGGCCCCATCGCCCTGGTGAAAAACGGCGATCCGATCACCATCGACGCCGAAAATAATACAATCGATGTTCATATCAGCGATGTTGAGATGAACAAACGCCGCAACGCCTGGCAGGCCCCTCCTTATAAAGCAAGTCGCGGCACGCTTTACAAATACATTAAAAACGTAAAGTCGGCCTCAGAGGGCTGCGTAACCGATGAATGATACTGCGCCGCAACGTTACCAATAAAAAAAGAATGATCCGGATAACTAACCGGATCATCCTTTAGTTGGGTTCAGCGTTCAAAGGTTCAGAGGTTCAGAGGCTTGGAGGTTTGGAGATTTAGAATTCATGTTAAATTTAAACCGACCTCTCTTTTTCAATAATCTGAAGCAGAGCGTGACCCATTAGGCGGACCCCGACGTCCAGCACCCTTTCGTCCATATCAAAATGGGGGGAGTGCAGGGCAAATTCGAAGCCCTTGGCCGGATCATGGCAGCCGATCCCTACCATGGCGCCCGGCCACTTCTGGCAAAAATAGGCAAAATCCTCGGCTCCCATCCGGGGGCGGGCAACAAAAGCTGCGTCGGGGCCTAGAACCTCGTTGACACAATTCTTCAGGTGATCCACCATTGCCGTATCATTGACGTGGGCCGGATAGCCTTCAGTGTTTTTAAAGGTCGTTGTAACCCCGAATGCCAGATCCAGGCTCCGAACCATTTCTTCAATCCGGCGGACGGCCTGGCGGCGAACTTCCGGTGTAAGGGTGCGCAGGGTCCCTTTCAAATGGGCTTCTTCCGGTATGATATTTTCCGCAGTTCCGGCATGAAATTCACCAATGGTAAGCACCGCGCTGTCCAGGGGACAAAGACTGCGGCTGGTAAAGGTCTGCAGCTGGGTAAGCAGATGGGCGCCCGCAATAATGGGGTCGATGCAAAGATGGGGGGCGGCCCCGTGCCCGCCTTTACCCTTTATCCGAATGCCGATGGTGTTGGTGGCGGCATGGGCGGTGCCGTAAATGAGTTCGACCCTTCCAACGGGCAGCTCCGGATTCATATGCCCGGCAAAAATGGCTTTGACCGGCTCATGATCAAACAATCCGGTGCCCAGCATGGCCTTGGCACCGGCACCGCCTTCTTCTGCAGGTTGAAAAAAGAAAATGATTTCACCGCTGCCTTTGCGCTGCCACTCCTGTTCCTTCAGCCAGCGCATAATCCCCAGGGCAATGGTCACATGCCCGTCATGGCCGCAGGCATGCATCATTCCTTCGTGCCGGGACTTATAAGAAACGTCATGGGCCTCTTCCAGCGGCAGGGCATCCATATCAGCCCGGTAGGCAACCAGCGGGCCGCCGGTTTCAGCCTTCAGCCGGGCCACCACTCCGGTCCGGCCCACGGCAGTTTGGTAGGGCACTTCCAGCTGATCCAACTCCCGGCAGATCCTGGATGCCGTTTTATGCTCCCGGTAGCCGAGTTCCGGAATTTGGTGGAGGTCGCGCCGCAGCTCAACCAGCCAGTCGTGAAAGGGAAGTATAAAAGATTCGGGCATATTTTCCTCCTGATTAATATAGTTAATCCGCCCTGAAAAATTGCATATTCAGGGATGTAGAATAGTTCTTTGACAATTGCAGAAAGTTGCAAGAACGAATGTCCGGCAGATTAATTGTCTTAGGCTGCACATTTTTTTAAGGTTATATTTTCGGTTTTATAAATTCGGCCACCGCCTGCCGGATGACCTTCACGAATTCCTGGTCCGTGCCGCAGCAGCCGCCGATAAAATTTGCACCGGCTTGAATCAGATCGGGAATGTATTTAGCAAACGCAGCGGGGGTGGTGCGAAACACCACGCTGTCGTCAACAACTTCCGGCAGACCGGCGTTGGGTTTCAGCCAGATGGGAAGATCCGCAGCCTGCCGCAGGCGCTTGCAAATCGGCAAAAATGCTTCAATGCCCTGTCCGCAGTTGGCTCCGATGCCGTCGATACCAATTTTCCCAAGTTCGGCCGCAACTTCTTCCGGGCTGTTGCCCATCATGGTTCGGTCTTTGTCCTCGCCGGAATCATACACCATGCTGACAATGACCGGCAGACCGGTTTGTTTGGCGGCCAGCGCCGCGATTCTGGCTTCATCGATATCGATCATGGTTTCAATAATGATCCCATCCGCGCCGGCCCGGGCCTGGGCATCGGCCTGCTCCTGGAATACAGTTTGCAGTTCTGCTGCGGTGGTCTCCCCGGTTACCAGCATTCTGCCGGTCGGGCCGATGGAAGCAAAAACAAGCGCCCGGTCGCCGGCGGCCTGCTTTGAAATTCGCACACCGGCGCTGTTGATATCAAGCACCCTATCTCCCAGTCGGTAATTTGATAACGACAGGCGGCTTGCGCCGAAGGTGTTGGTTAGGATGATCCGGCTTCCGGCATCGACATATTGCCGGGCCACATCTTCAACCTGTGCCGGATGGCTCAGATTCCAGGAATCCGGGCTCTGGCCGCGTTTCAAGCCGCGCTTGTGCATTTGGGTTCCCCAGGATCCGTCGGTTACGACCGGACCGCTCTTGATCAGGGATTCGATCAACGGGTGCATCTAGATCTCCTTTGTGGCAAAGGTTTAACGGTTTAGGGTTCAAGTGTCAGCGCCGCCGCCGGCCAAAACAACGGCCGGTCTGATCATAAAAGAAACTTTTGGAAATCGGACACAGTTGGATTTAATATCACGCCCACTTTCAGGCTTCGCTCTTCGAGCTACGACCCGACAAGCCGTTAGAGCTCACAGAGACCGCAGAGAACATTTTTCTTTCGCCGCAGGCGCCTGTAAACCCAGACCTCTGTGATCTCTGAGCGCTCTGTGTGAGATGTAGTTTCATATGAGGTGTCACCCCAAAACCTTTGAACTGTGAACCCTGAACTCTGAACCTCTATTCCTTCTCTCTCAACAAGTCCGAACCATACCGGCGTTTGAAATAAGTGGCTGAATACTTGGCCAACTTCCATTCCGGGACCCGGCAAGTCCCGCATACCCCTTTGAACCATTTATTTCTGAGCCAGCGGGCAGCCCGGCTGTTTCTGGAATTGGTAATCATAAACGTTTTGTTGCAGTGGGTCGTCACGCGCGCCTGATCGCCTGCAATCTCAATTGTCCTGATGCCGTGCAGCAGGCCCTGGCGCGAAGGCCAGAGCTTAATTTTGTCGATGAGGCGAAAAAGCTCCACCCGCTTGCGGTAATAGCGCTTAGCAGGCTGTTTGGTCGGCGTCTTCTCCTCCAAAGCTAGTAGCTCTCCATACTAATTAATCCGCCCCGAAGAATAGCACTATCAAAGTTTTAAATTGTTCTTTGATAACTGAAGGATATAATTTTTTCACGGGTGCGGCGGATTAATTAATTTATGCTGCGCATTTTTTAAGTTTTTTCTTTTTAAATCGATTCAGCTAAGACTATGAGCTGTGAGCTATGAGCGCCAATACCTTCCGATTATCAGCTATGAGCTATAACCTGCGAACTTCAATGCCCTCAGCCTATCAACTATGAACCATGAACGATTAAATATTCAGCCGAATACCATCAAGATAGGCCAGGCTTCGGCCCATTTTCCCCAGACTGTCGCTCTTTTCCGCCGCCATCAGCAGGCGCTCGAGTCCAAAACCGATGCCCACCCAGGCATCCGTGATTTGCCAGGCCTGATCGAGGACATGCGGCCCCATGGCGGCAGACCCGATTTCCAACCGCTTCTCACCGGCCAGAATGTCAATGGTCTCACCGTAAACTGCGGAACTTTCCGCTTGAATAATATAATCATCCACACCGGCGGCCGCTGTTATCAGGGCTGCCATTTCTTCAAGCCTGGCCTGCCGTTTTTGCTCGGCAAGGCCCATCTCTACCAGATTGAGCATGGTAAATTCGTTGGAATGCCGGGCACCCTGAGATTCCTTGCGAAAGCATGATCCGATCTCAAATATGCGCACCGGCTTCTCCCACAGCCTTAAAAGGTCTTTTAAAACATAATAGAGGTGCGGCGCGAGCATCGGCCGCAGACATCGGTCCTTGTCCAGCCAGAATATTTGTGAGGCCAACGGATGGTCGTCATCAATTGACATTCTGGCCAACAGTCCTTTGGAAAGTATGGTCGGTGTGGCCACCTGCACGAAATTGTTTTGGACCAGGACTTCCGTCAGGCGGCTTTCAAGCCGGCACAGTCCGGGCCGCCGATAACCAGCGCGCAATTGCTGGAGCTTCTGTCGTTGTATCTTAACCCGCTGCCTTTCCAATTGTTGAAAAGCCTTGTCACGCCCGGCCGCGCCGTCAAATTGCATATTGAGCTCGCATTCATCGGCGGCTAGTTCTATCAGGCGGGCATGCTGGATTGCGGTCCAGGTTGTTTGCAAAATTATCCCCCGGTTGAACAAACGGTTATTGGTTATTTGATGAAAAGGATGAAATCCATTTTTAATACCTCCCCGGACTAGCCGGAACTAATAAAGACAAATTAATCACGAAAGCACGAAAGGACGAAAACACGAAAAGAGGATAAGATAAATTTCGTGTTTTCGTGGTGGAAAAAGTTTTTGCATAAATGTCATAACTTCAACACCCTATATGAGGACGTGTTGTCAAGAACCAACAGTGGCGGGAGGTCACGGTGTCGCACCGAGCTACGTGAATTTAGAGTCCACGCGATCTCCTATCGATCCACCCCCCGCTGAGTCTTGAAGTGCTCTCTAATTACCTTTTCCATAGCGGGTATGTCAACCCCGGCATTGTTTAAATTGTCGTCAAATCAAGGTTGGTATTGATTTTCAGATACCCCTTTGTTAGAAAGCGTTTTACCAGGCAATCTTATTGGAGTGGTGGAACGTTGGAATATTGGAAAAACGGGAGAATCTGCCAATGAAGGATAAAATTATAATCCGGATGGGTGACGGCGAGCGGGTTTTGATGGCATCCGAAGAGGTTAAGGAAGATATTCAGGCCGCCAGCCGGGAAGCGGCGCAGCGTGCTGAAATTCCCGAACTCACCCCCGACGAGATGGAAGCACTCTTTGATATCCTGGCCGAGCCGTCCCGGGCCGTCAGTGTCGAACCCGGTCGGGAGGTGATTGTCACGGATGACGGTTGCTCGATGAGTTTTTATTCCGGGCAGGACAGCGGCGGTGTCGGCGTATCCATGAGCCGCATGCAGGCGATCCTGACCTATGAGCGGGCCTGTGCGGCGGATACGACCTCCATGGGCCACAGCGATTACAGCTTCAAACCGGTTAAACCCATCGTCAATTCCGAGATGAATGAGTACTACACGATTTCCATGATGACCACAGCTCCGTTTTTGTACGGGGCCCAGCCCAACATGGGATTATATTTTCAACCGGACGGTCCCCACCAAAATCCGGCCGATCTTCTGGCCGGGGGCAAAATCAAAGAAGCCCAGGAGGTCCAGGAGGCCGCCGCCGCCCAGCTGCGCCAGGATCTGGTTTTCGTCGGCAAAAAACTTGATCGCATCGGCTGTGAGGGCCTCAACTTCGATACGGCCGGTTCGGCGGGCGATGCCGATTTTTTAGCAGCGCTGCAAGCCGTCGGTGATTTGAGAAAAGCGGCGCCGGACATGCCGATCATTCTGGGCGGTGCGGGCGAATTTGTTCTGGGGATGCACGGCGAGATGACCTTTAACGGCCGGCAGCTGGCCGGAATGTACCCCCACGACCAGGCCCGCATGGCCGAAGCCGCCGGTGCCAGCATCTTCGGGGTGGCCGTCGGCACCAACACGAATCAGTCCACGGCCTGGAACATCGCCCGCAGCCTGACATTCGTCAAAGCGGCCGTGGCGGCGGTCGATATACCGGTGCATGTAAACGTCGGCATGGGCGTCGGCGGGGTGCCGATGCTGGAAGCACCGCCGATCGACAGCGTCACCCGGGCATCGAAATCGCTGGTACAGATCGGCAAAGCCGACGGTTTGTAGATTGGCGTCGGCGATCCTTTCGGGATGCACCTGGCGCATATTTTTGCTTCCGGCATGGGCGGCATCCGGACCTCCGGAGATCTGGTGGCCTGGCTGCAGCTGATCAAAAAAATGAAATTGGCCGAAGCAAAGCAGTATGCGGCAAAAAAACTGGCAGTTGAAATTTCGGACCTGACCAACGAGGAAGTCATGCGACAGGTCAGGGAGGACCTGGGAATCGGCATCATCACCTCTGTGGCCGGCAGTCCGAAAGGCATGCGGGCCAAGCTCAAGGTTGCGGAGCTGCTGGATGTGAGGATTAATTCGGTTGAATTGTTCAAATCGGACATAGGTTGAACGGTTCAGGAGAAAATTACTTTTCAGACAATTTTCAGACAAAGCGGATGCGCATATGACAGAAAAAATATATTCGGCGGCAATTGAAGCAATTTTACAGGGCGATGTTGAAAAGGCAGCCGAGGCTGCCAGGCGGGGGTTGGATGCAAACATCGACCCTTTGGATTTAATGGCCAACGGATTTATCCCCGGAATCAACCGGGTCGGTGATCTTTTCGGGGCCGGCAAGCTGTTTATCCCGGGCCTGGTAAAATCGGCGGCGGCCATGGAAAAAGCAACCGCCATCATTAACGCGGCCATTCCGCTGGGGCACGAAACCGCCGCCGGCCGAATCGTCATCGGAACCGTCGAGGGCGACATGCATGACATCGGCAAAACGATTGTTGTAGCCCTGCTGCGGGCCAACGGCTTCGATGTGCTGGACCTGGGCCGCGATGTTCCCATTGCGCGTTTTATCGAAGAAGCGGAAAAATTCAAGGCCGACATCATCGGCAGCAGCACGCTGTTGACCACAACCATGGTGGTTCAAAAGGAGCTTGAAGAAGAGCTGAAAAAATCAGGCCTGAAAGAAAAGTATAAAACGATTGTGGGCGGCGCCCCGGTCACTAAACGCTGGGCCGACCGCATCGGCGCCGACGCTTGCGCCCAAGACGCCGGCGACGGCGTTAAAAAAATCAAACAGCTGTTGATGAAAAAAAATTAACTGGTCACCTTTACCTTAACCGCCTGGCGCCCGTTTTGGGTTTCTTTGATTTCAAAGCTAACCTTATCATTGTTGGTCAAACCAAAAAAACCATGGTCGACAATTTGGGAGCCATGAAAGAAAACTTCTTCCTGATCTTCGGATGCGATAAATCCGTAATTTTTTTTCTTATTAAACCACTTTACTGTACCTTCCGGCATATCAAAAACTCCTTCTAACATTTGTTATAGAATGAATGGTGCCCAGCGTCCTGTTTACCCGCCTATTTGCGCAATGCTTCTTGAATTTAAAACCGCCGCATAAGGCGAAACCTGCCGAACACCGCAGACACATGGGCGAAACGATTTATGCGGTTCCCAATTAAAAAGGCAGAGTCACTACTGACTCTGCCGCCAAGGTCCGTGGCTCCTCTGGTTCTATCAAGGAATATTATTTGCCGTCCGGCTTGGATTCCTCGAGAGGATTTATAAGATGAGGGTGATGGAAACCACCTAAATCATGAACTTGTTTCCTTATGGCTTATGGATGGAAAATTGTCAATAAGAAAACGTTTCGATTGCAGATTGCGAATGGCGGATGGCAGATTTTTTGGGACGGGAAAGAGGCCTGTCCCTCAGGAGCATGGCGGTATTTGTCGCTTTTTGGTTGGATATTCAGGAATGCACCCGGAATGAGATCCAGGAAACATCCAGTATCCAGCTTGCCGGGCCGAAGCTCTGAAAGGGCGAAGACTGGAAACCAATATCTCTCCGAGGCGTAGGCTCTACGAGCCGAAGGCCAGGATCAATCCATAATGCCAATGGTCTTCGTTGGAACAGCCTAGCTCAAATGCAACATTTTATGAGATTATAGGGTACAATATGCCCTTTGACATCCATTGGTTGTTCTTCTATATTACCCGGTCATTCTATCCTTAAATTAAAGGAGGCCATCATGAAGCGCTGGTTGAAAATAGTTCTGCTCGGTATCGGAGGCATTCTGATCGTGGCTCTTGGCGCGTTTGCCTGGTTTTTAAGCCAAGCGCTGCCCGTCGGGGCAGGTTATACCGCGAAGTACCTTTGCTCCAGCACCTTCATATCGAAGCGCAATCCGGATATCGTGTATCCGGAGGATGTTGCCCCGCTGAATCCATTGCTTAAACCTGTTGAGTGGACGGTGAACCGCGAACAAAAATCCGTCAGCGCAGATTATTTCGGCCTTTTCACCGCAACGGCTATCTACCGTGACGGCTGCGGGTGTTCCCTGGTTATCGGGGCCACCCAGGAAAAAATGCGCCGACAAACTTTTTACAAACAGGCCGCCGATGATGTCCAACCCGCTCGCCGGGATGATTTACCTTGGCCCGCAGGCAGCCGGGGGCCGGTGGATCCCGCCTCCCTGGGCATTGACCCCGCTAAATTGCAAAAAGCCCTGGATGCCGCCTTTGCCGAACCGGGACCTGCTCATCCGAGAAAAACGCGGGCCGTCATCGTGGTATATGACGGACGGCTGGCCGCCGAACGATACGCCCCCGGCTTTGATAAAGATATGCCGCTGCTGGGTTGGTCGATGAGCAAAAGTGTGACCAATGCGCTGATCGGAATCCAAGTAAAAAACGGGCAGCTGGACATCAAGGCGCCGGCCCCGGTAGCAGAATGGCAACAGGCAGGCGATCCCCGTCGGGAAATCACCCTCGATCAACTGCTGCGCATGAGCTCCGGGCTTGAATTCGAAGAGCGCTACCTGCCGCCTGACGACACGACGCGCATGTTATACGAAAGCTATGATTTTGCGGCCTATGCCGCCGGCAAACCACTGGAAGCAAAACCCGACGCCAAATGGAATTATTCCAGCGGCACGGCCAATATTATTGCCCGTATCGTCCGGCAGACCGCTGAAAAGCGCTACCCGCAGTATTATACTTTTATGCGCACCAAATTATTTTACCCGATAGGCATGTACAGCGCGGTTATGGAACCGGACTCATCCGGTACCTTTGTAGGCTCGTCTTACACATTTGCAACCCCGCGGGACTGGGCCAGATTTGGTCAGCTGTACCTTCAGGACGGCGTCTGGCAGGGGGAGAGGATTCTCCCGCAGGGCTGGGTGAGATATTCCACCACGCCCACGCCGCAGGCCCCCCGGGGGGAGTACGGCGCTCTTTTTTGGTTGAACGCCGGATCGCCCTCGGATCCTGGGGATCGAAGATGGCCCGGCGCGCCGCAGGATGCGTTTGCAGCCCTCGGATTTCAGGAGCAAAAAGTTATCATAATACCCTCCAAAAAGCTCGTGCTGGTTCGATTTGGCGCTACCTCCCATCGCAAGTCCTGGAATTCAAATGAGTTTATCGCCAATGTACTGGCAGCGCTGCCGGAGATCGAACAGTAACTTGCAAAAATTTTCACTCAAAAAAACCGTGGGGCCGGATGATCCTGAAACGGCCGTTGAATTTCTGGCCAGGCACAGCGGAATTTCCAAGATCCGAATTAAGGATGCCATGAACAAGGGGGCGGTCTGGCTCAAGCGGACGCACGGCAAACAATATCGAATCCGGCGGGCAACCACGGTTATAAAGCGGGGGGATCGCCTCGCGTTTTATTATGATGAAAAACTGCTGGCGTTAATGCCTCCGGCGGCGGAGTGCATCAGCGATCGAAGGCGCTACAGTGTGTGGTTCAAGCCGGCCGGCCTGATGACCCAGGGCACCGCCTACGGGGATCACTGCGCGCTGCTGCGTGCGGCGGAGCTTTTTTTCAAAAACAAACGCCAGGTTTTTCCAGTTCACCGACTGGATCGGGAAGCAGCCGGCATCGTGCTGGTGGCCCATGATAAAGGGGCGGCCGGCAAACTGTCGCGCCTGTTTCAGAATCGATCCATCGTCAAACACTACCAGGCGCAGGTCCTCGGAGACCTTGCTCAAAAAAAAACCAAGGATACAATTCAAATACCGCTGGACGGCAAATCTGCCGAAACCGAGTATACGGCCGGTGATTATGATCCGACGTCCAACACCACCATGGTCGATGTGATTATCCGCACCGGCCGCAAGCACCAGATCCGCCGCCATTTTGAAATGATCGGCTTCCCGGTAATGGGCGATCCGCTTTATGGTGAAGGCAATAAAAACACTGAAGGTATGCAGCTTACCGCAACTGCCCTGGAATTCAAATGTCCCCTGAGCGGCAAATATAGCGTATTTAACATCACCCGGACCGACCGGGTGGGGTGAAAAACGGAAATGCCGATTCATCGGGGAACTAAAAAAGATCAATTACGCACGCACCCCGGTTAAACTATATTCCTGCATTTGCTTTACCAGCAGCTTTCCACCCCTAGGAAAAATTTTTCCCAAAAATATTACTATTTTTTTATACTCTTTTTTATACTCGATTTTTTAAATAAAAATATTGATGGTATGATACAAACAGTTCTGACTACAAAGAAATTTATGCGGGTGCATCTTCAGCAGGAGCTGAAGCTGATACGCCATTCAGCGGGCCAATAACATTCGGGTTTTACCTTGATCCCAATGGCGCCTCGCAGTCTCGTATGTTTACTGGGAACTCCCTGCTCTCTCAAGCTGTTGTTTATAAAGTGCTCGAATTCTCAAACGAGTATATTATTGGTTTTGAAGATCTAAATTTGTCCGCCAGTGACAAGGATTACCAGGATTTCATCTTTAGAGCCAGAGTTGCGCCGGTTCCCGAACCTGCAACGCTGATGCTTTTAGGTACCGGACTTATTGGACTTGCGGGACTTTGCAGAAAAAAATTTAAGAAATAAAAAAAATTAAAATTATTAAAGGATATGGCAGGACCAGAAATGGTCCTGCTTTTTTATTTCGTATCCCGGTCGTATCTGGAGTTCATTAAAACGTATGCCTCGGGCGCACTTGATATATTTATGAAAAAACATTAATTTCCCATGAAATGCTTCTCAGGAGGTCGCCTGATGGCAAATTTACAAATTAACGGTTTTCAAACATGAACAATTTCGACGTACTGGTCATCGGCCGCAGCTGTCTCGATATGATTGCCGTGCTGAATCGATTTCCGCAGGAGAATCAAAAACTGCCGCTGGAGTTTCGCCTGACCGAGGGCGGCGGCCAGGGAGGCACGGCCTCCTGCTGCATATCGCGCTTAGGCGGCAAGGTTGCCTATGTGGGCAAACTCGGCGATGATGATGAAGGCAAATTATGCTTAAAGCGCCTGGCGGACTTCGGCGTAACCACGGAATTTGTTGAAATCGTCAAGGGCGGCAAAACACCGGTGGCGTATGTATTTATTACCGCCGGCAGCGGTGCCCGCAGCATTATTTATGAACGCAATTCCTTACCACAGATAAAAGTAGGCCCCCTGATCGAAGAACTGGTCCGGCAGTCCGGTGTGGTACTGCTGGACCCGGAGGCCACCTACCTGGGCGGGCAATTAAAAAAGCTTGCGGGAAGTGACGCCCAAGTCGTTTACGATTGCGAAAGGTGGCGGGCGGGCATCGAAGATATCATGCAAACGGCCGACTATTTCATCCCGTCCTCCGAATTTCTGGCAGCCGCTGAGCTGGGTTTTGAAGACGTTCCCTTTAATCAAAGGATCATGAAATTAAAGGAAATGGTGGCCGGCAGCCTGATCGTGACCCACGGTGAAGACGGGGCTTACTATATCACCGACGACACCCTCCAACATGTGGCTGCCCCGCAGGTGCTGGTCGTCGATACCGTGGGGGCCGGCGATAATTTTCACGCGGCCTTTGCCCTGGCCCTGACCAGAGGCTTTGACCTGCATCGGGCCGTAAGGTTTTCGGTGGCGGTAGCCTCGTTGTCCTGCCGGGAATACGGCGGCCGTCAGGGGGTCCCGACGTGGAACCAGGCCCTGGAAGTTGCCGACACCTTAAAAGAAAGGAGCGTTGCGTCATCAGCCGGCTAACGAACTGAAATAATTCTCCGCCGAGGCGCCGGGGACGCTGAGGCTAAATTAATTACTCGACCCTGAAAAATAGCGATATGACCGCTAAAAGGCAAATTACTTTCGGCGGGATACATGCACCCCTGCCGGTCCGGTGGCTAAACGGCCTCGCGCGGGGATTGAAGCCTGGATTTGATCGGCCTCAGTTTGGACTCGATGCCGATCAAATCCATGAACGGTTCTCCAGATACATCGAAGATTATGGTATTGCCGCTCAATGAAGCGACTCATGCTCAATTTGGCCTGCAGATGCAAAAATAGAATTTACGCAACGCTGGCATTTGAGAAAGCTTTGCACAATCCGTTGACAAACGACAAAAGCGGATTAAAATTGCCAATCGAATTCTCAGAGAACCCATAAAATAATGGAATGTCGAAGATCCGCCTTTGGAGGGGTGGAAAAATGGAATGCTGAATATAGCGGATACAAAGCTTCTCATCGTCCACCAGGGTGCCATCGGGGATTTCATCCTGACATTTCCGGCGATCCTCCGGCTGCAAGCCTATTATCGGTTTATTGATGTGCTCTGTCAGAGCGGGCAGGGAAAGCTGGCCAAGGCCCTGGGACTTGCTGAAAATTGGCATCCGCTGGAAGCCGCTTGCTGGGCTTCGCTTTTCACCCATCAAATTGATCCGAAAATAAAGGCTCTGCTGAAGCCGTATGGGGAAATCGTATTATTTTCACTATCCGGTCAACTCGAACAATCCCTCAACCAGGTAACGGAAAAACCCGTTTGCCGGATTCCACCCAGACCGCCGGTCCATGAGTGCATCCATGTGGCGCAATTCATACTGGATAAGATTTACGGCTGCGGTCTGATAAAAGACACGGATGCAACGCTGGATGACGTACCGCTGCCGGTTCACAAGGACCGCCCGCAAAATTTTCGCAAGATATTGCTGCATCCCGGCGCCGGCAGCATCCGCAAACGCTGGCCGGTTTCCAATTTCCTTCTGGTGGAAACCATGCTGAAAAATGATGGATTGAAGCCGGAATTCGTCCTGGGTCCGGCGGAAGAAAGTCTGGCGGCTGAACTGCAGCACCCGCACCGGTTGGTACACACACCGCAGGATCTTCCGGAACTGGCGGTTTTGCTCGAATCCGCCGGCGGGTACATCGGCAACGATTCCGGCGCCAGCCATCTGGCAGCCTACTTAGGCCTGCCGACAACGGTCATATTCGGGCCGGCCGACCCCGCCCGCTGGACACCGATCGGCCGGGTCGTAAGGATCGTGCGCCCCGCGCTGGAATGCCGCCCGTGTTTTGAAACCGATCAGGCCAATTGCAATGATTCGCAGTGCCTGGCAGCTATCCATCCGCAAAAGGTGGTCGAGGCTTTTTACAATGTATATCCAAATAAAAAGTAGGTTTCGATCGTGATTAATAGATAGAATTTAGGTCGGGTTCACCTTGTATGGCGGAGAAAAATTGCCACAAAGGCACGAAGACACAAAGTGATATTTCTGGATAAAATTTATCTTTGTGACTTAGGGTCTTGGTGGCAAAATTGCCTTTCACTAATATGCACTGAAATCACAATTAAGAACTTACAATGAGGGAACCCAATTTTAAAAAGAAATAAATTTGGAGATAATTATGATAATTGCTTCAAAATTAAAAATACTGGATCAGATCTACTCTATCTATGACAGATTCGCCGACTCACTGGATTTGGCCTGTAAAAAACTTTGTGATCATTGCTGCACTTCGGGTGTAATCCTGACCACCCTTGAAGGGTATAAGATTATTGACCGCCTGATCTCGGACACCGACACCGGGTTCATCCAAAAGATTCGCTCCGCGTCGGAAATAAATCGTTTTCGACCGCAAATCACCACCAACCGCCTGGCGCGGTTATGCGCCGACGGCATCGAACCACCGGAGGAAACCGGCAGCGAAAACTGGCAGGTCTGCCCTGTTTTGCAGGATCACCAGTGCCCGCTCTACGAAGTGCGTCCGTTTGGATGCCGCTGCCTGGTATCCCGCCGCCATTGCGGAGAAAAAGGCTATGCGGAAATGGACGATTTGGTCTTATCGGTGAACACGGTAATTTTGCAGACCATCGAACATGTGGATGCCGAAGGCTGCAGCGGCAATCTGGTGGATGTTTTGCAGACGATGTCGATGGAGCAAAACCGTGAGGCGTACCGCAACGGCAAACTGCATTGCACCGGCAACGGATTGATTGCCAATCAGCCGCTGCAGGTATTGATGGTGCCGCCCGAGCACCGCGCAAGAATTGAGCCGATTCTGCAGGAACTCAGGCAGGTAAAGATCTAAGATAGGGTTGAGGTTTCAGGTTTCAGGTGTCAGCACCGCCGGTGGCCAAAACAACGGCCGCTCTGATCAAAAAAGAAACTTTGGTTTGGCGCTGGCGTAGGGTCGGCCTCCGTGCCGACTCATTGCGGCGGGCACGTAAGCCCGCCCTACGAAATCGGTCGCTATAAACGAATTTTCATATGAGCGCTGCCTCTGGCCGCGAACGTCCAGTCTGATCGAACAAAGAAACTTTTGGAAATCGGACACAGTTGGATTTAATATCACGCCCACTTCGTTAGAGCTCACAGAGACCGCAGTCCGCCGGAGGCGGATTTCTTTCGCCGCAGGCGGCTGTAAACCCAGACCTCTGTGATCTCTGAGCGCTCTGTGTGAGATGTAGTTTCATACGAGGTCTTATAGGTAGGTGATTTTTTAAACTTGTTTGAGAATCACCGCGACCGAAATCTCCATTTCGATTGAACTGTCCGTTCGGACGGCCGTAGGCGTCGCTGAAACCCGAATCTCGAAACCTACTTTATCTGAAAAAACCCCTCATCAAACTCGGGCCTGTCCCGGTACCGTTCCATATAAAACCCGGGCAGATGATCGATGTTTTCAAACAGCCCCGGATCGGCTTCAATGCCGGCTTTTTGCAAGGCCTTCAGCATATCTTCGGGTTTGGGCGGACAACCCTTGATGGGTATGGCCTCCTGGATAGCAGGATTGTCTTTATGAGCCTGGTAAATGCATTTGCCCATTAAAATCGTTTTTTTCTTGCCGGGTGTCGGCTGCATGGATTTACCGGTGAGAATCTCCACATCATCAAAGGGTTTTCCCTTCCAGGCAAACCGAATAGCAGAAATCATCAAACCGTTGACACCGGAACAATACGTGCACATTGATAAATCGTACTTGTGATAAAAAACACCTTTAATTCCCTGTTTTGCCAGCGGGGTCGGGAGAATTACTTCATCTGTTTCACTGTAGCTGAAATCATATTCGTGCGGCCGTTTCACGTCTGCGATGCGTTCGCCAACGACCTCGATGTCCGAAAGGTCGCAGGGACGACCGCGGTGTTGGGCCGCATGTACCAGGTGCGGCACCTGTTCGGGTTGATACCCCAGAATTGCGGCACCTACCAGATCGGCCGACAATATGTCGGCCGATGCCACCAGAAGATTGGTCCGGCGCAATTTGCCGTCCGGACCGGGACCCCGTTCGTTGGAATAAATACCGTCGATAAGGGTGAAAATTGGGGGCATTGGGTCGGCCAGTTTGGACACCCAGAAGTGCAGATCCCTACCGGGTGTCATATTGTGGCATTTTTTGCGGGAGGAGACGTCGATCAGTCCTTTTAAATTTTTGATGCCCAAACTGACCACGGTCTGATTGTGGGCTTTCATTACCGGCAGATCCACTACAAAATCGCTTGCCAGAACATCGGTATTGAACCGGAGCTCGACACCGTCGCCGAGATCCATCTTTTTAAACGGCCGTTCGAATATATTCACGTATTTAATGCCGTATTTTTGCTTCAATTTCCCGTAACCCAGGGTTTCAAAAGCATGGGCCGGAGTGGTCAGGTCTTTGGGATTCATGGTAACGGTCCCTTCGCCGATGGTAATGTCATCGATGCCGCGCTCCTTGAGAATCACAATCATGTCCTCCACTACCCGGGAGGTGGTGATAACGCCCCACTTGGGAAAGGGAACGGCTTTGGTCCAAAAGACAATGTTGGGCTTAATAAACACCTTGGCCCCGGCCGGCAGGTGATCCAGACCGCGGGAAAGTTCGACGGCTTGGCGCACGGATTCTTTAGGTTTATCGTAGGATACGATGGCGACCACTGATTTGTTCATGAAGATCCTCCTTGATAAAAGATTAAAGCGAAAGCAGCACTTTCGCATTCAAACCGCAAATTTGGTCGATCTCCGCTGGGCTTAATCCAGCCTGATCCATCTCGCTAAAATATCTTGCCGGCGGCAGCAGGGGAAAATCCGTACCGAAAAGGATTTTGTCGGCGCCGGTCAGCTCAATGGCGACGCGGTATACTGCGGCATCATAAAGAAACGGAGAAGCGGCCGTGTCAAAATAGACATTTTTAAGGCTTTCTTTAACCTGCTTTTTCATCAGGCTATAAAAAAACAGGCCGCCGCCCCAATGGGCCAAAATAATGTTGTTGTCCGGGAATCGTTTAATGAGTTGGTAAATCTGGGCCAGCGTAATCGGAGTTTTCCCGTGATAGTGATGTCCCACAGGTTCATTGGTATGAATTAAAACCGGCAGGCCGCGATTTAAGCAGATCTTCATAATCGGAGCCAGCTGCTCCAGGGCGGATTCGTCAATACCGGACCGATAAAACGCCAGTTCGCCGATGCCGGAAAGGCCTCCGGCCAGGCACCGTTCGGTTTCAGCCAAAGCCTGTACATCTGCCGGATCGAAACATCCCAGGCCGATAAACCGGTGGGGATATTTTTGAACTATTTCCATGATGTAGTCGTTGTGGAATCGATAAGTATCGGTATCGGACCATGGGAACCCGAAAATAACCGATTTGTCCACCCCGTGCTCATCCATGGCGTTTAACAGTTCCGTGGCCCCGATCAGCTTGGATTTGGGAGACTGGTATAATAGTTTGAAGTTCGGCTCTGCCTGAAAATATTGATCCCGGTTCTGTTGCACATCTGCCGGGAAAATGTGGGTGTGACAATCGATAATCATCCGTGGTCCTTGGTTCTTGAAATACAAAATCCGCTGACGGGTTGAACAGTTGATTGGCTAAGTAGATGTGACGATAACAAAAAATTTAACACATCCAGAAATGTTTTTTAAGCAAAAGCTTCTTAAAATTCAAACAAAAAAAACGACTGATTGGGGGCTGGCCAATCAGTCGTTAAGGAGGAGAACAGATGAAGAAATTATTAGGCTTTATTTCTTTAGTGATATTTTAATGCAAATTATCTGCCAAAATGAAGAAAAAAATAAATAAATTTAAAATATTAATTATACCTATATAATTCAATTAGTTAAAAATCTAAAAAAAGATCGGATCGCATCGCCAAGCAGAACTGCAGGCTTTCGAACCGGCGCTTGGGTTCATTATTTTTAACCGGCTGCCGGCAAAACTTGAAAACCTTCTGTTATTAAAGCATTTTCTTATTAGTCCCTAAAGTTCAAAATTTTGAACCCGGTCCTGCCGTCTGAGGGAATAGCTTATAACTAACTTAAATTACTATTTATATTAGGTTCAAAGTTTTGAACTTCCGCTAAATTCCGCAGCCAATCATCAAAAAAAAACGGCTGATTGGGGGCTAGCCAATCGGCCGTTAAGGAGGAGAACAGATGAACAAATTATTAGGCTGGCATAGTATCCTGCAATAAACTTGCCAAATTAGAATTAAAAAGGCCGGCCAAGGAAAAAATATTTATATCCCATTTAAATTCAGTAAGATATAATTTTATGCCAAAAAAAAGCGACGTTTTCATAGTGGCCGGCAGACCGGTTGAACCGCTGTTTGGGTTCACAATTTTTAACCCTTGAGGGTTAAATTTTGATAAAGTACTTGTTTTTAAAGCAGTTTTTTACTATGGCGTAAAATTCAAAATTTTGAACCGCAGTCGGTCAGACTCATGAATAGGATCTTAAGTAATTGAAAATAGACTTAATACCGAGGTTCATCATTTTGAACCATGACTGAAATTACAGCTTAAAATAAACGAAGCACCCGAAAATGATTCATATCGAAAAAGCAAAAAAAGATCCCATGTACCGATACCTGATTGTGTTTACAATCTGTTCAACCATGGGGTTGCAGACCTGGCTCACGTTGTTTAACAATTTTGCTGTTGATGTCGCCGGGCTGGGCGGAAATCAAATTGGAATGATACAATCCGTCAGAGAAATTCCGGGATTTCTGGCGCTGTTGGCCGTCTTCGTAATCATGTTCATCAAAGAGCATCGCCTTTCGGCCCTTTCGATTTTAATTCTGGGTCTCGGTCTGGCAATTACCGGTTGGTTTCCATCCTATGCCGGATTGATGACAACCACCCTGGTGATGAGCTTCGGTTTTCATTATTTTGAAACTACCAACATGTCCCTGACGCTTCAGTACTTCGATCAGGGAACATCACCCTGGGTTTTCGGCAAACAACGCAGTTTTGCGGCGGCATCCAACATCGCAGTCGGAATTTTGATTTATTTTGCAGCGTTTGTAATGAATTTTGCCGGGATCTACCTGCTGATTGGCGGTCTGACTTTCGTCGCGGGGTTCTGGGGATTGCTGCAGGACCCTTCAGACAAGACGCTGATCCCGCAACACAAAAAAATGATTCTGCGCAAAAAATACTGGCTCTTTTATTTTCTGACTTTCATGGCCGGGGCCCGGCGCCAGATTTTTATGGCATTTGCCGTTTTGCTGATGGTGCAGAAATTCAAATACTCCGTTCAAGAAATCACAATTCTATTTGTCATCAACAATGCCATCAATTATTATCTGAGCCCTTTGATCGGAAGAAGCATTATACGCTTTGGCGAGAGAAAAGTTTTATCGCTGGAATATTTCAGTCTGATTCTCATTTTTCTGGCTTATGCCACCACAACATCCAAGCTGCTGATTGCCGCCCTCTATATTCTGGATCACATATTTTTTAACTTTGCCATTGCCATTCGCACCTATTTCCAAAAGGTGGGCGACCGCAGAGACATTGCCCCGAGCATGGCAGTCGGTTTCACCATCAATCATATTGCCGCAGTTTTTTTGCCGGCTTTAGGCGGCGTGCTGTGGATGGTCGACTACCGCATACCATTTTTCGGCGGAGCCATGATGGCCTTGGTGTCGCTTTGCGCGATCCAGCTGATCCGAATACCTGCAAAAGCTCACAGCTCGTAAATTTAAACCGTTGAACTCTGAACATAAAACCCTGAACCCGCCGCTCGAAGGGCGGCTATTCCCACACTCCGTCGATTTGCGCGCCGCATTTCTCACATTGGCCGTTTTTAATCCTCAGCTTTCCTACCTGAAAGCCCCAACGCTCGATCACCTTCTCCCCGCAGCTGTAGCAAAAGGTATTTTCTGCGGCATCGCCGGGGACATTGCCGGTATACACATATCTCAAGCCGGCTTTCAGACCTATTTTCCGGGCCTTTATGAGGGTCTTAACCGGTGTGGGGGGGCGGTCAATCAGCTTGTAGGTGGGATGGAATCGACTGATATGCCAAGGGGTTCCAACGCCCAGGTCTTGGGCGATAAATTCAGCCAGTCCTTTTAACTCCGCCGCGTCGTCATTCAATCCCGGAACGATCAGGGTGGTCACCTCCACAAAGATGCCGCGCGATTTCATTAATTTCAGGGTGGCTTGCACATGCTGCAGGCCGGCGCCGCAAATCTCTTTGTAGTACTTGTCCGAAAAAGCCTTCAAATCGACGTTGGCGGCATCCAGATAGGGATGAATCATCTCCAGCGCTTCGGCGGTCATGTACCCGTTGGTGACAAATACGTTGCGAATTCCCCGATCGTGAGCCAGCTTGGCAGTCTCGTAAGCAAATTCAAAAAAGACCGTGGGCTCGGTATAGGTGTAGGAGATACTGCGGCAGCCGGCCTTTTCCGCCGCATCCACCACTTCCTGCGGGGTGTAGGTGTCACCCATAATCAGGCCCTTGTGGTCGGCAGGCATCTGGGCAATATCGGCATTCTGACAGAAGCGGCAGCGAAAGTTGCAGCCGACGGTGGCAATGGAATAAGAATGGGTTCCGGGCAAAAAATGAAACAGGGGCTTTTTCTCAATAGGATCGATATGACGGGCGATGAGGTTGCCGTAAACCAGGGTTTTCAGGATGCCGTTCTCATTTTGACGCACCCCGCAAATTCCCCGGCGGCCGTCTTTAATCACACAACGGTGACTGCAAAGGTTGCATTTGACCTTTTTATCCTCCAGGGTTTCATACAGGTAAGCTTCCATGGTGGTAAAACTCCATTTTGATTTAAAGTTTGAGGAATCAGGAATCGAAGCTGTAATAAATGAATATTGAATACTGCAGATTGAATAATTAAGGAATTCTTTCTATTTTAAAATTAACAGTTGTCTCCGCGCCTTGGCGTATCTATTTAAAGAAAACGATTATAAAAATGACGGAGCGAAGCGACATCCACAAATCTTCAATCTTCAATCTTCAATCTTCAATATTCATATCCAATCCCATCTTACCCGGTCGCAACCTCGCCCGGATTTTTGGCCTGGTATCGCATGGTAAGCGGCCGCGTTCTAAACCGGGGCACCAGGGTTACCACGATCCCGGCAAAGGCTCCGAACGGACAACGCTGGATAATTTTAGACTGTTCCAGGCTGTTGACAAAATGGCCCGAATTCGACGGCAGCTGGCACACCGTGCGCCATGACACCGGCGTATCTCCGATAATATCCCGGATTAATTGCTTAAGTTCCCAGACGCTGAAAAACTTGGCATGATTGAAGATGGTCGGCGTGAATATTCCTTTGACGCGCCGTTGAATTCCTTTAATGGCGTAGCGATTCAACACTCCGATAAAGACGCGGTCCTTGGCCACCCGAAATGCTTCTTCGAGCGCCTTGCGGTGATCTTCGACAAATTCCAGCGTAGTAAAAAGACAGGCATAACTGAAGGAATTGTCATCAAAGGGCAAATCTTCGGCGTACCCGCGGTAAAGATCCGCCCGGGTGCTGATTTTTTTCAGAGCAATATCCAGCATGTAGGTAGACGGGTCCACACCGGTGACCCGCAGGCCCATCTCAAGAAACGCAACCAGACAGGCCCCGGTACCGCAACCAATATCCAGCACGGTCTCGCCCCGCATGGGTTGCAGCAAATCCCGCATCAATTGCGTCTCGAGTTCAAATGCTTTTTTAGATTGCGGTTTTTTCAGCCAATGCTCGTAAGCGACAGCTTCATTGAAGTCAAAGACGTGTCCCATGTTCGGTAATTTAAGGAATAAATTGGACTTTATCAAGGGGGATACCGCTGGCACGCGTTCAAAGGTTCAGCGTTCACCGTTCAAGGAACCAGCGTTCGACGTTAATTCTAAAAAAGCGACCACGACGCCGCAGGTGAGATTTACGCACAGAATTCCGCATCAGGCGTCCGCAGTTTTGGTATCAGGCGCTTTTGAGATAGGCTCCTGGCGCACATCCGTCTTTTCATCTTCTATCGGCCCTGGTCCAAAGCCGAAAAAAGCGCCTGGAAAGTGCGAAGGCTTTCTTCTTTTCTGGGGTTTGGGGCCGGGGCCGGCGGGGCCGGTCCGCTGTTTTTTATCCGCCCCCCTGTCGCGCCGCTGGTCGCTTCTTTTCGGCCGGCTTCGTCTTTTGCTGGGAAGCGGTCTGGATTTATCTTCTACGTACCAGTCTTCATCGGGCCATATTACCGGAATTTTGTAGTCCAGCATCTGTTCCACCTGCTCGAGATGAAATACGTATCTCTCACATGCCAGAGAAATTGCCTTGCCGGTTTTGCCGGCCCGCGCTGTGCGGCCGATGCGGTGAATATAGTTTTCCGCGTCCTGGGGCAGATCATAGTTTATCACATGGCTGATATCCTCGACATGAATGCCCCGTGAAGCGACATCCGTTGCAACCAGGATTTTGATTTGACCTTTTTTAAACTGCGCCATCAGCTGAAACCGCTTTCGCTGGGGCAGATCCCCTGTGATCCCCTCAGCCGGGCATCCATTGCCTTTCAGTCTATAGGTCAAGTTTTCCACGCCGGCCTTGGTATTGACAAATATGAGCATCCGGCTCCATTCCTCCCGCTTTAAAAGGCCCAGCAGGAGAGCAACCTTCTTGTCGCTGCCGACATGATACAACGACTGCTCGATACCTTCGACGGTCACGGTCTGCGGAGTGACGGAAATAAATTCGGGCAGGTTCATATATTCATAAGTAAGTTCCAAAACCCGATAAGAAAGCGTGGCTGAAAACAACATGGACTGCCGTTTGTCATAGGGCGGAAGCTTGCGCAGAATATAGCGCATGTCTTTGGCAAAACCAAGATCCAGCAAACGATCCGCTTCATCAATAACCAGCGATTTGATGCTTTCAGTTTTAAAAATTCCCTGTTTATAGTAGTCGATAATGCGACCCGGGGTGCAGATGACGATATCGACCCCCTGGCGAAGAATTTCAGCCTGCTTGAGATAATCCACGCCGCCTACCACCTGCACCATAGAAAGCCGGGTGTGACGCGCAAGAACTTTGGCTTCTTCATATATTTGATGAGACAGTTCCCGGGTGGGTGCAACAATCAGGGCCAGGGGCAGACCGGTGCTTTTTTCCGGTTTCGACAACAGCCGGTTTAGAAGGGTAACGAGAAAAACAGCCGTTTTGCCGGTGCCGGTCTGGGCCTGCCCGGCAACATCCCGGCCGGTCAGGGAAATCGGCAGTGTTTGGGCCTGGATCGGAGTGCAGTACACGAACCCGGCATCGTTTAGCCCGGCCAGTACTTCGGCATGTAAATCAAACTCATCAAATCTGGTATTCGTCAGAAATTCAGGTTTCTGAGCCCGTTGGATTTGCAACGGCGATTGAGGTTCTTCCGACATAGATTTTGCCACCTTTTTAATGCTTGGGGTAAACGCTTGCTATTGCATCATATTTTATAATGGGTAGATTATACGCAGATTTTTAATTATTGCAAGTCAGTAAATCAGAGAACAGAGGAAAGAGATCAGAGATCAGAGGACAGAAGACAGAAGGCAGAGGTCAGAGGACAGAAGTCAGAGGACAGAAAAGGGCCACCGTTATTTGTTATTAGTTATTGGTTAATGGATTCAGATGCCAGATGACACATTCTGCCGATGACGTTGAAATTATCATTATCCTTTAACCTTTTGCCTTATTTTATCCAGTATCCAGCATCCAGCTGCCATCTCAGCGCTTGACAAGATTGCGGCTCTGGCTAATATTGATCGGGTAAATCGCTTAATGAATAATTAATCCGCCAAATCGTTGATCCAACGACTATCTTCAATTGGAAATGACAAAATCACGACCCTGAATATACCGTTTTACAGGGCGGAGTAATTAGGATGAAAGAATTTTTCAAAGTTAAAACAATCGATCAGGTCCTCGAATACAGGCAGCTGTTTCCGCTCATGCCGACCGAAAGTATTCCCCTGACGGAATCGGGGGGCAGAATACTGGCGACCGATATCCGCTCCGACATCGATCTGCCGGATTTTTCCCGTTCGATCATGGACGGTTTTGCAGTCAAAGGATCATCCACCTTTGGCGCCAGTGAAGGCAATCCGGCATATCTGACTGTAACCGGAACCGTAGCCATGGGAGTTTCTCCAAAAATCTCGATAGGACCGGGTGAAGCCGTGCGGATTTCAACCGGCGGCATGCTGCCGGCAGGCGCCGACAGCGTTGTCATGCTGGAGCACACTGAGGCCATCGATAATACCACCATTGAGGTGTACCGCAGTGTTGCACCCGGCCAGAATATGGTGACGGTTGGCGAAGACCTTAAAAAAGGTGAAATTGCCCTGACCGGCGGACGCCGCATCAGACCTCAGGAAGCCGGCATGCTGGCGGCGCTGGGCAGTCAGGTGGTTACGGTATATAAAAAACCGATTATCGGCATCATTTCCACCGGAGATGAAATTGTCCCCGTGGGCGAGGTTCCCGGACCGGGCCGGATACGTGACATCAATACCTATACCCTTGCGGGATTGATTCAGGAGTCGGGGGCCAGGCCGATACAATTTGGAATTGTGCCCGATGACTACCAGGCGCTGCTGGCAAAAAGCACCCAGGCCTTGAACCAGTGCAATATGGTTCTGGTATCCGGGGGCAGTTCGGTGGGCGCCCGCGATTTTACCATCGACGTCATATCCGCAATGCAAGACGCCGCCATCCTGTTTCACGGAATTTCCATCAGCCCGGGCAAACCGACAATTTTGGCCGGAATAAAAAACAAGGCGTTCTGGGGATTGCCCGGACATGTGGTTTCCGCCATGATTGTGTTTGCACGTATTGTCAGGCCCTTTATTGATCACATCAGCGGCTGTCGCGCAGCCGCAAGGGATTCGCGGCTGACCGCCCGACTCAGCCGAAACATCGCATCGGCTCAGGGCCGGGTGGATTATATTCGCGTCCGCACATACCATAATGAGGGAATCCGGTGGGCCGAACCCATTTTAGGCAAATCGGGGTTAATCAATACCATGGTAAAAGCAGACGGGCTGATCGAAATCGGCATGAATACGGAGGGGCTGGATAAAGGTGCCGAGGTGGAGGTGATTCCGCTGTAAGGCGCTGTGGTTCTTGAAATAAAGAATTGGGAAAAGAGAGGAATGGATTCTTATTTTAAAGTAAAAAATTGGACAGGATCAACAGGATCGTTAGGATAAGGCGGCCTTCGGCCGAAAGGCCCCTCGCCGCAGGCGAAAAAATCCCTGATAATCCTGTTGATCCTGTCTAAATAAACATAAAAAATCGAATCCATTCCACTTCTGCCAGTTGGAGCGAAAATGGGATCTAAACGCAACGTTTATTTAGAAATGAAAACCCTGCAGGAAGCCCGGCAAATCGTCGCTGCGCATTTTCCCGGAGAGAATTTTCCAGCAGCTGAGAAAATCTCTGTTCCGCAGGCGGTTGGACGGGTGCTGGCCGAACCCGTGTATGCCGGAATTTCTGCGCCTCATTTTAATGCGGCCGCTATGGATGGCCTGGCCGTCAAGGCCGAAGTTACATTCGGGGCCAGTGAGGCCGCCGTCAAAGGGCTCCGGATCGATCGTGATGCTTTTTATGTGAACACCGGAAATGTGATGCCGCGGGAAACCGATGCCGTGATCATGATCGAGCAGGTAAATCTGGTAGACGATGAGCGCGTAGAAATCGATAAGCCGGTGTTTCCCTGGCAGAATGTGCGCAAGGTGGGTGAAGATATGGTGGCAACCGAGCTTCTTTTTCCGCAAAATCATGTCATTACCCCCTATTGTGTAGGCGCCCTTCTGACCGGTGGGATATTTGAAGTCCCGGTCAAAAAAAAACCGCGCATTCTGATCATCCCTACCGGATCGGAACTTTTCGACTGGCGCACCCGGCCGCTCGATAGCTTCAAGCCCGGTCAGGTGCTCGAAACCAACTCCTTTATGCTGGGCAGCCTGGTCGAAAAATTCGGTGGAGCTTACATCCGCCATGAAATGCTGGCAGATGATCCGGCCAAGATCAAACAGGTGGTGGATCAGGCCGTTAATGAAGATTATCAAATGATTTTAGTGCTGGGTGGATCTTCGGCCGGTTCGGAAGACTTTGCCAAAAGCGTAATCTTGGACCTCGGCACGGTTCTGGTGCATGGCGTTACCATTATGCCCGGCAAACCGGTGGTAATCGGCTCCGTGCGCGGCAAACCCGTATTCGGCATTCCGGGATATCCGGTGTCGGCTATCATTGCCTTTGAACAGTTCGTTCGCCCCATACTCAATCGAATGCTGGGACAACCCGACCCTGCTGTTCAAACGATTGAGGTTGAACCCACTCGAAAAATTGCTTCCAAACTCGGCGTCGAGGAATTCTTGCGGGTAAAGCTCGGACAGGTCGGCGACCGGATCGTGGCAACTCCCCTGCCCAGAGGGGCCGGCTGTATTACCTCAATCACCGAAGCCGACGGCATCATTCGCATACCAAACCATATTGAAGGGTTAAAAGATAACGAGACGGCCGTGGCTGAGTTGCTGCGCCCGCTTTCTTCCGTGCAGAATACCATTGTCATTGTCGGCAGCCACGATAACACGCTGGATGTCTTGGCCGACATGATCAAGGCTAAACACAGCCACCTGACCATTTCTTCCAGCCATGTCGGAAGCATGGGGGGATTGATGGCCATCAAGAGAGGTGCCTGCCACCTGGCGGGGTCGCATCTGCTGGATACCGAAGACGGCTCGTACAATGTAACCTATATTGCGAAATATTTAGCGGGACTTGATGTAAAACTGGTCAATCTGGTTTACCGCGATCAGGGGTTGATTGTTGGACGGGGAAATCCCAAGGGCATTAAGGGCATCGAAGATCTGGCCCGCAAAGATATCGCATTTATCAACCGCCAGCCGGGTTCCGGCACCCGGATTCTGCTTGACTATCGTCTGAACCAAATCGGCATCGATCCGGAGGCTATCGTCGGCTACCGGCATGAAGAGTTCACGCACATGGCCGTGGCGGTGGCAGTCCTCAGCGGTACGGTGGATACCGGTCTGGGAATTTATGCCGCCGCCAAAGCGCTGAATCTTGAATTTATTCCGGTGGTCACGGAGCAATATGATTTGATCATCCCGCTGGCCCACTTTGAATCGGATAATATTCGGCTGATGCTTGAAACCATCAATAGCCGCGAATTTAAGCGCCGCGCAGAAGAGTTGGGCGGATACAGCACGGAAAAAACCGGCCGGATCATCCTGTAGCCCCCGCGGGGCGACATCAAAAATGCAGCAGATGCGGTGATTCATTATAAATTGACAACAACCATTCTTGCATTACATTAGTGACAACATTTGAATGCCGATTAAGCATCCAAAGGGGAGTTATCAACGACCCGACAAGATATTTTACCTCGAAAAACAAGATAATTTCCCAAAAAACAGCGGGGAAAAAATTTCAAGACGTCGGAATGGCACGGTAGTATAAATGGGTACCAAACGGGATTATTATGAAATTCTGAGTGTGAGCCGCAACGCCACCGAAATTGAGCTAAAAGCTTCCTACCGCAAACTTGCCTTACAGTATCATCCGGATAGAAATCCCGACGATAAAGAAGCTGAAGAAAAATTTAAAGAAGCAGCTGAAGCATACGAAGTTCTGCGGGATGCTCAAAAAAGAGCCCTGTATGATCAATACGGTCATGCCGGCCTTGCAGGGTCCGGATTTTCGGGTTTTGGCGGGTTTGAGGATATCTTTTCGAGTTTCGGCGATATTTTTGAGGATTTCTTCGGCTTTGGCACCCGCAGGCGCTCCAGGAACAGAGTGCAGCGCGGCGCCGACCTGCGCTTCGATATGACCCTCAGTTTTATGGATGCTGCTTTTGGTACGGAAACCGAGATCAAGGTGGGCAAAAGTGAGATTTGTCCCGTCTGCAACGGCAGTCGCTGTGAACCGGGAACAGGTCCGGAAACATGCCGCCAATGCGGCGGGGCGGGTCAGATTTCAAGAAACCAGGGGTTTTTCACCGTGCGCACAACTTGTCCTGTCTGCCGCGGTGAAGGTCAGGCCATAGCCCACCCATGCGCCGGCTGCGGCGGCGCAGGCCAGGTGATGGTCAACAAAAAGGTTTCGGTCAAAATTCCCGGCGGCGTAGACATCGGATCAAGACTGCGCCTGACCGGCGAAGGCGAGCCCGGCATGCATGGCGGTCCCCCGGGGGATTTATATGTATTTATTAATGTCGAACCCCACCAGTTTTTCCAGCGCCGTGATACGGATATTATCTGCCGAATACCGATTTCATTTATACAAGCGGCTTTAGGCGATGAAATATCCATTCCGACCCTAAACGGCAATAAAACCCTGCAGATACCTAGGGGCACCCAGCCCGGAGATGTGCTGTCTTTTCGCGGAGAGGGGATCCCCTCCCTGAGGACGGGAAAGCGCGGGAATCAATTGATCCAGATTGATATCCGCACGCCGACCAGTTTGAATAAAAAGCAGGAAGCCCTGCTGAAGGAATTCGCCAAACTCGAATCCAACAAGCTGTCCAAGAAATTAAAAAACATCCTCCGAGGCGGAACGGCTGAAGCACCCAATTAATCCGCCCTGAAAAATTGGCCGATCAGGGTGGTAATTTGCTCCCTGACAACTGAAGAAAGTTGTTTATTCAAAGGTCCGGCGGATTAATTATTTAATGCTCCGCATTCGAATATTGTTTGGAATCTGATTTTTGGGATTTTGGATTTTAGTGCAATGTATGAATTAAAAGTCGTCACTAAATTCGCTGCCGCACATCAACTGACCATGCTGGGTTCAAAGTGTGAGAATCTGCATGGACATAACTGGAAGATCGAGGTCTATGTCTCGGGTGAAAATACCGACGGGGCAGGCGTCTTGCTGGACTTCGGCGTCATAAAAAAACACGTGCGCGATATCATGTCCATGCTCGACCACAAATATCTCAACGAAATCGATTACTTTCAAAAAAACCAGCCGTCTTCGGAAAATATCGCCTTTTTTGTGGCCACCGAGCTGCAGAAAAGAATCGATAATCACACCGCCCATGTCAGCCGGGTCACGGCCTGGGAATCCGATGATGCGGGTGCGACGTATATCGTCAATCGTCCGTAGTCCGTTGTCCGTCGTTTTTCCGCTTACAACTGACGGTTGAGCTCATTCCACCTTTCGATCAACTCATCCCGCTTGATTCGGCTGCTGCCTACGTCCACGTATTTTCCAATATTTTCAGGCCCTCCTCCCGGCGCTCCGCCAGGCTGGCCGATTTGACAACTTCCGGACCATCGGTGCATGCCCGCTCCAATGGCCTCGATCGGTTTACTCCTGAACAGGACAGCCATCATTGCCAATAAACTGTTGATTTCAATAGGGTGATTCGATATAAAAAAGCCTCCACTTTTTGGAAGAAGCCTTTTTAATGGGTTTCAGTGGAGGCTTTGAGCAAGGAAAACCGGCGACGGCACTCCCTGAACTCGACGGCTTCATACCAGGAAATATTTTACAGGTCAATCCTTAACCGGCAGCGATTGCGGGCCGGGGTTGAATTAAAGGAGCAGCTTATAAAATGGCACGGACTAGGCTAAGCGACTTGCTTTGCAGCCTCACCATCGGACTCATTTTATTTTATCCGGTTTTGAATTTTGCCCAGGAACCCTCAGAAAAACTGAATCTGCAGGAAACCATCACCGCCGCGCTCAAGGCCAATCTGGGACTTAAGCAAGCCGAGGCGGAAGTCAGGGCTGCTCAGGATACGAAAAATGCGCGGACCACCGAGTTTTTGCCGACCTTGAATTCGAGATACAGCTATCTGCGCCGCAATCAACCGACGAGCCAGGCCATCGGTGTGCCGGGGGTCGGCATCACGGAAGTCCTGGTTAGCCCTGAGGATGAATACAATTTCGTGACCTCTTTCTCACAGCCGATCTTTACAGGGTTTGCACTGATCAACCAGTACAAAATTGCCAGCCTGGGACTCAATGTCGCTGAAATCAATCAACAACTCACGCGGCAGAATATCGTATTGGATGCCAAGAATGCCTATTTTTCAATTTTAAAAACCCAGAAACTGCTCGATGTGGCCCAGATTACCGTCAAGCAGATCACGGCCCAGAAAGATGTGGCCGAAAACATGTACCAGGTCGGCATGAGCCCTTTAAACGATTTGCTGCAGAGCCAGGTCCAGTTGGCCAATGCGAAGCAGGCTCTCATTACGGCCCAAAACAATCTGGCAATCGCCAAATCGCAGTTTAATACCCTGTTGATCAGGCCGGTGAATGCCCCGGTTTCTATTGTGGACATCCTGGACTACAAACCTTTTGAACATGACATCGACTACTGCCTGGCGCAGGCCGGAAAAAATCGGCTTGAAATTCAAGTCGCCGATCTTGAAGTCCAGATCTCGCAAAAAGATTATAAACTGGCCCAGCGCGATTACTACCCCACCGTCAATCTGGAGGGAAATTACTACAAACGCGGAACCGATTGGGATGCCAACGGCGGGGAAGGCATCTCCGACAGCGAATACTGGGATATCCGGGCCACGGCGACCTGGAGTTTCTGGGAATGGGGACGGACCACCTACGGTGTACGCGAAAAGCTGCAGCGTATATCCCAGGCCAAGTATCGCCAGGAACAAGTCCAGGTCGATATTAACCAGGAGGTCAAATCGGCGTTTCTGCGAACCAACGAATCGGAACAGAATATTGTCACCATTGAAAAAGCCATCGAGCAGGCCAAAGAAAACCTGAGAATAACCGAGGAACGCTACAAGGAACAGGTATCCACGATTACCGACGTGCTGGTCGCCCAGACCCTGTTTACCCAAACAATGACAAATTATTACTCTGCCTTATATGACTATAAAATAGCAAAAGCGGTCCTCTATCGGGCGATCGGCCAGGAAGTACTGGAATGATTGACGCCGCAGAGAAGAGCTCCATCGTTCGGATGTTCCACGTCCATCATAATTACGGTCCCAAAAAAGCCCTGATCGATATTACCCTCGATATCGCCAAAAATGAATTTGTCTTTATCAGCGGGCCCAGCGGGGCCGGCAAAACTACATTGCTAAAGCTGTTTTATCTGGGAGAGCCCGTATCCGAGGGGCAAATCCTGATCGACGGCATCAACCTTGCGCGGATTCCCCGCAACCGCATCCCACAACTGAGACGCAAATTCGGCATCATCTTTCAGGATTACAAGCTGATTCCGACCAAAACCGTTTTTGACAATGTTGCCCTTGTGCTTGAGGCCGCCGGCGACAAAAAACGGGTCATCCAAAAGAAGGTCAGGAGCGTCCTGCGGCTGGTCGGCATGGAAGACCGCCTCAAATCATATCCGCCCAGCCTGTCCGGCGGCGAGCAGCAGCGAATTGCCGTTGCCAGGGCAATTATCGGAGACCCTAAAATAATTCTGGCCGACGAGCCCACCGGAAGCCTGGATGAAGCGTCGGCCGAAGTAATTCTGGAACTTCTCAGAGGCGTACACATCCGTGGGGCAACCGTCATAATAGCCACCCACGACAAGGCCCTGATGCGCAGAACCGGCGGGCATGTCCTGCACCTTCAACAGGGCCGGCTTGAAACATCCACTTTCATCGAAAAGCAGTATGACAATGCTATTTTTTAGACGAGCGCTGGATGATATCTTCAAAAACATATTTTTGAATTTAATCACAATCATCACCATTTCATTGTCGATATTAATAACCAGCGCCTTTATTCTTTTTTTTATCAATACCGGTGAAGTTATTAATTCCTGGCACAAAGGACTGCGCATCATGGCCTATCTTAAGCCGGGGGTCAGTAACACCGATTTGGCATATCTAAGACAGGCCATCCAGTCTCTGGACGGGGTCCAACGGCTGCGGTATATTCCCAAAGCGGAAGCGCTCAAACAGCTGAAATCTCAGATGCAGCACCAGGCCTCCCTATTCGAAAACCTCAGTGAAAATCCGTTGCCCGACAGTTTTGAGATTCGCATGACCGCCACTACCGACAGCTGGCAAAAAATTGAATCGCTGGCCGCTCAAATCGAGATCCTGGCCCATGTTGAAGAAGTTGAATACGGCCAACGCTGGATCGGTCGTTTTATTCGCATGTTCAATTTGTTCCGACTGGCGGGATATGCCATGGGGACGTTGTTTTTTATGGCCGCCATCTTCATTGTGGCCAACACGATCCGGCTTGTCATCTATTCAAGACGCGAAGAGGTCGAAATTATGCGCCTGGTGGGAGCAACCGATAATTTCATAAAGATACCCTTTTATTTCGAGGGAATCATCCAGGGAGCTCTGGGCGCAATTTTTGGGTTGGGGCTGCTGTATATCGCCTTCCTGTTTATCTCTTCCAATGCGGAACAGGGCCTTTTGCCGGGCCTTTTTCATATTACGTTTCTTCCCCCGGAGATTTTAGGCCGGATTTTGCTGGGAAGTATGCTGGTCGGCTGGCTGGGTTGCTACATTTCGCTGAAACAGTTTCTGAAAACCTGACGCCCGGCCTGTTGACCCGTTGGCCCGATTCGGCAAACCGGCTAAGCGATAAACCTATTATTTCAATATTCCACCATTCCAATTATGGCGAAGTCCCAAAATTTAAAAAACTCTAAGGTCATCCGCCCCGCAACATCTTATTGGAAAATTCTGCTCCTGATTGCCGGTCCGCTTATTCTTTGCGCGGTTGCAACCGTCGGCGGTACCGCCGGCCACCTGATCCGCATCGTATCCGCCCAGGAAATTGAAGATCAGAGGCAACCGGAACCGCCGGAAGGGCGGCAAACCCGGATTGAGGAATATAAAACGCGGCAAGAACATATCCGCCGCGAGATAGTAAAAGGCCGGCAGGAAGTCGAGACAATTACCCGCAAAGAAACCGATGTCATAAAACGCTTAAACCAGGTGGAAGTGGCCTTCAAGCAAAGCAAAGAACGCGCGGCCTTGTTAAGCAAAGAAATCGATAAGCTGGACAAAGAGATAACCAAAGCATCCCGGACCTCGGAGGAATTGAGAAAGCGCATCCGGGTCAATGAAGAATATGTAGCCCGGCGTCTGGTGGCAATGTATAAAATGAGCTGGTTGGGCACAATTGATCTGCTGGCATCCGCTGATTCAATGCAGGAATTTATCCAGCGCAAGGCGGCCCTCCAGCATATTCTGGCCTATGATGAGACGATTCGCGATGAGATGGTGAAAAATCAGGCTGAGCTTGCAAAGGTGCTGCATGACCTGGAGCAGCACAAAACCGAAAAAAACGAACGGGCGCAAGCCTACAAAAAACAGATACGGCAAATGTCTGAAGAGCGGTCGCTGCGCCAAAAATTGCTGGCCGATATCCGCGATCAAAAAGCCCTGGAACTGGCCGCGATAAATGCGTTAACCCAGGCCGCCGCCGATTTGGACGACAAAATAAACTCGTTGCGGGAAGAGTTAAAAAATGACGGACCAGGATGAATCTGCATCGCAATCGACATTTTCCGCTCATAAAGGCTTGCTAATCATGCCGGTTAAAGGTAGTATAGTATCTTTATTCGGGCCTTATAAAAACCAGAAATATAACATTACCAACTTCCGCAGCGGGATCGATTTCAAAGCGGACAAAGGCGAACCCATCCGGTCCGTCTTTAAAGGCAGGGTACTGTATTCCGACTGGTTCAAAGGCTACGGCAACATGATTATAATTGACCATGGCCAAAATTATTACACCGTCTATGCCCATCTGGAAGAAACCTTTAAATCCAAAGGCGATGAAGTTGAAGCCGGCGAGGTTATCGCCACCGTGGGAGACACCGGATCATTGGAAGGGGCTAGACTGTATTTCGAAGTGCGCCATCACGGAAAGCCGGTCGACCCGTTGGCGTGGTTAAAAAAAGGATAAGAAGGAGTATATTAATGATCAAAAATAACCCCCGGCAATTTAAACTGTGGTTACTGATGGTAATCGCCGTTCTTTTCTGGACGATTGGTACCGGATTTTACCGTGACCTGTCGGCCAAAAATCTGTCGGCTAAAAATGATGATACCTACGAAGAATTAAAAGTGCTTTCCGATGTGATCGATTTGATAGAGCGGGAATATGTCGATGAAGTTAATCCCAAGGAATTGATCCAAAATGCAATTCAGGGCATGGTGCAGAGTCTGGACCCGCATTCGGCGTTGCTGCCGCCGGATGCTTTCGAAGATTTGCAGATCGATACCCAGGGAAAATTTACCGGAATCGGAATCCATATCACCATGCAGGACGGCTTCGTTACGGTGATTACACCCATTGAGGACACCCCCGCCTATAAAGCCGGCATAAAAGCCCAGGACAGAATCATTAAAGTCGACGGCAAATTAGCCAAAGACCTGAGAGAAGCAGTCAATATGATGCGCGGACCCAAGGGGACGAAGGTCAAGGTCACGATTATGCGTGAAGGAGAGAAAAAACCGCTCGAATTCGAATTAGTCAGAGATGTCATTCCCATTCAAAGTGTAAAGTCGATCCTTTTAGAACCGGGTTATGGCTATATTCGTTTATCAAATTTCACCGGCACAACCACCGACGAATTTGAAAAGGCCCTGGGCGGAATGGAAAACTCGGGAGTGCCCTTAAAAGGACTGATCATCGATCTGCGCAACAACGGCGGCGGGTTGTTGAATCAATCCATCAAAATAGCCGACCTTTTCATAGATGACGGCAAAATTCTTTCCATCAAAGGGCGCAATAAGAAAAACACCAAAGTTTTCAATGCAACTCCTTCGGCAATTAAACGGGACTACCCGATAGTGGTTTTAATCAACGGCGGCACTGCCAGCGCTTCTGAAATCGTGGCCGGCGCCCTGCAGGATCACAAGCGGGCCCTGATCCTGGGTACAACCTCGTTCGGCAAGGGCTCGGTTCAGACAGTGGAAACCCTGCGTGACGGCTCCGGGCTGAAATTAACAATCGCCCGGTACTACACCCCCAATGATCGCTCGATACAGGCCAAGGGCATTATGCCGGATATTTATCTAAAATTTCGGCGCCTGGAGCCTGAAGAAATTGCAAAAAAGGAAGAGGGCCTGTTGAAAGAGAAAGATCTGGAAAACCATCTGGCGGCCGAACCGAGCAAAGTTAAAAAACCGCAGAGCGAATCGCAGCCCAAGCCGGAAGACGAAAAGGACTCCAAAATGAAAGAGGCCGAACAAATAATCGGCCCGCTGACGCTCGAAACGCTGCAAACCGACAACCAGGTGATTCGTGCGCTTGAAATGCTGCAGGGTTATGAAATATTTAAAAATTTGAAAAGCTGATTTCTAGAGCCATCTGACATCGATATATGGCAAATCGAAAACCCACACGCAGAAAAAAAAAACCAACAAAAGCCGCAAAAACAATTCAAACAAAAGTCCTTTGTTTAAAGCTTTTGCCGGCGTTGCCATCTTATTATTCCTGGTGGCGCTGGCGGGTTTGGTGGCTCACTATCTGATAACTCCCGCCAAACCGCAACGGACGGCGGCTGCGCCGGCGAAATCGGCTCCTGCCATCAAGGAGCCGATCGCCAACATTCCCACGTTTGAAATTTATCCCCAAAAAGATATTCCACCGGAAAAAAAATCGATAAAGGTGCCGCCGCCGCCGGATGAAAAACAGCTCCCCCAGGTGGCCATCATTATCGACGATCTGGGCTATGACCGCAAACTGGCGGAAAAATTATGTGAGCTCAACGCAGTTTTCACCTTTTCCATTCTGCCATTCAGCCCTTTTCAGGACAGTATCGCCAATTTATCAAAGGCCAGAGGCCTGGAGATCATGCTTCATTTGCCGATGGAGCCGATCGAATATCCGGCCGTCAACCCGGGTCCCGGTACCCTGCTGACCTCCATGACGCCGGATCAGTTGATTCACCAGCTTAAAGAAAATCTCAAGGCTGTGCCCTACATAAAGGGCGTCAACAATCATATGGGGTCCAAAATGACAGCTGAATCCAGTCAAATGTACCAGATTTTTTCCGTGCTCAAAGAAAGGAATCTTTATTTTATAGATAGTCGCACCACCTCCCAAACGCTCTGTAAATCATCTGCTCGCTTGTTTCAGATTCCTTTTGCACAACGGGACGTCTTTCTGGATCATCTGCAGGATGCCGAATTTATCCACCGGCAGATCAAGGAATTGGTTCGAATTGCCCGGCGCAATGGCTATGCTGTGGGTATCGGACACCCGCATTTAATAACCTATAATATCTTGCGCGAGATGCTGCCCGAATTACAAAAAGAAGTAAAACTGGTGCCGGCATCCGCTATCGTCCATCGCGTCGAATAAATTGCGACTGCATATCCTTTCTTGACATAAGCTAACGAGTTTATTATGCTTTTCATGTGGTTTGCCCGACGGCTGCCTGTTCGATTTCAAATACCCGCGGGACCCGCATTCAGCGTGAAAGCTTTTCTTTACAATAAGAGACTATCAAAGACCCGGCAGACAGACTCCGCGGAATTGTCAGGATGAACGACTCGACCCCCTTGTATAACAGCCGTATAACTAAAGTTTATATTCAATATCTGAGCAAATATTATCCGGATATTGACCTTGATTCTATTCTGGACGAGGCGGGGATCGCCCGATATGAAATTGAGGACCCGGCCCACTGGTTTACCCAGGAGAAGCAGGATCGTTTGCATGACATTCTGGTAGTCCGGACAGGCAATCCCAATATTGCCAGAGAGGCCGGTCGATACTCGGCATCATCGGAAGGGCTGGGAGCAACCAAACAATACGCGCTGGGCTTGATGAGTCCGGCCACCATCTACCTGTTGATCGAAAAAATTCATGCCCTGATGAGCCGCGGCGCAGATGTCAGTGCCAGAAAAATAGGCGCGAACCAGGTAGAAATTACCGCCGTACCCAAAACGGGGGTTAACGAAAAACCCTACCAGTGTGAAAACCGAAGAGGTTCATTCGAATCTCTCGCCCGCATGTTCACCGACAAATTTGCCCAGATTGATCATCCGGACTGCGTTCACAAAGGTGATGACTGCTGCCGGTACCTTATCAGCTGGACCCAAACCCCCAAATTCCACTGGAAGCTGATTCGCAATTACGCTCTGATCGCCAGCATTCTCCTTATGCTGACATTGCTTTTCGTTTTACCTTATTTAAACTGGGCGGTTTTTGCCCTGGCGTGCGCCTGTATTGTTCTGCTGCTGTCTTATTACATCGAATATCTTGAGAAAAAAGCCTTGATCAGAACGGTTGAGACCCAGACCGAAGCGGCTCAGGACAACATCCTTGAAAGCAATATCAGTTATAACAACGCCCTGCTGGTTCAAGAAATCGGGCAGGCCACCGCAAATATTCTGGACATCGACAACCTGCTCAATACGGTGGCCGGTGTCATGGAAAAACGGCTGGATTTCGACCGCGGGATGATCATGCTGGTCGACAAAGAAAAAAACATGCTGCGATATTGTGCCGGATACGGCCAGAATCGACCCGAAGAGACCATTTTAAAAGAAACGGAGTTTCATCTGGACAATCCCGAATCCAAAGGATTGTTTGTGCTGGCCATCAAGGAGCAGCGACCCTTTCTGGTCAACAACATCAGTGAAATTCAAGGCTCGCTGTCCCGCAAAAGTTATGAATTCTCCCAGCAGCTGGGCAGCGAGGCGCTGATTTGCGTTCCCATAATATACGAAAAAGAATCGTTGGGGATATTGGCGGTCGACAATAGCAAGTCCAGCCGGCCTTTGAGACAAAGCGACATGAGTCTGCTGATCGGCGTGGCATCGCAGCTGGCAATCAGCATTTCAAATGCGATGTCATTTGAAAAACTGCATGCCAGCGAGAAAAAATATCGCGAACTGGTAGAAAATGCCAACAGCATCATCCTGCGGGTGGACACGGAAGGCAATATTACCTATTTCAACGAATTTGCCCAGCGATTTTTCGGCTATACGGAAGCGGAGCTGATCGGGAAAAATGCCGGCCGGATCATTCTGCCCGCACCAGATTCAAATCAATTGAGCTTTGGAGAACTCGCTGCCGCCCTGCAAAAAAATCCTGCCCAATTGATGGTCAGTGAAAACGAAACAACGACCAAATCCGGTGAAAGCGTGTGGATAGCATGGACTTACAAGCCCATTTTCAACGACGGCGCTCATTTTATCGAAATTCTTTGCATCGGCAACGACGTCACCCAGCTTAAATCGGCCAGCCGCGAAAAAGAAGAACTCCAGGCCCAGTTGCAACGCGCCCAGAAGATGGAAGCCATCGGAACCCTGGCCGGCGGCGTGGCTCACGATCTGAACAATATTCTTTCGGGTATTGTCAGTTATCCGGAGTTGCTTTTAATGGATCTTAAGGCAGACAGCCCCCTGCGAAAACCAATTTTAACTATTCAAAAATCCGGTGAAAAGGCGGCCGCGATTGTCCAGGATCTGCTCACGCTGGCTCGCAGGGGCGTTGAAGCAACAGAAGTGGTCAACTTGAATTTTATCGTTGCCGAGTACCTGCAAAGCCCCGAGCATGCGAAATTGGAGTTGAACCATCCCGATGCCCGCATTGTCAGGAAGTTGGATAAAGATCTGCTCAATATTTTAGGCTCACCCGTGCATTTATCCAAAACTGTTATGAATTTGGTATCGAATGCCGCTGAAGCCATGCCCGAAGGTGGAACGATTGTCATCAGCACTGAAAACCGCCATATGGACAAAATCAAACCCGGTTATGACGACATTGACAAGGGAGACTACGCCACCCTGACCGTCTTGGATACCGGTATCGGAATTTCACCCGAAGATATTGAAAGAATTTTCGAGCCCTTTTACACCAAAAAAACTATGGGCAGGAGCGGCACCGGACTCGGGATGGCGGTTGTCTGGGGTACGGTAAAAGACCACAGGGGATTCATCGACATCAACAGCACGGAAGGCAAAGGAACGGAAGTTACCCTGTATTTTCCGATCACTCGCAAGATGTTTGCTCCCGAAGCAGAAATTGCCTCCATTCAGGATATAATGGGAAAGGGTGAATCCATACTTTTGGTCGATGATATCGCCGCCCAGCGTCAAATTGCGACCGAAATGCTGGAAAAACTGGGGTATCAGGTCACCACCGCGGCCGGCGGCGGGGAAGCCGTTGAATACATGCGTACCCATACGGCGGACCTGCTGGTTCTGGACATGATAATGGAACCCGGCATCGACGGTCTCGAAACCTACCGCCGAATTCTTAAAATTCATCCGGGCCAAAAAGCCATTATCGCCAGCGGGTACTCTGAATCAGTCCGGGTCAAGGAAGCTCAACGATTGGGGGCCGGAACATATGTCAAAAAACCTTACCTGCTGGAAAAAATAGGTCGGGCAATTAAAGCGGCGCTGGGGAGATAGAAGGGCTGGATGCTGGATGCTGGATTCTGGATAGTGAAAGGCGAAAGGTTAAAGGAATTCTACCGAATTTTATGAATTAAAAAGACAGGGCGTTGCAATTCCAATCACAATCCGAATTCCGCCATCCGACATCCGCAATCGATGGCGGCGTTACGAGTCGCTGAGCATATCGAAGAGTGATTCGGGAAAGAAAAAGGTAAATTCATACCGGGCAAATCCGACCACATCTCCATCATTCAGCTGCACCGGCTTTTTATCCAGACGTTTTCCGTTGACCATCGTGCCGTTGGTGGAATCGCAGTCGCGAATCGAGTAACTGCCTCTTCTGATTTCTACGATCGCATGCTGTTTGGAGATGGCATAATCCGGCATAATCATATCATTGCCGTCCACTCGCCCGATTGTAAAGGAGTTCACCGGGCCGGTGGCATATTCGCCCTTGACCAGCGGATAAATCGCATGTTTCAATGTTTCCGAGGGCGATGAAGCCTCTTCTCCATCTTCAATCTGAAAAATAACGGTTCTGTTCATCTCCTCTTTGCTGGCCCGTTTCCGCAAATTCAATGAACCGGACTGGATGGAAGACCCGACGAACGCCGGTTGTTCCATAAATAAGGCGAATTTGGTCTTATGGCATACCTTCACTAGCTTTTCGAGGGTTGGAAGAGCGATTCTGCCCGAGGCATTGAGCATTTTGGAAATGTCGCCCAGCGGTGATCCCGGCCTGCCTTTCAGGACGTCAGGCTTATCCTCACCGTCATTTTTGCTTTTCTTCCCAAGGCCGAACATTTCGGGTCTCCCTGCAAGACGTCGGTTAAAACGTCCTGGAATTTTACCAATATTGCACTATTGCACCATTCCAATTGGAGCGAAGCCGTTAATTTATATTATGTCAGATATCGTCCCAAATAGCAAGACAACAATAATTTATTTAATAATTCTAATTAATTACATTATTCTCTTGCAATCCGCCAGCTGCATCCTGCTTGCATTAATAACACGGATATGATTGACTCCTGCTTCACTCCCTTATATTATGGTGGGTCGATTGGAAATATCACGGCACGGATTGCGGTACCGTTGTTTTCAAAAAACAATCGGCTGGATAGAATCAGGATGCACTTTAAATGCGATTAATTCTTAACATAATTTTAATTTCGATAGCGATTTTGGCTTGCTTTGTTGAGGATATCTACCTCTATCTTTGGCCGCCTCAAAAGAACCAGGCCATATATCTGACCATCCGGTCGCAGGGCAATTTCAGCTTCGATCAGCGAACGGCGTTGGAGGTCAAACGCAAGGATGCGCTGTCACGGTACATTCCCATCTACCGCTATGATCCCCAGGGCGTCGAAACTTCCCTCGAAAAGTTTAAAACGATTATGCAGGCAGTTTCCACTTTTCAGGAAAAAAAACAAAAAGGGGTGGAAGACCTGAAGAACCAGCTGCAGGAGGAATTCGATGTCCGGCTGTCTCCGGCTAATATTATCAATATCGTCAAGTACCGCGACCTGAAAAACTTGCTGGAAGGGATTCTCACCATCGAGGAGTCAATTCTGCAAAATAAAATCTTACGCGATCCCCAGGGCCTTATGGACAGAAAGACCATTGAAATCCAGAGCCCTAATTCCGCCGGTACGGTCACATATCCGGTCGATGAGCTGATGACCCTCGAAAAGGCCCGCTCCCAGCTTGAGGAAAAAGTCCGGCAGCTTTTTTGGCAGGTCGATAAAAGCGTGTTGGATCCGGTTGTTCAGGTTGCCCTCGCCACATTGCAGCCCAACCTCGAATACGATCAGAACGAAAACGAGCGCAGATTGGACACAATAAACCGGGAGTTTCCCTCCCGGATTGTTGAATATAAGCCCGGCGATGTGCTGGTGCCGTTTCGCAGGATTTTAAATGAAAAGGACCTGCTGCTGCTGGCATCTTACCAGAAGTACCGGCTTGTCGCGATATACCGGAATGCGCCCTGGATTTTGTTTACCATTCTTTTTATGCTGGGATTTTTCAACTTGTTCATGACAAAAATCCTGGCCAACGGCTCACGCAGCCAGCCGCCTTACCGCTTTTTGCAGGTGTTGCTGATCACCACCATCGTTATCCTCAAGGGCTACCTGGTTTTCACGCCTTTTCCGATTTATGGTTTGCCCTTTTGCGTACTTCCCATGCTGATCATCTTTCTAAACCACGGAAAAGCGATCGCAACCGCTACGACCCTGATAGGCGCGATGCTGGTCAGCCTGTCATCCGGACCGACCTATCAGATTCTGCTGTTTCTGACATTCGGCGGACTGGCGGCGGTGCTGGTTTCTTCGGGGCTGAGAAAACGCCTGCAAATCCTGCTGCCTTCCTTGCTGGTCGGATTTATCAACACGCTCACCGTCATCATATTCACCCTGGACTGGCAGTCTGTCCTCACTCAATTTATCGCCCGTCCAACAGATAAATTTGACATCCTGGTACAGGCCGTTGACGGCGCCTTGACCGGGGATATCGGCTGGGCCGTGGTCGGCGGCCTGGCGGCAGGACCCCTGGCGCTTATGCTGCTGCCCCTGCTTGAGATAAGCTGGGCGACGGCTTCAACCTTTAAGCTCAACCGCTATATGGATCTTAATCGCCCACTGATGAAAGAACTGCTGTCAAAAGCGCCGGGAACCTACCAGCACTGCATGACGGTGGCCTATCTTGCTCAATCGGTCGGCGAAGCTGTCGGAGCCGATACACTTTTGTTGCGGATCGGGGCGTATTATCATGATGTCGGCAAAATGATGAATCCCAAGTTTTTCATCGAGAATCAATTCAATGGGGAAAATCCCCACGATGTTTTAGAACCGCGGGAAAGCGCACGAATCATCATCAAACATGTGGCACACGGCATCCGCATCGGTCAGGAATCGGGATTGCCCAAAATCGTGGTCGACCTGATAATGCAGCACCACGGCTCCCAGTTAATGGAATACTTTTACAATATCGCCGCCAAAACATATCCGCAAAGCACCATTCGCGAGGAAGAATTCCGCTATCCGGGGCCAAAACCCCAGAGCGTTGAAGCTGCAATTTTAATGGTGGCCGACGCCGTCGAGGCGGCCTCCCGCTCCCTGCAGGATCCGAACCGCAACAAGTTCAAAAAAATGGTGCGTCTCATTCTGGTCAGACGCATCGTTGACGGACAATTCAGTGAATGTGACCTGACGTCCCGCGACCTTTCAAAAATCGTCGAAACGCTGGTCGATGCGCTTGAAGCATCCTTTCATTCGCGCATTCGATACCCTTGGCAGGAAAAAAAGGCCCTGCCCCAGAAAACATCCTGGAAGATCGGAGCGGATACCGGTAAAAGACCAGGATGATCGTACATTTCGTCTTTAAGGAGTTAAGATGGCGTTTAGTTTCATTGAGGGCAACGAGGCAATCGGCCGGGGGGCAATGGCCTCCGGCTGCCGGTTTTTTGCCGGATATCCGATCACACCGGCCACCACGATATTAAACACCATGCTGACGCTGCTGCCGCCCCTGGGCGGTATTTGTCTTCAGGCCGAAGATGAAATTGCATCCATCGGAGCCTGTCTGGGTGCCTCAATGGCCGGGCTCAAGGTAATGACGGCGACCTCCGGGCCGGGTATCAGCCTTTACAGCGAACATATTTCATTTGCCATCGGCAGTGAAATTCCGATCGTGATTGTCGATGTGCAGCGACTGGGGCCGTCCACCGGCTCGGCCACCCGCGGCGCCGACGGCGATATCTGCTTTCTGCGCTGGGGCAATAGCGGCGGCATGCCGGTCATTGTGCTGGCACCGGAAAACGTTGCCGACTGCTTTACGTTGACGATGCATGCCTTTAATCTGGCTGAAAAATTTCGCTGTCCGGTGTTCATCGCCTCCAACAAGGAAATCGGCATGACCCGGGAAAGTGTCGACCTGGAGGCCCTGGCAAAGCCCGGCATCATCAATCGCACGCCGCCGCCGGCCGGCAAACCGTTTTTGCCGTTTCAGGTTGAAGATGGCCAGGGCGTGCCGGATTTTTTACCCATCGGTTCCGATATACCGGTGCGCCAGACATCCTCCACCCACGGCACCAGCGGCTACATCACCACCGACCCGCAGGAAATTTCCCGGATCCTTGACCGCTTGAAAAACAAACTTGAATCGGCTGTCACGGAATTTTCATTCTATGAGCTCCTTGGTGCCGGTCAATCGGATACCCTGCTCATTGCGTATGGCGTTACCGCCCGGGCGGCCAAAGCAGTTTACCGGGAATTGCAAAGCTCGGGCCGGCCGATTTCCCTGCTGATTCTCAAGACCCTGTGGCCGGTGCCCGAAGCCGTCATCCGCCGGGCGGCCAGGGGTGTCAAACGGGTAGTCGCGCTGGAGATGAATCTGGGCCAGTATGTCTGGGAAATAAAACGCATCCTGGTTGATCGGCACGTGGATTTCTACGGCCAGATGGACGGACGCCTGATCTCGCCGCAAAAAATCAAGGAGACCATCGCAAATGGTTAGTTTGCTCAACAATGCCAGACCGCCGGTCTTTTGTCCCGGATGTTCCCACGAGCACATCACCCACACGCTGGACAAGGCCTTTCAAAATATGGGGTTGACCGGCGACCGGATCGTGATGGTCAGCGATATCGGCTGCTCGGGTCTGTTTGACACATTTTTCAACACCCACGCCCTGCACGGACTGCACGGTCGTGCGCTGACCTATGCGGCCGGTTTGAAACTGGCTCGGCCGGATTTAAAAATCGTGGTCACCATGGGTGACGGCGGCCAGGGTATCGGCGGTGCCCATCTGCTGGCCGCCTGCCGGCGCAACCTGGATCTGACCCTGCTGATATTGAACAATTTCAATTTCGGCATGACCGGCGGTCAGTATTCCGCTACCACACCGCCGGATGCGCTGGTCGGCTCGGCATTCTTAAATCAGCTGGAACGCCCCCTGGACATCTGCCAGGTAGCCCGGTCGGCGGGGGCGGCTTATGCAGCGCGCTGCTCGGCCTATCGCCCGGATCTGGCTGCAGAAATTCAGCGGGCCGTTGAATTTGAAGGGTTTTCCATATTGGATATTTGGGGGGTGTGCCCGGGGCGATTCACCAAAAAAAATCGTCTGACCCCTAAAACCATTGATGAAGCCCTGGCCGGGTTACCCCCGGCGGAAGGGATCGTGGCCGAAAACTCCCGCATGGAATACAGCCGGCACTACCGGCAATCGAGCGCCCGATTGAAACCGGCGCCGGAACCTCCCGCAATTGAGGCCGAATTCCAACCGCCCGACGCACATCGCCGGGAATTGATCCTGCTTGGCAGTGCCGGCCAGCGTATTATCACCGCCGGAGAAATTTTATGCCTGGCGGGGCTGACGGCCGGCCTGAATACCACCCAGAAAAACGAGTACAACATCACGGTCATGCGGGGACCGTCCATCAGTGAATTAATTCTGTCACCGCTGGAAATTGACTATACCGGAATCGAACGTCCGGACGTCATCGTGGCGCTGGCCCCGGAAGGGGTGGACCGCCGCCGGCAAATATTTGAACAAACCGACGGCAATACCCTTATTTTGCAGGCTGCCGGGGTCGAAGTGCCGGCCTGCAGCGCCCGTATTCATAAAATGGATCTAAAATCCCAGGGAATTAAAAATCCGGACTGGGCCCTGGCGTCGGTGGGTATGCTGGCCAAACTCGGCCGGGTAATAAATGTTGAAATGCTGGCGGCGGCCTTGAAAATAAGATTCAAAGGCAAAACCCTGGCGGATTGTCTCGAATTGGTTGAGAAGGTTGAACCCTAAATCCTTGCCAGAAAGCTCTCCGCCTGCGGAATGATGTCATGATTGGGATATTTCCGCAGCAGGAGGTCAAGTGCTTTTTTGGCCTGTTCTTTGTTCATTAGACGATCGTGAAATATCTGGGCGATTCGAAAATAGGCCTTGGGAACCAGCGGATTATCCGGATAGGATTTCGCCAGAGTATTATAAACTGCGACCGCCGCCTTGGTTTTGCCGCTTTCGTTCAACCAGCCTGCCAGCTTGAACAAAACGTTGGCCGACGGCAAAAAATTGGCGGCCGTTGTCCGGCATTCGGTAAATACGGCAATGGCCTTATTTTTTTGATTCTGGGCGGTCAGCAGGTCCAGATGGGGGATGCCGTGCGCCAACAACTCGGCCATCCGTTTTCTCATCTTTAGCAGATTGTAGTAGCGTTCGGACAATTCAATCCCACTGATGGGCTGCTGCTGGGTCATCTGTTTGATGAGGGCAATGGCCTCGTCCAGTTTGCCTTCTTTGATCAGCGGCGCCGCTTTACTTAAAACAACTGCATCCGGATCCGTCTTCTGGGGCTCAAAGTTCTCGGCATCGGGGTCGGAAAAATCTTCATAATCCACCTGATAACCGATCTTTTCATGGTACTGCAGGATCACATACCCCATGAGATGGTAGGAAACAATTGTATAAAAGCTCTTGGCAAACCCGAACAGCATCAGGTGCAGTTCCGGCGGCAGAAATCTTATGACATATTGCGCCAGGTAGGCCGGCGCACTTCCCAGCAGAAACAGAAAAAAATACATCAGAAAATAAGCCCAGCCGATTCTGAAGGCCAGACCGGCAAAGATGACGGGATTGATGGCATGGAAAAGACTGCCGGTAGTGACCAGCAAAATAATCATTGACGGCACAAAGAACAACACAACCATCGCAAATGCGAATCCCGCCGCAGGATGGACTTTAATGGAAACATAGCTAAAACCAATGAAAATCAGGACATATATGGCAAACTGTTTGAAGACCTGTTGAATATCTTCGGATATTGTTTTACCGTTGACGGACGGCGGCTTGAGATTTCCGCCGGCGGTGGCTTTAAGCGACTCGAAAGAATATTTCAGGACAATCAGCCATAGCGCCCCACGCAGTATGCCACTGATGAAACCGTCGCCTGAGAGGAACAAAGTGGCGACTGCCAATACCGATATCAGGACCAAGGGCTGCAGGGAAAACGGATAGGTGAAAATACGAGGCATACGGTTCCAGAACGGATCAATAAGATTCTGTACGCCGACCCATTCCACCGGCAGGTTGCATTTGGGACAGAAGTGATGAATATCTTTTCGGCCAAAGTTCTCGCTTTCGTGGGCGGTGACACATTCAGGACATAGCAGCGCCTTGCATTTGGGGCAATGCCAGTGCGCCTTTCTTGTAGGATGGCCGTTGCAAAATTTTTTCATGATACAAAAATCCGGTTTTAAGAGTTAATAAAATTGGCAAAATCAATTTAAAAAAGACAAAACTAATACCGCTGCCGGCATTTTCACTCCTGATTCTTCATCGACATCACCGATCCAATTCAGCCGGATTTGATCATCTGACCGGCTGATTACCGGCAACAATTGTGCCATAAGTTCTATTTTGTTTAAATTATTTTTAATTTCTGATAGTTAGATAAATCAACCAAACCAACTACCGGAATAAACCGGCAATAAATGTCATCCGGATGACGATTTTTGTCTGATTGACGGCCGGCTGGAATATAAATAATCATTTCAAATTTTTCAGTTGCGACAGCTGACAACACAGGCACCGGACTTCCTGGGTGACGCCATTTTCCTAATATATCGGGAAATAAAGTTAAAACTTTAGCAGATGCTTGGGCACTCTAAATCATTAAGCCGTCGAACCTTCGATCGAACGAGTTTTTTCAAGTTTCAAAGAACAGCACCCAACCCTGGACAGGCTATTTTTCAGGGCGGATTAATTAGGGGGATTTATTTATTCTGCTCACCATATGTCCTTGACGTTAAGATGGGGTTCGTATAAGAGACATAGGCGTTGAATCCGGTAGCGCTCGGCATGACACGGTTCACCGGCGCAGATGCGATTTACGGGTGCATTTCAAAAACAGGGACATTCTAAAAAAAGTTGACAATTCGGCGGTATCGTCGCCCCGATAAATTTTCCAAATACATGAGACGCGGAGGAAAAAATGAGATCTTATTTTGAAAAGATGAAGGATTTTGGCCAGGAACTAAAACCCGGACAGGTCAAAAGCACCGCAGCCAACGTGGGCAAGATTCAGGAGGTAGAGGCCCTTGTTGCAGAGGCCGTCGAGAAGGTGAAAAACGCCGGACTGCCGACTGAAAAGATAAATGCCCGCGGGCAGCTCACCGTGTGGCAGCGTTTGGACTACCTGGTGGACGAGGGGACCTGGTGTCCCCTGCATACCTTATACAATCCGCTGGATAATGTTGAAGGAACCAATAATGTCATCGACGGTCTCGGCAAAATAGCGGGAAAATGGGCGGTCGTCATCGGCTTCGACAACAAAGTTTTTGCCGGCGCCTGGCTCCCCGGACAATCCGAAAATGTTTTAAGATGCACCGATCTTGCCAAAAGGTTGAATATCCCCCTGGTCTGGCTGGTGAACTGCAGCGGTGTGAAATTAACCGAGCAGGAAAAATTTTATGCCGACCGCCGCGGATCCGGCACCACCTTTTTCCGGCATGCCGAGCTCAACCAGGAGGGGATTCCGGTGCTGGCGGGAATCTACGGCACCAACCCGGCCGGCGGCGGATACCAGGGCATCAGCCCCACCGTATTGTTTGCCCACAAAGACTGCAACATTGCAGTGGGCGGCGGCGGTATCTTAAGCGGCATGTCGCCGAAAGGCTATTTTGATCTGGAAGGCGCCGAACAGTTGATTGAGGCTGCCAAGCAGTACAAGGCCGAACCGCCCGGCAGCACTAAAATCCACTACGATGAAACCGGCTTTTTCAGGTATGTTTTTGACACCGAGGAAGAGGTTCTTGACGGACTGAAGGACTACATGAAAGACATGCCGGCCTACCAGCCTAAATTCTTCCGCGTGGCCGATCCCAAAGAACCTGCCCTGCCGGCCGAAGATCTTTATCGCCTGGTTCCTTTCAACCAGAAACAAATGTACAACTTCGACGAAGTATTGTCCCGCCTGGTAGACGGCAGCGAACACATGGAATATCGGCCCGATTACGGTCCCGAGGTTTACACCGGTCTGGTTAAAATGGACGGTTTTCTGGTAGGCGTCATCGGCAACCGGCAGGGATTTCTGGGTGAGAATTATCCCGAATATGCACCCTATCCGGGCATCGGCGGCAAACTCTATCGCCAGGGGTTGATCAAAATGAACGAATTTGTGACGCACTGCGGCCGCGACCGGGTGCCGGTAATCTGGTTTCAGGACACCAGCGGTATCGATGTCGGCGACATTGCCGAAAAAGCCGAATTACTGGGCCTGGGCCAATCATTGATTTATTCCATCCAGCAAACCGACGTCCCCATGCTGCTGGTGGTGTTGCGAAAGGGGACGGCGGCCGCCCACTACATCATGGGCGGTCCCACCGCCAACCGGCACAATGCCTTCACCCTGGGTACGGCCACGACGGAAATTTATGTCATGCACGGAGAGACGGCGGCGGCCGCCAGTTTCTCCCGCCGCCTGGTAAAGGAAAAAAACGCCGGCCGGCCCCTGGAACCGATCATCGAAGAAATGAACAAACTGGTCCAGGAATACAACGATTATTCCCGACCGGTTTATTGCGCGCAGCACGGCATGGTGGATGAAGTCGCTAAAATGACGGACATTCGAAAGTATCTGGTCGCGTTTGCCGGTGCGGCCTATCAAAATCCCCGATCCATCTGTCCCCATCATCAAATGATGCTGCCGCGCATCATCAGGGGATAGTGCTGAAATAATGCGACATCAGTTCTGTGCGGGCGGGCATAAACCCCGCTCTCACCCAGCAGGTCGGGCACCGTCTTGCAGGGGCGGGCTTTACGCCCGCCCGAATTCGGTGGGAGCACCCGGAAATCGCGAATAGGAACAAGCCGCCAAAGTCTGCTTTTTTAGCCCCCATAGGATATTGGAATAATGAAAAAATAGAACAATGGGGGATTGCGGCGGGAAAGATCTCACTCGGTTCTCTGCTGGACAGTTTGAAAATTACCTGGTAGATTTATAGTAAACGTTGTCGTAGCGCGCATCAGAACTGATTTATGAAACTTAGCCCGAAAATCCGGCGGTTCATTACCGCGGCCGCCGCTATTGTATTCTTCGCCTTGCTCCTGCCGTGGACGGCCGCCGCCCAAAACCAAACCCAGCAATACCCCGCGGTGCATGCGTCTTCATATGATGTCGCCAACGGCGGCATCCTCCTGGTGGAAATCGACACCGGAGCGCTGCAGCTGCCCGCCGCCGGGATGCATATCGACTTTAATAATCGCAGTTTTCCGGTTTACCGGCATCCGGCCGGAGGGGACGGGGTCTATTTCGCCCTGATCGGAATACCGTATCGCACCAAACCCGGCCCTCAAGAACTGACGCTGACCTATTTCGAGGCAGCTGTGACTAAAAGCATGCCGATTCCATTCCAGGTGATAGCCGGCAATTACCAAACCGATGTTTTAAAGGTGGATGCCAGGCGGGTCAACCCCGACAAAAAAGACCTTCAACGGGCCGGCCGCGAAGCGGGGGAAATCCAGCGAGTCTATGCCGGCGGCATTCAGGAGCGCTTGTGGGAAGGTGCGTTTCAACTGCCGGTTGAAAATGAAATATCCAGTCGCTTCGGCAACCGGCGGGTATTCAACGACCAGCTGAAAAGTTATCATAACGGTCTTGATTTTCGCTCTCCAAAAGGAACCCCCGTCTACGCATCCAATTCGGGTGTTGTAAGGCTGGCCAAAAATCTATTCTATTCCGGCAATGCCGTCATTATCGACCACGGCACGGAAATTTTCACGATTTATGCCCACCTGAGCTCCATCAAAACGGCGGCCGGCCGGCGCATCGAAAAAGGGCAGTTGATCGGATTGACGGGCGCCACCGGCAGAGTCAGCGGGCCACATCTTCACTGGGGCGTCAAACTAAGTGGGATTGCGGTAAGTCCCCTGCGGTTCGTCGAAATCATGGCTGGATTGGATGCCCGCCTCCGCGGGCCTGACGAGAAAAACACCCCGATCCCTCATCTAAACAATTAAACGGCGAGACCGGCCAACGGGCGCACGGGCCAACCGGCCAACAGTCCGACCGGCAATCGACCATTCGACTTGACACCTAAATTTCATTTCTCTATAGTCGGCCCTTACAAGAGTCCCCTTCCCAACGGTCAATTCCTGTCATCATTTCATCATCAGCCAACAGCAAGGAGGTGGAAAATGAATCGAAAATATGCATTACTAGCGGCCAGTCTGGCTGCGGCCTTCGTCATATTGCTCGCCGGTGCCGTCAGTGCCCAGCAGGTCACGATTGCATTGGGCTCCGAACCGACCACCCTGGATCCCCAGTTGCGTGAAGACGGCGGCGAACGTGCCGTCAACGACAATATCTACGAGACCCTCATGGACCGTACACCGGACGGCAAGCTGGTCACCGGCCTGGCAGCCGCCCCACCGGAGCTGCTTGATCCCCGGACCTGGGAGGTAAAACTTCGCCCGGGGATAAAATTTCACAACGGCGAGCCTTTCAATGCCGACGCCGTGGTCTACAGCATCAAACGAATTATTGATCCCAAGTTCAATTCCGAGCAGATTTCCTTCTTCGAAACGATTAAAGATGCTGAAAAGGTTGATGATCTGACTGTGCGCATAACCACCAACGGACCGGACCCCATCCTGCTGTCACGGCTTTACTGGATGAAGATGGTGCCGCCCGTCTTTTCACAGGATCCAAAATTCGCCGAAAATCCGGTCGGCACCGGACCTTACAAATTCGTCCACTGGAACCGGGGACAGGACATCGTCCTGACGGCAAATAAAGATTACTGGGGTCCGGCACCCCGCATTAAGGCGGTGAAATATCGTTTTGTCGAGGAGCCCGGCACCCGTTTGGCCGGCTTGAAGGCCGGCGAATTCGACGTCATTACAAATTTGCTGCCGGAGTTCACTCAACAGGTGCCCCAGGCTATCCATATATTAGGACTGGAACATCCCATAATCATTCTGAATGCCGACGGCGGACCGACCAAGGACGTTCGCGTTCGTCAGGCCTTAAATTACGCCGTCGACAAGGATGCCCTGTCCGAAGGCTTGTTCGAAGGGTTTGCCCAGATTGCCCAGGGTCAGCTGTTGAGTCCTTCTTTCTTCGGTTTTAATAAGAATGTCCACGCCTACCCCTATGACCCGGAAAAAGCCAAGTCGCTGCTCAAGGAGGCGGGCGCGCAGGGGGCAACGGTTGAGCTTATCGGCACGGCCGGCCGGTGGCTTAAGGATCGGGAATTGGTGGAAGCGGTGGCCGCCTTCTGGGATTCAGTCGGGCTGAAAACCAAGGTTCGCATATTTGAGTTCAATGAGTACTTGAACCGCCTGTTCGACCGCAAGACCCGTGCCGGCGCAATTTTTGTGGTCAGCTCCAATGAACTGCTGGATGCCGATAAAAGCTTCTCAGCCTATTATCGGGCCGGCGGCATCGGTTCGTCCAACAGCGACCAGGAGCTGGCATCCCTGATCGACAAGGCCCGCATCGAGACCGATTCTAACCGGCGTGAGGCTCTCTACCACCAGGCCGTCAAGCGTGCTTACGATCAGGCCTACTTTGTCTGGCTGCTCAACATCGAAGATATTTACGGCGTCAGTGCCCGCCTCGACTGGCACGGCCGCGTCGACGCCAAAATCCTGGTGAGCGAGATGGGGTTGAAATAGGTTGAATTATGGGTCGTTACTTTCTCAAAAGACTCTGGCACGGTGCGGGGGTCATATTCGGCGTTACCGTCATTGTCTTCGTGGTCACCCGCCTGGTGGGAGATCCCGTCAAAGTGATGCTGCCGATGGAGGCCACCGTGGAGCAGCGGGCCGCTTTTGAAAAGCAGCTGGGGCTTGATCGGCCCATCCCGGTTCAATTTGTCGAATTCATGGGAGGCATCGCACGGCTGGATTTCGGCGATTCATTGTGGCAGCATCGGCCGGCCATGCAGATCGTATTCGAAAAGCTGCCGCTGACCCTTGAGCTGTCATTTCTCGGCATCGGGCTGGCCTTTGTCCTGGCGATGCCCCTGGGCATTATCGCTGCCCTGCGGCCGGGGGGACTGTCGGATCGCAGCACGATTTTCGTCAGCCTGCTGGGGCTTTCGGTCCCCCAGTTCTGGCTCGGCCTGCTGCTGATCATGCTGTTTGCCGTTCAGCTGCATTGGCTGCCGACCTCCGGGATCGCCACACCGGCCCACATCATTCTGCCGGCCGTCACGATGGGCCTGCCGGCCCTGGCCCGCATGGTTATGATTGTGCGCTCGTCCATGATCGACGAACTCAACCAGCAATATGTCAAAACCGGTTTTGCCAAGGGGCTGCCCTTCTATCGGGTGGTGGGCATCCATGCGCTGCGCAACGCCAGCCTGCCGGTGGTCACCCTCGGCGGCTGGGAGCTGATACGAGCTGTCGCGGGCTATTCGGTGGTCGTTGAAACCGTTTTCGCCTGGCCCGGCCTCGGCCTGACCGCCATCCAGGCCATCGAGCGTGAAGACTTGATTCTACTCCAGGCCATTGTTTTCACTGTGGCCGTCACGGTGGTATTGATCAATATCCTGATGGACGTTGTTTATACAATGATCGATCCGAGATTAAAGCTGGCCTGATATGCAAACCGAAAGCAACATCGACAAAATGCTCGGCAGCCGCCGGCGGGAATGGCGTCAACGGCTGCACAGCCTGTCTCGGGAACTATGGCGGGACAAAACCGGCCTGCTCGGCGTTGCCCTGATTGCCGCCCTTCTTTTTATGGCCCTGGCGGCACCCTTGCTGGCTCCTCACGATCCGACGGCCCAGGACCTGCGGGCACGCCTGAAACCGCCGGCCTGGTCGGCCAAAGGCAGCTGGAACCATCTCCTGGGTACCGATCATTTGGGCCGCGACGTTCTTTCCCGGGTCATTTACGGCTCGCGGGTGTCGCTGCTGGTCGGCACCGTCGTGGTGCTCATCGCCGGAACTTTCGGGGTTCTGATGGGGTTGTTTGCCGGCTATCGCGGCGGCCGCACGGACAGCCTTATCATGCGCTGGATCGATACCCAGGTGGCATTTCCCGGTCTTTTGCTGGCCCTGATCATATTGGCCGTCATCGGGCCCAGTATGGCAACCGTCATCATGGTGCTGTCGCTCAACGGCTGGATGGTTTACGGACGCATGATCCGCAGCGCGGTGCTCTCGGTGCGGCAGACCCCCTATGTGGAAGCGGCGGAGATCATCGGGTGCAGTTCCCACCGGGTGATCTTCCGCCATATTCTGCCCAATCTCACTTCGCCGCTGCTGACCCTGGCGATCCTCGAGTTTGCCCGCATCGTTCTGGCCGAGGCCGCTTTGTCATTTCTCGGACTGGGCATTCAGCCGCCGGCCACCTCCTGGGGCCTGGATGTGGCCGCCGGCAAGGACTATATTTTCAGTGCCTGGTGGCTGGTCACGATGCCGGGAATTGCCATATCCATAACAGTGCTGGCAGTCAATCTTGTGGCCAGCTGGATGCGGTTGATCTCCGATCCGCAGGAGCGTGAAAAACAGTTTGCCCGCCGGATGGCCATCCTCAAAAAGCGCGGGCGCAGCATGGTTGTGCCCGGGAAGGTGGTGAGCCAATGAGCGGGACAGCCGATCAGCATCTGCTGGAAATCAAAGGTCTGAAGGTTCACTTTACAACCCGCAGCGGGATCGTCCAGGGGGCGCGCGGCGTCAATCTGCATGTGGATTCCGGTGAAACCCTGGGATTGGTGGGCGAATCCGGATCCGGCAAGAGTGTGACGTTTCAAGCGGTCATGGGTCTGATTACCATCCCCGGCGAAATTATAGCCGGTGACATTCGATGGCGGGGCCGCTCATTGTTGTCTTCCGAAGGCCGGCGACTTTTGCAAAAAGTGCGGGGCAAGGAAATCGCCATGATATTTCAGGACCCGATGACATCCCTGAACCCGCTGTTCACCGTCGGCCAACAAATTGGGGAAGTGCTGCGCCATCACCTCGGCATGAGCAAAAAGCAGGCCCGCCGCCGCGCCGTCGAACTGTTGGAGCTGGTAAATATGAGTGCGGCCGAAAAACGTCTGGATCAGTACCCCCATGAGTTTTCCGGCGGTATGCGCCAACGCGTAATGATCGCCATGGCCCTGGCCTGTGACCCCCACCTGCTGATTGCCGATGAACCGACAACCGCTCTCGATGTCACGATTCAGGCCCAGATACTGGAGCTTCTGGCGGATCTCCAGCAGCGGCTGAACCTGGCGGTGGTCATGATTACCCATGATCTTGGGGTGATCGCCCAGCTCTGTCACCGGGTGGCCGTCATGTATGCCGGCGAAATCGTTGAAATCGGAGATGCGCAGGACATTTTCGAGCGGCCGGTTCATCCTTACACCCAGGGCCTGCTGCGGGCAACGCCGCGGCCGGATGAAGTCGCCGAACGCATGGTCGCCATCGAGGGGGTGCCGCCGAACCTTATTGCACCGCCGTCCGGCTGCGCCTTTGTCACCCGCTGCGACCAGGCCCGGGAAGGCTGCGCCCAAAGGCAGTCCCTGACCCCCTACGAGGAAAACCGCCAGGTGTCCTGCTGGTGTGCGTTTCAAAGACAGATATAAGAAAATGCCTAAAGTGCCTACTATGAATGCCTAAAGTGCCTAAAATGCGCTAAAATGCCTAAAATTATGGTGTCGCTCCCGCAGCGCACACGTCGCGCAAGCGCTTGCGCTGCGGGACACTCCGTCTTTTTTATAAAGATATTCGGCCTATTGGAAACCGGATATTATCAACATTGCTTTATGGATTCACTTGCGTTGCTATTTAAATCGACAGAATACCTCAATTTTAGGCATTTTAGGCATTTTAGGCAATTTAGGCAATTTAGTGCATTTTAGGCATTTTTTATCGCGGGTGATTAAATAAGAAACAAATGGCACCTACCTCAAATAAGGAACCTCTCATCAAAGTCGACCACCTCACCGTCCATTTTGATGCCGGGCGCAGCGGGTTCTGGGGACAAAAACACCTGGTGGTCCATGCCGTCGATGATGTCTCTTTTGAGATTTATCCCGGTGAAACCCTGGGGCTGGTGGGGGAGTCCGGGTCCGGCAAAAGCACTACGGGACGGGCAATTCTGCGCCGGGTACCGATCAAATCCGGCCGCATATATTTTCACGCTCAGGACATCACCGACCTGGATGAGGAGGGACTTAGGCCGCTGCGCAGGCATATGCAGCTGGTTTTTCAGGATCCTTACGCCAGTCTCAATCCGCGGCTGCGGATCATCGACATCGTGGCCGAACCCCTGCTGGTTCATGGTCTGGTAAAAAACACCCGCGCAGCCGTAGACCGGGTCGCTGAACTTTTAAAATTGGTCGGCCTGCCGCCGGATGCGGGCGGCCGCTATCCGCATGCCTTCAGCGGCGGCCAACGCCAGCGCATCGGCATCGCGCGGGCCCTGGCCCTGAGCCCGAAATTCATCGTCGCCGACGAACCCGTTTCAGCGCTCGATGTTTCCATCCGCGCCCAGGTCGTTAACCTGATGCAGGACTTGCAGGCTGATTTTGGCCTGACGTATCTATTTATTGCCCATGACCTGGCCGTGGTGCGGCACATTTCCCACCGCATCGCAATCATGTATGCGGGCAAGATTGTAGAAATCGCCGGACGCGATGCCATCTATAATTCGGCCATCCACCCCTATACGGAAGCGCTGCTGTCTGCGGTTCCGGTGCCCGATCCGAAAGCCCAAAAAGCGCGGCAAAGGATCGCCTACGGCGGCGAAGTGCCGAACCCGATGGCACCGCCGCCGGGGTGCCGCTTTCAAACCCGCTGTCCCCACGTATCCGAACAGTGTCGCAGAGAAGATCCGCCGCTGGTTGAACGCCACCCGGGGCATAGGGCCGCGTGCTGGAATCGTTGAACCCGTCAGGGGGCTTCCTCCAACGCGTTCAGGTACGCGGATCAGACCTTAAGGCGGACGCAAATCAAAATCACAAATTCCAAATCACAAATCCCAAACAAATTCCAATCACCAAAATTCCAAATTCCAAACAAGACTTTATCAGTCTTGAATATCGCTCTAGACAAAAAAGCGATCCTTTTATCACGAAATCACGAAAGTTCTGAAACAGGAAAAAATAAACCAGCGGGATTTTCCCGGCTTGACCGGTTTCGGTCATTGATTATTGTGATTTGGGATTTGTTTGTAATTTGGTGCTTGAAATTTGGAATTTTTCCCCTGCCTTCTGAGAAATAAAAAGAGACCCGCGTCGTTTTCCTGAATTTTCATATCAGGATCAGCTACCAGCAAATACACCTCCCAATCCAGCGGCCGCCACCCTTTGCTCGATCTGCTGTACGTCGGTGGAATACAGCTTGCGTTCCAGCATGCGCTCAAAGAAAACAGAGCCGGAAAACGTATATTTGAATCCCAGCCCCTCACTGGTTTTCATCCGCAGACGCACCTGACGGATGGCATCTCCGATCGCCAGGCTCTCGGGGATTACCAGCAGGGGGTCTTTTTTTATTTTTCGGACGGCATTATAGCCGGCCAGTGTGCCGGTGCAGATGGCCTCGGTGTGCCCCACCAGCAGACCGGCTTTTTCCCCGGCACAGAACAGGTTGGCCACGCCTGCCACCTGCAGGCTGTCGTCCCGGGGTGCCATGGCCAGGTAGCGCACGGAATTACCCTGGCCGCCGGCGTACGGGTCTTCGAAGCGCGCATATTCAAAGCCCGGAATTCGCCTCAAGGCCTCCAGCGGAAAAAAAGGACTCATGAGCTTGGCATGGCCTGTGTTCAGCAAAACGATATTTTTCTCAAATTCCGAAATAGCGTATTGCTGGCAGGCTTTAATTGCCAGTTTGCCGGCCGAGCGACTCGCTTCCGGCAAAGGGATGACGACCACCCCGTCTTTATTTAACCGCTGCACGATATCTTCCGACAGGGATTCTTTAAGCAGTTTGCAGGACCCGCTCATGGCTCCGGTTTGAGAGCCTTTTTTCCCGACAATTTCTTTGACGCCGGCTTTGGCCGCCAGGCTGACGCGTCCGCCGAAGGTATGGCAGCGCAGCACGCACATCACACATCCGTTGCCGAATTTATTGCAGTTGGCTGGCGGACCGGCCGTGCCGGTAGTGTCGATAAAGGCCTCGGCATCGAAGCGCAATTCTTCTTTACTGCATTTTCCGATGACGGTTTTCAGACGATCCGCCTGCATTTCAACATCGGTTATGCGGGTGGACAGTTGAATTTCAACACCCGCCTGAAGCAGAAAATTTTTAAGGATCGGCTCCATTTTGGCTACATTATAAAGCGATGCATGCCGGTGTCCCGGAAAATCAATACCCCGATGCAGGCTGTTTTGATCGGTCAACTGAAACAGCTCTCCTCCGGCCATGGCAATCATTTCTTCGGCGGCCGTAAATCGGCCGTTGTTGCGCATGATACCGCCCACCAGGCCGGTTCCCAGCAGCATGTCCGTGCGTTCGATCAAGAGAACCTCCGCACCCTGCTTGCGTGCCGACAACGCCGCCGCACATCCGGCCCAACCGCCCCCAACCACGATAATTTTCATAAATGCCTCCCTAAATGTCCTGAATTGCCATGCGGCAGCATTTTTACCAGATTTGCACCGGACGGGCAAGGACTCGGCCTCGAAATTTAAAACCTCGTAATCAATATTCGCTTTTCTAGAACACTTCCGGTTCAAAAGCAAAACGGGTAGGTTGTCTATCCATTATTTTATTGACACGCCCCTATCATTGCTCTATACCCCTGCCCTGCCGCTGAACCTACTTTCGGTTTTATAAGACGGGTAGCTTCCGGACTGTAGAATTTCATGTCTTCAACCATAAAAGAATCTAATTTCAAAATAATTTTTGAGCTCACCCTGGTACATTTTATCGGCGATTTTTACAATGCGTTTGTTATCCCGCTGCTGCCCATTTTTGTCACCAACTATTCTTTAACTTTAGCCAAGGCCGGGTTGATCGCCGGTTTGAGCCGCTTTTTGGCGTTCGTGGTCCAGCCGCCCGTTGGATATCTATCCGATCGCTATTCCACGCGTTTCTTTGTCCTGGGTGGACCGCTGCTGGTGATCGTCTTCATATCTCTTTCCGGAATAACCCCTTCCTTCTGGCTTTTGCTTGTTTTTGTATCCATCGGTTCCATCGGCTCTTCCATGTTTCACCCTGCGGTAGCCGGCATGATCGGCGCCTACTCCGGTCGACGCTTCGGTTTCAATATGTCCATTTTTAATATGGGTGGTACGCTGGCATTTGCCGCAGGCCCGCTGTTTATCGCCTGGGTTGTGGAAAATTTCGGCCTTAAGGCAACTCCCTGGACCATGCTGCCGGGACTGATGATAATGGTTCATCTTTACCTAACCATACCGGTACCCGAGGTTGAAAGTTTTGAAAATAAGAGCCTGCTGGGGTCCATAAAGGAAATCTTCGGCCCGGTGTGGAAACCGGTGATTCTGGTTTGGCTGGTAATGGTTATTCGGGCTTTTGTGAGCCAGTCATTCCTGACCTATATGCCGATGCTTTATTCTAATGAAGGATATTCACTGGTCGCAATCGGCCTGATGGTGTCATTTTTTACGGTGGCGGGTGCAGTTAGCGGTTTGCTCGCCGGCCACCTTTCCGACCGCATCGGCTTTAAGCCGGTGCTCATAGCGGCCAACTTGCTTACCACCCCCAGTATGTATCTGCTGCTGAAGTCTTCCGGCGCATGGGTTTATTCGGGGGCTTTTTTTACCGGATTTTTTGTCCTGGCAACCATTCCTCTGGGAGTCGCGCTGGTTCAAAAACTGGCCCCGCGCGGCAAGTCCATGGCCTCCAGCCTGATGACGGGCCTGGCATACGGCCTCGGCGGCCTGCTGACACCCCTGACCGGCATGCTGTCGGACCTGTACTCCATTCGCACCGTGCTGGGTGTCCTGGCCCTTATACCGCTGCTCACCGTGGGCCTAATATTTTTTCTGCCGCAAGAGAAGTAAAGAATCCTGGCCCAGATCGCCAGGCTTTGACTTCGTCCCAGCTTCCGGCTCGTAGAGCCTACAGCTCGAAGAGAGGGGTGGTTTTGGCCGTCATATAACCCATAACAATTTACATTCTCCAATTCATGCCCATTATATGGTCAACCGCTGAGTAAAGAATCCTGTCATAGAGAATCAGGTTTCTTTGAATACACCGGTATCTGAGGATACCCGTCAAATACATGCCAAAGGAAATCAAAAATGAACGACAAACGCCATGAAACCGACGAAGAATTGGATTGCCTTGTGACCGTCGATGACGGTTCTTACATGACCTGTGATATGATCGAAGAGGAAACACCGGACGAAGAGAATGGGCCGGAGGATTAAGACATCTAAAAAATCATAGTCGCGATGGTCAGCAGCGTTAGAAGGCCGACGCCACAGGCCGCCAGCACCAGATAATAGCGCCGCCACCGGTGTCGGCTCTCCGGCGCCGAATGATGATCCAGTCGAGGATATTCAAGGACATGAGACGATTAAAACTCTAAGTTCCTTCTGGGACCGTAATAGCACAAATCAAAATCACAAATTCCAAATAACAAAACACAATAAAATTAACCAGCTGGATTTTCCTGGTTCGGCCGATTTCGGTCATTGATTATTGGAATTTGGAATTTATGCCTTGCCGGTTTTGCTTTGTTATTAGGCTTTTTTTCTCCTGAGATTTGACATGACACTCTTTTTATTCAGATTCATATAAGGTGTCAGCACCGCCGCCGGCTGGCCCGGTATCTTCCGGTGGGTGTCTGTTTGAATTGCAGCAGGTGGGTGATGCAGGCGGGGATCTCATCCGGATAATGGGTCACATAAAGGATATGGGTCCCGCTGTGGCGGCCGATGACATCAATGGCATCCAGAATTCTTTGCCGGTTTGTGCGGTCAAGCCCCTGGCAAGGCTCATCCAGAATCAGTATCAGCGGCATCTTCACCATGGATCGCGCCAGCAGAACCATGCGCTGCTCACCGTAAGAAAGCTGATTGAAGGTTTTATCCGACTTATGGGCAATGCCCAGAACCGCCATCCACTGTTCGGCCGTTTGTTTTTGCCGGGCAGATGCATGGCGATAAAGACCGATGCTGTCGAAAAATCCGGATAAGACAACCTCAAACGCCGCGATGGGCTTGCGGTAGCGGATCTGAAATTCAGAGGACACGGTGCCGATGCGTTGTTTGATATCCCAGATGCTTTCCCCCGAACCGCGACGTCGGCCGAATAAGTAAATCCGGTTGGCGTACGCCTGGGGATTGTCGGCCGTGATCAGATTCAGCAGGGTTGTCTTGCCGGAACCGTTGGGGCCCAGTATAGCCCAGTTCTCACCGTGTTTCATAGTCCAGCTGACATCATCCAGGGCCGTGGTGGCGCCGTATTGTACCGTCACATGTTGCATACAGACCAGAGTACGGGACAGGCTGCCGGCAGCCGGCTCGGTGCGATCTTCTCCGGCCGGAATGGAAAAAGAAGCGGCAAAATCGAATGCGTACAGACGCTCCATTTGGGAAGGCGTCAGCACCTCCGAGCGACTCCCTTGAAACAGCACCTCCCCGTCTCGGACGGCCAGCACATGCGAGATTTTGGGCAAAATCTCCCGCTCACGATGGGTGACCAGGATCACGGTCCGGGTTTCATCCATCAGGCCATCGATAATTTGAGCCAGATCCCGGCGGGAAGCTTCATCCAGGCCGTCAAAAGGTTCGTCCAAAATCATAATTTCCGGCAGCTTCTGCAGCGCCCGCGCAATCTGAATTTTTCTCATTTCCCCCGTGGATAGGGCCCGGATTCCCCGGCCGAGCAAGTGCTGGATTTTAAGTGCGGCGACCGCAGCCGCGATATCAGCGCCCAGGCCGCTCGGCTGGCCGTCGCCTTCAAGCAGTATTTCACGGACCGTGGTGATGCGGTCTAAATCGCCGCTGAAAGAACGGAATTCATCGCGTTGATCCTCGCGTGCAATCAGGCGCTGATGCTGCTCGAAGGATACATATTCAGCCCGCAGTGGATTGGCGGGATCATCCAAAGCACGTATCGTACCCTTGACCGCCGGGACATCCCCGACAAGCGCTTTGACCAGGGAAGTCTTCCCGGCGCCGTTGGGGCCCAAAATCGCCCAGTGCTGCCCTTTGTCGATTTGCCAGCTTGTGTTGGGCAGTATCAGCGTGTCTCTGACTCTGAGAGTAACGTTTTCGAGTTTGGCGATTGTTTGGTTTTTCAAACCGCTTCCATGATTCTTGACATAGTGCATGGATTTTTGTTAATTCTTTTACAATTCAACTAAACGACGTCCCGCCGGCGCGTGATCAACGCCTGATCATCCGGTCCGGGACAGTTCAGTTTTTCGATTTTTTATTTTGTTCCCGATCAATCAAGGTTATACTGCTGCGGCAAGATGTATAATCAATAACGAAGGAGCCTTTTAATGACAGGCATCAAACCACCGTCGGATCACAAAACAGTCAATTTAAAATTAGCGGAAACGATAAAGAATTTGCCTGAAGATCAGCAATTGATTCTGCTCAAACAGCTGCTGAAAGGCAATCTCACCTCTACTTTGTTTCGGTTGATCGGCACCATGTCCGACGATCGACAGTCCACCCTGTTAGAGCAACTCCAGGAACTTCCCCTCAAATCCGTCAGCCTGGAAGAAACCGAAATCGCCCTGCGGGGCCACACGCGTAAATCCTGTATGCTCAACATCGATTACACGGTTGAGGATCGCAATTTTGAAGGGTTTATGCTGGATATCAGTCCGGCCGGGGCCTTTATTGAAACCGGCGAACCGTTTATCGCCGGTCAGTCGATCCGGCTCTCGTTTTCCCTGCCGAACAGCCCCGGTCGGTTGAATATCAACGGTGAAATCCTGTGGAAAGGCATGCTGGGCATGGGCGTAAAATTCAGCGATATGACCCCCCAACATATCGATCTGATCAGCGCGTTTATGCAGGAGGAGTATATCTAACCCGTTAATACCTGACTTTATCCAACCCCTTTAATCTCAGTATCTCCCTCGCCTCCTCCGGTGTAGCCGGTTCCAGGCCGTGCTCTCTGGCGATGCGCACGATCTTTTCAACCTGCTCGCCGCTGCTTTGGGCCATCCGGCCCTTATCCAGATAGAGATTATCCTCCAGCCCCACCCGGGTAAAACCTCCCATCAGCAGGGCGGCGTTGCACATTTTAAATTGATTTTTGCCGGCCGCACACACCGACCATTGAAAGCCGTCACCGAGGATTTCTTTGGCCGAATTGACCAGAAACACCAGGTTGTTGATCGTGGCCTGCATACCGCCCAGAATTCCCAATACAAATTGCAGATAGACCGGACTCTTGATGTAGCCCTGGCTCAGCAGAAAGGCCACGTTGTTGATCATGCCGGCGTCATAAATTTCAAGTTCCGGTTTGGTGTTCTCCGCGGCAAAAAATTCGGCAAACTCGCGCAGGGTTTTAAAGGTGTTCGGGAAGATAAAATCTTCGCTCATGCCCAGGTACTGGGGTTCCCAGTCAAATTTGAATTCTTTGATTTTTTCCAAAATCGGATGCAGGGCAAAATTTAAAGAACCGGCATTCAGCGAAGCCAGCTCCGGGCTGTAGGCTTTAACCACGGACACCCGCTGCTCGACGGTCATACCGAATCCACCGCCGGTGGTGGTGCAGATGACCGCGTCGGATTTATTTTTGATCTTCGCTAAAATGTCGCCGAACAGCCGGCTGTCGGCGGAAGGCTGGCCGGTTTCCGGATTACGGGCATGAACGTGGACCACCGCTGCGCCCGCTTCCCTTGCCCGGCGAGCCTCTTCGGCAAGCTCAGCAGGGGTAATCGGAAGGTCCGGCGACATGGTCGGGGTATGAATGGCCCCGGTTAGGGCGGCCGTAACGATAAACTTTTCGGACATAATCAGCTCCTCATTCTTTAGTTAATTGGTTGAATAGTTATTTAAGATATCGCCGTTTTCGGCAAATGCAAGTCCGTTGGGCAGCGTGCCGGCCGTGAACCGGCTGGCGTCATCTGCAGCAATTTTAAATGATATTTTTGACGATAAATACGACACAATTTTTAGGAAATAATCGCACTGAGGGACCTAACAGCAATTTATAACCTGATATGGAGGCAAAAATATTATCTTACTAAAACCAAACTGATTCCGGGAAAAATGACCACCAGCACCAGGACCAGAATCATAATCAACACGTATGGAAACGCACCGGCGAAGACATCGTTGAGGGTGATGCTCTGGTCGTCAAGGGTTGATTTTACCACAAAGGCGGCAATCCCCAGCGGCGGCGTAATCAGCCCGACCTCGATCGCAATCACCGTCACCACCCCGAACCAGACAAAATCGACCTGCAGGTCCTGCATGATGGGATAAATCAGCGGCACAACGATCATCATGATGGAGGTGGAGTCCAGGATGGTCCCCATCAGAAGGACGATCACCAGGTAGATCGCCAGGATGGTGTACAATCCCCAGCCGGATTCACCGATCCAGGCTGCAATAAACCCGGTAATGCCGGACAGCGCCAGCATGCGCCCGTAAATATTGGCCGCAATCAGCAAAAACAGGATGGAAACGGTAACATGTCCGGTTTCGGTAAGCACCTGCCACAGTTTGCCCCAGGTCAGCTGCCGTTTGCCCAGCGCCAGCAGCAAAGCGCCCAAAGCGCCCACGGCCCCGGATTCGGTGGGGGTAAACCAGCCGGCGTAAATCCCCCCCAGCACCAGGGCCACCAGCAGCGCAATCGGGGTCAGTTTCCAGACTGCCTGGACGAAGGTCATGCGTCCGGCTGGACTATCCTTTGATTCATCGATCGTTTGACCCACATAAGCGGGAAAACGGTAGGCCATTAAAAGAATCAGCCCGCTGTAGGCAGCCGACAACACGATGCCGGGCATGATACCGGCTTTAAACAGATCCCCGATGGAAGTTTCGGTCAGCACGCCGAATAGGATCAGCAGCAGGCTGGGAGGAATCAGCATCCCCAAGACCGAAGACCCCGTCACCACCCCCACGGCAAACCGGGGTTTGTGCCCCAGGCGGATCATTTCGGGCACGGCCACCTTGGTGAATACCGCGGCCGAAGCGATGGAAATGCCGGTCACCGCCGCAAAAATCGCATTGGCGGCAACGGTCGATATCCCCAGTCCGCCCGGGATACCTCTAAAAAGCCGGTTGGCCACCTCGAAGGTGTCCTTGCCGATGCCCGACACGGATATCAGCAGACCCATTAAGACAAACAGCGGCACCACGCCGAAAATATAGCCGGAAATACTGTCGGAGGCCGCTAAGGCCATAAGTTTGGTGGCAATGGTCCAATTGTCTTTGATCAGCCAGACCCCCAGCAGGGACAAAAGCGTCAGGGCAATGGCCACATGCATGCCGGCATATATCAGAAACAAAATACCGACGATGGACAGCATTCCGATCTGAATGTCCGTCATCGGCTCCCTCCGCGGGCATCCTTGGCATATGCGGCCTGATGCGGTCAGGTTCCTGAAGCTGCCGACGGCCATCAGCAGAAACTGGACGGCACCCGCGGCGCATCCGATCAGGATGATCAGCTTCACCGGCCAGATCGGCGCCATGAAATCCCCCTGGGCCCCCACATATTCGTCGATGCGCCAGGCCCTGGTGAACAGCGGAATGCTGGCGTTGAATAATATGGCCATCACCCCCGCACCGACAAGATAATATACGCCTTCCAGAAAATGCCTCAAACCGGGGTGTCTCGCTCCCAGCCGGTTTAATAAAATATCCGAGCGTGTCAGCCGATCCACCTTCAGGGTGTGGGCAATCTGCAGAAAGACACAGGCCACAATGGACAAAGACACAATTTCGGGCACCCCGCGGATCGGATGGTTGAAAAGCGCGCGTCCGCCGATGTCCAAGTTGATGATCACCAGCAGCACGAAAACCCAGGCCGTGCCGATACTGTTCATGACCGAAATGACGAACCCAAAGGAAAACCGGGGACGCCAGGGGGTGCCTTGCATTGTTCCTTTTTTAGCCAAATCGAGTTAATCTTTCCTTTCCCGCAAGCGATCAGGTTAATCGGAATGGATTCTGTTATATTTTTTTAAATCAGACAGGATAGACAGGATTGTGAGGATATTCTTTGTTTCTTCCGGAAACAAAGAAAAAAATCCAATAAATTCTGTCTAATAAAGAGAAAATACAAACGAATCCATTCATTAGAAAATTACTGGCTTACTTATCCCAATCTCGTGCCAGTTTGACGCCGCGCGCTCTTAAGCCGTCCAGGTAGCCTTTGAGCATGGCCTTGCCGGGCAGGCCTTTTTCCTCCATGGCCTGCGCCCATTCCATCGGAACGTTGGGCAGTTTGCCGGCCCAGCGTTCGCGTTCGGCTTCAGACAGGTAGACGACTTTGGCCCCGCCTTGCTTCATGGTCTCCATGGCTTTGCTGGCCCGGGCCGCCTGGGCCTCGGCCAGCTTTTCATTGTATCCCTTGCCGACATCGATAAAGATTTGCTGCATATAGGGCGGAAACGATTCAAAAATATCCTTGTTGATGCTGAGGCCGCCGGCAAACTGCGCGCCGAAATTCACCATGCAGATATAGGGTGCGACTTCGTAAACCTTGATGGCCATGGCCGCGGTCATAAAGGTCAGGGTGCCCTCGAAGACCCCGGTTTTAATCCCGTTGTAGTATTCGTTCAGGTTGGAGGCCACCGGGACCCCGCCGGTTCCCTTCAGCCAGTTGGCGGACGGTCCGGGAGCGGCAATTTTATGGCCGTCGACATCGTCCACGGTTTTCACCGGAAAATTGGTCAGAATCCCGTATGTATCCAGCGCCGCCCCGCCCAGGTTGATCTGGTTGTAACGGCTCCACTCCTGGGCCAGGGCCGGAATCTTGGACTGCAGCTCATGCATGATGTCGACCACGTAAAAAATATTGTCGGTCCCGAAGGGTGTCATGTAGGTCACATTGTGCAGCGGCATTTTGGAGGCTTCAAATATCGTCCCTACAAAGCCCATATCGGCGATGCCTCCTTCGATCGCTTCGAGGACCCCGCCGATTTTCGCCACGGTACCGCCATAGGCCTGGTTCCACTCAATTTTGTCCTTTCCACCGGCTTCCAGCAAGCGTTTGTCGACTTCCGGAATGAAATAGTCACGGCACAGCGTCACCCATAAAAAGATGGGCGGATGACCTGCAACGACGGTGAGTTTATAGTCTTTGGCCGATGCCGGGCCTACGGGCAAACTAAAAACCAGTGAAGCCAAAACGACAATCAACAGCGCTTTTTGCCACATTTTCATTTTAAGCCTCCTTTTTCTTAATCATTGAATTTATTTATTCCTCGATGATCGCCACCGGTCTTGTCCATCCCGCGCTGGCGCCCTTGATCTTGACGGGAAAACAGCAGACCGTGAATCCGAAAGGTTTGCCGATGGCGGACAGATTGGCCATTTTTTCCATGTGGCAATAGCCGATGTCAATCCCGGCAAAGTGCGCTTCCCAGATGACCTTGGGATCTCTGTTTGCGCTGAACTCTTTGGCCTGAAAGGGCAGCGGGCGGTCCCAGCTCCAGGCGTCGATTCCCACCACCTTGATGCCTTTTTCGGTCAGAAACAGGGTGCTGTCCCGATCCATACCGGCGCCCGTCACCAGATATTTCTCCGTACCCCAGGCCGCATCCGCCCCGGTTTGAATCAGGACGATATCCAGGGGCTTGATTTCATACTGAATGCGATCCAGCTCTTTTTGGACATCTTCAACCGTGATCCGCTCGCCGTCTCCCTTGTGGCGGAAATCCAGCAGCACCCCATCGTTAAAACACCATTCCAGGGGAATCTCATCGATGGTCAAAGACCGTTGGCCTTTGTCCATGGTAGGGTGATAGTGATACGGGGCATCCAGATGGGTCCCGGAGTGGGTGGTCAGCGTGATAAACTCCACCGCCCAGCCCAGCCCGCCGGGCAGCTGTTCTTTTTTGACGCCCGGGTAAAAATCTTTCATCTGTTCGGCCCCCATTTCATGATTGACGTAATCGATTTTGGGAATCATCATGGGCGGGTCGCTGGGCAGATCGGGTTCGATACTGATGCTTAAATCAACAAACCGTTTGCGTGACATTAGGGCTCCTTTCGATATTAAGGCTTTGACGGGCAGGTATCCGCAGGGGATCAGCCGCAAAGAATCCTGGCCCCGCGTGATAGGTTTTGATCTCACGTCACATGGGTGGTGGTTGCCCTTACCTTAAACAGCAAATGGAAGAATGGAATATAGGTTATGAAAAGCGGATGATGTGCTGATTTTAACTTCTAAGAAAGGCAGTCTTTATATTTATATAAAAAAAATAGATCTCATTCTGCCAGACTCAATATTTTTAACCCGTGAAATCTTTTTTCAAATTTCACTGGGGCCGGAATTCCATTTTCCCAGCATCCCATGGCAATCGGCTGCGGCAAAGCCTGATTTCTCTGACCTAACCCGGAGGACCATGTTTTCAATTTTAGAATATGGCTTTCATGGAATGCCACGGGTTATTTGTCAATATTTTTTTTCATATAAAATTCATGCCATATTCTCGCCAACTCATCGGCTTTACTACTAATGCTGAAAAGATAAGAGTGACCCAGGGCGCGATGCGCCGGGCGCAGGGAGATGCAAGGCCGCCGGGCGCCAAAAATCAGCACTGATCTGGAATCGGATTTACGCCTGGAAGTTATTAGATATTGGTTATGGGACGAATTTCAACGGAGGCGTCAGCAACGTTAGCAAAGTGCGCAAGAAGTTATGAGCTTGACATCGGTCTTAATCTATTCCTATAAAAAGACCGGAGGTAATAAAATGAATATTTCGCAGGATATAAAACCGGTAACTTAACTTAAATCGAGGGCAGCTGATTTGCTCAAACAAATTAATGAAACCCATCGTCCGGTCCTGAAAGAGGACGATTCGTCCCGGAATTACGGGATCAAGGAAAACTTCAATGAAACGCACCCCTCAAAGCAAAGCTCCCGTTGATGCCGATGCCCGCAGGGCGGTCCAACCCGTCATCTGCTATCCGGTTGATACCCTCCCCATGCCGAACATGAGCCTCTATTCCGCTGCACGTGAAGCAATGAAAATGACAAGTGAGGTGATCGTGCCGCCGCGGGATGCCGGATCTTTTCGTGTTGCAGCAGGTAATTTTTTCCGGATCGTCAGCGTGGACGGCCCGCAGGTGGGCGATCTGAATCTCTGGGCGGATAGTGATCTGTCGGAACGGTTTTACAGCGGCAAAACCAGAGCGCTGCATGGAACCCACCTGAGCACCGGTGACCGGATGTGGAGCAGTTTTCCCCATATGCGACCAATGGCAACGATTACCCATGACACCCTCGATTGGTATGGCTTTGATGCGGACGGCGGCGGTGTGCATGACGTAATCGGAACGCGCTGCGATCCCTATACCAACCGTTTGCTGAGCGGACAGGATTATCATCATTGCTGCCATTCGAATCTGACCCGAGCGTTGGCGGCAGAAACCGGGCTTTCGCTGCACCAGGCCGAAACGCATGTCCATGATGTGCTGAATGTTTTCATGTGCACGGGTTTCATGCATGACACGCATCAGTATTTCATGAAAGCCAGCCCGGTGCGTCCCGGGGATTTCATCGAATTCTTCGCCGAAATCGACCTGCTGGGCGCGCTGTCGGCCTGCCCCGGCGGTGATTGCAGCTCGGAACATTCCAGCGATGCAGCAGCTTGCTACCCGCTGAAGGTTGAGGTCTATCGCCCGGATCCGAAGGCGCTGGAGGGATGGCTGCCCCCTAAGCCGTCAGCCTATTCTCGCAGCCACGGGGTATAGGAAAGCGGCCTTGAACTGAACTGTGAACTATGATCGCTTTAATCAAATAAATCATCCCCCTCAATTTACCTGGTGAAACCAACTGGACAACAATCAGGACAGTCCCCCTCTTCCCCTTTCTCCCTTTCCCAAAATTCCCGTTTCCCCGGTTCACCGTTTCTCCGGTTCCCCGTTTCTAAGCTTTTCCTTCCAGATAGCGTGTGACGACGCGCGTCACACCCTCCGACCAGATTGTCTCCAGCATGGTTGCAAAGTGTTTGCGAAACACCTCGGAGCGCCCGACGTCGCCGTAAATGTCTTCCATCTGCAGCCAGGCCGTTGAATCTTCTTTTGCGGCCCGTGCGACCGGGACAAGACGATCCCAATTGGGGTCATTGGGTTCGATGTTCCGGCCGCTCTCCGTCGTGCCGTAGCAATAGCGGCACCACAGCGCCGATTCAAGGGCGAGGCCCGCGACACCTGCGCCGGCCTTCAGTCGGTCGGCAATGGAGGGAATGATGAATTTGGGCTGACGATTGGAGCCGTCGAGGCACAGCCTGCGAATGGTGTCCCCGATCTTGGGGTTGGCGAAGCGCTCCTCGATTTTCCTGAAATAATTTTGCAGATCCGTGTCCGGCACCGGCGGGACAATCGGTATGATCTCCTCGCGCTCGATCTTTTGGAGAAAACGGCGGATCAGGGGATGTTCCATGGCCTCATGGGCGAAGTGGATATCCAGCAGACCGGCCGGATAAGCGATGACGGCATGGCCGCCGTTGAGGATACGGATCTTCATATTCTCATAGGGTATTACATCGGGTACGAATTGCACCCCGACCCTCTCCAGGGCCGGCCGGCCGGCGGGAAAATTGTCTTCCAGCACCCACTGGATGAAGTCTTCGCAGAAAACCGGCCAATTATCCTCAAGGCCGAAATCACGGGTTAAAATTTCCCGCTCGCGATCTCCGGTGGCAGGGGTAATCCGGTCCACCATGCTGTTGGGGAAGGCGACCTGGTCGACAATCCAGCGGCTGAATTCAGGATCGGACAGTTCGGCCAGGCCGGCCACCGCGTTGCGGGCGACAACCCCATTATGGGGGATGTTGTCGCAGGACATGACCGTAAATGGCTCGATGCCTGCCTCCCGCCGGCGTTTGAGCCCCGTCACGATCAGGCCGAAAACGGTCTTCGGGCGTTCGGGAGCAGCCCCGTCCGCCGCTATGGCAGGATTTCCGGCGTCAAAAACCCCGGTGGCGGGATCGATGAAATAGCCGCCTTCCGTGATGGTCATCGATACAATCCGGATTGCCGGGTCGGCCAGGGTACGGATGATGGCCGCCGAATCATCGGGTGAAAGGAAATCGATCATCGCGCCGGTGACCCGCGCAGCACTGCGGCCGGCCGACTGTTCCACGACGGTGGTCAGAAAATCCTGACCGGCGAGGACCCGGCGCATCTTTTCATCCGACGGCAGCACGCCGGCACCGATGAGGGCCCAGTCATGATCACGGCCGGTATTAAAAAGTGAGTCCAGATAGACGGCCTGGTGGGCCCGGTGAAAATTGCCGACGCCGAAATGCACGATGCCGGCCGAGAGCGCCGAGCGCTCGTAGCCGGGCACGGCGGCCAAGGCCGCAATGGCTGCAAGGTTCTGAGCAGCAAGTTTTGTCGTCATAATGGTCCTCCTCTATAAGGTCAGCTCATCCAGTTTCCGCCGTCGACATTGTAAGTCTGGGCCACAATGTAGTCGGCCTCCGAGCTGGCGAGAAACACGGCCATGCCGGTCAGATCCGCAGGGGTTGCCATCCGGCCCAAGGGTACTGCTTCACCGACCAGACGTTTCTTTTCGCCGATCGGCCGGTTTTCGTATTTGGCAAAAAGCGCATCCACGCCGTTCCAGTGCTCGCCGTCCACCACCCCCGGTGCGATGGCATTCACATTGATGCCGTATCGGATCAGGTTCAACCCGGCCGATTGGGTCAGACTGATCACGGCGGCCTTGGTCGCACAATAGACGGCAACCAGTGGTTCGCCGCGCCGCCCGGCCTGGCTGGCCATATTAATAATTTTGCCGCCCTTGCCCCGGGCAATCATCGATTTCGCGACTGCCTGAAGCATAAACAGGGTGCCCGCGACATTGATCGAAAATAGCCGGTTGTAGCTCTCACGGGTAATCTCGCTGATGGGGGCCAGATCAAACAAGGCGGCATTGTTGACAAGAATGTCTATCCCGCCGGAATGCGCCTCGACCGCCTTTACGGCAGCATCGATGGAGGATTGATCGGTCACATCCAGCCGGATCGCATAGGCATTGGCGCCAATTGCCGAGGCCGCTTTTTCTGCCCCCTCAAAATTGATGTCGGCAATTGCTACCGTTGCGCCTTCCTGGACATAGGCTTTGGCAAAGGCCCGGCCGATGCCGCGCGCGGCGCCGGTAATTATAGCTGATTTTCCATTTAGACGTTTCATGTAATGGCTGCTCCGGATGGGTCAAAACGGTGGATATTAGATGGATCAGGCGTAACGTACACCTGATCGCCATAGGAAACATCGACCCCCCCGCTGGCTCTTACAGTCAATGTCCCGACCCGATCGGTCGTCACGTGCAGGAAGGTGTCTGATCCTAAATGCTCCGCCACCCGGACCTTCCCCTTCCATTCGCCGGATTCCTTGGACAGGGAGATATGCTCCGGGCGGATGCCGATTGTTGCGGCAGTGTACTTGGATGCATCAGCGCCGGTAATAAAGTTCATTTTCGGCGAGCCGATAAAGCCGGCAACGAACAAATTGTTCGGGTTGCGATAGAGCTCAAGCGGCGAGCCGACCTGTTCAATGCGGCCGGCATTCAGCACCACAATTTTATCAGCCATGGTCATGGCCTCGATTTGATCATGGGTAACATAGATCATCGTTGTCTTGAGGCTGTGATGCAAATCCGTAATTTCCAGCCGCATATTTACCCGGAGCGCCGCATCGAGATTGGACAGGGGCTCATCGAAGAGAAACGCCGCCGGCTCCCGCACGATTGCGCGCCCGATGGCCACTCGTTGACGCTGCCCGCCGGAGAGCTGACCCGGCCGCCGTTGAAGAAAGTCGGTGAGATTCAGAGTCTCGGCCGCGGTCGTCACCCGGCGGTCGATCTCGGCTTTATCCAATCCCGCCATCTTCAGCGGAAAGGCGATGTTCCGGCGCACGGACATGTGCGGGTACAGCGCATAAGACTGGAAAACCATGGCCAAACCCCGTTTGGCAGGCGGTATGGCCGTGGCGTCCCGGCCGTCTATTTCGATTCGGCCGCTCGTCACGTCCTCAAGACCTGCAATCAGTCTCAGCAGGGTGGATTTTCCGCAGCCGGAAGGTCCGACGAAGACTAAAAATTCACCGTCGTTGATTTCCAGGTTGATCGGAGGGATGACTTCGGTTTCGCCGAAACTTTTTGTAACATCACTCAGTTTTATGCTTCCCATGGGTTTGCTCCTACTTTACGGCACCAAAGGTTAAGCCGCGCACAAGCTGTTTCTGACTGAACCAGCCCAGGATCAGAATCGGCGCGATGGCCATGGTTGAGGCGGCGCTTAGTTTGGCATAAAATAGCCCTTCCGGACTGGAATAACTTGCAATGAAAGCGGTCAGCGGCGCCGCTTTGGCCGCCGTCAGGTTGAGGGTCCAGAACGCCTCGTTCCAGGCCAGGATGACATTCAGCAGAAGGGTAGATGCGATCCCCGGCAGGGCCATCGGCGTCAGCACATGGATAATTTCCGCCCGCAAAGTCGCCCCATCCATCCGGGCGGCTTCCAGGATGCCCCCCGGGATCTCTTTGAAATAGGTGTAAAGCATCCAGATGATAATCGGCAGATTGATCAGCGTCAACACAATCAACAGACCGGTCCGGGTATCGAGCAGCCCGGTATCCCGGAAGATCAGATATATCGGAATCAGCACGCCCACCGGCGGCAGCATTTTGGTTGAGAGCATCCATACCAGCAAATTATTGGTGCGTTTGCCGGGTACGAAGGCCATGGCCCAGGCGGCGGGGATGGCAATCAGCAGGCCCAGAATGGTGGACCCGAACGAGATGATGACGGAATTGGCAAAGTGCAGGAAATAGTTCGACCGCGCCTGCACCTCAAAATAGTTCTCGAGCGTCCATTGGAACGCCACGAAAGACGGGGGCGAGGAAATGGCTTCCGCTTCCGTCTTAAAGCTTGTGAGGATGGTCCAGAGAATCGGAAAAAACATCATCAGCCCGATGGCCCAGGCCACAACAGTTATTGCCGTCTTGCGTGATGGGGATATAGTGCGTGCCATGGTCTTACGCCTCCAGGTTTTTACCGATCATTCGCATCAAAAAGACCGCCACGATATTAGCCAGGATCACGGCGACGATGCCTCCGGCGGAGCCTCCCCCCACATCGAACTGCAGCAGCGATTGGGCATAGACCAGAAAGGTGAGATTGGTGGAAGCATAACCCGGTCCGCCGTTGGTCGTCACCAGTATTTCGGCGAAGATCGACAGGAGAAAGATGGTTTGGATCAGGATGACAACCGTGATTGCACGTGCCAGATGCGGCAGCACGACATACACAAAACGCTTCCCAGGCCCGGCCCCGTCCATCTCCGACGCTTCCAGCTGCTCCTGATCCAGTGATTGAAGAGCGGTCAGAAGAATGAGGGTCGCAAAGGGAAGCCACTGCCACGCAACGATGAGAACGATTGAGAAGAGCGGTGCGTGGGCCAGAAAGTCGATCGGCTCCAGTCCCAGGAATTTCGCGGCATAGGCGAACAGCCCATTGACCGGGTTCATGAACATGTTCTTCCAAACCAGCGCCGAGACGGTCGGCATCACGAAAAACGGTGCGATAACCAGAATGCGAACGACTCCCTGTCCCCAGAAAGGCAGATCCAGCAGCAGGGCCAGCCCTACGCCGCCGAAGACCGTTATCAGCAGCACGCCGCCGACCAAAAGCAGCGTGTTCTTCAAGGCCTCAAAAAAAGCCGGATCGGTCAAAAAAAACCGGTAATTCATGAGCCCGATCCACTCGTGCATTCCCGGCGTCAGTAGGTTGTAGCTCAGGAACGAAAAATAGAGCGTCAATGCGAGGGGGATAATCATCCAGCCGAGCAGCAGCAGCACGGATGGAGATATCATGAGTCGTGCAACACTGCGGGAATGTGCCGTCGCCATAAGTATCGCCTCCAGTGTTTGGCAGAAAGGTTGGCGGCGGTCCGGCAAGAAGCTCGCCGGGCCGCCGGCAATTCCGGATTATTTGGGATAGCCGGCCTTTTTTATGATGCGCTCGGTGAGTCGCTGCGAGTTCTGCAGCGCCTGATCGACCGTTTCCGTGCCGGCCAGGGCCGCCGCGAACTGCTGGCCGACTGCGGTACCGATACCCTGGAATTCAGGAATGGCAACAAACTGCACGCCCACATACGGCACCGGATCGACCGTCGGATGTTTCGGGTCGGCTGTCTTTATGCTTTCGAGCGTCATCTTGGCAAAGGGTGCCGCTTTGAGATATTCCGGGTTATTGTACAGCGAGGCCCGGGTACCCGGCGGTACGTTGGCCCAGCCTTCCTTCGAAGCGACAAGCTTCAGGTAATCCTTGGATGTGGCCCAGGCGATGAATTTCTCGGCCGCTGCGCCTTTCTGGGTGCCGGCCGGGATGGCCAGCGCCCACGCCCACAGCCAGTTGCCGCGCTTGCCGAGGCCGTTGTCCGGCGCCAGGGCGAAACCGACCCTGTCGGCCACGGTGGAGTCTTTGGGGTTTGTTACGAAAGAGGCGGCAACCGTGGCGTCAATCCACATGCCGCATTTGCCGGATTGAAAAAGCGCCAAATTCTCATTGAAGCCGTTGGATGATGCACCCGGAGGACCCGCATCATGCATCAGGTCGACGTAAAAATTCAGGGTGTTCTTCCAGGCCTGACTGTCCAGCTGCGGCTTCCAGTTTTCATCGAACCAGCGGGCGCCGAACGAATTGGCCGTGGCCGTCAGGAAGGCCATGTTTTCACCCCAGCCCGCTTTGCCGCGCAAACAAATGCCATAGATTTCCTTGTCTTTGTCGGTAATCTTACGCGCAGCATCGGCAATGAACTTCCACGTCGGCGCCTCCGGCATTTCAAGACCGGCCTTTTTAAACAGATCGGTTCGATACATGACCATCGAGCTTTCACCATAGAACGGCGCGGCATACAGCTTGCCGTCGACCGTCAGTCCGCTGCGGATCGCCGGCAGCAGGTCATCGACGTCGTAATCCGGACCCAAATTGTCAAGTGCCACCAGCCAGCCCTGCTTGGCCCAGATGGGGACCTCATAGGTTCCGATGGTCATGACATCGTATTGCCCGCCTTTGGTGGCGATGTCCGTTGTGACGCGCTGGCGGAGAATATTTTCCTCCAGCGTAACCCAGTCCAGTACAATGCCGGGGTTCTTGGCGGTGAAGTCGTCGGATAGCTTTTGCATGCGAATCATGTCACCATTGTTGACGGTGGCGATGGTGATCGTCTCGGCCTGGATGAAGCCAACCGTGGCCAGTATTAAACCTGCCGTTACTACCAACACTTTCAGTTTCATGATTCCTCCTCTCAATGCTTAGGTTTTTAGGGTACGTCAACAAAAGCCCATCGGGCGAGCTCTTATTCACACTTGCAACCTGTTTTTTCAATTGATGTGATTCTGCGTTGAAAAATGGTAAAAAAACGGTAAATTTGCCGCGCCGATTGCTTCAGCGTCGCTGCCGAAAGAGCCTGATAGCAATTGGGGAGGGTTCCGGGCCTCCGGCGCGCTCGACGCCAATTTCTGCTCCAATTTGGTTAGCAACTGCTGGATGAACTCCTTCCCCAGATCCGAACCAATTACCACAACGGGGCTATTGAGCAAGGCGACTCCCGACCAGAGGACAGGGGTGAGGGCGGCGACGCAGTCCTCCATCCACTCGTGCACGGCGCTGTCCTGCCGATCAACCAGAAAATTCACATCAGAAAATGAGTGAACGTCGCGCCCGCAGGCTCGGAGATGACGGATAAGGGTGTTGATCGAGGCCCGATTGAGAAGTATATCCCATTCACCTTTGGGCTGGGGTGCTGAAATCAAGGTAGAAGGCGGTACCGGCATTAAGCCGATGTCGCCGGCATTGCCCATTGGACCCCGCACCGACTCTCCGTTAATGACAATTCCGCCGCCGATAGCCGGGCCGATAAAAACATAGAGAAAGTCATCCCTATCCCGTCCGACACCGTAAAAAAGCTCAGCGATCGAGGCGGCGGTGACATCGTTTTCGCAATAGACCGGGATCGAAATTGCATCCTCTATATGTTCAGCCAAATCGAACTCATTCCAACAGCTGAATTGCTCGTAAGGCAGAGATAATTCGTTCAGCCAACTTTCTAAATTGTAGGGGTAAGCGAGGCCGATACCCGACAGACGCCGGCGCTGGTTTTCCGACAACATATCCAGCAGCGCGTTGACATCTTTAAGAATGATCTCCAAGGCCATTTCGGGTTTTGGAAGAATTGATTCGTGGGATAGACGCGAGAGGACGGTACCTTCAAAATCAATGAGAATAGTTTGGATCCAGTTGCGATCCACTCGGACACCGATGCTGAAGGAGCCCGCGGTCTCAAGCTGGTAAAGGGTTGGCGGTTGGCCGCGCTGACCGCTGAGTCGCTTGCGGGAAATCTTTAATAACTGCTTGCGATGGAGGGAGGAAACGATAATCCCGACTGATGTATTGGTCAAATTTGTTTGTCGGGCAAGGTCGGCTTTGGACGCTTCACCCATGCGGCGGAGCACCTGAAGCACACGTCGCTCGTTATAGCCGGGAAGAGAGCTGGGTGCAGGCATCTGTCTGGTAAGGAATGGAGGCATAGGGCCGTGTGAAAGACTTGTTATTTATTAAATTATCTTTACTTAAGTGCCCATAAATGACCTGATCTTTAAAAAAATAGAATAATTTCAGCAGTAAATTTAATTAAACTAGGTTTAGTTAATAGGTGAGCACGATCCCGTTGTCAAGTATTAATTTAAAAAGATAAAATAAAGAATCCCGGTCCGGCGGACCAGGCTTTGATTTTACCCCAGAGGCTTGCTTTTGGCCGTCAGATAACCCATGGAATAGTGGAATATTGGCCTCCGGCTCGTAGAGCCTGCGGATCGGAGAGAAGAATGGAATATTGAGGATAAATACCAGGAAACCCGGTTGCGCGGTTTTACGGAAAAAGATGGACGTCGCAACGTTTGCCGTAAGCGCCACAGCACCGTCACTTTTATATGGACAGCCGTCCCGATCGGTAGTACGGTCGATGCTCCTGATAGGAGCCTGCGAAGGGAATTAATCCGATTTCAGTTTCTCACCAGCGCGTGGAGGGAATATCATGGGTCAACCCATCATGGTGGCCGGCATCGGTGAAATTTTATGGGATGTCTTGGAAGACAATGAAAAACTTGGCGGTGCACCGATCAATTTCGCCTACCACATAAATGCCCTCGGTGGACGCGGCATTCCAATATCAACCGTAGGGGAAGACGAACGGGGCCGGCGCGCTTTGGCCGAACTGGCCCATCATGGGCTGCCCACCGAAACTATCAGTAAAACACCTCTTTTTGAAACCGGCTACGTCCAGGTAACCATGGATAAAAATGGAGTGCCCAGCTACGACTTTGCTGCCGATACGGCTTGGGACCACCTCATTTTCGACAAGCAGCTGATAGCCTTGACCGATTCTTTCCAGGGGGTCTGCTTCGGCACCCTGGCCCAACGTTCGGAACAGTCGCGCAAGGCAATCTATTCCTTCATCGACGCGCTTCCGCCAACCGCGCTCAGAATATGCGATCTCAACTTGCGCCGGCCTTTCTACAGCCGGGAAATCATCGAAGCCTGCCTTGCCAAGGCCAACATTTTGAAACTCAGCGAGGAGGAGCTGCAGGTTGTTGCCGCCATGTTTTCCCTTGACGGCAGTGATGAGGCCATCCTCAGGGATCTGATCGAGCGGCATTTACTGGATATCGCCATCCTCACCCGCGGACCGGCAGGCTGCCTGCTGCTCTCCGATGATGAATGCGTAGACCTTCCGGGCATCTCCTGTTCGATTGTCGATACCATCGGCGCCGGCGACGCTTTCACTGCCGCAACGACCCTGGGCCGGCTGCTGGGCCGACCGCTCGCTGCCATAGCCGATCATGCCAACCGCTTGGCAGCCTATGTCTGCACCTGCCAGGGTGCCATGCCCCCCATTCCGGCTGAGCTGAAACTGCTTTAAAAAAAGCATCCTCCAATCTTGGAATCGCCTCCCCCCCTCAATTTAACTGGTGAGACCAACTGGACAACTATCAGAACTGTCCCCCTCGGTCACCGTTTCTCTGGTCCATCCGTTCAAGCTCCGTTTCTGCTCATCTCCGATTCTCGGGTTCCATCCGTACAAGCTCCGCTTCCCCGTCCCCCCGTTTCACCGTTTCATCCCTTCAAACTCCGTTTCACCCCCTCTCCGTTTCCCCCCTCTCCGATTCTCCGTTTCCATCTTTTTACCCCGTTTCCCTGTTTCACCGTCTCTCCGATTCTCCGTTTCCCCGTTTCTCCGGTTCTATCTTTCAATTCCGTTTCATCCCTTCAAATCAGCGGCTTGTCAAATTCAACCATAAATTGGGTTCCTTTATCACTTGAAACTTCTAAGGCGGCATGAATCTGGCTGGCCAGCATCTCTACAAGGCGGAGTCCCAGGGAGCCGGACTGCTTTAAATCAATCCCGGGCGGAAGGCCTTTACCGTCGTCACGCACGGCCAGGCGCACCCGGCTTTGGGCATCGCAGTGCAGCGATACGGTCACCTGGCCCCCGGCGCGTCCCTTAAAGGCATGTTTGAGCGCGTTGCCGACCAGCTCGTTCAGGATCAAGCCGCACGGGACCGCAATGTTCACCGGAAGCGCTACCGGCACCAGTTCCGTTGTCAGCTTACGCCTGAAGCTTCGGTACTGTAGGCGCGCCAGAGATAGGCCAGCAGGCTCCGGGCGTAGTCGGCAAAATCCACCCGGGCAAAATCAGCGGACTGATACAGTTTCTCGTGCACCATAGCCATGGAACGTACCCGGTGGCTGGTTTCCTGGAGGACGTTTTTCATGGCGGGTTCTTTGATCTCATGAGCTTGCAGCGCCACCAGGCTGGAGATCACCTGCATATTGTTCTTCACGCGGTGATGGATTTCCTGCAATAACACCTCTTTTTCGGCGAGCGAAGCTTGGATGCGCTCCTTGCTTTCGCGAAGCGCTTCTTCGGCCTGTTTGCGTTCGGTGATGTCATGGCTTACCACCATACCGGCCGTTATTTTACCGTGACTATCCCGGATCGGAACATAGGAGGAAGAGAACACGCGACCCTTAAACGGTGTCTCGAAATGAAGCGACTCACCAGCCAGCACTCGGGGATAACGTTGCGCTAAAATGGCGCAGGTTTTTTCATCGGTTGCTTCCCAAATGGTTTTTCCCTCCAACTCCTCGCGGCTGAATCCCAGGGTTGCCACCGCCTCCCCATCGGCGACACGGAAACGCAGGTCATGATCGAAAATATAAATGGCACCTTCCGGAAAGTTTTGCGCAATCGCCCGATAGAGCGACTCGCTCTCTTCCCGCGCAGTCTGCGCTTCCTTCAATTGGGTAATGTCGTTGCCGATGGCCAGGATCTCCTGCACGCTGCCCTGCTCATCCGTGATCGCCTTGTTGGTCCAGGCCACCCACACGATCCGGCCGTCCCTGGTGAGGTTTTCGTTGGGCACGTAAGTATACCGGTCAGGATTGACGACGATATCCTTAACCAGTGCATCGAGGTCCCTGCCGCTGCTTTTTTCCACTTTCGGCACGATGGTCATAACGTCCCTGTCGATCAGCTCCTCAACCTTATAGCCGAAGAACCGGGCGCCGAATTCATTGATGAAATTGATCACCCCCTGTTTGTCCCAGCGAATGATGATGCTGTTGGCCGTTTCAATCAGCTCGCGGTATTTTCTTTCACTTGCGGCCAAAATCTCTGCGGCCTGCTTGCGCTTTGTTATGTCCCGCAGAATCACATGGATGGCGTTGGATCCTTCGAATGGAAAGAGAACCGCAAGCACTTCCACATCGATTGCGCCACCGTCAATGCGGACAATTTTCGCTTCGAGCCGGGGTGCTGATTCGCCCGGATCAAGCAGCCGGTGAATGCGCTCTCCGATGGCCGGCTGAAAATCCGGATGAAAGAGAGCATTAGGTCTCTTGCCGATCAGCTCTTCGGCTGCCTGCGCGCCGAACAGCTGCAGGCACGCCTCGTTTACCAGGGTGACGCGGTCTTCCTGGATTACGAATATGGCATCCGGCGAATACCTGAAAAGATTGCGGTAACGCGCCTCGAGTATCGTTCGCCTCTCCGCTTCCTCATCGAGCAGGCGGCGTGCGGCGGCGACTTCCAGGATGTCGGGCGGCGGGGTGCCCGGGGCCGGCGTTTGGGTCAGAGATGCAACCGATCTTCCAAGACGGCGCCCGGCCCAATTGCCGCCCAGATAACCCGCCAATGTTGCCGCGAGAAGGACCGCTCCGAGGGCCACCGCGGTTAAAACCAATGGCCGCCAATGAGCGGTGTACGGGACCTCGACCGCCACCGTCCAGTGTGATACCTGCGAATCGGCAACGTAGCGGGCGGCCGGATCCTTGATCGGGTTTTCAAGGCGGCCTGCAATCAACTCTCCCTGGGCATCTTTCAAAACCATGGACCAGCCCGGCGGCAGGACAACCTGATCGATGCGCTTCTGGAAAAATTCCGGGTCAATGGTGGTGAGGATTGCAAATTTAGGCCTTCCCTCGCGAAGTACCGGCACCGCAATGCCCACCAGAAGCTTATGGGCAACCGGACCGGCAAAAAGATCGCTCACTGCCGGCTGGCCGGTTCGTATTGCAATCGGCCCCGCCAACCGGCCATTTGGCTTTTCTACCACGGGCAATTTTGTGCCGAAAGGTACACGCGTGTTCAGGAGCAAATGTGCCGGCGTTCCCCCGTCGCTTATAACAACATGCGTGCCGAAAATCTGGTAAAAGCCCCGGGCCTCCCGGTAAAGCTCATTCCACCTTGAAAAATCGTCCACCAGCGGCGACATGGCCAGCACGTTGAGCGCTTTGATTCGCGAATTGAGGCTTTTGTCGATTGATAGAACGAAGTTTTCCGCTAAAAATGCAGCCTGCTCGTTTTGCTGTCGGTGTATGACACCGACCTCATAGATGGCCATGCCGGTTGCAAATAAAAACAGCGGCAGCATGCAAAGCCAGATAATCCGCTTAATTACTGTGGATAGCGGCACACCCGGTTGTTTGCCAGCTTTCTTTAAGAGTGTAAGGTTGTGGGCCACAAGCGTCTCCCGAATCAGCATCTGGAACTGTGAAATTAAGCGCCTTAAAGTTGCATCCCGATTGAACGCAAAAGTTCAATTGGGTGTCCATTGCCAGCATCTGACTCAGACACTGAGCGTCTGGATTATTCATGAAATAGACTTAAAAATAACGGCCAATCACGAAAATACGAAAGCACGAAACAAAATTTAAAACAAATCGCCCCTTTTCGTGTTTTCCACCTTTCGTGCTTTCGTGATGAATATATTTTTAGATTCCCGACTCATGCGCGCAGATTCAATTTTATTAGGCGTTGTCTATTATTAGTTGAAGATGTTTTGGCGAAATTTTTGGATCTCTTCTGCAAGTGAGAAATGTTTGCGAAAAATATTCTTTGTAAGCCGTTGACCAATAACTCCCAATCAATCATCGCAAGCGTTCAATACCATTGACCTGATGACCAATTTTGCCAACGGCTCTTAATTCTGTCAATCGTTGCAGGATCGGCCCTGAAAGGATTGACCGGCGGCCTTGATGCTTCGATCAAAAGATTATTATAAAAAGGCGTTTCTTTCAGCTTCAAATTATAGGCCGTTACCATCAGGGTTTCCAGCGTGATGGCATCCTGAACATTGTATGCCAGCAAAGTTTCAAGGGTTTGCCGGCTTTCAGTCTTTGCAAACTCATCCCAGAGCAGCACCGCCAAAAATCCATCGATATCCCGCAAATCGCCCCGGTCCAACCCCAGCTGCCTTTCACATCTCTTCAACCCGCCCCTGAAACCAAGGCTGTACAAAACATAGCGCAAATCTATTTGGGCCTGATTCAACCGGATGTCAAAGAAGCTTTCGATAAAGGGGATATCAAAACATTTGCCGTTGTACGTGACGATCACTTTGTATTTGTAAATCTCATCGATAAAATCGTCCAGGTTCCGTCCCTGGACATAGGTTTTAATCTCACGGCCGTCATAAAGGGCAATCGTGGTTATGGATTCGTATTGGCGATCCAGGCCGGTTGTTTCGATATCCAGATATACCGTTGAATTTCTGAACTCGGGAAAAAATCGCCAGGCTTGTTTTGCAGGCAGAAACCTGGAAAAATATCCCGGATTATTTTGGTGCAGGTGGAGTCTGGATTCTTCGATGCCTTTTTGCAAAAAATATTTGCGCTTGCCGGACAAGGGAATGGAAATGCCATCGCCGAATGCATCCCAATCGCTGAGACCTGCCTCCCAAAGCCTTTGCTCGGTCACTTGGCCGATGCTTTGGATGTGCATGAATGTGTGCTGAAGCATGATTAAATTTATAACCGGTTTTCCGCAGAAATTAAACAGGCAATTTAATTTCACCCCCGCCCGGCCTTCCCGTCAACGGGCAGGAGCCTGACTTCCCTCCCTTGGCGGGAGGCATTGACCTGTCCGCAACGCTCTCGCTTGCGAGGCGGGCGGGGGGAGGGGGATAAAATGGCTCCTACCTATTTTTGTAGATAGACCCGAAAGGAAAAAGCAATGATGATTGGAAAGCGTCATTGAATCGGAAACGGATAGGTTCAGAAAAAGCGGTCTGACTCAGGTGCTCCATTTCTCATCGAATTTAGGAAGATCATCCTCCATCCTTTAACCTTCATCCTTTCGGCTTCTCATCTTCTCAACCTCCCAACTGCTCATCTTCATTCTGTTGTCCGTTTTTCCCCCCATCCCCGCTTCGCCGGCTCTCCGTTTCGCCGTCTCAGTCTTTTCGTACCCTCTTACCTTCCCACCTTCGCACCCTCTTTCCGTTAGCCGTTTCGCCGTTTCACCGTTTCATCCTTTCTATTCCGTTTCCCCTCATACCCTCATCCCCGTTTCGCCGGCGCTCCGTTTCGCCGATTCTCCGTTTCATCTTTATCAAATCCCCGTTTCCCGGCGTCAATATGGCACCAACATTCAAAATAAAAGTTGCCAGTTTGGCACCGAAGTGTTAAATTGCATTTATAGTAAACACCATGATCTCATTATGGATCGAAAGGAGCTTAATATGCCAATATCAAAGGAGAAAGAACGTGTTTCAGCACGAATACCAATTCACGCTTACCAAACTTTGATACGCGCTGCAGAGATTTCAGGTTCCACACTGAATCAGTTCCTCGTACAGGCCGCGATTGAAAAGGCACAAACGATTATTGAAAAGGATCAAACAATAAATTTATCAATAAAATCGGCAAGTGTATTTTTTAACGCCATCGAAAATCCACCGAGGCCCACCAAGAAGCTTAGAGAAGCGATGAAAAAATACAGAGCCTCATTTGGTCCGGACAATGCATGAAAAAAGCCGGAAAGAGTTTGATGGGATCCAGTCTCTTTATAAAAAGGCTTGATTTTAATATAGTCAGGAACTCGACGAACTGGACTTCTGAAATATCGGCGGCTACCTATGCTGAAAATTGAACCTTTAACAAAGAACCACGATAGAGTTGAATTCGATTGCGGCGACGATGATCTCAACAGGTATTTGCAGAGAACCGCTCGGCAGCATCTTGAGAAGGGAATGTCAAAAACCTTTGTGCTTATCGATGATAATAATCCCAAAAAAATTCTTGGGTACTACACATTGGCGGCATGTGAAGTACATGTTGAAAAATTGCCGCGCAAATATTCTAAAAAATATCCTTCCAAGGTTCCTGCAGCGAAGCTGGCGAGATTGGCTGTTTCAAAAATAAAACAACGACAGGGCTGCGGTACTATTATGGTGGTTAATGCGATCGAACGGATTTTATTGGTGTCGAAAAACCTGGGCATTATCGGCTTCTTTGTCGACGCAAAAAACGAAGAGGCAAAAGGCTATTACGAAAAATTTGGTTTCATTTCTTTGCCGGATAACCCCCTGGAACTTTTCCTTCCTATAGCAACCCTCCAGCAGGCCTATGAGCCGATTGTGCTAAAATAATTTCAAACTCGGTCCCGGACTGCGCGCAGGCTCAAACCTTTGACCTTTATCCTTTAACATTTGTCCTTTAGCCTTTCTCCTTTGACCTTTAACCTTCCTAAATCACCTATGTTTACCCCGTTAAATATCAATAGATCAGCCTGCCCCGTTAAACCTTTCCTGTTTACCTTGGAACTATGAGCTATGAGCCGGCGCGGAAGCGCCATACCCCCTTCCCGATTCTCCATTTCATCCCTTCAAACTCCGTTTCTCCCTCTCTCCGGTTCTCCGTTTCCCAATCTCATCCTTTCCATCTCCGTTTCACCGGTTCTCCGATTCTGCCCTTCAATTAGAGTATTTTCCCCTAATCCCAAATTAGGTATTTCTACTCAATCCCATTGAGTAAAACCACGGATTGACACCACTGGATTAATTCGGTACAAATAGAATAATTCTAATCCTTAAATACTCTCTCCTCAAAAGATTTAAAACTGCAACGCAGTTTTACATACAAAATTATCAATTCTCGATGATGGATTCGCATATGCGGAATCCCGGTCATGTCGCAGGAATAAAATCCAAACAATCGGATTCGCATAATTTTTCACTTAGTTTAGGCGTCAATTCATAAAACAGATCGCAGATAATTGCCTGTAATTTTAGTGTATTTTCATGCAAACGGTCCCATAGAAAGGGGCTGATGGGTTCGAGATGCTTATTAATGAACTGTAAAAGGAGTGCTGCCTTTCCCAGCTTCCAGCATCGAGCATCCAGAATCCGGCTTAAAAACGGACACCCCTTGATCACTCGTTATGCGTTTTCACTAACCGAAAAAAGGAGAAAACTCATGCGAAAGACAGCGGCGGGATTCGTAAACGTAAGAGCAATCAGCGGCACATATGTCATATTTCTTGCGTTCGACATGAAGGAATCAGATGCGAAGGGGTTGATGGGATTTGCCATCCAACGCGCGGACCTCACAGAAGACGAAACCATCTGGCTGCGGGGGAATAAGACTTTCCCCAGCATACGCCCTTCCACCGGATTTGAGGATGCCAGCAGCCATGATCACCCCTTCCAAGCATTCCAGTGGGCGGACTACACGGCCAAACCGGGATACAGGTATCGCTACCGTGTCATTCCGGTGTACGGCAAACCCGGTGCACTAAACGAAAAGGCGGCGACTACCGTTGACATCGAAAGCGAGCCGCGGCATTGGGTTGGGTCGGACCACCGCAAGGTTTTGTATTCATAGCCGCGGCATTGGGTGGACCACCGCAAGGTTTTGTATTTATAGTAAAAAGGTTGTAAAGTAGGGGTGATTTTTAACCTTAGAACTTATATTTCGTATATCGAAAATATTTTAATTTTAATTCAAGCTATATTTATCAAAAATTCAGTTACGTACCTTCAAACAACCACCATTGATCATGTAAATTTTTATAAGCCGAACTCGGTACCTCAACTAGCTCGCAGACTTTTATATGCATATCGCTAAGCCCTTGCACATCTACCTGGATTGCAACTTTATTTCTGAGGATTACTGACAGGTGAATATCTCGACAAAAATAGCGAATATTATTCCAGGTCGGCTTTTTGGTATTCATTTTCTGGGGCAGTATCGGAAGTTTTTCTATCTGCTGCTTTGTCATATTCAATCGTATATTTCTTTCAATAAGAGATACGATCATCAGTGCAAAAAAATAAAGCAGCAATACGGCTTCAATCCGCCTTTCCTTTTTAAGAAAGACCGGGGCAACATCTAATATTGACTTTTTGGTATACATCCTTTTTTCAAGATAGGCTTGACGTTTGTACATTCTGAGCACTTCGCCGGCATCCAACAAGTGATTATTGGTGATAAGAGGGAACAGCCCGTCTGTTTTTGATTCGTCTATAACGGCTTGTTCATTTATCTTCCATTCAAGTCCATAATTAAATGACCATTTATTTTCATAAATTGGATCGCCTGATTGCCGCTTGGTTGATGGGATTCTCTTGCAAATCTGCTTGCGACCTTTTGTGATTTTTACATCGATTAACCCTTGTACTGGCTTACAGATTGTATTAACCGCTTTGCTAATCTGTTTTTGTGTTTTGAAGTGATACGCGTTAAGCTTTGGTATCAGTTCTTCCATCGCCTGTTGGGCTTTTTCTATCTGCTTGCGCCTTCTATTTTTTTCATCCTGATCCTTAGAACTGGAATGCACCCATATAACTCGATAGCCTTTTTTGTTTTTGCCAGCCTCATATGTTCTATACTTATTGGCTTGTTGTTTTTTGCGAGAATGTTGGATTTCAAAAGCATCTTCCCATTCAACCTCATTGGTTTTAATATATTGCATAAAGCTTGTTGATTCTTTATGAAATTTTGGGATGATGGTAATGAAGTAGCCGTTATTTTCATCAATGTATGCCAGATTTTTGTTGCTGCATAATTTACAGTCGGCGATGTAAATAAAGTCTTCTTTGCGTATCAAGGCACGCAGTTGATTCCAGTTTGGAATATGAGTTGTGTCATCATCTTGGTTGCCATTATAGGCCTTGTAGCTGAGCGGGACATGACCGTCAGCAGTGATGTTCAGACCAAAAACAATCTGCTTGCAGTCCGGACGAAAATCCTTATTATGCCCATGCTTGAGTTGAACTGCATCCGGGTCAGCGGTTGCGTATTGGCCTTTGAATGTAACCGTGGTGCTGTCATTATGGATCTCATCTGTCAGCAGTTTGTGCAGTTTAATGGCATTGCATGATACCTCGGTCATTAACGAGTGCCGATCTGCCTGGAAAAGTGCGCAAAGAGACCTTCCTAAGCGATCATCGTTAAACTTGTCGGCATTTACGGATTCATTTGTCAGTCCGTCGGCATATCTTGCCAGCCACTCTTGAACTTTGTATAGTGGCTTGTTGTCACAGATAATATTAGCGGTAATAATGCACAGACTTTCCGCATGCTCGGCCAGGCAACTGTTAGAGGCTGGAACATATTTTTTAAATAAGTTATACAGATCAAGCGAGCTCATATAATGCTTGACCATTGGTAAAACATCGACCTGTTTGAACCGCGTCTCAAATTGCTTCATAAACGCCTCCTATTTGGCTGATATAAGGCGTTATAAAACAATTAAAGGGCAATGTCTAGATTTTTTTATTTGTTGTAATATAAGCAAGTTAGGGTGATTATTGGCGATAACTGCATAAATTCTGAAATTTAATTTTACAGGCGCGAAATGTAGGCTATATTGAGCTTTTTGAGGCAAAAAACAGCGATTTAGAAATGGCAAGAGCGAAAAGGCATTACATACCGGGCCAGATATGGCATATTACCCATCGATGCCATAAGAGAGAGTTTCTGCTGAAGTTCGCAAAAGATAGGCGGAAGTGGCTCCAGTGGCTTTTTGAAGCGAGAAGGCGATATGGCTTAAGCATTTTAAATTATACAGTTACTTCAAATCATATTCATCTGCTGGTGGCCGATGATAAATCAAGGGGTGTCATTCTTGACTCGATCAGGCTGGTAGCAGGTAGAACCGGTCAGGAATTTAATCAATGGACCGAAAGCATCGCTGTTGGCAGTGAACCTATTGTCCACAATATAAAGTGCAAATGGACGGCATGGCATTGGGACGAAAGGTCCTTGAAACTGGAGAATCATTTCAACTTAAGGAAGTCCAATATCCCTATATCGCTCATTTCGGTGCGAAAAAGAGCGAAATAGGCACCCAAAACACCCATGTTTGGAGTAAAAATCAAGAAAATACTACACCTTATCTTGGCCCGTCCCTGAGGATCCCTGAGGATCATCACAATATGTTGCTGTGGCTGCCCCCTGGAGTATCAAAAATTTGCCTGTTACCTTGGGCATTATTTGGAAATTTTTCTTAATATTACCGGAATATTGGCGATATTAAGAATAAATCCTCGCATATTGGAATATTAAAAAAAATTCATAAATTTCCGTTATTTAGATGCCGAATATTTTAAATATGTAGTTGAAATAATATAGCATACTGTTCGGCAAATCAGTCTTAATAGATAATATCGCGAATTTTTTTGCACTACTAAATTGTTAACCAGATAGTTCTAAATGAATATGCAAAGAGGCATCATATCTAATTGGAATGAAGAAAAGCGGTTTGGTTTCATAACTCCAAACTCAGGCGATAAAGCGCTATTTTTTCATTTTAATGACTATAGCCGTCGCCATAAACGACCCATTAAAAACCTTAAAGTTCAATACGTTACTTCAACTGATCAAAAAGGTCGTATTTGTGCAATTGGCGTTTCTCCTCTGAAAGGGCATAAAAATAATGATAGAGAACTAATCCAAAAATTTCTTTCTTTAGTCATGTTCACTTCCTTTTCATATGTTCTTTATTACCTCTTTAAATCAAATCGCATTCCACTGGAACTAATTTGCCTATATGCAATCATGAGTGTTGCAGCATTTTTAATGTACGCAAAAGACAAAAATGCAGCTGAATGGGGGGAGTGGCGAACTTCTGAAAGTACTTTGCATATATTGTCACTATTAGGAGGTTGGCCAGGAGCCAAAATTGCACAAAGTTTTTTAAGACACAAATCCAAAAAATTATCTTTCCGAGTTACATATTGGGTAACTGTTGCAGCTAATTGTGCCACACTATATTGGTTAATTACTTCAAGTGGTAGTATTTGGCTGGAAAATATTTTAAAAAATTTAGGTTTTGGCTAACCTGCCGTTCCACCGGAATCGCTGAAGGTCCCCTAATACACACAGTTCGGTCTGCTTCACAGTGTGTCCAGAGGGAGTATCATGATGAATGAGAGTGCGGACAGCCCTGCTGACATATTCATTTCCTTCAAGAATCTTGACGAGCAGGGAATGCCGACACGAGATAGCGCATTGGCTCGGGAAGTCTATGAGTACCTGACGAGTCGCGGAGCGCATGTGTTTCTTAGCAGCGTCTCCCTTGAGCCCCTGGGAGTGGCAGAATACACACGGGCTATTGACAATGCCTTGGATGTGGCAAGGGTACTTGTAGCGGTGGGTACTTCCAGCGCGAACCTTGACTCCAAATGGGTCCGCTACGAATGGAACAGCTTCTTCAATGACACCCTGAGTGGCATCAAGCCTAACGGACGCCTATTCAGTTATGTCGAGGGTATCCAGCACCTCCGGGCCGGAGCATTATAAGGCAAGTTAAGCCATGCAACTAATTCGATGTACAACCAAGCTTCTGAAGGAGATGGGTGTCAAGCCGAAAGATTTGCAGGCCAACGAACCTGCAAGCTCAGGCCTGGGCCAATGGCATGCAAACTTGACCTTCATCGATCGCCGAAAGACACTGCTGTTTGTCAACGATCGAACTCTATTTAATTTCATCATCCCGGATGTGACACGGTCGCAAATTCGAGAGTTGCCGGAACAGTTTCGTTTAATGCTTTCTTGCGTGCTGTCTGAGGAGGCCATTCCGGAAGGAGTGCGACATCGAATTCTCCTGGAGTACAATGAAATTGGTTTCGCCAAGTCATCGAGCAGGAGTGTATTGGGTTCTTCCAACGACATCGCGTTTCATTACAAGTACCTAATCACGGAGGCAGGTGGAGTCCATAGCTGGCGAGTCCCGGAAATTATTCGGGAGTTGAACCGAATGCCGATGCAGGCTATTACGCACACGTTCCCAATCGATGAACTGGCACACCTCTATGGGATTAGCGTCTAACTTGGGTTGAGCAGAGGGAGATGAAAATGCCGGTTTATCGTAAATGCCGTGCAGGAGAGAATTTTTTGGGCCGCTGCTCGCCGGAACACATTAGCGAATTGAAATGATGAAACCTAACCGAAAATGGATTGATGCCTGGAGGGTGGGGGTAAAGCCATCCAGAGAGGATCAGATTGCAACCGATCTGTTGAATTTTTTTCTGGAATTTTGGGTAGTGGAGAAACTCGACAAGAAATCCAAAACAACAATGAATCGTTATTTCACTTCTCTGCATGCGCTCGGCGGGTACCTCGTTGAACAGGCTATTTCTGACGACGATTCGGAAAAGACAGCCTATGAGTTGCTATCTGAATATATAAGTCCTGATGAGGGTCCCCTGGTCTACCATGAAAACGAGGACTGGCAGGATGAGTTTGACATGGTCTGCCGGAAAATCTATAAGCACATGGAAATGAATCGTTAACACTTCAAAGGACGCAAAAGTTGCGCCGCTGAATTTTTACCCTAACCTGGAAACTGCAAGATTTTATTTAACAAAATTGTCAACCACGCCTTGCACCAGATAAACCGGTGAAGGCGGCGTTAGCGCGGATACAAACCAGACTCCATGGATACAGATTATCTAACACCAATGGCATATGAAATAATTGTCATGGCGGACATTATATTGGACGTTTTGAAAACTGAGATTGGTGCTTCGTGCTCAAGATATGAAACTGAAGATTCCTTTTTAGAGGGAACATTGCATTTTATCGACAGAAGGATCAGAGATCCGGAATCTTATCTTGATTTTTGGAATTACCTTGATGAAATAGACGTAAATCAATTTAAAAAAGATTTGAAGGGGTTGAAAAGCTTCATTATTGAAGTCATCGAAACTCCTCAATCAGAAAGAGGCGAAGCACCATTTAAGTGGCATCGCTAACAATGCGCATGCACTCTGACACCCAAAGCGATGCCGTTTTCAATTTCTATTGGTAAATCCTAAAAATGTACCCTTTTCAAGCTCTTCGTAGATTTGGGTGCAGGTAATCATAGTCTATGATTGATATATTCATCAGCTATGCAAGAACAGACAAGGAGAGAGCTGAGCTTCTATCCGAGGCATTCTCGCGGCAGGGTTGGTCTGCGTGGTGGGATCGGGAGATTCCCCCCGGAAAGTCGTTTGATGAGACAATAGAGAATGCATTGAACTCGGCCCGGTGTGTCATTGTTCTCTGGTCTAAGGACTCTGTATCATCCCGCTGGGTGAAAACCGAAGCAGCAGAGGGTGCGGCGCGCGGAATTCTAATCCCGGCGCTGATAGACAAAGTCCAAATTCCCCTTGAGTTCAAGAGAATTGAAGCAGCAGATCTCTCCGATTGGCCGGGCACCTCTCCTCATTTTGAGTTTGATCAATTATTGAAGACCGTTGCCAGCATCCTCGGTGGCAGTCCCCCGACCCAAATAAAGCCAATGCCAACCTATACAAAACTGCGGTCCCGGCGCTGGTGGAAGACCATGCCAGGTTTGGTGACAGCTGCGGCAGGCATTGTTGCCGCTGTGGCGGGCTTGTTTGTGATGCTTCATCAGATCGGGCCTCCAAGCAACAAAGAAAAGACTGCTTTCGTATCTTCGTCGTCCGATAACGACACCACCGAGCGACTCGAGGAAACTGCACCTTCCGCGAGGCCGGCCAAGACAACCGAGCCTTCCAAGGCAAAATTGGCTCCCAGTGGGACAAAGACTTTAGCCGATGATCGCGCGACACGTTACTCGGTCGCTTTTCCGTCTGGCACTGAAGTAACCCTGCAAAATAATCGAGGGGAGGGAACCTACAAAATTCTGGCGGCGCTGGTCGACAGCCGGAATACGGGGATATTAACCTTGAAACTCTCCATACGCTTAACCAACAAAGGTCCATTGGATTTAGGATTTGGGAACGACTCATTTCGGCTGCTGATAGACGGCGTACCGCGGGCGCCGAAAAGCTGGTTAAACGACCTTGTGGAACCCCGAAGCGCCAAAGAAAGCGATGTCATCTTTGAAATGCCCGAGACAGCCGAAAGCATAGTGCTTTCAGTGACAAGTGGGCCGGAAACCGCCAACATCCCGATTATCCTGAAGAGAGAGGCAACTGCACCTTCCGCGAAGCCGGCAAAGACAACCGAGCCTTCCAAGGCAAAATCGGCTCCCAGTGGGACAAAGACTTTAGCCGATGATCGCGCGACACGTTACTCGGTCGCTTTTCCGTCTGGCACTGAAGTAACCCTGCAAAATAATCGAGGGGAAGGAACCTGCAAAATTCTGGCGGCGCTGGTCGACAGCCGGAATACGGGGATATTAACCTTGAAACTCTCCATACGCTTAACCAACAAAGGTCCATCGGATTTAGGATTTGGGAACGACTCATTTCGGCTGCTGATAGACGGCGTACCGCGGGCTTCGAAAAGCTGGTTAAACGACCTTGTGGAACCCCGAAGCGCCAAAGAAAGCGATGTCATCTTTGAAATGCCCGAGACAGCCGAAAGCATAGTGCTTTCAGTGACAAGTGGGCCGGAAACCGCCAACATCCCGATTATCCTGAAGAAATCGGATTAATTTCAAGTGAGGAATCGGGGGGCACAGCTCGAATAGTGAATAATTATGGATATTTCTTGTGCGCTATAAGACTCTCTAGAGGCGAAAAATAAACCCGAGATATTCTGTTCTATAGCATCTGGCAAACCGGTTAAGCAAAGAATTAAAATTCCGGCAGCTTGTGTGGGCTGAGGTATCCAGGGCTCAGTAACGTTTTAAAATCCGCAAAACTCAAACTTTCCAAAAGTCGTCAATTACAGACGAAATTCTATCATGTTGCTAAAAAAGGGACCTCCGAGAGATAACCGTGTTTTCACGCGGTGAAGCCGTTTCCATGGCTACTGGAAAAAACTTGACTCATGACCTTTTTAAGGACTATATTTGGTCGTCATTTAAAGGAGGTGGCCGATGTCCCTGTCAAGTCAAATCAAGCCGATCAGCTATCTGAAGGCGCATGCCTCCGAGATCGTGCGCAATATCGGAAAGCAGCAGGAGCCTTTGATCATCACCCAGAACGGCGAGGCCAAGGCGGTTGTGCAGGATATCGAAAGTTACGAGCAAACGCAGGAGGCGATGGCTCTGCTGAAAATTCTGGCGCTCGGCGGGCGTCAGATCGAAGAGGGTAAGGTTCAACCTGCTGCCGATGTCGTCAAACGCCTGCGAAACAGGCGGGAGTCCCGCTGATGCATTTTTCCGTGCTGTTGACCGATGACGCGTCGCGTGACCTGGAGGATATTTACGATTACATTGATCGGCACGATGGGCGAGGTAAGGCTGATCACGTTCTCAATCGAATCGAAAAAGCGTTCAACCGCCTGTCCGAAAATCCTGCGCGCGGAGCCTGTCCGAAGGAATTGCTTGCCTTTGGATTGCGGGAGTTCCGCGAAATATTCTTTAAGCCCTACCGCATCATTTACCGCGTCATGGAAGAAAAAGTCTATGTGCTCCTGATTGCCGATGGGCGTCGTGGCATGCAAAAGCTCTTGCAGCGGCGCCTGTTGCAGGCATAAGAACGCTGATTGTCTGGTCGGCGTCCTGGTCTTTCTGATTTGATATTTGTAATTTTTGTTATGTGCGCTGCTTTCCCCCCGAGATATTGACCAGTAAGGTCGGCTAGCTGACAGCTGGAAAGGGATGAGGCTCGATTTTATCTCATTTATTCTGACCCTGTGGGAAAGCTCGCTTGCTTGAATCAGGATTTGATATCAGGGAAAACATATTTCGAAAGGACTTGGGATGCTGCAGCAGGACTTACATATTCACACCACCTATTCAACCAATGACAATTCCATAGTGGCCGAACAGACCGTTGCCCTTGTCGCTGCGGCCAGGCATGCCGGAATTGTCGGAATCAGTGATCATTTCGAGAGTCTGGTGGATGGATCTTTTGAGATATACGAAAGTGAAATCCGCCAAGACGGATTAAAAGTCGGGGTTGAGGTGGACGGACACGCCGTGGGTCGCCGAAGCCACGAATTATAATGTTGATTACTACGTTTTTCACTGCCGGGATCTGGATGCCGATTATCATTCCCTGGACAGACTGATCACATCAGGAAAACCGGTCATTGTCGCGCATCCCAACGCATTAGGCACCGACCTGAATCGGGTTCCCGGCGAATGTTTGGTTGAAATCAACAACCGTTATGTCTGGCGGACGGACTGGAAAAAGTTTTACAGCCCCTTCAAAGATCGTTTCAAATTTGTTATCAGCTCAGATGCCCACCAGCCACACTGGCTCAGTCAGGCCGTCGCCCACCATGCTGCCGAACAGATCGGAATAAAAGAACATATCGTCTTTTGATGGCAGTAGAGGGGGAAAATAGGAACATCCGTTCTATTTTTATATTTAGATTATCTTATACCGTTATCCGCTTTAATAAGGTGATAGATGATGGTTTTCAAGTCGATAAATCTCGCAGATAAAGGGGGAATATAGGGGACGGGTATTGATATATTGATTAAGCAGCAACAAATCACCCAACCAAAATGATTGAGCAGATGCCTAAAATCAGATTATATTAAATCTTTTGCATTCTTTGAAAGCCCAGGATTCCCAACAGCAGCACGATGATAAGATTTCTTAATCACCAAAGATCGTTGGCCCTGGTGCTAAAGTGGCGTATGAGCCGTTTGTACTCCTGGCCGGTCAGATACCGGGGAACGGTTTTTTCGATTTTGGGATACGCAAGTCCGGTAGCGATATTTTCGGCAACCTTTTGATGTAGTGCTAAAAAGTGATAAAATTGCCTCAGTGTCCATACCCGTGAATTTCGGACATGGATGGAAAGGTCGTTAAAGTCGGCTACGAAAGCAACCAGATTCAGATAGGTGGTACTTTTGATAGATCTGATATGATGCGACCTTAGAAAATCTGCAAACTCGTTTAGCCGAATGGCCAATGCCTGCAGGGAACGCTGCGAAAAGTCCGCCAAACGGCAATAGCTCAAAAAATCCTGGATGGCACGATGAAGCATGTCGGCCCCCTTCTCTTAGCCGTCTATCATGCTTCACCATAAATGCCCAATTTTTAAACCTAAATTGCGTTAACTGCGGGGTTTAGGGGTGGCCGCGCAACCGGCAACGTCCCGGGCATCCATCAACGATGCTAACAGGCCACGCCGAAATTCGACTCGAGAAAGAATTGAAATGGCCAAGCTAGTGTTCGGTATGAACCAATCCCTGGACGGCTACGTCGACCACATGGCCTTTGCGCCGAGCCCCACGCTCTTCCGCCACTTCATTGAGGAGGCTGAGGGGCAGGCGGGCAGTGTCTACGGTCGCAAGATGTATGAGATCATGCGTTACTGGGATGACGATCAACCGGAATGGACGGCAGAGGAACACGCCTTCGCGGCGGCGTGGCGGAGGCAGCCGAAATGGGTCGTCTCGCGCACGCTGAAATCGGTCGGTCCCAACGCCCATCTCGTCGAGGATGATCTCGAGGGCGCGATCTGCCAACTGAAGAGCCAGCGCGACGGTGAGATCGAAGTCGCTGGCCCGAACTTGGCGCATAGCCTCACCGAACTTGGCCTGATCGATGAGTATCGAATCTACCTGCACCCCGTCGTGCTTGGTCACGGCCAACCGTATTTCGCCGGAGCCCGGCCGCCGCTCCGTCTCATGACTCATGACCGGATTGCGGAGGACGTAATCAGGTTGACCTACGTTCCTGCTTGATTGCTCGCGTCCCCGGACAGCCGTCGCTGCTGAGGCGTCTGAAATCGCAGTTCGGCGCGGCCTAACCAGTCGGTCCAACCGACCCTCGGCCTGCGGCCTCGGGCGGCTGACCTCAGTCGTTGTACTGATCTCTGGAAAAACTGCTCTTATAGAAGCTACGAACGAGAATATGTGAAATTTAGATGAGCATTTTATCAATTGTTTGCTGCACGCTCAAGTTCTTCGCGGATAACTTGGCGGATTGCAGCAGTTGTTACAGGTTCCTCTTTTTCTTTTAGATATTCTTTTAGGGCATCATTGATCATAGTTTGATATCCATAGCCGGCGGCATCGGAAAGTATACGGAACTTTTCAATTACATCATTGTCCAGGTAAATGGTAATTCGAGTTTTACCTTTCTGCTTAATTACCTGGCCTCTTTTGCCTTTGCTAAAATCATATTCCTTTTTCATAATATTTTCTCTCTTTTGAAGTTGCTTTGCGGGCGGAAATTAAACGGATTGTGTCACCATGATATGTATATACAATAACTAAAATACGGCCGAAGGCGTCAGAACCAACTGATAAAAATCGCTGTTCTTGATCTATAATTTGATCCTCGATAGTCATGGCCATTGGGTCAAATAATACTGATTCAGCATCAGAGAACCGAATTTTATGTTTTCGAAAGTTGGTTTCGGCCTTGTGAGGATCCCATCTGATTTTCATAGATGATATTATGCATACAATATATGTATATGTCAAGATTTTTATGTGGATCAAAAAGTTTCTTAAAACAGATGTTATAAATCGTATTTGTACAACCAGGCTGATGAACCAGACGGGAAAAACGATGCGGTTTTTCGGAAAGGCCCTGCTATTTTGAAACGCATAAGAACGAGAATTGGGTATCAAATCTTGATTTGTGATTAAAAAAGTGCCAGTTAATCACTAATCAAGATTTGACACTCTATTTCTTGAATGCCAGTCAAAAGAAATGGGGCATTAATCAACTCATACTCGAAGCCGTTAAAGCGTACGCTGCCGAGATTGTGACATAACCAAGCGATGAACGCGGAGCCGCGGACAGCGCGTTTTTCAAATGGAAGATCATCCGCGGCGGCCCGGTTATCGCCAACGAGGACGAAAACAGGAAACCAAGTTCCATGGAGCAACTGGTTTATTCAGCACTATACGAGATATTGAAATGGGTGTTCTGGGCACTCGCGATAGTCGTGTTTGCTTTTTTCGTTCGTTTGCCGTCGGTATGGTGGCGGCGGCGACAACTGTTTAAATTCCTTGGATTGACGAAACAGAGGGGGACGAGGGGGTCGCATCTAAACTATGTACGAGGTCGCGAGACCATTATCTAGTAACCTGAAAGGAGGTTATCATATCAGTTGCCCTTATGGATATGAAGGCAGAGGGCGGGTTCGCGTGGTAACACGCGGGCTGAACTTGCCCCGACACGGTACCGAGACGGCTCGCAGGATATGCGGGTTTTACCCAGTCAGGGGTGCCGGCCAAAACCGCAGGCCGTAGCATCACGCGAATGGTGCAGCCTCGTAAGATGTGATCGGACGGCTATAGCTGGGAGAGTCCGATTGAGGGATAAACCCTGCATCGCAGGGATACCCGCCGATCCTCTATAATTTGGGAGAAGGCCAGAGCTACCAGGGAAGCAAAGGGTATGAGCACCTGGTAGGGACCCGGGGTAAGGCCAACGGCATGCGGTGACAGATAATGGAGGAAAGACCTGAGATCCCAGCGTCTCCGCAGGTCTCCGCCTGCGGTAAGCCTGTATCAAGTCGGGTGAAACCGGCAAGATGGAGGTGATGGGCGTAGGGAAGTCGGAGTGGCCTGGAAGTGACGACGGGCAGGACAACATAACCTGTCTCTGAGCGTGGGGCCATACTTCGACCGCGTTTAGGGTGTGAGTTGAAATGCGGAACAGTGGATAGATTTGAGGGTGAGGATAAGGTGCGGGTTTACGGGGACCCCGCTTTAACAAAACCCAACCGGCAGTCGTTGGGGAACGGTGCGACCACCGGGCCAAGAACTCGAACTGTCCCGAATCATCATCGGTTTAAACACCAGTTGCATTTCTATCTGGTAACAGTAAGAAGGCATGAGTGCTCAAGGAGCTATGAACGTGCGGAACAAAGTTTCTGACTTGCAGTCTAAACTGTCCCATGCAGCGAAGCAGTCGCTGGATAGGAGATTCGGGGCTCTTTACGATAAGATCTATCGTGAAGATGTTGTTTTGGAGGCCTGGAAGCGCGTCAAGGCCAACAAGGGTGCACCTGGAGTCGATCGGCAGGATTTTGAATACATCGAGGATGTAATTGGTGTGGATCAATTTCTGGCGGAAGTCCGCGAGCAATTAAAAAGCAAGCGGTACCGGCCGCAGCCAGTGCTGCGGTGCTATATCGACAAACCGGGCAAACCTGAGAAAAGGCCGCTTGGGGTTCCGGTTATTTTTGACCGCGTTTGCCAGATGGCGACCAAACTGGTAATCGAGCCGATATTTGAGGCCAATTTTTTGGATTGTTCTCACGGATTTCGTCCGGGGCGAAGCGCCCATGACGCGATCCGTATAATAGAACGCAGGATTACCTTCAAAGGTCAGCGCATCGTTTTTGACGCCGATATAACGGGATTTTTCGACAATATTCGCCAGGATATTCTACTGGAACTGGTTGAACGCCGCATCGCTGATGCTCGTGTTTTAAAGTTAATTCGCATGTGGTTGGAAGCCGGGGTCATGGAAGAGGGCAAATATATCGAAACAAACGGGCTGGGAACTCCGCAAGGTGGTGTAATTTCACCGTTGCTGAGCAATATCTATCTGCACTCGTTTGACAAAATGTTCCAGATGTCGGGAATTCCAGGAACACTGGTAAGATATGCGGATGATTTTGTTATCTTGCTGTGGCGTAACGGAAAGCAGGTTAAAAAGCAGGTGGAGCAGATGCTGGGACGTCTTGGCTTGAAGCTGCACCCGGATAAAACGCGTATGGTTAAAGCGAAAGACGGGTTTGATTTTCTCGGCGTGCATTTGCGTCTGTGTCCGGTGCGCAAGAAGAACTCGAAATTAAAGCAGTTCTGCGCATTATGGCCTTCAGAGCGTTCGATGGGCCGCATCAGGCAACGAGTGAAGGAAGTCATTGGGCGACGCTATAGTCTATCGCTGGAGGAGTTGATAAAAGAGCTGACACCGGTAATACGGGGTTGGAACAATTATCACAAAGCGACAGGACCGGTGCTCAAACGGCTTCGCAAGCTCAATGCCTTTGTCCGCGAACGGCTGCGAATATTCCTGAAGCGGAAGTACAGTGATGGATCGAGGGGCACTTGGAGAGTCCACAACAATTAGGTTACTGGGATTATACCAGTTCGGTAGTCATGCGATTCCGGCAACAGTTACTGTAATACACACGGGGAAGGTCGTGGTGAAACGATACTGGATAAGAGTCCTATCTGTCTGGCATTTCTCTGCGTAAAGCCATCGGTCGGCTCAGAACGGAATTCGACATATACTTTTACGATTACCTGGGAGTGAACTACCCCCTAGTTTTTTTATGCGATTAGAGAGAATTTGGCATTATTATCATCATCTAAGTTATTGATATCATCGATATCGAATTTTCATAAAAAGAGAACATGGTCGATAGAAGGGCTATATCATAGGAAATTGAATTGATTGGCTCATTTGACGACTCTCAACTGATGCGTCCGGCTCAACCGTTTCCATAAAGCCCTGAGAATAATAGTCGGCGCCTGATCCCAATGCAGGTATTTATCCATTTTGTTTTTAGAAATCCGATCTTTAATTAACATCAATTATTGTGGAGACAAAATGACAATACGGATCGTAAGGTTAGGTAGCCCAAGAGAGAGTAATGAGGGATTGCGAATCGGCACGGTCAGGCGGCCTCCCCGTGGAGTAAGAAAGGAAGACTATGCGTCTAAAAATATATATGACGTGTGGTTTCCAAACCTTTCGCCAAGTGAAGCCCTTCTGAAGAAAGCCTCATTACTGACAGACGATAACTCCTGGAAAGCGTTCAAACGAAAGTTCATAGTTGAAATGAAATTGCCTGGAGCGAGGAGAGATTTAGACTTGCTGGCCGCGCTCTCTCATCAGACCAATTTCGCAGTTGGGTGCTATTGCAAGGATGAATCGCGCTGCCATAGATCGATATTGAGAGAGCTGCTCGAACAAAGAGGAGCAAACATTAGGTAAATTTAACCCTATTGACTTACAGGAATAGAGGGGTACATACAGAGAGATTTGGGGACGGGCCACGCTAACAGGCTGTAAATATAGAGAATGAGTTTATTTGTACCCCTTAAAACAGGGCTATATTGAGCTTTTTGGAGCAAAAAACAGCGATATAGCAATGGCAAGATCGAAAAAGCATTACATAGACGCAGCCAACCTTGCTTCTTCAGCAGGGCGCAAAAAGCCGCCTCCGCTTAGAGCCCTTTAGGCTGCTATTAAAAGTGAAACGAGATTCGGGATCACCTTCCCGCCGGAGGATTTTGCAATGGAATACCCATCGAAGAATAATATTCCTTACGAGGAGATCGAAAATGGAGCTCTGGTTCTCCTGCTCCTGCGGGAGATCAAGACCTGGGAGGAGTTGTGCGGAAGATATGCCTACGCGGACCCCACACAACTCCAGGCCAATACGAACACGATGATGCTTCTCAAGAAGTTGTTCGAGATGCGCGATCTGGGGCTAATTGGCTTTGTGGACGAGGACACGGGAAATGGGAGGAGGCCGGTTGGAGAAATCATAGAAACCGACCTCTGGTCGAAAATTCGCGTAGCCTTTGGGGGCATGACCCTATCCGAGGCTGCAATGCTATCTCGACACTCCAAGGGAATGGGAGTCTTACCAGCATTCGGACGGCCGCGCCAAGCCGAAGAGAAAATTGATATCTTCGTCCTTATGCCGTTTAAGGCGAAGATGGAAAAGGTCTATACCAATCATATTAAAAAGATGGGCGAAGAATTGGGACTGACCGTTCGGCGCGCCGATGAGATGTTCTCACCAAGACCCTTCATGGAAAAGATTTGGGATGGCATCTGTGCTGCGCATCTCATCCTCGCCGACTGCACCGAGAAAAACCCGAATGTTTTTTATGAGATCGGCATGGCCCACACCGTCGGCAAGAAGGTTGTGCTCATCACGCGGTCGGACAAAGACATTCCGTCCGACATCAAGCATTTCGACTACATCCCGTACATTTACGACCCCGAAGGTGTCGAGACCTTGATCGAAAAACTAAGAGCCTTCGTCAGGTCCTATTTCAAGCTTTAAATTATAACTGTGGAACGGACGAGGTGGAGGGTGACAATGACAGAATGGATATCGGTATCAAGTTACTCCTTTCGGAGGAGTCTAACCCATGCATTCACAAGGACGCTCGTAACCTCGCGCCTGTGATGCAGATCGTTGGATGAAAAAATGTCCGTGATTAGCTTTGAAATATTGAATAAGCTGAATTTGGAGACAGCAGGCAAATCAATCGAAAGTTACAGCACTCTAAATGGGCCGTGGTTGAATCAGTTTGATAATTTCTACAACAATACTCGCCTAAGTGCATCCCCTCTCCAACGTATGACCGACTTGCTGAATATTGTCAGATATAATGGCTGGAACATGAACAGACAAGGACAATGCGGCAGCATTTTGAAAGACATTTGTACTGGAATAATTACAGATGATCAGCTTTGCAACTTCTGGGATTTGGTAGATAAACTTCCGAACTTAAGCCTCTGCGAATTACCCTGTGCCGATAAGTCGGTCATCGACCAGTTAATATGTTCGTTCACAAAACTCCGTTATATATTAAGTGGCTGGCATTCGAGCGCCGGAAGTGTTTGTTTTTTAACCAAAGTTGTTCTTATGTTCAACTGGGGCCATGCACCCGCCTATGACACTCGCATACGGAGTATATTGGGCGTGGATAATTCCGTTTCTGATAGAGACCTTATTGATTCACTTGTAGAGATTGGGATTTGGCTACGATATTTTGAGACGCGATTCGATGTAGATTTTGTAAAATTCTCAACAGATGTCATGAGACAAGCAAGTGGGCTTGAACTGAACCAACTTCCTTCAGGACGGAGTTTTGACATGATGCTATTTTCACTTCGGAGCTGATTTCAATGTCAAATCACATAACAAGCTCTACCAGCGGATCGCAAAGAAACCGCCCCTGCTGAAGAGCAGCTTTATGCTTTTGTAATATCATATGACGATAGTAGAATAAATAGAATGAGAAATAAGAAAATCGGAAGAAATGAGCCTTGCCCCTGTGGTAGTGGAAAGAAGTATAAAAAATGCTGTTATGGGAAAACACTTTCCAATAAAAACCAAAAGTTGCCAAATATAAACCAGAGCTTTCCAGCTTATTCAGAAATAGATTTTGGTATACCTATATTAGATGAGAGCTTTTTTAGAATGAATACGGTGCATGAAATTTCAGCACCACGTCTTCTTTATTCATCTCTATTACATCCTGAGGCCGAAGCATTGGCCTCCTCCATCACAAATCAGCTTTTAGATCGGGGAATACAAGAATCTAATATTATTGAGGATACTGATGATATTAAAAAGCTGATTGGTATAATGATTGGGGGAATCGATTCTTTGAACCATGAAAAAATGAAAAGCAAACTATTACAACATAAGGAATCATCTATTCCTTTAATTATTAATGAGTTAAAGAATCCCAAAAGGTCTCAATTTGTAGAGCTGGCTGTAAAAATAATACACGCTTCAGAAATAAACTATTCAGAACAAATTTTTGACATAATCGAAAAAAACCAAATTACTCCATATGCAGTATCATTGCTTTGTATGCTATTGGGCTTTTATGAAAACAAGAAATCGGAAAAAATGCTATGGGATTATTATCATTATTTCAATAAACATTTCAACAACGAAACATATTCTGACGGACCTTTATTGGGCTTAATAGAAATCAAGGAACGAAAGCGAGAAAGATTGCTTAAAATTTAAGGCATAGCAAAGCTACTGGTCGTGCCCAGAAAAGGGACGAGGGGGTCGCATCTAAACTATTAAGTGTTGATAAGGTCATGCCGTTAAGATAGCGTGCTAACGATGGGGACGGGCCGCGCTAACAGGCTATAAATATTGAGAATGAGCTTAGTTTTACCCCTTAAAACATGGCTTTATTGAGCTTTTTGAGGCAAAAAACAGCGATTTAGAAATGGCAAGAGCGAAAAGGCATTACATACAATGAAATTCAGCAACCAAAAAAAAAAAGATTCTGATCAACTATTAAAAGTTAAAAGAGCTCCTTGGATTTGATTCTTATGAACATGTGAAAACGGCTCACAAGCAATGGGTCGAAAGCCGCCTTTCTGATGGTGATAATTTTCGTGACGGTAAATGGACAGAAAGCATCGCTGTTGGCAGTGAACCTTTTATCCACAATATAAAAGTGCAAATGGGTGGCATGGCATTGGGACGAAAGGTCCTTGAAACGGGAGAATCGTTTCAACTAAAAGAAAATCAATATCCCTATATCGCTCATTTTGGGGCGAAAAAGGCCGAAATAGGCGCCCAAAACACCTATATTTGGGATCAAGGCATTGAAAATGCAACAACTTAGCTTGGCCCGTCCCCCCTGGTCCTGGGGAAGCGTGCTTTGTTATGGGGGAAGCCACGAGAATTGGGAAGGAGCGCGGTCTCGATATCGAAAAAACTAAACATCGCGTTCTACACGGCATGCGAATACGCGCGCTGAGAGGACGACAAATAGTCGAGAGAGCACGGATGGAAGCTTTCGGAAGAGGACAAATCCGAGAATCCGAGGAACGTCCCTTAGTTCCCCTCATCAAAACAGAACCGGCAAAATAGAAAAATAAACCGGATGTCCTCTTGTCCCGGTGTAAATGATATTAGGTCCGACTCGGTTTCCGCAACCGAGAACCAGATGCAGGAAAACCGCACGTCTGGGTCTGGGCGGGGGGTGCTGGGTAACCGGCGTTCCCACCGCGAGAGGCCTTGCGAGCGCATAGGAGAATAGCCATGACAGAATCGGCAACCCCGAAGATCGTTACCCGTGAGGAGTGGGAGCGGGCCCGTGCTGAACTGCTGGTCCGGGAGAAGGCGCACACACGTGCCGGCGACGCACTAGCCGCCGCTCGGCGGCGCTTGCCGATGACGCCGATGGAGCCGGTCATGGTCGTGGGTCCGGACGGCCCCATCCCCTGCACGATGTGTTCGAAGGCCGGCGGATGTTGATCGTGTATCACTTCATGTGGAAGAAGGGCGCACCCCACCACAAGCAGTGCGAGGGCTGTACGCACAGTCAGATGGCGATAAACGCCGCCGTCTGCGCCTATCTCGCCGAGCGCGACGTGACCTACGCCGTCTTCAGCAGCGGCCCGTGGAACGAGATTGTCGCCTACCGGGACTTCATGGGCTGGACGACGCCGTGGTACTCGACCGCCGACTCCGGAGACGTGCTGGCGACCCGAAACGGCGGCGACCTCCGCTGCTACCTGCGGGTCGGCGACCAAGTGTTCCAGACGTACGAAACGAAGTGGCGAGGGATCGAGGCCATGCTGCCCACACTGCAGTTGCTCGACCTCACCCCGTACGGCCGGCAGGAGACGTGGGAGGACTCGCCCGCCGGCTGGCCGCAGGAGCAGGCTGGCTCCTGGTGGCGGCGTGACGGCCGACCCATTGCTCAGTGGACGCGCACCGACGCAGCCGTTAAATAAAAGCCGGTTGCTCCGTTTAAGATCGTGTTCTCGTTTACATCCGGTCAAGTAGATCCCGAAGTCAACTTCGAAACCACAGTAGATATGCAGGCCCGCACCGTCTGGTGTTCCGTGGCGGCCTATCCCGCAGCATCGAGGAGACAGGGATAGGCCGGCGGTTTGCGTAAAGTTCAGAGGTACTCTAAGGCTGGTGGCCTGCAGCTCATCCCAGGGTTATGTGAATTTTAGCTATAGAGGAGCAATAAGCGATGAATGACATCATTCTTTGGCGCAGAACTCCACATTCCCGGCCATGAAATCGGAAGACTCGAAGCTCTCTCTGACGGATGGGAGCTGTCCGGCACAGCCATATTCACTTATGAACGAAGTCCTTGCAAACTTGATTACATAGTAGACTGCGACTCGATTTGGCAGACAAAATCAGCTCGGGTAAAGGGCGTGATTGGGGCTCGAGAGGTCAATTTAAGCATAACTTTGAGCGAAAATCGGAGGTGGTATTTGAACGGTGTAAATTGTCCATCTGTGGCGGGCTGTACAGATATCGATCTGGGATTTAGCCCCTCTACGAACCTTCTCCCAATCCGGAGGCTCTCGCTGGCTGTTGGGGAAGAGGAAGAGGTGAGAGCGGCGTGGCTCCCTTTTCCATCGCTAAAGTTTGAGCTTTTGCCACAGCTTTACCGGCGGGAAAGAGAAAGGATGTACCGGTACGAGTCGGCCGGTGGTCGCTTCGTGCGGGTATTAGAGGTGAACGCTGCGGGATTCGTGACAAACTATCCGGACCTATGGCAAGCGGAGTCAGTTACACAACAAACCAGTTGAGCAGGCGGAGTGAAAACCGCGGTTTTTCGTAAAGGCCGTGCAATTTCGTCAACTCATGTAGGCCGCAGCTCACTTCAACGTTGTCGAGGACGCTGCGCGTCCCTCGACAATCGCTGCGGATGAACATCCGCAGCGATTAGAACCAAACAACGCATGCTTTATTTGCAAGGACAATAACGTGCCAGGACGGGTATCGGGGACGGGTATTGATATATTGATTGACAAAAGGGAGTTTTGCGGCTATTTGAGCAGACATGCCACGAAAAGCCAGAATTGACCTGTGCCGGCGTAGCTTTAGCGAAGACGCATGCTGCAGGTGCACTGAACCATATCACAGTTCGCGGGATCGAACGCCGGAAAATCTTTTGGGACGATGAAGATCGTGAGAAATAGGGTGACACCCATTTTCTCGAAGAAGAATTTTTATCGATGATTCCGACCATGATGATTTTTTTTGTTATACCCCGGCTGATCGTTGATCGTGCGGGGGAAAATATTCATCAGTTGCCTACAGCTTTCTAATCGGCAGGTTGATTGCGGCCACCCCCAAAATGACGGTCAGGATTCCAAGTCCAATGGTCGGCGTGATATGCTCACCAAGAATGGCCGCACCTAAAATAACCCCTATTCCAATTCTCAAATAGCTCTGGCTGGCCACCCCCATCGATCCGATTGTCCGCACTAACCTGAAATAGATCAGTAGCGCTACGCCGGTACAAAGTGTTGCAAGAGTGATGGCCGCAAAGATTGATTGAATAGAGGGGTGCAGCGACCAGGGGTGTTCGGTTAATAAACTTAAAGGCACCAGACAAATGGTAGCCCAGATCATCGTACCCGCCGCTGAAACTACGGGCGGCAGATGTGAGAGCCGTTTGCCATGGATCGCTGCTCCTGCATACAGCACCGCCCCGACCAAGACCGCCAGTTGAGCTATGATCTGCCTGCCGAAGCCATTGACAACATTAACGCCGACGATGAGCGTCACCCCGACAATGCCCAGACAGGCACCTAATAATTTTAGAATGCTGATTGACTCGTGCCTGGTTAAAAATACCGTAATGAAAAACACAAAAATCGGGGATGTGGAGTTGAGGACACTGGCAAGTCCGCTATCCACATATTTCTGCCCCCAGGCTAAAACGGTCCACGCACCAATGCTATTGAAGACAGCCTGCAGGAAAAGCAGACGCCAGGTTCGCCCGTCCTTTGGCATATGGATACCTTTCAAGGCCAAAATCACCAGGAGGAAAATAGTCGCTCCAGCGACTCTTACCGCTATTAATGTCACCGGAGGAATGGTTTCAACGGCAATTTTGATGAAAAGGTAGGAAGACCCCCAAAAAAGAGCGAGCAAAGCAAGCAAAGCGAGTTCGATACAAAAATGTGTTTTCGTATTTGTCATTTTCCGGGTTTCCATAGCAACCTTAATAATGATTCAATGCTTCAGCACCTCAATAGCATCCCCTTGCATTTGAGTATAATAAGGATTATATATTTGTCCAATGCATTGTTTTCATAGGTGACATCAGGAAAACTGATAGCAATGGAAATGAATCAGATTGAGGCATTCGTGATGATCGCACAGGTTCAAGGATTTTCACGAGCCGCCTCCATGCTGCACCTGTCCCAACCAGCCATCAGTCGCCGTATCAGTCTGCTCGAAGATGAACTGGGCGTTACCCTCTTTGAACGGGTTCATGGCGGAGCATTGCTGACAGAAGCCGGCCAGACATTTTTGCCGTTCGCACGCCAAATCTCTGCGGGTGCACGTGACGGTATCGAAGCGGTCAAAGCTATTGAGCGAAAGAACTGGGAAACATCAATCTGGCTCTTTTCGGAACTTTGCATGTACCGGTCTGACGGCACGGCTCCTTGAGTTTCGAAGGATCTTTCCTCAGGTTCGGCTAAAAATGCGCACGGCACGCAGCAATGAAGTCAGCGCTATGGTCCAATTTGGTGAGGCCAACCTCGGATTGAGATATTTTGCCGACCCACATCAAGAGATAGCCTCCCGATTGATCGATGAAGAATCTTTAGTTGTCGTACATTCAACCCATCATAATTTCCCCCAAGGTCCGCCTTCCAATCCGCTTGAATTATCCGGCGTACCATGGGTTGGTTTCCCAACGGGGGAAAGATCCTCCGGCGAACCCTTTGCCCGCATATTAGCACAACAACTTGCAAGGGCAGGTTTAACAACGCCGGAAATCATCACCACTGATAGCTTGACCGCCCAGAAGCGTCTCATTGAAGCTGATTTCGGCTTCGGCTTGCTACCGGAAAGCAGTGTTCAGGAGGAGTTGCGCTCAGGAACATTGTCCATCCTGAAAATCCCGGCGCTTGAAACGACAGTACCGGTAATGGTTCTTTATCGTAAACAGGGTTATTTAAGTAAAGCTGCACGAAGTCTTCTTAGAACTACTGGTTAAGCCGCAGGCGCGAAAGTGAATAACTTTCTAAATTCATTTTTTTTGCAATTTGTCGGAATCAGTGATAATTTTGGCTGCCACTGACTGCTGGCGTTTAAGCTACAAAAACAGATACAGGGAAAAACGGAATGGGAGCATAGTCAAAGTCTGGTTTGGGGGGTGTCGGAGTTTTCGTCAATTGCGAATATTTTCGGTGGAGGCAATCCGTTAACGTTACAAAGGAAATCGATATGATTACAGCACTTGTACAGTTCAAACTTCCACAGCCGATTTCTCGCGAAAAGGCGCGCGAGATTTTTTCGAGTACGGCACCAAAGTACAGAGAGATTCATGGGCTGATACGTAAGTATTACATTCTTGCAAAGGATGGCGGAACAGCCGGCGGGGTGTATCTGTGGAATTCACATGCGGACGCCGAGCGCCTCTATACGGATGAGTGGAAGCAATTCATTTTCGATAAGTATGGTGCTTTACCGTCAGTGACCTACTTTGAAAGCCCCGTGATCGTTGACAACGTCACAGGCGAGATCGTCACCGACGATGACTGAGGTTTGGATGAAGCCGACAGCGGCACTTTCGAGTTTGTCCCGGCTAAGGGCTCACTCAAAAATAACTTCACATTTTATACGCCGCTGCATCCCGTCTGGCTGCGTTGCGAAAGCTCGGAATATCCAGATATTCCTGCGTTTTCGCGCCTTGCCGGCCGGGCGCCGCGCCGCCTAAAATTGTGAACTTATTTTTTCGTGAACCCTAAGGAGATATCCAATATGAGCGCATCCAGAACAACAACGGCGGGGTTTGTCACCCTGGGAATTTTTCTGTTGTGGGCCATTGTTGCCGGCTGCGGTGGCGGCGGCGGTTCGTCTTCACCGCCGCCCACCTACACGGTCAGCGGGCGGATTCAGGCCGTAGACAGTGCCGTGATCGACAGCGATGTCAACGATCCATCTGCCCCGGACATTCCCAACAATGACTTTGGAGAGGCCCAGTCGCTTCCCAACCCCGCAATCGTGGGCGGATACGTCAACACCGCCGGTAAGGGTTACGGAGGGCGATCTTTTGCGAGCGGCGACCCCTTGGATTTTTTTGTGGCAGATTTAACCCAGGGCGAGACCATCGCACTGTTCGTGGCCGAGCAGAGCGCCGGGCTGGACTTGGTGCTATACGATGACCACCAGACGATGGTGGACGCAGCGATTGGACCGGCGGCAGTGGAGTCGCTGACCGTGCCCGCAGATGGGCGGTACTTCATCGAGGTCAGGGCGGTGGACTCGGCATCCAACTACAACCTGACCATCGGCATTAGCTCGGTGTCGGCTGCCGGAACCTGCCTGCGGCTCAGCGACGAGTTCGTGCCGCACGAGGCGATTGTTCGCTTTGCCGATGCGCAGGGCGCTGCCGCCGTGGCCTCCGCCTTGGGGATGGATGTCTCGGCGGGCGCTGCCGGGCGCGAAGTGCTGCTGAGATACCCGGGCGACAACGAAAAACAAACGGTTTTGCGGGCGCTCGGTGTGACTGCCGGCGACACGAACGTGCAATTTGCCGACCCGGAGATGCCCGACAAACTGGATACCTTGCGGATCGTGCGGGCTTTGCGCAAACGCACGGATGTCCGCTATGCCGAGCCCAACTACATCCGCAGGGCCTTTGTGGTCCCCGACGACGCGCAGTACGGCAGGCAGTGGAACTATCCGCTCATCAATCTGCCCCAGGCCTGGGAAGTGACGATCGGAGACGACGCGGTCATTGTGGCCGTGGTCGACACCGGTGTTCTGCTGAATCACCCGGATCTTGCGGGCCGGTTGGTGTCCGGGTATGACTTTATCAGAGATCCGCTCATGGCGCTGGACGGCAACGGAATCGATGATAATCCCGATGATCCGGGGGACCAGAGCCCGGGCGGCAGTACATTTCACGGAACCCACGTGGCCGGCACGATCGCCGCCGCTACCAATAACGCCAACGGGGTTGCCGGTGTGACCTGGCAAACCAAACTCATGCCGGTACGCGCCCTGGGACGCGGCGGTGCGGGCACCGTGTACGACATCCTGCAGGCGGTCCGGTACGCGGCCGGCCTGGACAATGATTCCGGTACGAAGCCCGGGCAAAAAGCCGACATTATCAACCTCAGCCTGGGCGGCGGCGGTTTTCCCAGACTGAGCAAGATGTTTATACCCAGGTTCGGAGAAGGGCGTCCATCATTGTTGCGGCGGCCGGCAACCAGTCCACGGACATCCCGACCTATCCGGCCGGATATGCGGGAGTCGTTGCGGTCAGCGCGGTGGACCTGGACAGTGAAATCACCTGGTACTCCAACTTCGGGCCGGCCATCGACGTGGCCGCACCGGGCGGCGACAGCAGCCGGGATCTCAACGCCGACGGTTTTCCGGACGGTGTGCTGAGCACTTGCGGGGACGACAGCTCCGGGGCGATTCGCTTCGTCTACTGCTTTCTGCAGGGGACTTCCATGGCGGCGCCCCACGTGGCCGGTGTGGCGGCCTTGTTGAAAGCGGTCTATCCGGCCTTGACCCCGGATGAATTTGACATCCTGCTGTCCGGCGGACTGATCACCGCAGACCTCGGGACGGCCGGTCGCGACGACTTCTACGGCAACGGGCTGATCGATGCCCTGGCGGCGGTTGCAGAAGGCCAGCGGCTGGCGGCCGGAGCCGCTTTGCCGCCCATCATCCTGGCGCAGCCGGCGGCATTGAACCTGATCGCCACGGGATCCAGAACCGCGACGTTGACCATCTCAAACGGCGGAGAAGAACCGCTGACCATCGACTCCGTTATGTCGGATGCGTCGGATGCTCCGTGGCTGAGCGTTGCTGAAGATGTAGTGGATGCGAACAAACTGGGGACCTACACCGTCTCGATCGACGTGGCTAGATTGCCGTTTGGCGCATACAGCGCTGCGATCACGGTGCAGGCGGTGGAACCCAACGTGGATGCGCTGACCGTCCCGGTGAATCTGCAAGTGGTCGGCCCGGTTGTGGGGGGCAACGCCGGCTTTCATTATGTGCTGTTGGTGGATCCGGATACCTTGGCGGTCAAAGGACAGGATGACGTGGCCTTCAACGGCACGGGTTATGACTACCGCTTTACAGGCGTGGCCGTCGGCACGTACAAAATCTTTGCCGGCAGCGACTCCAACAACGATGGATTGATCGGCGATGCCGGCGAAGCCTTCGGGGCCTATTTGACGGTGGATCAACCCGTCTCGATCCACATTTCCCAGGATACCGCCAATCTGGATTTTACCACGGGCTTCGAACCGAGTCTGCCGTTTTCCCTGGGTGCCGGGCATGGCTCCGCCGGGATCAAGCTGCAGCGCCGGGGTTCGAGAACTCTGAAGAGAAAGCCATGAAGGCCGCATGGTTTCAGGGGTTGCTAATTCTGGGGCTGGTGTTGTTCGTTTCACCTGCCTACAGGGAACTTAGGGGACGTCCATTGGAATATTGGTTCACAGAGAAATAAAAATAATGACGGGATATTGGAGACGGGTATTGATATAATGATTGGCAAAAGAGAGTTTTGCGGCTGATTGAAAAGACATGCCACGAAAAGCCAGAACTGACCTGTGCCGGCGTAGCTTTAGCGAAGACGCATGCTGCCGGTGCGCGGCATCATATCATAGTTCGCGGAATCGAACGCCGGAAAATCTTTTGAGACGATGAAGACCGTGGTTCCTTTGAACGCGACGGGGACAGGTGTTGACTGAGACGCACACCGATTGTTTTGCATGGGCTTTGATCCCCAATCACCTCTTGCTGTGGGGAAAAGAAGAGGGTCACAGCTCAAATATTAATCGTTGATTTCGAAAATTTAATATTTAAGATTTGCCCCTGGTATCCTTTGCTTAATCAGACAGTTTTTGTATGAAAATTGATTGATTTAGACCGAAATACTGGAGTTGATCATGAAAATTATAGACGTCACACTAACTTACGAGGAAGGCATGCGTGGAGTAGCATTTGAAAACGCCAAATCCAAATCAGTTGATGGATGGAATTCGAAAACCCTTCATTTGTATTCCCATGCAGGTACGCATATGGATGCGCCTTTTCATTTTGAGGTTAATAACCAGACAATAGACGAATATGAAGTAAGCAGATTTATTTGTGATTCATGGGTAATTCCCATTGATGCACACGCCAAACAGAAAATAAAGTTGGAGGACTTGGGCGTATATGCAGATCTTATCAATAGGGGTGATGGCGTAATTCTTAAAACAGGTTGGTCTGCATATGTCAGTGAGAATAAATATCGCGAAGAATTGCCCGGAATTCATGAAAGTCTGGCCAATTGGTTTGTAGGCAAAGGCATCAACATGTTAGCTGTGGAAACACCTTCTATAGCCGATGTGATGGATATGGAAGAGGTGACAAAAATCCATGAAATTTTGTTAGGTGGTGATATCATCATTGTGGAAGGATTAACAAACCTGGATTCAGTTTCAAAGGGAAAAGTGAAATTGATCGCTTTGCCATTGAAGATAAAAGGAGGAGATGGTGCGCCGGCTAGAGTGATTGCAATGGAGAAATGATCAGCATGGGCAAAGCAAGCAACAGATGTTTTATTAGATTTTGATAAATAAGATTAAACGAAGCTTGAATTGTGAATATGAAACAAAATTTCAAATGCTTAATTCACTATACCTCTGACCGATCTGATCGCCGATGGGGAAGCCCCCCGGGGGGCTTCCCCATCGGCGGCAACCCAATATTTCTCCGCGAAATTTAATTTTGGGGGCGGAGGAGGTTGACATGCAGTATTCTGATATGTTCAAAAATGCGATGATACAAAAAATGACCGGCCCAGGTGCGCTATCTGCTTCGGCGTTGTCTAAACAGGTCGACGTCCCCCAATCGACGCTTTCCAAATGGCTGCGCATGGCTGGCATCGGTTCATCGTATGGTTTTCCTAACAATGCAAACGAATATACAAAAATGGCTGAAAATAAAAGATCCCAAACGCCCTAACGATTGGAGCGCCGAAGATAAACTGAAGCTCGTCATGGAAGCTGCCTCCCTCAATGAGGAACAGCTCGGCGCATTTTTGCGCAAAAAGGGCCTGCATCAAAGCCATCTTGAACAGTGGCGTTTACAGATGCTCGATGGCCTCCAAAACGGCTTTTCTAAAAAGAAAGCCAATCAGAATAAATCTGATGATGCCAAACGCATCCGCTGCTCTGGAAAAGGAACTGAGCCGAAAGGACAAGGCCTTGGCAGAGACCGCAGCGCTGTTGGTCCTGAAAAAAAAAGTCCAGGAGATCTGGGGGGACGAGGACGATCCCACAGCCGGGAGCAACGGAAAATGATCATCAATCTTATCGATATGGCCGTTGAATCCGGTGCCCGCCTGAAGAAAGCCGCAGCCATAATGGGAATCAGTGCCCGTACGATCATCCGGTGGCGCCAACAAAGCGGCGGCCAAGATCAGCGCAAGGGACCTTTGACAGCACCTGCAAACAAGCTCAGCGAACAGGAGCGGCAACAGATACTGGATATATCCAACAGTGCGACGTTCCGGGATCTTTCGCCCAAGCAGATCGTACCCAAACTTGCGGATCAGGGTGTTTATCTGGCCTCTGAATCGACTTTTTACCGGGTTCTCAAAGAGCATAAGATGCTGGCCCATCGGCAGGCTTCAAAACCCGCTGTCTGTCACCGTCCAAAGCAGCATGTGGCCACCGGTCCCTGCCAGGTGTGGAGTTGGGACATCACGTATCTGAAGACTTCCGTTAAGGGCCTATTTTTCTATCTTTACATGATTGTCGATGTCTGGAGCCGCAAGATCATCGCCGCCCAGGTCTTTGCTGAAGAATCCATGGATCACAGCGCGATGCTATTGGCCCATGCGTGCATGATCCACGGTGTGCAGCCTGAAGAACTTGTGCTTCATTCCGATAACGGCGGCCCGATGAAAGGTGCCACCATGCTGGCGACTTTACACAAACTGGGCGTTATTGCTTCGTTCTCACGGCCCAGCGTCAGCAATGACAATCCTTATTCTGAATCGCTTTTTCGAACCATGAAGTATCGGCCCGAATATCCGTCAAAACCATTTGAAAGCATTGACCAGGCCCAGTCATGGGTCGATGGATTTGTCTTCTGGTACAATACACAGCATCTGCACAGTTCGATTCGTTTTGTTACGCCCGATGATCGCCATTATGGCCGTGAAGAGCACATTCTCGACAATCGACGCAAAGTGTATGAAAAAGCCCGAAGTCGAAATCCGAATCGGTGGTCAAAACAAATACGCAATTGGAATCCTGTGTATCGGGTTTGTTTGAACCCTGAAAAAAAGGACGAAATCAGCCAGATGCACAGCTTAAAAAAGGCGGCCTGAGTTATGGCTCAGGTGACAACTCTCTTGTCAAGCTTTGATAACCCCATAATTCCTCATAAACCTACACAAAACCGCACCCCTTTCAATTACCCGACCACGCGCTTTACAAACAATACAGAGCGGCTTGTCTTTATGGTGAGTCAAGACCAATCTGCACTTGAGACAAGTCCAATCGTGCATTCTATATATCGGCGCAAGACCATAATGCTTGAGATTGAACAAGGCTTTTTTTCCTGCTCCCTTTCAGATCGCCCAAACAATGGACGCATTGTGCCTCAGAATAATCCCGCTATAATCTCTTTACGTTGAGGTTTTAAAATATTTGTTTTCAAAATCCTAATTTCTTTTCAATTAGTGCCGATACTTAATTAAAATCCAACCAATATACTGAAACGCTAAAGAAATTTATCTTACCTATTATTTGGGCTTTATTGCGATGAAGAACACTTAGGATGAAGCCGCTATGATTAATTCTGTCCGTTGCAAACGTCGAAGGAAGAGAACCTCATGAAAATTATGTATTCCATTTTCAAAGGCTGTGTGACGATTAGTCTGTTGGCCCTTCTGGCATCTTGCGCAGCGCCCAATATGCCAGGGAGTGACAGGGCTGCAAATGGCACCTACAGGAAAAGCGCTACAACACCTCACCCCCCACCCTTGGGCATCCAAGTTGCGGATCATGCCAGCGGTGTTTATGTAATGTCTGTCGCAGCCGGTTCGCTGGCCCAGAAAATTGGAATTCGTCCAGGCGTCACAATCACACAACTTAATGGTCAACCGGTTGCTTCGGCAGAATGGTTTAGTGAGCAAATTGCATCGCGATCACCCTACCAGCCGCTTGTCTTGAAAGTGCAACACGGAAGGAGTTCCAATGAAATTCAGGTTCCCCCATCACAGACGGATGGAAGAGTGGGGAAAGCGAATGCCGCAGGTCTATCATCGCGACGGTCCAGACGGCGACAGGAGATTTTGAGCAAGATGGCACGGGCCGATATGGTCAGTGCCTCAATCAGCGATCCATTCGAAATTCCCGGACTACCGCCACGAGACCACAAAACAGCCGGGATCAATGATCTGAAGCGTATTTATCTTGACCCGGCGACAGGCCAATTGGTGTTTGTCGGCACCTACGATGCCGCATACGCCACGGGCGCAATTGACTACTCGGCTTTGCTGAACGATACCCTGCAAAGTCCGGCACCATCTTTCAGCCTTGAGCCAACCCCCGAAAGCAAAGAAGCGACATTACGCTTTGTGGCTAACCTTGACCAACAGATGGAGAGGAATCTGGCTTCAGTCGATGCAGGCAAGGCATGGCTGACGGGCATAATCGACTTGCTCTTGTCTGATCCGACCCTTGGTGATGACAGGCAACGTTTTTTGCAAAAAGGTGCCGACATGCTGAAAGTTACCCCAGCAGAAATGCCGGAAATGACACAAGCGCTGCTGGGCCGCGCTCCCCAGGGCTCTCCCGCCTTTATCAATTTCATGTCAAAGTTCTATGAGAGTTCAGGGAACCTCCAGTTTGCCGTGTTCCTGAAAGCTGCCGCCAGAAAAGATGTTGATCCGGATGCTTTTATGGGGGCTATTGAATGGCTGGGACTGGAGCCGCTGCGACAAGAGTTGCGAGCCAAAGTCCAATCCGGTGCTTTGACCACTGCTCAGGGAGAGTGTCTGTTCGAGATAGGACTCTGGAAGAACAATTTTCAGAGAATGGGTGTCCCGGGATCGAGATGGCAGAACGCTGCTGCACGTGCCGAAGCCACTTTCAACCAGTCGGCTTTCAAAAAACTGGTCAATGAAATCAATGCAGACCTGCTGCGCGAACGGCTCGTGGAACCTTGGCTCAACGGCCTGGTATTTTCCGAGCAGTTCCTGCGTCGCATGTACCACATGCCGATGGTGGAAACAGAGCCTGTCTATCTTGAAGGACTCTCTCCCGACTCCGAACTGGCGCGCACTTTTCTTGAGGCTGACTGGGATCTCAAAACCTTGACCGGGCGACCTGAATTAGCCAAACAAGTGCCGGGACACCTCACCCCACACCAGTTCCTCTTTCAGCGCGAAACAGCATCAGGGCAATACGACACCGGCGGCATCGAATTCCGACTCTGGTTAAAACCTGAATCGGCTCCATTGGCGTATGATCCCAGCAAACGCATTTTGGCGTTTCAGACGCCGAAAGTTTCGATAAATGCCGAACTGCTCGCTCGTCATGGCGGTCCTCCGGCCATGGCAACGATGCTCCAAAGTGGTCTTGACGATTACGGGAAAATGATCACGCGCAACTATGATAGTTATGCTAAGGCACTTCCGGTGCTGCATCGACTGAGAGAGGCTGCAAAGGTGCTGGCATTTGTCAACTGGGCGAATGCTCAGGGCATCAGACTTCAGCCCCCGGAGCCGCCTGAGCCCTCAATGGCCTTGCCGGACAAATTCAAGCGGGGCTTCTGGACAGCCCACTTCTTTTCCGGTAACAGCAGAACTTTCATTGGACTTGCTGCCAGCGGCGGTGTCGATTTCGGTCAGGATGTTGGAAGCAATTGGGTACAGGCCGGAGAAGATTCTGCATTAGGCAGAACCGCCTTAGGGCAACTGGCCGGAAGCGCGGCTCTGGGACAAGCGGCGGTTGATGCCGCGTTGCAGGGTGACCTTGAAACGGCCAGGTCACTTGCCGACCAGAGCGCCCGTGCCATGACAGGAGATTATGACTTCACCGGCAATCCGGCCTTAGGGAAAATTCCCGAAGCATCACCGCCGGAACCTGTATTTCAGGTTGAGCTGCAAACAGAGACATTGCAGCAGGCAAAGCAGGCGGTGGATACCTTGGCGCACTCCAGTGATGCACAGCAAAAAGCCCAGGCAACCCAACAGTTGCAACACATCAAAACAATTATGGCAGCCCCCTCACCAGCCCCCGAGCAAGTTCACACATGGGTCAAATTGTTACGCAGCGGCGACTGGGGTTCACTATCTTCACAATTTGCACAGCCTGCGCCTGAAAAACAGGCCGTGATGCTTTCCAAGGTGCCGCAGAAAGATGAAATGGCGACAGCTACAGCCGTCGAAAAAGACAAGATCCGCGGCGAGGTAACGGATCTTCGCCAGGATCTTTGCCGAATTCAGTCGCAGCTGCGCCGGTTCAACGCCACCATTCAGGCCGATCAGGCCCAACGTGGGGAATGGGAAACAACTGTTGATGACGCTTATAATAGTGCATTGAATCGCGCCAAGGAGAAGCTTGCCGATTTCTCATTAGACTTCCCGGAAGGAAAACTGCAGGAACGCCTCGATACGCTTACCGACCCGGCCGAGAGGGTAAAGGTCATACACGCCCTCAAGATGGTGCAGCATCTCAAGGAAGCCTATCGACTAAAGGATTTCTCCGCTTGGGCAGCCCACGAGGACTATAGCCGCGATGAGATCATAGAAGGTATCGGACAAATTGTCGCGATTATAGGTATTGAAGGTAAGATCAAGGATTACCTCTCCAAGCGCTGGGGTCTCGCGCGCGTGATAGCGTTCCAGGAGGCAGCGAGTGATCTGGTGACATCGGCCTACGATGTAACGGCTGAGGTCCTTGCATGGCAAAGGTTGGCGCAACTCAATCGAAATAGTGATGCTTTCCTGGTCGCGGTCGGCAAAATCAGCCGGCATCAGCGCGATGTGCTCGCTCAAATTCACGAGCGTGAAATACGCCTGGGCCTGAATCCCGGCGAAACCAAGGAACCATGCCGATAAAGCCAGTTGAAATACTGAGGCTGTGGGCAAGCTGCGGGACACAGCATACGCTACTGCCAGACTGGCTGAAGGTTTAGAGCGCCGCAAATTGCGTCCCATGCGCATAGGGCCATTCCGTCGATATGCATTGCTGACTTACGCTACTGAAAAGAAAAGGGTCACATCTGAAATATTCAGTATTTAAGATGTGACCCTTGTTTTTACAAATTAGCTAAGGAATGAAAATGATTAAAAAAATTCTTCTAATATTAATTGCTACATTTATTTCACAAAATATTATTTATGCAAAGGCTGTTGCCCCAAAGCAGGGAACGATTAGAACATTCTCATCTGCCAATAAAATCTACTCCATCGATATGAAAATTATTGGCTACCCTGATAGTAGCCCGTCTGAATGCACCTTCAAAGAGAACAATAAAATAGTATGGGAAAAAGAACTTTCTTCAACTCCCGGCTTTGTAGATATCTCCGATGATGGTAAGTTCTTTGTTTTTGCAAACTGGGGCTGGTATGATGAAGGGGGCTATAAAAGTCTTTCCTTTTACAGTGGCGCTGGCAACCTGTTAAAAACAGTCGAATTCGGTTCAGGCGGAAACGGGGTGCGGTGGTTGGAAAAATCATGCATTTCCAGCAACGGAAATTATTACGTTGCAGCAAATGGTTTTAAGGATACCTCACAAATTACCCTCTATCACACCCCCACGCAAACAGCCGTCTGGGATAAGCATATCGGTCTGGGAGAAATTGATGATATCCTTATAAATAAAACGGGCGACTTTATCTTAATAAGCACTTTCGATTTTAAAAAACACAACATCCATTTTTCCTATCTGGATAGGTCCGGCAATATATTATGGCAGAAGGAAACAAATGGTGAGCGTCTCTGGAAAAATAATTATATTTGGCTTGATGAAGATGGTTTAAAATTTAAAGTTTATGATATTAAAAAGCACAAATGGTCCGTGTTCGAAAATCATAAAAACAAAATTATATTTAAGAACAATAATTGATGAAAAAAATCAAACAGCAAATCAAAACTGAAATAAGGCAACTGCCCTTCACGCTTAGCAAACTGGTTGGAGGTGCAATGGCAATTATAGGTCTCACGGGTGTGATTGTTATTGTCACAAGAAAACCAGACCCATCTTATTTAGTAGATATACTGCCGCATTTTATTTTGGGAATAATTGGCGTTTCTGTTTTTTTGCTGTCTTCCAGATTATTAGAAAAGCGCACGAATGAAAACCCCGGCTTCATGCCTACAACCAGAGAAAAAAAACATATCAGCATCGTCTCCTGGATGATATTTTTATTTTTTATATCAAGCTGCACATTAATTTCATATATTATGACCAGATAACGAATCCGTCCAGGGGAATCGGGGACGTTCCTGGGATTTACCCATTTGAAAATCCGGATCATTTGATGACTGGATGGCATGGCTCGAAAAACCAGTATAGGCGCCATAGAGCCTCCATAACATATCGGTTTATTCGGTCTTACTTTCCAGGAGATGTTGACCGGCGAAAAGAAATGAATAACGACACAGGCTCTGAGCGTGTTAGCTATAGGGAGGGACGGGAAAGCTATGGATGGGCGCGGTCGGGCAATCGAAAAAGCTGAACATCGCGTCCTCGACAGCAAGAGAGTCCCCTATGTAGCCATTTTTCCATCGATTATATCGTATATCTGCTTTAACAGTGGTGCGGAACTGGTTGGTGCCAACCGGGCCGGATTGTTTCTGCACCTGATGCCGGTGTTCGGCAGTATTATGGCTATGGCATTTCTGGGAGAATCCTTGCGGTGGTATCACGGCACCGGCATCGGGCTGATCGCACTGGGGATTGTTTTGGCCACCCGGAAATAAACCCCAACAAGTATTATTTGCCTCTTGTCTCCTAAGATTATGAGCGGAACGGCTGGTCAAATTCGGAAGAAAACTTTGAATACTATTTCGAAACGACGGTCAATCCGGAAGAAGCCGGTGTCTTCCGGCAGCCAAGGGGCTATAGTTTATTCAAAATCGCCCGGGTTTTGTCCAACCAGGCGACCATTCCCATATCTTCGAACGTCGTGGCTGCTTCTTTCAGAAAGCTCATAGCTTGGTCTGGCTGGCCAAGATTCCGATAAAGCTCACCCAAAAATAAATGGGCGATCGCCGCATCAGGTTTTGTTTCCAGGCCATTGAGGATTTTTAGACCGCTTTGAATATAATCAAGCGCCTCTTTTTTTTGGGGCGGATCGGCAAGACTCGTTACCCGGCCCAGCCAGATTAAAGATTTCCCGGCTTCGTGCATTTCCTGATTATTTTCCGACAGCCGGTAGGCCTCCTTCATCAGATCGACGGCTTTGGTCAGATTCCCCGCATAGCAATGACAGATGCCCAGCGAGAAAACCAGACTGCACATCAGCCAATCGATATTGGCTTCCCGTTGAATTTTTAACCCCTGCTCCACAAATTCTATTCCGCCTGCGGGGTTTGCCAGTTCAGCTTCTGCCAGCCCCAATCCGCCCCAGGCCAATGTCAACCATTGAAAAAATGACGTCTTTTCACAAAGCCTTATGCTGTTCTGCAGATGAACCCTGGCCGTTTCCCACTCTCCCCGGTTCAAGAAAACCATACCGTAATAATATTCAGCAACCCCCTGAACCGGCGTGTTCCCGAAAGCGGTTGCACTCTTGAGCGCCATATCACAAAGCGTCAATGCCGCTTCAAAATCACCCAGCATTGCCTTGCTGTAACCGCAGATAACCGTAAGGGCGGAATATACATTAGACGGTCCCCCGAAGGTTTCGGCCTGCCGTTGCGTTTTTTCAATCAGATTGGTGACTCTGGATGCAATATCAATGGCTTTGTGGTATGCGCCTTCCGTCATATGCGCCAGAACAATATCCGGCCCTGCCTGGGCCATCGGTTCAAGGTCCTGGATCTTTTCAGCTTCTTCAAAAGCTTTGCCTGAAGACTTCCGGCCCTCGGCCTGTTTTCCTTTTTGAGAATAATACATGCCAATGTTGCTGTAAAATCTTATCCGGCTCTTTTTATCATCAACGGCGGTTGCGATTCTCTCACCCGCCTGCAAAATAGACAGGCTGTCTTCCGGGAAGCCCAAAACGATCATGGGAACCAATATTTTATGGACAATCGCCAGTAGTTTTTGTGTGCTATCTTCAGACGCGGGGAATTTTTTAAGGGCCTCCATCGCATCTTTGTAATAGGAAAAGGCCTCTGATGCAGAATGATTTCGGATGACTTTATCCCCCGAAAGTTCCAGATAATGGCAGGCTTTCTCAAAATTGTCGCTCCTTGAATAGTGATAAGCCAACATTTCATAAAACTCTTCTATTCTAGCCGGGTAAAGCGCTTCAATAGCCCGTCCGATTTTTTCATGAATCTCCTTTCTTCTCTGTTGCAGGAGACTGTTGTATGCCACCTGCCGGGTCAGGATATGTTTAAATACATATTCCAACTCGGGGAACAGACTCTTTTCGTAAATAAATTCCAATCCCTGAAGATTGAGCAGACAGGATTTAAGCCCCTGTCTCATCTCTGAGATCGTTTCAAGGATCCGGTAGGGAAAATACCTGCCGATCACCGAAGCCAACTGCATTGTGCGCTTGATGTCCTCTTGCAATCGGTCCATGCGCGCTGAAATGATCCCCTCGATGGTATCCGGCACCTCAATTTCGGCTAAATTTTTTATTAATCGACACCTGCCATCCTCACATCGAATCGAACCATTTTCCAGCAAGGTTCGTGTCAACTCCTCCATGAAAAGCGGATTGCCCGTTGTCCGCTCGAGTATAAACCCTTTTAGCTCCGGTACAGCATCGCAACCCTGGAGGATCGATCGTATCAGCTCTGCGCTGGATCCGGAGCTGAGTTGTTCCAGACCGATTCTGTTGTAATAGGATCTACTTCCCCAAGGGTGGGTATACTCCGGCCGATAGATGAGAAGCAACAATATCCTGGCCCCGGACAGCCGCCCGATCAGGTAGTCCAGGAATTCTTCCGATGTCTTATCAATCCATTGCAGATCCTCAACGACGATGATGACCGGCCTTTTCTGACTCTCGAAAATGAGCAACTCGCGGACAGCCTCAAAGGTTTGCTCTCTTTTTTGCCTGGGCGCGAGTTTTTCATAGTCCGCATCTTCGGCATCAAGGGACAGGAGGTCGCAAAAAGGTGCTAAAACACCATGCACCTTATCATCGAACTGGTGGATCACGGCCGCCAAATTTTTTCTGATCAGCGACTCAGGATCTCCTTCTTTGATGTTAAAATAGGATCGAAGAATTTCCAATATGGGCAGATACGCCATGGTTCGACCGAAAGGCAGACACTGGCCTTCAAAATAGGTAAATTCGTCGGCCGGAAATTGATTTCGAAATTCGAACAGAAGCCTTGACTTTCCCACACCGGCGTCACCCACAACCCCGACAACCTGACCTGACCCACTCCCGGCTTTATGGTAGGAATCCATAAGGGAACGGATGGCGCTATTCCGGCCGACAAATTGAGTCAAGCCTTTGGCCACTGATGCCGCGATCCTGGTATCCGCTTCACCGGCGCCGAGGAGTTCAAAAATTTCCTGGGGCTCCTTTTTGCCTTTCACCTCAGTATTGCCAAGATTTTCAAATTCGAAAAAATCCCGCACCAGTCTGTGGGTGTAGTTGGAGACAACGATGCTGCCCGGACGCGCCATACTTTCCATTCTGGAGGCCAGATTGGTGGTGTCGCCGACAGCAGTATAATCCATGCGCAAGTCGTCCCCGATCGAGCCCACAACAACCGGACCTGAATTCAGGCCGACACGCATTTTAAAATCAATCCCATAATCTTTTTTGAGCTGTTCGCCGTAATCCCCTATGGATTTCTGAATGGACAACGCTGCCTGGCAGGCCCGTCGTCCATGATCCTCATGGGCCACCGGAGCGCCGAAAAGGGCCATGACACCATCACCGGTGAACTGGTTGATGGTTCCCTCAAACCGGTGAATTTCCTCCATCAGGATCTTAAAGCAACCATCCATGAGACGGTGAACTTCCTCAGGATCAAGATTTTCAGAAATAGAAGTGAAATTTGCCACATCCGCAAAGAGGACCGTAACCAGTTTATGCTCGCCCTCGATGGAGCTGCGGGTGGTGAGAATTTTGTCTGCCAGGTGTTTAGGCGTGTAGTTTTGAGGCTTCGAATAATCAACCGAAATGGAATCTTGCGGCTCTCTTAGCTCATGGCCGCATTTGCCGCAAAAATTAAATCCTGGTGGATTGGAAGAGTTGCATTCCGGGCAGATGCTTTCCAATTTCGCGCCGCACTTACCACAAAATTGCATCTCGCCGGGATTTTCAAACCGGCACTTTGGGCATTGCATTTTAACGTCTTCCATTGTTTGAGTTGGTAGTGTATATTAACATAATGCTTATCAGCGAATTATCAATTCGCGCAAAAACAACAAATTTTCAATGGGTTAATTAAAGGAAAGAAGCCTTTCCCAGAAGGCAGGCTTTGACATCACTCCGGAGAGGCGGAGATTGCAGCTTCTTGACACTGTAATGCCGAAGATCCGCCTTTCCCGGTTTCGGTATGACCGGGGGTATCTGTGGGGGCGTAACCGGTATGGTTCTATGGGGTCGCCACGCTAAGCATTTGACATTGCGAATGTAATTCCTCAAAAAGGACTTTGAGACGGTCTTAATCGACCGATTTTCCTCAAAAACTGCCTTATTAAGAAAAAGGATGGACAATAAATTCATGAATGCAATCGTACCTGTAACATCTGCACCGGAACCGGCGGAACTGGACTCGCGCTTGAATAACTTAAGGGCCAGGATGCAAAAACAGAGGATTGATTATTACGTGTCGGCTCAGACCGACAATGTTTATTACCTCACCAATTTTGCCTACTTTCCAATGGAGCGTCCATTTTTCCTAATCATCCCCGCCTCCGACGATCCGACGCTTGTCCTGCCGCTGCTTGAAGTCAGCCATGCCGAGGGACGGGTGCTGATCGATGTAAACTATCGCACCTATCGCGAATACCCGGCCCCCGCCGGCCTGAGCCATGTTGATGCGCTCAAAGAGATGATACCTGCCAACGCACGGGTGGGAATTGAAAAGTCACTGCCGGTGATGCATCGCGAGATTATCCCTGGACAGATTGTGGCCACCGATCTTATAGACGAAATACGCTTGGTTAAATCTGAATATGAAATCAGCCGGATAGCATATGCCTGCAAAATCGTCGAGGCAGGCCTGGCCAAGACTCTGGAACTGAGCAAGCCCGGCGTTCAGCAGTTGACCCTTTATAGTGAAGGCGTGCGCCAGATGATGGGCCTCATCGTCCTGGAGGTGTCCCAACTGAACCTGCTGATGACCAAGACGCTCTGCGCAGTCTGGCCAGGGCCCCTGTCGGCTCAGCCCCATTCCGTGCCGGGCCTTTTCGATTCACTTCAAGCCGGCGGACCCCAGGTCACGATTGTGGCGGCTCAGGCAGACGGGTACTCGGCTGAGTTGGAGCGCACCTTTTTTATCGGCAATATTCCCGAAGCGTCCAGAGCCCCTTTCTCTGCGATGATGGAAGCCCGGGCGCTGGCCTTTGAACTGATCAAGCCCGGCGCCCGCGCCGCCGATGTCGACCGGCAGGTATTGGATCTGATCAAAGCCAGGGGATTCGGCGATGCCATTTTACACCGCACCGGCCATGGTTTTGGCATCACCGGCCATGAACCTCCCTGGATCGCAATGGGCAGCGAAGATGTGATTGCGGAGAATATGGTCATCAGCATCGAGCCGGGCATCTACCTATCGGGGGTGGGCGGTTATCGTCATTCGGATACGGTTCTAGTGACCAAGGACGCCTGTCAAGCCATGACCCGCGCCCCAGTTGATCTCGACGATCTGGTCCTTTAATTTTTGGCTTCTCCCGGATAGGTGCACGTTTGGTTGATAAATCTAAATGGAAAATGGGATCGTGTCTTTATTTGTGATTTAAAAAATGCCGGGGTCGGTCTCAAAGCCAAGGCTGGGGTTGTTGCTCAGATGGGATCGATCGATACGCAGGGTGCCGCTGAGATCGTTGCTCACGAAAAAAATGGCCCCGCCGCTATGATTTTTTGGATCGACCCGGCGGCATGCTGTCCGGCAGCAAAAGTGCCTGATTTGCGTGGGCGTTTATGACAAAGCACCTTCCCTTTCTATATAGAGACTATCTTGTACCGTTACCCGCTTGAATAAGGTGATAGATGATGGTTTTCAAGGCGATAAATCTCGCAGAAAAATTATCCAAATTTGCCGAGCATTGGGCACCCAAAATCATCGCTCAGATGAATGATTATCATTTCAAACTCGTGAAATTCCAGGGCGAGTTTGTCTGGCATCGCCACGATGATACAGACGAAGTGTTTATCGTTCTGGACGGAGAAATGTTCATTGCTTTTCGCGATGGCGGCGTAAATTTGAAGGCCGGGGAGATGTTCGTCGTGCCGCAGGGTATCGAGCACAAGCCGTCTGCTGAAAAAGAATGCCGGGCAATGCTTGTCGAACCTGCCGGTACAATTAATACCGGCGGCGCCGGCGGCGAAATGACGGCCGATGATAACGTTTGGATCTGAATCTCAGATTTTATACATAGAGAACTTGGTATTAATTTCCATTTGGGCAACAGCCCGTCAGGATTAGACACTCTATTCTCCCTTGCCGGAATGACGCAAACGGCTGTCACATAAGGATTAAGTATTGGCATTGGGCCGGACCCCGGACGCAGCGCAGGTTTTTAACCTCTATCCTTGATCAGTTCTCAAGATGGGGAAAAAGGGCAAACCGTTTACTGCAGGGATTTATCGTGAGGTGATCCGGCCTTGTGAGGATGCCTGACGAAGAGATAAATACAATTAGATCTGGAGGAAGATATCATGACGAAAATCGTGAATGCCTGGAACGAATGGGATCCCCTGAAGAGATTAATTTTGGGTCGACCTGAAGGCAGCCATGTGGCTGCACCTGAACCCGGTGCGTACTCGCATCAACCCGACGGTGGTTATCCGCTCGGCACCTATGGGCCATATCCCGAGGAGATGGTTGACGAAGCTAATGAGCAGATGGATAACTTCGTGAAAATTTTGGAAAACCGCGGTATTACGGTAGACCGTGTGGAATTGCACCCGGCCTACTTGGAAGGTCGGGGCAATGGGACACCGGATTGGACCATGCCCAATGTCCGCGGCACGAACTGCCCTCGAGACCTTTTCATGACAGTTGGAAATGAGATAATTGAGGGCGCTGGCGCACAACGACAGCGCTGGTACGAGCACTTGAACCTTCGCCCCATCTTTCAGCGCTACTTCAAGGAAGATCCGGATTTTTTGTGGACTGCAGCGCCCAAGCCTCGCATGACAGATGCTTCTTACGAAAAGAATTACTGGTACAACTACTACAATGTATGGTCAGATGAAGAAAAGCAAAAGCGATTGGAAAAAAATCGCTTCCACCTGACCGACGTGGAACCGATGTGGGATGCTGCTTGCTGCATGCGAATGGGAAAAGACATCTTCTGGTACCATGGTTGTGTGACTAACAATGCCGGCATTGACTGGCTCAAGCGCTATTTCGGATCCAAAGGGATCAGGGTGCATGAAGTGCAGTTCGGCACCACCCAAGACACGTATTACGCGTTCCACGCTGACGTCATTATTTGCCCCGTTCGTCCCGGGCTAATGATGCACAACCCTGCTCGACCTTTCCTGACCCCGGAAGCCGTAAAACTCCTCAAGAAGAACGACTGGGAAATAGTTGAAACGGCTCCCCCCACCCATCATTACAAGGAAGTGCTTGACTCATTTGGAACTCCACGGAAAGGACCTAACCCAATCTTCATGAACACCCTCTCGCTGGGGCCCAACACAATTTGCGCGGAGGCCCACGAAGAGCGCTATATTGAGCAACTCACCAAGCTGGGTATTGAAGTGATTCCTGTGCCCTATGACAAGGTTGTCTCCTTCGGCGGTTCACTGCACTGTACGACCGTCGACGTTTATCGGGAAGGCGATCTCGAGGATTACTTTCCCAATCAAATCGAGGGGTACTAAAAACGACACGCTCTGCCTTAACGGAGACATCTATGACACATCGCGAAATCTGGCATGAAATTCACATCAAGGCGTCTCCAAACGAAGTTTATCAGGCGGTGACCGACATAAGAAAGCTGGCGCACTGGTGGACCACCGACACGCGAGGGGAATCAGCCGTCGGGAAGAACTTGGAATTCTGGTTTGATGAACTCCTGGGAGCGGAGATGGGTATGCCTTATGGCGCCTGTATCAGAAGCGGGGTGGCTCCGGGAGAAATTACCTGCCTGTTTGGGACGGGTCCCGTTGGATTAGGGATGACCCTGTCTCAAACCAATTTAGGGGCCCGGGTCATAGAGATAGAGGAGGAACAACCATGTCAGTCTTTGAGCATATGCCTATGGGAGAGGAAGGATTGCGGGAGATTTACTCCTGGGTCGATGATTTTGTGGAAAAGAACAAAAAAATTGCCGAGAAAAAGGTGCTCGGTAAATCAGAAGACGGCAAATGGGAAATACCGGCTGTCATCCTCACCAACAAGTCTATTTCTAATGATGAGAAACAGATTGCCGTAGTTACCCTGGCCAGACACGGGAATGAAAGGGGTGGTTTGGTCGTTGGACCGGAAATCCTGAGTTATCTGGCCAGTGATGAAGCCGGCGAAATCCGAGATAAGCAGACGGTTATCGTTGTCCCCGTTTGCAATCCAGTGGGAATTATTTTGGATGAGTTCCATTCGACCATGACCGGGATCACCGACCTTGAAAAAGAGATAATGGGAAATCTGTGTGCCGTCTATACCCCGGATATGATGATCGATTATCACAGTCTGGGTGAGATACAAGGGTCGAAATATGATCGCGGCGACATGGAAGTTATCATTCCCGCCAACACGACTAAATGGGGCATGGATGAACAGATTTATCAATATGTCGCCAACAGGATGGTGGAGGCAGCCGGGGCAAAGGGGTTTCCCTATGAAATCCATACCCTCGAAGATCTGGCTTGCTACTATTTCGGCGAAATGGGTAACCCACGGTTGCCCTGGAGATATCAAAAGGAGAAAGTATTCCTGCTCAATGTCCAAAATTTTTATGAGCACTACGATACCCCTGACAGATTGGCCGGATATACGAATTATACCTGCGGTCCGGCATATCTAAAATGGCATACGCTTATTTTTGGAATGGAAACGAACCACTGGAGCGTCAAAGCCGAGCAAGGTCTGGGCGAGAGCGGATTGTTTCCCTGTCAGGCCCTGTTAACTATGGGAAACGAAAGATTCTCATGGGAAAAGGACCCCGGGTATCCAACCAATTTGATATGCGGGGATTTCAGAATTTCAATAAGATCCTTAGGCAACACCCCGGGAGAACGACGGATTTCACGCGAAAAACTATGGAACGAAAGAGAAAATTTCAGTCTTTTTGAAAGAGCATTGGTTGACCCTGAAACGACACGGGCTAAAGTGGGTTATCTGGGAGATAATTTCCCTCTCGAGTTTGCGTTGTGTTTGCGCATGCGGGAAAAGGTAATCAAAAAGGTACTGGTCGAAGATCAGGCAGCAGCGTTTGAAACATTTGAAGATCAGTGCTCAACATTTCTGTATATTCCGATTTCTATAAAGAAGGAAAGGGTATTGAATCTTAAAATTATTCATGAACGTTTTCAAAAAACATGTTAAATCTGCCGGAAACATGTTAAATTTGCCGAACTGACCGGCCCGGCTGCCTGCAGCAGCAGGATCGGTCGGAATCTTCAACAGCCAAAAGGTCCTAACACGAGGACTAAATCGCAAAGGGAGGCATAGGGTATACGATGCATATACGATTATCAACGTTAGCCGAGAATTCGGCAAGCTGGCTGGGTCTGCTTGCCGAATGGGGATTGAGTATTCTGGTAGAAACGGATGACGTCACTATTCTGGTCGATACGGGACGAAGTATGGTGGCCGCTCATAATGCCGGGATCATGGGAGCGAAAATCAAGAGTGTCGACAAAATCCTCTTCAGCCACGGCCACGAAGACCACACCGGCGGCCTGGTGGATCTGCTCAAGCTTCGCGATATGCCGCAAACACCGGTGGAGGTCATCGCTCATCCGGATGCGTGGGCGCCCAAATTCTGGCGCTCGGGCGATGGGAGCCGCTATCACTATGTCGGCATCCCTTTCGCCCGTAAACTGGTGGAAAGCCTGGGGGCGACCTTTCACCTGACGCCGGAACCGGTGTGGATCACCGACCGGATTGTCGCCAGCGGCGAGATCCCGATGCTGACCGACTTCGAAGAAATCGACGCCAACGCCTGTGTCGAAACCGATGACGGATACGTCCGCGATCCGCTCAGAGACGACCAGTCGCTGTTTATCAAATCCGACAAGGGCCTGATCATCGTGTCCGGCTGCGCCCACCGGGGCATTGTCAACACTATCCGCCGGGCACAGGATCTGACCGGATGCGACGATGTCTACGCCATCGTCGGAGGGATTCATCTGTTCGGCGCTTCCGAACGCCGGCTCCGACTGACCCTCGAGGAAATCAAACGCCTCGATGTTCAGCGCATCGGCGTGTCCCACTGCACGGGACCGGGCGCGAGTGGTTTTCTGGCCCAGGAACTCGGGGACCGTTTCTTTTTCAACCATGCCGGCACCGTTAGCGAATTTGAGGTATAACGAATTTGGTTCATCTATTTGACGTGCAGAAAAGAGTCCTTGCCGGAAGCAGGCAAACGGATCTTTCGAGAAATGCTGGCGGTATGCTCAGGAAGATTGATCAAGGCCGAAATATCCTGTTATAACAAAGCCATTAAAGAACTGTTGGAAAAGGGTTCGGAAGGCGGAGTTTACATCAGCGATAACGCAACGCCGGAGCAGCGCCAAATTCTGGATGTGTTGGCAGTCGAAACAATCGGCGGTATGCTGATGAAAAAGGTATTCGGCATCAAGTATGTAAAAGTGGACATCGAAGAAGATGGGAAAAGTGTCCATTTTAAAATGCCAGCCGGAGAAATGAAACAAGCGCTGTCCACGGGGCCGGACGGAAGCCCGGTCCGGCTCGAAAATCAGTCTCTGCCTTTCTTGTCTAATGTCAAGGCTTGTCACTCTTTCTTTTGGAATTTTGCCGATTACGGAAGGCATTTTGATTACAAAGATCGATGCGGAACGTGGGCGGATTTTGCTTTTACCGGATAAACTGAAAACGGAAGAATGGTAAAGCGAATGGTGTCACCCTCCACCTCTACCGCTTTGCCATAGAACCGTTTAATGAGATCAAGCTGGTGGCAAGAACTCGCTGTTTCACGAAAAGAAGTAATAAAAGATTAGGTGTCATCGATTTAAGGGTTTGGGACCCCTCAAATTATAAATTTCTTTTCGCAAAGACTACGGCTGGTATAATTTTATGGAGAAATGAACGCAGGGCGGCCCTTACGAGCCGGCGTCAGGTGATAATTGGGGGAACCGCATGAAAGAGGGGCGGGCCAGTCGCACCGCAGAGTACATGGCACTGTTTCGCGCGTTGGAGATGAATCTGGGCGCCGAGCGGCGTATCTGCGAAGATCGATTCGCCGCTGCCTTTCTGAGTGCTCCACTTCGCCTTGTGGTCACTCTATCCAAGTCTCGGCCGGTCGGCGCCCTGATCCGAGGCTATATCGATTACCGCTGGCCGGGCGCCCGCACTTCAGCCGTGGCAAGAACCCGTTTCATCGACGACGTGGCCGCGGCCGCCCTCGCCCGCGGCAGCGAACAAGTCGTTATTCTCGGAGCCGGCTTTGATGCACGTGCTTACCGAATCGCCGCCATGTCTCGGGTGCCCGTCTTTGAGGTCGACCATCCTTCCACATCGGCCGCTAAACGTTCGATTATGGAATCCGTGCTCAATTCAATTCCTCAGCGCGTGCGTTTTGTGCCGATTGACTTCAACTCCCAGCAATTGCCGGACATGATGAAAGCGGCAGGTTACGACGCCGACCGGCCCACGCTGTTCATTTGGGAGGGCGTTACGAATTACCTGACCGGAGATGCCGTCGATCGAACGCTTCGCTGGTGCGCGAGCGCCGCCGGTGGCAGCAGAGTGGCTTTTACATACGTTGATCGGCACGTACTGGACACGCCGGAGGTGTTTTACGGGACCCGCAAATTGTTTGCAACCCTGCGCAACGCGAACGAGCGGTGGACATTCGGCTGGGAGCCGTCGCACCTGTTCGCCTATGTTGCAAGTCGGGGCCTTGTGCTCGACGAAAATCTTGGCGCTGCTGAGTACCGCAGCCGCTGCTTTGGACGCGCGGCGGCTCATATGCGAGGCTACGAGTTCTACCGGATCGCAGTGGCGCACGTAGTACGTCCGGAAGTGGGGTCGGACCACGGTGACCGCTTTTCAATAAACGAAGCAAGTTAAGAAAATAACCCTTCATTTTTCAGATTACCGAATTATAAATTTTAAAAACCATGCCCGGGCAGCTGCCTGCCGGGATTTGGCACCGGACTTTTTCACAAGTCAAATTCGTTTGCCGGAGGGATAAAGAAATGGCAAAGGTCAGCATCATTAAGACAACCTATTCCGATCCGGGGATTGAAGCCCTCCTGGCGCCCTTTGGGGGTATGGAGCAGTTTGTAAAAAAGAACGATAAAGTCCTCCTCAAGGTTAACCTGTTATCCGCCAAAGCGCCGGAAAAGGCCGTGACCACACACCCTGAATTTGTACGGGCAGTGGCCAAGGCTGTAAGAAAGGCGGGAGGAGAACCGTATATCGGCGACTCACCGGCGGGAACCTTTTCCCAAAGAAGCCTTCAAAAGGCCTATCGGCGGTCAGGGCTCGAGGCGATGGCAGGCGAAGAAAAGATTCCTCTGAACTTTGATACAGGCGTCAAGAGGATTGATATCCCGGAAGGCAAGCGCTTGCAAAGGTCTGCCATCTGTGACTATGTGCTTGATGCCGATAAGGTCATTGCGCTGCCGAAACTTAAAACGCACTCCTATCAGTATTTGACACTGGCATCCAAGATTATGTATGGCGCCGTTCCCGGTCTCACCAAGGCAAAATACCATGCTATGTTTCCACGCAAAGAAAACTTTGCGGACATGATGCTGGATCTTCTTACCATCATGAAGCCGCAGCTATACATCCTGGACGGTATTATAGGGATGCAAGGCCAAGGACCCGGAAGCGGCGATCCCGTAGAAATGGGTCTAGTTCTGGCATCGACAGATAATGTGGCGCTGGACATTGCGGTATGCAGGATTCTGGGAGTCGAGCCCGTGGCCATACCGGCACTTAAAAGAGCTAAAGTTCGCGGAATGTGGCCTGAGAGGATTGACTATCCGATTCATGCCCCCGAGGATGTTGCCTATAAAGGGTTCAGATTGCCCAATACGGCCGATCATCTGCTTACCGGCAAAAAGCCTCCAAGAAAAAGCCCCGTGATTACGGATAAATGCACAGCCTGTGGGGCCTGCGAAAACATCTGCCCCAAGCAAGCGGTCGCGGTCAAAGGCCGGATGGCAGAGATAACCTATTCAAAGTGCATACGTTGTTTCTGCTGCCATGAGGTCTGTCCGGAAGATGCCATCGTGTTGCGTGGTGTGAAATTAAATTAGAGGGGAAATTTGGGATGACAGTGGCAGAATCCAGCAAGCCAACCACATTTGTGCTTGTTCACGGCGCCTGGCATGGCGGCTGGTGCTGGAAGCGCGTGGCCGACATTCTGCGACAGCACGGACACGCAGTAACGACGCCCACGCAAACGGGCCTGGGTGAGCGCTCGCACTTGCTATCGGAATCTGTCACATTATCTGTATTCGTCGATGATATCGTCAATCATCTGAAGTGGCAAGACTTGAAGGACGTCGTTCTCGTCGGACACAGCTTTGGCGGAGCGGCGATAACCGGGGCTGCTGATGCGGTGCCCGAAAGGATCGCAGGTTTGATCTATCTGGATGCAGCCATCATTGAAGATGGGGAGACCTGGTTCGGCCTGCTGCCGGAAGAAATCGTGAAAGAACGTATCCAGGCTGCCAGGGAAAGCAGCAGGGGCCTCAGTCTGCCAGTCCCCCCAGTGGAATCTTTCGGTGTTTTCGATCCCGCAGATGCTGGGTATTTGGCGAGCAGGCTGACACCTCACCCGCTGGCGACGTTTACTTCTGAATTGAAGCTGGAAGGCCCGGTTGGGAACGGATTGCCGGCATGCTATATTTCCTGCACCGATCCAATTTATGAACCGACCTTCGTGTGCCGCCGGCGGGCCAAGGCGGCCGGATGGCCCATTGTTGAACTCGCAACCGGGCACGACGCTATGATAACCGGCCATTTGGCTACGGCAGATTTGCTCGAGCGCCTCAGCGTTGACATGCGGGGGGCATAATACAGATTCCTTTTCCGACGAAACTATTCCGAGAAAGATTTCCACGGTTCCCCATCAGCGTGTACCTGAACATCCTCCCCATTGAAGACCAGCGAAAAATCGACAACCTGGGGTGGGCCGCTTTGATTGTAAATCGAAGAATACCTGGCAATAACCTGGTCGATTTCAGCCGCACTCTCTGCGGCCCGGTACGCCTGGGCGGCCTCCATGGCTTTTTCCAGCCCAACGACATGGCTGCTCATCGCTGCGACATTGTGGATCTGAAGCTCAATAGCGGGATTTTCTTTGATCAGGTCCTCAATTTGACCGGCATCCGGTCGATTGCCCTTGACGCCGACCTGCCCCGTGTAGGAATCCACGGTGAACTCAACGGGGGGAGTTGAACTGATTCCGGCCTGGCTGAAAAGCTCCTTCAGATCTCCGGCAAGAGAAGCGGAAAGCTTCTGCACGTTTTCCCGCGATGGAAACATGAGCGGCGGCAGTCCGGACAAGGACTTCGCCCGGGCTGACAGGTCGACCTTGCAGGCTGTGCCGCTGTTTATTGCCCCCGCCGGTAAATTATTGCCGCGGCAGGCAGCTTTTGCCGGTCTCTGAGACGGCACCATGCCGCAGGATCGCTGTACTGCGTTGATATCCATAAGAACCCTCCGTAAAGTTGGTTTAACGACAGATTCTCCATGCAGGCAACAGCACAAAATATGCCAGCAGGGTGTCGGGTTGCGGGAAAAAAAGACCTTAATCGGATGGGTCCGCAGCAAGGTTTTGTATTCAGGATAAAAAGGGTGTAAAGTAAGGGCTCACTCAAAAATAACTTCACATTTTATACGCCGATGCATCCCGCCCGGCTGGGTTGCGAAAGCTCCGAATCCGCCGCGGCGGATTCCTGCGTTTTCGCGCCTTGCCGTCCGGGCGCCTCAACTAAAATTGTGAATTAATTTTTTCGTGAACCCTAAGCCGTGATCTCTAATCTTATGAGGAGAAAGGTTATGTTTAAAGTAGAAAAAAACGGTGAAAATCGTTTAGATATCCAGTTGAGCGGGAAATTAGACACTGCGGAAATGAAAATTGCGTTGGATGAACTTGTCCGCAAGTCGGAGAATATTGAAAATGGGAAAATGCTATATGAAATTATAGATTTCCATTTCCCGTCGCTTAGTGCAATTGCAATTGAATTTTCCCGCCTGCCTTCGATGCTCGGTTTAATAAAAAAATTCGACCGCGCTGCAGTATTAACAGACAAAACCTGGATAGCAAAGGTAAGTGAATTCGAGGGTGCGCTTTTCCCGGGTCTGGAAATTAAGGCTTTTGCCAGAGAACGGAAAGCAGAAGCAGAGGCCTGGCTGTCGAGCTAGCTATGGCTGGATTACTTAAAATACCTGGAAGTGGTTGCAAACCCCCATCCGAGGCCCCATTTAATGGAACATCTACACATTGAAACGCCGCTTGTCGAGTCCCGCGCACTTAGCCTGCGCTCCGGCCGGACCGTCCTGCTGAAGCTCGAAGCCCTGCAGCCGCCCGGCTCGTTTAAAATCCGCGGCATCGGCCTGGCGTGCCGGGAATACCTGCGCCGCGGCGCCCGGCGATTTATTTCATCCTCCGGCGGCAATGCGGGTATCGCGGTGGCCTACGCGGGGCGCCGTCTATCGGTGCCGGTGGTGGTCGTGGTGCCCGAGACAACGTCTGAAAAAGCCAGAGCCCTTATCCTTCAGGAAAGCGCCGAAGTTATCGTCCATGGCACCTCCTGGCAGGAAGCGAATGCCTTTGCATTGTCGCTGGTGGAAAAGTCCGATGCATTCCTGCATCCGTTCGACGACCCTCTGATTTGGCGGGGGCATGCCAGCCTGATTGACGAAGTTGCCACCTCCGGGGTGAAGCCCGGTGCTGTCGTTTTATCGGTAGGCGGCGGCGGGCTGCTGTGCGGCGTCTTGGAGGGACTGCATCGCAACGGCTGGACCGATGTGCCGGTGATTGCCGTTGAAACCCAAGGCGCCGACTCCTTCGCGCAGTCCGTTCGGGCGGGATACCGGGTTGAATTGCCCGCTATTTCCAGCATTGCGACTACTTTGGGAGCCAGGAAAGTTTGTGAGCAGGCGTTCAATTGGTCAAAAAAACATCCGATACGAAGTGTCGTTGTATCGGATCGAGCGGCCGTAGCCGCATGTGAAAGATTCCTGGCGGACCATCGCCTGCTTGTCGAGCCGGCGTGCGGTGCTTCGCTCGCAACTATCTATGACGGTTTAGCGGAGCTTGATACCTGCAAATCAGTTCTGGTAATCGTGTGCGGAGGCAGCACGACAACCATCGAACAGTTGCAGCAGTGGGAAAGGGAGCTTGCATAAGCCAATCAGCAGGACCGGCCGTCCCGCCGGCTGTCTGCGTGCTCCGAATCAGCAAACGGAAAGAAGATCGGGGCAAGGCTTGCATGGCGGATAATTGCCAAATTGCCGCAGTTTTTTCTAAATGGAGAATCGAATATTAAGGGTCTCTATATCAAGGATTGTCCGGGGGCAACCAGCAGTGCAATATCGTTTCTGACAATAAAGATCGTAATTTGTTTCGGAATAATGGGGTAGTGCTTCCAAAAGTGATTATAGAACACCGGTTAATCACTAATCAGGATTTGACACCCCATTTTGTGAAAAATTATGAGTCAAGTCCAATCCGATACGACAGGCCCGGTAAGTGCATGGCTGCTGGCCACGCGGCCAAAGACCCTGCCCGCTGCAGTGGCACCGGTGATTGTGGGCAGTGCGCTGGCTTATGCCGATCTGGGCTTTTCACTGCTGCCGGCAATGGCGGCCTTATCAGTCGCTCTTTTGCTGCAGATCGGGGTAAATCTGGCCAATGATTATTTCGATTTTAAAAAAGGTATTGATGCGGAAGACCGGCTGGGCCCTATTCGGGTGACCCAAAGCGGATTGATACCGCCGGCCCGGGTAAAAACTGCTATGATCATCATTTTCGTGATGACGCTGTTGCCGGGGGTTTATCTGATTGCGCGGGGAGGATGGCCGGCAGTAATTATCGGCAGCGGCTCGATTTTAGCAGCCCTCGCTTACAGCGGCGGCCCCTATCCGCTGGCCTCGCATGCCCTGGGCGATCTGTTTGTCTTTATTTTCTTCGGATTAGTTGCCGTTGGCGGAACATACTACGTTCAAACCCTCGAATTGAAGTCGCTGGTTTTTCTTCTGGGTATTGTGGAGGGATTGCTGATCACAGCCATCCTGGTGATAAACAATTTGCGGGACATTCAAACCGACCGCCGGGCCGGTAAACATACGCTGGCAGTCTTGATCGGGAATCGCGGCGCCAGGTTGGAATACACGGCCTTGCAGGTCGGCGCATATGCCTTGCCGGCCATCTTCTGGCTCGACGGTAAAACTTCAGTCTGGATTCTGTTGCCAGGCCTGTCATTGCCGCTGGCGGTCCGCTTAAATCGGATCGTATGGAAAACTCAGGGAGGCCCTGCATTGAATCATACGCTTGCCGGCACAGCGAAACTGACCCTTGTCTTCAGTGTGCTGCTGTCGATTGGCCTAATTTTATCGAAATAGAATCATCCGTTTCCTGGGATACGGCACTGATCAGAAAATAAAATTAGAGCATCATCCCCTTTTCATGCCCAATATTCCATGGGTTATGTGACTTCAAACACCACCCCTCCCTCCGGGCTGTAGGCCTGCGGGCAAGAAGCTGGGCCAGGATTCTTTACTATTTTGCCACCAGCCGGGCCAGCCACATGGTAAGCGGCGAATAAAAGCTGATTATCAGCAGATCAATCAACAAGACGGCCAAAAAGGGCAGGATTCTGCGGCTGATGGCAGCCAGACTGTCGCCGGAGATGGAACAGGAAACTATCAGACAGATCCCCATCGGCGGTGTCAGCATTCCGATAGCCAGATTGGTCACAACGATTACACCCAGTTGAATCATATCCACGCCCAGCGATGGCAGCATGGCGGTAATCATGGGCACCAGCAGAATCAATGAGGCGGTTGTTTCGACAAATGTCCCGGCAATCAGCAAAATTAAATTGATGAGCAGCATCAGATAGATCGGATCCCGGGTGAGACCCAGCAGTGATCCGGCCAGGTGGGCGGGGATATCCTCAATGGCTGCTATCCAACTGAAAACAGAAGCCGTTGCGATGATAAACATGACAATGGCAGAGGTAATAGCTCCGTCCCTGAAGAGCGGAAAAAGGTCTCTGATCTTGATTTTTTTATAGACCAGCATCCCCACGATCAGCGCATACACCACCGCGACGGCGGCCGATTCGGTGGCGGTGAATATCCCGAAAAGGATGCCTCCCAGGATTATCACCGGCGCGCCCAACGCGAGCAGTGCTCTTTTAAATGTGACCCCGATTTCTTTCAATGTGAAAGCCGAGGTGGCCGAATATCCCTTTTTATGGGAAATAAATGTTGCCACGGCAATCAGCGAGAGACCTATCAAAATCCCAGGCAGGATTCCGCCTGCAAAAAGCTGACCGATAGAGGCCCCGGTCAGAAAACCGAAGATAATCATCGGAATAGACGGGGGAATAATGACCCCGATGGAACCACCCGCAGCCTGAACGGCAGCTGCGAAATCGGACTCATAGCCGGATTTCTTCATAGCCGGAATCAGAATCGCACCCACTGCGGCGGCATCGGCAGCGGCCGAGCCGGAAATTCCCGCAAAAAACATGGCCGATACAACCGTTACCGCTGCCAGTCCACCGGGCAGCCATCCGACAAGGGCGTTGGCAAAATCGATAATTCTGCGGCTGATTCCGCCGGCTTCCATGATGACCCCGGTGAACATGAACAGGGGGACCGCCATCAGGTGGAAAGAATCCATTCCCCCGAACATTTTCTGAACAACCATCATCAGCGGAAAGTTGCCCTGAATCAGGATTGCCAGCAAGGAGGCCACCCCGATGGCAATGGCGATGGGAGCATTGATTGCAAACAGCAGCAGCAGGGATAAGATGAGAACTTCAGTCGCCACGGTGTTCTCCCGCCAGTTCCTGCAGCAAAAAACTGATACCGTGGATCATTAAAATACAGCCGCTGATAGGAACGATGCTGAATACGATCCACTTGGGCAGATAAAGGGCCGGTGATATTTGCAGTCTGACGAAATAAGCGAAGCGGCATCCGAAAAAGATCATGACGGCAAACAGGGCCATGGATGCAAGGTGGACGATGGAGGTCGAGATTTTCTGCAGCCCACCCGGCATTTTTGCCTGTAAAATATCAATGCCGGGATGGGCTTTGCGGCGATAGGCCACCGAGGCCCCCAGAAATGACAACCAGACCAGGAGATAGCGCGCCAGCTCCTCCGACCAGAATAGCGATTGATTGAGCACATAGCGGAAAAATACCTGCACGGCGACAACCACGGTCATGGTCAAGCCCAGCCCGAAAAGCAGGTATTCGATCCAGCTGTTTATGGCAAAGCTCAATTTGTCGAGAACAGACACGCCACCTCCCTTGCGGTTCGCACTAATGATGGGGGTTACTTGGTTGCGGCCATCATCTTGACCAGCAGGGCCTGGACCCTGGGATCCTGGTATAAATCCATTTTCTGGATGTCCGCCACTTTCGCGCGAAAGCTTGGGATATCGGGATTTTCTTCGATCTGCATACCTTTGTCTTTCAAAAACTTCAGCCGGTCCGCATTTTTGGACCGATTGTCTTTTCTCTGGTAAACAGCCGCATCATACATAGCTTTTTGAATCGTTTCCTGGGTTTTGGCATCCAGGGTATTCCACCAGCTCAGCGAAGCCACATCAATGTGGTAGGAATAAACATGGCGCGTCAGGGTCATGTATTTTTGGATTTCATAGAATTTGTATACTTCCATGACCCACAGGGGATTTTCCTGACCGTCAATGACGCCCTGTTCCAGTTCGGTATAAATAGGCCACGGCATGGGCGTCGGGTTGGCGCCCAAATCCTGCCAGATGGCCTTATGGATTGCAGAAGACATGACCCTGATTTTAAGCCCCTCCAGATCAGCGGCGGTTTTGACCGGCCGTCTGTTGTTGGTAAGGTTTCGAAAACCGTTTTCGGAAAAGCAAAGTCCTTTGAACCCCGAGCTTTCAAGGCTCTTCAACAGCTCGCCTCCCAGCGGTCCGTCCAAAATTTTGTCGACCTGGTCATAGTTTTTGAACAGAAACGGATAATTCACCACCCGGGCCATGGGGTCGAATGTGTCAAAAACCCCTCCGGTGACAATGGCCATCTGGATGGAGTTCATTTGCACCTGCTGAAGAATTTCAGTTTCGTTTCCCAGCGAGCCCGAATGAAATATCTGGACTTTGATATCCCCATTGGAGCGTTGTTCAACCAATTCTTTAAATTTTTCAGCGGCAACGTTCTGGGCCGAACCCGGTTTGGTCACCACTGCCAGTTTGATGTCTGTGGCCGCCAGGGCGTGGCCGGCAGCGAACAGAAAAACCGCCAGAACCAAAATAACAAATAACTTTTTCATGGTATTTTCTCCTTTGCTTGGTTTAAAGTATTTGGCCCGCGATTAATTTTCAGCCAAATTTACCGCAGGGGCAACCTGCCATAAAATTAAACTCCTAATTTCTTGTCAAGCTTTTTATCGAATTTTTTAGGCCCAATTGATTGATATTCAGGATCGAAAACTGATTCTGCGAGAGCCCAAATCAAAGATCGTTTTCATTATTTTCCGACAGATTGGGTTCAAGCGGGTGCGGCGCATACCATCCCTGGTGTCAGCTCGCTGAGCTCTTAAGCTATATAGCCCAATACGTTATGTCAATATATGCCGTGAGGATGAAAATGGATTCACGGATGGAAGTTAAAAAAAATCTGCCGGTTGACAAAATTTCAAAAACGGGTTGATATAACGATGAAGTCTGGCGGCTCCTCCTTTTTAAGCATTCGATCAGGCTTCAGCGTCAAACGCCTATGTAAAGAATCCTGGCCCAGACCGTTTTTAACATAAACCCAATTTTAGCTATTTTTTTTCCAACCAGGGCAAACGTGCTTTAATTTCTCAGTACGTCGCACCGGGGCGGGCCATCACGCCATCACGCTGTAGGAGTTTAGGGGACCTCACGAATGAATTATCTGGCACACTCATATTTGGCAGCCGGTTCGGACGAATTTCTCCTTGGCAGCTTACTGGGAGACTTTGTCAAGGGCAAGATCGAAAATCGATACAGCCGGGCAATTGAGCAAGGCATTATCTTTCATCGCAAGGTTGATACTTTTGCCGACGCCCATGTCTTAACGGCCGATTGCCGCAAACTGTTCAGCCCTTACCGGCGGCGGTTTGCCGGTATCATCATAGATATCTGCTACGATCACTTTCTTTCCAAATTCTGGAATACTTATGCGTCTGTGGATCTCGGCGAATTTGCCGGCCATGTCTACACGGTTATGCAAACCTACCACAGCATCCTGCCGCCCAGGTTGCTGCAGGATGTATTGCCCCGCATGCGACGGCAAAACTGGCTGATAAAGTATGGAACGTTAGACGGGGTCGAAATTACAATGGAAAGAATTGCCAGACGCATCTCTCCGGACAATCCACTGAACGGTTCAATCGAGGAAATCAGCCACAATTACAATCGCCTGGAAAGTAACTTTTTGTCATTTTTTCCGGATTTGATCGATTTTACGAGAAGCTACTGCGCTGCCGTGCAATACCCCTCGACGCTGCTGCCGGAGGACGGCGCCCCCCGCACCGGGTAGTTTGCACCCCCCGCGCCTGCTCAATAGTTCCGGAATGATTTTTCAAAGGGAGTCAGAAAATTAGGTCCGCTCGGCAGGGGCGCAGAAGAAAATATTGACCAGGCTGAATTAAAATCCAAACTTGAAGAGGTCAGAAAGCGGGTCCCCTACATTAAGATAGTCAAATAGGATGTCGGACGGCACAACGCGCTCGATAAAGCCATCGGCAAAGCATTGCTTGCCCAAACACTCGCTAAGGCCGCCCTGCTGACCCTGTCAGCGCGCATCAGCTATGAGCTTGTTCAAAAAGCAGCCCGGGCCCGCACTCCGGTCATTCTGGTCTTATCGCGCCCCACGGCCCTGGCAGTGCAGCTTGCAGCGCAACTCGACATCACCCTGGCGACCCTGGCGGATGGCCCCGGGTCGGATGTCTTCTGCGGGGGCCGGCGGCTGCTGGATTCCATTTAAAGCATTCGGATTTTAAAATTGAAAATTGGCAATGAGAACCGTTGCAGGTGCTCAGGCGTCTTGCGCTGTCTGCGGCAAGCGGTTCGTGGATTGCCGGTGGAGCATCCAGCCGGGATACTCGGCGGGTAGTGCGCTGACCGCATTCAAACGCGCCAGATCATCGGCGGACAGGTTCACAGCCGGTGCCGCGAGGTTGTCGGCCAGTTGCTCCGGGGTTTTAACTCCGATGATCACGCTGGTGACCACCGGCTGGTGCAGCAGCCAGCTCAAGGCGATCTGCGCCACGGAGGCATTCCTGTCAGCGGCGATTTCCCGCATCACGTCCACAATGTTGAAGGCATGGTCCTTGTCAACCGGCGGAAAGTCGAATTCAACGCGGCGGGCGCCTCCCGGCCCTTTGCCGTCGCGGTCGTATTTGCCGGATAAAAGCCCGCCCGCCAGGGGGCTCCAGACCATCAGGCCCAGGTTCTGGTCCTGCAGAACCGGCACGACGTCCCGCTCAAGATCCCGGGCGGCAATGGTGTAGTAAGCTTGCAGGCTTTCAAAGCGGTGCAGGTTGTATTTATCCGACACCCAGAGCGATTTCATTAATTGCCAGGCAGCCAGGTTGGAACATCCGATGTAGCGCACCTTGCCGGAGTGCACCAGGTCGTCCAGGGTCCGCAAAGTTTCCTCCATGGGGGTGAGCGGGTCGAACCCGTGAATCTGATACAGGTCGATGTAGTCCGTTCCAAGACGGGTCAGGCTGTCTTCAACCGCCCGCATGATATGACCGCGGGACAGGCCGAGTTCATTGGGCCCCGGCCCCATGCGGCCGAACACTTTCGTTGCCAGCACCACATCCTTGCGGCGATTTCCCAGAGCCTTCCCCAGAATCGTTTCAGACTCCCCTTCGGAGTAGATATTGGCCGTATCAATAAAGGTGATGCCCGCCTCCAGCACACGGGCGATCAGATTGTCCGCAGCGTCCTGGGGCAGCTGACCGATCGCCCGCCAGAAGCCTTTTCCGCCGAATGTCATGGTTCCGAAACACAATTCCGAGACGAACAATCCCGTTCTGCCGAGTTGTTTGTACTGCATCGTAGAAGTCCTCCTTTGTTTCATGGATTGAAAAACAACAGACGCATCTTATCTTTGACACATGCGCTATATGCAACAATAAACACAGATGGACCGCCTGGCAACGGCGGAAGGGGTCAACGAGGCCCCGATGCCCGGGATCAGGGTCGATAAGAATTCGCAGAGCAGACCCCGGCGGCCCCTGGTGTATGAGAAGGGCGTCATTATCATCAAAGAAAAGGGGTTCAAAGCTTGCATAGTGAATAACAGGCAACATTTTGGACGCCCAAATGGGCCGCAAGAAGGGCGTCTGGAGCCGAAAAATAGGCTCGGGATATGCTGTTTGACGGTATTAGGAGAACCGGATAAATTAAGAATGAGTAAATCGGCAATTTGTTTGAAATGAGTTGCTTGGGGGGCAACCGCGCGGCAATATCCATCAAACTTAAACTAACATATGATTTTAGTCTTTTCCAAATATGAATTAGCCACGAATGGACACGAATAACCACGAATCATGGGAATGAACAGTGGAATTATCAATCATTTTATTAAGCGTTGCATTCATTTGGGGTATTGCCGTCATAACGCCGGGTCCGAACTTTTTTATAACCGTACAGACCGCGATTGGCGGGTCCCGCCGTTCTGCCCTATTTGTGGTGCTTGGAATCAGTACGGGTACGATCATTTGGGGGTTGTGCGGTTTTTGGGGAATAAATTTGTTGTTTCGAACCGTACCGTGGATCTATATTTTCCTGAAGCTGCTTGGCGGCGCCTATCTTATTTATCTCGGCGCAAGACTTATTAAATCGAAATCAGGACAAAGGTCCGGGGAAAGGCGGTTCCTTACCTCAAATTCTAACGCATTGCGAAGTTATAAATTAGGGCTTTTGACGAACCTCTCAAACCCTAAATCTGCTGCTTTTGTGGCCAGTCTGTTTGCGGCCACGATGCCCTCAGATCCAGCTTTTTATATCGGCTTTATGAGTGCGGCCCTGATGTCTTTAATATCGACTATCTGGTATGCTTTTGTCGCCTATATTTTCTCTCTGGACAAATTCCGGAGCATATATCGAAGCGCACGGATTTGGATTGAACGATTTGCAGGCATTGTTTTTATAGGCTTTGGTATAAAATTAACTGTCGGTGAATGAAGGGGAATCTATGGTTTCGACCAGCCGGATGTTCCTTTTGGTGTATCCTGCGAGCAAATCATCAAAGCATGCGTCTTGACGTCCAATAAGCTCGGGCGGGCAAATCCCCTTCAGGGTGAATTTTCCGGAAAGGACCTGACGGGCCACGATGCTGCAAGTATATCCGGTTGTCCGGGCCATGGAAGTAGTTTGTGTTTTGCGGTCATATCTGTCCAGTAGATCATAAGTATAGCGGCGTTTGCTTTCTTTTTCCCAGCCGTCGACCACAACTTTCAGCAACGTGAAATCTTCATCTCCCGGCTGAAGTTCCCACTGTGCAAACAAAAGGGCCGATATAACCGAAAGCGGACGGACGGACCGCCCGTCGACCTGCATGGGGGTCGGGCTGAAAAATCCGCTATCTCTGAAGGCCCGCATAAGACTGGCGTGGCCGGGGTAGCGCAACGTTTTTTCCTTCATATTCGGAATCTTCATTGTTTGGCGAAGGGTTCGCAAACCGTCGGTATTGAACGCTTCCAGCGTACCGATTTCCGGAAAATCGATCAGCTCCGCATCCGAAAGCGCCGGCCGGACCACCTCGCATCCGTATTCAAGATACCGGCACGGACGGGTGTATTCTTCGATTACATCCGATGGCGAAAAAACCGATTTATATTCGAACGGCCAGTTGCGAGTGACCGGCAATCCACCGACATAACAGGTGTAATGCTCTAAGCGGTCCAATCGGTTGTCGACATGCCCGCAGAGTACATTGCATAATCCCGGCGCCACTCCGCAATCCACCACCACCGTGACACCTTTGGACTTTGCCAGGTCATCCAGCTGAAAAGCGTCCTGGGCGAAAAATGAAATGTCGACGACATTTTTCCCGGCGGCGATGACCTGCTTCAAAGTTTCAAAGCCCATGAATCCAGGCACCGCATTAATTACCAGGTCGCTTTCGATCACTATTTCCCCGACCCGGCCTGCTTCAGCAAGATCCGTCTGCAGAATTTGGGCCGAACATTTTTGCTGCAGGCGGTTTAAGGCGTGTTGATCCCGGTCCACAGCAATGATATCAAAACGTTTGTCCAGGGCCAGATCCCTTACAATGGCATTCCCCACCAGACCGGCACCCAATACGGTTATTTGCACCTATCCTCACCTTTTGTTCCGATTAATCCAATTCAACCGGCTACCGCTTACTGTACGGTCTTTTTCCTTGGACGTCAAGAATGATTGAAAGTGCTTTCATGTTTGTCAATTCGGCCGGATATGGGATGAATGCGGCTGTAAGGTTCCGATTCCAGCTCATAAAACCGCATGTGTAATGACAGGAAACTCAATTGCACTTTTGTATCTGCAGCTCACTGTCTATTGAATCCAACGCTACCTCGGGAGGGTGGGCATTGCCCGCCGTTAACGGTCGACGCAGCGATATTTGGTGGGCAATGCCCACCCTACGATAAATGATTTTTGCGGCGTTAGGGGTTGGGTTTGGATTATTATAGGCGTTGCGGCGCCCGTCCGGTAAGGCGCGAAAACGCAGGAATATCTGGACATTCCGAGCTTTCGCAACGCAGCTCGGGCGCGATGCGGCGACGTATAAAATGTGAAGTTATTTTTGAGTGAGCCCTTAGTGCCGGGAATACCGGGGCAGTGCCGCCATGGGGTGATCCAATACTCCCGCCTATCATCGCTTTTTCGGCGGCACTCGATCAATCGGTGTAGATGTCCTTGTATTCCTGCCGGATGACTTTTTTGTTGATTTTCCCGACGCTGGTCTTCGGTATGGAATCCAGGAAGAGGACCTCGTCCGGCAGCTGCCACTTGGCGAAGCGCTTGGCAATATGAGCGCGGATGTCATCGGCGGATACCCGGCCCTTGAATTGCTCTCGCAGGACCACCATCGCCAGCGGGCGTTCCTGCCATTTGGGGTGCGCCACACCGACGACGGCCGCCTCCAGGACCGCGGGATGGGAGACGATTGCGTTTTCCAGGTCCACGGACGAAATCCACTCGCCGCCGCTCTTAATCACATCCTTGACGCGGTCGGTGAGCTTGAGGTAGCCCTCGCCGTCGATCGTGCCGGCATCGCCGCTGCGCCAGAAGCCGTCTTCGGTAAACTGGCCCTCGGTGCCCGGCGCGTCATGGTATCGGCCGGTGATCCAGGGGCCGCGGATGAGAATCTCGCCGACCGTCCGGCCGTCGGAAGGCACTTCGTTGCCCTCCAGATCAACTACCTTGACGTCCAGCCCCACGACACAGTAGCCCTGCTTGCGCTTGAGGTCCCACTTTTCCTCCGGACTCAGCGTATCTTCCAGCCAGGGTTTGATGCGGTTGATGGTTACCAGCGGTGTCGTCTCCGTCGCACCATAGGCGTGAATGATTTCGGCCCCGGTGAGGTCATAAAAGCCTTGCATGAGCGAAACGGGCGGTTCGGTGGCGCCGGAGAGCAGGCGTACACCGGCGAGGTCCGGTTTTTGTTCCAGGGTGCGGATATATTCCAGGAAAGGTCCGAAAATCGCCGGAGCCCCGGCGCTTACCGTAACCTTTTCCTTGACGAACAGCTCCGCCAGGACATTCAGGGTTTCGAGGGTGTACATGCCCGACATGATGATGCGGCAGCCCGCCATGGTTGCGGCCTGACACAAACCCCAGCCCAGTGCATGAAACATCGGCACGATTTGCAGGCAGCAGTCCCGCAAGGACATTTCTGTAGCCAAGGCGATGGCACTGCTGTGCAGGTACACATCGCGATGGGAGTAGTAGACCCCTTTGGGCATGCCCGTGGTCCCGGTGGTATAGCAGGCCGCATAAGCTGAACGCTCGTCCAGGTTCGGCCAGTCGTAAACGGGGGTCGCCTGGTTGACAAGCTCTTCATAAGAGTAAACCGGTGAAAGTTTCGTCTGGACTTCGCTGATCTTCTTAGGGGTCAGGATGACATAGCCTTTTACTTCGGGACAGCCGGGCGCGACGGCCTCCACCAGGCGCAGCAGGGTTTCATCCACAATGATCAGCGAGGCTCCGCTGTGATTGATGACGTAACTCAGATCCTGCGGCGCCAGTCGCAAGTTCAGCAGCAGCATGACGGCGCCCATGCCGGGAACGCCGAAGTAAATTTCGTAGTTTTCAGAAGTGTTCCAAGCCAGCACCCCAATGCGGTCTCCCGCCTTGATCCCCAGGCCCTCCAGGGCACTGGCCAATCTTTGAATGCGGCCGTAAGCCTCTTTGTATGTATAGCGCAGCATGCTGCCGTCGTGCCGTCGGCTGACGATCTCCTGGCTGCCGAAGCTGCCGGCGGCCTGCCTGAGGATGGTGGTCACATTGAGTTGGTATTCGTCTTGGGTTGTTGCCGGAAAACCTTTGACAATAGGCTTCATAACCGAATCCTCCTTTTCCTGTTTGGTGGGTTGATCTCGGGGATCATTTGACTCGTTTCAACGGTCGGGGCGGCTGGAGATTGCCGGCGGCAGGCGGCTCGATGGTCAGGATGTCGCCTTCGAAGGTCGGGACTCTCAGCATTACGGCGAATCCAGGCGAAAAATGTTGACATGATAGATGCGCCACGCAGCCGCCAGTTTCGGCATTAAAAGACCGGCCACCAGGACACTGCGGCATTACCGAGGGAAAAAGGCAAGAACTTTCTTTCAAGGGATCAGTGTATGGCAAAGCACTGCTTGTTTGTCAATAAAAAAACAGCCTGGATCGGTCGCGATCAAATCTTGACGGGCTGTTGCCCAAGTTCAGAGCTTTGAAGACTTTTTGGATCAAAATCACATATTGTTCTTGCCAAAAATCATCGCTAAACTTATTTTAATATGAAATCAGGACACGATCGCGTCGAATATTCTAAAAGAACAATTGGCAAGGAAAAGCGCAGGCGTCTTTATTCCAACATTGAAAACTTGGTTCTCCGGGCCAGGATTCTTTGCTTGTGAAAGCCTCCCCGCCAAGCATAAAAGGAGCATTTATGACGAATCGCGCGTTATGGTTCCTTCTGGTATGGCTGGCCTCGCCCCTGCCGGCAACCTTTGCGGCAAGTGGCGGAGAGACTCCCCAGCTCTTTATGCCCGATGGGCAACTCAAGTCTCATACCATTCGGGTCTACGTCACCCACGATATTTCCGTCGATCAGAAGCCAACACTTCGGCTGCTCCGCAGTCACGCCGTGACGAAGAAGGCGGTGGACGAGAGCCTGCCCCTTAAACCCAGCACCGTGGCCCCCGGACAGGAATGGGTCGAGCAGGTGGGCGGTCAAGACATTCGCCGCAAGGGGACGCTTTTGCTTTTTGACCTCAGCGGCCTGGATTTCGACTACAAGGCAATGCTGCGCGTAATGCCCGTTGTCAGCTGGATTGAGGACGGCTCGGAACACCTCGTCATCTCGCCCAGCGATGTCAATCTGGGCAACATCGTCGCCGTCATCGGGTGGACCTTCGCCTTCGTGGGGATTGCAGTGCTCCTGATCGTCTTGCTCTCCTGGCGAAAAAAGGGAAACCCGCTTCAGCTTCTGACCGGCGTGGACGGACATCTCTCCCTTTCACAGACGCAGGTCGCCTGCTGGACAGTGTTTATCGGCGGCGTTGTCCTCGGCTACGGGATGCTGAAATTCGAAGTGCCGGATATCCCCACTTCGCTGCTGGCCCTTATGGGTGCCTCGCTCGTCACCGGCGGAGTCAGCTATTTCCAGGACGCTAAGAAACAGCAGGCGGCGACGACGAGCGGCGCCGCGACTCAATTTTCTCCGGATTTCGCCGACCTCATCCGCACCTTCACCCCGGGGCAGCCGCCGGAATTGTCCCTGGCGAAAGCGCAGATGCTGTTCTGGACGCTGCTGCTGCTTGTGATCTTTGTCTCGAAGAGCATCCTCGACGGAGTGATTTGGGACGTGCCCTGGCCCCTGGTGGCGCTTATGGGGTTCAGCCAGGCGGGCTACCTGGCACCGAAGCTTACCTCTGGCCCATCAGCCTCAAACGTGAATATTGGATAAACATGAAACTCAATAAGATCGATATGGAAGGGACTGCTTGACCATCCTTAAAACGAGATGTTCTCAACAGCCGAGTTCCTTGAAAGCCTTGCCGCTGCCGGCTTTGCCATTCAAGGTTTCGCCGAGTCTCGAGGCAGCGCGGAAAAACTTAGGCGATGTGCTGCAGACTCGCGTCTTCCAGGCAGATTTCTCGACGCCGCAGTGGACGGATGTTGTCGCATCGTACCTGCCGTTCGACGTTGTTGTCTCCGGTTTTGCCATCCATCATCGATAGGAAATTCCAATGTTCCATTGGTTTATCGATCGTCGCCGAAAAAAGCTCATCCAGGCGCCTTTCCCTCCCTTATGGGAGGACATTATCCGCCGCAATGTGGCCCACTACTGCATGCTGGAAGATGCCGAGCGGGCCCACCTGCAGGCCTTGATCCAGGTATTTATCGCCGAAAAAAATTGGGAAGGAGCCGGCGGACTGGAACTAACCGACGAGATTCGCGTCACAATCTCCGCTCAGGCCTGTCTGCTGGTTCTGGGCCTGCCGCACAACTTCTACCGGAATGTCGAGTCCATCATCGTCTATCCCTCGACGGTTGTCCCGCCGCAACGCAATCCCGGTTTCTTTGAAAATTCATTGTCACCCTTAAAGGTCGAGGCTCCCATCATCGGACAGGCCTTCCGGCAGGGGCCGGTAATTATTATCTGGGATGCCGCCCTGCGCGGCGGCCGCCATCCTGAGTCCGGTCACAACGTAATTTACCACGAATTTGCCCATAAACTGGACATGCTCGACGGCGCGGCCGACGGCACACCTCCCCTGCACGACCGGGCTGAGTACCGCGACTGGGTCCTGACATGTTCGCGTGAATATCTGCGTCTCAAAAACGACATCAATAAGGGCCAGGAATCTTTCCTCAATGCCTACGGCGCGACCAGCGAAGCGGAATTTTTCGCCGTCGCCACAGAGCAATTCTTCGATCGACCGCGGTTAATGATTCAGCAGGCACCGGACCTTTACCGGGTTTTGAAGGAATTCTACCGTCAGGATCCTTCCGAACGCATGTCCCGGAATAACTGTCCGGGAAATGGTAAAACCAAAAGGATTTAACATGAAAAAGCCTGCTGTATTCTTATGCTACAGCCACCAGGATACGCGATGGACTGATCCACTTTTCAGCACGGTTGACGGAAACTTCGCTGAACTGCTACAGCTTAGACTTGAGAAAGAAGAGCTTTAGGCGTGGCTAGACACCGATCGAATCACAGCCCACCCTTTTCTTTTCTTTGCAGTTCTTCTTTAATGACACTGCCGATCGCCGCAAGCGTGTATGGCTTCTTGATATATCTGCCGGCGCCTGCATCTTGAGTTTTGCGCACCCGTTCGGTTTCCGAATAACCGCTGGCAATGACAGCCTTTTGCGCCGGGCGGATGCTCCTGATTTGCCGGTAGGTTTCATACCCGTCAATTCCCGGCTCCATGATCATATCCAAAATTACGAGGTCGACGGTGTGCTGCCGAACAAATTCAACCGCTTCCTCCCCGCTGGCCACTGCTTGGGAGCGATAGCCCAATCGCTCGAGCATGCTTGTTGCGATCTCACGCTGGGCCGGCATATCGTCGACGACCAGAATGAATTCGCCGTTGCCGGTGACATCCGGTGGTTCTTTGGAATCCTGACTCTTTTGCAATTGATCCCGCGTGGCAGGGAAAAACAATTCAAACCGCGTACCCTGCCCCTCCCGGCTTCGAAGATCAATATAGCCGTTGTGATCTTTGACCGTCCCCCAAACCACAGCCATGCCGAGCCCCGATCCGCTCCGGCCGATGACCTTCTTGCTATAAAAGGGCTCAAAAATTCTGACCTTGTCGCTCTCCGCAATCCCGATCCCTGAATCGGCAACGGATAGGACGGCGTACTCGCCTTCCTTTACGGTATCAAACCCGGAAACAACTCTGTCGGCATAGCGATTGGTTGTGGCAATCTCGATGCGGCCGCCTTTCGGCATGGCTTCAGCCGCATTGGAGATTAAATTGGATAAGGATTTAAAAATATGAATAGAGGAACCATAGATGTTAAACAAATCAGGTTGGAGACCGGTCGCAATGTTAATATTTGGATAGAGGCGCATTAAAGACTGGATTTCCGGGGAATCGAGGCATTCCTTAACAATTTGATTCAGGTTTATCAATTCACTGGCGGCAATCCCTCTGCGGGCGAGCGTCAACAGATCCTGAACGATGGCTGCAGCGTTTTCACCTGATTTTTTGATGGTGGTCAGCGGTCGCCGTAGGGCGCTGTCCGGAGGCAAATCCATCAAAAGCAATTCCGGGTAGCTGACGAGTCCGCTTAAAATGTTATTCAGGTCATGGGCCACACCGCCGGCCAGGGTTCCCAGTGCCTCCATTTTCTGGGCGCGCTGCAATTGCTCCTCTAAACGCTTGGACCGGGAGATATCGACCAACACGCCTTGAATTCCGATTTTTTCGCGGCCTTCCGATATGGGGCGGGAGCTTACACGACACCACTTTGTTTCACCGCTTTTGTCTAAAAATCGGTATTCGCTCGGACTGCCTGATACATCTATCGCCCTGGCAAAGTCACTCTTCAGGCGAGGCTGGTCCTGGCTGTAGATATAATCGAAAAAACGTTTTCCAATCAACTCATCGGCTCGATATCCCAGCACCGATTCAATCACCGGGCTGATATACGTAATCAATCCCTTCCTGTCGATAGCATAAAGAACATCATTGATGTTTTCCACCAGCTCTCGATATTTTTCCTCGCTTTTGCGCAAGGCCTCCCTGGCCGCTGTTTGTTCGGTCACATCAATGGCGACGCCGATGGCGCCGACCAAATGATCGCCGGCGCCCGTCATGGGTTGATAGCGGACTTCGAAAAAAACATCCCTGAATTGGATTGTATCGGAAATAAACTCACCGGCCAGCACACGGCGCGTAATATCGATGATCGGCCCGTTTTCGGCAAATAATTCGAATACAGATTTTCCCACCGACTTTCCGGGCGCAAAACCTATCCTTTCCAACCCCTTCCCTTCGGAAAACGTCAAAATGCCTTCCTGATCAATGGCCCAGATTAAGAGGGGCGCATAGCCGAGGATAGCCTGGAGCCGCAGGTTCGCATTTCTCAATTGAACAGTGCGCTGCGCCACGATCTCTTCGACTTGTTCTTTTTGCCGGCGCAGGCTTTCCTCGGCCTTCTTCCGCTGGTCGACTTCCAGCTGCAAGCCGACGACAAGCGCGCTTTTTTCGTACTTTAACGACAGCAGGTGAATGATATCTTTATGCATCCGGAGGGCCGTCAGGCTGATGATCAGCAGAAAAAGAAATACCATGGCGCCCATGGCGAGATGCATTCCGCTGCCGAGCAGCAAAAACCGGACACATATCGGGAGCAGGGCCGGAATACTGAAAATGAAAAATGCCGCAATTACTGCGGTAAATGCGCCAACGGCTCCGGCCACCATTCCACCTGTAACGAATGCGATAAAAGCCTGATGGCCGATTGAATCGGATGGAAAAAGAAAAACGGCGGCCGACCCCCATAGAATCCCGGCTAGAAAAAGGGTCCCGCTGAACCAGACGTTCCATTTCTCCGGATTTGAATATTGGGTGAGGGACTTGCGGTAGGACCGGTGCACCACCAGGCGGGAGGCACTCACAATAACCGCACCGGCAAGCCAAATAAGCAGGGTCTTGTGTTGAACATGGGCTCTGAGGATGAAAACCAAGATTGTGCCGTTGATGAGTGTCGCCGCAGACCCTAAAACGGTATTTTCGTATTGTTTATGTACCTGATCTGCGAACAACCGGTGGCTGAACGTAGATAAGCTGCTGATATCGGAATCGTTTTGCATGGCTCATTCTCTGTTTGGCGTCTGTTGCCGGCCCGGTCGACAAACCGGCGGCAGCTGGACGGCAGGATTCGTCAATAGAGGCGCAACATGCAAAACTGGAGGAACGCAAACCCATCGCAGGCGTATCGAGCCGTGAAGGATCGATGATATCTTCCAACCGGAACCTGCGAACCGGACAGCCGTGTGTGATCCAGGCCGGGATTAATGATTGGTATTATAAATATAATACACCGGCTGAAGGTTGACCAGCAGATCAATTTCGATAGAATATAGCGGGTAAAAAATCCGGGCCCAGCTTCCGGCCCGTAGGGCCTACAGCCCGGAGGGAGGGTCAGGCATTGACATCACATCCCAGCTTCCGGTTCGTAGATCCTGCAGTTAGGAGAGAGGGCTGGTGTTTGAAGTCAAATAACCCATGGAATATTGGAATAGTGGCCTCCGGCTCGTAGAGCCTACGGATCGGAGAGAAAAATGGAATATTGGGCATGAAAAGCGGATGATGGTCTAATTTTATTTTCTGATCAGTGCCATTCATATAAAACAGATCTTTTACCGCCAAACCCGGTATTCCAGCATGCCATTATTCCAACACCCCGCGGCATATATTTACGCCAAAGTCTATTACCTGTGACCTGGCTCAAAGGACCAGTTTTTCAATGTTGGAATAAATATTTTGGTCATCTTGCCGTCATCTTGCCGCCAACTTAAGGGGCTATGATGAGGACCCGCAAGTTAGAATTGTGGCAAAAAATAAACTGTAAAAGGAGATGGTTAAATGAAAAAAGACAAAACAAAGCACCCGCAAGATTACCAAGAATCGCGCCGGAAATTCCTGAAGACAGCCGCCGTGGCCGGCGCTGCCGCAGGCTCGATCGGTTTTCCGGCCGTGATGCGTCTTTCGGCTGCCGAAACCATTACCATCAAGATGCAGACGGCCTGGGATGCCGGGACCCTGGGTTTTACGAAATTCAAGGAGTTTTGTGCCAATGTCGGCAATATGACCGAGGGCAAACTGGTAGTCGAGGGGTTTCCGGCCGGCGCCATCGTGGGCACGTTCGAGATGTTTGATGCCGTCAAGGCCGGTGTTTTCGACTCCATGCACTGCTTCGAGGTTTACTGGCCGGGCAAGATTCCGGTGGCAACCTTTCTGTCGTCCTATCCCTTTGGGATGGACCGGCCGGATCAATGGGATACCTGGTATACCGTGCTGGGCGGCAAAGAGCTTGCCCGCGAGGCCTATGGCGAACAAAACATGTACTGGATCGGCCCCATCCAGCACGACGACAACCTGATCCACTCCAAGGTGCCGATCCGGCACTTTGAGGATTTCAAGGGCAAAAAGATCCGCTACCCGGGCGGTATCATCGCCGATATTTACCGGGCCGCCGGTGTGGCCACGGTACTGCTGCCGGGCGGCGAGGTCTACCCGGCCCTGGAAAAAGGCGTTATCGACGGTGCCGACTACGTGGGGGCCGCCATCAACTACAACCTGGGATTCGGCGAAATCGCCAAGTACATCATCATGGGTCCGCCGTCGACGCCGTGCCTGCATCAGCCCGTCGACCTGATGGGAATTGCCATCAATATGAATTCCTGGAAGAAAATTCCGCCGCATCTGCAGGCGCTGCTGGAAGCGGCCATGGTCGAACATTCCAGGGACCAATACACGGCGATTCAGGCGGCCGATATCGTGGCCTTTGAAAAGTTTCAGAAAGAACAGGGCGTGGAGGTCATCCGCCTGACCGAAGAAGACATTGCCAAGTTCCGGCGGTTTGCGCCGGCGATGTGGGTCAAGTGGGCCAAGAAGTCGCCGCGGGCGATGAAGGCCTTCAAGTCCCAGCTGGCATACATGAAATCCGTCAAGATGGACTATATTACAGATGCGGATATGGTCGATTACGACGGTAAAAAACTGGAATTTTAAGCGTAATATAGAGAACCGGCCTCAACAAACCCGGCGCGCCTGAATTGGCTGTGGGTTTTGGATTATGATCTCGATGACGAGATTTCCAATCATAGCGTGCTTTCCAAAGCCTGAGCCCGCCGGGGGAGTTGAGGCCCATAAAGCATTCTTTGAATAATGTAACAAATCCTTTAAGCCGCAACCTCGTTCTGTTCCAAATCCCGCTTTCACTCTCAAGCTGACCCCGTCCTCTGCATCCAATCCGAAAACTGCTTCAAATCCTGTTCCGCCCACCATTTATGCCAGGTTCGCGAGGTCTGGGCCGTAGATTACTCCATGAGCAAAAGAGGAGAGGGAGAAAAAAAATTGAGATTAATGAAACAACGAAGAGAATATTTCTTAGCAGTAGCGGTAGCCGGTATTGTCATATTCGCTGCGTCTTGTATTAATCTGACAGCCGTACACGAATGGTCAAAAACATCGGTCGAGGCCACCCAGTATGACGAGATAGTCACTACCTATGCCAACACTCCGCAGAGGCTGAAGCGGTATGACCCCTCGGGACCTTGGGAAGATCAAATTGCTTTGCGCCAGAACCAGGCCGAGGCCCTGAGACAGATACTGTCGGTAGTCTCCGATTATATGGCGGCCCTGAAGACACTCTCCAGCGACAGCCCAATTGACTACAAAGAGGACGCCGCTGCTCTGACTACAGGGATCGGTAAGCTGAATGCGGGAATCTCCACGGACACAATCGGTGCCGTGGGTTCGCTGGTAAAAATAGTACTCGGAGCATCGGCGAAGCTCTACCAGGCAAAGCAAGTGACCACGGTTGTTGAACGGGCAAACGCCCCGCTGCAAGTAATCTTAAGCGGTGAACTACGCCGGATCGTCGATCAGGATTTTCGCCGTGACCTGAAGATTGAAAGAACTATGCTTGATCGATACTACGATTCCCAGCTGCAGACCGGCAGTGCCTCCGATGCCGCAAAAGTTGCACTGGAAGAATGGAAAGAAGTGCGGCTGGAGCAAAATGCTGAGCATGTGAAGGCCATCAAAAACTCTACAATAACAGAAACAAACTCGATGCCAAAACCCTGACTAAGGATCTATACTCTCTTACTATGCAACTTCGCAAGCAGATCAAAATACTCATCAAATCCTATGAGTCATAGAAAGATAGGAGGAAATAAACATGGCTTTAACAGCTGAGGAAGCACGTACAATCGCCGACGCACTCCTGGATGCTTCCCAGGTCCTGGATAAGTACCTCGACGATAATTTTAAACAAATCAGCCGTGCAGAATATGAGTTCCTTAATGAATCCTTCAAAACCCTGCTGCGTGTATCAACCTTTGCAACAACAACGGCCGTCGGTCTTACTATTGATGCCATAAAGGAGCCGGCCGCCGAGCTGAAAAACGTGATCGAACAAATCAAAAAACAATCATAGAGCTGCAGACCGTTGGCGGTGTTATCCGCCTCGCCGCGGGTCTTGCAGATCTCGCCGCGGGCATTATGGCAAAAGACCCCAAGGCAATCGGGGCCTCTGTCGGCAATCTCGGTCAACAAATAAATGTGCAATTCAAGTTGCTCTGAGCTATTCAGAGGTCGGTCACGCGGTAAAATTGTCAATACTCAAACTGCCAAAAGTCGTCAATTACAGGCTGAATTCGGTCAGGTTTAGTCACTATGCATGCATTAATCCTATCCTATGGCTCATCAAGCGACCTTTTTTAAAGGCTCAGTCACCGGCATAACGGTGGCCCTTAATTGCGCCAAGGCCTGATGAGCGGCATTGATCAGCGGATGAACCGTGGGGGCAGATGTCAGCAACGGATGGGTGGCGATTTGCAGCATATCCAGCTCCCGCACGGTGACTTTCTTTTGAATCGCTAGCGCCACCATATTGATGAGTTCTCCTGCCGACGGTCCGCCGCAAATCTGACCTCCGAGAATGATGCCGGATCGGTCTGCGAAGATCAGCTTTACTTTCATTTCGCTTGCTCCGGGAAGCATCCCGGGATGACGGTCGGGCGCAGTTGATGTTGCCGAAACACAGCGAAATCCCTCTTTTTCACAGGTGCGGCCGGTCATTCCGGCGCTGGCAAACGATCGGCCGCCAAATTGGGTCGAAAAAGCGGCGATGGTTCCTTGAATTTGATGCAGCACTCGGATGCCGTAAATATTGGTGCCCGCATTTCGTGCTTCGGCTGTGGCGGTTGAAGCCAACCAAACCGGAGCGGCCTTTCTGGTGAAAAAATCTCGTTTTACGGCGCAGTCACCCACGGCAAATATATCCTCGACGTTGGTGCGCATATAGTCATCAACCCAGATGGATCCATTCTCGACGATCCGCAATCCGGCATCCTCTGCCAACTTGCTCGAAGGCTTGGCCCCGACGCTGATCAACACCATGTCGGCGGCAATCTTTTCCCCGCCTGCCAGGGTGACCGACTCCACCTGCTGTTGGCCGTTGATCGATATGACCGGACGTTGGGTATGAACGTTGACACCCGCGGCAACCAGTACCTTGGATATCTCATCGCAAAATTCGTCATCGAAGGCTGTATATAAAAGCTTCGGCAATATTTCGACTAGATGAATAGGCCCATCAGATCCTCTGGACAACTCATCGGCAAATTCAGCACCGATAAATCCCCCGCCTATAATGACAATCCTTTTTGCCTGGAGGGCTTTTTCCCGCAAAACGATCATTGCTGACATACTCTTGCGGATGGAAAAGACACCTTGTTTATCCGCGCCGGGAATCGGCGGAATGACCATGTCCGTACCGGTGGCCAGTACGAGTCGTTCATAGGACATGACTTCACCGGATTCCAAGGTGACCGTATGGGCTCGAGCATCCAGGGCAACCACCCTGCCCACTTTAATGTCCACGCCGGCCTTCTCAAGCGGCAAATTGCCCATGGCATTTTGCTTGGGGTCGGACAGGGTGCGCATCATATACGGAATGGCGCAGGGAATGACACCGTCGCCGATATCCTTTATAACGCATACCGATTTTTCAGGATACACACTTTTAGCCGTCAAGGCCGTAATAATACCGGCAGGCCCTCCACCGACGATAATGACGTCTGGTCCCATGATTATCTCCTTTCTTTTTGAAGTTTTACCCAGGACACGACACGAATATCCATTAATCTTTGATCGGATCCATGGAACTCATGAGCAAGCTTCATGCCAAATTGCCAAAACAAATAGACGGAGATAACCGGTTCAAATAAAACCAATTACTGGAAGTAAAATTCCTTGTCGCTGTTGAGGTTGCCTCGGATTGGTGTCGGAATCTTTTTCAGGGTGTAAAGGAAGGGCTTTAAAATGTATATTGAAAGACAATAATGAATTCGGCCTTTTTTCAGGCCACTTTTATCCCGCAACACAAAATTTTGCAGTGTATTACGGCTGGTCCGGTATCTTAACGTCGTGCCTCTGGATTTTACGACGCAATGAATTTTTATCAATTCCCAATTCACGTGCTGTTGCCATTTTGCGCCAGTTATTTTTTACCAAGGCACAAATTATGGCCTGTTTTTCAATCTCCTTGAGAGTTGCTTCAGTCCGCGTATAAGTTGAACCTTGGGGGGAGTGAATCTGCTCAGGTAAATACTCTAAGCGCAGCATGTTGTCCCGACACAGGACAAAGGCATGTTCGATGGCATTTTCCAGCTCGCGCACGTTGCCGGGCCAATCATACAGCACCAACGCCGTCAGCGCGTCCTGAGATATCCCGATAACGAGTTTACCTGTGATTGTATTGAAGTGTTCGATAAAGTGATCTACCAGAAGAGGAATATCTTCTTTGCGATCGGCCAACTTCGGCAAACTCAAGCACACGACATTAATTCTGAAGTAAAGATCTTCACGAAATCGTTTTTCCGCAACCATCTCTTTAAGATCGCGATGGGTGGCAGCAATCACCCTGGCCTTCATCCGGTGGGTATCGGTGGCGCCCAGTGGTGAATAGGTCCGATTCTCCAGGACTCTCAACAGGCGGATCTGCATGGCCGGTGAGATGTCGCCGATTTCATCCAAAAAGATTGTGCCGTGCGCTGCCAGGGCAAAACGACCCGGCTTGTTTTGCTTGGCATCCGTGAAGGCGCCGGCATGATACCCGAAAAGTTCCGATTCGATCAGGGTGTCGGGTATCGCCCCGCAATGGACCTCTACAAACGGCGCCCGCCGCTGCATGCTGTGGCTATGAAGTGCCCTGGCAAACAACTCCTTCCCGGTTCCGCTGGGTCCTTCGATCAGCACGGTGCTGAAGCTTTCGGCTATTTGGGGCAGAATAGCAAACAACCGGAGCATCCTGTGGTTTTTACTCACGATGTCCTCGAAAGAGTGCTTTTTTAAATACGCGCGGCGCAGTTTATTGATTTCCGATAGGTCTTGAAACGTTTCGACGCCACCCATTATATTTCCATTTTCATCCCGCAGGATATTGGTGTTTACCCTAAGGGGGATGCGCTTGTTGTCCGCCCGTATGATGAAAACGGGCACATTTTCACACGGCCGGCCTGTCTCGATCGTTTTTTTAATGCAGCAACCGGATTCGCAAGCCTCAGATCGCATGACTTCAAAACACTTCCGGCCGATGGCTTCCGTCCCGGCAATCTGGGTGATGTGCTCGGCGGCGCGGTTAAAAGACGTAATGATCATGTCATTATTGATGGTGAAGACACCATCGGTGATGCTGTTGAGAATACACTGGTAATCGGTAAGGCCGGCAGGGGTTGAGGCGCTCATGGGTGCGATCCTCCAACTTTGGCATGGGCGAAAGGGCGTAAATTGTTCCCTTTGTAAAACCTAAATCGGGTGCGTTTTGTTTCCTTATATTTCAAATCCTCCTTCATGTCAATAAATGATTTTTAAGGAATTAATTAATATTTTCAATAAGATAAACGACTTTTTTGTGAAATCTTGGTCATGGCATGTTTATTGCCTGAATCAGGACCGGATTAATGCTTGCGATTCAGGTTTCGAGCAATCTCAGTCAGTCCCCGGAGCTCAGGGCCGAATCGTTCGCGAAGTCGCTAACCATTTAAGGAAAGGAGGAGGTTTTTATGAAAAGAAGAACATTTTTGAAATCCATTGCCGCAACCGGCGTTGCAGCCTCCATGGGCAGCACGGTCAATTTGATGCTGCCCCGCAAGGCGCATGCCAGTAATAAGGTGGATATCGGTGAAATTAAAAGTGTGCGCATCGATGTCCTGTCAGAGACCAGCTGGTTCAACAATGATATTTTTAAAAAGAACTTGATGGAATACGGCGGCGCCATGACCAACCAGTATACGATTCCCTGGGACTGGGACAATGCCGGCGGTTATGCGGCGCTGATTACGGTGACGACCCTCGAAGGTGATGAACGGAAAATACTGATGGATTCGGGCTGGAATAATGGTTGGATGGACTATATCTTCGAGGAGAAAAATGATATCGCCAACATGCTGAAAAAAGGCGAAATTGAATTGTTTGTTCTCTCCCATTGGCATTTGGACCACACCTGGGGCATCGAATCGACGCTGAAGCACAAACAGGATATCACCATGTACGCCCCCAAGACTTACTATCCGGAAGACATCGCCCTATTGAAGGAAAAGGCCCACCACCAGGCCAAAGACAAAGATACCGGTGAAATGAAGCACGTTTGCAAAAACGACTACCCCCACACGGGCAAATTGCTTCTGTGCGATCCGGCCGGCGAGAATGGTGAAGGCGTTTACCGGATCATGCCGGGTGTGGCGGCCAGGATGTTTGATGTGCCCATTCTTTTGCGGGTTCGGGGTGAAAACGTGCTGTACTTCAACGTCAAAGATAAAGGGATCGTGACGGTCACCGGCTGCTGCCATCCGGGGATCCTCTCCTTGTTCTCCTATGCCCGCAAAAATTTCAAGGGCTACCAGCCGTATGGCTGCTATGGAGGCCTGCACATTACCCTGTTTGAAACCTGGGAACCGAAATTCGATGACATCATCAAGGGCGTGCAGGCATTCAAGATTCAGAAGCTGGGCTGCAACCATTGCACGGGCTGGATCTGGGCTGAAAAGGCGGCGGCGGCCGGGGTGCCGATCGTAAAAGGCACGAACAAGTATAAGGAATACAAGCGGACCTCGACCGTGGCCAAGGAGAGCAACGTCTTTCTGACCAACGGTGACCACGTAATCCTTTAAAGCGAGTTTCAGACCACCAATGAAGGAAGAGAATAGAAGCCTTGTCATACGGTTTCTTTTCTCTTCGCCACTCTCAATCCTTATGGCAGGTGAACAAATGAATACTGCATCAAACACCGAAAAAAGGTTTAACTATCTGTTCGGACTCATTAATTTTATTGCCGCATTCGGTATCGTGTGGTTTCTGTGGTACATTTTCATGAATCCGAATACGGTCATGAAGCTTTACACCCCAATGTATGGATTCGCATTGTTGGTGGTGCTGCTATCGTCTATCGTTCTAATGACCAATGTTGCCGACTATTTCCCCTTTGCGGAGCCATCCGCGGCCGGCAATCGGATCGGGCGGGGTATTTTGCTCACGATTGTCGCATTCATTCTAATGCTGTTTATCCACTATGTCGTGCTCTGGTACTTTATCGGCAAATTCGGCATTGCCTATTTTAGTCCGCAGTCTATCGTCGCTGCGGGCGGCACCGGTGCCGAACCGTTCGTGGCACGCGAAAACTCGTCGACTGCCATCGTCTATTACTTTACCGCCTTTCTTTGGGTCGCACTGTTCTGGAACCTGGGCTTCGGCCGTTGGCCATGGCAAAACGTCGGCCGGGGCACGTTGGCATGGTCGCGTCTGTTTGCGATATTGTTTTTTGTTACCATCATTTACAGTATTTTATTTCATCCCCATGTTTGCTATTTGTTCTATCCGGCGCAGTCAAAAGCCGGCGTCCAGCCATGGTGGCAGGGTTTTTGCGATACCGGCAGTGCTTTTGTGGGCCTGGGCTTGGTTCTGTGTTCGTTATTCTGGATTGTCGTTTCGGATCTGCTCTGGGAGGGCAGCCCCTGGAAGCTCATGAATAAAAACGGTGAAGGCACGTTTCTCAAAGGAATTGTCACCTTCGCCGCCACCTTGATTCTCGGTGCGATTACCCTGTGGATCCTGCTCAAAATCTTCATCCTGATCTGGGATGAGCCCTTCATGGGAGGCCAGTATACCGACGGACCCGATTTCAGGTTCATCCACGCCGGTGAACTGGCCGGCTTTTTTGTACTGGCCGCCTTCATATTGAAGAACTATTTTAATAACTTCCCCAATTCAACCGGCATCTGGGCCCGTGCAATTATGCGAACCGCCATCGCCATCGGCGGCGGGTTGCTTTTTTATTGGTTTTATTATTCACCGCTGGCAACATTTTTTCTGGCCAAGGTCCCCGGTTTCGCCCAGCCTGGAGACACCCCGCTCGTTTGGATCCTGCTGTTTCTTAGTATCATTATGATCCAGCGGGATTTTTTTGGCGGCTGGCCCCTGGTGAGAAAAGAGGCTTATTAAGATGGTCGACAAAAGCAAACGTGATTTTTGCAAATGCTATTTTCAGCGACAAACTGCCGAAATCATCCATGGTTTCCGGGAGGGTATGCAGGAAGCCGATCAGACCGACGAATTTGATCGTTATTTTGAATCCTACGATTCCAGCTATGCTCTGACGCTCGCCTATCCGGATGATATTCTTTTGGAAACTGCCCGCCAGCACGGTATTGAAACCGAAGGACGCGAAAAAAATGATATCGTTAAAGAACTTTTTCAAAAGGCAGGCCGGTTGTGAGTATCGATTTTGACAGCTTTTTCCGAAACAAAGTTGAGAGCATGCTGATCACTGCTTCATGGGTTGAGCATGTCCGACACATGCTCAACCTTAAAGCAGTGAGTCAAGTCTGGGGTGAAAAGCCCGAGTGGTATATTTGGATAGATCAAGCGCCCGGAGTTTATGCACTGGCTCTGGAAGATGCCGAAACCGTTGAAACGGCAGGCAGGACTTTGTGCGCGGGCCATTTTGCCGTCAAATGCTATCCCTATGTCGACAGCAGTATATTTGCAGCCTTTTCACCGCAGGAGCAGGAACTCCTTACCGGTGATCTGTTCGACGAAACCCATACACCGCGGCTGGAAGCAAGGGCATGCATACCGGAAACGTTTTTCGCGGTGGGCAGTGTCTCTATTATACTGGACGAAGCCGAAACGCTGGTTCATTTTATCGTGGACAGCCTTGATACCCTCAGAATACGAACCCGGAAGGCCTCCGACCTGCGGATGACCTCCCCGGATGGAACTGATGAGAGAAGCCTTATCCGGAATGTGCCCGGTTGGCAGATTAGCTACCCCTTGTTTGATCGCCTGGCCGGCCTGTATGCGTTTTATTCCCGGCAGCCCCCGGCCTTCATCGGTGCGACTCGGTCTCCGGGGTTTGAATACTTTGTGGATGCGGATCAAAACATGGAATGCAGGTTTTGTGCGGCAACCCGGCAGTTGACGGCATGTCTGCTGTTTCTTAAAACATCACGCGCAGCGAGCCTCGTCGATTCCATCTGGCGGGGTTTTTTAGGACCGGAAGACGAGATCATCCTAAAGCGCAAACTTCCGCCGTCATTTAACAACCAACTGGATCTTGCGGCCTCCCGGCAGATTCCCATTAACGCTCTCTGGTGGGAGCTCGCCGACACCGAATTAAAATCTGAGCTTTCATCGACCTGCGGCTGCTGCGACCATCCGCCTGACAGCTGAGCATCGTTATGACCTTGATCATTCGGAATGAATATTTCTTGAAAAATCAATTGTTGCTGCAATCTGACAAACATAAATCATTATTTGCACAGGTCTTCTGCTAACAATTATCTATGGAAAGAATTGCCATACCGGTATTTGAATCACGCGTTTCGCCCGTTTTTGATTCATGCAGGCGTATTGTGGTGTTCGATATTGAAGGCGGGCATGAAATCCTCCGACAGGAGATCTCTCTGGAGAAGATGTCCATCCCTGAACGCCTCGAGGTGATCACCCGCTGGGGTATCAGGAAGATCATCTGTGCCGGGGTAAGCGATGTAATGTGTAAATTTCTGGCCGGCAAGAACATCGCTTTAATAAGCGGTATTGCCGGTGAACTCGAAAAGATCATCAACGCCTATATCTGCAACTGCTTGGATGATCCTTGTTTTCTTATGCCGGGTAAACGCGGAGGGCGAGAGAAAAAATTCAGCAGCTGATCGGGCTGCTTGCAGGGTTCTTTAATTTAGAGGGCCGAATCGGCTTGGCGGCGGATACAAAATAAATAGCCCCAAGTGATCCCTTTCAGAGCCCGACTGCTTCATTTCTGATTTATCCCGGCTATTTTCCTCAATTTTCCCGCCAAGCTTTTGGCTCTTTGTTTCTATTGAGGTGTGTCGCCAAGCATATCGACCAGGCTTTTACTTTGAACCTCTTGGGGCTTAGTTACAAATTAGACACGATTTTTAACGTGTCAATATTTTTTTAATTTTTTTTTATTTTCCCCCCACCGGACCCATATTTTCCTATTTGCGGTTAAGGCCGGTAATCTCATCTTCCAAGACGCCGACATAGGGCAGGTTGCGGTAGCGCTGCTGGAAATCAAGCCCATAGCCTACCACAAACCGGTCCGGTATTTCAAACCCCCGAATTGCGATGGGCACGGGAACGATGCGTCGAGCCGGTTTGTCCAATAAGGTGCACAGGCGCAGGCTTCGCGGCTGACGGACCTGCAGGTTTCGCAAAATGTAGCCGGTGGTCATGCCCGTATCCACAATACCTTCGATCAGCAGCAGGTCCCGGCCCTCGACGGCATCGTCAAGGTCTTTGACGATGCGAACGCCGCCGCTTGATTGCCGGGATCCGCGGTAGCTCAAGAGGGACATGAAATCCACCTCCAGCGGGATTTTGATGTGTTTGATCAATTCCGCCATAAACATCATGCTTCCCTTGAGGACCCCAATCAACAACGGGATCGTTTCCGGGTAGGCGGCGGCGACCTCGGCACCTATCTCGGCCACCCGTTTTTCAATGGCGTCGGGGGGAATCAGAATTTCGACGATGTCCCGGTCGATTCGGTTCAACGGGATCCTCCGTTTTCTGTGAAATCGGGCCGGAAATTGCAGGCCGGCGGCGGTCCGGCTTTCGGCTGGCCCGCATCCCCGACCAGCAGACCGTATTTGGCCATCAGGCGGTAAAAGTCGCGCTGGTAAAAAATTCGAATGTTGATCTCCGGATAAAGCTGCCTTAACTTTCTGACTTTGCGATTTTTGCGGGTGACAAGGCTTTGCTTCATGGTGGTAAGCTCAATATAGAGGTCCTGCTGCGGCAGATAAAAATCCGGTGTAAAGGCCTCGCTGACCCGGCCTTGCGCATCGACTTTCAGGGGGAAGCTGCGCGGCTCATATTCGTAGGGAATGCCGTAGAACTGAAGATAACAGGCAAACTCTTCTTCGGAGACGTTGGCAAATCGGCCTTTTCCCCGGTCTTCAGCCGCCTCCGGCAGCACGTTTTCGACAATCCGGCCCCGGGGCACCTGCCGAATCTTCATTTCATCGGCGGCCGTACCGATCAGTTTCAGGGCCTGGTCGGTTGAAAGACGATCCATTCGTAGGGTGAGGTCGTAAAGTTCGGCATCATCGCAGTTGAGCCGGTACAAAAACCGCAGATAGCGGGCGCGCTGGGTTTCCAGTGTTCGGATACGGTGCCGGGCCTCTCTGGCTGATATCTTCTCGCGGTTCTGAAGGTACCCAACCCGGAAGCTGCGCGGGGCAACGACGCGTACGTGCAACGTCCCGGGACGGTTGCGAAACAGTCCCTGGCCGCCTCGGCCCAGTACAATCAAATCGTGATCCTCCGCCATTTGGACAATGAGATCCGGCAGCATCCGCAGGATCGCCTCTGTTTCCGAATCGATCCCATCGCTGCCGGGCGGGATTTTCTCGTCCACCCTGGCCAGGCTCATCTCGTCCAAATCCGATTCTTGCCAGAGCCGGACGAGGTGCGATTTGTCAATGAGCACAAACCCAAGCCTGCCGGCCAGACGGGCCGCGATCTCTTCACCGGAAGCACCGGGATCTCTGGATATCGTAATTACGGCCATTGCATTCTCCACCGGAAATCTGAACCAAGATTAGGTAAATATCACGTCCCTGTCAAGTGGAGCCGCACCTGTCGCGTAACAGTCAAGACTGAAAAGAAAAAAACTCTCAGATTTCACCCGCCCCGTTTGGCCGGCTCCCCATGACCAACTGCTTCAATTCACCCGAGTTCTTCTTGACACCTCGGAACTGCTATCTTATCTTTTGGCTAAACCAGCCGCACGCCATTGCCAGCTAAACCGTTACTTCAGCTACGAGAAGTTAAAAGAAAATTTGGGTTGCACATGTTTCTGCATGTTTCCAACCCGGAAGAAATAGAGGAAAACAAAATTCCCCCCAAAGCACTGGTGACCTCGGACCAGTCTTGCCTCTGGAGTCTGTTTGACAAAGAACCCGGTGCCTGGCATCGGGACACACCGGCTGCACGAACTGAACAGAATCGATCACAAACCGGCGCCTGAACAAACGGTCGAGCACGCAACGCCGCAAGGTTTGCAGGTCCTGGCGAACGTCAATTGAAGAGATAAAAAGAAATTCATTGGTGCTTGCCATGGACGAATTCAAGTGGTCAGGGACCGAAAAGAGAAAGGAAAATTATCATGAAAAAACTCACTTTAATGATGGTTGTGCTCGGAATTTTTGGCATCGAAAGCGTATATGCCCAGGAATTCACTCTGAAAAGCAATGATTTAAGCGGCCAATTGACGGAGAACCAGGTGTTTTCCGGGTTCGGCTGCACTGGAAAAAACATTTCCCCATCTCTCAAATGGGTTGATGCACCCAAAGACACAAAAAGCTTTGCGGTCACTTTATATGATCCTGATGCCCCGACGGGGAGCGGATGGTGGCACTGGGTAGTTTTTAACATCCCCGCCGACACCGATGAACTCAAGGCCGATGCGGGCAATCCCCAAAAAGGCCTGGCACCCAAAGGCAGCATCCAAAGCAGAAACGACTTCGGAGGCCTCGGGTTTGGCGGAGCTTGCCCTCCACCGGGAGACAAACCTCATAGATACGTATTCACGGTATATGCGCTTGATGTGTCGAAATTGGATTTAAACGATAATACGTCGCCGCCCGTGGTGGGATTCAATCTGAACCAACATGTGATCGCAAAAGCATCGCTTATTGCATACTACGGACGATAATGAGTAAAGAATCCTTGCTCAGGGGCCCCGCCGACGGCGGGGTTTGACTTCACCTCTGCGGGGCTCAACGCTGCCGGGCCTGCCAAGTACCCGAGCCGTTCATAGTGATGAAAAATACGCCAGCATGCGTTTGCGCATGGATGCAGAAGGCAGCCTGCCGAAATTGGCCGCCATGTTATCTGCCATGTGGTTCACGTTGGCAGTGGCCGGAATCACACAGGTGACGGCCGGGTGCGAGACAACAAATTTAAGGAAAAATTGTCCCCAGCTTTTACAGTCAAATTCCTTGGCCCATTCCGGCAAGTCGTGGCCCTTAACTTCGCGAAATAGACTGCCGCGCTGAAAGGGACGGTTGATCAGGGTTGCCATGCCCCGCTCAGCCGCCAGGGGCAGCAAACTGTCCTCCGCGGCGCGGTTGCCGATATTGTAAGTGAATTGAACAAAATCCAAATCCTCAGTCCGCATGATCTGCTCCAGTTCAGCATGAAATCGCCCGTGGGAAGTGGTGATGCCGATATAGCGTATCTTGCCCTCCTGCTTCCATTGTCTCAGAGTCGGCAGGTGGGTTTTCCAATCCCGCAAATTGTGAATCTGGATGAGGTCCATGACCGCAACCCCCATGAGCCGCATCGATTCCTGCATCTGTTCAATGCCGTTTTGTTTTCCGTCGATCCAGACTTTGGTCGCCGCAAAGAGTTTCGTTTTATTTGGGATCTTTTTCAGCAGCTCGCCGATCACCATCTCGGACGTGCCGTACATCGGCGAAGTATCAATCACAGTCCCGCCGTTGTCGAAAAAGACCTGCAGCACCTGGCTCAACTGCGCCATGCCGGCCGGATCATTTCCGACATCAAAGGTGCGGGAGGTTCCCATCCCGATAACCGGAAGGCGTTCGCCGGTGGATGGAATAGCGTGGGTAATGGGTTCGCGGCTCTCACCGAATATTTTTTTCGGCATCATTGCAATGCCGGCCGATAACAGACCTAAGCCCTGCATGAACTGGCGGCGGCTCAGCCCCTGTGTTCTGTTGTTTATCATTGGTACCTCCAGATACTCCCAACCGGACATCGCAGTGCACATCCAGGAGTGAGTTGTTATTAAGTGCTCTAATCCCTAATTACGGTGACGTATTAGTGATATTTTTTCACCACGCCGTATTTATGAAACTATGTACTAAGTCATAGCCTGGGGCTTGTTTGCCGGGCCAGTTCCGTCTGCCGCTTTCCCAGCTTAAACGATATCCAGGCCCAGACCCCTGCCAGCGGAAACGCAACCAGTGCAATCGCAGCCAGGTTTAATCCCGTGGCTTTCAGTCCGGTATAGGCCCAGGCGCTGACAACATCCCCGCCGCGGTAGACAACGGTGTCAATAAAATTTTTGGCCTTGTATTTTTCTTCCTTTCCCAATACGACGTAAAGCATTTCGCGCGCCGGCCGCATCACGGCATAGTTGCCGGCCCGGCGCAGGACCTGCACGGTTATCAAAATGCTGATGGTCGGCATCATTCCCAACAGCAGAAATCCGATCCCCAGCAAAAGCGGGATTAAGGCCAGGGCCCAGCTTAGGCCCCATTTGCGGACGATGCGCGAAGTCAGAAGCAACTGGGCGACAATGGTCAGGAAATTCACGGAAAAATCCATTGCGGCGAAAATGGCGGTCCGGTTGGCCGGGTCGTTAAAACTGTCGCGTACGATCTGGGCCTGCTGAAAGTATAAAAAGGTCGACAGTGTCGTATACAGCAGGATGAGCAGGCAAATTCCGGCCAAATACGACGAGCTGAAAACCAGGCGGATACCGGCCAGGATGCTCCCCCCGATGGCCTGGTCCCGGCCGGCTTCAGGAGGCTCTTGCGTATCACCGGAATACTTACGGATGGTATTTTTCCAGGCAATGATCCGGTGAATGCACCCGACCGCAACCGCCAGAAAGGCAACCGAGATCATGCAGCATATTCGAAGGCCCCAGACGACTGACCAGGGCGGCTGTAAGAACCGGACCGGTTAAGGCGCCGGCGGTTCCGCCGGCCGCAATAATGCCGAACAGCCGTCGGGCCTGATCGTTGTTGAAGATATCCGTCATGAAACTCCAGAAGACTGAGACGATGAACAAATTGAAGACGCTGGTCCAGATGAAAAATGCTCGCGCAACATAGGCATCCGCTACATTCGATTTGAACAACGCAAAGAACAGCATCAGGTCGGCGATAAAAAAATAGTATACATAGGGCAGGAACCGTCGCACGGGAAATCGTTTGGCCACCCAGCCGAAAAGCGGCACTGAGGCCAGCATGGCCAGAAAAGTTCCGGTAAACATCCACTGCAGTTTATCGACTCCGCCCGCAATGCCCATCTCATCGCGCATGGGGCGAATGATGTAGTAACTGCACAGGAGTGCAAAAAAGTAAGTAAACGACCAGAAGAGCGCCCGCATCTCTCCGGGCTCAACCACCGCCAGCCGTCTTATCCGCTGACGCAATCGGTAGGACCAACCGTCTTGCAAGTCAGAATAAGTTGTCGATGACTTTGACATGGGCTATCCGCTTGGGATACGACTTCAGGAATTATTTTGGCGCTGTGCATTTAGGCTAAGTCTCTTTTTAAAAAATTCAAGCAAGACCAATAATCATTGCCGCCTTCCGGTCAAAACCAATCGAGCCGCCGAAATCCGCTCCGATCAATTCGCGGTTTAAGGTTTGAATCTTTTGTTATGCTACCATTGAACACCTGATTCCCCCGGCCAGATCAAAAAAGAGTGGCTGTGCAGTAAATCCCGCTTGCAGCGGGATGGAATGATGAAACCCTGGAATGTTGGAATACTGGGTTGGCGGAATGAGATCTGTTTTTATATGGATGGCACCGGCCAGAGAATAAAATCAGACTATCATCCGCTTTTGATTCGCTTTACTCAGAATTACAACCGCTGAAAGCAGCGCATTTTCTTAGTGAAACAATTAAAGTCATTGAACTTTAGGCCAAAAAATGCCATATAATCATACGGATAAACCGGTTGCGCTAAAAAATGCGGGTTTACCGAAGGCGCCGTGCAAGCGCCAAAACAAGGGAACATGGATTGAGTCCCGCATCGAAAGGATACCGACATATGAAAGCCCAAGACATAATTGAAAGCGAAGACTTCCAACGATGCGCGGCGTTTCACGGCCATGTCTGCCCCGGACTGTCCATCGGCTACCGAGCGGCCCATACTGCCATGGACCGGCTGCAGGAAAAACGAGCCGCGGACGAGGAAATCGTGGCCGTCGTAGAGACCGACGCCTGCTCGGCCGATGCTGTACAGGTGCTCACAGGTTGCACCTTCGGCAAAGGCAATTTTATATACCGGGACTACGGGAAGATGGCCCTAACGCTTCTAAGCCGCAACACAGGCCGGGGGGTGCGCGTGGCCCTGAAGCCCGACGCATTCAAACCGGATGAAGAACACATGGCTTTGATTCAAAAAATCACCCGCGGCGTTGAGACCGCGGAAGAACATAAACGCTTTGAGGAACTCCATTTCCAGCGCACCTGCAATATACTGGAGGCTCCGGTGGACCGGCTGTTCACCATCGCGTTCGTGGAGTTGCAACTGCCGGCAAGAGCCCGCATCGAACCTTCCGAACCTTGCGCCCGGTGCGGCGAGCCGACGATGCCCTCCAAAATGAATATCGTTGACGGTCGCAAAGTATGCCGGGGATGCCTGAACAGGGCCGGGGTTGTTGAAGAATGAGGCTCGGAAGAAAGCTGTAGCGACATTTTACGGGTCAACAAAATAAAACACGGGCGGATTGCCGGTTACCATAGATCTCTTGATTTTCAAATACAATCGATCTATAGGTACTTTGGGTTTTTGAAACGGCGGTTTTGCCGGGCGGCTTTGGAATCATGAAAGGAAAAACGTGTCAAACGGAAATATTGAAAAATTGGCGGTATTAATTGACGCCGACAATGCGCAGCCTTCGATTGTCGAGGACCTGCTGTCGGAAATTGCCAAGTATGGGACCGCCAGCGTCAAACGAATCTATGGCGACTGGACAAAGCCGGGCCTTAAAGGGTGGAAAGAAGTTTTATTGCAGTTTTCCATTCAACCCATACAGCAGTTTCAGTATACTACGGGTAAAAATTCCACCGACAGTGCCATGATTATCGACGCCATGGATTTGCTTTACTCGGACAAATTCGACGGCTTTTGCATTGTATCCAGCGACAGTGACTTTACCAAGTTGGCCTCTAGGATTAGAGAAGCCGGCCTTTTTGTCTACGGCTTCGGCGAGAAAAAAACTCCGGGCGCATTTGTTTCCGCATGCGACAAGTTTATCTTCACGGAAGTGCTGCGGTCCAAAGATGACGACAGCGAGACCATCCGCCGCAAAACAACCAATGAGCTCAAGCAGGATACGAAACTTATCAGTTTATTAAGAAACGCCGTCGAAGCATCTTCGGATGACAGCGGGTGGGCCAATCTTGGATCCGTAGGCAGCAATATCGCCAAACAGTTGCCCGAGTTCGATCCGCGAAACTATGGCCATAAAAAGCTGGGGGAACTGGTGTCGGCAACGAAGCTATTCCAGATCGAAGAACGCATAGTAGGCGATGGTCCCTCTAAATCAGTATATTTAAAAGACAAACGCAAGAAAGAGGAATAATCTTCTCCTCAGCGTCTCCGGTCCGCTGGAAAGGGATACCGGTTATCCCGGCAGCGGGGAGGCTTCCGTCTGAAGACCGGGTTAATCCGGGAAATTTTCAAGGGCCGGAGGGATTTAATGGAAAAAAGGACCGCAGAAAATATACATACCGCTTTCATCGGGGAGGCAAAGGCTTATTTCAGACTGCTGGCATATGCCCGAAAGGCGGAGGAGGAGCAGGTTCCCCAAATTGCGCTGTTGTTTCGGGCCATCGCCGAAGCGGAGAAAGTTCATGCGACGCGTCATTTAAACCTGGTCAAGGATATAGTCGTTAAGGATACCGACACGAATTTGGAGAAATCTTTTCAGCGTGAGAAGTCAATCAGTGAAAATGAATACCCGGAGTTCCTGAAGGCTGCTGAAGAGGACGGTGAGGCGGCTGCGGCACTGGCATTCAGCCAGGCCAGAGATGCCGAAGCCTTTCATGCAAAATTATATGAACGCGCCATTTACCATGTGATTAAAAATGAAGTAAAAGCCTATCACATCTGCCAGGTTTGCGGTTATGTAACGGACAAAAAAATTCCCGATAAGTGTCCGATCTGCGGCGCGCCAAAAGAACAATTTATGACTGTCGAAGGGTGATCTTGAAGATATGTCATCGAAAAACAAACAATTAGACCCGGACAAAATGGACCGGATCGTAGCCGAGGCGCGGCGCGACCGCCTGCAGCGGGAGCAAGGGTATCGGGAGCAGGCGCTCAAGATTTTTCCCTGGGTCTGTGCGCGGTGCGGGCGGGAATTTGAAGGCAAGAAACGTCGCGAACTCACGGTCCATCATAAGGACCACAACCACGACAACAACCCGCCGGACGGAAGCAACTGGGAGCTGCTCTGTATCTACTGCCACGACAACGAACACTCGCGCTATCTGGATCAGGGATGGTACGACCCGGCCGCACCGGATGAGGACCAGCCGCCAGCCGCACTCGATAATCCTTTCGCCAATCTCAAAGACCTGTTGAATAAGAAAAAATAATTCGATATATTCAATTTATTCATTCCTCACTGGCTGCTCACCATCCTCGCCGTTTTCTTATTCGTCTTTGCCATGTTTGACTATTGTAACTATTTCCTGATATATCCATCCATCCCACTCATTCTATCCCTCTATGGCCTGATCCATGTTGTTGCGTCTGCCTGGGGATTTTTCAGCCAAGGTACTGTCGGATGGGGGCTGGTATTGACAGGTTTCGGGTATTTGATTTCCCAAGTTTCATTTTTACACCGGCAAAAAAAAATGGAAAATGGTTCCATCTTTGTGGTTGCTATATTTATACTTACTTACGTGGGGGTTGCCTTCGGCCGGATCCCCGGTTTAGGTATCGACCGCACCGGTATCGCTCTGCTGGGCGCCATCGCCATGGTGGTCAGCGGCGCGGTACCGATTGATAACGCCGTTGCCGCCGTAGACCTGCCGACCATTATCCTGCTTTATGCATTGATGGTCCTTTCGGCCCAGCTGCGCCTAGGCGGCTTTTATACCTGGGTGGGATTTCGCATGACCGCTTGGCTGGCGCATCCCCGATTTTTTCTAGCGCTGATGATGGCAACCAGCGCGGTACTTTCGGCCGTATTGGCCAATGACATCATCTGCCTGGCGTTCACGCCGGTTCTTACGATTTCCCTGTTGAACGCCCGCCTGAATCCCCTGCCCTTTTTATTGGCTCTGGCCATTTCCAGCAATATCGGTTCGGCCGCCACCATTATCGGCAACCCCCAGAATATGCTGATCGGCCAAGTGGGGCGGCTGCACTTCGGACAATTTCTGGCCTGGTGCGCCCCGCCCACAGTGCTGGCGCTGGCGGTGGGCTATGGTTTAATTTGCTGGTTTTATCGCCAAGGATTCACGCATTATCACCAACCGCCTTCCTCTGAGCGCAATCCCCGCTGGCCGCATCTTAATGAATGGCAGAGCATCAAAGGTCTTTCGGCTGCCACTGTTCTGGTTGCCTTGTTTTTCACTTCGATTCCCCGCGAACTTTCCGCTATTGCAGTCGCCGGGTTCTTGCTGTGCAGCCGCCACATGAAATCGCGTCAGATGCTGGAGCTGATTGATTGGCACCTGATAACCCTTTTCTGTGCATTGTTCGTAGTCGTTCAGGGTCTGGCATCGGCAAATGTGCCGGCCTTAATTGTGGGTATATTAAACGCGAAGGGATTTGAGCTGCAAAACCTGTTCATCCTCACCGGCGTGTCCGCTCTTTTGAGCAATTTAGTCAGCAATGTCCCGGCAACCATGCTGCTGACCCGCTTTCTGGATCCTGCCGACCACGTTCAATGGTACACCCTGGCGGTTTCATCGACATTTGCGGGCAATTTGATTGTTATCGGCAGCATTGCAAATCTGATCGTTATCGAGCAGGCTAAAAGTCTTGGCGTTGAAATCGGCTTTAGGGAACATGCCAGGGTGGGAATTCCGGTAACGGTGGTTTCACTGTCGTGTCTCTTCGGCTGGATTTACTTGCAGTAGCCGCAGCCCGGTTGGTTAGAAAGGGGCAGGAAATAGGAGATCCCATTCAAATTTGAGGGCTTTAGGCCGCCGTTTTTAAAACTCTATATACAATTCGATCGCTCTCTTTTAGTCGCTCAAGAGACAATCTCAGATCGCCGGCAGATGGCAGTTCGTGTTTTTCATAGGGTTCGAAGCCGCAGAATACTACCAATAGGAAAATGGAGTTACTCAAAAGTATACTGCCATTGCCCAAAATCATTCACATTATCCAACCCGCCTCGGCGGTTCATTGCGCTAACTAATTGAAATTAAGAACAATAATATTTTTAAAAAAGCTTGCACGATATTTGCTGATCGTCATTCACAGCTTTTGAGTGAAGGGTGGTAACACAGGATGACATCGACAACAGGCCGGCTCGTGTTGTGGCTGATTTATAGCTTCCGGATGCTAGTTTTTGTTGCCGTGACACTTGGCTGCGGCGGCGGCGGGGGCGGCCCATCCCAGGAAAATTCTTCCAATGGCGGGCAATTGGATAGCGGCAGCGCCACCGGCGGTGAGCGCAATGTTGTTTGCCAGGCCGGGCCGAGCGGGGGCGAGGTCCAAAGGCCCGAATTTTTAATGAACCTGACCGGACAAACCAGCTGGTATGCTTCGCCGGTTGTGGCGGATTTGGAAGGCGATGGCGCCAAAGAGCTTATTGCTGCTTACTATTCGGTTTATGTCTTCGGCAGCGATGGAACCCTGCTGGATCGGGTCGACGGCGGCAGCGGCCGGGTGTATGCGCCCCACGTGGTGGTGGACCTGGAAGGTGACGGCATCGCCGAAGTCGTCTACGGCAACGGTCATGAAGTGTATGCCTATGAGTGGCGAAGCGGTCGTTTGCAATTAAAAAGCGGCTGGCCGGCGGATACAACGACAGCCGGTGAATCGCCTGAGGTCAGAGGACTGGCGGCGGCCGATCTTGACGGCGACGGCCTGATCGAAGTAGTCGCCACCACAACCCAGACCCAGAGCGCGGCGGACGGCGGCGCCCAGGTCTTTGTGTTTGCCTACGATGGATCTATTTTCCAGCCCCCCGGCCTGAGCTATCCGGCCTGGCCGCGGTATAATAGTTTAAGCGGCGACGGCGGCGATGTCGACCGCAACGGCCAGGGCCATGACGGCTACGGCTGTTACGGGCTCAACGTGGGCATCGGCAACATTGACGATGATGACGAGCTGGAGATCATCGTCACCTATGATAACCACCAAATTCAGGCCTTTGACCCGAACGGTGTTGCCATCGATGCATCCCCTTACTTTTCCAACCGTCAAAGCGCGTATTACGGCCTGCCCATGACCTGGGGGCAGTTCATCCGCTGGGCCGATCCGCAGGTGGAAGAAAACCACTATCATCTGCATACCGGTGACTGGCCGCATCCCAGTCGCCAGGAATGGCTCCAGTGGACGGCTTCGCCTCCCAATATTGTCGATCTGGACGGCGACGGCCGCAATGAAGTGGTCGGCATTCCGAATGTTGAATTCAATGTTCCATATGAGACCCAGGCCTATGCCGTCATGGTCCTGGAAGGCGCCCACGGTAGCGGCGACCGTTCAGCCATGCGCAAAAGCGGCTGGGAAGAGCTTCCCCACGGCGATTTTCCCATCACGGTTGCCGGCTGGTATCCACCCAACGGAGTGCCGGCGGCCGTCACGGTCAATATCCAGGGAGATGCGTTACCGGAAATTGTTGTGTCGCTAAATGACGGGTTCGTTTATGCTTTCAGTGCCGGTGCCGCTGAGATCTGGCGCTTTAATTTTACCCACGGCAAGGCAGTCATGTATGCCTCCGAGGTGACGGCGGCGGACTTGAACCAGGATGGATCGCCGGAATTGCTGTTTACCACCTACGGTGACCCTGATGTCGCCGATTCCGGCTACCTGGTAATTTTAGGTGCCGACGGCTCTCTGCTGCACGATGTTCCCCTGCCCAATCCCGGCTACAACGGCAATGGCAATGGCGCGCCGGCAGCCCCGACTGTCGGGGATTTGGATGGTGACGGTCAGCTGGAGATTTTTGTGCAAACTTTCGACCATGGCATGGATGTGTTCACAGTCCCGGGCTCCGCCGGCAATTGCCTGCTGTGGCCGACGGCCCGCGGCGGCCCCTTGCGCATGGGCCAGCCGAACAGCAACAATTTGTAAGAAGAATAAAAGGCGCTCTTTCTTGGCACGATTGCCGGCATCATTCGAACAATTCCATCTGCCGTTTCAATCTTTTCACCGCCCTGGGCAGCACGTCTCCGATTGCTTCGTGAAACTTTAAATGCAGGTTGTCCACATTCTGGTAGATTAAGAATTTTAGTTTACCCAATTTCTGCAGATCTACGATGGCATAATGCCCGCTGTTGGGATTGACCTTATCCCAGGGTTTGCTCATGGGGCGCGGCGGCAATCCTTTTTGAAAGTGATGAGAATGTTCAAAGTTTTCCGGGTGCATTCCTGCATATCCAGCATCAAGTATCGAGCATCCGGCATCTATTTCGCAAAAGCGGCGGTCTTATGTCTACACCTTTTGAATTATGGATACAGATTTAGGCAGCGTTAAGGTTAAGGCTGTCCAGCAAGGCCCATTCCAGAAACTGGGCATAAACTTTCCAGGAGTGCTCCCCGTAACCGCCGGCCATTACAAAAGCCCCGGGTATCCCGCACGCTTTCAAAAACCCATATACAAGTCGATCACGCTCTTTTAGCTGCTCAAGCGACAATCTCAGATCGCTGGTGGAGGGCAGTTCGTCTTTTTCGTAGGGATCGGAGCCGGCGACGACCACGGCCAGATCCGGTTTTGGGAAGCTTTCAAGTTGATCGAGCCCTTTCTGCAGCCTGGCAACATATAAATGATCCTCCCCCCGGGCCATGGGAATGTCGATATCGCTGGCAATAAAAGACGGGTTGAGGTTGCCGGCCGCATCAAATTCCGCGCCATCCAGGGGCCAGCCATGGGCCATGTGGATGCTGAGAGTTGTAATGGAGTCATCACCGTGGGTCAGCGCCGCCGTTCCGTCGCCCTTGTGGGCATCGACATCGATCACCCAGGCGGTACGGATCCGGTTTTCGGCCTGCAGTTTGCGGATGGCAATCACAAGGTCGTTGAGCATGCAAAAGCCGTTGCCGTAACTGAATTGGCCATGATGCATGCCGCCGCGAAGGGCAAAACAAAAATTTTTCTCCAGGGCCACCCGGCCGCATTGTACCGTGCTGGCCACCGTGGTCAGGGTTCGGTCAAACAGCCGGGACAACGGGAGCGTGGCTTTATCCGGGTTATACCGATAATAATTGCCCTGATCGTCGATTAATTCGAAGGTTCGAATAATCTCCTGTTCGAGTCCGTTTGAGTATAGCTTCTCCACATACTCATTTGAGTGTACCCGGAGCAGATCTTCTTTGGAAATCTGCTCTGCGATTTTCGGGACGTGCCATCGATCGATCTGCGGACCCAGGATTGGATGAGATTTTAAATATTCAAAGGTTTTGACAGCCCGGCTGGCAAGCACCGGGATCTCGATGCCGAACTCAAGCAGCCCCTCGTTCAGATTTTCGTTATAAAGGATCATAATTTATCTCCATTTTTATAGGAATGATTTGTCTCAAAGTTGGCCGCTGGATTGTATTTTGATGTAAAATAAGTATTCGAATATACTTTTACAACTCAATTGTTTGACATCGAATTTGAAAATGCGTATGAAGATACAGCAGAGTTTTATGCCGAAATACTAACCGGATTGAGAAAAAAGGGGAAACCCATACCGACAAATGACGTCTGGATCGCAGCCATTGCCTTGCAACATGGCTTAAAGCTATATTCTAAGGATCAGCATTTCAAATTCGTACCGGGATTGGTTTCAGTTTAAAATTAACTTGAGACTGTTGAAATCAGAAGCACAACTTAGAAAAAAACATGAGGCAACGCATGCAGGACCCGACGAAGACCCCGGCCAAACCAGAAGTCACCGACGAACAAAAACTCTATGAAGCCAAAACATCCTCGGATGCTGCCATCGAAACTGCCGTCCATCGGTTGGCCGGCCGACAGATCATCCGGAATGCCTCCGAATTTGTTAAAAAACACATCAGCCGGCAGCCGCCGGTGCAGCGGTTTTTCAGCTTCATGCCCACCATGTTGACCCGGGTCTCCCCGTTTCACTTCAAAGGTAAGATGAAGTCCGCAGAATGGCCCCTGGTCCGTCTGGATTCCGGCGATGGAGATTCCTGGGGCAGAATGCGGGTGGTGGGCGAGCTTCTCATCATTTTTGACGAGACGATATTGTTCGCGCTGCTGGCCTTGATGACAAAATTTCAAAGCGATGCCTTTGAAACCAACCAGGACGAATTAAGTTTCCTGGCAGATGTCCAGCCGACCCCCAACGCGTATGCTGCCATCTGGAAAAGCATCCAGCGCCTGGCCGGAACCCGCATCGATCTCGAACTTTTCACCGGCAAGGGCAAAAAACGCAAAGACTTAAAAGAGTTGACCGGATCAATTTTGAGTTTTGCCGATATCGACCGGGAAACCGGCAGCATCCGGGTGGTGATCAACCCCTACTTTCTGGAAATGTACGCCGCCAGCTTTGTGACCAATATTGACTTAAAATTCAGATCCAGCCTCAAATCAGATGTCAGCAAGGCCTTTTATCGATATTACCAGGGCCAGTACGAGCGGGAATCCAGCCTCGACATCCTGCGCCTGGCCCGGGCGGTAAACCTGGAAAACGATCTGGAAAACCGCCGCTTAAAGGACAAAGTGCGCGCCGGACTGAAGGAGCTTCAGGATCGCGGCTATTTGGAACGCTACCAGATATCCCGGGACGATCGGGTAATCACTGAGAAATCGAAAGACTCGGCCGCCAACTACCAAAGCCAGATCCTAGACCCGGCCAAAATTTCCCACTATTCCGATTAAAAGTTTGGGACACGGATCTTCACGGATTTCATTATTGCTGATAATAACGTAATCGATGCGAACATTGATCAGCAGTTCGCAAATTTTCCCGATCCTCGGCATCGTGGCAGATCAAGCGGTATCTGAATTCATTGACGAGGTCTTCCCCAAGAATTTGGGCCGGCTCGCGACGGGTAAATTTGCGGTGCAGGCCGTTGGCGCAAAGCAGGGCACGCTGGGGTCATCAAAGGCAATGGTCACCCTGTAATCGGATTTAACCAGCGCCTGCAGCGGCGGCCGACCCAACGGTTCCAGCAGCGCGCTGCGGATGGCTTCCTCGATATTCTCCGCCGCCGGGAGGGTCGTAGATAGTCCCGGCGGAGCAAGCCGGACATCATCGGGCAGCGTTATCGGCATCATCCGGTCACCAAAGACGATCGCGTCTTTCATTTTGCGCCCCCCAAAACCCCATTGTGCCAGGACGCAATGGGAGTAATTTGTTAAAGGTTATTGGTTATTAGTTGTTTGAGCACTCGGGGAGTATATCATGAACTTGTCCGTCTTTCCTGCGAAGGCAGGAATCCAGAAAATGAAGTGCCGAGTAGACTGGATGCCCGCCTGCGCGGGCATGACAAAAATAGCACCCCGTCCCCTCAGTTATTTGTTACCATCGCAAAAGTCTTCTTTCAAGCCTGGTCGAAGAGAGAAAAACCGATTAAAGATTTACTTGGGGAGGGTCGTAGTTTCGATCCTCCCAGTGCATGTAGCCGAGAATCGCCTTAATGGCCAGGTTGCGCAACGGCTCCGGCGGCCAGGGAATGGTTCGACGGTTAACGAAAAACACATCGGTCAAATCTGTTTGACGTTCCAGAATCAAATCCGCCACGGTTCGCCCGTTCAACTGGGTCATGCTGACCCCATGACCCACGGTCCCCAGGCTGTAGACGACATTTTTATCCCCGGCGTATCCGATGGCCGGCGCCATGTCCAACGGCACGGAGACCGGTCCGCCCCATTCATGGGTAAATTTTATGTCCTTTAATACGGGGAAAAGTTCACGCACATCATTTTTCAATCCTTCAAAGGTGACCGGGTTCAGATCTTTATCCATGTCGGTTCCGTAGCTCACCGAGACGTCGCGTCCGCCCATCACGAGCTGGTTGTCAATTGTCAGCCGATAGTAATGAACCAGGTTGCGTGCATCTTCGATGCCCTGCCGATTCTGCCACCCGATTTCCTGAAAGTGCGCTTCTTTTAAGGGTTCGGTCATCACAATGTGAGTCCATGCCGGAACCTGTTTTCGCTTGAGTTCTTTAAATAAATGAGACCAGGCGTTGGTTGCCATCACAACCTTATCGGCACGCACGCTGCCATTGGGTGTATCGAGTCGCACTTTACCGTTTTCTCTGGCAATCTGCACCACCGGGCTGTTTTCATATATTCCAACGCCCAGGGGCCGGATAACGTCAACCCAGCCCCAGGCCAGCTTGGCCGGGTTGAGAATGCCGCAGCGGGGCTCCCACCAGGCACCCAGATACATGGAGCTTTGCACCTGCTCCCGGGCCTTATCTTTTTCGAGCCACTCAATGCCCTCCAGGCCCAGTTCATGGGCCAGCTTGATTTCATGCAGGATTCGTTTTTTATATTTTTCAGAGGTAGCCACCCGCAAAAAACCAGGATGCTCATAATCGCAGTCGATCTTCAATTCGGATATCAGTTCCTTCAGATAGTCCACCGCGCGCTCCATATAATGATGGGCTTCCCTGGCTTTTTGCTTGCCGAATCGAAGAGCCGTAATGCTCAGTGTCAGACCGAACAGCGTCATGTTGAATCCGCCGTTGCGGCCGCTGGCCCCAAAACCGATGATCTGGTTTTCCAGCAGCGCGATTCTCAGATTCGGTTCGGCCTTTTTAATGTGGTAGGCGGAAGACAGTCCCGTAAAACCGCCGCCCACGATCGCCACATCGACATCGATGTCTTCTTGCAGCGGTTCGCCGGGAGAATAATTTCGTGTAGTCATCCAGTAGCTTTTTTCTTGGAATTTTGCCCCTTGCATTTTGCACCTCCATCCCGCAGATGTCGTTAAATGATTAATTAGAACCTGATGTTGAAAGGCAATAAGCTCAATAACTTCACAAGGATTTGATTCAATGACACAATTATATTTCCTGTCAAATCTTATATTATTTTCGGGATTTTCATTTCAGGGAGTAATTTGGGACGGGTATTGAAATATTGGGATAAGTTGCCCGATCAGCTTAAGTCTCTTTTCTTATACAATCATTTCGCCCCGTTTTACCGACTGGCTGGACGTAGGTTGTGAAATGCCAAGCCTTTTGGAAAGCTCCAAGGTGCTGATGCCAAGTTCCCGAGCTGCCCAGTATCATAACACGCTGCGTGCTTTCACCGTACAAATTTGCTGTATGAGCGACGCGCTACCGAGGTCTTGACACCAAACAGAGATAAAATGTATTCCGTGTTTTGCCATTCATTGGGCCATTTGTCCATTAATGTACTGTGGCCTGCACAACGGTAACGAAGTTGCCTGGTTATTCGGGAAAATTTGCCGGTCGAACATTTGGTTCCGCAGGCGCGTAGCGCCAAGGAGCCAGACGGGCGGCCGGGCACCGGCAACTCGGGCATTCCGCAGGCGTGCAGCAGTCTGCCGCGAAGCGGCGCTGCGCGCCTGCGGAACGAAAAGCTCACTTACCGGAAGGGATCCTTGGTAATAGCAGAAACAACCGAAATGCTGAACTTGAAAAAAATGGCTTTAACAGCAAAAGCCGTGCGGCCCTTCCGGTCAATTTGAAGCGCCTTGTTCGGCATTTTCAGTATGCCAATTCATGTTTAGTTTCCGTTGGGTAACGGCGCAGTCACGAAGATAAAGATTGATAAGGGTTTGGTAAGGAATACCGGTTTCCTCAGACATGGATTTGAAATACGAAACAGTATCACGGTCCAGACGCATAGTAACCGGTTGTTTTAAATTTTTTATATAAGGATTTTTGCGCCCCTTCATTTTGGAAAAATCGTAATGGTCTCTCATTTTCTGTACTCCCAATATTCATTTTCTTCATCGCCATCAGCTTTTCTGGCAGATATAATTCTAATAATTGTATCACTTTCCCGAAAACAGTGGCAGACGACGAGAACCCTTAATTTAAAACTTATTCCAAGTAGAATGAAACGGTCTTCATCATCAGAATGGTCTGGGTCAAAAAATTGAATTGCATTCTCGTCGTAAAAAACCGTACGTGCTTCATCGAAAGAAATGCCATGTTTTTTTTCATTAGCCTTTTCCTTCCGTTTATCCCATTCAAATCGCAATTCAGTCATATGTACATTGTACTTATAATTATGAAAATGTCAAGATCCAAGTTTAAGCCGAACGACCTTCGGTGAACAGCGGCCCAAATTCAGACCAATTTTGTACGCTCTTTACGATAAACCGCGATTTTCACGCCGTCTGCTTCCGGGTAAAGGCACCGGTTACCCGGCGCCCTCCCCACAGACCCCTACGTGAAGGACCCCCTCATACGGTTCCTCAGTAGCCATCAGCCTTCGCCAACGGCTAACCAAACAGGCGACACCCCGTTTGGGGCATAACTTTGCTGCCCATTAGGCTAATCAGATATTATATGTGTAATTAGGGACGGATATTGATATATTGGAATAAATTACCTGATTAGCTTAAGTCCCTTTTCTTTTACAATCTATTCGCCCCGTTTTACCGACTGGCTGGCCGTAAGTTGCGAAATGCCAAGCCTTTTGGAAAGCTCCAAGGTGCTGATGCCAAGTTCCCGAGCTGCCCAGTATCATAACACGCTGCGTGCTTCCACCGTATCCGGGTATCGACCCCGGCGCGTTACGATTTCCGGCTCCAAACTCAAAAAGGTTTTATTCCGGATGTTATTGATATCAGGACCCATTTAACTGGGGTAGCGATTCTGCCTCCGGCTCGTAGAGCCCACGCCTCGGAGAGAAAAAGATGGCCATGACGGCGGTGCCGCAGGTTAAATTCTACAGCATATCCTGTCAAAAGCCTTCTCATGACCACGCTGATTGGCGTAAGGTTTGTACGCAGCAACAGGTGGGCGGGGGGATCAATGCCCAGGCAAAACAATCGGTTTGCGTCTCAATCAGAACCTGTCCCAGTCGCTTTACAAAGGAATTACGATCTTCATCGTCCCAGAAGAATTTCCGGCGTTCAATTCCGCGAACTATAATACAGGCTCGGCCATATTGTGAACAAAAGCTTAATTCAATTGTTTTCTCTGATAACCGCATAATTACTACCTAAATTAACTATATCCTCACAATGAATGATTATAGAGACCTGTTTATCCTATAGCCTGTAATGATATACAGGAAGATTGCAAAATGTGCTGTCTTCAAATTACAGCTTGCCCATATCTGCCATTAAGTAACTCCTTAATATATTGCGATATACTGATGGTATATAAAATGTTGTCACGATAGGGGCTATCATGGCCTCCGAGGGTCAAAAAAAACCCCAGCTCCAATAAAGAACCGGGGTCTAAATGGTCAGGCCATATGCCCTGCGTTATTGATTATATACTTTATAATTTTAAGAGGTTGCGGTCATTGTTTGAGGCGTGGACCCCAGCCACTTCGATCCTTTAGAATGGTTCAGGACGGGTAAATTTGCTGAGGTGGCGTGATCCCAACCTGAAGCACATGGCCCCGGTGCAATTTGAAAAACTCACGCCTTAATTACCGTATCAAGCATGCGCTGGTTGGTCAAATGATAATTTAAAATCCAATTGGAACGTTTTTCATCGAACAAGATTTTGATCTTCGGACATTTTATATCCTTTTGCCAACCAGGCGACAATTCCCTTCAATAGATGCTGGTAGAGCGGCTTTGGCTGCTTGCCGATAAGTTTAGCTCCGGCTGTCATCACCCCGGCCAGGATTTTTAACTTGAGCGAAACTATGTCGGGATAAATCGGAGCAGGGTTTATTTCTTTGAGAATCACTTCCAGCATGTGATCCGTATCATCCAGATTGTCAGCATTTTCTTCAAACAGCCGCCACCACTTCTCATAGATTGAAACCGCCTCATCGAGAATATCCCTGGCTTCATCGCCATAAATGAATCCAAAATGGGCCTGGCACAGACTGTCAAAATTGATCTGTTTGTATTTCTCAATAGTAGATAAGAACGATTCCCTATTCCAGAAGGGCGGCATAAAGGGTGGCAGGAAGGTCTTATCTCCGACTTTGTAGCCGAGAGAATCCCCGGTGAAGATATTTCTGTTTTTTTCATCGTAGATTGCAATATGATCTTTGTGATGCCCGGGAACCTCATAGATCCGCAAAGTGGTTTTACCGATTTCTATGCAATCGCCTTCTTTAACCGGGGTCACATCAGTTATATTAGCATAATGTCCGGATTCGAAGGCAGCATTATAAGATTGATCCGCTAATAGCGGAATCGCCTTTTCCGAAGCTACTACCTCGACTGTTTTACCCAGCTTTGCTGCCTCCTTGCGAATAAGGGGAATTCCCTGGGTATGGTCCCAATGTGAATGGGTAACAATGATGATGTCCGGCGGAAAGGCATTTTGCGCTTTCAGGAAATTAATTATTCGAAATGCTTCGCTTTTTGTGCCGCCGTCGATAAGGCACTTTTTGTCGTCTGCAATGAAATAAACCGCCGTTACACCCGCAACACCCATCATACCGATATCTATTAGATATGTCGTCTCGTTTATTTTTCCGGTTTCTCTTATGGCTGTCATGATTTGCGCCTCCTATATGGCAGTTTATCCGACCTTGCTGCGCGGACTACCTTGAGACCAATTTGATTACCCACAGCTTCTGACCGGAAGATTTGAATTGATAGTGGATGAGAACAGCGATTGGATGTGCTTTATAGCAAAAAAATACCGATGGATTACCCCATTCCATCAGGATTAAAAAAGGCAGACTTTGAGGTTCATTGCAATCTCCAAATGTTTTTGGAGTTAACAGAAGGTTCGGCTATGGAATAGTATTTTTTGGGGATAGTGTCAAGAGACGGCCCCCAATGAAAAGCCTTCTAAAACTGACAGAAGAATCATAAATTGCGGGAATAATCAAATTTGATGCGTTCGTAAAAATTCGAATTGATCATGTTTTTTGTGTTCGGTGTTCGGCATGCAATTTTGCCTACATATCGAGTCATTAGATCGATAAACACTAAACACCAAATACTAAACACTCTCGTAAAAAGTTGCACTTCCGACTGTTTACGAAACTTTAAAAGTCTTTGAAATCATCCTCCAGCGGAAGGACCTGCTCCCCTCTGGGTTTATGTTGCGCGCGCCGTACCGCCTTATCATGGCTGGTGCTCAAATTGGGCGCCTTAAGCTTCCGCTTCATTTCAGCGACGGCGGCAGGCATATACGAAGCTGGCGCTTTGTTATTCCGGCCCGATGATCCGCCAACCAGAGCCATCAGCTCGGTTACCATTTCTTTTATGTCTTCAGCCTGGGAATGCATCTGTTCCGAGGCGGAAGCCGACTCCTCGGCATTGGCGGCATTTTGCTGGGTTACCTTATCCATTTCGGTCACGGCCGTTCCGATCTGTTCTATACCCCGGGCCTGCTCATCGGAGGCCGCCGCGATTTCGGCTACCAGTTCAGCGACCTTGGATGCACTTTCAGTTACCTGGACAAAGGCGCTATTGGTAGCGGATACCAGATCCGAACCGGTTTTCACTTTCAGGGTGGTATCGTCGATCAGGCCGGCGGTGTTTTTGGCTGCATCTGCGGCCCGCAGGGCAAGGTTTCTGACTTCATCCGCCACCACCGCAAACCCGGCACCGGCCTCTCCCGCACGCGCCGCTTCAACAGCTGCATTCAAGGCCAGAAGATTGGTCTGAAACGCAATCTCATCGATGGTTTTTATTATTTTCGATGTCTCCAAACTGGACCGGGTTATGTCCTCCATGGAAGCCGTCAGATCCGCCATGGATTCATTGGCCTGATTCACCACTTTTCCAGCCTGCTGCATCAGCTGGTCGGCCTGGCCGGCATTGTCGGCATTCTGCTTGGTCATCGACGCCATTTCCTCTAACGAGGCGGAGCTTTCCTCTATGGAGGCCGCCTGCTGCGACGCGCCTTCTGCCAGGGATTGGCTGGATGAGGTTATTTGGCCGGATGCCGCAGCCACCTGTTCGGCGCCGTCGTTCAACCGGTCGATAATGCGTCTTACGGGGCTGGCGATGCTGCGCTGGGTAAAGAAATAAGATACCGTTAAGATTAAGGCCAATACAATGATTGTGCTCAAACCGATTATCATCACGACCCGCTTAATATTGTTTTTGATAGCCCGCTCGATGGTTGCAATCTGATTGGTCGTTTCAGCGCTGGCTTCATTGATGCTTTCTTGTATTTTTGCTTTGCGCGCCTCGACCAGGGTGTCGATATCGTCGACATACAGGCCGGTACCGATCACCCAGTTCCACTTTTTAAAAAGCTTGACGAAGGATAACTTGGGCTGCGGTTTGTCAGAGCCGTATTTGGGCCAGTAGTAATCCACAAACCCTTCGCCGTTTTCCCGGCAGACATTCACGAACTCAACAAACAGCTTCTTGCCGTTGGGATCTTGGTTCTCTGAAAGATCCTTGCCGTTGAGCTCGGGCTTGTAAGGGTGCATGATCATGGTGGGATGCATGTCGTTAATCCAGAAATAATCTTTCATTTCCGGACCATATCGTAGATTTTCAATAATGGCGGCCGAATCGGCTTTCAACTTGGCCTCGGCCACTTCCATGTAAACACCGGACCCGATAATCCAGTTCCAAGGCTTGAACAGTTTTACATAGGACAATTTGGGCTGCGGCTTGTCGGCTCCGTATTTGGGCCAGTAATAATCCACAAAACCTTCGCCTTTTTCCCGGCAGACATTCGCAAATTCGACAAACAGCTTCTTGCCGTTGGGATCTTTGTTCTCTGAGAGATCCTGACCGTCCAATTCGGGCTTGTAGGGATGCATAATCATCCTGGGATGCATATCGTTGATCCAGAAATAGTCCTTGTTTTCCGGACCGTACCGCAAATTTTTTATCATATTAGCTGCTTTTTGCTGTTTTTCCTCCAGGCTCAGATTTGTATCCTTTTCAAAAGCGACAAGAACACTGTAGGCGGTATTGACGGCATTAAGCAGCTGATCCCTGTAAACCGCCATTAGCTTTTCAGGATTATGGGCGTCCTGATAGGCTTTTTCGAGAACACCGATGGTTGTCTGTACCTGGGATTTGAGATATTCCTTTTTACGCAAAAGGAGCTGCTCGCGGAAATGCTCCAGCTGGCTATTTCCATCCGCTTGTATTCTTTTCAGATATTCGGGACGCAATGCTTCGATCTGGCCTATAGCCATTTTGCCGGATCGATTCAGCTGCTCCACGGCCAGCACCCCAATCACGATTGATGTCACGACCAAACCTGTCGCAATCAGCAGCATTATCTTGGTATTGATACGCATATGCAATTACCTCCAAAATTGGGGCCCGGTATTATTGATACTCAGAATAGTTATCGGAATAAGACAAGAATTACTTTAATAGGAAATTGCCAGGTAAAAAAATGGAACAGGAAAAACGGAAAATGATTAAAACGCAATCAAGTTTTCGAAATCATTACACTACTGCAACGAGATGTGAGCGGCTTCATTACTTAGGAAAAATAAAAAGGCAGGACTGCCTTGAACAGAGGAATCGAGATAGGTTTTCAGGTTAATGTTTTTGTTTGGCTGACCAAGTCTTCCGCACAATTTGGCGAGGTCAAATGGAATATTTTCAGATTTTTGATCTGCGGCTTTAACTTACCCACCGCACAAATTCCTCCAACGAGCCGCGCTGTCTCTCAAATTGGTTCACCGCTGCCTCGGGATCCGGCCAGCCAAGGATGGCCCCCATGACGATGGTCTTATTTTCAGGGATTGAAAACAACTCATGCACAATTTCCGGATAGTTGACGATGGCCGCCATGATGCAGGTGCCCAGTCCCCGGTCGTGAGCCAGGAGACAGAAAGTCTGCAGCAAGATGCCGACATCCAGCATGGCATATTCCAGCGAAAGCGCTTTGTCGACGTTGACCAGAATTATGGCCGGCGCCTCAAACAGGCCGAACATCCGGACAAAATGCTGCAGCCGGGCTTGCTTGTCTTCCCGCGCGATGCCAAGGGATGATAAAACACCTTTGCCAAGGTCTTTGTAGCGATTCAAGTAGGCTTCCGGCCACACCCGGGGCATAGGAACATCCGTTTGGGAGGCTTTACCGGCTGCAAGAGCCGCCATATTTTTCTTTTTAAATTCTTCCAATTTTTCCCCGGTGACCACCACAATTTCCCAGGGCTGGGTGTTGCCCCAGGAGGGTACCCAGAGGGAGTCGGCGATAAGTTCCCGGATCATTTCTTCAGGTACCGGTTTGGATAAAAACTGTCGAATGCTGCGGCGGCTACGAATGGCCTCTTTCAATTGCATCGGTGCTCCTTTATAGAATTAGAATTATGATTTGCCGGGTCGATATGATTTGGAAATAGTTTAATAAATACGGTTACGTTTAGTCGATAAAGATCCTAACGGCAAATTGACCTCTCAACAGAGATATATTTATAGATATCACCGCCGCGCTGAGGCCGCAGAGAGTGATTAGTTTATTAGATAAACCGCAGTCGATCCCGGGTTGGATTCAGCCCTCATTTAATATTGCGGCAATCCGATCCCGGTATTCACGGCTGGCATCATCCGCCGATATCAGATCGATGTCGGCTGGAGAGGATGCCCCCAGCCCTAATTCCGCGGCCCGGGCAATCTGCTCCTGTTCGAAAATCTTCGTGTTCATGATCTTGGCGTTGCTGCCCAGTGATTTTAAAATCGCCACGCCGACGGCATCGATCGCCACCCGATCGGCGGATGCCAGAAAAACATTGCCGTTGGCTCTTTTGCCATTGGCCGGGCCGCCGTCCACAAAGGCCTCGATACCATCCAGTACGACGAGATCGGGTTTGAAGGGTGCGTTGATTTCGGCAATCAGTTTGCGCTGGTGGGGCGATGAGTGCAGCTCTCTCATATAGTCGTATCCGTGGCGGGTGGTGGGAACTACGCCTACGTGATTTTTCAAAGACATGGTAAACACCCCGCCGAACTGGTGCGTTTTAAGGCAGCAGGTGGTGATCAGACATTCGTTCTCCAGGATCGGCCGGGCCACCCGAAATCCATCCCGCCAGTGGGATCCATCGGCGTCCACCTTGACCCAATCCTTTTCGGGCAGATCGTCAAAATCCACGACGTCGACATCCAGCTTTTCCAGCAGCGGCAGAACGCCTTTTTGCGCCATGACCTCACGGGTCAGCGGGTAGCTGCGCTCACCCAGGCGCACCGTTTTGGCCCCCATCTTCCAGACCTCTTCGATCAGGGCCGCCAGGGTATCGTTGTGGGTGGACCCCGGTACCTGATCGGCCGTGTTGAAATTAGGTTTGATGAGAACGTTTTTGTTCTTCACCGGATTGATACCCAGGGCCTGAATGGATGATGCAACCCCGGTCTTGCGATTCTGGGTGCTGACAAGTGCCACTTTGCTTGTATTGGAATTTTCCATCGCTAAACCTCCTTGAACAATTAACCCATAACGACCCAGGGTCCCTGGGTCTGTCGGGTTTGAACCATCATAGGCAAATATACTCCCACGGCGTTCAGAGCTCCTTCACGACCATGGGTGCATAAATGCTGTATCCGGTCTGCTCGCCGGACAATACGTCAATTTTATCCTGGAGTTCCTTCCTTTGGGGACTCTTCATCCAGTTATACCAGTCTTCCAACGATTGCCATTCACTGACGACCAGGCAATCTTCCGGATTTTCCAGATTATACAAAGTCCGGCCGGATATGTAGCCCGGCTGATAGGTGGCAAGCACTCTGAGCTGCAAAATAAGCGGTACCAGTTTGCCGGCCTGGGGTCCCTGCTTGATTTTCCTTTTTATCATCACTTCGATGGGCACGGCGGCAGTCTCCCGATAACTTGCTTCGTTCGTTATTGCGATTGAATATATGGGCTGCGAAAATGACAATTAAGGTGTTCATATCGATTAGTTAAAACAGCCGTCATACCCGCGAAGGCGGGTATCCGGGCGTTAGAATGACTTTTTTTTTATTATCAAACATTCCAATCACCACATTATTGCCGCCTTACGGCTTCGGCGTTTTTCGTGTGGTCCGCGATGGCGTCTATGACCTGCGGCCAGGGTCCTTTTATGTGGGGCAAATCGTGTCCCATGCCCTCAATGAGCAGCAGTTGCGCACCGGGTATGGCATTGGCCGTTTGCGTGCCGTGCGCCGGCGGCACAAGGGGGTCGGCGGTGCCGTGGATCACAAGGGCGGGAACACTGACCGATGCCAGGGCGGGTTCGCGGTTTTCCTGGGTCATAACCGCCATCATTTGACGGCCGACGCCCTGCGGATAAAAGGCACGGTCATACGCCTGGGCCGATATGCTGCGGATAAACTGCTCGTCAAAGGGAAAACCCGAGCCGGCAATCGCCTTCATCGTTTTGACGTTATATTCAATGTAGGCCTCGCGTTCGGCGGGAGGCGGCGTCATCAGCGCTTCCATTGCTGCGGGTTGCGGCGGCGGCAAATTCGGATTTCCGGTTGTGCCGTAGATCGAAATGAGGCTTAAAAGACGCTGCGGGTGCCGGATGGCAAGGGTCTGGGCAATCATACCGCCCATCGAGGAGCCGCAGATGTGAGCTTTTTCGATATTCAGCGCCGCCAGCAAACCGGCGGCATCATCGGCCATATCATTTAGCGTATAGGGTGTCTCAATTGTTTGGCCCTTCATGAGCGCATTGAACAAGCCGGATATGTCCGGTGGACCGGCCCCTTCGAATTTGGTGGAAAGACCGGTATCACGGTTGTCGAATCGAATGATAAAAAGTCCTTTATCGGCAAGTTTCCCGCAAAAGTCAGCGTCCCAGTGAATCAACTGTCCGCCCAGGCCCATAATCAAAAGCAAGGGCGGCGAGGATGAATTTCCGATGGTGTCGTATTCAATCCGGATACCGTTGGCTTTGACATTTGGCATAAATTACCCCCTTATAAAGCCCTGAATTGCGCAATCTCAAACGGGTTTGCATATTACCTGAAATTGCTGAAATCGACCCCCCTCAGCCGTCCGCGCTCCTGATACCACTCCATTTCATCTTTAGGGGGCGATGTTATTTCGGCAGGTTTCTTGCGAACCAACCGAATTGCTTCTGAAGGGCAGGTTGAGACACACAGACCGCATCCGATGCAGCGTTCCTTGATTACCGCGTAAACACCCTGGCCCTCCTCGATGGCATTTACCTGACAGCGTTCATCTTTGCATACCCCGCAGGCAATGCATTCCTCCGGATCGATTTGAGCATAATAGTAGGAATTCACGGCATCTGATATACCCAGTTCATTAATTGAGCGCAGCACGTTGCAGCAGCACCCGCAACAATTACAGATGAAAAAGTGGCCGTTCTCCACATTCCATGTCAGGTGGACCAGGCCGGCCTCTTCGGATTTGCGGAGCACCTCATAGGCTTCTTCTTTGCTGATCAGGCGCCCGACCGTTGAATTTTTGAAAACACCTTCAATCGGCGCAATGGCCAGACAGACCTCCAGCGGCTTTTCGCACCGATTATCAATAAGACCCTGTTCTTTCTTACAAACGCATTCGTTGACCTGGAAGGATTTGCCGGTTTCGATAATGCCGGATACCCGCTCATATGGCAGCGCCTCCTGTCTGGCTTGAATTTCCCTTTCTACCGGAATGACCTGCATCAGCTGGGGTTTGTTTTTGAAGAACTGGCGACCGTAAACCGGCATGTATTCTGCGCACATTTCGGCCAACTCCCGATCCATGTGAGGCAGTTGAAATTCATAAATACCGATAGCCCAGGGAACCATCTTGAATATTTTGACCCCTCCCAGGTTGACGCCGAAAATTTGCCCGCGCCGCCACATGGACGTCAGCCGGTCTTCCAGTCCCGCCAGTGGCCTGGCGGTGCGCTGGGCAATCTGGTCGGTCGTCTCAAAGCTCAACTTTAAATCGCAGAAAAGTTCGGCGTCCTGGGGGTCGAAGATTTTTTTAAGCAGTTTGATTTCTATACCGTTTTCCGTCGCCGGAAAACCGTTGGGAAGGGTATCGAGAACCTTGGCCAGTTGTTGATAAATCCCGTCACTCATAATCAATGAATTCCTGTTTTTCCATTTAGTACAAATTTATCCGTTGCCATTTAGAAAGATTCTGTTTGGATAAGTTGTTTAGATTTAAACTTATAACAGAAATATCTCAAAGCGCATAACATTGTTTTAATGCGGTTTCATTTTAAATTATGGCGCTATTCAAGAATCCTTATTCATCAATTTTTCAACGGTTACCCGCGTCGCCCACCGCAGGAATACACGGCTGTAATCAGCTCCGGCCAGATACATCCCCAGCACAAATACCAGGTGTGACAGGCCGTAGGTGAGCGGACCGCCAACAGCTGAGAATTAAGGGTTTTTTCAGGAAGATGGAAATCATGGCCAGCAAACCGATCGCCGGCCAGCCGATAATATAACTGAAACCGATGATCGATATGCCGCAGACCACCCGAGTCGAGGGTTTCTCTTTAAACGCGCTTAAGTCGGCTTTGTCTTCTATAGCCGAGCGGACATAGTTGGTTGCCGCAATTCGTTTTATGATGTTCATCATTATGATTCAAAACCGCCCCAACATGGTCCCGATTGCAGCCAAAAGACATACACGCGATCTGAGGAACAGGGAATTCAGCATGAGTAGGATTTGATTTAACCTGACTTGGATACGCCTGAGGCGAAGCACCAAAATGAAATAAATCGACATCGACGACAATCTGCCCGCTGGAGCCTTGCAGGCGGGAGTGTCGCTATGGCTTTAAGCGCCTAGTCTCTTATAAGACCGGGCTTTTCAAACAAGAACTCCCGCAGACCGTTGCGGTAGCGAAATGATTTGACAATATTGAAATCGGCCAGCACGGACATCAGCGCCCGATTGTGGCGGCAATACCATGGCAGTTTAAGGTGCGGCTGCCCACGAACATCCAAAAGGTACTCCCGACCGATGACGAAGGTATTAATCAGGTCCGGATACGGTTTTTTTTCAAAGGCAGTCAACATCAACAAACCGGTCGATCTGAGCATATCAAAACAGCGCTTCACCAGGTGCTTAACCTGATTATCGTCAAGGTGGTCGGTCAGATCCCACAGCTGAATGCCATCAAAACTGCGCGGCGGGTAGTCGAGATGCCGGAATACATCACGGCCGCCGGGTTTCCGGTCCGGTTCGCGCTGCAGCCGCAGGAACATATCGCAGACATAGTGCCGGTGCATCCGTCCGGCGAAAAACATGATATTTTCCTGGCAGACCGGACCCACATCGAGAATCTCAACATCCCGCCAGCGCTCGAGCGTTTCGACAAACAATTTGAGGATTGTGCTGTTGTACCCTCCCGGAAAGGGCTCAGTATCTGAATACCTTGGATATGGAGCACTCGAGGCGGTCAAAAATCAAGGCTCCTTCTTGGCAGCGGCCGGCTGCGAAAACGACGCCTTGGCCGGTTCAGCGGATGACGGCCCCTTGGCCGCTTCGGCAAAAGCGGATTTGCGGTGCGGTTCCCGGCTCAGTTCGATGGAGCCCTTGAAGTAGGCGCCGTCTTCCACGGAAATGCTTTTAGCCCTGATATCACCATAAAAATCCGCCTCCTTGGTAACCTCGACTTTGCCCATGGCGGTGATGGTTCCTTTTAACTGGCCGCTGACGCTGACGTTCTGGGCACGGACTTCACCATCAACCTGCCCGTTGGCGCCCACCGTAAAATTGTGCTTCTCCATCTGAACATTGCCCTTCATTGATCCCTCAATGACCAGGTGCTCCTCTCCTCGAAGTTGCCCTTCGATGGCTATATGCTGTCCGATGGTGGTTTTTGCTTCACTGGTTTGCGGCGTCGGACGCGGTGGGGAAAGAGGGGGAGGAGAAGAAGAAGAAGAAGAAAGAAGAAGAAGGAGGAGGAGGAGGAGAAGAAGAAGAAAGAGCCGACTTTTGTTCTGCTATTGTTTTTCCGGTGGTAAAAGGTGTATCGTTTTCAGGTTTTTTGGGTTTTCCTAGCATGAAGCCTCCAATTTTTTGTTATTAGTTATTGGTTATTGGAAAATTGAACCTCACATCAACTCTTCCACCCATTCCAGGCCTAACTCCAACAACTTGCCGTGATGGGGCCGGCCGGTGGCCGGATCACAGCCGCTCATCTCGTAAAATATCCGCACGGCCTGGTTGAAATCTTCTTTTGTAAAAATTTGCCGACCGGCATTGGGACCATCCGGTTTGGGGTCAAAAAGCCGCTCCGGCAGCCGGTCGTCCTTGATGGTAAACCCTTCACGACTGTTAAACGCCCGGGCAATCATGGACCCGCGCTCGGCGGATTTCATCAATTCAAACAGACTTGCATTCCAGCCTGTCGCGGCATTGATGGATTGTACCATGAGATCAAGTGTCATCACGCCCCGCGGAGCATATCCGAATAGACACAGCCCCAAAGCGTCCATCATCCGCCAGAGACATTCCAGCCGCTGGTAGCTGCGGACCTTGTCATGAGTGATCTCGGTGGGATGCATGGCTTTGTAGATACCCAGCGGCTTTACGGATTTAAACATAAAAGAATTTTCATCGGCAAAATACGGATCGTGCGCGGCGGTCATGTGATCGGCGCCGTAAGTGCTGACGGCATAGCCCAAACCCACCCCGACTTTAACCCGCGGATCGTGCATCGGGATTTCCATGCCTTTGACCGACAGGCTGCACGGTTGGTCTTCAACACCCCAGTTTTTTGCCAGGCGGGCGGAACCTTCCGCCAGAGCATCGCCAAAACCTTCGCGGCGCGCGATCATCTCCAGCAGTTCGAGCATCAGGTCGGCATCGCCGAAGCGCAGCTCCCGGCCTCCGGTATCCGCCTTGGCAATGACACCTTCCTCAAAACATTCGCAGGCAAAGGCAATGGTCATGCCCGCCGAAATCGTGTCGAGGCAATAGCGGTTGCAGATTTCATTGCCTTTGGCGATGGCTTTCAGATCTGTTATTTTTAAATTAGTCCCCAGCGCCGCCATGGTCTCGTACTCAGGCCCACCGTAGCGCGAATCCACACCGTATTTGGGGTCGTCCAGCGCAATGACGCGTTTGCATTGAATGGGACACGAATAGCAGCCTTTCCTTTTTTTAAGCAGAAGCTGGTTGTAGGTATCACCGCTGACCGGCGCGGCATCGTCGAGGGCACTGCGCCGGAAATTGTTCACCGGCAATGCGCCCCCGTTGGATAACAGCTCGGCAAAAGCAGTGGTGCCGTAAACATACAGCGCTTCTCCCAGCGGATTGTCACGATAGGTTTTGGCATAATCTTTGGCCGTTTGATTCAGGAATTCGGGATCGAAAAAATTAATTTTGTTTGATCCCAGGGCGGCCACCGCCCGCAGGTTTTTTGACCCCATCAGCGCGCCGAAACCGCCGCGGCCGTTGAAATGGCCGAGGTTGTTGGTAATATTTGCATAACGCACCAGATTCATGCCGCCAAGCCCGGTCTGGGCCACCCGGATCTTGCCGCTGCCCAGCTCTGCGCGGATGGCGTCCTCCACTTCTTTGGCGCCAAGCTGCCATATCTGCGTTGCATCTTTGATTTCGGCTTTATCATCATTAACCCAGAGGTATACCGGGGTATCCGCTCGCCCTTTCAGGACCACGGCATCAAATCCGGCCTTCTTGAGCTCGGGGCCGAAAAACCCGGCGGCCTCGGACTCACCCGCTGTGCCGGTAAGCGGGGATTTTCCTACGGCTGCAAAACGGCAGGAGGCGGCCAGCGGAGAGCCCGTCATCACACCGGTAGCCAGAACCAGAATATTGTCCGCAGCCAAAGCGTCTGTGCCGGGGGGAACCATTTTCATCAAGTAGTGATAGCCGATTCCCCGGCCTCCCAGGTAGCTTCGGTAAAATGCTTCATCCTGTTCTTCGATCTCGATGCTGCGATTTGTCAAATCGACATGCAATATCTTACCCGTATATCCACAGTGCATAAATTATCCTCCCCGAGTTGGATGTTCCCGGACTCAGAATTCATTATGTTAAATTTTGCAAGCTTCACTTTGAACCCTCAGCCAGAACCCAGACCTTGCGTGTGGGGTCGCAGCCCCAAACCCCTGAACCTGTAGTTATCGACATATATCGACTTGCAGTATAAGATAAAGATGGCATAATGTCAAAATAACCATTTGGATTCAAAAAAGTCCGGCTGGCTGACATCTTTTTCACACAAAAGCTTCTGTCTTAGAATGTGGCCTGAATGTCAATTTTTTTTTAGTCCTTGGAGTTTGATTCCTGCACGCGAAAACATGTTGCCGGGAAATTATCTGCTGAATGACTCTTGACGCACAAACATCGCTCCACTATATTTGCAGCATAACAACGGTCGAGGATTAACCAATGATAATTGGGCGTTTTTTCAAGTATAACCTGTTGCTTCTACTTCTGATCTGCCTCCCGATGTCCTGTGCCACCAGCAAAACCATGACCGTTGGGGCCACCGCCTCTTTGTTGGATGATGTCGCCCGATCAGCTTACCGTCAATCCGATTTGAGGCTTATCCGTGAAGGTATGCCGGCCTATTTAATGCTGATTGGCGGCATGGTGGAAGCCGTGCCGGACAATGAAAGGCTGCTCATTACCGCTGCCCAGGCCTATGCTTCTTTCGCATCGGCCTTTGTCCAGGAGGAGAACCAGGAATACGCCCGTGAACTGTATGCCAAAGCCAGAAACTACGCCCTGAGCGCCCTGCGGCAGATCGGCATTAAAAATCCGGTTGCCTCGGATTTCGACAACTTTGAAAAGACCCTGCAAGCCCTGGGCAAAAATGATGTTCCTTATATATTCTGGGCGGCCTCCTGCTGGGGAAACTGGATATCACTCAACCAGCGTTCCATGGAGGCCTTGGCGGAACTTCCGCGGGTGGAATTGATGATGAAACGAGTTTTAGAGCTGGATGAAGGATTCTACTACGGGGGAGCACACATCTTCATGGGCGTATTGGAAGCCTCCCGGCCCAAAATTGCCGGCGGGGATTTGAATAAAGCCCAAAATCATTTCTTAAAAGCCATTGAACTGGGAAAAGGCAAATTTTTAATGAGCCGCGTTTATTACGCCGATTACTATGCCAGAAAAGCCTTTGACAGGAAGCTTTTTATTTCCACGCTGCAGGCGGTTCTTGACACTCCGGCAGATATCGAACCGGACCTGACTTTGCTGAATACCGTCGCGCACAACAAAGCCCAAAAATTGTTAGACAATGTCGACGAATATTTTTAATTCTCAGTCCACTTACAAACAACCGTATAAAGCCTTGGATATGATATTTTTAAGGGCGGATTAATCAGGAGAATTCCAGATGAGCAGACCGAACGTGATAAAAGCGCTTGGGGTTGGTTTCCTGGCAGTGCTTCTTTTGGTTTCACCAAACAGTGCGGTTTCAGCCGCCACCATATTAAAGATTGCCACCCTGGCGCCTGAGGGAAGCGTCTGGATGCAAACATTCGAAGACTTGAATGCCGAATTGAAAAAAAAGACCGACAACGAGGTGCAGTTGCGGATCTATCCCGGGGGGGTTTTAGGGGATGAAAATGATATGGTCCGCAAACTGTATATTGGCCAGATTCAGGGAGCAGCGCTGACTTCCGCGGGACTGTCAGGCATATTCAGCGAGATGGACGTATTTCAAATCCCGTTTTTTTTTAAATCCTACGATGAGGTCGATTTTGTTTTGGGCAAAATGGACGCTTTTTTCAAAAAGGGTTTTGCCGACAAAGGCTATATTCTAGCGGCCTGGTCCGAAGGCGGGTTTGTGCGGTTGATGTCAACTGTTCCCATCGCCTCTTTGGATGATCTCAGAAAAGCAAAGGTCTGGACATGGGAGGATGCCCCGATGGCCAAGGCCATTTTTGATGCGGCGGGGATTTCTGCGATACCGCTTTCGTTGCCCGATGTTCTGGTGGGTCTGCAAACCGGCCTGGTGGATGTAGTGTACGCTCCGCCGACCGGAGCGATTGCTTTGCAGTGGTTCACCAAGACCAAATACATGACCGATGTGCCTTTGCTTTATCTGGTCGGCGGCATCCTGCTGAAAAAAAGTGCGTTTGAAAAATTGTCTCCTGCGCACCAGCAGGTGTTCCTGGAACTGTGTCCAAAATATATGGATCAGTTAAAGCTTGCGATCCGCAAAGAAAATCAGGACGCTATCCAGGTAATGGTCAAACACGGCGTCAAAATCATCCGGCCATCTGCGGATCAAATCGAAGAATTTAAACTGGTGGCCCAAAAAGCCATGAATAGTCAGACCGGGAAAAGCTTCTCGGAAAAAGTAAGGGATGAAGTTATTGCCTATTTGCAGGAATATCGGAAGCAAAAGAATTGAATATTGTATATTGATAATTGAATATTTATGGAATTCTATCTTTTTAATTTTTTAACCTGCCTGGTAAAGGGCTAAAAACGACAGCAATCCTCAAATATTCAATCTGCAATCTTCAATATTCAATTATAAGGCGCGGGGTATGTCTTGAATTTCTTGTATCTTTTGGATGAAAAAATCAGCCGGGTGGAAAAGGTACTGATTGCCGCGTTGCTGACGGTGATGATCCTGCTGGCTTTCCTGCAAATCGTGCTCCGCAACTTTTTTGCCACCGGAATCGACTGGAGCGATTCACTCGTCCGCTACCTGGTGGTCTGGGTCGGATTTATCGGTGCGGCCCTTGCCGTCAGAGAAGACAAACACATCACAATGGATATCCTCTCACGCTGGATCAGCGGAGCGGGTAGCCGTATCATCCAGTCAATCTCGCATCTTATTTCCGCCGTTGTCTGCGGCTTGTTGACCTGGGCCGGCATAAAATTCACTATGTTTGAAGCCCAGATGGGAACCACCGCTTTTATGGGACTTCCGGTATGGATGCCCGAGCTGATTATACCCGTAACCTTTGGAATAATGACCCTGCGGTATGCGCTTTGCCTGTTGAGGGAGCGGAGAACCCAAAAATGACACCAGCTTAAACGATTATGACCACATTGTTGATCGTTCTGTTTTTTGTCGTTCTTTTGCTGATCGGAGTCCCTATCTTTGTGGTCATCGCCGGCCTGACGCTTTATCTGTTTTTCTCCAGCCAGATCGACATTTCCGCCATCATTATCGAAATGCATCGCATGGCGACCACACCGGTGCTGGTGGCTATACCGCTATTTACATTTGCCGGGTATCTGCTCTCTGAAAGCGGGGCACCGCGACGGCTCATCCGGTTGTCAAACGCACTTTTGGGCCGGCTGCCCGGCGGCCTGTCGATCATCGCCCTGGTAACCTGTGCGATTTTCACCGCTCTGACCGGCGCCACCGGACTTACCATTATCGCTCTGGGAGGAATTTTGCTGCCGGCTATGACGCAAGCGCGATATTCGGAGCGGTTTTCCCTGGGCTTGCTCACCACCTCCGGGACCCTGGGCCTCCTTTTTCCCCCGAGCCTGCCGCTGATTGTGTATGCCATCGTGGCCAAGGTCAGAATCGACCAACTTTTTGTCGCCGGGATCCTGCCCGGGGTGTTGCTGGTTGTCCTGCTCGCGTTTTTTTGTATCTCTAAATCGGTCAGGGAGGATGTTCCCAAAACTAAATTTCAGTTCAATGAACTCATCAAGGCCGTCAGAGACGCAGTATGGGAACTTCCCCTGCCGGTTGTTGTTTTAGGAGGAATTTACAGCGGCTACTTTGCCGTCAGCGAGGCCGCCGCCATTACGGCAGTTTATGTACTATTGGTGGAGGTGGTCATTAACCGGGATGTCCGTTGGCAGGATCTGCCCGAAATCATGAAAAAAAGCATGGTTCTGGTAGGGGGGGTGCTGATCATCCTGGGTGCCGCCATGGGCCTTACCAATTATTTGATCGATGCCGAAATTCCCATGCGGCTGCTGGATTTTTTCAAAGCTCACATCGAAAGCCGCCTTCTTTTCCTGGTGGTGCTCAATATCTTTCTTCTGGCTGTTGGATGCACCATGGGGATATTTTCGGCCCTGGTGGTGGTTGTCCCCCTTCTCACGCCGATTGCCCAGGCCTATGGCATCAACCCCGTACATCTGGGAATCATATTTCTGGCCAATTTGGAAATCGGCGCCTCCATTCCGCCTCTGGGCATTAACCTATTCATTGCCAGCATGCGGTTTGAAAGGCCGGTGCTGCGCCTTTACGTCGCTTCACTGCCCTTCATCGCCATCCTGCTGCTCGCCCTGGCCATCATCACCTACCTGCCGTGGCTGAGTCTGGCGCTCTTAAAATAAAAATTGAAGATTGAAAATTTGAGCTATTCTATCTATATTTATTAAGGCTATAGTGGAGAAACTTAATAGTTCAATAGCCAATCCTGAAAATTCTTCAAATAGGCATTTAGCATTTTTATAATTGACACGTGGGAGATTCGTGTTAGCTTCAGTCGATAAGATAATAAATTCGGCTCCCAAGAGGCTTTTATGTCTGGCATTTTCTGGTGGACACGGCAGATAGCGTTTACTTTGTTCTGCGCTTTTTTTCTTTATTACGGCATCGAGTTGCTCATCTTTGCATACGAGCTCAAAGAACCGCCTACATTTCTGATGGCGTTTTTTGCCTCAAACTTAATTATCCTGATCAGTGCCGCCCTGATTATTGGTTTCGCTTACCGCATGATCAGCGTCTACCGGCAACTAAAGAATCCGGACAGAGCGTAACAGCGAAAAAAAGAAAGGAGACCGCTTGCGCTCATGAAAACGAAACTTCTCCACGGGCAGCAAGCTCAAGGGGCCGCAAACAGTCATAAATAAATTTGTGAAGCACAACATCGACGCCGGCTTCATCGCCGAACCGCACCACCGCCCCATTCCAGGCATCAATTTCCGAAGGCCGGCCTTCGGCGATATCCCGCTGCATTGAGGTCGTGCCGGCCGGCGGCAGAGAATCGATAAACTGCATCGATCTGGCAACGATATCTTTCTGCAAATCAACGTTTCGGGCCCGGGCAACATTGAAAATTTCGTGCATGGCCTGTTCCAGCAGACGGCGTGTGTGCGGCAAAGTGCGGATCACTCCGATAGGTGCCCGGCTGACCGCACCGATCCCGCCCCATGATGCGACAAATAAAAATTTCTCCCAGAGCGCGGCCGTGATATCAGGTGGAATTTCAACTTTGATGCCGGCATGTTGCAGGATCTGCTGGAGTTTTTGGAGCCGCTCCGTTTGCCGGTTGTCGCATTCACCGAGGGCAATATACGGGTCGATGCCGACATGCCGGATGTGTCCCGGTCCGGCAAGCAAGCTGAAGATTTTTGCCAGGCCGCAGCAAACATGCTCGGCCCCCAGGATCTCAGCCAGTTGGGCCGCCGCTTCAACTCCGTTTTGCAGCGGCAGCACAATTGTACTTTTTCCCACCAGCGGAACTATGGCTCGGGCAGCTTCCGACACCTGCCAGGTTTTTACGGCCACCAGGACGACGTCCACCACCCCGATTTGGGATGCATCATCGGCGACATTCACCGGTGACAGCCGGAGATCACCGCGCACACTGTCCAAACGCAGGCCTTGCGAGCGCAAAACCTGCAAGGTATCGCCTCGTGCGACAAATATGACGTTCTCACCGGCCTGGGCCAATCGCGCACCAAAATAGCCGCCGACCGCACCGACACCAATAACTGCAATCCGCATAACAAATCTCCTCAAGCATATAGACATCCTGAAAGACCACCCCTGTAAGAAATGGTCACCTTGGCACAGCCGATTTGACATACGGCCATTTGATCAGAATTTGAAATTATTGTTCGATTTTTTATTGCTGACACCTGGCCACTGACACCTGAAACCTTTGATATCAAAGCACTCATCAGCATCGACCACAAACTTTCCATATCATGCAGTTAAGCGTTTAGCAAAAATCTTAATATAGCATCCGTATCTTTTAAATGCGGAAAAACTTTGCCAGCACCCGCGGCGTCTAATTCTTCAGCCGAAAATATGCCTGTCGCCACACCGATGGGAATCACCCCGGCTTCCCGTGCGGCTCGCATGTCCTGCGGCGCATCTCCAAAATGAAATAGCAGTCGGCCGGCATCAAGGCCGAATTGTTTTTCCGCCCGTTTAATAGCGATTTTAACCAGTTTGGCCCGGTTGATGTGATCCGAACCGAATCCGCCGAATTTAAAGAAATGATTGATTCCGATCTTTTCCAATTTTGCCCGGGCAATTTTTTGAAGATTTCCGGTGACCAGGCCGAGTAAGAAGCCATTTTGGTCGAGTTTGTTCATTAAATCGATCACACCGCCCAACATATAAATATTTTCCGATTTGACGGTGCGGGCATACTGCAGCTGCATATACTCCATGCATTTATTCAGACCGGCGTGCACGATTTCCGGGTCGACATCATATTTGGCCAGGATTCGGATAATGATTTCCTGGTCCGTCATGCCGTGAGGATTGATGACATCAATACTGGTTTCCAGGCCATAAATTGCCCTTATGGCCGCAATCATGGCTTGCTCGTGACCGGCTGAGCTTCGAATTAAAGTATTGTCGATATCAAAAGTTGATAGATAGCTCATATTTTTATTGAAAAAGATTAGGGGGAGGAAGGTCAGTTCCTCCCCCTGAGAGGGATTAAGGGGGTGGGGGGGATATCGATTGTATTCTTAAATCGATGATTTGTGCTTAAGTAGAGCAAGAAGCATTCCAAATCGTCAAAAAATAACATATTGTAATAAATTTCAAATTGTTATAATAATTTGATCAAAATTATGGATCCCCTGCAAGCGTGCAGGACATTGTGCTTTTGTATATAGGGCCGTATCATTTTGTGAACATTTATCATAGCACTGCCGGCGATTGGACCGCAAATTTAAACCGAGGTCCGGATTTACCGGCAGGCAAATCCGGTTTCTAATTTATGGAACGCTTTTTGCTCCTAATATAAGGTTTTATTTTATATTGCTAAAATCAGTTGATGGAGGAACAGGGATGAAAAAATTTTTACTGTTTTCGCTGATGTTGCTTTTGTATGGCATTATTCCCGGAAATAGTTTTGCCGACGAAGATATCAAGGTTATGGTGCGCGGGCAGAAGGCCGGTTTGAATTACCAGGTTATCGATGACGGCAAACTGCTGGTATCGGTCCTGGGTCCCGACGAGGAACCCATCCGGGGATTAACTCCGGAAGATTTCATTGTGGGAAAGGGGATTCAGCGGGCTGAAATACTTTCCGCCGCGCCCCTGGAAACAACCGAACAAATCGCTTTAAACGTGGTGCTGGTTGTGGACAACTCCTTTTCCATGAAAGAACGCCACGCGGTCGCCCCTCTGCTTTCGGCCATGGATGAATTTTTCAAGACCGTACGCCCCATCGACAATATCCACCTGGTGGTCTTTGACGAGCACCCCGCCATGCCACTCAGGCAGAAAGGCTTGCATGCCCGGACATTTAATTCCAGCGACGCCTCGCAGCTTCGCAGTTTTTTAAGCGAGTCCCTGGACGACCGATCAACGGGCAAAACCTACCTGTACGAGGCAATGGCAGCCGGAATCGATATCGTACGCCGGATGCCCGCTAAAGAGAATAAATTCATGGTGGTTTTCTCGGATGGCGAGGATCTCAACAGCAAAGTTGCCAACGCCACCCTCGAGGAACAGGCCCAGGAGCTTAAAAATTTCGAGGCCTACTGCGTGGATTACATGCCGGGGGCCAAATTAGACCGTTTTCTGGCATCGTTTGCCAAAAACCACACCGGACGTGTCTGGAAAGCGACTTCCGCCTCCGAACTGCTGCCCATTTTTCAAGCATTTACCACCGCCCTGCGTTATCGGTACGTTGTGGCCTACCGTATTCAGGACCCGCTGATCGCTGAACCGACTGAGCTTAATTTTGACATTCTGACCATGGTTGACGGCCGACCCATATCCAACTTCATCTTTTTTGAAACCGGCCAGGGCGATATCCCGCCGGAGTATGTTCTGCTCAAAGATCCGGCCGATGCGGTTTCCTTTGATGAAAATTCTCTGACCACCGCCCGGGACCGGTATTTGAATATCTTAAACCTCGTCGGACAAAATCTCAGCCGGAATTCAGCCGCCCGCATTAAAGTTGTCGGCTGCAATTCAGACAGCGGTATCGAAAAGGATAATCTTGATCTTTCCCGGCGCAGAGCCGAGTCCGTCAAGGCGTACCTGCAGGAAATCTGGGGTGTTGCAGGCTCACGCCTGGACCTTGAGGCCCGCAATCTGCCTGCCGATGCGACCCCCATGGACCTGGTGGGCGCCCGGCCGGAAAATCAACGGGTGGAAATATTGTATGACTCGGCCCGCATGCAAACAGAGGCGCCGGGCGATTTTATCGTCGAAACAAGCGGCCGGCGCGAACTCAAGATCAAAACCAACCTTTTTGCCGCCGCCGGTTTCGCTGATTGGCAGCTGACCGTATTCGGCGATGATCAGCCTCTCAAGAATCTGACCGGCCGGGGGGATATCACACCGGCTCAGATGTATTCCCTGCAGGAGCTGGACAAGGCCCGGCTGTCCAAATTCGGCGCCCTCGGCGTCCAGGCCCAGGTTACGGATTTGGGGGGCGATACCTATGAAACATCAAAAGTGCTCATACCGATAACGGTTTCGATGGAAAAATGGGACGATGCCATTGTGCGCCCGCCCCACGGTTCGCTAACTCTGGAACCGGCCACGGTTACCATCGAAGAGCTGACCACCATCGATAGTTCCCCGTTTTTAAATTATATCTATTTTAAAACCGGTGAAGGTGAAATCCCTGCGCGCTACACTATTCTTGAAAGTCAAAGCGAGGCCCAAAGCTTTGATGAAAGCAACTTAAAAGACACCATGGAAAAGCACCACAACATTCTTAATATCATCGGCCGCCGTCTGATAGATCATCCGGAGGCCGGCATCCGGATCGTCGGCTGCAATTCAAACCGGGATGATGAACAGGGCAAAACCGATCTTTCGCGCAGCCGGGCGGAGGCGGTCCGGGCATATTTGAAATACATCTGGGGGATCGAGGGATCGCGCATGCAGGTCGAAGCGCGCAATTTACCTGAAGTTGCAAGCACCAGCAGCCGGATTGAGGGACGGGAAGAAAATCAGCGGGTTGAAATTTCTTCGGAAACTCCCGCCCTGCTGGACATCGTCAAGAGCACCTATGTGCAGGAAATCAGCGATGCCGAACAGTTTCTCATCCAGCCCCAAATCATATCAGGATATGAAATCGATAAATGGACCCTAAAATTGACCGGCGATGGAGCGCTCATAGAATCATGGCAGGGCGGAGACGCTATCGAACCGGCCTATCATCTGTCCCTGGCCGACATCGGCCTGCACAAAATCAGTGCTTACCGCACAGTCACCGCCAGTGTCGAGGTCAGAGACCGCAAGGGTCAGACCGCCCAGGCGGCAGCCGAGGCCAATATTCAATTTATCAAGCGGCAGGAACGTAAGGCCCAGAAGCAGGGATACCGGGTTCAGGAAAAATATGCGCTGATTTTATTTGACTTTGACCGATCCGACATCAAAGAACAGAATAAGGAAATTATCGACCGCATTGTCGCCAGGATCAAGCAGGTTCCGACCGCCACCGTGCGGATTGTCGGTCATACGGACACCATCGGCCAGGAAGCCTACAATCTGGATTTATCCACCCGGCGCGCCAAAACGGCCTATGACTATATTCTGGCCGGCGGTGTGCCGGCGGGGGACAATCTCACCTATGAGGGCATCGGCCCGCGCGATGCTCTTTTTGACAATGAGCTGCCGGAAGGCCGGGCCCTCAACCGGACCGTGACGGTGACCCTGGAGTATGAGCAGAAAGATTAGTTGACGGCTCGATAGGCGGGTTCCTATATTATGTTCTAATCACTTTCTGGTTTCAGATATCGAAGGCCGTCAGCGGCCACAGGGAAAAGGTGTAGATATAGGGGCTTATGAGCTCATCCTGCTCAATCGGCAACCAACGGGTCAAAGCACGAATTAATGCGCCCTTTCCTAAACCGAAACCGGCGGCCGCCTTTCCGCCCAAGGGTGTGCTGCTTCGAGTTGGGCCGCCAGGCGAAAAAGGGTGGCCTCCTCGCCGAACCGACCGATAAAATGCGAACCCAAAGGCAGATTATCATCATTTCGGAACAAGGGCACCGACATGGCCGGCTGTCCCGTGATATTGCAAAGCGGTGTGATGCCGACAAACTCCATTGCACGATAAAGTCCTGCCAGCGGGTTATCCGGCGGTGAGTCAAAAGTTCCCAGAGGAACGGGCGGTTCCGACAGCGTCGGCGTCAGCAGTATATCATAATTTAGAAAGAAGCGGGCCACCTGGCGGCTCATCGCCTGCAGCGTCTGAAGGGCTAAGAGATAGTCCGTTGAACTATGCCGATTGCCCATCTCATGCAGGGCCCAGGTAAGCGGTTCGACCAGTTCCCGGCTGCCTCCGAGGAGTTTAACCGACAAAGCGCAGCCGGCTGAATACAAAACGAGAAACGCGTTTGCCAACGGTTCCACAAAAATAGCGGGCGCTGATTCCTCAACCTCATGCCCGAGGTCGGCACACAGCTTGGCCGTGTTTTCTATGGCACGGATACAATCGGTGTGCAGCGGAGCATCGTTAATCGGTTTGGTAGTATAGGCGATGTGAAGTTTTCCCGGATCTTGGCCGACTTCCTGCAAAAATGGACGGGTCAATGGCGGCGCCCAGTACGGATCGCCCACGTCCGGTCCCGCCGTAGCATCCAGTAAAGCCGCGCTGTCACGAACGGAGCGGGTAACGGCATGCTCGACAATCGTTCCGCTGAGGATATCGCCAAAATCAGGGCCCAAAGGATTGCGGGCCCGGGTCGGTTTTAGCCCGAAAACGCCGCAGCATGAGGCCGGAATGCGTATGGATCCACCCCCGTCGTTGGCATGGGCCATGGGAACCATGCCCGCTGCAACGGCCGCCGCCGAGCCTCCGCTGGATCCGCCCGTGGTGCGCGAGGAGTCCCAGGGATTTTTGCAGGGACCATAGAAATGGGGCTCGGTGGTCGGCAGGATGCCGAACTCCGGTACATTGGTTCGACCCAGAATAATCAGCCCGGCCCGTTTGAGCCGCGCAACAAGCTCGCTGTCGTGATCCGGCACAAAATTTTGCATCAGTTTGGAGCCGTGGGTAACTCTGTGACCGGCAAAAAAAGCGAAAATATCTTTCAGCAGAAAAGGCACCCCGGCAAAAGGCCCGTTCTGAAGTTCGCCGGCAGCCGCTTCGCGCGCATAATCGTACATGCGCAAGATGACCGCATTGAGGGTTGGATTCAAATGGTCAATGCGTTCTATGGCAGCCTCTACCAGTTCGATGGGCTTAACCTCCTTGGTCCGCACCAGTCCAGCCTGGGCCGTAGCATCCAGAAAAGCAAGATCATCCAGTGTTGCCATAGGTTAGTCCTCCTCTTGAATCGGAACGTTCAGGGCAGATTATATTCGGCCTAATATCAGTGAGTTGACATTTGAAAATATTTTTGTACTACGATCCCGGTCATTAATCAATACCCTCTGTTGACAGTAGAACCATATTTATTTATGGTTTCAAAAAATAGACCGCTGCGCCGAATCACATCACATGGGAGAATCGAAAATAGAGGAGGAGATTATCAATGGCAGATAAAATGTACCGGCCCGGAGAAAATTATGATTATCCGCTTATCATCAAAAAATTGCTGAAAACCCCCTTGATCAATTCGCCAAACCGGGAAATCGTATACAGCGACAAGCATCGCTATACGTATAAAGACCTCAATGAGCGCATCGGAAAGCTGGCCAACGCCCTCGCCGGATTGGGAATACAAAAAGGGGATACGGTGGCCGTATTTGACTATGACAGCCACCGCTATCTGGAATGTTTTTTTGCCGTTCCGATGATGGGGGCGGTTTTGCAAACTGTTAACTGGCGGCTTTCAGCCGATCAGATAATATACACGATCAATCATGCCGAGGCCGGCATGATCATCTTCAATTCTGATTTTCTGCCGGTCCTGGAGTCGATCCGGGAGCACTTGGTTACCGTTAAGCAAATTGTGACAATCGCTGACGGCGTCGACAAGCCCGGCACAAAATTAAAGGTTGAAGCCGAATATGAAGAGATGCTGCAATCAGCCTCGGCGTCATTTCCCTTCGAGGACCTGGATGAAAACACCAAGGCCACAACCTTTTACACCACCGGTACCACCGGTAATCCGAAGGGCGTCTATTTTACGCATCGTCAGCTGGTGCTGCACACGCTCGCGGTGGCAATTACCAGCGGCAGTTACAACACCATCGGACGCTTCAGATCCAACGACGTCTACATGCCGCTGACCCCGATGTTTCATGTTCACGCCTGGGGGTTTCCTTACGTGGCCACGCTGCTGGGAGTGAAGCAGGTCTACCCGGGTCCGTACGAACCGCAAAAGCTGCTGCGGCTGATGCAAAAAGAAAAGGTCACCTATTCGCATTGTGTGCCCACCATCCTGCAAATGCTCTTAAGCAGCCCGGCCGTCAAAGAGGTGGATCTGTCCAACTGGAAGGTCACCATTGGCGGTGCCCGGCTTCCCAAAGGGCTGGCCAAAGCCGCCAAAGATCTCGGGATCGAGATTCATGCCGGATACGGTATGTCGGAAACCGGCCCGGTCATGAGCACGGCAACCCTCAAGGAGGACATGCTGGATTGGGAGGAGGATAAGCAGCTGGATATCATGATTAAAACCGGCAAGCCCATTCCGCTGGCTGAAATTGAGGTAATTGACGCCGACGACAACATCTTGCCCCATGATGGTAAATCGACCGGCGAGGTGGTTATGCGATCGCCCTGGCTGACCCAAAGCTATTTCAAAGAGCCGGATAAATCAAAAGACTTGTGGCGCAACGGTTGGCTGCACAGCGGGGATGTAGGGTATATCGACAAAGAAGGCTACCTCCAAATCACGGACCGGATCAAAGATGTCATAAAAAGCGGCGGTGAATGGATATCTTCCCTTGATCTGGAAAATCTGATGAGCCAGCACGAAGCGGTTCTCGAATCGGCGGCTATCGGCGTGCCGGATGAAAAATGGGGCGAACGGCCGCTGATGATCATAACCCTTAAACCGGATTACCTGGGCAAGGTCACCCCGGAAGATCTGATGCAGTTTATGAAACAATCGGCCGCCGAAGGTAAGATACCCAAATACGGCGTTCCCGAAAAGTATGTCTTCACGGACAGTATCCCCAAAACCAGTGTGGGCAAGCTGAACAAAAAGGTGCTCAGGAAAGACTATAAGTAAGTTCGTTTTGATCTTTTAGAACGTTGATCGTTGAGAGCGTTGCGGATCTTTGTCTGTCTCTATGTTCGTTTTGGACCCGCAGATTACGCGGAACTCCGCAAATTAAAAAAAAAAGTCTCCAGCTAACGATCCCAACCATCTAAACGATCTAAACGATTCAGATGTACCTGACCTGTGGCTTATTCCTCAAGGGCAGACGTTGATACTTGAGTTTGGGATAGCCGACCATTACCGCCCGAAAGCCCTGTGACCGGCAGGCAGACCCAGCGCTTCAAACAGGGGCGGATAGGCATTGACGGCCGAGTAAAAATAACCGCCCCAGCAAGATCCCAGGCCGATGGCCGGCGCATACAACTCCAGATAACTCAGTGCCAGGGCGCCGTCTTGGGCGCCAAATCCGTAGTTTTTATCGCCGTGCACGACAATGATGTGCGGGGCACCCCGGCAGATTCGCTCTTCACGGGCATCCCAGGCGGAAACCACCCGCGGAAATCCCCTGAGTTGGGCCGGCTGTCCCGCAGATTCCATCCCGGTTGCATTTTCCCAAATCCACTGCAAAGCTTTTCATTCATCCTCCCCATCCGGATCCGCCAAGGCGGAGAATTGACTATTGAAAATTGACTATTGAATATTTAAGGATGTCGCTCGCGCAGCGCGGGCGCTTGCGCCGCGTTTCGCTCTGTCATTTTTATGATAGTTCTTTTTCAAATATGACTTCTTGGCATTTCAAGAGAAATAATGCAGGCTAAACAATCACATAAAACTTTGGCGGTCAAGTGGATAGTATTGGTAAGATCGGAAAGTTCAGAAAATTGGATATTCAAATTTGGGATTTGAGGATGAATTTCAAAGATGCAACCTGCCTATTTCTGAGACAGATGAACTCAGCTTTGACGTTACCTTGATAATCACCGCTTGCGGGTTGACTTGTCAAATGCAGCTATGCTATTTCTTTTATCATAAAAATAGATGTTATGCCCGCAACCGGAGAGATGCAATGGTTAACTTGCGCCAAGCCCTGTTTTTCCATAAAGAAATACGGGGTTTTATGTTCTGCGGCCTTTTGATCAAAACGGCGGATAGCGGTTGACCGGGAAGTTCAAAGCGGTCGGCCATCGTCAAAGACCCTGAAATTCCAATCCCGGGGTTTAACGTTAACGCCTGACTGCCGAGGTGTCCATGAAAGAGCTCTCCCTTGATAACGTATCCGAGCTTTTAGGTACCCGAAATATTCCAGGCTCCGAGAAAGAGCTAAAAAAGCTTTGCACGCGGATCAGGGAACTGGTTGAATTAAACGGAAAAGATTGGGTTGGGGAAAACCGGCAAAAGCTTCTTGATGAGTGGGAATACATCGTAAGTCGGGGATTGATGACCTGAATTCCCCAAAACCGGCCCGAACCGGATCCTGTAGCGATTGAATATTTAAGGTATCCTTTCGATTTTTTAAATGGACGGGGCAACGCGACATCCACAAATGTTCAATTTACAATCTTCAATTTTCAATTCCGAATTAGGCGGGTTCCCCCAGATTACGTAAAATCCGGGGGAACTGTCTGATGATATTTTGTCTAGAACACACTATTGGGATTGTAGTATTTGTCGACATTTTCCTTGGTGATGATCGGCGAAGGCAAAACGGTCTTTTCGGGTGCTTTTGCACCGGCCAAAATGGCCATCATCCGATGAAACGCCGCCCGTCCGATTTGATCGGAATTGTTCATCCCCGTGGCGGCATAGTTGCTGCCCGGTTTCATAATATTTTCCAGGGCCGCTTTTTCACCATCCACGCCAACCAGAAAAATTTCCTGGCTCCGGCCGGCATCGGCGATCGCTTTTTGAGCGCCCAGACACATGGAGTCGTTTTCGCAGAAGACGGCGTCAATTTTATGATAGCGGGCCAGCATGTCTTCCATGAGTTTGAATCCGCCGTCAGAGCTCCAGCCGCCGAAGTTAGGCGCCTTATCAACTTCGATACTGCTTTTTTCGACCACTGAAAGCATCCCGTTGGTGCGGTCAAGCCCGATGGAATTGTCGGCCGGACCGCCGCGCAGCACGACCAGCACTCCCTTGCCGCCCAGCCTGTCGGAAATGTACTTACCGTCCTGGACACCGATGGTATAGTTATCGGGGCCGACCCAACTGGTATAGGGACCGCCCTTCAGAAACCGGTCGACCATGACCACCGGAACACCGGCTTTTTTGATGGCATCCAGGGCCGCCGGCGCCGCTTCCAGCCAGGCACCGCTGAGAATGATGCCGTCTACATTGCGGGCCAGAACATCTTCAACATCGGACGTCAACTTAGCCGCATCGCCATTCGCATCGGTAATAAAAAGCTTAATGTTGGGATAGACGGCCGCTTCCTCTTCCACCGCTTTTGACATGCCGATAAAATAGGGACAGCATAGTGAGAAATTAACCATGCCAAGACGGATTTCTTTTTCGGCGGCGGCTGCGGGCAGGCAAAAGCCTGCTATGACAATGCCAACCACTAACAATGTTAAAACTGGTTTTAACTTCATGATTTTCCCTCCTTTTTTTTATGATGCCAATGTTCCTGCCGATGAGTGGCTACGTGAGTTCGTTGAATCAAGCCGCGTATTCGATTCAGCCCTCCTTTCTATTTTTCCTTTCTGCGCATCAACACGGCAAACAGGATAATAAGACCCTTTAATATCTGCTGGTAATAAGACTGGACATTGAAAAGGTTCAGTAAATTGTCGATTAAGCCCAAAGCGAGAACACCGCCCAGGGTGCCGACCGCGCCGCCGCCGCCGCCGCCGAGGATGCCGCCCCCAATGACAACCGCGGCAATCGCATCCAGCTCATACCCAACGCCGACGCTGGGCTGCGCTATTCCGAGCCGCGAGGCCAGCAGCACCCCGGCAATGCCGGCAAAGAAACCCGAACTGATATATGCCAGCATGATATGCGCCTTGACGTTGATGCCGGCCAATCTGACGGTTTCTTCGTTTCCCCCGATGGCCACAATCGCCCGCCCCGGGGTGGTGCGTTTGAGAAATATCCAGACCAATGGAAAAAAGCCGATTAAAATGAGGGCCGGAACCGGCAGCGGCCCAATGAAACCGCCTCCCAGCAGAGAACGAAACGCCGGATCTACCGGGACTTTCGGGGTTTCCGAGTAAACATAAACGATTCCCCGAATGGCACCCATGGTGGCCAGGGTGACGATGAAAGGCTGCAGTTTGAAACGGGCAATCAAGAAACCGTTGACGGCCCCCACGGTCATGCCGACCGCCAGGGCGACGATGATCGCCAAGGGAAACCACATATAGGTCTGCAAGCCGGCCGCCATAATTCCGGCCAAGGCCACAATCGGACCGATTGACAGATCGATGCCGCCGCTGAGTATCACAATGAGCTGGCCGAAACTGAGCAGGCCGTTGGTCACTATCTGTCGGAAAAGATTGCTCAGATTGCGCTGGGTAAAGAAGTAATCCGTCATGGTGGTGGCAATGAGCAGCAATACGAAAAACGCCGCGATAAACCCATAATCGGCCACATGAAATTTCCACTTCCTGTCCTGCCGTCTCCCAACCGTTTTTACTGCCGGATTTTGCATTCTTCTTTCCTAACCGGGACAAGCCGGAGCCGAAAAAGAAATTAATCACGAAAGCGCGAAAGGACGAAAACACGAAAAAGATAAAAGATAAATTTCGTGCTTTCTAAATTTCGTGTTTTCTTGATGAAAAAATCCTTTTTTAAAATGCAAAGAAATAACTATTAAGAATGACCATAGGCGCAAGGATTGACGCCGGCTATTTATTAACATCGACGCCGGCGGCACAGGCCAGCAAATTTTCCTCCCCGGCCTGCTCCTGGGTAAATTCACCGACGATGCGTCCCGCTCGCATAACCAGCACACGGTTGCTCATGCCCAATATTTCAGGCAGCTCCGAGGAAATCAGGATGATGGCCGCGCCCCCGTCGGCAAGTTTGCCGATGAGATGATAGATCTCAACTTTGGTCGCCACATCCACCCCCCGCGTCGGCTCATCCAGAATCAGCACTTTGGCCCGGGCGAGAAGCCATTTGGCGAGGACCACTTTTTGCTGATTGCCTCCGCTAAGCTCCCGAACCAGTCTAGTAATCCGTGCCGGACGGATGGATAGCTCCCGGACCTTGGATTCAACTGCTTTTTCCTGCTGTCCGAGATTAATGAATTTAAATCGGCTGACGCTGTCCAGGGTTGCAAGGCAGGCATTGTCCGAGATGGAGCAGCTCATGACCAAACCGTCCCGTTTGCGGTCCTCGGTTAACAGCGCGATGCCTGCTTTGACGGCATCATTGGGCGTTCGTGGTTTAATCAGCCGGCCTTGCATTCGAATGCTGCCGGCAGTCGGCCGCGCGGCTGCAAAAAGGCAGCGGGCAACCGCGGAGCGGCCGCTGCCGACCAGGCCGAAAAAACCCAGGATTTCGCCGCGGGCCACTGCAAATGATACATCCGCAAAGCCCTCCGCCTGAGTTAAACGTTCCACTTCCAACACCGTCTCAGCGGGCCGGGTCTTTCTTTGGGGATAAATCGCCTCGAGGGGGCGGCCGACCATCATTTTAATCAGCTGATTTTCAGTGGTTTCCGCCGGCAGCACCGTCCCGACGGTTTCGCCGTCTTTGAGGACCGTGATCCGATCGGCAATTTCAAATACTTCATCGAGCCGGTGAGAAATGTAGAGGATCAGGGTGGATTCACCTTTAAGTCTTTGAATGACGGCGAAAAGGCGCCTCAATTCCTCCCGGGAAAGGGCGGCCGATGGTTCATCAAGAATTAAAATTCGGGGCTGCCGGGCGACGGCCTTGGCAATTTCCACCATTTGCTGGTGGGAAACGCTGAGGCTGGACGTGGGCGACCGCACATCAATTCCGGCAAAGTCGAGGTACTGAAAAATATCCTGCGCCCGCTGATGCGCCCGCGGCCAGTCCACCCACCATTTTAACCGGCCCGTAGGCATTTGGCCCATCAGGATATTTTCCGTGACGTTTAAATGCGGAACGAGGCTGAATTCCTGATACACCGTACTGATGCCCAACCCGAACGCATGGTGGGGTGAACGGGGCCGGATAGGCTGCCCGTCCAGGATAAAATTTCCGGCATCCGGCTGAACGGCGCCGGCCAGAATTTTCATCAAGGTCGACTTGCCGGCCCCATTTTCGCCGACAATGGCGTGCACTTCTCCTGCAGCGGCCGAAAAATCCACGGCTTTAAGAGCCTGAGTACCGTCGTAGCTCTTTCGTATTCCCCGCATCTGCAAAAATTCAGGATTTTCCATGGATGCGACCGCTTTACCAGAGGTGATTACGATAAGGCGTTGTGTATCAGAATCGTTTTTTGTTCCGTCATCTCGTTGAGCGTATCATGCAGCCCCTCGCGGCCGTGGCCGCTGAACTTGATGCCGCCAAAGGGCAGGCTCTCGATCCTGACGGCGGAGGACCAATTAACGATGACCCCGCCCACTTCAAGCCTGTGGGCCAGATCCAGGGCGCGGGAAATATCATTGGTAAAAACGGCGGCTTGCAACCCATAAGGGCTGTCATTGGCCATTTTCACAGCGTCATCGACCGTTTCAAACGGAACCAGGGGCACCACCGGCCCGAAGGTTTCTTCACGGAACAGTTTGGCTTCAGGAGGAACACCCGTTAGAACGGTCGGCTCGACAAAAGCCCTGTCGCGCTTGCCCCCGGTCCATATTTTCGCGCCCGACCGGGCGGCGTCGTTTATCACTTCCTCGACCTGCCGAGCGGCCTTTTCGTTGATCAGGGGTCCGACATCGGTGGCTTCATCGAGCGGATCGCCCATTTTTAACGTTTTTGTTTTGCGGGTCAGTATTTCAGCCAGGTCATCGAGCACACCGGCATCTACGAAGACCCTTTTGACGGCACAACAGATCTGTCCGTTGCCCCGGGCCAGACGACCCAAAATTACGGCATCGGCTGCTTTTTCCAAATCGGCATCTTCACAGATGATGGTGGCATCGTTGCCGCCCAGCTCGAGGTGAACTTTCTTCAGGGTTTCAGCCGCCAATTTTGAAATTCTGATTCCTGCGGCGGTGCTGCCGGTAACGGTTACCATTTGAATGCCGGGGGCTTTGACGAAAAATTCTCCGATCCGCTCGCCGGGCCCGGTAATCATCTGATGGGCGGCGCGGGGCAGACCGGCCGTCTCCATAATTTCGGCAATTTTTAATAAGGTTAAGGGGCAGTCGCTGGGCGGTTTGGCAATGACTGCATTGCCGGCTGCTAAAGCCGCCGCGCCTTTATGAGCATAGAGTTCAACCGGATAATTGAAAGGCACCACCGCAAACACGACTCCCAAGGGCTGGCGAATCGTAACGGCAAAATGCCTTTCGGCGCCCGGTACGGCATCCAGCGGCACCGTCCGACTGAAAATCCGCTTGGCCTCCTCGGCAAATCCTTTAAAAATGCGAATGGCAGCCGCCAACTCTTCACGGGTCTGCTGAATGGGCTTGCCGTTTTCCTGCGCCAGCAGCCGGCTGAGTTCTTCACTCTGATCCGTCATGGCCCGGGCGACTCGTTCCAATATGGCCGAACGTTCGTGGGCCGGCAGCTTTTTCATGTTCTCCTTGCCGCGCTGGGCGGCATCCAATGCCAGCCGGGCATCTTCGATGGTTGCCTGAGGAACGCGATCGACGATTGCCCCCGTGGCCGGATTAAAGACATCAAAATATTGCCCGTTGGAGGCCTCAACCCACTGGCTGTCTATGAGCATCTTCATAATGAACCTCCCCCGCTTGAAAACTAGCGGCATTTGGGGGTTTATATTGGCTCCGGAACCTGTCCGGATTGGGGTCGGTCAGCACTCAAAGAAGAATCCGACCGGATAGCATTTCATATTGCTTTTTTCAAAAGTTATCAAGCTCCAAATCGAACAATGCCTGATTAAATTGTTGGTTGCCGAACAGGCATCCGGCACCGCCCACCGTCGACCGCAAACCTTAACGAACGGCACCCTTCAACGGCCCAGAATGCGCCGCGCCGAGGATTCCTATTGACATTTTTGCTTGAAATGAGGATAGGTTTAGGAACGGCCCCCTAAAAGGGTAATATTGAGGCTGGTGTAAACTCTTGAAAGGCGCGATTCTGGCGTCAAGGAAACAAAAACCCATGAGCATCATGTTTGAACCCAGTGAAATTAACGGTCTTCAGCTTGCAAACCGGTTCGTGCGATCAGCCACCTGGGAGGCTATGGCAACCGATTCCGGCGAATGCACATCCAGATTAACCGATCTGATGGCCGGGCTTGCCGCCGGCGGGGTAGGCTTGATCATCAGCGGCCATACTTATGTCAGCCCGGAGGGTAAAGCCGGAACCAAACAATTAGGCGTTTACCAGGACGCACTGATCCCGCAATTGCAGGCCATGACGACGGCGGTCCACGAAAACGGCGGCAAAATCGTTATGCAGCTGGCCCATGCCGGAATTTTTGCCGCTTCAGATTTGACGGGGATGACCCCTCTGGCACCGTCGAATCTGGCTGGTGTGTATGAATTCCCCCATGCGGAAATGACCGCCGGCGATATTCAAAAAGTGGCCGCCGCTTTTGGCGCCGGGGCTGAAAGAGCCCGACAAGCAGGTTTTGACGGAGTTCAGATCCATGCCGCCCACGGCTATCTGCTCAGCCAGTTTCTCTCGCCCTATTTCAACCGACGCACGGATGCCTACGGCGGTTCCATCCAAAACCGGGCCAGAGCATTGCTGGAGGTGGCACGCGCCGTCAGAGCAACCGCCGGTGAAGATTACCCGGTCCTGGTCAAAATGAATTGCCGGGATTTTCACGAAAATGGCCTGAGCCTGGAGGACTCGGCCCAGGCCGGCAGCCTGCTGGCGGAGGCGGGAGTGGATGCCATTGAAATCAGCGGCGGCAATCGTGTCGCCGGCAGGCTGGGACCCGCGCGGGTGGGCATCAAATCCGACGATCAGGAGGCCTATTTCCGAAATGAAGCCGGCGTTTTTAAGAAAAATATCCAGGTTCCGCTGATTCTGGTGGGGGGCACCCGCTCCTTTCAGGTTGCCGAACACCTGGTGGATAAAGGTCCGGCCGATTATGTTTCCATGTGCCGGCCGCTGATCCGGGAACCGGCTCTGATCAACCGCTGGAAGTCCGGTGATCTCAGGAAATCGGCCTGTGATTCGGACAACCTGTGCTTCGGACCGGCCCAAAAAGGCGAAGGCATCTACTGCGTGACCGAAGCAAGGCAAAATAGATAGAATACCTTAATTTTAGGCACTTTAGGCATTTTAGACATTTTAGGCATTATTTTTTTTCAACATGCATGAAATCTATACCCAGCTCGTACCTCTGGCTGACTATAACAAAATTCGCCGTGTCGACGGATTCGAGCACATCAGCAGGGAATATCCGATTTATCTGACGGATGAATCGAAATTGTCGCCCGAACCCTTTGACTACCTTTTTTTCCCGGCGGACGAAGCCGAGCTGGCCGCCGTCTTAAAGCAGATGTCGGCCCGCAGGATCAATGTCACCATTGCCGGCGCTCGCACCGGACTGGTCGGCGGCTGTGTTCCCCGCAAGGGGGCGCTGGTATCCCTGGAAAACTTTGATCGGGTGCAGGCCGTCTACTACGATAAGCCGGCTGACGAGTGGCGCGTTCGAGCCCAGTGCGCGGTGAACCTGCGCAGCCTGAATTCCCAGATCACCGCCAAGAATTTTCCGGATATCGAACGCTGCGGTGATCAGCCGGCATTGAACGCTTTACACGGCTTCAAGGAAGACCCCGCCGTTTATTTCTATCCGCCGGACCCGACGGAGATGAGCGCCTCGCTGGGGGGTACGGCGGCCACCAATGCATCCGGGGCAAGGACCTACCGCTACGGCCCAACCCGTGACTGGGTGAGAGGGCTCCGGGTGATGCTGGCCAGCGGCGAGATTCTAAGCATTCCACGCGGCAAGTATTTCGCCTCCGCCGGAGGAGAATTCACGGTTTATGACTCCTGCGGCCACGACTCGCTAATCAGTTTGCCTTCCTATCCCTGGCCGCGCACCAAAAATACCTCCGGTTTTTTTACGGCGCCTCACATGGACCTGATTGATTTGTTTATCGGCTCGGAAGGCAGCTTTGGCGTCATCACCGAGGTGACCGCAGCCCTTTTGAAGCGGAAAGAAAAAATTTCGCTGGTCCAGTTTCTCAAATCCGATGAGCAGGCGATCGATCTCGTATATGCCTTGCGGAATGAAAAGTGCGTCCGGCTGGATTTTCTGGAATTTTATTCCGGCAATGCCTTGGCTCTTATGCGGCAGATGCAGTTGCAGAACCCCAAATCGGTGGATATGCCGGTGATCCCTGATTGGGCCGGCGCCGCTCTCTTTTTCGAGTTTGGTTTTGCGCCATTGTCGGACAGTCTGGATTACACCGCCCTTGAGAAGATAATCAAAGACTGCGGGGCGTCCATATCAGAATCCTGGGCCGCCTATGAAAACCGTGAGTTCCAGCGCCTTAAAGCTTTTCGCCACCTTCTGCCGGAGACGGTCAACGCCATCATCGCCGAGCGCAAAAAACAGCATCCGGAACTTCACAAACTTGGGACGGATTTGGCCGTCCCGGACAACCGCCTGCGCGACATGTGGCAGATCTATAAAAGCACCCTGGATAAGGCCGATTTGCAGTGGGTCGCCATCGGTCACATCGGCAATAATCACATCCACATCAATATCCTGCCCCGCAACGGCAGCGAGCTCGAAAAAGGATTAAAACTTTATGCGCAGTTCGCCGCCAAAGCAATTGAATTCGGCGGTACCGTATCAGCCGAACACGGCATCGGCAAAATGAAAATAAAATTTCTCGAATTGATGTACCGCCCCGACCAGATAGAGGAAATGCGGGCCGTGAAACTGGCTTTCGACCCTGAATGCCTGTTTAATCCCGGCAATATCTTTAGAGATTAAATGTCTCGAATTTATAGAACTGAACGAAGACTTAGGACGAAGGCGCTGACTTTAGGTGTGTTATGAAAATCGTGGTGTGCGTAAAGCAGGTTCCCGAAATAACTGATGTCAAAGTAAATCCCGCAACCGGCACGCTGATCCGGGAGGGGATTACGTCCATTCTCAATCCCTTTTGTGAATATGCGCTGGACCACGCGGCGCACCTGAAAACTGAATCACCGGACATCGAAATTGTTGCAATTACCATGGGACCGCCCCAGGCCAAATCCGCACTTCTGCGCTGCCTCGAGCTGGGCGCCGATCGCGCGGTGTTGATCAGCGACCGCAAATTTGCCGGCGCCGATACCTGGGCCACCGCGCTGACCTTGTCCGCCGCCGTCAGGGCCGCCGTACCTGATTTTAGCCTGATCATGATGGGCAAGCAGGCCATCGACGGCGACACCGCCCAGGTCGGACCGGAGGTTGCGGAAATACTGGGCCTGCCGCAGATTACCTATGGCGTTGAGGTGCAATTGACACCCAACAAGAAGCGCATCCGGGTGAAACGGGAAACCGAGAGCGGCTACGAAGTGCTTGAAGCACGACTGCCGGCGATGGTTTCAGCCGCCAAAGGCGACCCCATTCGACGGGTGCCTTCATTTCAGGATGTCCTCGAGGCACGTCGGAAAGACGTATCCGTCATTACCGCCGCGGACCTTGATCTTGATGAAGCGGAGCTGGGGCTCACGGGATCATATACCCAGGTCGTTAAAGTCTTTGCCCCCCGGCAAAAACAGGGCGGCATTAAGCTGGAGGGAATCGATCCGGAGGTCGCCGCCCGAAAGATCGCGGCGTTTTTGCGGGAGGGAAAGTTTATTTAATGCTGAAAATTGACAGGGAAAAATGCAATGCCTGCGGTTTATGTGTGAAGTCCTGCCCGTTCGGCGCCATTACCGTTTTAGATGGGGTGGCTCAGACCAACGATCTATGCACCCTGTGCGGTGCCTGCGTCAATGTGTGCCCTCAGGCGGCCTTGGAGATTGAGCGTCGCAAGGCATCCCCCGCAGAGCTTTCCCGGTACAAAGGTGTTTTTATCTGGGCCGAGTATGAGTCCCGGGGTGCGCAGGACACTCCCAGGAAAGTGGCCTATGAGATCCTGACTCAGGGCCGCAGGATGGCCGATCAACTTGGAGAACAACTCTGTGCGGTGGTCCTCGGCAACGACCGCCTGGCCGGAATGGAAAGCCTCTGTCATCAGGGTGCCGACCGTGTGCTATGCTGCCGGCATGAGCTTCTGGGCCGCTACACCAGCGACGGCTACACCAATACCCTGGCCGCAATTATTGCCAAAGAAAAACCATCTATCTTTCTCTACGGCGCCACACCCAACGGCCGCGATCTGGCCCCACGGGTTGCGGCAAGAATGCATCTGGGGTTAACAGCGGATTGCACCGAACTGGCAATTGATGAACAGGGTCAGCTGATCCAAACCCGGCCGGCTTTTGGCGGCAACATAATGGCCACCATTATTTCACCTTATACGCGGCCCCAAACCGCCACCGTGCGGCCCAATGTATTTGCGGCCGCCGAATCAGATCCAAGCCGGCCGGTTATTATTGAAGAAGTGCCGGTAACACTGAACAAGGCGAGTATTCGCACCCGTCTGATAGAGGAAATCCGCCTGGAGTCCGAAGAAGAAAAAATAGACGAAGCGAAAATACTTGTTTCCGCGGGCCGCGGGTGCCAGGATAAAGTCAACCTGGACACGGTTCGTAAGCTGGCCCGCAAACTGGGAGGCGCTCTGGCCGGCTCACGTGCCATTGTGGAGCTGGGCTGGATTCCCCACAGCCTGCAAGTCGGGCAATCCGGAACCACGGTCGGACCGGATCTCTACATCGCCATCGGCATCAGCGGCGCCGTTCAACACATAGTCGGCATGAGTTCATCGAAGAAAATCATTGCCATAAACAAAGACCCCGATGCCCCGATATTTAAAATCGCCGATCTGGGAATCGTGGGCGATGCACAAGTTATTTTGCCGAAACTGATCGCGGAAATAGAACGCATAAAAGTACAATGAATATGATGGTACGGGTAACTGCTGCTATATTGATGCAAAAGGACCGAGTTCTGATCGCCCGGCGCAGGGACAATGACAAACTGGCCGGCAAATGGGAGTTTCCCGGCGGCAAAATCGAGGAAAGTGAAACTCCGCAGGAATGTCTGGCACGGGAAATGAAGGAAGAATTCGGCATAGACGTCTTGGTAGGGGAATTTTTCGGCGAAAGCACCTATCCCTACGAGTCGGGAATAATTCAGCTGCTGGCTTATCACACAGTCTGGACAGGAGGAAATTTTTCCCTGAATGCGCATGCTGCCGTAAGGTGGGTTGCATTGAATCAGCTGCGGGAATATGAATTTGCGCCGGCCGATAGACCTTTTGTAGAAAAATTGCAGCCGGCAAACATCTGACCACCAATAGGTCTAAAGTTTGCCGAACAAGATTGGCCGCCATTCCTTCTATTTACCAGTTGGCAACCCGGTATTTCATAACCCCAACCTTTGAATCCTGCCTGTGGGGTCGTCTTGTCCCGTCGTCTTGTCGGGTCGAAGTTTTAACGAAGCCTGAAGCTCGAAGAGCGAAGTCGGAAGCCCCAAACCCCTGAACCCTGCCTGTGGGACCGCAGCGCGCAGCCCCATGCAAACCCATCTAAGTTTTCTTGTTTTTGACCTATTACTGAATTTGTTATAAGCTATACACAGCGTCATAATTTACGGATCAGGATTTTTAACTAAAAAAATGACAGTTTCTCTTCGCAGAATATTCATCATGACCGCCGCATTCATATCAGTTGTGCTGCTGGTATCCCTATCCATGGCACAGGACAAATCCGAGCAAAGTCCGGATGAAAAGGCTAAACAAAGTATGTTGAAGCGGGAAGCCGCCAACTCGTTCTGGCGGCTCAAAAGAACGCTGGAAACCGAGGGATATTACGCCAGCCGCGTTGCCCTGAACGTCTGGCGCAGCGCAGCGATTGATGCCGGCACCTTTGATCAGGAACAATTCAATGAATTCAAAAAGCAGTTATATGAAAAATCCATTAATGAATCCCTGAAATGCTTTGAAGAATTTATTCTGGATGAAGACTATTATAACGCCAATGTCTGTCTTCAAACCTGGCGCATGCACTCCAAAGAGCTCGGCGCCTATGACGAAGCGCAGTATGAAGCGCTTAAACAGAAATTGACGGATGCGAGAGCCGGCAAAGGCGCCGAGAAAAAAACCTCCGCCGAAGGGCAGGATTAAATACAGCGTATTTAGCCGGTTGCTGCTTTACGGAAGGCTTTCTCCAAAATTCCAGTCGGAGTTAGGATAATCAGGTTGCCGAACAAAACGACGATGACGCCGAATACCGCACTGGCGGACCATTGATATTTTTCAAAAAAGGTCGAAAGTGTCAACGCCACGACGGGGATCAAAAGCATAACATAGGCGGCGAAATCGGCACCGATTCGGCCGATCAACAGCATGTAACAGCCGAATGCTACCACCGACCCGAAAACGGTCAGATACAAAATGGGGCCGAGATAACCGAGCGTCCAATCCATAACAAGTGCGCCGCCGCCCCCAAAATGAATTGCCAGGCATAAAAGTGCCCCGTAAGCCATGCCGTAAACGTTGGCTTGGGTGACGGGCACGCCGCTCCTGGCATTGCGTGATCCGACCACATTGCCGATCGAAGCGAGATAGGCGCCGACCAGTGCCATTATCAGACCGATAATCCCGCGGGTCGCGGTGAAGGCCGCCAGGTCGTGCCAGAACACGATACAAATTCCGGTCAGGCCCAGGATGCCACCCGCGAACGCCCGCCAGGCAACAGGCTGTCCCATAAATAATCTCAAATTCAGAATGTTCCACATTAAAATAGTTGAAAATACGACGGCCACCAATCCGCTGGTCAAATACGAGGTGGCCAGATAACTCATGATGTAACCCAGGCCGAAGAGCGTGAAACCCTGGAGAGCCATAAAAAAATGGTCGCGCCGGGAGAACATAAGATTTTTTTTCGTAATTAGGCAATAAATGAGAAGTATGCTCGATGCCAGGCAGAAGCGGTAGCCTACGGATAAAATCGGCGGCACCTGCGTTAACTGCATTTTGATGCCAAGCCAGGTCGAACCCCAGATCAGGGTGGTAGTCGCATAGAGAACAAAATTAAGCATGATTTAGATAAACCCAAGTTGAGCGGTTCGGGGTTCAAGGTTCAAGGTTCAAAACCTCTGACAGAACGAAACAAAGTGATCTTGTCTTCATTCGGAGCGGTTTCCGATCCGAAGTTTTTGGACTGCAAAATGTCGCCTTAGTGGTTCGATGCCGGGCTGTTGTTCTTACATATGAAAATTCATAAAATCACTATCATTCTGAAGTTTCACTATCAATTTTTTCATCATCAGGGCATCTTCGTAAGGCTTGGGAGATTCGTTGATGATGGTAATATCCACCTTGCGCCTGATTAATTCTCTGGCCAGCGGCTCAAAAAATTTTTTGGCGGTCCGAACGTGCTTTTGTTCGCCCTTATCTCCATACTCGATGCCGGAAAAGTGTGCATGAAATTTTTTGGGCAGTTTTTTGAGAATCCGGGCGTAATCGATGTCGCCCTGCTGACGGGCATATAAATGGGAGAAGTCGACGGTTATCCCGCAGCGGATTTCCTTTTTTAAGCGCACGAGCTCCTGCAAAGAACCGAATTGGGATTGTTTGCCGGTTATTTCGGGACACAACTTGACCTTCCAGCCATTGTCCGCAACTTCTTTCTGCAACCCGACCATCGCGTTTTTAATCAAATGATAGGTCTGCTCGACAGGTCGATTTTGATAGAATCCGGCATGGAAGCTCACATTTTGGGCGCCCATGGTGTGCGCTTTCTCACACGAATCCAGAATCCGTTTGCGGCTGGCGGCAAACTTGTCTTTTTCATCCGAAGCGAGGTTGATATAATAGGGTGCGTGCACGGATAAGATAATCCCTTTTTCTTTGGCCAGAACGCCAACCGCTTCAGCGGTTTTCAGATCCATGCGCACCCCGTAGGTGAATTCGACCTCCATGCAGTCCAGGCCCATTGCGGCAACTTTCTGCACACCTTTCAGATTTCCCAAACCATCCGAACCGCCAGGACCGATTTTGATCATTCGGTTTATTCCTTATATGAAAACGGGTGTCATGTCAGGTCTCAGTGGGCAGACAACCAATAACAGAGCATTACCGGCAGGATATAAATTCCAAATTCCAAGCACCAAATCACAAATAAATCCCAAATTACAATAATCAATGTCCAAAACCGGCCAAACCAAGTAATTCCATTTGAATGATTTGTTCTCAGTTTAGAATTTTCGTGCATTCGTGAAAAATAATTGCATTTTTATCTGAAGCGGTCATCAAAACAGGTGCATCCGGTTTGTAATTTTGAATTTTGGTTATTGGAATTTGTTTGGGATTTGTTATTTGGAAATTGGGATTTATTGGTATTTTGATATTTGGAATTTAATCCTTACCTGTCATATCCCGCACCTCGCTACTCGCACCCCGCGCCCCGTCACCCCATCGTCCGTTTAAGCAGCTTGCGCAATTCCCCCAGCGGCCTCGTATTGACCACATCATCCTTTTCCAGCCAGCCGCGGCGTGCCTGGCCCACCCCATAGCGCAAATGATCGAAACTGTCCCCACTGTGGGCATCCGAGTTGATGGCCACCGGCACACCTTCTGCCTTGGCAGCCTGACAGTAAGTGTCATAAAGGTCCAGACGCCGGGGATTCGAGTTCAGCTCGAGATAACAGCCGCGCGCTTTTGCCTTTTGAATCACCTTGGTCATCTCAACTTCGATGGGTGCGCGCTCATCGATCAGCCGGTTGATCGGATGCGCCAGGATCGAAAAGTACCTGTGATCCATGGCCCGCAGAATGCGTTCGGTTTGCTTCTGCCGCGGCAGATTAAAATAGCTGTGAATCGAACCCACGACCAGATCCAGCCGGCCCAGGATGTCATCGGACAAATCCAGGCTGCCGTCTTCCAATATCTCCACTTCGATGCCTTTGAGCAGCGTAATCTCACGAAGATCCTCGTTTAATTTATCGATTTTTTCCATTTGCGCCAGCAAGCGGGAATCACCCAGCCCGCCGGCCACCTTCAGTCGATCCGAGTGTTCCGTGACGGCCAGATATTTCAAGCCTTTGTGCTGGGCTGCCTTTACCATTTCTGCCAGCGTGTTGCGGCCGTCCGACCAGTTGGTGTGGGAGTGCAGATCGCCTTTTAAATCCTTCAGCTCGATTAAGCGCGGCAGGCGGTTGTCGCGGGCCGCTTCGATCTCTCCCCGGTTCTCACGCAGCTCCGGTGGAATATAGGGTAGACCGATAGATTCGTACACGGATTGCTCGGTATCGCCGGCAATCCGCTCATCAAGCTTGAAGACACCGTATTCGTTGATTTTCAGTCCGTGCCGGTGCCCCAGGCCGCGGATAGCGATGTTGTGAGCCTGGCTCCCGGTAAAATACTGCAGCGCGGCACCAAAGCTCTGCGCTTCAACCAGTCTGAGATCGATCTGTAATCCTGAACGCCAAACGACGCTGGAACGCGTGGTTCCTTTGGATAAAACATCTTTAACATCTTCATACTCGACAAAGCGGTCCATTACGGGGCTGTTGCTGCCGGCGGCGACCAGAATATCAAGATCCCCCACGGTATCCTTGGACCGCCGGAAACTGCCGGCCGCCACAGCCTGTTCTACCCCGGGCACTTTTTCCAGATATTCGAGCAGGGCATCGACATCTGGCCGAACCGCCGCAATCTTAAAACGCGTTTCCTGCGCCGAGAAGGCCTGGACGGCCTCCAGGATCCGGGTTTCCGTTTTTCGGCCGAAACCCGGCAAAGACCTTATCCGGCCTTGCTGGGCAGCCTGCAGCAGCAGCTTCAAACTTTGAATCTTGAGATCATGGTACAAAACCCGCACCCGTTTGGGCCCCAGGTTGGGAATCTTTAACATCTGGATGACTTCGGCGGGGATTTTGTCCTGAAGATTTTTCAACGCATGGGTAGATCCGGTTTGCAGGATTTCGACGATTTTGGCGGCCAATTCTTTGCCGATACCGGGAAGTTTCGTAAGGTCCTCTTTTTCAGCCACCAGGTCTTTGAGCTCCGCCCCCAGGCCGCGGACGCTGCGGGCCGCGTTGCGGTAGGCGCGGATTCGAAAAGGATTGCCATCCTCGTCAATCTCCAGATAGTCGGCAATTTCGTCGAAAATATCGGCAATGTCGGCATTGTAAATAGGCATACCAGGTTATTCCATAATCTTCGTGGGATTAGTCGTCATTAAATTGCATAGATGCGGCTAGTGGTGTTATAAGAAATTCCAAATAACAAATCACAAAATACAAACAAATTCAAATGATCAAAATTCCAAATTCCAAAACTGTTTTGGTCATTGGATATTGGGATTTGAAATTTATTTGGAATTTGGTGCTTGTAATTTGATCTTTTTTCATGCCGCAATCATTAAGTTGCATAAGCCGTATTCAATCGCTTCCCATCTCCCGCGCACTCAACCCGAGCTTTTTCAACAACTCACGATCCTTGTTGCGATGATGCTGCCAGTAGGCATCCATAATGGTATGGGTCCGCACGGCACGGGTCGTTAGATCTTTGCCGGCCGCGCCAGCCAGACCGGGGTAGGATTCCTCCCATTTCTGAATGCGATAGGGGAAATCCTTTTCGAAAAAAATTCGCAGGGTCCGCTGTTCGCCGGGCAAGTTTAATTCGTAACGTACCAGCGGGTTGCCTTCAAGACTTTTTTCCTTATCCGGCTCCAGCTCAGCGACGGCCTTTTGCGGTTCCAAAGGATGGTGAACCAGGCGCGCATAGGCCGTGCCGGGAATCATGAGGAACTCCCCCTGCGGCAGGTCCTGCGGGGCGATTCGAATTATGTTCCAGACAGCATCCTCGGGCATGTATTTTTTTACCGTGAAATCCTGGTCGCCTTCTTTTTCAAAGTAGGAATGCAGCCTCACCCGGTATTCGGCGTTTTGCAGATTCATCTGAGTGTAAACATTTCCGCACCACTCCTGGGTGGATAAACTGATTTTAAGGGGCAGCGGATATTTTTGGATATCCACCGGGCTGAAGATGGATGTCATGATCGAATAAGGATAGATGCCGGTAAAAAATTTGCGGACGGCATTCAGCTTTAACACGGGAATATCTTCAGGTCCGGGATTATCCGCTTTGACCTGAATGGCGGGATTCATTTCTTCGGTGACAAATACCAGTACGGCGTCCCCCTGATGGATTTCCCCGTAACGCATCTGGTGCAGATTGAAGCGGGAGATTTCGGCGCCATGGTTATACCAGTAGTCCCGAAATTGAGCGGAGGTGTAAGTTCCAAAAGAGATCTTGTCGGAGGCATAAACATTGACGGCGTACAGGCCGGCTGAAAACAGAATGATGAGTGCAATAAAGCAACGTTTCACGTTGAATCTCCTCTTGGTTTCTGGCAGCTTCCGTTGGAAGCTACCGGAATTATTTTAAAATAGACTGTGCCGGATTCGGACAACCATTTTTCCTCCGCTTGGCAACCGAACTCCGATTTAGGCTAGATCCTACTAACATAAGTCTTTAATGGCAGGTTGGAAGATGCCGATATTGAAATCCATTGACGAACATCGAAACTGGTGAGATATATGAATAAAGCTCATTGATCTTGGTCTAACCCGGATCCGCCAGAGGCGGAGAACTAAAAAGGACAAATTAATCACGAAAGCACGAAAGGACGTAAACACGAAAAGATGATTAGATAAATTTCGTGCTTTCAAAATTTCGTGTTTTCGTGGTGATCCGCCCAAGGCGGATTGCATGTAATACAAAGAATTCATCATTAAGACTAATATACAGTACCAACTTAAGACTGAGGCCAAACCGGAGGCTGATTATGAAAAAAAATACGCAGTGCGTCCACAGCGGCACCTACCCGGACCCCCGAACCAGAGGCATAAATACACCGATTTTTCCCTCTTCTTCATTTGAATACCTGGACACGCCGGAAAATGTTTATCCGCGCTATTTCAACACGCCCAACCAAAAAGCGATCATTAATAAATTGTGTGCGCTGGAAAACGCCGAGGACGGTCTTTTTTTCAGCTCCGGCATGGCGGCCATCAGTACCGCAATTTTTTCTTTGCTTGGCAGCGGGGACCACATCGTTCTGCAAAGAGATATTTACGGCGGCACGCATCATTTTGCCACAGCCGAATTCGATAAATTCGGCATCCAATACACTTTGGTATCCAACAATATGGCTGAGCTGGAAAGCGCCATCCGCCCAAACACCCGCATCATCTATATTGAATCGCCGTCTAATCCGCTGCTGTTGATCACGGATATAGCGGCCGTCTCCCGCATTGCAAAATCAAAAAATATTTTAACCCTGATTGACAATACGTTTGCCACGCCGATCAACCAGAATCCCCTTGATTTAGGAATCGACATCGTTCTGCACAGCGGGACCAAGTACATCGGCGGGCATAGTGACATCTGCTGCGGCGCCGTCGTGGCGTCCCAGGCGTTGATCGCCATAATCAGACAATCGGCCGCTAATTTCGGCGGCAGCCTGAACGCCGTCACCTGCTATCTGATCGAAAGAAGTTTAAAAACCATGGGAATAAGGGTCGCGCAGCAGAATATAAACGCCCTGGCGATTGCCCGATACCTGCAAAAAAATCCGCTGATCCGGAAAGTAAACTACCCGGGCCTGGAAAATCATCCGGGGTTTGAGATTGCGGCCGGACAGATGAAAGGCTTCGGCGGCATGCTTTCATTTGAACTGGACGATCAACGCATTTCTCCCCGTGAATTCCTCAAGAAGCTGAACCTGATAAAACCGGCTCTCAGTCTCGGCGGCGTTGAAACCATTGTTTGTGCGCCGGTAGCAACTTCCCATGAAAAAATGAGCAGCGCAGAACGCGCCGAGCTGGGCATCACCGAAAGGTTGCTGAGGCTATCTGTCGGTATTGAGGATGTGGATGACATTATCGCCGACATCGACCAGGCTTTGGGATGACTATTTTTGATTGACCGGCGACATTTCGAGGTATGCCCTCTGAATTTAAAGCCTAAAAATTGATCATATTTCAATATTTTTATAAGCTTGACATTTTTGTACGAGTGGGTAATGTTGAATGAACACACTCAATCCAGCAGGGTAATTGCCGACCCTGCTTAATTTTTTCGAGGAGGCAGATTATGTATTTTGAAGGCATTTTCAGTCCGGCCGACCAAAAGCAATATAATTCCGAGGCAAGTAATTTTGTGGGCAAAAAACTTGCTGTCACGCAAGGCTGGATTATCGAAGATGGTCCCTACAAGGGACAGCAGTGCTACTACGCGCCCAACACCACCATCGGCAGAATTCCGCAGTCTGATCTACAGGATCTAAAGTCCATTCCCTTTGCCCGCTGGAATCAACTTTACAGCAATCTCGATTCTGAGAAAAAATGAATCTGAAAGGTGGTATTCGCCGGCAAAATGTTATTCTTTAATTGAGCGATTCTGCATTATGGCCGTGGATAGTTGTCCGTAGTCAGTTGTTTTTAAAGCGGTATGACCATCTAATAAGAAAAATTCCTATCCAACTCCATCAACTCAATCAATCCAGCAAACCCAATCATCTCAACGAGCGCCGGCGTGAGGTAAATATGAAAAAGACGGGTTTGATAATTTTTTGCTGCTTTCTGATTGTGATGGGGACCCTCACCGCGCATGCAATCGTAAAAAATCCGGACACATTTGTGCTGGCCAACTACGGCACCCTGCGCACCCTGGACCCGGCGGTTTGCTATGATGCCACCGGCTCACAGAGAATCTGGAATATCTACGAAACCCTGGTGTTCTTTGACGGTTCCAGCACCGAAAAATATGTTCCGCTGCTGGCCCAATATGTTCCGACCCTTGAAAACGGGGGAATCTCACCGGACGGAAAAACTTATACTTTCCATATCCGCAAGGGGGTTAAATTTCAGGAAGGCGGCGAATTAACGCCGGAAGATGTTGCCTACTCAATTAAACGCGCCATGATCGTGGATCCGGACGGCGGCCCCATGTGGATGCTGCTGGAGGCGTTGACCGGCCGTGGTTCAACCAGGGATAAGGACGGCGCCATCATTGCCGGGATCTTTGAAGCCATCGACCAGGCCGTGGAAGTCAAAGACGATCGCATTGTTTTTCACCTGCCGCGGCCGTTTCCGCCGTTGATGGGCATTCTGGCCTATTCCGCCGCTTCCATATTGGACCGGGAATGGGCGATTTCCAAGGGCTGCTGGGACGGCAGCATCAAAAATGCCGCCCGATTCAACAACCCGGCGCCGGGGCATGAACCCCTGCAAGGTATTGCCAACGGCACCGGTGCCTACCGCATGAAGCTGTGGGAGCCTTCCCAGCAGTTTGTGTTTGAGCGTTTTGAGGGATATTGGGGACCCCGGCCGGCACTCAAAACCGCTGTCATCAAATATGTCAAGGAGTGGAGCACCCGCAAGCTCATGCTCCAAAACGGCGATGCCGACCGCGTCACGGTGGACACACCCTATGTGCCGGAGGTGGAGGCCATGCCGGGACTGAAGCTGTATATGACACCCCAGCTGTCCCTCACCTGTGCTCTTTTCTGCCGCAAGGTGAATCCTCGCGGCAATCCGAATATCGGCAGCGGCCGGCTGGACGGTGACGGCGTTCCACCTGACTTTTTTAATGATGTCAACGTCCGCAAGGCATTTCTGCACGCCTTTGACCGTCAAACTTACAAAGCGGATGTGTTCAACAACCTGGTTATCCTGCCGACCAGCCCCGACATTGAGGGTCTGCCCTTCCACAAAGATGTACCGGTTTACGAATTCGATCTGAACAAATCAAAGCAATATCTGCAAAAAGCCTGGAAGGGAGAGGTATGGCAAAAAGGCTTTAAAATGGTCATTGCCCACAACACCGGCAACGAAATGCGGGAGGCCGCGGCCCTGATGCTGGCGGAAAACCTGATGTCTTTGAATGCGAAATTCAAGATCGAGGTGCGCAATGTGGAGTGGAAGGACTATCTGGTGCAATACCGTAATTTCCAGTACCCGATTTTTATTACCGGCTGGGTGGCGGACTATGCCGATCCGCACAACTTTATGTACAGTTTTATGCACTCCCGGGGTGTGTACGGCCGGTTTCTGGCGTATAAAAATGACGAGGTGGACCGTCTTTGCGAGGCCGGCATCGCCACCGTCGACCCGGTCCGGCGCGAACAGATTTACACCAGACTGCAGTACCTGTGGTATCAGGATGCCGTCGGGATCCCGCTCTACCAGCAAATCAACGTCCGCGCCTACCGGGATTATGTCCACGGCTATGTGCCCAATGCCATGCTGACGGATGCCTGGGAGGATCTCAAACGGCTTTATAAAAAGTGATTGGTTAATAGGCCCTTAGGACGTTTTATCCGGCAGCATTTTGTCAGAAACTTAAGGTTTCAGGTGTTCCGCCTCCGGCGGACCGCTGGCCTGAGAAGCGGCTAGTTTGATCAATAAAAGAAACTAATGAACATCGAACATCGAACTTCCAACATCGAACATCGAGGGAGGTATTCTATCTTTTTTATAAAAAAGTCTGAGCGCAGCGAAACCATAAATATTCAATATTCAATTGACAATATTCAATTGACTAGGAGGAGCCATGAGCGATCTGAAAGGCAAGACCCTGTTCATTACCGGCGCCAGCCGCGGCATCGGCAAGGCAATCGCATTGCGGGCCGCCAGAGACGGCGCCAGGATTGCCATTGCAGCCAAAACAACTCATCCGCATCCGAAGCTTCCGGGAACGATTTATACCGCCGCCGAGGAGATCGAAGCCGCCGGCGGCAAGGCCCTGGCCTGCGTGGTGGACATCCGCTTCGAGGACCAGGTGGAAGCTGCGGTGGCCAAGACGGTTGAAGCATTCGGCCAAATCGATATCCTGGTAAACAACGCCAGCGCGATCCACCTGACGGACACGGTTTCGACCCCGATGAAGCGCTATGACCTGATGCACCAGGTCAACACGCGCGGCACATTTCTGTGTTCGCAAAAATGCATTCCACACCTCGAAAAGGCGGAAAATCCGCACATTTTAAACCTGTCGCCGCCGCTTAACATGGAGGCCAAATGGTTCGCACCGCATGTCGCCTACACCATGGCCAAGTTCGGTATGAGCATGTGTGTTCTCGGAATGGCTGAGGAACTGAAGTCCCGGGGAATAGCGGTCAACGCCCTGTGGCCGCGCACGACCATCGCAACGTCAGCCGTACGCAACCTGCTCGGCGGCGAAGAGATGGTTCGGGCCTCGCGCAGGCCCGAGATCCTGGCGGACGCCGCCCACGCGATTCTAACCAAACCAAGCCGTGAGTGCACCGGCAATTTTTTTGTCGACGAGGCCGTCCTGCAGGCAGAGGGCCTGACGGATCTCAGCAGCTACGCCGTCGATCCGAACGCTGACCTGATGCCGGACTTTTTCGTATAATTAATTTTTCCACTTATTGGAATTGGCCAACAGCCGCTCCTGGGCCGCAGTCGATAAGCCCAGGTGTTCGAGGGTTGCTTTCATTTCTTCGGGGCTGCCGTAGCCGCTGAGATAGCCGTTGACCCGGGCGGCGGCAGTGGAATTGATAAAATCAATGTCCCGGGGATACATGGCCTTAAATTCCCGCATCAGATCACTATGCCCTCGCAGCTCATATTTCTGATGATAATCTTCCGCCAGGTAGAACGCTCGAACGGCACAATTTCGGTCTGGATTTTTTTGTTTCTCTGTTTTTCCTCGAAGGCTTTCGTTTCAAGGGCCAGCTCTCGCTGCTCATCATTGTGGTAAAATATGGCCGACATGTACTGCCGGCTCCAGGCACGCGACGTTGGGTCATGGCTCTGCCAGAAAATGGACAGCAGCTTCCGGTACGATATGCGGGCCGGGTCATAATCAATCTGGATCGTTTCGCTGTGGTCTCCCAGGCTGTGATAGGTGGGGTCTTTTTTCTGACCGCCGGCATATCCGACACGAGTTCTGACGACGCCTTCCATACTCCCGAACCGGGAGTCGGGTCCCCAGAATCAGCCCAGCGCGAAGGTTGCGGTTACAATCTCGGCTGGAGCCGCGGCATCGATGGGCGGTATCTTATATTGAATGGTTTTGGCCAATTGTGTTGATTCCATGTTGCTGTCTTTCCTAGTGTTTGTTTCGGCCGAAGCATGACCCTTGCGGAAATCACAGGCGCTGATCGCCAAACCTATGCCTATAGCTGCCAAACACAGCAACATCATAAGTTTCCAACGATCAGCCACTGTATAAATTCCGGTCGGTTGATCTCCGGCGGGTTTAATATGTTTCATTTTATTTTTGCCTGTTGATGGAAGCTGCTATTCAGGGCGGATTAATTAGAATATAAGTATGCGTTAGAAAAAATCAAAACTGCGGATTCAATTCAAATAAGTCCCTTGGATTTCGAAAAAACGCAGGCGCTGATGATCCGCCTTCACTTTTTTCCTTCCTGTCAAGGGCTGAAGGTGCCTTTAGCAATTAATCGGCCCTCCGCCAACATCCTGCGTCCCATGGCAAAGCAGTCTGTCAAATTGAAATTTTTGTCGAGGATAAGAAGATCAGCATCCTTTCCTGCCTTTATTTCTCCCTTTTGATTCAACTTATAGAAGTGGGCAGGATTGGTGGAAAAGAGCTTTAGAGCATCCTGGAGACTCAAGATATCTTTTTGGACCAGGGTTCGAAACTTTGCTATGAGGCCCTTCTGGGTGGCGATGGTCAAGCCCAGCAACTCCCCTTTTTCGTCGAAGACGGGAAGGCTGCCGTTGCTGTCTGAACTTATGGTGATGTGGTCTAAAGGAATCTGTTTTTCAAGAAAGAGGGCCACCGCATCTTCTATCGATACTCCCTGCTTGTCCAGAGGCTCGGAATCGCCGCTGGCGGTAAGGTCTATGAATCCTCCGGCCAGGACAAACTCCATGGCTTCCGCCAGTAATTGTCGATTGCGGTTGACATGGGTCGGGATGACTTGGGTGACAGGAATTTCTGTTTCTTTGATCAGCCTGAAAAGCATCCCCAAACGTCGCGGTCCATCGCCTATATGACAATGGAGCACACCAGCCTTGCCACCGAGCATGCCTCCCACGCGACAATCGGCAGCCAGGCGGGCCACTTCCTCAAAGGAGGGCTGGGAGGAGCGGTGGTCGGAGATGGCTATTTCTCCCGCCCCTACGACTTTATCGATGAGGACGAGGTCGGATCGGATGCTTCCGGTGATTGTTTTGGGGGGAATTTCGTAGGAACCTGAAAAAATAAAGGTTGTGACGCCTTCTTTTTCCAGGCCTCTGGCCTTAGCCAGAAGAGATTCCATGTGACGTGTCACACTATCCGTTCCAAGGCATCCGATAACAGTTGTCACACCGCTTGAAATGATATCTTCAACAGCTATTTCAGGTGCTCTTGTGGCTGGCCCTCCTTCTCCGCCGCCTCCGGTTATATGAACATGGCTGTCGATGAATCCCGGAACAACAATCTTTTCCGAGGCATCTAGGTCTTGAAATTCAATTCCTTCTATCTTTATTTGGCCCGGCTCGGTGATTGCCCCAATCTTATTTCCCAAAATTAGGATATCTTTCTTACCCAGAGGATCCGGGGCGAAAACATTGCCTTGGCGAAGTAGTTTAACCATTCAAACCTCACAATACATCCGGCCGGACATCCTGCGAGTAGTCGATGCCCGGCATCCCGAATCCGTGGTGCCTTAAAAATTCTTCTCTTACGCCTTTGATATCCGCAAGCTCACCGATGTTGTCCTGATCGACCTGCTGCCAGAAAGAGCTGATTTCATTTTGGACATCCGGCTGCATTTCCCAGTCGTCTAAGCGGATTCGGCCTTTGGCATCCGTTTGAGGGGAGTTGGCCCCGAACAGAAAATCATGATAAAGCCGGACCATTTGCTGGATGCAGCCTTCGTGCAGCTTCTTGGCCTTCATGACCCGGTAAAGCAGAGCGATATACAGGGGGACGGCCGGTATGACGGCGCTGGCGCGGGTGATCAGGGCTTTGTTGATGCTGATCAACGCCTGCCCGCCAATCGGTGCCAGCCGCCGGTTGATATCCTCAGCCTTTTGTTCGAGGTCCTTCTTGGCGGCGCCGATGGTCCCGTCCCGGTACAACGGACGCGTTTGTTCGGAACCGATATAGGAAAACGCAATCGTCCGAAATCCCGGAGCAAGGAGATTACGGCCCAGCAGCTTGTCGATCCACAGCATCCAGTCTTCCCCGCCCATGACTTTGACGGTATGCACGATCTCTTCCTCGCTGGCCGGCTCGGCGGTAACCTCACTGATAATACCGGTCTGAAAATCCACCGTTTTGGCCGTAAACGGTTTGCCGATCGGCTTGATGACCGCTGAAAAAATTTCACCGGTCGCCGGATCGACCCGCCGGGGCGCCGCAATGCTGTAAACCAGAAAGTCGATCCGGCCCAGGTTGGTTTTGACCATCTCCATGACTTGGGATTTGGTTTCCTCGGCAAAAGCGTCGCCATTGACATTCCAGGCCGGCAGGTCCGCCTTTTCAGCTTCGTGTTTGAAGGCCTCGGTGTTATACCAGCCGGCGGTCGCGGTTCGTTTATCCGTGGCGGGCTTTTCCAAGGCCAGCCCGATTGAGGCGGCATCGGATGCAAAGGCCGACGCAATTCTGGCCGCCAGCCCATAGCCGTTGGAAGCGCCGATGACCAGCACCTTTTTTGGACCGTCGATTTTGCCGCAGGCCCGGACATAGCTGATTTGCGCCCGGACCTGGGCAGCGCAGCCCAGCGGGTGCGCGTTTGTGCAAATGTTATGACGAATTCTGGGATTGATGATCATGATTCGAATCAGCTTTCTGCCAACTGCCTGCCGAGTGCCTCAGCTTCTGCCATCAGGGCCTGGTTTGATTTAATTTCGCCGGGTTTGTCCGCACTGCCGTATACCATGCCCACGATAGTTGCACCGACATAGGCAAAGGCATCCTGAAAGGTGCGCAGCGCATTGACGCAGCCGGACATAAAGGGATCGGCATCGGCATAGCTCATGGCGATGGCTATATTTTTGCCTGCCAGCGCATCTTTTTTAATATTAAAAAGCGCAAAGCAGCGGTCCATGAACAGCTTGGTCTGCGCCGACATGGTAAACCAGTAGACCGGACTGGCAATTACCCAGGCGTCGGCCTCGATCAGCTTTTGATAGATGGGCTGCATATCGTCGTCGATCGCGCAGCCCCGGCTGTTGGGTTTCCGACAGGCATAACATGCCTGACAGGGCGCTATCTTCTGACCGTGCAGATAAATTTTTTCGACGGCGGCACCGGCAGCTTCGGCGCCCTCAATAATTTTTTGGGCAAGCGTTGTACTATTGCCCTTCTTCCGTGGACTGCCCAGCAGTACCAGTATCTTTTTCGAATTTCTTTTTGCAGTCATAAGCCCCTTTCGAACTTTGCCATGTTAACGCCTAACCCGGATAAGCCGGAAAATTGCCACAAAGACTCAAAGGCACAAAGAAAGGTTTTGTCTGAATATTCCTTTGTGTCTTAGTGGCTTGGTGGCAAAAATATTTTGCCATAAAATGCAAAGAATTACTTCTTAACGTGCTAACGTTGCGAAAATTCCATATCGTAGGGTGGGCATCGCCCACCAAACGTTGTCTGCCCGGAAGGTTGACGGTGGGCAATGCCCACCCAACATAGTTAATGCGGAGCCCAACATCTAGTTCAACCGTTTGGCGGTTTTAATAACCACCGGCTCCACGGGCACGTCCTGGTAGGATCCGCGGGTGGTCGTCTTCACGGCCGAAATGGCATCCACCGTATCCATGCCGGCCACGACTTTACCGAAGGCTGCATAGCCCCAACCCTGCTGTGTTTTGCTCTTGTGGTTCAAGAAGTCATTGTTGGCCGTGTTGATAAAAAACTGGGCCGTGGCGCTATGGGGATCACCGGTGCGGGCCATGGCAATCGTACCGCGGTCATTATTAAGGCCCTTATCGGCTTCGTTTTTAATCGGCGCTCCGGTGGGCTTGTGCTGCATGTCGGCCGTAAAACCGCCTCCCTGAATCATGAATTTCGGAATCACCCGATGGAAAATGGTACCGTCGTAAAATTTTTCAGCAACGTAATTTAAGAAATTTTTTACCGTTTCAGGCGCTTTTTCCGGATAAAGCTCCAGAACGATTTTGCCTTTTGACGTGTCCAATTCGACTCTGGGATTTTCAGCGGACACCGCCGGCACACCGCTCAAAATAGCCGCGAAAAATATCAGTATGTAAATAATCGCGCGTTTCATAAAATCTCCTTTTTTTCTGGCTGGAATGCTGGGAAGCTATAAGGCTTGAAGGCCCGAAGGCTGGGAGGCGAGGAAGCTATAAGGCTGGGAGGCTAATATCAGATTTAAGCCTCCGAGCTTCCAAGTTGCCAAACTTTCAGGCATCCCAGCCTCCAAGCTTTCAAGCCTCCAAGCTTTTTGTAACCTTTTATCACTTATTAAATCCCGCTGCCAATCCTTTTTTGACCGAATTTATCCCTAACAAGTTTGGCCATATCCCGTTTGCGATGGCAGGCCACCTGATGACCCGGTGCCACGGTTTCAAGCAGGGGCAGCTCCTTCGTGCAGCGATCCTCCACGAAGGGACACCGGGTATGAAACCGGCAGCCGGCGGGCGGATTGACGGAGCCGGGTACATCACCGGACAAAACGATACGCCGCTGCTTGCTTTTGACCGCCGGGATCGGAATGGCGGACAGCAACGCATGCGTATAGGGGTGCACCGGATTTGAAAAAAGATCTTCAGTCCCGGCAACTTCCACTATTTTTCCCAGATACATCACCGCCAGGCGATTGCTGATATATTTGACAACCAGCAGATGGTGGGTGACAAACATATAGGTCAAATTCAAGGTTTGCTGCAGAGACTTGAGCAGATTTAAAATCTGGGATTGGACGGATACATCCAGGGCCGAGGTCGGTTCATCCAGCACAATGAATTCCGGATCCGTGGCAATCGCCCGGGCCACCGCGATGCGCTGGCGCTGGCCACCGGAAAACTCGTGAGGATAGCGCAGCAAATGATCGCGGGTCAATCCCACCAGTTGGAGCAGATCGATCACCCGCCGTTCAAGCTCCCGCCCGCCCGGACGCTGCTGAGTTTTGATCGGCTCGGCAATTATGTTTTTTACCAGCATGCGGGGATCCAATGAAGTGGTCGGATCCTGAAACACCATCTGCAGCTTGCTGCGAATACCCAGCCTTTTGAGCAAAGACCGTCTCTTCCGGGCAATATCAATCGGTGCACCGTTTTCAAGGCCTTGGCCGTGATAAAACACATGCCCGCTGGTGGTATCGTGCAGGCGGATAATGGCCTTGCCGGTCGTGGTTTTGCCGCAGCCGGATTCCCCGACGACGCCCAGACATTCTCCACGATAAATATCCAGATCGATGCCGTCCAGGGCTTTGACGGTAGCGACTTCATGGCGCAAAACCCCGCCCAGAATCGGGTAATACTTTTTAAGGTTTTTGAGTTCGAGAATCTTTTCCACAATGATTCCATTTAAAACAAAGTTAAGATGTCGCCATGGTCTCTGCCAGGAGGCTTGAAAGCGCAAAGGCTTGGAGGTTTACGCCAGTTCTCGGTATTCCAGCCTTATAGCTTCGCCGCCTCCCAGCTTCCCGGCATACCAGCCTCCTCGCGCCCGCAGTCTTTTAGCCTTTAACCTTTCGCCTTTGACCTTTTACCTTTTTTCTATCCAGTAACAGGCCACCAAATGATCCTTTTTGACTTCTTTCATCTCCGGAAAAGTTTTCCGGCACGCATCCATCGCATGGGGGCAGCGTGGGTGAAACCGGCATCCCGGCGGCGGCGTCACAAGGTTCGGCACATTGCCCTCAATACTTCGCAGTTCTGCTGCCATATCAAACTTCGGTACCGCGTCCAATAACGCCCGGGTATAGGGATGCAGGGGGTTCTCAAACAATTCTTCGACATCGGCCACCTCGCACAGGTTGCCGGCATACATCACCCCCACCCGGTCACAGGTCTCAGCCACCACACCCAGATCGTGGGTAATCAACAATATCGAAGATATGACTTCTTCTTTGAGCTCGCGGAGCAGTTCCAGGATCTGGGCCTGAATCGTTACATCCAGATTTGACGTGGCTTCATCGGCAATCAGCAATACCGGATTGCACGCCAGGGCAATGGCAATGAGGATGCGCTGCTTCATCCCGCCGGAAAGATTATGGGGATACTGCCCGGCCACCTGCGCCGCATCGGGGATCCCCAGTTTGTCGATTATTTCTATCGAACGGCGGCGGGCTTCCTTTTTGAGGCGCCTCTGCCAGAGCTTCAACAATGGCAGCCGGTCAAGTATCCGCAGGCGAATGTCAGCGGGGTTTTGGGCGGCGATCCGGTAAACGGCCTGCAGGAATTTTTTAAATGGATTTAAGAAATGACGTTTCGACGCTGCCAATTCCTCCAGTATACCGGCGCTCATTTCCTGTTTCCGGTGAAACAAAAAACTTTCACCGACCTGATCACCGATACTCATGGTCGGGTTCAAGGCTGCATTGGGCTCCTGGAATATCATGGATATGCGGTTCCCGCGGAGGCTCTCCATGTAGGTCTCGGACTGCTCCAGCAGATCAATGCCGTTTTGTCGGTCCGCTTCGTCCAGGTAGACAATGATTTTGCCGTCTTCGATACGCCCCGGCTCGGGCACGATGCGCATGATCGAACGCACCGTCACGCTCTTGCCGCAGCCTGACTCACCCACCAGCCCGTAGGTCGAGCCGTGCTCCACCACCAGACTCACCCTGTTCAGGGCCTTGACCACCCCTTCGTAAGTGTAGAAGTTGGTCATCAGATCAACGGTTTCCAGCAAACGCGCCATTTTCATCTCCCTACTACTGAGCCGAGCATAAAATCATTGGATATAAGATGTATTTAAAATTGAAAAAAAACCATCACCTTGCGCCGAATATCTTGGGCCGAATGCCATTGTTTAATTCATCTTCTCCTGAGCTTGGGATCAAACGCATCCCGCAGCGCATCACCAATCAAATTCCAGGCCAGCACAAACAGTACAATACATCCGCCGGGAATCACAATGGCAAACCAGAATTTCAGCGGATCCCCCGGCGGCCCCACGATGTAGTTGCGGGCCAGGGCCACCATCTGTCCCCAGTCGGCAAAGCCTTTGGGAGCCCCCAAGCCGACAAAACTCATAAACGATGCCGTAATCACCATGGATCCCATATCCATGGATGCCATAATCAGCACCGGATAAATGGCGTTGGGAACCATATGGTGCAAAATAATTTTTGCGTCCGAGACCCCCATGATTTTGGCGGCATGCACATAATCCTGGTCGCGCAGCGTGAGGATTTCCGAACGGATAACCCGCACGTACCAGCGCCACTGCACCAGCGCCAGGGCGATCATGATTTTATCCAGGCCCCGGCCGAAGGCCACCACGATCGCCATTGCCAGGACCAGTGTCGGTATGGCCCACATAACATCCGTGACCCGCATTAAAATTTCATCGATGACGCCGCCGAAATACCCGGAGACGGCACCGAGCGTTACGCCCACCAGACCGGCGATGCAGACCACAAAAAGGCCGATTTTAAACGCCGTGCGAGTTCCCCAGACGACGCCGTAAAATATGTCATACTGCCCTGAGGTGGTGCCGAAGATGTTCTTGTCACTGGGCGCTTGGGGGGTCGGAGAAAATCCCTTATGGGGCATCAAATACGGATTGTACTCATATTTAGGGGGTGCGATCTGCGGGGCGAAAACAGCCACTGTCGCAAAGAAAATCAGCAGCGAAAATCCGATTATGGCGGATGGACTCCGGAAAATCCGGTACAGCGTAAATTTAAGTTCGCGCAGACGAGGATGGAGTTGGGGCATTTTCAAATAAACACAATTTGGTTTATATTACGGTAGTTCAATTAAAATCAGCCGGCAACATATTGCAAATTGAAGATTGAAGATTGAAGATTTGTGGTATTCTATCATTTTTATTTTGCGAAATGAGTGACATTTGCTGTTTTTTCCTGTTATCTAAAAAATCGATAGAATTCCTTAAATATTCAATTGCCAATATTCAATATTCAATCAGGTCAGTCTTATCCTGGGGTCAAAATACGCATATAGTATATCCAATGTCAGATTGGTGATCACAAACACCACTCCCATGAACAGACAGATACACATCAATACCGGAATGTCCAGCTGAACGGCGGATTCTGCCAGCCACCAGCCGATGCCGTGCCGATTGTAAACCACCTCAACCGCGATGCTGCCTTCCATGGACATGGCCATCAGCTGGCCGGCGACCGTAATCACGGGCAGCAGGGCATTGCGACGGGCATGTTTAATATGAATCGTGTGCCGATCCGCACCCTTGGCCCTGGCGGTCATCACATAGTCCCGGGAAAGCTCCTCGATCATTCCCGAACGCATTACCCGCATATTCAGGGCCACCACCACGATCACATAGGTCGATATGGGGCAGACAAGGTGGGCCAGAGCATCCAGAGTGATGTTCAAATGACCGTTCAAAATTCCGTCAATCGTGTAAAGACCGGTGTAACTGGTGTATTTAGCCGGATTATCAATAATGAACATGCTCAACTGATCGCTGAGAACCCCGGGCGAAAATATTTGGAAGTATCCGTAAAACACCATGAGCAGCACCAGGGCGAAAAGAAACGTGGGCAGGGACCACCCCACGATGGCCAGAATCCGGGTGGTGTGGTCAATCCACTTGTCCCGATGGATTCCCGCTAAGGTTCCCAGCCAGATACCAAAAAACAGCACAATGGGCGCTGCAAATAGATTCATCTCCAGGGTAACGGGAAAATAGTTCCAGAAGGCTTCCCGGACCGGTCGGGATGCCACCACCGACCAGCCCAGGTTGCCCTGGAAGACTTCTTTCATCCAGCGCAAATACTGGATGTAAGCGGGATCGTCGAGTCCAAATTGTCTGATGATTTTAGGGATGTCCTTGGCCTGCTGGGGGGAGGTGACGAATACGGCAGCCCGTCTTTCCGGGCTGAAGGTCATCAAAATGCCGAAAATAAGGACGGATACGCCGAACAAGACGAGTATCAATAATAAAAATCTGCGCGTAATGAATGCGAGCATGTCGATTGGTTGGCAGGTGCCAGTTCAGCCAACCGCAGAGAGCGCCAGGGACGCAGAGATTATGTTAGATTATCTTTTGGGTCTTTCTCGGCGTTCTCGGCGAACTCTGCGGTGAATTATTATGTTACTTTTTCGATTAGACTTGCCGATTTTCAGGCCAGCGCCGCCGCTGAAACCTTAAACTTCCTACTGCTTGAATAATCGCTTCAAAATTTCATTGTCATCGGTAAACATGGCATTGGGAACGAAACCGTATACATATTCCCGGTAGGCTCTGACATGGAATTTGACACCTTTGCGAATCGTAAAGGTATAAGTCTTACCGTCGGCCGAGATTCCGCCGTTGGCCACCGTCGGGACTTCGGCTGCCAGAAGAGGCACGAAGTTTTCAGTCGAAGATCCGTCAAAAAAAATCAAAGGAACGCTAAAAAGCCGAAATGTGCTATTCTTCAGGGCGGGTTAATTGGTCTTAAGGGGTTTTAATAACAGGACATAAACTTAAAGGTCAAGAACATCTTGGCTTTGGAAAACCCAAAAATTGTGTTATAAAATTTTTGCTGTTCTGAGTAATCATTGGACAATGATCCGCTGGTGGAAGAGACGCTGCGGGAGATGCTGAAGGCATCCTACCCGTCGGCGGCAATTAAAACCCTGCATGGCGTGGGGCATTTTCCATACCTTAACCGGGCCGGCGAATATTCAAAAATTCTCGAAGCCTTTTTTGATGGTTCTTAAAGTCGTGCTATTCCTATCTGTAATTCTTGCGCTGACCATTGGGGCCCACTTGCTTTTTGGCAAGGCGGTGCTGCGCCTTTTTATGCTTAACAGCTCCGGTCTGAAAATCTCATTGTTTATCATCCTATTTCTGCTGTCCCTTAGCTTTATGGCCTCCTTTTTCCTGCTGCGGCGGCAGGCAAATTCATGGACTGTCGGCTTTTACATGTTCAGCGCAGTCTGGACCGGTTTGTTTATAAATCTTCTGCTGGCAGTGCTGCTCAGCTGGCTGGTGATCGCAGTCCTCTGGATCGCCGGAACCCATCCCGATACCCGTTTGATTGCGGTCGGCTGCCTGACGCTGGCTGTTTTATTTTCCGCTTACGGCATGTGGAATGCGTTTCACCCCCGGATAAAAAAGCTGCCGATCGAATTCGAAAATCTTCCGGACCAGTGGAAAGGCAAGACCATCGTGCAGTTATCCGACGTTCATCTCGGCCACTTTTACGGACCGAAGTTTCTCGATTATCTGATGCGGCGCGTCAACGCCCTCAAACCGGAGCTGATTTTAATCACCGGGGATTTATTCGACGGCATGGCTTCGGACATCTCCCGCTTTGCAGCTGGTTTGAGTCAATTTAAGGCTGAGAAAGGCGTTTACTTCATCCCCGGCAACCATGAAAATTACATCGGTCTGAACCGCTCGTTGACGGTTCTGGGTCGAACCCGAATAACTGTTTTGCAAAACGAAGCGATTGAAATCGATGGGCTTCAAATCATCGGCATCAGCTATCCCGGTATCGAGGGAGCCAAAGATATTCGGGGTCTGGACAAATCAGGCCCGGCTTCTGCCATCCGCAAACCGCGCATTCTGCTGTTTCACACGCCCACGAACATGATCCCCGGCCGGGGAGACGGCCTGGATCGCCATTTTGCAACCTACTGGGTTCCCGACACAACCTTTTCCCCGGCCCAAAAACTGGGAGTAGCTTTGCAGTTGTCCGGCCACACTCATGCCGGCCAGATTTTTCCCTTCGGGTATCTGACCAGGCTGATTTACAAAAGCTATGATTATGGACTCAGAAGCTTGGGCGCCTTTTCGATCTACACCACCTGCGGGGTCGGTACCTGGGGTCCTCCGATGCGAACCGGCAACCGGCCGGAAATTGTCGTGATAAATTTAATCTGAACGATGTTAGTGGCGGCAAGCCAGCTTGGGAAAATCAGAGGAGTACATGTGGTGCCGGTCATTGATCAGGGCAGGGTATTTTGTATGAAGTGGGTGAGCTTTGTGAATCGGGCGGAAAGAATCGAATTCCCTGAAAAGGATTTATTATGTATAGATCGGAAACAGAACCCGGCTAAACGCAACGATTAAGTAAAGAGCTCATTTGCTGCGAGAGATTCGCCGAAAACCACATTGATATAGAAGGGGAATAGACCAAATTCCTTAAATCTTTAGTCGGTTTCAACCGATAAACGAACCCACCATCTTACAGACGGTGGTCGTTCAGTTCAACATTTCTCATGAAGAGCTCTACATAAAAAGTGGTTTTCTATCCCGTTTTCACCGGAGAACCGCCGACCAAAGCGGGGCTCTCCGGATCCGGATCTTTACTTCTGCATGGAGATATAGGTCGGATAGAACTTTTCGGTCGGTGTGACCACCATGTCCTTGATTTTGGCGCTGTAGGCGATGACGAATTTTTCAACATGCAGCCACAGCCAGGGACATTCATCCCAGACGATCTGACCGGCCTTCTGCAGCATTTCCTTTCGTTTTTCGACGTTCTGCTCCCTCCGGCTTTCCTCCATCAGCTGGTCATAGGCCGGGTTGCAGTAGAAGGCGGAGTTGAGCCCTTTGGGCGGAACCACCGCGCAGGTGAACTGGCCGTAAAGCTGCATGTCGGAGTCGAGATAGAGGGGGCCCCATCCGAGCAGATCCATATCGACGACGGACTGGTCCGCCGGTTTGTAAACCGCCGACATGTAAGTGGGCCAATCGAAGGCCCTCAGCTCAGCTTTGACCCCGATGGCCTGAAGATACGCCTGAACCGCTTCCGATACCTGCTTGTCGAAGAGGTAACGGCCGGTAGGGGTTCCCATCCGGACCACGTGGTTGAAGTCGAAGCCGGCTTCCTTCAGCAGGGCCTTGGCCTTGTCCGGATTGTAGTCGTACTGATTTTCCATCCTGGCGTAGCCGAAAAGAATCGGGGACACGGCGCCGTCCATCGGTTCTGCGGTATTGAAGAGGATCTTATTTACGATGGCCTTTTTGTCGACCGCATAGTTGAAGGCCTGCCGGACCCGCTTGTCCTTGAACACCGGAAGATCGGTCCTGAAAGCCATGAAGATGCTGCGTGTGTCCAGGGGCATGTCGACGGTGATGTTCGGGTCGGCTTTTAGCGCGGCCACGTTCGAGGGGGAGGGCTTGTAGCAGATGTCGATCTGTCCGGCGCGCAGCATGGCCTCGCGGGTGGACACATCGGGGACGATCCTGTAGGTGATCTGGCGCACCGTGGGCTTTTTACCGTAGTAGTTCTCGTTTCGGACCAGAACGACCCGGTCCCCCTTGACCCACTCCTTCAGAACGTAGGGCCCGGCGCCTACGGGGTGTTGCCGGACTTCGTCGCCGTACGTTTCAATCGCCGCGGGGGAGATGACGCTGGTGAGCGTCAGCGACAGGGAAGGGCCATCGGGGCAAAGGGGTATTTGAGCTTGAGCTGCACAGTATGGTCGTCGACTTTTATGCAGTCGGTGACCATGCTGACGCCAAACCGGAGCGGCACCCTTTTCTGAGGGTCGAGCATTCGCTGCCAGGTCAGTTTGATGGCGTCGGCATTGAAATCGGTCCCGTCGGAGAATTTGACCCCTTTTCTCAGGTGGATGGTGTAGGTCAGCCCGTCGGGGCTGATCTCGTAGCCGGTAGCCAGGCGCGGTTCAAGTTTTGCGTCCGCGGTCTGGAAAAAAAAGTTGTCGTAGATCAGGTCGCAGATGTTCTGAATCAGGGTGGTGGTCTGCTCTTGGGGGTTTAATGTGTCGGCGTCGATGCCGATGCCGATTCTGAGCTCGTCGATCTCGGCAAAGCCGCTGGACGCTGTCAGCCAGAGAAGCGCACCGGTGATCAGTAACGGCAGTAAAGCCATGGTGAGTAGATATTTTCTGAATTTTCGCATACGTCTGCTCCTTTCGCGTCAAAAAGTTTTTGCATGTGCACGGACCACGCCGGACCGGCGCCCGTAGAGGCCCCCACCGGGATGTCACAGTTTCCGATAGCGGCTGTGCCTGTGAGCAAACTGAAGTGAATGGACGGTAGAGAGAAAAGGGTGCTCCCCACAGCCTTGATCGAGAAATAGAAGCAACTTTTTATGAGTATGTGTATATGTCATAAAGGAAAAGCGGGTGTCAATTGAAAAAATGACGATGCCGTTTAAGGAAACCTTTTGACATGGCTAACTTTTTAGCCTATATTTTAGCCATGAAAACGGCTAACATAGGCGATCTTAAAGATAATCTCAGCAAATTCATCAATTTTGTGGAACAGGGTGAAGTGGTTGAAATCCGCAAGCGCAATATCCCCATTGCCTTGCTGGTTCCCCACCATTCCGAGAGGACCCCAAACCGAACCCAACTTGGCTGCGGCTTGGGAACCGTCCGGATAAAAGGCGATCTGACGGAGCCTTTGATTCCGGAAGACAGCTGGGACATGCTGCGAAGATGAAACTATTGCTGGATACGTGTTGCATTATCTGGGCGATATCCGAACCTTCCACTATCTCAAAAGAAGCAAGAGCCCTCCTAACTGCAGATGAATCCGAAATTTACGTTTCGGTGATCAGTGTAGCAGAACTTGCCTGCGCGGCTGAGCGTCAGCGTATTACCATTGACCGTCATTGGAAAAAGTGGTTCGGATACTATGTTGAACTGAATAACTGGCAAGTCGAAAACATCAGCCTTGAAATTATGGAAGAGACATATTCATTGCCTGATACCTTTCATGCCGATCCTGCCGATCGAATTATCACTGCGACTGCACGTTTGAAAGACTGCACGATTCTTACAGCTGACAAAAAAATTCTTTCCTATCCTCACGTAAAATCCATCTGGTAGTTCATAGGTCCACCATCTGCCCTCGACAGCCGGAGAAATTCGATAAAATGAAAAGGACGCTGGAAGGCAAGGCGGGCGGCGGTTTTTAGAATCATCTCGCGTTTGCTTATTGTCATTTCACACTCACGCGGGGCCGGGATGGTTAGTTGAATGGATTCCTATTTTATGGTTTTTTATTAGACAGGATTAACCGGATCAGTAGGATTAACTTTTCTTCAGGTATATGCCTTAAAATATTGCGGAATAGTTGCATATTCTGATGCGGGGTGGAAAAATTAACACAGAATCTAAATTTTGTCTGAATTTATTGACCTAAATCAATGCTTAACTTCGAGCGGTGGATTATATATTCCAACAATCAGAGAATTTATCGCAATATCGTCTGTCATGCCCGATGGGATTCATGGGCAAAATTCCATTATTCATATGATTTTAGTCTTTTCAAATATAAGTTAGCCACGAATGGACACAAATAACCACGAATTATGGGAATAGGTAAAAGCAGGGTCATTTATACCGGAAAATAAGTTCGTGAAAATTCGTGTTAATTTGTGGCTTTCTCAAACAGTTAAGATACTGCAATTATGTAAGGGTTATTGTAAAGTAAGCTGAAAGGATAAAGCATAATGAAACATCTCAATCTTTATGAAGAAAACGATTTCTCGGAAAAAGCGTTTAAAAAACTGCTGGTGCACGACTCGCCGTATTTTAAAATCATCAATTTTAACTTCAAAGCCGGACAGGTGCTGCCCGTTCACAGTCACGACATCGAAGGGCAGTTGAGTCTGGTAATCATCGAAGGGGAAGGCGAGTTTCTGGGAAAAGACGACGCGGCCATGCCGGCGAAAACAGGCGATGTCGTCATCAGCGACATTGCCGAACCTCATGGATTGAGGGCCAAAACCGATCTGAGACTTCTGGTGACCATAGCGCCTCCGATTTGATTGAGCGCCAGCGCTCTATGTCCGTTTAAACGTTTTTCCCGACTACCGGGATAAGCAGCTTCTGCGAAGGGATCAGTGCGCTGAAGTCAACTTCGGCATTGTAACTTTTTATCAGCCACAACGGCACCTCAAACTCCTGACGTGAGAGCGTCCAGATATTGTCTCCCCTTTTGACGGAATAGGTGAATACTTTTTCAACACGGTAGGTGGCAAAAAAATCTTCAGCCAGCTCCTGATGAAACTCAAAGCGTTTTTCCTCAAATTCTTCTCGGGTGACCCGGTCCAGCGGGATCTTGATTTGCTGGCTCAGCTGCAGCGGCTGGCCGTAACGGAATCCGTTCAGCCGCCGGATCCTATGGGCCGGAACCCCCAGCCATTCGGCATAGTGTCCCAGCGTCTCTTCGGCCTCAACTTGAATGACGCCGACAGGTTTGCCCCGCAAATTCGATACCCGCTCCACGGCGAAATGACCTCGCAGAATTTCCGGATTCAATTGCCGTTCAGCCGCCGCCGGCTTGGCCCGCTCAAATTGGCTGTTCGGCGATGTTGCCGGATCCTGCGTATCGGCCGGCACTTCGAGGGCCGGCAAATCGGCAGTCTCATTTGTTTTCGTTTCGGGCGCTTGGATTTGGGCCGACATCCGATCAATTTGCTGATTTTCCGCCGATTCTATATCCGCATCAGGCTGGCTGGGCTGCAAAACAGCGTCCGGTATGTCCTCCATGGACTCGCCGTTCTCGTCGGCAGGATCTGAGGTATATTCAATATCATCTTCAGACTGTTCCTCATCCGGCGCTTGGATTTGGGCCGCAGACAAATTATTTTCAGTCTGGGTTTCCAGCACGGCAGCCTGCGACAGTAAAAACACCGCCGCCTGATTCGCCTGGGACGGATTTTTGATTGGCTGGGGCTCGGTTTCCGCTAGCGTCATGTTTTCTTTTGAGGTCTGAATATCGCTTCCGGCGATATACCCGGTTTCTTGTTCGGCAGAGGAAGGTCTCAAAGTTTGTTCGGTGTTATCTTCGGACTGCCCGGAGCGGTCGGCCGGCGGCAGATTCGACGCCGGAAGCGTTTCTCCGGCGGCATCCTGCCGGGCCTTCTCAAGTCGGGCAACCATGATGGGCTTTTCATCCGGCAGCGGAATTCTTAAGGTCTGATTGACGTAAATTGTCGCCCGCCGGTCAAGATTGTTGACGGCAATTAAATCGTTGAGGTCGACACCGTGAAATCTGGCAATCTTTCCGGCGGTATCTCCCCGGCGAACCGTGTATATTTGGCTGCGCTTCTGATTGTGCCGGTAAATATTCGCCGGCAACTGCGCAATTAGCTGCTCCCAATCCCTCTCATCACTATCCGGCAGCCTCAGTCGATAGCCGGCGGGTACATATTTTTGCCCGCTGAATACCGGGCTTCGCAAGGCCGGATTCAATTCGCGCAAATCAGCAGGATCAATATCGAGCTGCCGTGAAAGTTGGGGCAATGATACGTATCCGGCCAGCGCGATTTCCCGGCTCCTGACGGGCGCTTCCAGGTTTAAGTCGCCAAAATATTGACGATAATTTTTGGCCGTCTCACGGGCGGCCAGGAATTCGGAATAAAAATTGCGGGAGGCAAATCTAAAAATCCGGCTGCGATATTCCTGGAAAATCAGATCGTAGCTGCCCTTTTTTCTCTGCGCCCGCAGCATTCCGGTGCTGCCGTGATTGTAGGCCGTGATGGCCAAAGGCCAGGATAGCAATTTTTGATAGTTTTTGCGAAGCAGTTGAACGGCCGCCCGGGATGAAAGTATGGGGTCCCGCCGTTCATCAATGGTATAATCGATTTTCATGAATCGCCTGCCGGTGGAGCGGGTGAACTGCCACATCCCGGCGGCACCAAACTTGCTGTAAGCCTTCGGATTAAAGGAAGATTCCACATGGGGCAGATAAGCCAGATCTTCCGGCAGATCGGCCTCGCGGAAAATCTTTTTGATTTCTTCAATATAGGCACCCGAACGAATAAGTCCGTCCAGGAACCGATCTTTTTGTCCCACCTGGCAGCGAATATTATACATGGCTGACCGAAAATCGGCCGCCTTGGCATCCGGACCAAACAACTCCGCCACCTTTTGTTCAACTGGTCCGGAAGGCGTTTCACCCCGCATTAGTTTTGCCAGGATGGCTTTTAATTTTTTTTTGGCTTTTTTGATGCGATCCCTGTTAATCTTGCGGCCGCCGGCCTGATCGGGGTTTTCAAGCTCGATGACGTCGTATATAATGTCAAGCCGACGATTGTCATGAATAACACCGTAATCGGATGAATATTGGGTGTATATTTTAGTCCAGAAAGAGACGTTGGGTTGGATACAGGGATAAACAGGAAACGGGTCGGATTCGGCCCCGACATCCGCCCCATAGGACGTGCCTGCAACAGCAGCGGTCAGAATCACAACGGCCAGCATTCGTTTCCACTTCAAATGGCTAAATAACAATACGTCACCTTTAATAAATCGGATTTTCCAGCACCAGGCAGATCAATTCAGTGTCAGACAGGTAAAAAGAAAGCAAAATCCACGCCAGAACAGGTTATTGTGATTTTAAAGTCGTTATTTTATTTAGTTATATCGTTTTCTCTGCAACCGTCCCCTTAAATGAATACAAATAATTGTCAGTAAAGTGCCGTAAAACGTCCATGAAGCCTGACAAGTAAAGAAATTTATTATTGACATGGATTATTACCCTGTGGCATCTTATTTTTGCGGCTAGAGTGCCTCCGGTTCGCTGTCATCCGGCCGGCACTTTAGAATGCATCGTCTTCCCCAAGAATCAGTTTCCGACCTGTCTTTAAATTAATTACCGTAAGCTGCTCGGTTTCGGCCGTCAGCAAGCGATAAATCTATAGCACGTTTCACTTTGCCAGCCTGTATGCCCTGTTCTATCGGGTGTTTACTTCATCAACCTGATTTAATTAAAATGAAGGGGGGGATAAAATGGTCATTCAAAAAATATTAGTTGCCTACAATTTTGCCAGCTTGGATCAGAAGGCGCTGGATTTTGTCACCAGTGCCTTTGGCCACCTCGATGGGATTGAAATCACCATTTTTCATGCCTATACACCCGTGCCCGACATTGAAACGGAAGCAAGCCTGGTAACAGGAAAACTTAAAGGCAGCCTGAACTATCTGTCTCAGCAGATTTTGCAGCAGGAAAATGAACTCAAGGCTGTCGTTGCGAGGCTTTGTCAGGATGGTTTCTCCGCGACCCGGATTACCACAGTTTTCAAACCCCGCAAGAAGGATATCGCCAGTGAAATCATCAATCTCACCCGGGATACCCAATTCGATGTAATTGTGCTGAATCGCAAAGCAGCCCGGGTAACCCGTTTCTTTACGGGAAGTGTTTCCAACAAGGTCGCAATGACGCTCAAAGACACGACGGTGTGCATCGTTTCTTAACAGAAAGAGGAGGTCACCCATGAGTACCGAAGAAAAAATAGACATTGAACTTTTTAAAGTGGTTTTCAGAGCCATGGCGCAGTCCGACAATCTTGAGATCATGGCCAACCATCTGACGCAGCTTTTGGTGGCAGCTCTTGAAATTAAAGGGTGTACGATCTTTGCCCTGAATCCGGAATTGGATGAACTCGAAGTTCTGGCAAGTTTTGGATTGAGTAGGACCTACTTGCAGAAGGGGCCGCTTTTATCAGACAAAAGCATCACCGACACGTTCCACGGAAAGCCGGTCGTCATCCCGGATGTCAATAGTACGGACCGTTTGCAATACCCGCAGAATGCCAAAGGAGAAGGCATCGGCGCCATTGTTTCGGTTCCCATCAATTTTTACGGCAAAGTTATCGGGGCCTTGAGACTATATCACAGCCAGGTTTGGAATATTTCAAATCACGATGTAGACTCTTTGATGGTGCTGGCGGAAAATATCGGCTTGGCCATGACCTATACCCGGCTGCTCCAGGCCTTAAAAACGATTCGATACACTGTCAATGATATCCACCGCATCTGGCTGCTTGAAGAGGAATAAGCCGGACTAACCGTTCAAAGGTTCAACGTTCAGAGGTTCAGAGGTTCAGCCTCCGGCAAACTCAGCCGCGAGGAGTTCATGATGATTCACTATCACTGATCGATGTACTTTGCAGAAGTTGCAGCTTTAGAAAAGTCCGATAGATGAAGCGTTCAACCGGGCAGCCTGAAATGAATGGCCTGAAACCATGCGCTCCTCAAAGAACCGGGAATCTTGAACCCAGAACCCGCATCAATTTTTTATTGACATTTCTACCACAATGTGGCTAACTATAATGTTTTAGAGATAATTGCAAGTTAAAATCCGACTTTCGAAGGGGATCAACTCAATGGACAAAAATGAATTCAAATCGCATCGAAGCCAGATGGACAAAACCCAGAAGCAAATGGCCCAGTTGCTGGGAACCTCTCTGAAGGCTATTCATAGCTATGAGCAGGGCTGGCGCACCATTCCACCGGCGGTTGAGCGCCAGATGCTCTTTCTGGTTTCACGGAAGAACAGCAGTGCCAGAAACAGCAAACCCTGCTGGAAATTGAAAAACTGTGCACCGGAGAAAAAAAAGCAGTGTCCGGCCTGGGAATTTAAAAGCGGCAATCTCTGCTGGTTTATCAACGGTACGATTTGCGACGGCAGCGTTAACGAAAACTGGAACGACAAGATGAAAATTTGCCGCTCCTGTGAAGTATTTACAAGCATTTTTTAATCGTTCCTCCCTGCTGCCCTGTCCGGCTCAAGACACTCAGCACGACAAGGAAGGGTGAATGAATGCGCGTATCGTGAATTAAACCGTTTTAGCTCTCCCGGAAAACCGGGCAAAATGCGGGGCATTTCAAGGATCACAAAAATGAAACCCGGGCTCGACCAGACCGAACATAAGATAAATCAAAGGCTGAACGCCGACAAGCTGGACGAATACTTTAACAGCCGGCCGCGGGCCATCGTTGCCTACAGCGGCGGTGTGGACAGTGCGCTGCTTGCCTTCGCGGCCCACCGCGCCTTAAAAGACAACATGGTGGCTGTCCTGGCCGACAGCCCTTCGCTGGCCCGCCGGGAATACCGTAATGCGATTAATTTTGCCCAAACCCACGGCATTCCGCTTCAAATTATTCGAACCGGCGAAATGCAGAATCCCAAATATCAGGCCAACCGGGCCGACCGCTGTTATTTCTGCAAAAAGGCACTTTTCGAAAAAATCGAGGGCCTGCGCCGACAACTGCAGGGCGCTTCAAACGTTGCGCCATGGCCGATATTTTATGGTGTCAACCTGGATGACCTGGGAGACTATCGACCCGGCATTCAGGCCGCCCGGGAAGCATCCATTCAGGCACCCTACGTTGATTTGGGTTTCACCAAGCAAACCATACGAGAAGTGTGCACCTTCTATGATCTGGCAATTGCCGACAAGCCCGCCATGCCCTGCCTGGCCAGCCGAATTGCCTATGGCGAGTCCGTGACGGAAGAAAAGCTGAGCCAGGTGGAAAAAGCCGAAGATTTTCTGTACGAACTGGGTCTGCGGGTTCTCCGCGTCCGGCATCATGGCGAAACGGCCCGAATCGAGGTTCCGCGCAGGGACTTTGCCGCTCTAATGGAGAAGAGCAAGGATATCGCTGCTAAATTTCACGAATTGGGTTTTGTATATGTGGCCCTCGATATGGACGGGTTTAAAAGCGGATCGCTCAACGCGGTTTTGAAAAATTCCCCTAACACGGCCAAGCTGGTTGGAGTGATAGGGAAATCCTGATTTATCGGGAAACCCAAAAGGAAAAATTAGTCAGGAAAACGCGAAAGTACGAAAACACGAAAAAGATAAAAGACAAATTGCGTGCTTTCCAGATTTCGTGTTTTCGTGATTGGAAATTCCCCCCCAAGTCGGCGAAGTCGAGTTGACGGCCAACCATAAACGCTTATATTAGATCGGGACTTTTCAAAAGATGGAAGGTGATGATATGGAAATGGACATGCAGGGGCCGGGTGATATGGGCTGCTGGGGCTGGGAAGAGCGTGAACCGGCAGCAACGGAAAGAAAGCTTGAAAAGGTAGCTGGGTTGCCTGAACCGGCAAACCATATCGTCATTTCTAACCGTCGCGCCGCCTATTCCTTTTAGGTGCTTCATCACGCCTTTGCCCTTCACTTTTTTTCCATCCAGATAAATCCTGATCGACGGCTTATTTTATTGCAGCTTTAGGAACCAAAAAAGGTAATCTTTAATATTGTTCATAGTTCCGTTTTAAGCCTTGGATTCCAATTGGAATCAGAGACGGCCCCGGCCTGCATTACAAAGAATTTTAATAATCAACACATGCTTGTAAAAGGAGATCGATCATGAGTGAAGCCTACAAATTTGAAACATTATGCCTGCATGCCGGCCAGCAGCCCGACCCCGCGACCAATGCCAGGGGGGTTCCGATCCATCGGACGTCATCTTATGTGTTCAACAGCACCGAGCATGCCGCCAATCTTTTCGCCCTAAAAGAGCTTGGAAATATTTATACCCGCATCATGAACCCCACCCAGGATGTCCTGGAGCAGCGCATTGCCGCCCTTGAAGGCGGGGCCGCAGCGCTGGCACTTTCTTCCGGAACATCGGCGGTTTATTATTCAATTATCAATCTTTGCTCAGCCGGCGATGAGATCGTATCCGCCAACAACCTTTACGGCGGAACATATACCATGTTTGACTGCATCCTGCCGCAGTTTGATATTCACGTTAATTTTGTAGATCCGCGCAATCCGCAAAATTTCGAGCAGGCCGTCACGGAAAAAACAAAGGCCGTATTCATTGAGACCATCGGCAATCCGGTGCTCGAGTTCACCGATATCGGGGCCGTGGCCGAGATTGCCCACCGGCACCATTTGCCTCTGATTGTCGACGGCACCTTTACCTCGCCGCACCTGCTGCGTTGCATTGAGCACGGCGCGGATATCGTTGTCAATTCCCTGACCAAATGGATGGGGGGCCACGGAACCGGCATCGGCGGGGTCGTCATCGACTCCGGCAAATTCGACTGGACGGATCCAAAATTTACCTTGTACAACGAGCCGGATCGCAGCTATCATGATATCCGCTATGCCCATGACCTGGGGGATTTGAATCCGGTGGCCTTTGCCTTGAGAATGAGACTGGTGCCTCTGCGCAATCTCGGCGCCTGCATTTCTCCCGACAATGCCTGGATGTTTCTGCAGGGCCTGGAAACACTGCCCCTGCGCATGGAGCGCCATTGTGAAAACGCCTTGAAAACGGCGCGCTATTTAAAATTACATCCGAGCGTCCAATGGGTGCGCTACCCTGGCCTGGAGGACGATCCCACCTACCCGGTGGCCCGCAAATATCTGAGCAAGGGATTCGGGGGCATGGTCGTATTCGGAATTAAAGGCGGCTTTGCGGCCGGCAGTAAATTTGTAGAAAATCTAAAACTCTTTTCGCATCTGGCCAATGTGGGCGATGCCAAGAGCCTGGTGCTGCATCCTTCAAGCACTTCCCATTCGCAGATGAACGAAGCGCAGCAAAAAGCCAGCGGCCTGACACCGGACTTGATTCGCCTGTCCATCGGCCTTGAACACATCGATGATATAATAGGGGATTTGGAGCAGGCGTTTGGCAAAGTTTGAATGCCGGTGGAAAAGAAAAATAGATATAAAAAATAAGGGGTATCGGCCTTCAGGAAAAGGAGTAATGGAGTGTTGGAGTACTGGAGTAATGAACATATCATAATACTTCCAACACTCCAGCACTCCAATAACCCAATATACTTCAGTAATGTTTGATAGATTTGAAAGCAACCACGTTGAAATAGGATTCCGGCATTGAATGATAGTCTAACATGAGCGAATACATTGAACATGACAAAGACGATAATTCGGTAGGAATCGTCGAAAAGCAGTTCTTCACATTCGCCGAACCGCCGGATGAATTGGTTCTGGAAAGCGGTGCCAGGCTGGGACCGATTACCCTGGCTTATGAGACTTGCGGGGCCTTAAATGAAGACAAAAGCAATGTCATCCTGGTTCTGCATGCCTTATCCGGGGATTCTCATGTGGCCGGCTACTACAAGTCCGAGGATGAGAAGCCCGGCTGGTGGGACAACATGGTGGGTCCCGGCAAAGGAATTGACACCAACAAATATTTCGTAATCTGCTCCAACATCCTCGGCAGCTGCCTGGGCTCCACCGGACCATGTACCATCAATCCCAAAACGGTTTTGCCCTACGGGCTTGATTTTCCGGTGGTTACGATCGGTGACATGGTCGGCGCCCAAAAGGCCTTAATCGATCATCTGGGGATAAAAAAGCTGCTGGCCGTCGTCGGTGGGTCGATTGGCGGCATGCAGGTGCTGGAGTGGTGCGTCCGCTATCCGGAGAGTGTTAGCCGGGGCGATTCCGTTGGCCACCACCACCCGCCACTCCGCTCTGGCCATTGCTTTCAATGAGGTGGCCCGGCAGGCAATCATGGCCGATCCCAAATGGAACCACGGCAATTATTATTTCGGAGCCAAACCCAACCTCGGACTGGCCGTCGCCCGCATGATCGGCCATATCACATACCTGTCGGATGAATCCATGCGGCATAAGTTCGGCCGCCGGCTGCAGGACAAAAGCGACTTTTCGTTTAACTTTGATGCCGATTTCCAGGTGGAAAGCTACCTGCGCTATCAGGGCAAAAAATTCGTGGAACGCTTTGATGCCAACTCGTTTTTATACATCACCAAAGCGGCCGATTACTATGACATTCGCAAGCAGTATGGCAACGGTTCGACGGTACAGGCATTTTCAAAGGCCCGGGCAAAATTTTTGGTGGTCTCCTTTACCTCGGACTGGCTGTACCCCACGTATCAATCCCGGGCCATCGTCAAGGCCATGAAGAAAAACGGGCTGGATGTCAGTTTCTGCGAAATCGAGGCTGAATGGGGCCACGACGCCTTTTTATTATCCAGCGAGCGGCTCAGCATATTGATCAGGGGGTTTTTAGATCGTGTCTACAACCAAACCGCTCAATAACACGATGCGTTATGACCTGCAGATTATCGCCGCCTGGATCGAACCGGGCTCCCGGGTTATCGATCTGGGCTGCGGCGGCGGTAATCTGTTGAAATATTTGATTACCCAAAAAAAGGTTGTCGGCACCGGAATCGAGCGCAATGAGGCCAAGGCCGCTGATTGCATTGCCAAAGGGTTGTCGGTTTTACAGGGCGACATCAACGAAGAAGTCCTGGACTATCCCGACGATACCTTTGACTACGTTATTTTAAGTCAAACACTGCAGCAGGTCTATGAACCGGATGCGCTGATTCGGTCCATGCTCAGGATCGGCAAAAGAGGCATCGTCAGTTTTCCCAACTTCAGTCATTGGGGCTCCCGGCTGCAGCTGCTGCTGTCGGGCTACGCCCCCGTTACGAAACAACTGCCCTATGAATGGTTCAACACCCCGAACATTCGGGTCATTACCATCAAGGACTTTCGCAAATTTATTCACGAGGTAGGCTTCAGAATTTTAAAGGAAGTTGCCATAGACACCCATACCGAGGACCGGTATGGCAAAGTGATAAAAGTGCTGCCTAATTTAAGGGCGACCTACGGAATTTTTTTAATTGGCAACGGCACCTAATACTGTGCTTAATTAGCGCAGTGCAAAAGTTAAGGAATCCAGATAATGAAGATAGTTTCCATCGCCATCAGCAAAAAAAAAGGAACCCGCAAGACCCCGGTGGACGATGCCTTTGTATCCAAAGACCACGGTCTGGAAGGGGATGCCCACGCCGGGAAATGGCATCGGCAGGTTAGTTTCCTGGCCTCCGAGAGCATTGACCAGGCTAGAGCCCGGGGACTTGATGTGACCTTTGGTGATTTTGCCGAAAACATCGCCACCACCGGAGTCGATTGGAAAACGCTGCCGCTGGGCACCCGGGTTCGCCTGGGTGACAGCGTCCTGGTCGAAATTACCCAGATCGGCAAGGAATGCCACAACAAATGCGCTATTTACTACAAGGCCGGAGACTGTATCATGCCGCGGGAGGGGGTTTTTGCCCGGGTGCTGGAGGAAGGCACCATTCGCCGGGGGGATGAAATTCAGATTCTTGATAATTAATCCGCCCTGAAAAATAGCCCCTTCAGGGTTATAGATTTTTTTTGTAAACTGAATTCCGCGCATACGCCGGAGTCGAACGCTAACCACTAACAGGCCTACTTGCATGAATATTTACGAGGCTATTAAGATGCGTAAAAGCGTCCGGGCGTTCAAAAACGAGAATGTTCCGGATAATGTTCTGACCCGTATCCTCGATGCGGTCCGCCTGCCGCTGATTTATGAAAATAATTTTTGGGTTAGTACGAACCTGTTTCCCTGGGAGCTTCAAGAATGGCGTCGACTGCTTCCTGGGGAAGGTATTGGGCTTCATAGGTTCCACCCAGCAGCTCGATTTGGCCGACAAATGCCCGCAGATGATTGCGGGAGCCTTTCATCAGATTATCGCAGACCTTGACAAAATCCGGCTTGTCAGTCTCGGACAGAATCCCCTGCAAATCATAAATGTCCATATCTTCAATGGTTGCGCCGACATAAAGCGCATCCCGTTCTGTCGCGCTTCCCTGCCGGGTAAGGCTGTCGTAAAGTTTCTGAAGCTGCGGGTTGGTGAACACGCCCTCCCCATTCCCGGCGGCCGGGTCGGCAAGATTGTATTTATCCAGCAGGTTCTTGACGGCATCCATGTGCTGCTGCTCACTGGCGGCAATGTTTTCAAAAACCCACTGCCCCCATGCATCGAAAAGGTAAAGATAGACATCCCGGGCCAATTTCTCCTCTTCCCTCATAAAAACAAGATTTCCCGCTTCGGCAGCGGTGAGAGTCTGCTGGCCGGAAAATGAGCTATTTCCATTTTGCCCTGCCGACAAGATCCCGGCGGTGGACAGAATACCGAACAAAACAATCCATGCTGCAATTCCAATTCGCTTCATTTGTCTCCTCCAGATTTGTTTGAATGTTTGTTTTGGAAATTTTCGATACAGCTGCAGCCCAAAATTCGACTTTAGACCTTAAAACGAAACAAACCCGAAAAAGTTACAATTGAGCATGGATTTTTTTACTTCTATCCCAGCATAAAAAACAACCGGGAACCTTTGTACTTGACACACCGGCCTGTTAAATGACAATTAAATCAGGTAAGAGACAAAAACGACAAGGTTCCACAAATATTCAATCTGCAATTTTCAATCTTCAATATAAAAAATCGGGAGGAACAAAATGAAATACCGTTACCTTGGCAGCTCAGGACTGCTGGTCTCGCGCATCAGCCTCGGAACAATGACATTCGGCACATCCGACTGGGGCTGCGACGAGCAGGAATCCCACAACATTATCAAAGCCTACCTTGATGCCGGTGGGAATTTTATCGACACCGCCGACGTTTACGCCGGCGGGAAATCAGAAGCGTTTATCGGCACGTTCATGCCCCAGATCAAACGCGACGAAGTGGTGATCGCATCCAAGTGCTATTTCCCGATGGGCAGCTTTCCCAACGCCCAGGGTGTTTCCAGAAAGCATATTATCGCCTCCTGCGAGGGGAGCCTGAAGCGGCTGAAGACCGACTATATCGATCTTTATTACATCCATGGCCCCGATCCGATATCTCCGATGGAAGAAACCATGCGAACCCTGGATGATCTGGTGCGGCAGGGCAAAGTGCGCTATCTGGGCTGCAGCAACCTGTTCGGGTGGCAGCTTGCCAAAGCCGCCGGGGTGGCGGCGCGCATGAATCTGGAGGGTTTGGTGGCCGGCCAGTATCTCTACAACCTGATCAACCGGGAGCCGGAACGGGAGATTATCCCGGCCGCCGTCGACCACGGGGTCGGAATCACCTGTTACAGCCCGCTGGGGGCCGGCCTACTGACGGGCAAATACAAGGGGATGACCGAGCCGGCCGCGGGCACCCGCCATGCGTATCGAACCCAGATCGACGGCTCCCGGTTCTGGCATCCGCGGGGATTGAAAACCGCGCAGATCCTTGAGGAAGCTGCCGCCGATGCCGACGTTCCCATGGCCAAGCTGGCCGTCGCCTGGCCGCTGAAGCGCAGATTCGTGACCGCCGTTATCATCGGCGCCAAAAACACCGCTCAGCTGGCCGCTAATCTTGAAGTGGGCGATTGGGATATGCCGGATGATGTTTGGCAAACCCTGGAAGAAAAAACCAGGCCGGAGCAGGATTATCTGACTTATTTCAATAAACTCAACTACGGCCGCCACTTTTCCGCAGCGGAGTTTCATGACCAGACCGTCGAATTGCCTTAAGTGCTTGGAGAGGTTTCAGGTGTAAATGTCAGCCTGCCCTGGTGCGACATAGAGAATTTTTTCTGTTAGCCAGGGAAATCCAATAATGTCTAGTTTTACAAATTCATACAAAGTCAGGTCTGGGCCAGGGTGTCAGCGAATCCGCTGGCGTAGAAGGGCGAAATTCATTTCTTTTCGGCCTCTCACCGAAAAGAAATAAGAAAAATGCCCTCTGCGCTCTTGCGCCTCTGCGGTGAATCCAGGTCTCAACAACATTGAACGTATTAGAAGAAAAAAGAGGATTCTTTAATTCAAGTCGAGTTTTTGAATATTGATATTTGAGATTTAATTTTATTTTGGTGCTTGCATGGGATTTTTTAATTTTACGTTACAATCTGACAAAAACCTTTATAGATACTCGGAAAACTCCCTAATGTGAGTCCAATGAAAGAATTTATCGGATTTAAAGAAGCTCTGGAACTCACCCTGTCCCATGTGGTCCCCGGGGAAACCGAAATTCTTCCTTTGGAGCGCCTGGTGGGCAGTGTTCTGGCCGAAGATGTGGCGGCCCGGGTGGATTGCCCGTCTGTAAGCGCTTCCCGCAAGGACGGCTATGCGGTGGTCTCCACTGATCTGGCCGCGGCAAGCGAGCAGAACCTGGTTTCGCTGGAAATAAAAGGCAATCTATCAGCCGGCGACCGCCGGGAGTTGAAGATCAAATCCGGCCAGGCGGTGCGTGTCACTACCGGGGCGCCGCTGCCGGAAGGTGCGGATGCCGTATTGTCGGAAGAATTCTGCCGCCTGGAAGGCAACACTATTGCAGCCTTCAATAGCGCCGAAGCCGGGCGCAATATTCATCAACGGGCAAGAGACATCCGCATAGGAGAGACCGTTGCCGGGAAAAACACGCGGCTGCACCCGGCCCTCATCGGTCTTCTGGCCGCAGCCGGTCTGGATGCAGCCGCCGTGTATCGGCCGCCGCGGGTGGCGGTAATCGCCAGCGGTGACGAGGTGGTAACACCCGGCAGTCCCCTGCAAAGAGGACAGTTGTACGCCAGCAATATGGTGGAGAGTTGTGCCTGGCTGTCTCAGTTCGGATTGCCTTACAAAATGGAGCTGGTTCCCGATTGCAGCCAAACGATAGAAAATACAATAACGAAGCACCTGCCGGATGTCGACGCATTTTTAACCAGCGGCGGGGCCTGGGGCAGTGAGCGGGATTTGATTTTAGCGGTTGTCGAAGGCTTAAAGTGGCAGGCGCGTTTATCACCGCGTTCGCATGGGTCCCGGCAAACCGGTGGGATTCGGCCTGTTGGAGGGCAAACCTTTTTTTTGCCTGCCGGGCGGCCCCCCTTCCAATGAAATGGCCTTTTTACAGCTGGCGCTGCCCGCCCTGCTGAAGATGAAAGGCGATCATCCCTTCCCTTTCCCGCTGGCATCCGCCCGGCTCGCGGCGTCCGTGCACGGCAAAACAGAATGGACCGACTTTATCCACGCCCGCCTTGAAAAGCGGCAAAATCAACTCATCGTTCATCCGGCCCGCCTGAAAAGCACCCTGCAGTCCATGGCCCGGAAAGAGGCCCTGATCATTATCCCCGAAGACCGTGAAGAAATCGCCGCCGGCGAGATAATCGATATCCAGCTGCTTGCTTTCCATTCCTTCCTTGAACCAATCGATGGCAACCATGATATTTATCCACCCGCCAATCGCTAAACCCGGCGAGCCTCCGGGAGGCATCGCCCAACTTGCCGGGGCACTTAAACGCAATGGGTTGAAATACAGGATTTTAGATGCCAATTTGGAAGGATTGTTAAATCTCATCCAGGGGCCGCCGGTCGCATCCGACCGGTGGACGACCAGGGCCTTTCGCAACCGGCGTCACCACCTGCAGGCCCTGCGGGATCCGGGGACCTATCGCACCCCGGATCGCTATCGCCGGGCGGTGGCGGATATCAATCGGCTGGTTGAAATCGCGCCCCGGCAGAACTCGGTTCGATTGAGCCTGACCGACTATCAGGATGCCGAACTTTCGCCGCTCAGCAGCAGCGACCTCCTGCGGGCCTCCCGTCATCCGGAAAAAAATCCCTTTTACCCGTATTTTAAAAGGCGTCTGGCAGCGCTTTTTGAAACGGAACAACCGCGCGTTGTCGGATTTTCAATGAATTATTTGAGCCAGGCGCTGTGCACCTTTGCCATGTTGGGTTTTATCCGGCGGCAATGGCCGGAACTCACCCTGGTGCTGGGCGGGGGACTGATTACCTCGTGGATGCAGCGGCCGGACTGGAACAATCCCTTCGGCGGTCTGGTGGACCACCTGGTACAGGGTCCCGGCGAGGCTGCCCTGCTCTCGCTTGCTCGGGATTTCCGGTGCGCCGACATCATTGTCGGAGCACCATCGTCCGGATTACGATGCTTTCCCCCTGGCCGATTATCTGGCGCCGGGCCCGATTTTACCCTACAGCGCTTCGACGGGCTGCTACTGGAATCGATGTGCGTTTTGCCCTGAAAAAGCCGAAGGCAATCTTTATGTTGCCGTGCCGCCGGCAACCGTCAGCGCCGATCTCAAAATTTTGGCGGCCAAGACCCGGCCGACCTTGATCCATCTGCTGGACAATGCCGTCAGCCCCGTCCTGATGCAAAGTCTGATCGAACAGCCGCCGCAGGCTGCCTGGTATGGATTTGCCCGCCTCAGCCGCAGACTGGCCGACCCGGATTTTTGCCTGGCACTGAGACGATCCGGATGTGTGATGTTGAAAGTCGGCCTGGAATCCGGTGCGCAGACGGTGCTGGATGCGGAACAGAAGGGAATCGACCTGGCTTTGGCTTCCCGTGCTTTGCAAAATCTCAAACAAGCGGGCATCGCCACCTATGTTTATCTTCTCTTTGGGACGCCTTCGGAGAGCCTGACCGAAGCCCGCGCCACCCTGGACTTCACGGTCCGACACCACGAAGCCATCAATTTTCTGAATCTGGCCATTTTTAATTTGCCGATTTGCAGCCGACGGGCGCTGCAACTCGAGACCCGCCCGCTCTACGAGGGGGATCTATCCCTTTACACAGGTTTCCGTCATCCCAAAGGATGGGACCGGGGGGCTGTCCGCCAGTTTCTGGCCAAAGAATTCAAACGGCATCCGGTGGTGAAAAAGATCTTAAACCAGGATCCTCCCTTTTTTACCTCCAATCATGCCCCGTTTTTCAAATTTTAGCAGTCAAAGTCATTCGAATGTGGACCCATTATGAATAACAGGAATGCCTGCAAAAAAATTGTAGCCATTATGATTTTAGGTTGCACTGCCCGACGAATTGTATCAATATTTGTCCGCCAGATGGAATTCGCAAAAAGTCTATTTTAATACATTACAGGAGGTATTTGATGAGAAAATCCGGATATCTTTTTATAGCAGCCTGTTTGGCAATGCTTATGAGTCTGGGAGGTGTGCCTGCCGTCCAGGCGGCCAAAGAGACATTGGTTATTGATCTGGTCAGCGAGCCCACGACCCTGGATCCGCACAAGCAATGGAATCCCAGCAGCTACTATGTCTACCGCAATATTTTCGACAATATGGTAACCAGAAATCCCGAAGGAAAGATCGTTCCCCAGGTGGCGGTCTCCTGGAAATATCAGAGCCCGACAGTTGTTGATTTTAAGATCCGCACGGATATCAAATTTCATGATGGCTCGCCATTGACGGTTGATGACGTTGTATTCTCCGTCATGCGCATCATCGATCCGGACTTTAAGAGTCCTCAAGCCGGTCAATTTAATACCATTACAAAGGCGGAAGCTGTCGACAAGGAGACGGTACGCCTGACGACCAAGGTGCCCTACCCGGTTTTAATGGCCCAGCTGGTTAAACTGAGTATTGTGCCGAAAACCTATGTGACCTCGGTGGGCGATGAGGAGTTTAACAAACAGCCCGTCGGCAGCGGCCCTTATAAGTTTGTCGAGTGGAAAAAAGGCGTCAAGGTTGTCCTAAAAGCCAACCCCGGCTACTGGCGCGGCAATCCGCCTTTTCCAATGGTCGAATTCCAGGCTGTGCCTGAAAAATCGACCCGCGTTGCCGATTTGCGCACGGGAAAGAGCGATCTGGTAGTGAGCCTCGACGCGGATATCGCCGCCCAGCTCAAGCACGACCCCAGAGCCAAAGTTCTTTCCGTCCCTACTGAAAGGGTGGCCTACTTTCGCATCAACACCCTGGCCGGTCCTACGGCGGACTTAAAGGTACGAAAGGCCATTGCGTACGCCATCGACCGCGATTTGATTGTCAACGGACTGCAGGGCGGCTATTCCAAGAAGGTCAATGTTATGGTCGGCGACACCAGTTTCGGCTACGATGCTTCCTTTAAAAGCTATCCGTATGACCCCGCCAAAGCCAAGGCCCTTCTGCAGGAAGCCGGCCTGGGAGATACGCCGATAGAAATTCTGACCGCCCCGGCGGTGTTTGACCAGCGGGTCGTCGAAGCCATTCAGCAGATGCTTCGCAATGTCGGCATCAACGCCAAAATCGTCGGTATGGACATGGCTACCTTTCTGAAACGGATGCAGTCATCAGCTGAAGACAAGGATCCCACAAGCTTCGGACGCTGGTCCTGCGCCTGCCAGGATGCGGACGGAATCCTTTATCCCATGCTCGATTCCAAAAGCATCTGGTCCAACATCGATAACCCGCAATTGGACCAGGCCTTGGAAAAAGGCCGATCCACGCTGGATCCCGCTGAACGCATGCAGGCTTATCGGCAGGCTCACCAGATTATTCAGGATCAAGTTCCTCTGGTTCCCCTTTACCAGGTGGGGATTATCTATGGCGCTGCCAAGCAATTGCAGTGGCAGCCGACACCCGACGAGAGTTTGTTCATCATGGACATGCGTTGGAAGCAATAGCGTACATTTACAAATTAACTTTCATCCCAACCGCCGGCCAAAATAACGGCCGGTCTGATCGAGAAATAAAACTTAATATTTCACCGCCAAGTTCGCAGAGGAACGCTGAGGGAACTCTCTTACAATTTTTCCTAATCTCTGCGATCTCAGCGGTCTCTGCGGCAGAATGGTTACCTGATAGTTGCATCGTAATTTCGCGAGGTCTCATACGTTCTGTGAAGGGGGGAAGCATTTCCGGCAGCGATCCTTCCCCCCTGATTCCTTTTGGATGCTTTGAGTTCAATCGTAAGTTTTTGATGAAACAAAAGAGCTTACCCTTCGATAAATGTCGGGATATCTGTTAAAACGCATAATTCAATCTTTATTTGCAGTATGGGGAGTTGTCACGCTGGTGTTCCTTATTCTGCAGATGTCCGGTGACCCGGCGTTGCTGCTGGCGCCTCAGGGGGCCACCGCCAAAGACATTGCCCTGATTCGGTCCCAGTTCGGCTTCGACAGGCCGATGATTATCCAGTATGCCGACTACCTCTGGCATCTTATCCGTTTCGACCTGGGCACCTCCTTTGTCCAAAACCTGCCGGTTATAGAAGTCATTAGTGCCCGCGTGCCGTACACAATGTATCTTGCAGCGGCCTCCTTGCTTGTCGCCCTGTGCGTGGGTCTGCCGGTCGGAATAATCACCGGCGTCTATCGCGGCAGGCTGATCGAACGCCTGCTCATGCCCATTGTCTTAATCGGTCAAAGCATGCCGACGTTTTGGACCGGCATCCTGATGATCATGCTGTTTGCGATCACGCTCGGGGTATTGCCGTCTTCCGGGGCCGAAGAACCTTTATCGGTGATTATGCCGGCTATCAGTCTCGGGGCCTTATCCATGGCGACCTTTGCACGGATTTTGCGCACCAGTATTATCGAAGAGCTGGGCAAGGACTATGTCCGCGCGGCCAAGGCCAAAGGCATCTCCTTTGCAAAAGTGTTGTCGCGCCACGTCCTGCGCAACGCATCCATTCCGCTGATTACCATCGGCGCGCTTGAATTGGCCATGCTGCTGGCCGGCGCGGTAATCGTAGAAACCGTGTTTGCCTGGCCGGGGCTCGGGCAGCTGGCCGTCCAAGCCATCGAAGCGCGTGACTTTCCTGTGGTGCAGGCCTTGGTACTGCTTGGATCGATGGTCTACATTTTTCTGAATTTCCTGGCCGACATCCTTTACAGTGTGGTTGACCCGCGCATTAAACTGGAAAGGCACGGTTCATGACGGCCCACAAGCAAACCATGGAAAATTTTCATCCCCAACGCTGGGGGTTGACCACTTTATTTGGTGATTCCGGCAACATATGGCCACTGTTCATTATTTTCGGCTTCTTCACAGCGGTCGCGGTTTTGGCTCCGCTGGTGGCCCCCTTTGATCCCGATGTTCAAAATCTGCTGGCCCGTCTCAAGCCGCCGGGAACGGCAGCCGGCGGCAAATTATACCTGCTGGGAACGGACCAGCTTGGCCGCGACCTGCTGAGCCGAATCATCTACGGCACACGCATTTCGCTGTTTGTGGCCTTGCTGTCGGTGGTGGTCTCAACTTTTGTCGGCACATGGCTGGGACTGATTGCCGGCTATTACCGGGGCAAGGTCGAAGTCGTAATCATGCGTATCGTGGATATTGTTTTATCGATCCCGCCCCTTCTGCTGGCCATCATCACCGTGGCCGTACTCGGGCCGGGACTGAAGAATTTAATCCTGGTGCTTGGATTCACCCGCTGGCCCCGCTATTCCCGCGTGGCCTATGGTCAGACATTGAGCGTTGCCAATATGCCCTATGTCAAGGCATCGCACTTTATCGGCATCAAGACCCGCCGCATATTATGGCGCCACATTGCCCCCAATATCATCGCACCGCTGATTGTGGTCGCAACGCTGGAATTTGGACTGATGATCCTTTTCGAGGCCGGCCTGTCGTTTCTGGGACTGGGGGTGCAGGCCCCGACGCCGAGCTGGGGTTCCATTTTAAGCACGGGCCGCAACTACATGGCAATTGCCTGGTGGATTGCCACGCTGCCCGGGATTTGTTTGTTTCTTTTGGTGTTGTCCGTCAACATGATCGGCGACTACCTGCGCGATCGATTTGATCCCCGCAGCTTGAGGAGATAGGAACCCGTTGGATAGCCAGGCATTGTTGGAAATAGATAATCTCTGCGTCACCATCGACGGCATCGACATTATTTCCGACGTCAGTTTTGCAATTGAAACCGGTAAAACCCTGGCCTTGGTGGGCGAGTCCGGCTGTGGAAAAACGATCACGGCCCTGGCGCTGATGCGCCTGCTGCCGGAGGCGGCAAAATTGAGCCAAGGCTCATTGCGCCTGAATGGAAAGGACTTTTCCAAGATACCCGAAAAAGACATGCAACGCATTCGGGGCAACGACATTGCTATGATATTTCAGGAACCCGGCAGCGCCCTCGACCCTTTGATGACCGTCGGCGACCAGATCATTGAATCGATCCAGGCCCACCAGAACATTGCACGCCCGAAAGCCTTGCAGCAGGCTTTGGCAATGCTTGAGCTGGTGGGGATTGCGGAGGCCGGCACCCGGTTAAAACAATATCCATTCGAGCTCTCGGGCGGTATGTGCCAACGCATCATGATTGCGGCGGCACTTGCATGCCGGCCTTCGGTCCTCATTGCGGATGAACCGACAACCGCGCTCGATGTGACGATTCAGGCCCAAATCCTCGACCTGATTCGCACGATGCGGGCAGAAATTGGTACGGCGGTGATTCTGATCACCCATGACATGGGCATCGTCGCCGATATGGCCGATCAGGTAGCGGTAATGTATGCCGGGCGCGTGGTTGAACAGGGGGATGTGTTTGAAATTTTCAGAGCGCCCAGACACCCGTATACCCGGCTGCTCTTGAAAAGCATCCCCCGCATCGACGGCCGGCAAAAGGAGAAACTGCACATCATTGAGGGGGTTGTGCCCGATCCCCGCAATTGGCCGCCCGGCTGTCGTTTCCAAACCCGCTGCCCCCTGGCGGATGACACCTGTCGTTGTGAGACGCCGCGGCTGGAGCCGATACGGGAGGGAGACTACTTTGTCGCCTGCTGGAAACACTTGGAACAGATGGGTTCGAACGGATGACAGCAGCAAAAAATACTCAGAAGGCGCCGCTTCTGCGGGTAACGGACTTAAAGATTCACTTCCCGATTCGGGGCGGGTTGTTCGGCCGCCAAACAGGGGTCGTCAAAGCCGTCGACGGTGTCAGTTTTGTTATTGATGCCGCTGAAAACTTCGGTGTCGTGGGGGAATCCGGCTGCGGCAAATCCACGGTTGGAAACGCTGTTCTGCGGATGGTGGAACCCACGGCCGGATCGGTGGAGTTCGACGGCGAGATAATGAATTCGCAGGATAGCGACAGCCTGCGCCGCATTCGCCGCCACATGCAGATCATATTTCAGGATCCGGTCTCATCGCTGAACCCCAAAATGACGGTGGGGGAAAGTGTCGGTGAACCGCTTTACGTGCATCAAAATGCCAGAGGCGCCGAACTGAAAAACCGGGTCAAAGCCCTTTTTGAAACCGTCGGACTGCAGAGCGAGTATATTTCCCGCTATCCCCACGAATTTTCAGGCGGTCAACGGCAGCGGCTGGTCATCGCCAGGGCCCTGGCTCTCAGGCCGCGGCTGGTTGTCTGCGATGAACCCGTTTCAGCTTTAGACGTGTCGGTGCAGTCTCAAATCCTAAACCTTCTCGTTGATCTCCAGCAGGAAATGCACATGGCCTATCTGTTCATCTCCCATGATTTGTCCGTAATCCGTCATATCTGCGACCGGGTCGCGGTTTTCTATTTGGGCAAAATCGTGGAGACGGCACCCACCAAGACGCTGTTCGACGCGCCCCTGCATCCCTATACCGAAGCGCTTATGAGCGCAATTCCTTTGCCGGATCCGGTATTGCAGCGCCGGCGCCGACGACGGATTCTGGCCGGCGAGTTGCCGAGTCCGGCCGATCCGCCCCGGGGCTGTGCCTTCCACTCGCGCTGTCCGGAAGCCCAACAGGTCTGCACCCTGGAAGGACCATTGCTGGAAGAAAAAGATCCCGGTCACTGGGCGGCCTGTCATTTCCGTTCCTAAATGCGGTCGGGACCATTTTTTATCCAGAATCAGCCTGTTCAATGAATTATCATCCCCGAAGACCGTGAAAAAATCGCCGCCGCCGGCGGGAGGCCGTATTGCGCGCGGCTGCCGGGGTCTGGAAAGACCGCAGGGATCTTCCTGACTTCAAGGCAACGCGAGCTGAATGGGATAGAGACTAAGTAGATTCAAAAGACCATGCACAAGAAAGGTCAGTCCCGGGATCTAAGTATTATTTTAAAATTTTGTATCCGTTTCCAATGTCCCGATCTAATCGGTCGCTGTAAGCCCAAGTTGGTTCAGTTTGTCGCGGGTCGGATGGCCCGCGCCGTCCCATCCCCGCAACGGGTAATAGTCCCTCAGCATCTCGTCGAGATGACAGACCATGCCGCCGGCCGGTCCATCGGGCAGGGGCTGCTTGAGAATGCGCTCGGGCAGGGTGTCGTCCTTAGCGGAAAACCCGGCCCTTGTCAAAAACAGGCGTTCGGCATTGAAAATCCGTTCGCCGGCCAGGCAGATCTCATCCAGGGTATAGCCGGCGCCGGTCGCGGCATTCAGCAGTTCCATGATGCCCTGGGGGCGGATCGTCCGGTCCGGAATGACCAGATTGCGCATCGAGAAGAATACACACAGACCGGCCGCGTCGATCACGGCGAAGGTGTCCTGCCAGTCCTTAATCAGCTGCGCCTTATCGTCCCAGGTGAGAGGGTCAATCTGAAATGGCACCCCTAGAATTTCGATATAGGCCGGATCGCCGCGCATGTGCGAGGCGCCGATCGGGGAGGTGGCGTAGGCCAGTCCCATGCCCTGTTCCGCCCGCGGATCGTAGCCCGCGAACTCCTGCCCCTTGACCGTGACGGCCAACTCCGGATGGCCGAACCGCCGGGCCAGCCGCAGGCTGCCCTCGGCCAGCAACGCACCGAATCCCTTCTTTTCCGCCGTCAGCCGCGTGAGTTCCACCAGGGCCTTGGCGTCGCCGAACATCAGGGGCATACCGACGTCTTTTTCCGTGATGATGCCTTTTTCGAACATCTCCATGGCGCAGGCGACGGTGCCGCCCATGGTAATCGTGTCCATGCCCTGCTCATTGCAGATATAATTGGCCTTGGTGATCGCCGCCAGGTTGTCGATTCCGCAGTTTGACCCCATGGCATAAATGGTTTCGTACTCCGGGCCCTCGCCTTCGCCCTGGAAGTCCGGTTCCTCCACCCGGCTTACGCGGCCGCAGCCGATCGGACAGGCGTGGCAGGCTTTGGATCGGACCAGATATTTATCGGTCAGGGTCTGGCCGCTGATGGCTTCCCACCCCTCGAAAGTTCCCTGCTGAAAATTGCGGGTGGGCAGCGCTCCGACCGCCTGGGTGCCGATTATGGTAGCCGCGGTGCCGTAAGTGCGCAATCCCGGCGGCTTGCCATTGAGGCTGTCGCTGAACTTGCGGTTGAATTTTTTGACCAAATCTTTGAATTCGGCCGCATCAAACAGGGGAACGGGCGAATCGCCGTAAACGGCCACGGCCTTGAGGTTCTTCGCGCCCATGACCGCGCCGACCCCTGAACGGCCGGCGGCACGGTCCCCGTCGTTCATGATGCCCGCGAACAGGACGGCCCGTTCACCGGCCGGGCCGATACAGGCCACGCAGGCCTCCGGATGCGTTTCACGGCGCAGGTCCGATTCGGTCTCATGGGTGTTTTTGCCCCACAGATGGGCGGCCGGACGCAGTCGGGCGCGGCCGGCATTTACCCACAGGTAAACCGGTTCGGGAGATTTGCCGCTGAATATGATCATGTCGATGCCGCTTTTCTTCAGCATGGCCGGGAATTTTCCGCCGGAGTTTGAACACGTAATCGCTCCGGTCAGGGGGGATTTTGTCATCACCATGTAGCGGGCACCGGTGGGCGCCCGGGTTCCCGTCAGCGGACCGGCGGCCATAATGAGAATGTTTTCAGGCCCGAGCGAATCACAATTGGGATCGAGCTCGGCCAGCATGGTGAAAATACCGAAGCCGCGTCCACCAATGTAATCTCTGGCCATTTTTTCATCCAGAGGATGATCCGTGACTTGCCCGCCGGAAAGGTCGACCCGTAATACTTTTCCTCTCCATCCATGCATGGTTGGCCTCCTTTCTATTCGAATGCCGTTTATCCTAAATTTTGTATATAGGTCCGTTCTTTTATAACCCGCCTGGCAAAAATGCTTAGCGCTTATGGGATGCATCCCCGGCATCGGGTCCGCTTAGGCAGGCCACAATTTGAGCAGTATCCGCCAGGTCGGCCAGTTGATCGATCAGCGCCAGTAAATCGGCCTGATCCTGCGGCGAAATGATTCCCGCCGACAACTTTTTGAACTTGGCCGTCAATTGGATTTTATCCATCGGATTGGCCGGGTCCCCGACCGGATGCCGGATGGTCTGTTCGAGAACTCCGCCGGCAGCCTGCAGGCAAACCCGGGCGCCGGTTTCTTTCGGAAACCGCTCATCCAGTGCGGGGTCGACATGCAGATTTACCCGGCGCGCCAGCGCCACAATGTCCGGCCGCTGCAGCCAGTCCGGGGAAAACGGCATCAACGCCTCGGCCCCGCCGACCGCGGCCACCGCGAGGCAGAACGGCAGGCTGTACTGCGCCCCTTCGAGGGTGGCGGGATCGGCATAGTTGTTGAGCCGCAGCGTGCGCTCAAAGGTGAATACGTCCACCGTCTGAATATCGTCCGCAGCCAGATGGTGGTCCTTAACAAGATTAATGATCGCATCCAGGGCCGAATGGATCCAACGGCAGCAGGCATAGGGCTTAAAATAAACCGACTGCAGCGCCCTGCCGGTGCCCAGCCCGGCGGTGATGGCAGCCGCATCAAAATAATCCGGGTGATCCAGGATGTCGAGCGGTCCGGTGAATCCTCGCCGCGCCATTTCCAGGGCCGTCAGCCCCGTCATCACCGCCCACGGGATTCCCTCCTTGGCCTGATTGCCCATCACCGTGCTGTAGCCCGCCGCCGAGAGCCCCGGCGACAGGACGCCGGCAATGGCAAACGCCTGGGCCAGGGTGGCGGGATCATCTCGGCTGAGCAGGCCGGCGGCGGCAACTGTGCCGTAAGCACACCAGCGCCCGGTGGATAGGGTGTCCAGCCGCTTGAAATCGCGTGCGGCGGCAATCCGCACGGCCACCTCGTATCCGGCCGCGATGGCGGCAATCAGTTCTCTTCCGGCGGCTCCGCCAGAGCCTCCGGCTGTCGGTCCCACTGCCAGGACCGCAGGCACGATGGCCGCCCCGGGATGGCCGCCGGCGCGCCGGTGGCCGTCGTCCAGATCCAGGGCGCTGGCCGCGGTGCTGTTGGCCATGGCGGCGCCTTCGGCCCGCCGCTGGATTGAACCAAACCAGATGACGGCCGGGCCGTCGGCATAGAGTTGACCAACCGTCTGCCGCGTGGCCCGGGCCGCCGCTGAATCAAACCCGCCCGCCGCGCAGCCGATCAGGTCGATCAGGACATTGGCGGCAGCCCCGGCAACTGCAGTGTCCAGCCTCGTTTGCGCCATGTCGCCGACATAGTCGGCCAGAATTTTGGTTGTCCATTTGCTCATGACGCTTGGGTCTCTTCTTCTATCCGGCCGGCGGCGTCAACGGCCGCGGCCGTGTCTGAATCCAGCAGCCTCTCGGCCAACAGGTCACGACGCGCCCGGGCGACAGCCTCGTACCAGGGATCAAGCGAAACCTTGAGGTAGACCGCCTTGAAGCGCCGGATGTTCAACTGCTCGTTTTCAATCTCAGATTGCCGTACGTGGCGGCTGAAAAAAACACCGGCCCGGTCGCAGGCCTCCAACAGGGCCTTCTGAATTTCGGGGGACAGGATCCGGTATTTGGCCTCGTTGACGGCCACGCTCAACACCGGCGACAGGTCCCCGAGCAGCGAAATATAGCGGACGTAACGGCAAAATTCCAGGGGATAGAGGTGGGCCTTGTGGGTGGGCAGCACATCGATGTCGCCGGATCGCAGGGCCGCTATGACCTCCGACCAGGGAACCGCTACCGGACGGGCACCCAACGCCTGCCAGAATCGATGCATCAATGGGTTTTCGACTACCCGGACTTTAAGACCGCGCAGATCCTGGGGGGCGGCCACAGGCCGGTTGGCAGCCAGCACCCACTCCAGCCCCCGCAGCCAGTTCCATTGCCGATTGATCAGGCGGATCCCCTCCCGGCGCATCGGTTCGAACAGTTGCTGCTGAAAAAACCGGCTGCCGAGAAAGGCCTGACGGTGCGCTTCGGAATTGAAGGCATACGGCAGCGAAAAAAACTTGAACCCATCGACAAACTTGCCATAATAGAAAAGCTCTTCCACGAACAGATCGATGAGGCCGTCCTTGAGCTGATCGACCTGATCGACGGCGGAACCGATCTGGGAAGGGCGCAGAGGGATCAGCTGCAGATTCCCGCCGGCCAATTTGCGGACCTCCTCGGCAAACCAGTGGATGCCTTCGTTTTCCGGACCTCTGACCGTGGTCAGCGTTCCCAGCACCCGGGGCATCTCATGCAAGCTCTGAAAGAGGTAGCCCACCGGACGGTCGAAAATCCGACACAGGCACGCCAGGGTCTTTACCGACAGTGTGGCCTTGCCATTTTCGATCTTGGAAAGCTGCCCCTGGGAGAGGCCGGCCTGACCGGCCAGGACGACGGCCGTAATTCCGGCCGCCTGCCGCAGTTCACGGACCCGGGCGCCGACCCGGCGCTGGATGCGTTTTTCCAGTTCGTCTGTATGTTCGGGTTCCCGTTCCATCCGCTTAAAGGTTCTCGCTTTCTTCAATCCGATGCTCGACCTGCATCCCCCGGGCCTTGAGTTCGCGCAGCAGATCCTTGGGGGGCACATCCCGGGTCGGAGACAGAACCCCGGCAGCCGTGATCTGCCCTTTGAGAATCATCTGCGCCGCGATGCTGGCGGTGTAACCCACCGTCCGATTCATGGCAAACAGTCCGGAGGTGAGGTCCCGGTAATCGATGAGCTGGTAGGTCACCCGTCGCTGCCGGTTTTGCTTGAGTCCCCAGGCGTTCACCCGCAGGATGATGACGTCGCGTTCATCGTCGGCGAACTGAAGTTTCGGCGTCAGGTGCCGGACCAAAAACTGCCGGGGAGAAATCGACCCGCCGTCGACCGGCAGAGGTGCGTCGTCCAGAAACCCCAGCCCGGCCATCACCGCCCAGAAGCGCCGGTGTCCGGGATACCGCAAAGCAAAACGGCCCATATCCCGGACTTCGGGTCCGAGCCCAAAAACCTGGATGTAGTGGATGGCGTCGCCATTGGGATAGGCCTCCAGCGGTCCGAGTCCCGGGATCTCAAGGGTGTGGCCGTGCTCGTCCCTGAAAATTTCCTCTCCGGCGATGGCCACTTCCTTGCCATCTTTCAGGATGCGGGAGGATCGCTTGTAGGCTTTCAGGACGCCGTCGAAAGTCCAGGTGATCTTGTAATGCAGGGGGTTGTCCCCGGCACAACCGGGCTCGGGCAGGCCGGTCCCGTATGAGTACAGACCGTGCACCACGTCCAGTTCGTCCACGGCCAGGCGTCCGAGGACGAGGTCGATCCCGGGGTCCATTCCCATTTCGGGCAAAAGGGTGACCCCCTGGGCCCGGGCTTCCGCATCCAGTTCGGCCACCCGGCCGGCGTAACTGCTGCTGACAAAGTTGCACCCGGCCGTCAGGGCCGCCCGGGCAGCGGGATAATTGAAGTCGGCCGGCAGCATGCTGATAGTAATCTGCGGTCCGACCGTTTCGATCAGCTCCGACAAAGCTCCCGGCCGGGCGGCGTCCAGTCCAACCGCCCGGCACCTGCGGTAGCCTTTGCGTTCGAAAAAGCCCTGCATTGCCTGCGGGTCGATGTCCGCCACCACGACTTCGGACACCAGATCACTCTGCTCCAGATCGTGAATAACCGCCTTGCCTTGCAGGCCGAGGCCCAGCACCAGTACTTTCGTCATTTTTTTTCCCTTCTAAGCGTCAAATGTTGCGAAGCCGCGGATCCAAAGCATCCCGCAGGCCGTCTCCCAACAGGTTGATCGACAAAATGGTCAGCATGATGGCCACACCGGGCAAGGTCACCAGCCACCAGGCGTCGGTAATGTAAAGCCGGCCTTCCGCCAGCATTCGCCCCCAGGTGGGCATCGGCGGCGGCACGCCCATGCCCAGGAAAGAAAGTCCGCTTTCCCAGATGATGATGTTGGCCACCCGCAGTGTGCCGAGTACCAGCAGCGGTGAAATCACGTTCGGCAGGATGTGCCGGAAGATGATCACCCGGTGGGGGGTGCCGATGGCCCGCGAGGCTTCCACGAACTCCTTTTCCTTGAGGGACAGGACGCTGCCCCGGATAGTGCGGGCATAGGTCACCCAGTCGGAAAGTCCCAGCACCAGGATCAGGTTGAAGATCGAGGTTCCCAGCACGGCGATGACCGATATGGTCAGCAGCATAAAGGGGTAGGCCATGAAGATGTCGGCCACCCGCATGATCAGGCTGTCGAGTTTGCCGCCGTAGTAGCCTGAAAAAAGCCCCAGCATGATCCCGGCCAGCTCCGCCACCAGCACGGCCGCAAAGCCGACCAGCAGCGACACCCGGCTGCCGTAGAGCAGGCGGGCCAATACATCGCGGCCGAGGTTGTCCGCCCCCAGGGGGTAAACCCAGCTGCCGCCTTCCTGCCAGACCGGCGGTGTGAAGCGAGCCAGCAAATCCTGCTCCAGGGGATCCACCGGATAAAAGAGGGGGAAACAAACACTGGTCAGCAGGATGGCTGTAATCATGATCCCGCCCAGCAGGGCGCTGGGGCGCCGGGCCACCTCCCGCAGGGTCTCGGTCATAAACCGCAGCCGGGGCGTGATATCTTCGAAAATGGATGCTTTGGCAGCAGCCTGCTGGTTCATTTGTCCTCGAAATAGCTGATCTGGGGGTCCAAATACATATAAAGCATGTCGACGATGAAGTTGACCGCAACGAAGATCACCGCCAGCACCAGAACGACGGCCTGCACCAGGGGGTAGTCCCGGTTGAAAATCGCCTGGACCACGAGGCGGCCGACACCCGGCCAGGCAAAAACGGTCTCGATGATGACCGTGCCGCCCAGCAAAAACCCGAACTGCATGCCGGCCACGGTGACAAGCGGGATCAGCGCATTCTTGAAAGCATGTTTGGCAACGACGATCCGTTCTTTGAGCCCTTTGGAGCGGGCCGTGCGGATGTAATCCAGGCTCAACACTTCGAGCATCACCGAACGTGTCAGACGGGCGAACATGGCCATCAGGCTCAACCCCAGCGCCACGGACGGCATGATCAGGTGCGCCAGAGTGCCCCGGCCCGAGGTCGGCAGCCAGCCCAGTTTGACCGAAAAAATCATAATCAGCATGATTCCCAGCCAGAAATGCGGCATGGACAGACCGAACAGAGCGCCGAACATGCTGCCCATGTCCAGCAGCGACCCGCGGCGCACCGCCGAGATAATACCAATGGGCACCGCCACCACCAGCGCAATCAGCATGGCAGCCACCGCCAGTTCAAGGCTGGCCGGCAGCCGTTCGAGGATCAGCTGCATAGCCGGAATCTTGTAATACAGCGACTGGCCGAACTCACCGCGCAGCGCCTGCCAGGCAAACCGCAGGTACTGAACGTAGATGGGATCATTGAACCCGAGCTGTTGCCGCAGGTCTTCGATCTCCTGGTTGGAGGCGTCGGCCGGCAGCATGAGCATCACCGGATCCCCGGACAGGTGGATAAAAAAGAAACTGATCACCGAAATGCCGATAATGACATAAACAGTGTGCCAGAGTCTTTTAAACAGGTATTGCAGCATGATGTCCTAACCTGGATCCGCCTTGAGGCGGAGAATTGAAAATTGAAGATTGTAAATTGAATATTGGTGGATGTCGCTCGCGCAGCGCAGGCGCTTGCGCCGCGTGATGCTCCTTCTTTATTAAATCGGAAGAATACCTTAAATATTCAATATTCAATCGAAAATATTCAATCGCTACCAGATTCGGGGCCGCCCGGGGCGGCCCCGGCTTAACAGATTTACATCTTGGGTTTGGCGTAACGCATGTTCAGGAAGCCGTCGCGGCGTCCCTGGTAGTCGACATCGTTGGCCACCCCGAAGACCTCGGGCACCACATACAGGAAGGCCCAGGGGGCGTCCTGGTAAAGCATTTCATCGATCTGGGCGTAGACTTTGGCGCGCTCGGTGCGGTCCATAATGGTGCGCCCCTTGTCCAGCAGTTCGTCGACAGCCGGGTTTTTGTAGTAGTAGTCCCGGCTCTTGGAATTAAACAGGGAGTACATGTAGCGATCCGGCTCGGGGGCATCGTCCCACCAGTAGATGAAGAGCTGGTGTTTTTTACCCTTGTAGCGCTCCCACATCACGGCCCGCTCAAACGGTTCCAGGGTGACGTTGATGCCGGCCTTGCCCATGTTGGCGGCAATCGCCTCGGCCTGCTCCTGGATCTGGGACATATAGGTGGGATAGGCCAGCCGCGCCTGGATGCCGTCGGGATGACCGGCTTCCTTGAGCAGGGCCCGGCTCTTGGCCGGATCGTAGGGATACGGCTTCAATCTGGGACTGGCACCGAAGGTACGGGGACTGATGGGGCCGGCGCAGATGATCGCCTGGCCGTCGAACAGCGCCTTGTTGATCAGCTCCCTGTCGATGGCGTAGTTGATCGCCTGGCGGACCCGCACATCGTCGAAGGGCGCTTCATAGGTATTGATCCCCATGTAAGGCATCACACCCATCTGCGGCGTCAAGTAGGCCTTGCCGGAATCCTGGATCTTCTTGCGCTCGTGGACCGGAACACCGCTGATGACCTGGGCTTCGCCGGTCAGCAGGGCGGCAATGCGGGAGGCCTCCTCAGGGGAAGCCTTGAAAATAAGGTTCTTGTAGGCCGGCTGGGGGCCGTAATATTTGTCGAAAGCCTCCAGCACGATCTCTTCACCCCGCACCCACTTCTTCAGGCGGTAGGGGCCGCTGCCGATCGGATCGGTGTTGTACTTGCTGTCGCCCACTTCCTGGATGTACTTGGGCGGCACAATCGGCAGGTAGTATCCCAGCATGTAAAGGCCGGGAGCATAAGGTTCGGCAGTTTTTATGGTAAAGGTGTAGTCGTCGATTACATTCAGCTCGGTGAATGCCGACAGCTTGCCCCGGTTGGGGCTTTTCAGCGCCTCGTTATTGATGCGATCATAGGAAAATTTGACAGCCGCCGCGTTGACCGGTTCGCCGTTGTGAAACACGGCATCCTTGCGCAGGGTGATTTTCCAGGTCAGGTCGTCGACTTTCTCCCACTTTTCGGCCAGAGCCGGCAACACGGATGCATCCTCCTGGGGGTGGAACAGGGTGTCGTGAATGTTGTAGCAGACGCTCATGGTGGTCTGGATGGAGCTTTGCATCAGATCCAGGCCGACGGGCTCGGCCTCCTGCATCACCACCAGGGTGTCCGACGCAGCCATCGCAGCCGGAGCGCCGGCCAGCGCCAGACAAATGAATACGGCCAGGGTTAGGAAAGCGCATTTTTTCATGACATAACCTCCTTTTCGTTTGAGTTGTGCGTGTTTCTGTTTCTAATCAACTTGCCGACATTGCGTTGGTGCGTCGCCCTTACGGGGACGATGCGCCGGGTGCGGTCGGGCGCCACTCGGGGCCGTCGCGGTGCAGGTGGCAGGCGGTCAGATGGCCGTCGGCGACCCGGCGCATGACCGGGGCCTCCCGTTCACAGACGGACATGCGCTGCGGGCAGCGCGGATGGAAACGGCATCCCGGCGGAGGATTCAGCGGGGAAGGCACGTCCCCGCGTAAGATGATCCGCTGTCGTTTGCGGCGCGGATCGGCCACCGGTACGGCCGACAGCAAAGCCAGGGTGTAAGGATGGCGGGGCGATTCGTACAGGGCCTCGGCCGCAGACATCTCCACGATCTCTCCCAGGTACATCACCGCCACCCGGTGGCTGACATGCCGGATAACGCTCAGGTCATGGGAAATAATAATGTATGAAAACCGGAACTGCCGCTGCAGCCGCACCATCAAATTGATGATCTGGGCTTGCACCGAAACATCCAGCGCGGAAACCGGCTCGTCGCCGATGATCAGATCGGGCTGCAGCACCAGGGCCCGCGCGATCATGATCCGCTGGCGCTGACCGCCGGAAAACTCGTGGGGGAATCGCTGCATGTGCTCGGGCAGGAGCCCCACGGTGCGCAGAATTTCGGCCACCCGCTCCCGTCGTTGGCGATTGCCGCCGGCCTTGTGCGTCACCAAAGGCTCTTCCACGATGCGCTCGACGGTCAGCCGGGGATTCAGCGAGCCGAAGGGGTCCTGAAAAATCATCTGCATTTGGCGCCGCATCCGGCGCTCCTGCAGGGTATTCATCGCCAGAACATCCTCGCCTTTGAAATAAACCTGACCGGCAGTGGGCCGGATCAGCCGCAAAATGGCCCGGCCGGCGGTGGATTTGCCGCAGCCCGACTCGCCCACCAGACCCAGCGTCTCTTCCGGTCCCAGACTGAAAGAGATGCCGTCTACGGCATGGACATACTCCCGGCGGCTGCGCAGCAGACCGCGGCGCACCGGAAAGTGCTTGACCAGATTGTAGACTTCCAGCAGCTCAGGCATGCTCCACCATCCAGCAGGCCACCCGGTGGCCGTCGGCAACTTCACGCAGGGCCGGTTTCTGATTGCGGCAGATTGCATCGACCAGCGGACAGCGGGGATTGAAAGGGCAACCCGTCGGCAGGTCCAAAAGGCTGGGAACGGCACCCGCAATTTCGTAAAGCTCGGTCTGAGCGGCACCTTTAACCAGCGAGGGAATGGCTTGCATAAGCCCCCGGGTGTAAGGATGCAGCGGATTTGCGAAGAGCGACAGCGTGTCGGCTGATTCCATGATCTGACCGGTGTACATGACCGCCACCCGGCCGGCGGTTTCGGCAATCACTCCCAGGTCATGGGAAATGATTACGATGGCGGTGCCCAGTTCATCGCGCAGTTGGCCCATGAGTTCCAAAATCTGGGCCTGAATGGTGACATCCAGTGCGGTAGTGGGCTCGTCGGCGATCAGAAGTGCAGGGCGGCAGGCCAGGGCCATGGCGATCATCACCCGCTGCCGCATGCCGCCGGACAGCTGATAGGGATATTCCCTTATCCGCCGGTGCGGGGCCGGCACCCCCACTGTTTCCAGCATTTCCACGGATTTTGCCAGGGCTTTTGATCCCCCCAGGGACCAGTGGACCCGGAAAACCTCCGACAGCTGGTTGCCGATGGTAAACACCGGATTCAGGGCCGACATGGGCTCCTGAAAAATCATGCTGATCCGGTTGCCGCGGATCCTGCGCACCTCCTCGGCCGTGGCCTGGAGCAGGTCCCGGCCGTCGAATATAATTTGCCCGCCGGCAAAAAAGGCCGGAGGCATCGACAGCAACCGCAGAATCGACAAGGACAGAACGCTTTTACCGCAGCCGGATTCTCCGACGATACCCAGCACATCCCCGGCCCCGATGTCGAGACTGACATCGTCGACCGCCCGAACCGTGCCGTGCGGGGTCTTAAAGTGGGTGCGGAGATTGCGAATTTCCAGCAGGGACATCCAAGGAACCCCCGGACTAAAGGTGAACACGAATCAAAAGAATCCCGGCCCAAAGGAACAGGTTTTCAATGTTGAAATAGATGATAGGAGAAAAGAATATTTGCCCGACTATTCTCCTCTGATACCGGCCTAAAATATTCTTGTCAAGAATATTTTAATTAGCCTTGCCAATTGGCCATATAAAACCGGCAGGAATTTGTCTTGGAGAAATCAGGTCGGATGCTGTTCAGCGTCGGAGTGAAAGACGGTGAAGCGAAATCCGGTGATGTGCGGAATGAGATCTGTTTTATATGGATGGCACGGATCAGAAAGTAAAGAATCCCGGCCCAGAGGGCCGGGATTCTTTGCTATCGGGTGTTGCTTGTTCCACGCTCATACTGAGAATGTCGGATAATTTCACCTTCAACCAGGTGGATGACTTCTTCGGCGATGTTGGTGGCATGATCGGCCATGCGCTCAATGTGGCGGGAGATGAGCAAAAGGTTTATCAGGTATCCAACGCGGCTCGGGTCTGCGCTCATCGCCGATTTTATTTGATCATAGGCTTCATGTTTTAGTTGATCGACTTCATCGTCGAGATGGACCACCTTCCAGGCAAGAACATCATCCATGCCGACCAATGCATCCAGGCCCAATTTCAACATCTTTTGTGCTTTTCCCCCCATGCGGGAATAGTCAAAGGAAAAATCAAGCGGAGGACGTTTGGCGATGATTTTAACGCGTTCGGCGATGTTAACGACCTCATCGCCGATGCGCTCCAGGTCGCTATTGATTTTAATGACGGCGATCAGAAATCGAAGATCGACGGCGACGGGCTGATGCAGGGCCAAGACTTTCAGGCATTCTTCTTCGATTTCGACTTCCATCTCATCAATTTCGAAATCCTTGCGAATAATCCGTTCCGCCAGGTCGGCATCTCTCGTTTCAACAGCGGTTATGCCCAGCCGCGCAAATTCCTCTACCGTGTAGCCCAGCGTGAGAATCCGTTTTTTTATATTTTCGAGTTCTTTATGAAAATGTTTGGTCATGACCTTCCCATGTATGTTTGCCAGGTTGGATTTGGAACTTCCCGGATTCAAGTTGCAGGTTTCGTTTAGCCGAATTTCCCGGTGATGTAATCTTCAGTGGCTTTTTCGGCGGGGTGGGTAAATATCGTGTCCGTATCGCCGAATTCGATCAATTCCCCCAGATACATATAGGCCGTGTAATCGGATACTCGCGCAGCCTGCTGCATATTGTGGGTGACAATGACGATGGTGTAGTCGTTTTTCAGATCGGCCATCAGATCTTCGATACGGCCGGTGGAGATCGGGTCCAGCCCCGAACACGGTTCGTCCAACAAAATCACTTCGGGTCTGACGGCAATGCAACGCGCGAGGCACAAGCGCTGCTGCTGCCCGCCGGATAAACTGTTGCCGCTTTGATGAAGTTTGTCTTTGACCTCATCCCACAGCGCTGCCTGGCGCAGCGCCGCTTCGACCCGCTCGGCCAGGCGGTTGTGATTCAGATCCTCGTAAAGTTTGATTCCGAAAGTGATATTGTCAAAAATCGACATGGGAAAAGAAGTCGGTACCTGGAATACCATTCCCACCCGGGCCCGCAACTGGTTGAGATTTTGTTTCTTGGTTAGAATGTTTTCTCCGTCCAGCAGGATTTCACCGGTACACTTCAGCCGCGGATAGAGTTCATAAATCCGGTTCAGCGTGCGCAGCAGCGTTGATTTGCCGCAGCCGGAAGGGCCGATGATCGCCGTGACTTTTTTTTTCATGATATCCAGGGAAATATTTTTCAGGGCCTGGTAATTTCCATAGTAAAAATTCAAATTTCTCACCGCTATCGTGACGGCATCCGGCCGACTTTTGATCTTTTTGCCGGCCGATATGCGCGGGCGGACAGCTGTTGGCAGTAAATTATCCATGATGCCTTCGCCTCAAGAGAAAGCGGGCTATAATATTCAAGCCCAATACGCTGAATGTGATCAACAGTGCCCCGGCCCAGGCAAGTTCATGCCAGTCTTTGTAAGGACTCATGGCAAACTGAAAGATAACCACCGGCAGATTTGCCATGGGCGCATTCAAATTGGAGCTCCAGAATTGGTTGTTTAAGGCCGTAAAAAGCAGCGGTGCGGTTTCGCCGCTGATGCGAGCCATCGCCAGCAGAATGCCGGTGAGCATACCCCCTTTCGCCGCCCGATAGACTACGAATACAATAACCTTCCAGCGCGGTGCCCCCAGTGCGGCCGCAGCCTCGCGCAGTCTGCCGGGAACCAGTTTCAACATATCTTCGGTTGTGCGCACCACGACCGGAATCACGATCAACGCTAAAGCCAGTGTGCCGGCCCATCCCGAAAAATGCCCGACGCGTGCCACGTAGATCGCGTAGATGAACAGTCCGATTACAATCGACGGTGCGCTGAGCAAAATGTCGTTGATGAAACGCGTGACGGGGGCCAGCCAACCGGTTCGGCCGTATTCGGAAAGATAAGTGGCCGCCAGGATGCCGACGGGCGTTCCGATCAGGGTAGCGATGCCGGACATGACCACACTGCCGGCTATGGCGTTTAAAAGGCCTCCCGGGCTGCCCGGCGGCGGGGTCGTCGCCGTGAACAATTGAAAGCTGAGGCCGTGGAAACCGTAATGCACCAGCGTGAAAAGAATCCACCCCAACCAGAATAAACCGAAAATCATGGCCATGACAGAAAGAGTCAGACCGATAATGTTGGTGATACGTCTGCGGGTATATGGTGAAAAAATTCGCATGGCTGCCTGTCTAAGTTCGGCTTCCCTCCCGTTTGCGCAATTGCGCCAGAAGAAGCCGTGAAATCGCCAGCACGATCAACGTGATGAAAAAGAGCAGCAACCCCAGGTACATAAGAGACGAGGTGTATAGATCGCCGATCGCCTCGGTGAATTCGTTGGCCAGGGTCGAGGCGATGCTGCTGCCGGGCATGAACAGTGAGGCGTGCAGATTGTGGGCGTTGCCGATAACGAAGGTTACCGCCATTGTTTCCCCGAGCGCGCGACCCAGACCCAGCATGATGCCGGCCACCACGCCGGCCTTGGTATAGGGCAGGACGACGCGCCACACAACCTCCCAGGTCGTGGCACCCAGGGCATAGGCGGATTCTTTCAGGGTGTGGGGAACAATTTCAAACACATCCCGCATGACGGCGGCAATGAAAGGGATTACCATGATTGCCAGAATCAGCCCGGCCGTTAATATCCCGATGCCCATCGGCGGACCTTGAAACAGTGGTCCGACCAACGGCCAGCTACCAGGATGAGATTTCAGCCAGGGCTGCACCGTCTCGGCGAAGATCGGCGCAAACACAAATAAACCCCACATACCGTAAATAATACTCGGGATAGCGGCCAACAATTCAATCGCCGTACCCAGGGGACGCTTCAGCCAGGGGGGTGACAGTTCGGTGAGAAACAGGGCGACACCGAAGCTGACCGGAATGGCGATCAGCATCGCAATAAGGGAACTGACCAGCGTGCCGAAAATGGGCGCCAGCGCACCAAATTCCTGAGTAACCGGATTCCATTTGGTACTGAAGATAAAACCGAACTGGAATTTTTTAATCGCAGGGTAGCTGCCGACGAACAGCGAGACGATAATTGCGGCCAGAATACAAAGCACTAGAAAAGCAAATATCCGGCTGATATTGCGGAATAATAAATCGCCGAACGCTGAGGTTGGCGCCCCGGTTCCGGCGGTGTTCGCCTTCGAATATTTTATAGACATCAACACGGCCGTTAAAGCCCACAATGGCGGAGAGGGTCGTCGTGGACCCTCTCATCACCAACCCATTCCCCGGCAGTTTCCCGCAACCAGGCGAAGATCGCCCGGCATTGAAACTGCAACGAGTCCAAATTATTTTATAATCGGCATGCCGTCAAGACTTTTAAGCTGCTTCCACTCCGCTTCGACGAGTTTGACGACACTGTCCGGCATCGGAATATAGTCCAGGGCTTGCGCCATCTTATCGCCGTTCGCGTAGGCCCATTTGAAAAAATCCAGGACTTGCCTGGCTGTTTCCGGATTTTTCTGCATTTTGTGCATCAGGATGAAAGTAGCGCCGGTGATCGGCCAACTCGCCTTTCCCGGTGCATCCGTTAGAATCATGTAAAAACCGCGGGCCTTTGCCCAATCCGCACCGGCGGCCGCCGCCTGAAAATTCTCGGCCTCAGGGCTGACGAAATTACCCTCACGGTTTTGCAGCAAGGCGTAGGCCATTTTATTCTGCAAGGCATAGGCATATTCGACGTAGCCGATGGCCCCGGAGATGCGCTGCACGTAAGAGGCGACCCCTTCATTGCCTTTGCCGCCGACGCCGACGGGCCATGCCACGGAAGCGTCATTGCCCACTTGTTGCTGCCAGTCGGGGCTGACCTTGTTTAAATAGTTGGTAAAAATGAAGGTTGTACCCGAACCGTCGGAACGGTGCACCACGGTGATGTCCTGATCCGGAAGCTTGACGCCTTTGTTCAGATCAGCGATTTGTCGCTCATTCCATTTTGTGATTTGGCCCAGGTATATCTCTGCCAGCACCGGGCCCGTCAGCTTGAGTCCGCCGGGGGGGACACCCTTCAAATTGATGACCGGTACCACGCCGCCCATGACGGTGGGAAATTGCAGCAGGCCGGCCTTGTCGAGCTCTTCGGGTTTTAAAGGCTTGTCGCTGGCGCCGAAATCGACGGTTCCGGCTGTAATCTGCTTAATACCTCCGCCGGAGCCGATAGACTGATAGTTCATTCCGATGCCGGTTTCATTTTTGTAGGCTTCGGCCCATTTGCCATACACAGGATAGGGAAAGGTTGCGCCCGCTCCCGTAATTTCCGTGGCGATGGCAACTGTTGAAAGGGCAAACATGAGCACGCCACACAAAACTAAGCCTCGTACGAATCGGTTCATTTGATTCCTCCTTTTTTGGTTAAAAATAGTTTAAAGATTTTTGCAGGTGAAAGCCTTGCAATACGTTTGCATTTTCACCTCGTGCGTGTGTTCAAAGGGATATTAAAATTGCTTTGAACCTATATTAAGATTGTTTTGAACCAATTAAAGACCGATTCCGTTAGCAATTTGTTTGGATTGGACTAGATTTCTGTTTGCATGCCTTTTTTTTAAAGGCCGTTGGGTGGCGCTGCCCGCGGAGCATGGACGGGGTAGCCGAGTGGTGTCCCGGAAACAAGAAAAGTTAATGAATGAAAGAAAAGTTCTGACTGCAGGTAAGTTGGGTTGAGTCTGATCGATAATGTCGGGCTTCAACTGAAGCCGGTAACCAATTCGCAGGTTTCGCTTGATTCGCAGCGAAAAAGCAATATCAAAGTGAATAAGCCGAATGCCCAACCGATCGATTTAGTTCTGCGCGACCCGAACACCCTGTTGATGCGTTTGCCGAACAAGGTGGACATCCTGTGGCAGCGGGCAGCGGTTGCCGCCGCGCAGGAACCGGCGGCCGAATCGTCCGCGAAGAACGAGTCAATCGGGTCGTCGGTGGCGCAAATGGGGTTCGAGATGATGGCGATGATGATGCCGCATTCCGTGCCCACGCGCTACGAGGCGCTTAATCAGAGTCTGGAAGCGCTGCTCAATAACGGCTGGGCAATCACCCAAGCCTCCGGCGCCGGCAATGCCATGGCGCTGGTGCTGCGGCACGAGCAGCAACATGTGATCTGTTTTCTCATCGGGAATCCTCAGGACAGCCAGACCGGCAGGAGCGACTGTCGCCGAATCAACTGATCCGGGTGCCGGAACCTAAGCATAAGCAAGTCTTCGGTCTGAAGGGAGTCAGCAGCGCGGCTATATGCGTAAAAGCAAACCTGCAAAAGGATAAAAAATTTAGAGACCGCCACCTCTAACATATTGAAAGCAATATCCCCAAAGGCCAAACGTAGACTTGACCCTCAAATATTCTTATCCCACCCACCACCAGAGATAAGGATGAGGTCGACTTTATATGGGCCGTTAAAATAAAAAGGCAGTAAAAGATAAATCTCTAACTGCCTTTTCTTTCATAAATATTTAATATTTAAGACCAGGCCCCTTGTCTTTCATCAATATTTAATATTCAAGAACAGACTCCAATTCCGCGGTCAGGCAGGATAGCAGACTCACGGGGTGGCGGGCTTAACTCTCGCGGGATAATCGGGGTCAAATGTTCTGAGAGTCAGCATTTAAGGTCAGCTCTCGTTATCATAATGTCTTAGAGGGATTCTATTATATTTTTATTAGGTCCCCATATGCTACATAGAAATCCCCAATCTATTTTTGTAATTTTATTCAGACATTTCAAGAGACAGATATTTTGCAGATCATTATAAAATACTTTCCTGTCTTTAAAGGTTAATATGATATATCCATTTACCAATATACTTTTTATATTGTCAAAATCAACTGATATGATAGCCTCGTCTCGATGCATATGCAATATAACTTTACTGGAATTAAAGTCTATAACTATTTTGTATGCAAATTTCTTTTGAAATTTGCCAAAAAGAAAAGAAATAGTGCCTAGCAATAGCAATATAAAAATGCCGTATATACTAAGATAACCCACCTTTAAAATTGTAAAAGCGAACAAAAACAAAATACAAATCCAAAATATTTTATCTAAATAGTTCGCTATGAATCTTTTGGCGCTTGACTGGGAGAAGGAGAATATTCCCTCTGTACTATCATTATATTCTGTCTGATTTTTTTTATTGTCGTTCATTTTGATGTGATAAACAATTTAATCTTCAATTATCCCCAGTCCCCAACCGATTGGCGCAGAAATTAATTCCCCAGCTGCCCCAACTGCTGTTGGCGCCCCTAATCCCACAGCTTCTGCAGCACCGCTTAATCCTCCGCCTATAGCTCCTGTTACAGCCCCAACTGCACCGCCTTTGGCTGCTGCCCAACCTATCTCACCGGCAGATGCACATGGGTCGCTTAGGGCTTTACTAGTTGCTCCGCCTACAGCACCTCCAAGGGCTCCCGAAATAGCACCTCCAATAATGCCGCCTAATGCCGTAGACGCCTGAGGTAAAAAAGTTCCCACCAGCTAGCACCTACCGCAGCTCCAGCCACTCCTCCTATAATTCCTGCAGTTAAATTACCAGATTGTAATCCAGAGAGAAAACCTCCATAGTCGCCAGCAATCCCGCCTATTATTACACCTGCTACTCCGAACCTACCTCTCGGATCAACTAAATTAATCGGATCATTCAGCACATAGCCATAAAGATCCGCATCCCCACCGGCAAAGAATATCGGATCCTTTGCGGTCCATCTGCCTATATCCGGATCATAATCGCGGTAGCCGAATCTCACCAGACCCGTATCCAGGTCATGCAATCCACCGGCAAATCCAAAAGCCACTTCAAACGCTGGATTGCTGTCTGCTATAATATTGCCGAAAGCATCGTAGTCGATTCTTCTTTACCACATTACCGGAAGAATCTGCAACCCCTCTTAAAGATCCGACCTGGTCATAGGTCAGATAGTAGGTGACGCCCTCGGTAGTCATCTCCGGCGGCATGCGATCGTCGGCATATTCAAAGCGCATCAACAGGTTGTCGGCACCGTCATAAACCGCTAAAAGACGCGTTAATCCCTGCCAGAGGTATTTTTCGACGATAACGCCGCCGACCTTCTTGGCAATTCGCTTGCCTAATGTGTCGTGCAGGTACTCGATAAATCGTCCGTCCGGCAGATTGACGCTTAACAACTCTCCCCGGGAAGAGTAAGTATAGCCGGTTATGTCATTACCGTCGGTTTTGGTGGTTAAAAAGCCGTCCAGATCATAAGCATATGTCAGAAAACCTGCTGACAAAAGGTGATCTTCATCCGAGTAGCTGAAGGTTCTTCCAGCCAGTCCCCGAAGCGTGTTGGTTTCAGAAAGCCTTGTGCCGCTGATATCATAGCTGTATCTTCCCACCAGATTGCCGTCTTTGGTGACCGTCAACAACCGCCCCATCGAATCATAGGCATAGGAGAAATTTGCGGTGACACCGCCGATTGTTTCCGTTTTGCCTATGATTCTTCCGTTGTTGTCGCGGGTGAAAACTTAACACCGAAGGTATGGGGCGGATCTTATCTTATACCCGCCCACCAACCTAAGTTAGGATGGAGTCGATTTTATAATGGTAATTAAAACGAAAAGACAGTCAAAGATAAATCTCTAACTGCCTTTTCTTTCATCAATATCTAATATTTAAGACCAGACCCCTTTGTCTTTCATATTTTCCTATTTTATTCCTAAGATTCCACTCTCTGCGGCTAGAGCACTCACTTTTTAAATAATTTGTTACTAAACCCAAAATAAGCCAATGCTGTAAACGCTATGCATATAATTATACCAAGCTCCTTTTTTTCAGGTGGTATAATAGCCGCCACAAAAATCGCAGCAATAAAGCCCAGTATAGCAGTAAATATGACTTTTTTTATTTCCCGCTTTGATAAGTGATCTCTTCCTTTAATAGGCAGCATAAAACATTTCCTATCCGTATCACCTAATTGCCCAAACAAATCCTGCACATATGATATTGTTAATCAAATGTGGCAAAATGGCTGATATGCAAGAACCCGTTGAGCTATAGGAAAATCCTCTTAATACTTTGACCATAAAATTACTTGTCAAGCTGCCTATGGAAATCTTATAAAAAAGGAAATTATTTTAAAGATATATTTGCCAGAAAAATCATCTCGATGTTTAAATTACAAAGATCATCTCTATAAGGGAATAGTACTAAAACGATGGTCAAAAAAATTATAGCATTGGATCTTAAAATAACGGATACGATCCAGCTTTTTATATTGCATCACCGTTTTTAAAATGACGCTATTAAAGCGATCTCCCCAGAAATAGCCATACCGGTTGTAGCGCCGGTTGTAAAACCGCGCAAAGCCAACCTTGATCTCCCGCATAATTTCTGAAAGACTCGACAGCTTCTCGCGCAATGCCGGCACCAAGCCCTCGGCGAGTATGAGTTCATCACCGTATGAATCTACAATTTTTACGCCCTAACTCCGTTGCCTTTTTTTTTGCGAAATTTTTTCAATGTATTCAAGCTAGAGTATAGTGACCACAAACAGTACATAATCATAATGACGGAGAAAATGACCCCAAAAATTTTGTATTTAATAATTTCGCTGCTGTTAAAACTCACAGAAGTTGTTATTAATAAGAACGCAAAAAATGGGAGACTGGAGATAGAAGTAATGATATTATTTTTCGATTTTTCATACGCGTTTGCCTTATAGTACGGAATCAAAAAACCCATAAAATATAAAATTCCAAAAAAAACAAAAACCAATGCGCCGTAAGCTGCCGTTATAACCTTGAAATAGCGTGCAAAAAAGAATGAATAATTGTCTAATATCAATCTTTGTGAATAAAGTAAGAAAAAGATAAATAGTGATCCCAAAAGAAAAAAAATCGCACCTGCTACTCTATTGCCAATGGTTGTTGAAGACATTGCTATATATATCTATCGTCGAATCATGATTGTTAATTTAGGTTGAAGTCATATTGACCAATTTATAAAAATCATGCTTTAATTACAAGGAACATCGTTATAACATCCTCCGGTGCGCCTGCACAATCCGTCTAATCTTCTATTTAGCTCTTTTGCTTCCTGTAAAATACTTTCTGCTTCCAGCATATTCTCATGATGTTGCCTTATCCGATCCTCATCTGATGTCTCTGACGGCATCAACATATCACCAAAAAGAGCACTTGCAGCTGTTCCTACAACTCCACCTAAAACAGGGCCACCGATTGCTCCTGTCAAAGCCCCTGTAATAGCCCCAGTTATAAATCCAGCTTGCGCGCCTTGTGGTCCCCCTGTTAGTCCACCAAAGATAGCTCCCCCTATGCTTCCTGTAATGGCACCTGTTGCGGCACCGAATAGGCCAAACAGTCCATATAGATCAACTGCATTTGTCGGATCATTTAAACAGTACCCATAAAGATCCGTATCCTCGCCTGCAAAGCTGATCGGATCTTTTGCGGTCCATCTGCCAATATCCGGATCATAATCACGATAGCCGAATCGCACCAGTCCTGTATCCCGGTCATGCATCCCGCCG